>CAVUJV010000016.1:0-771251 GCA_963741845.1 uncultured Alphaproteobacteria bacterium
GGTGAGCGCGGTGGGAATCGAACCCACGACCCTCTGATTAAAAGTCAGATGCTCTACCTATTGAGCTACGCGCTCGCTCGGGCCGGTTGGGCAGCTTCGTGCGTACAGCCTCCGCCTCCGAGGGTCAACGCCTATCGGCCGAGCGCTTCTCCCGCGCCGCGCGCAGCCGGGCGAAGTCGTCGCCCGCGTGGTGCGAGGAGCGGGTCAGCGGCGAGGACGAGACGAGCAGAAAGCCCTTCGCCATGCCGATCGTCGCGTAATCGGCGAATTCCTCCGGCGTCACGAAGCGCTCGACCGGATGATGCTTCGGCGTCGGCTGCAGATACTGGCCGATGGTGAGGAAATCGATGTTCGCCGAGCGCATGTCGTCCATCATCTGCAGGATTTCGTTGCGCTCTTCGCCCAGGCCCACCATCACGCCGGACTTGGTGAACATCGACGGGTCGAGCTCCTTCACCCGTTGCAGGAGTCTGAGCGAATGGAAATAGCGGGCGCCCGGACGGACGCTCAGATATTTCGACGGAACCGTCTCGAGATTGTGGTTGAACACATCCGGCTTCGCCTCGACGACGACCTCCAGCGCCCCATCCTTGCGCAAGAAGTCCGGCGTCAGAACCTCGACCGTTGCGCCCGGCGCCGCGGCGCGGATCGCCCGGATGGTGCGGGCGAAATGCTCGGCCCCGCCGTCGTCGAGATCGTCGCGATCGACCGAGGTGACGACGACATGCGCGAGGCCGAGAGCGGCGACGGCCTCGGCCACCCGCCCGGGCTCGCCGGCGTCGAGCGCGCCCGGCAGGCCGGTGCGGACATTGCAGAAGGCGCAGGCGCGCGTGCAGGTGTCGCCCATGATCATGAAGGTCGCGTGCTTCTTGTCCCAGCATTCGCCGATGTTGGGACAGTTGGCCTCCTCGCAGACCGTCGTGAGCTTGAGGTCGCGGGCGAGGCGCCGCGTCTCGGAATAGACGGGCGAGCCCGGCGCCTTGACGCGGATCCACGGCGGCTTCCGCGCGACCGGCTGATCCGGGCGATGCGCCTTTTCGGGATGGCGAGGGCGCTCCGCCCGAAGGTCCTGCGCGAGCGTGTCGATGAGCCGGGTCATGGGGCTCATCTAAGGTCCGCGCCCCGGGCCGGTCAAACGCGGCGGACGCAGGGCTGATGCGCGAAGCGCGAAGGAGGCCGGGCAGCCGACGGCGTCGACGAGGCGGATTTGGTTTTCCTTGGCCGAGCGGCTTTTCGGAGGGAAGCGGACGCTCAGGCGGGGTTGGAAAGGCTTGGATTTCCTTGGATTCTCTCGTCCGAATCGAGCCTTTTCAAAGGGTTACAGGGGAGGCTCGACGGAATTGTTTTCAGGGGCCGGATCCGGCGAAAGCGTCCCCTCGCGGTCCTGCTCTTCGAGATTGCGGCGACGCGGTTGATCTTGTCGAGCAGGCGCTCGCGCTCCTCGGGGCCGTAATAATGTTTCGCCACGACGGTCGCCTGATGCTTGTCGAGCCGGTCGATCACCTTGATGAGCGGGGCGATGGCCTTGAGGTCGCCGCGCACGACCGATTCTCCGGCGAGCCGCAACGCCGGCATGAGGCGTTCGAGCTGAAGATGCGCGTGGTCCTGGCCGCGGTCGATGACCCGCTTGCTCAAAACCTCCGAGACGATCTGGCGGATGCGCTCGGCGCTGAGCGCTCATCGCGGGCGATCTCGTCATAGGCCCAGCCGTCGCGCAGCCGGGCAAAAATCCGCTTCGTCCGTTCCGCCCGGCCGAGAATGTTGAGCCGGGGGCGGGGGGATGGGGTCTGTTCATGGTGGGGTTTCCGCTGTTTCTGGAAAGGCGGAAGCGTAGCATAAAATTCTGAAAAGGGAACAAAGGATTGCAAATTTCGGTCCCGAAGAACGAGTCCGGACCCGATCGTCGGAATTTGACCAATAGTCGCGCCTATACGGCTGCCCCGGGATTGACATTGGGTGCATACTTAAGGAGCAATTTAAGTTGCACATTAGAAGCTATAACAGAGGGAAGACCTGTTAATTTAGAGTCCCCATAGGGGATCAGGAAACCCCACGCCTTTAGGCGGCTGGATAGCGGCGCTTCGGGTGTAGCCGGCTAGGGACTATGGGCTGGTGAGCAGCGGCAACGTGACGGATGACATGGGGATCGACTACATCAAGGACCAAGCTCCGCCCGAGCCCGACGACTACTTCAAGTCACGTGATGCTGCATGTCCGCCGAACGGCGGACCGATCCGGCTTTGAGCCGTAACCTGAAGCCACCGCCTTTAGGCGGTGGAGCATTCACTCCATTTCAAATCATAGGTCTTCCAAAATCCATAAACAAGGAATGAAAAAAAGAATTGGCGGGACTATTAAACTACTCGTGTCTGAAACTAGAGCAACATCATCAGAGGATTGAATAATTTCCGCAATACCTTCAGAATGTTTCTGGATGCGTGCCGGAATCGGCACCTGGGCAATTGTCGCTGCGTAACGAAGTGCAGTATCCAGAGGCATCGGCTCGCTGACGCGGCGTACTGTCGATGCTCAGCTCTATTTCAGCGGCTTCGCTCCGTTAACAAGGAGCGGGGCGAAAATTTCTACATCAATCTTCGTGGAAACGTTGTCGAGGTGCGGTTCGATGACAAAGCGCGCACCAATTTTTCGAATAACGCACGCCATTCGATAGTTTTCCAGCCTCGGACGTCACCAATATAGAGTTTGGAATGTATGCGAGCACACCGTGAAACAGAGCTTATTCTCTGTGAAGTCATAGAATACAAGCGTGGGGCGCGCGATGTGGCCCCAAACGCGACTTTCATTGTCGTTAATGTGTGCACGTGCGCGTGTGAAGATTCGATCGTGCTGCCTCCCGCATCGCGCCGACTGTAAATCCTGACGATGAACAGCTATAATCGCATCAGCCCGCAAGCGGCTCGTCGACCAATTAGGTCCTCGATCCAGGTTACATCTTGAGGTGTCTTAGAATGCGACATTCTACGTAGATTAACATTCCATCGCGTTCGATCTGAAGGTCTATTTGACGTAATTGATCAGGATTGTCGGCGTCTGGAAGTCTGGCATTCCAAGCACATAAGACGAATTGACTTCAAGCACTGATGACGGCGCTCAAGCTGGCGCTCAAGTCCCGTGCAGATTTTTCAACCTCCGAGCATCTATTCTTCAACGATATACGCGCTGGAGCGGTAGCTCCAGATGGCGGCCAGCGTCGGGTGATATTGGACCGCCGCCATCGTCTCGGCGCTGGCGCCGCCTTAGGCTCCCCTCGGGCTGCGGGCCAATCGGGAGTCCGACATGACGCATCGCGCCCTTTGCGTCCGCTTCGAGCCGCTCCCGGGGTAGGCGCCTTTCCTTCTCCCGTCGGGAGAAGGGACGCGGAGCGCCGGATGGGGGACCACGCCGCTGTCGCCTTGGCTTCGGGCGGGAAGCCGGCCGGGTCCCTCACCCCCGACCCTCTCCCGAACGGGGAGGGCAGTAGGCGGCTTTCCTCAGTGGGCAGCCTTCTTCTTGGGCGCATCGGGGAGGTGATGGGTCGCGAACTTCTCGACCATGGTGGCGCTGGCCTCGTTCAGACCGACGACTTCCACCTGGGCCTTATGTCGCCGCAGCTTCAGCACGATATCGTCGAGCGCGCCGATCGCGGTCACGTCCCAGAAATGGGCCCGGCTTACGTCGATACATACCCGCTCGGGCACATCCTGATAGTCGATCGCATCCACCAGACTGTTGGACGAGGCGAAAAACACCTGCCCGGTGATGAAATAGGTGCGTTCGCGCCCGTCTTCCGACAGCTCCGAACGGACGCCAAGAAGCCGCGCCACTTTGGCGGCGAAGAATACGCCGCTCAGGAGGACGCCGATGAGGACGCCTTTCGAAAGGTCGCCCGTTCCCACGACCACGGCGACTGTGGACAACATAACCACTGTCGAGGTCAGAGGATGCGAGCGCAAATTCCGAAATGAGGACCAGTTGAACGTGCTGATCGAGACCATGATCATCACGGCCACCAGCGCGGCCATCGGGATCTGCTTCACCCAGTCGCCAAGCACGACGATAAGGAAAAGCAGGAAAACGCCTGCGAAGAACGTGGACAGACGTGTGCGTCCCCCGGCGGTCACGTTGATCACCGACTGGCCGATCATCGCACAGCCCCCCATCGCGCCCAGAAAGCCCGTCACGAAGTTCGCGACGCCTTGCCCTACGCACTCTCGGTTCTTGCTGCTGCCGGTATCCGTCATGTCATCGACGATCTGAGCCGTCAGCAGGGATTCCAGAAGGCCCACGGCCGCCATCGTCAAGGCGTAGGGGAAAATGATTCTCAGCGTCTCGAAGTTGAATGGCACCTGTGGAATGCCAAACACCGGCAAGCTCGACGGCAATGCGCCCATATCCCCGACCGTATGGAGCTTAAGGCCGGTGAAGATCGTGAACGCGGTCAATACGACGATGCTGACCAGAGCGGACGGAACGCGCTTGGTGACGAAGGGGAAGAGGTAGATGATCGCGAGGCCTGCCGCGACCATCGCATACGTCTGCCAGCCAACGCCTCGGAGCTGTGGGAGCTGGGCCATGAAGATAAGGATCGCAAGGGCATTGACGAAGCCGGTGATCACCGATCGCGAGACGAACTTCATCAAGAGTCCCAGGCGAGCCGCGCCCGCGAGGACTTGCAGCAGGCCCATCAAGATCGTCGCGGCAAACAGGTATTGGAGCCCGTGGTCTCGCACGAGCGTGATCATCAGGACCGCTGTCGATGCCGTGGCGGCCGAAATCATGGCAGGCCGACCGCCGACGATCGCGGTCACGACGGCAATGGAGAACGACGCATAGAGGCCGACTTTGGGGTCGACGCCAGCGACGATGGAGAACCCGATTGCTTCGGGGATAAGAGCCAGGGCGACCAATGCGCCTGACAGGAGTTCGGTCGGTATATTGCTCAGCCATTCGCGGCGGAACGTCTTGAAAAACCTCATTGTTTAGACCAGAATTGCGCACGAGGCGACTGTAAACCGCGCGAAGCTGACCCCCAGCGCTCTTACGGTGTCGCAGTTTCTTGCTTGGGTTTCCGGGGGATAGGCGCCCGGCCGAGCCACCCGATCGAGCCGGGTCCGACGAAGGCTGCACCTTGCCATTGCTGCAGTGCAATATCAAGAGGCGCGGCCGGATGAAGAACCTCATCAAGAAGACGGGAGTCGCCTCGATCGAGGACCTCCGCCAGGCGGCGCTCGGCATTCCCGCGACCGGCTCCGTCGCCGGCGTCGATGCAAGAAGGCGGCGCATACAAAGGTCTTGATCGAGCGTCTCTCGTGCGCTTATATTAGAAAAAAATGTAGTAGAAAAAAATGTTATGCCCTGATTTGGCGCGACCAACGAAGAAATAAACTGGAGGGATTTGCCGATGAAGTATTTGCCGAATTTGTTTGGGCAAATTGGAGCTTTCGCGCTCCTCTTCACGGCAACGACCGCCGCACGGGCGACGGAGGGCTATTTTCTGGGCGGCTACGGCGCGACCCAGGCGTCCCTCAGCGGCGCCGGCGTCGCCAACCCGACCGACGCCATGTCGATGACCCTGAACCCGGCGGGCCTCGTCGACATCGACCAGCAGTTCCAGTTCGGCCTGTCTCTGTTCGCCCCGTGGCGAGGCTACGACGCGTCGGGAACCGCGTTTGTCGCGCCCGGCGATCACGGCAGCAACATTCCGCTGTTCGTCATTCCGAACATCGCCTATTCGCAGCCGATCGACGCCACCTCGGCCTGGGGCGTCGCGCTGTACGGCAACGGCGGGCTGAACACCTATTACCGCAGCGTAACCAATTTCGGCTCCGTCTGTCCGGGCGCCAACGGCGTCTTCTGCGCCGGCGCGACCGGCACGAATTTGAACCAGGCGTTTATCGAGGCCGCCTATTCAAAATCGTACGGGGGCTTTTCGTTTGGCGTCGCGCCGGTCTTCGCCTTCCAGCAGTTCATGGTCGACGGCCTCGGAGCGTTCGCCCCGTTGTCCTCGAACCCGGCCAACCTTTCCAACGAAGGCGGCTACAACAGCTTCGGCGTGGGCGTTCACGCAGGCCTCCAGTGGAAGGCGACGCCGACGTTCCGCGTCGGACTATCCGGCGCGACGCCCACCTGGATGCAGAACATCTCGAAGTACAGTGGCCTGCTCGCCAACCAGGGCAGTTTCGATGTTCCCGCGTGGGTGGACGCCGGCGTCGCCTGGGACGCCTGGCCGAGCCTCACCTTCATGCTGGACTACAAGGGCATCTTCTACAGGGGCGTGCCCGCCGTCGCCAATCCGTCCAACGTCCCGCTGCCATTCGGCGCGACGAATGGCCCCGGCTTCGGCTGGGGCAACGTCAACGTCGTCGCGCTCGGCGCCGAATGGCGCGCCACGCCTTCCCTCACCCTCCGGGCCGGCGTCGAGGTCAACAACAATCCGGTTCACGGTCGGGACGTCACCATCAACGTTTTGGCGCCGGGCGTGACGACGAGCCAGTTCAGCGCTGGCTTAAGCTATCGCGTAACGCCGAATTCGACGATCGACCTCGCCGGCTACTATGCTCCGAGAGTTGACGTTTCCGGGCCCGAGGTGACGCCATTCGGCCCGACGCCGGGGAGCAACATTACCGCTTCCCTCAGCGAGGCGCAGGTGACGGTCGGCTGGACCTACCATTTCGGCGCGGAAGCGCCTCGGCCGATCACGACAAAATACTGACCCGGCGAGGGCGCGACCCGACGCCGGGGGATCGCGAGCGGTCAAAACATGTATAATGGTCGCTGGAGACGCTACACGAGCTTCTCGCCGAGGAGTTGCCCGGCACGGAGGTGATCGTAGTATCGAATAGGGAGCAATATATATAAAATCAAGTAGAAGGAGAAGATAGTAACTGAAGAAAAAGGAGAGAGGGCTAGTCTAAGCGTGGAGATGGTAATGAGAGACAATGGAGGAGTATGGATAGAGAATGGCTAAGGATAGGAGAAAGAGAGAAAGTGAGACAGAGAAGAATGAGATCTAAGTAAAAAAAGAACAATAAGGACTATGCGATGCGACGAGTATGGCTCACAGACGAGGAGCAGGACGGATATAACTACGGATTAGACAACGAGGGATTATGGCTGCTTTGAAAAATAGATTTAGTGAGGAAGAATTTAAGAGAGCGAGACTGGGCTTACTACACGGAGGTCAATCAGCGCTTAGCCGACGTGGTCGGCAGGAGGCCAATCGGGACGACCCGTAGTGCTGTAAAGGACTATCAGTTCGCTCTACTGCCGCGGATGCTAGAGGAAGCGCCTGAAAAAGGCCACGATCATCATACTGGCATATTCCCTGGAAGAATGCGGAGACCTTAGGCATCTGTCAGTGGCGGGAGGAGATCATCGACGGGCTTACTCGGCAGCTCGATACTAGGCTTACACACGCAGTTCCACTGCAACAATTTCCTAGAGGAGGTAGAACGCTTCATGGAGAGCCGCATCGACCGCGAGCGAAGCTCCGTCACGATCGGCGGCGATGAAACGCTGATCAGTCTCTATCGGATCTCGATAGAGTGGATGACGACGGCGATGGACGGGCCAGACCCCGGTCGAGGAATGCCGCGCGGCGGTCAAGGCAGCGTTTCTCGCTTGCCGGAGGACGTGCGCATCGCTGTCGGCATCGAACGCTTCGACTACACCAAGGGCATCGTCGACCGAATGCGGGCGGTCGACGATCCTGCTCGAAGGACAACCCGGAGTGGCGCGGCAAATTCGTGTACCTGCAGGCGGTCGAGCCGGCTCGTTGACCCTCACGACGCTATGCACATCGTCCCCGCCCGTGTTACGCAGCCTGGCCATGCGGTTGCCGGTCTCGGACAAGGGAGGGATGGGCATTGGCTGCTCCCGATACGCTTCGCGATACGCGGATTCCTCTGACCCACGGCTCCGGCGCCATGCCCGCCGTCGGGTTTGGCACGCTGATCCCCGATCCTCTCGCAACGAAACAGGCGACGAAGACCGCGCTGGAAGTCGGATTCAGACATCTCGATTGCGCGGAACGCTACCGCAATGAAGACGCGGTTGGCGAGGCGATGCAGGAAGCCTTCAGGGCGGGGACGGTTCGGCGGGAGGACGTCTTCGTCACCACGAAGCTGTGGAACACCAATCATCGTCCCGAGCGGGTCAGGCCGGCCTTCGACGCCAGCCGCCGGCGGCTGCAAATCGACACTGTCGATTGCTATCTCATCCATACCCCTTTTGCCTTTCGGCCCGGCGACGAGCAGGACCCGAGGGACGAGCGCGGTCAGGTCATCTATGATTCCGGGGTGACGCTGGTCGAGACGTGGGGAGCGCTCGAACGCCTCGTGGACGAGGGTCACTGCAAGGCGATCGGCCTGTCGGATATTACATTGGAGAAGCTGCGCGAGATCGTCGCGGCTGCGCGGATCAAGCCCGCCGTGGTGCAGGTCGAATCCCATCCGTATCTCCCGGAATGGGATCTGCTCGACTTCTGCCGGGAGCAGGGCATCGTGCTGCTGGCGTTCGCAGCGCTGGGCCATGGCCTCGATCCGAAAGTGCTGGACGACCCGGTGATCACGGCCATCGCGCAGCGCGTCCACAAGACGCCGGCTCAGGTCGCGCTCGCCTGGGCGGTGCAGCGCGGCACGGCTTTCCTGACGACCTCGACCAAACCTCGCTATATTCAGGAGAACTTTGATATTTCGACCCTGCCCGAAGACGCCATGCGCGAGATTCGGGACGGCATAACGACGAACATCCGGTTCAACGCTGTGGTGGGGACCGGCGTGCCCGGCTTCATTCCGCGGGCCCGTTGAACTGAACTCCGCCGTCCGTGAGGTCGCCAAGTCGCGCCGCCCTATGAAGTTGCGGCGCAACATGTTACGCAGCCGCGCCATGCGGCGGCCCGACGACGTGGCCGCGTCCCTCCGACCAGGATGACGGCGAATGGCGAACGTGGAGACCGGTATTTTCCGAAGGGCTTGCGTTCGACGACGTTCTGCTTCGTCCCGGCTATTCGACGATCATGCCGAGCGCGGTCGACATCGGGACACGGCTCACCCGCACGATCCGGCTCAACCTGCCGCTCGTCTCCTCCGCGATGGACACGGTCACCGAGGCGCGGCTCGCCATCGCCATGGCGCAGGCGGGCGGGATCGGCGTCATCCACCGCAATCTCGAGCCCGCCGATCAGGCCGAGGAAGTCCGCAAGGTCAAGCGCTTCGAGAGCGGCATGGTGGTCGATCCGATCACCATTTATCCCGACGCGACGCTCGCCGACGCGCTGGCCCTGATGAAGCGCGCCTCGATCTCGGGCATTCCGGTGGTCGAGCGGGACGGGAAGCCCGCGAAGCTCATCGGCATCCTCACCAATCGCGACGTGCGCTTCGCCGACGATCCGCGCCAGCCCGTGACCGAGCTCATGACCCGCAAGGTCGTGACCGTCCGCGAGGGCGTGAGCCACGAGGAGGCGCGCCGCCTTTTGCACCATCACCGCATCGAGAAGCTGGTCGTCGTGGACGACGACGGGCGCTGCGTCGGCCTCATCACGGTCAAGGACATCGAGAAGGCGACCGCCCATCCGCACGCCGCCAAGGATTCCGACGGGCGCCTGAGGGTCGCCGCCGCGACCACGGTCGGCGACAAGGGCTTCGAGCGCGCCGAGCTTCTGATGGCGGCGGGCGTCGACTGCCTCGTCGTGGACACGGCGCACGGCCATTCGGAGCAGGTGCTTTCGCAGGTGCGCCGCATCCAGCGGGTGACCAACAAGGTCTCGGTGATCGCCGGCAATGTCGCGACCCGCGAGGCGGCGCAGGCGCTGATCGACGCAGGCGCCGACGCGATCAAGGTCGGCATCGGGCCGGGTTCGATCTGCACCACCCGGATCGTCGCGGGGGTCGGCGTGCCGCAGCTCACCGCGATCCTCGAAGCCGCCGAGGCGGGCAGGGCGGCGGGCGTCCCGGTCATCGCGGACGGCGGCGTGAAATATTCCGGCGACCTCGCCAAGGCGATCGCCGCGGGCGGCGATTCGGTGATGATCGGCTCGCTGCTGGCCGGCACCGACGAGAGCCCCGGCGAAGTGTTCCTCTATCAGGGACGCTCCTACAAGAGCTATCGCGGCATGGGCTCGCTCGGCGCGATGGCGGCGGGCTCGGCCGACCGCTACTTCCAGCAGGACGTGAAGGATCAGGTGAAGCTCGTCCCGGAAGGCATTGAAGGACAAGTGCCTTATCGCGGTCCGGTCGAGGCGATCGTCCATCAGCTCGCGGGCGGCTTGCGCGCCGCGATGGGCTATGTCGGCGCGGCGACGATCCCCGAGTTCCAGGAGAAGGCGCGCTTCATGCGCATCACCAACGCGGGCCTGCGCGAGAGCCACGTCCATGACGTGGCGATCACCCGCGAGAGCCCGAACTATCATCCGTCGGGGAGCTGACGCTCATTCCGCCGAGGCCGCGACGGGCGCCGCCGCGCGGGGCAGGGGCCGGGGCGCCTGGGCGCGCTGGCCGAGCCATATGCTGACCAGCACGAGCGCCATGCCGGCGAGTTGAGCGGGCGACAGGGTCTGGTCGAGCGCGAGCCAGCCGAGGATCACCGCCGTGACCGGGCTCAGGAGCACCAGCGGCGAGACGGCCGCCGCGCCGAGCCTCGCGACGCCGCGGAACCACAGGAAATAGCTCACCGCCGCGCCCATGATCCCGAGCCAGAGGAAGCCGCCGATATTGGCCGGCGTCAGCGGCGGCAGCGGCCATTCGACGAGAATGGCGAAGGGCAGAAGCTGAAGGCCGCCCGCGGTCAGTTGCCACGCCGTGAAGGTGAGCGCCGAGACGGGCGGCTGCCAGCGCTTCGTCATCACGGTGCCGAGCGCCATGCAGACGGCGCCGCCGAGACTGGCCGCGACCCCGACGGGATCGAGCGCGGTCGTCGGTTCGAGAAGCAGCATCGCCACGCCGACGATGCCGCCGAGCGCCGCGACGATCGCCAGGGGCCGAAGCGGCGTCGCGAGCACGAGGCGGGCGACGAGGAGAACGATCAGCGGCTGGATCGCGCCGACCGTCGCCGCGACGCCGCCCGGCAGCCGGTAGGCGCCGACGAACAGCAGGTACCAGAACAGCGAGAAATTGAGCACGCCCAGCACGAAGACCCGCCAGAGCCAGATTCCGCGCGGAATTTCGCGAACCCAGGCCAGAAGCAGAAGCCCGGCGGGCAGGGCGCGCAGCAACGAGGCGGTCAGCGGATAGCCGGCGGGCAGGAACTGTGTCGTGACGAGATAGGTCGTGCCCCAGATCACGACCGCGAGCGCGGTGAGAGCGATATCGGCTGCGCGCATACGGTCGACCTCTTGGGTTATGAGGTCAGGATAGCGCGATTCTGGTCATGTCGGGCGCGTCAGGGAACAGGCGCGGGTCCTATTCCGTCTGCTCTCCGACCGGCGGGATGACCCCCGCGTTCGTCTGCACGATCCACGCCGGGCCCTGCCGCTCGATGCGCTCGACGCGCCCCGCGCCGGGCAGGAAATCGCCGATCCGCACCGCGCGTTCGCCCCAGGCGTCGCCGATCAGCGCGGCGTCCGGCCGGGCCCCGAGCACGACATAGCCGCGCAGCACCGGCCGCTCGACCGGCGGCCGGATCGATCCGGTCGTCTCCATGGAGACATTGGGGCCGAGCTTCGGTCCCGCCGTCCTGACGCCGGCGATCTGCGGGGCCGGCTTCGCGGCGACCGTCTGCGGCGCGGAGGCGGCCTTCTTTTCGAGCCTGTCGAGACGGGCCGTGAGTTCCGCCGCCTTGGAATCATTGGAGCGGTCGACCTTCTCGACCTTGGCGGTCTGCTCGCGGTCGAGCGCGTCGATGCGCTGGGTGAGACGGGCGAGGGCGGAATCGAGATCCTTCGACGAAGCCGACTTCAGGTCTCCGACCGCCTTCCGAAGGTCGGCGGCTTCCTGCCGGATCTTCGTCTTCTCGATCGAATCGAGGCGGGCGGCGAGCGCCGCGACCGATTTCGCAAGGCTCTGGGTCTGCTCCGCGCTTCTGGCGGCCTGCGCGGCCTCATGACGGTTCGCAAGCGCGAGGGTCACGCCGGAGGCGGCGCCTGCGACGACGAGAACCGCCGCGGCGATTGCGAGGCGCCCGCGCCAGGCGGGCTTCGGCGCGGGCTTCGGACGGGGCGCGAATTCGGGGCCTTCCGTCCATTCGACGTGGGGGATGAGCTCGATGGTCCGGGAGGGCGTGGGAATCGGCGCCGGAAAGCCGGAGACGTCGGGATCGTGGTTCGCATTCATGGCGTTCCGTCCGTGACGGAGAGTTTCGGCGAAAGATTGACGCCGGAGCGTTAAGGAACCGTTGACCATTCGTCAGGAGGCGCTGAACCGGCCGGCTTCGGCAGGGAGGCGTCCGGCGCATCGCGAGAGTCGGCGCCGCGATGCGGAAATTCTGAGGCCTTGCCGGACTTTTGGCGAAGCCGCGCATGGGCGGCGACCGGAAGAATGTCCACACCGCGGCCGCAATTCGGCGTCCGGCGCCAAAATTCCTCACAAACGATTCATCTTAAACCTTCCCTTAACTCGATTCGCTCACATTGGTCGCACTTCAGTCGCGTAGATTGCGGGTACAAAAATGAGTGATCGCGTTGCGTTTCTGGATGGGCGCTCTCTCCCGCGCCTTGCGCTGACTGGGCTGGCTCTTCTCTGGCTGGCGGGCTGCTCCGCCGACGTCGGCCGCTTCGACATGAGCAGCAATCCTTTCTCGAACCCCTTTTCGTCGCCGACCGCGACGGCAGCCGCTCCGGGCGCCGCGCCCGCGGGGAATGTCGCCTCGGCGCCGCTGGCTCCGCCGACGCCCGTCGCAAGCGCTTCGCTTCCGGCCGCGCAGCCTGCCGCAGTCGCCTCCGCGGCGCAGCCGGTGGGCGGAGCCGCGAGGGGCTGGACCGCCGCGGGCGGCACGCCGGTCTCCGTGGCGCAGGGCGAAACGCTCGACACGCTGTCGCGCCGCTACGGCGTGCCGGCTTCGGCGCTCCTCGCCGCCAACGGCCTTTCGCGCGCTTCCGAGGTTCATGGCGGCATGAACATCGTCGTGCCGGTCTACAACGCCGGTTCGGGTCACGCCGTCGCCTCCGCCAGCTCCGAGTTCGAAGGCGGTCGCCGAGCGCGAGGACAAATCCGGCAAGAAGAAGCATGACCTCGCGGCGCGCGACGAGAAGTCCGGCGAGAAGACCAAACTCGCGAAGGGCGAGGAGAAGCGCGCCGAGAAGGACAAGGTCGCCGAGAAGGACAAGGCGAAGGGCAAGGCCGAGAGCAAGACGGTCGCAGAGGCCGCCCCGGCCAAGGCCGACGCCGCGAAGACCGACCCCGCCAAGCAGCAGGTCGCGTCCACGAACGGGAAGAAGCAGGCGATCGACGACACGCCGACCGGGAACGTCGATCCGAAGGCCGACGCGAAGTCCCAGCAGGCCGACGCTTCCGGCGCGCCGGAATTCCGCTGGCCGGCGCGCGGCCGCATCATCGAGGGCTTCAAGGCCGGCTCGAATGACGGCATCGACATCTCGGTCCCGTCCGGGACTTCCGTGCGGGCCGCGGAGAATGGGGTGGTCGTCTATTCGGGCGACGGCCTCAAGGGCTACGGCAATCTCGTGCTCATCAAGCATCCGAACGGCTTCGTCACCGCCTACGCCAACAACAAGGAACTCGACGTCAAGCGCGGCGAGACCGTGAAGCGCGGACAGGTCATCGCCAAGTCCGGCGAACTCGGGCAACGTGAACTCGCCGCAGCTCCACTTCGAGCTTCGCAAGGGTTCGACGCCGGTCGACCCGACGCAATATCTCGCCGGCCTCTGAGGCCAAAACCTCGCGTCGACGGCTCAGGGAAAGCCGTCCGGGGATTTCCGCGAGACAATTTCCCCGGATTGGCCAATCAGGGCGGCGGGTCCAAAGACAGGCCCGCCGCCCTTGATGTTTTGCGGGCGGTTGCCTCGCGTTACGATGGCGGACGCGGATCGCATCCTCAGGCCGCATACTGCACTTCGGCCATTCGCAGCACCTCGTCGCGGAAGAGGCGGCTCAGGTCCTGCGCGGTTCGCAGGTCCACCTTCCGCCCGCCGAGCAGATTCGACAGCTCCAGTTCGAGCGCCGCCATGGCGATGAGGCCAGGCTTCGCGCCGGGCTCGAACTCGACAAGGAGGTCAACGTCGCTGTCGGGCCGCGCGGCTCCGGTTAGCGTCGAGCCGAAGAGCGACAGACGCCGGATGCGATGTCGCCGGCAGAAAGCGGCCAGGACGGCGGCGTCTGGAAACACGGTCTGCGTCATCGCTCCTGGCCTGCGCCTTCTCGAACGGACGCATCATAGGACAAGACGCGGCGGGTCCAAAGACAGGCCCGCCGCCCTTGATTTTCCCCGCCCGAACGGGGACGGGGAGCGATGAGCCGTCCCCTCGACCGATTCGGCGCCATTCTGATCGTCTGCCTCTGCGTCGTCTGGGGCTTCAACCAGGTCTTCGCGAAGCTCGCGCTCGCCGATATCGGGCCGGTCGCGCAGACCGGCGTGCGCTCCGCGATCGGCGTCCTGTGCCTCGTCGCCTATGCGATCGTGGCGAGGCGGCGCGTCTTCGTCGTCGACGGAACCGGAGGCGGCCGGCGTTCTCGTCGGCGCGCTGTTCACCGCCGAGTTCATCGCGCTCTATGAGGCGCTGCGCTGGACGACGGTCGCGCGCGCGACCGTCTTCATCTATTCCGCGCCCTTCTTCGTCGCGCTCGGCGCGGCGCTCTTTCTGAAGGAAGAACGGCTCGTGCGCCGCCAATGGCTCGGGCTCGGGCTCGCGTTCATCGGCGTCGCCGTGGGGCTTGCGGGCCGCGCTCCCGGCGCGGGATCGTTTTTCGGCGACGCGCTCGCGCTGATCGCCGCGATCTTCTGGGCCGCGACGACCATCCTCATCAAGGCGACCCCGCTCAGCCACATCGACCCGGTGAAGACGCTGCTCTACCAGATCGGGGTCGCGACGCTGATCTCGCCGCTCGCGGCCTGGGCGATCGGCGAATCCGCGCCGACGCATCTGTCGGGCCTGACGATCGCGGCGCTGCTGTGGCAGGGCGTCGTCGTGGTCGGCGTCAGCTACACGCTGTGGTTCTGGACGCTGACCCGCTATGCGGCGGCGCAGCTCTCGGCCTTCACCTTCATCACGCCGCTCGTCGGCGTGATGGGCGGGGCGCTCGTGTTCGGCGACAGGGTGACGCCGGCCTTCGCGCTGGCGCTTGCGCTCGTGCTGGCGGGGCTTGGCGCTGGTCAACTGGCCGCGCAGGGCCGGGGCCTAGCGGACGCTTTCCGTCACGGTGCGTTCGGCGGCCGAGGGCGGAAACGTTCCGAGTTCCTCGATGCTGTAACCGTTGGGATAGGTCCCCGCTCCGACCGCGAGCCAGTTTGGCGCGCGATTGGGCGGCAGGCGCCGCAGGACCGCGCGACGCATCCGCAAGGCCGCGCCCGCGAGTTTCCTGAGGATCGGCGCAGGCTCCGGAAAGCCCAGCGCCGCGACGAGCGGCGGATCGCAGATCGCGAGGGCGAGAGGACGCGCCGACGGCTGCAGCGCGCGGGGAACGTGATACATCGACAGAACGAGGTCGATGGTGCGTTCGGCGATCAGCCGGTTCGTCGGCGCATAGACGAAATGGCGCGCCTCGTAGTCCCGCGCGAAGGCCCGGAACTGGTCGATCGTGTCGAAGAGGCCGGAGATGCGCATGCGCCGCCCGAACTCGTTCCAGTAGACGAACCAGGCCTGCCGCTCGGCTTCGTCCATCGCGCGGCGGCCGTATTTCTCGATCCAGTCGATCGGCGAGAAGACGAAGGTCGAGAGCACATAGAGATAATCGTCGTTCGCGATGCGGAAGCGGGTGTGCATGCCGTTGATGCGCGCGAACGCCCGGCGCGCCCGCTCGCTGTCGAGGCCGTTGCGCAGCGCCTCGCGGATCAGGAGCGCGGTGTCGTCGTAGCGCTTGGCCGTCCGATGCTCGAACTCGCCCGTCCGGGCCAGAAGCCCGGAGATCGAGGGAACCGCGTAGGTCCTGAGCAGCGCGAACTCCAGCGCCTTGTTGATGTCCCACGGAAAGTCGATGAACGCGAGGCGCCAGACCGTTCGCTCGGCCGCGACGATAGGCTCGGGCTTGCCGTCCGTGGGGAGCTCGGATGCGGCTTGAGGCTGAGCGGCGGAGGAATCCGGGTTGGCCATGGCGAGCGCCTCAACGGGTCTGTAGGCTCAAGCGCTCTTGGCGGCGCGCCGCGGCCTCAGCCCATATCTAACGGCTTCCCGAGCCTTCCCGCCAGATCCTGAATGAACTGCCACGCGGTGCGGCCCGAGCGGGAGCCGCGCGTCGTCGCCCATTCGAGGGCCTGCGCCTCGATTGCGTCCTCCGGCGCAACGAGCCCGAAATGCTTCGCGTAGCCGTGGACCATCGCGAGATAGTCGTCCTGGCTGCAATGGTGGAAGCCGAGCCACAGGCCGAAACGGTCCGACAGCGAGACCTTCTCCTCGACCGCCTCGCCCGGATTGATGGCGCTCGACCGTTCGTTCTCCATCATCTCGCGCGGCAGGAGATGGCGGCGGTTCGAGGTCGCGTAGAAGAGGACGTTCGCGGGCCGGCCCTCGACGCCGCCTTCGAGCGCGGCCTTCAGCGACTTGTAGGAGGCGTCGCCCGCGTCGAACGAGAGGTCGTCGCAGAAGACGATGAAGCGATAGGGCGCGTCGCGCAGCAATGTCATCAGCGCCGGCAGGCCCTCGATGTCCTCGCGATGGATCTCGACGAGCTTCAGCCTGCCGTCCACGCCCTTCTCGCGATTGATCGCGGCTTGCGCCGCCTTGACCAGCGACGATTTGCCCATGCCGCGCGCGCCCCAGAGCAGCGCGTTGTTCGCGGGCAGGCCGCGCGCGAAACGCTCGGTGTTCTCGACCAGGAGGTCGCGCACCCGGTCGACGCCGCGCAGCAGCGAAAGATCGACGCGGTTGACGCGCCTGACCGGGGCGAGCGTCCCGCGCTCGGCCCGCCAGACGAAAGCCTCCGCCGCGTCGAAGTCCGGCGTGGGCGGGGGAGGCGGCGCGAGGCGCTCCAGCGCCTCGGCGATGCGGTTGAGGAGGTCGGCTTGGCTTTGGAGCGGCGGCATCGAGAGATCCGGAACGTTTCACGGGCTGCGCCTTGCCACACTTGGCCCCAAGCTCCAGCGACGCCGCAAGCCCTTGACCACCAAACCCTGTCCCCGGCCGCCTCATCTACCGTGAACTCGCACAAGAGACTTCAGCAAACGTCAGAATTTGGCGAAGCGTTTACTTTGTGGTAAAAGAAAAATAGGTCGGGTTCCGACCGCTTCTGCGCTCCTCGATATCGGCGGCAGAAGCAAGTCCTTAGCGCGACAGAAAAAAGCGGGAAGGGACGGAAATGACCAAAGAAATCGAACCCCAAGAACTTTCAAGACGAAGGGCCTTTTCCCTTGTCGGATGGGCGGTGGCGCTAGGTCTTGCTGCCCCGACGGCGACGCTGCTGGCGTCGGAAGCCGACGCCGAGACTGTCGGCATGGACCGGCGTCAGGGGCGGCGGACTGGCCGCCACGAGCGACGGCACACGCGGCGGACAGGTCATCCTGCGTCCACAGCTCCCGCGAAATAGCGGTCGGCTTGTTCTGAACGGCGTCGCGTCGCCGTCGATCGATTCCGAGTTTGTTCGCCGTTGGCTCTCGCAGATCAAGCGAGAGCGGTTGGAGCGTGCGTGTCATCAATTTAAGGGAGATGAAATTATGAAGACCGTCCTTCTATGCGGTCGCATTCAGCGCAGCCCTGCTTCTCACGGCGTCGATGGCGTCGGTTCGCGCGGAGGAACGAGATTGCACGGTCGATCTCAAGACCCTTTGCGCGGGCGTCACGCCCGGTCAAGGGCGCGTTCTCGCCTGCATACAGTCGCACATGAGCGAACTCTCTGTGGGCTGCTCGGCAAGGCTGTCGAAGGCTGCCTGGGTCGCCAAGGAGTGCCAGGCGGACATCAAGCACTTCTGCCCGGACGCTAAAATGGGCGACGTTCACGACTGCATGCAGCCGCATCTCGGCGAGGCCAGCGACCAATGCAAGGCAGCGGTGGCGTACATCGCCTCCCCCGCCGCCGATCGGTAACGCGAGGCTTTGCCTCCTCAATCCTCGGAAACTGCCGGCACCCGCCCCTCGCGCACCGCCTTCACGAAGGCGCGATAGTCCTTGAGGTTCTGGTCGGCGTATTCGACCGCGAATTCGCAGATCGCGTCGTCGAGGCTCGTGTTCGAGCCGATGTAGCCGGCGATCCGAGCCGGATCGCCCGACCGGGCGTGCGCTCGCGCCAGCGCCCAGGCGCAAAGCCTCCCGAACTCGCGCAGGATCGTGGCGTCCCAGTCCTCCGGCACGGCGGAAATCTTCACGTCGCGCAACTGCCGGAGATAATAGTCGCGCCCGTTCAAGCCTCTCGTCCATCCAAGGAAAATGTCGGACGCCGACTGCATGAGGCGCTGGCCGGCGACGACCCTCTGGCCGTCGTTTTTGTGCGCGCCTTTCCCCGCGTAGGGCGCGAGAACGGATGGACGCGCCTCCTTGACCTGAAGGAAGATCGGATCATCGTCGGCCGCCATGAAGAGAGCGACGGAGCAGAACGTGCCGACGCTGCCGACGCCCACGACCTTCAACGCAAGGTCGAACAGCCGGAACCGGTCGAACAGGACGCGGATATGCTCGGGGAGCAACTCGCGGTAGCTTTCGATCGCTTCGCGGTAGCCCGTCTTGAGGCCTGGCGCCTGCTCGTCAGTGGGGTGGAAGATCAGCGGCGGCTCGTCCTTGATCCGCGGCGCCGAGCCCAGATGTTCGACAAGCTTCGGAAAGAGCGCGTCGGGTGCGCTCTTCTTCCTGGCCTGCTCGACCCGCTGCGTCACGCGCTCGATATCCTGCTGGGTCGGCAGAGCTTTGAGCACGCGGTCGAGATCGATCCGGTCGTACCAGACCTCGAGCGCGCGCATCGACGCGTAATCGGTCATCCGTTCGCGATAGGAACAGACCGCATCGGTCGCCGCCTTCGCGGTATCGCTGTCGGGGAAGCCGAGATGCCGGCCGCAAATGACGATGCTCGCCGCGAGCCGCTTGACATCCCACTCCCACGGAGCGGGAAGAGTTTCGTCGAAATCATTGATATCGAATAAAATGTTTCGCTCGGGCGTCGCGAAGCCGCCGAAGTTCATCAGATGCGCGTCGCCGCAGGCCTGCACGATGAGGCCGCTCGAGGGCGTGGTCGCGAGATCCGCGGCCATGATCGCCGCCGCTCCACGGTAGAAGGCGAAGGGCGACTGCGCCATTCGTCCGAACCGGATCGGAACCAGCTGCGGCATGCGGCCTTCATTCGAATCATGCAGGAGCTTGACGGGATCGAACCTGTCCTTCGCCGCTTTCCAGCCGCCCTGCGCGACCCGCGGAACTTCGTCGCGCAGCGCCTTTCCCATCGCGCGCCGCTCGGCGGCGGAATGATAATCCTGCGGGAGCACGGCGACCGTTGGCTCCGGCTTCGAAAGTCTCGTCGTCTTTCGCAAGTCTTCCTCCCACGCCCATTCAATTCGCGATGGAAAGACTAGAGCCACGGCGGCGTCATGGAAATGCCGCGCCTTGTCGCATGTCGTCCGTGTCGGAGGGAGCGCGCGTCCCTCTCGCGCGGGGACGCCGTCGTGCTACGGTCCATGAAAAAGCGCTCAACAGAGGGGAAAAGATGGCCAGCCCGCCGCCAATTCTGATCACGCCCGAGTTCGTCTTCCCCTCTGCGTCGCCGCCGACCGTCAGCGACTACCGGAGCGCGGTCAACAGCACGGGAACGTCGGTCATCTTCGAGCGGTCGCCCGTCTTGTCGTCGGGCGCTCTCGGACCGCCGCAGCTCTATGTCTTCGATCTCTCGGGAAGCGGCGCCTTGCCGGCGCCTTTCCTCGGCGGGTCGCCGACCGTCAGCGTTTCGACCCGGCCGGACTGGTCGTGGGTCAACGATCAGGTCGCCTTCAACTACAGCGGCGCGATCATGATCGGCGTCGTGTCGCCGACGGGCCAGAATCCGAAGCTCTTCGGCGCCGAAACCGTCGGCATGAACTATCCGACGTGGTTTCCCGACGGGGCGAGCCTCGCGACCGAGAGCGACAACGGGACGCCCAATCCGAACACCACAATGATCTCGGCGGCGAGCGGCGCGACTCTCAAGACCGTGCTGGAAGGCTCCGGCCTTTGGGGCGGCATGCCGAGCGTGAACCCGGTCAATCCCAATCTCATTGCCTTCGCCGGTCAGCCTTACGTGGCGGGCGAAAAATATCAGCAGGACTTCAATTACATCTACGTCATGGAGCTGGGAACGGGCGCTCCGCCGGTCCCCCTGGAATTTCAGGCGCCGAAGAGCGGTCCCTACAATCCCGCGTTTCAGGGCAGGGCGCCCTGGTGGTCTCCGGACGGGAAGTGGGTCGTCTTCGAATCGAACCGCGCCTCGCCGCCGTCGTCCACGAACCCGAACGGCATGTACGCCATCTATCTCTGCGAATACGGCAGTCTCGGCGCGGCGCAGCAGATCACCGACCCGGCCTATAATTGCAACCACGCCAAGTGGTTTCCGTTCGGCTTTCCGGGGTATCCGGCGGGCGCGTTCACGCTGACCGTCGCGGCCTGGCGGACGAACGGCGCCGCGCCGGCAGGGCCTTACGCGCTGGCGACGCTCGATCTGACGCCGCTCGGGCTCACGTTCTAAAGCGTCACGACCAGCTATAGGCGAACATCCCCATCGCGAGCAGGATGATGACGGCCGTGATGATGTAATGCTTCGCCGTCCAGCGGTGCATCGTCGGGGCGTCTTCGGGGTCGTCGTGGTGCTTGTGTCGGCGGCTCATGGGCGGGCGACTAGCACGAAGCGCGACGCGCCGGAACAGATCTCTTGTAGTCGCGCGGTCGCGACGCCAGATGACACGGGCGACGGAGGCAAACCCATGAAGACCACGCGCTCGAAGATCATCGGCAACGGGTAATCTGACCGGCCGGCCCGGAGCTCTCGCAAAGCGGGCTTTCCGATGCTATATGTTGCATGACGGCGCCGGGCCTTGACCCCGGACGACGGAGAGAAACATGGCGTCCAAACTCCTGCGGCGACGGCAGGTGATGAGCTTGACGGATGCGGCCGCGTCCCGCGTCCGGGAATTGACCGAAGCCGCCGACCGGCCGATCGCCGGCCTCCGGGTCGGCGTCCGCAACGGCGGCTGCGCCGGCATGTCCTACACGATGGAATTGGCGGAAGAGACCCTGCCGACCGACGAGATCGTCGAGGACAAGGGCGTGAAGCTGCTCATCGACCCGAAGGCGGTGCTGTTCCTGCTCGGGTCCGAGATGGACTTCAAGGTCGATCGGCTGTCGGCGACCTTCAGCTTCGCCAATCCCAACGAGACCTCGGCCTGCGGCTGCGGCGAGAGCGTCGCGATCACGCCTGCGAGCCCCGAAGCCCTCGACGCCCACGTCTGATCGCCGGCGGCCGCCGACGGTGGATAAGGCGGGCCGGGCGCTCGCGCGCGGCCCGCGTCGCGGCTAGATTTCCGTCCCGTGACCCTGCATCTCGTCAAACTCTGCGTCGGCGCGGATTCGCTCGACGACCTTCGCCAGTGGATCGCCGCCCGGATTCGCGAGGCGAAGAAGCGCGGCCAGCCGCCGCGTCACGCGCATGTGACCCGCATGGTCCCCAAGCGCGTGGAGGAGCTCCTCGACGGCGGTTCGCTCTACTGGGTCATCAAGGGCCAGATCGATGCGCGGCAGCCTATCCTCGGCGTCGAGCCCTTCATGGACGCGGACGGGATCGGCCGCTGCAAGATCTGGCTCGACCCGGAAGTGATCTCCGTGGCGCCCCGGCCGATGCGCCCCTTCCAGGGCTGGCGCTATTTTCGCGCCAAGGACGCGCCGCCCGACATCGACGCGAGCCAGCCCGACCTCGCCGCCATGCCCGAGGCGATGCGGCGCGAACTGGCCGGGTTGGGGTTGTTGTAGGCCGTTGCGAGGCCGCCCTCGGGCGACCCTCTCCGCGAGCGGGAGGGCCGCCCGGCGTCAGCCTACTTGTTGCCCTTCAGCATATTGAGGTCGATCGAGCCGGCCATCGTCTCATAGGCCGCATCGTTGGGATGGAGATTGTCGCCGCTGTTATATTCGGCCTTCGTATGCTTCGGGTTGGCAGGATCGCGAACGACGGCGTCGAAGTCGATCACGCCGTCGAACTCGCCGCTGGTGCGGATCCAGTCATTGACCGCCTCGCGGATTTTTTCCTTGTCAGGATTGTAATAGCCTTCGAGCGGTCCGCCCTTGAACGTGTCCTCGAAGGGGGTAAGCGTCGCGCCGAGGATGCGAAGTCCGTGAGCGTGGGCGCGCTCGATGATCTGCTTGTAGCCGTCGGTAATGTCTTTCGCGGTCGGCTCCTTTGCGTTGGGATCGAGCAGCATGCCCGGCCAGCCGATGTCGTTGATGCCCATCATGAGTATGACGGTCGAGGCGTGGGGCTGGGCGATCACGTCATGATCGAACCGGGCGAGCGCGTTCGTCCCCATCCGGTCCGTCAATACCCGGGCGCCGGAAATGCCTTCATTGACGATGGTCATCGGCAGGCCCGCCTGAACGACCCGCTTGGCGAGGAAGTCCGGCCAGCGATGCGTCTGGTCAGGCTTGGAGCCGTCGCCGTCCGTGATCGAGTCGCCGAAGGCGACGATCGCCTTGGCGTCAGCCGGGGCGTCGACAAGGATCCCGGTCAAGATAGGCTTGGCCGTCATCGTGCTCGAGGGCTTGATCGTCTGCGCGGCGAGTGTGTCGCCCTCGGTGATATAGGCCGTGTCCCGGCCCTCCCAGTGGGTCGTCGTCACGGGAACGACACCCTGGAAATAAAGGCTGACGGCGAGCTTGCTCAGCGGGTCGACCTTGAAGTCCACGGGATCGCTGATCCATTCCGCGCCGGGCGGGATCACAACTCCGGGCTGGCCGTCAAACGCGACGGCATGGTCCGAGCCGGTCTGGATCGACCCGTCCGGCCCGGCGAGCGCCACATGCGCGGCGGTGATCGGCAGCGGCGTGTCGCCATAGACGTTGGACACGACGAGGCGGATCTGCTTGCCGCCAAGGCTGATCGAGGCGACCTCGCGCAAGGTCTGGTTCCAGAAATTGCGAGGCACTTTGACGGGCGCGAAGAAATCCGCGCCCCAGATGGGCTGCGGGCTCGCCGCCCAGGTCGCGATCCAGTCGCCGGATTCGGCGGCGAATGCGGCAGTGGAGAGCGCAAAAGCGGTCGCGAAGGCAAGACCTGCCTTGATCATGACGTTTCTCCCTACGGTTGGCATTCGGCCGCCCCTCTAGCGGCCATTGGGCGACGATGCGGCAGAATTCTGGCGCGATGGTGGCGAAGCGAGTGGCAAAAACACGGAAGAGACCCGACGCCTTGTCAGTCCGCTGCGCCGGAGCGCTTGCCTTGCGAGGCCGAGTTTCCCATCTCATGACAGAGCCAGGACCCCGGATTTTTGATCGATGATCGACAACAAGAACGCTCCGCTCGCGCGGCCGGGCGCAAAGCGATGACATCGCCTCGTTCCTCGACGCGGCGCGCCGCACCCCCGCGCCCACCGTTTCCGGGCGAGGGCGGCTGATCTTCGCGCTCGACGCGACCATGAGCCGCCAGCCCACCTGGGACATGGCGCAAAAACTTCAGGCGCGCATGTTCGAGGTCGCGGAGAAGCTCGGCGGCCTCGATGTCCAGCTTGTCTATTATCGCGGCTTCAACGAGTGCCGCGCGTCGAAATTCGTCTCGGGCGGGCAGGGGCTGGCGACTCTCATGAGCCGTATCGAGGTGCGCGCCGGCGAGACGCAGATCCGTCGCGTGCTCGCGCATGCGCGAGACGAATCGAAGCGCCAGAAGGTCGGCGCGCTTGTCTTCGTCGGCGACGCGATGGAGGAGAGCCCGGACGAACTGGCGGCGGTCGCGGGCGAACTCGCGCTGCAGGGCGTCAAGGCCTTCGTCTTTCAGGAAGGCCATGACCCGCACGCGCGGCGAACCTTCATGGACATCGCGCGGCTGACGGGCGGCGCCTATGGCGCCTTCGATTCGGGCGCTTCGGCCCGGCTCGAAGCGTTGCTCCGGGCGGCCGCCGCCTATGCGGCGGGCGGACATGCGGCGCTGGCGCGGGTCGCCGACACGGACGCCGAGGCCCGGCTGCTGCTGTCACAGATGCGGGGCCAGTGAATTTCGCGTAGATTTGCGCCTGTGCGGCTCGCGCGACTCTTCTGCGATGGAGCGGAGGCCTTGCCCGGGATTTTGAAAGCGTCACGTTTATGAATGCCGTTATCGGTCTGATTTTACTCTTTTTGCTGATCGGCGCGATCCGCAAGTTCGCCCGCCTGGACGCGGCCGCCGTGGCGCGCGCCGTGCGGCACGGCGGGGGCGCGCTCGGCATGCTCGGCGCGATCCTCCTCTTGATGCGCGGGCGGGTCGGCGTAGCGGCGGCGCTGGCGGGCATGGCGGCAAGCTTCGCCGGATGGAAGGGCGGGGCTGCCTTCACGACGTTCCGCGGCTTTGCGCCGGGCATGGGCGGCGAGACCGGCGCGCGGCCCGGGCGGGTCTCGGTCGTGCGTTCGGCGATGATCGAGATGCGTCTCGACCACGACACGGGCGCGATCAGCGGGTCGGTGCTGGCCGGCTCCTATGCGGGCCGGCCGCTCGACAGCCTCGCCCGCCCCGATCTGGTCGTCCTGCGGGCCTCTCTCGCCCGCGACGACCCCGATGGGCTCAATCTCCTAGAGACTTACCTCGACCGCCGGTTTGCCGGCTGGCGTGAGGCAGAGCAGGGTGAGGGCGAGGCGCGGGGCAGACCCGGCCCGGGCGGCATGAGCCGCGCGGAAGCTTACGAAGTCCTTGGGTTGCCGGAAGGGGCGGGCGCGGAGGCGATCATCCGCGCCCATCGCGCGCTCATGAAGAAGTTTCATCCAGATCATGGTGGGTCGACCGCGCTTGCCGCGAGGGTCAATCAGGCCAAGGATGTTCTGATGCAACGACACGGGTGATACGCTCCGGAACTCGAACGCAACGGGGGTCTCGGCGGCCGCTCAGTCGCGGACCGCGAAGCAGGAGAAGCCACTCCTCTTGAGGGATCGGCAGGCGGACTGGGCGGACGCCTCTTCCAGTCCGGCGAAGCGGGCGCGGTAGAGCGTGTCGCCGCCTTTGCGGACCTTTTCGGTCAAGGATTTCGCTCCGGCCAGCAGCGCCCGGTGCCGCTGACGGGCCTTCTCCAGAAGCGCATTGGCCTTGGCGGCGTCGTCGGTCGCGCCGATCTGGATGATCCAGCTTCCGCGCGCGGGCGACGCATCCTCGTCGTCGTCCGAAGAGCGGGCCGCGATCGTCATGCCGCCCGCGCCTTTCGCGCCGGTCTTCGAGGCCGCGGCTTCGCGTCCTTTCACGACGCTGTCGGCCCCTTTTTTCCAGCCGAGCTGAGCGGGGGACCGCTCGATGGAGGCGATTTGCGTCCTGTCGGCGCCCTCGGCGCGCACCGGCAGGGCGGCGGTTGCAACGGCGGGCTCGACCTTCGCGGGACGCGCGACCGGCTCCGGGACGTCGCGAGACTTGAGGATCGGCTTGACCGCGGCGACCTGAATCGCCGGGGTCGAGTCGTCGTCGGCGGCGTCTCCCTCGTCGACTTCGGCGGCGTCGGAGACGGTTCGGGCTGTCGGAACCTCGGTCGGCACCCGCGCTACGACGGGCTCGGGCGCGCGGGGCGCCGGGGCGGCGACGGGCGCAGGAGCCGGCGAGGCGTCCTCGGCGTCCGAGGCGTCCGCGACCATGGTCGCGGTGCGGACGGTCGAAGCCTCCGCGATATGATCCGCGATCAGGCTCTCCATCAGGCGGTCGCGCGCCCGCGCGGACTTGCCGCCCATCACGACGGCGATGAGCGAGCGGCCGTCGCGATGAACGGAAGTGAGGAGATTGAAGCCGGAAGCCCGCGTGTAGCCGGTCTTGATCCCGTCCACGCCTTCGACCCGGCCGAGCAGGTGATTGTGGCTGCCGATCGTCTGGCCCGCATATTCGAACTGGTGGGTGGAGAAATACTTGAAGTAACGCGGGAAGCGATCCTCCATCGCGCGGCCGAGGATCGCGAGGTCTTTCGCCGAGGTGATCTGCCGATCGTTGGGAAGGCCGGATGCGTTGACGTAGTTCGTGTTCGTCATGCCGAGGGCGCGGGCCTTGCGCGTCATCATCTGCGCGAAGTCGCTTTCGGTTCCCCCGATGGACTCGGCCACCGCGACGGCGATGTCGTTGGCCGAGCGGGTCACGATCGCCTTGATGGCGTCGTCGACGCTGATCGTGTTGCCGGCGGGAACGCCAAGCTTCGACGGCTCCTGGGCTGCGGCGTGCTCGGAGACGGGGATGCGCGTCTGAAGCGTCATCCGGCCCTTTTCGAGCTGCTCGAAGAGCAGATAGAGCGTCATCACCTTGGTGATCGAGGCGGGATGGCGCAGGCCGTCCTCCGCCGCTGCGTAGAGGGTTCGGCCGCTGTTCCCATCGACCACGATGGCCGAGAAGGCGGGCGAGTAGGGCGCGGCCCTTGACCGTCGGGCATAGTGAGCGACATGCCCGCGGTGGTGATGGGCGTAATGATGATGGTGCGCGTGACGCGCTTCGGCGGGGGCGCCCGTCATCAGGAGCGCCGAGGCCGACATGAACAGTCCGGCCGCAAACTGTACGACGCCGAGTGTCCGGCCGCTCCCCTGACGCAACGCCATGAACGCTTTTCCCGAATAACGCGCGCAACAGGCTCGCCGTTGCGCAACTCACACAGGGGAAGACTATGCCGATGCGGTTACGGGGGAGTTAACGTTTCAGGCGGGAATGGACCGGGATTTGGGCAGAGGCCTGAAGGAATTGGGAATTTCGATTCGTGAGCGGATCGGGGCGGCGGTCCGGCTCGTCCAGTCTGGCGGCCTTGCAGGGTAAAAGTTTCATTATCCCAGTAGGTTGGAGCGGGTCTTTATATTTGCGTCTCAGGATATTGGGTTATCGACAGCGATAGCTATGACCGATGACGCAATTCATCTTGCCCATAGAAAAATTGCTGCATTGCAAAACGACGCTTGACTTTCATTGTGCAGTGCACATAATGCCCAAATTGAAACCCCGCCGGCGCCCCCCGGGCCGGCCAATTCAAAGGATAGAGACAAATGAGCACCGTTACGCCGAATTTCGAAGAGTTTCAGAAATTCTCCAAGAACCAGCTTGAGGCGTTCAGCGCCGCTTCCGCGACTCTGACGAAGGGCCTGCAGGAACTCGCTGTCGAGTCGACCGATTATTCGAAGAAGGCTTTCGCCGCCGGTTCGGCGACGTTCGAGAAGCTGATGGGCGCCCGCAGCGTCGAGTTGGCCATCCAGATCCAGACCGAATACGCCAAGCAGGCGTACGAAGGCTTCATCGCCCAGGCCAACAAGGTCTCGGAGCTTTATGCGAAGGTTGCGGCCGACGCGCTCAAGCCCGTCACGAGCGCCTACACCAACGCCCAGAAGTAAGCATGCCGGAGCCGCGCCAGTCTTCGACTGGAGTTCGAGGCTTTCGAAGCGAGCCGGCGCCCTTGGGCGTCGGCTTTTTTGTTTTTCATCGAGCGCGGCCGCGCGACCCGAGCAACAATGATCTGCCCGAAGCTGCGTGAATCAGACCGGGATTTCACTCCGTTCCCGGCGCGCATGCCGGGGCGATGGCTGCGACATGATCGGAGAGGCTGGCGCGGGCGCCGCGCCTCTTGCGTACGTCCCTCAAATTCGCAATTCTCTCTCATGCCGGGCGCGCTCTGGCGCGGGTCGCGTGCGGCGACTACATATATCGTGTTCGCGTGCGTGCGTCGTTTAAGCGTGTGTCCGGCAGTAACGGGGTCTTGCTGTGTCGTCCGCCTCGAACCCATTGGTCCTTCGTCTGCGAGCCGGGATCGCGCGCGTGGCCCGATGGTTCAACCCCAGCTTCGGAGCGGCAGCAGGAACCGGTATGCGTGTAATGGCGGCGCGAGACCCAAAAAAAGGAAACGAGACGCCGGGCAACGGGGCGGCCGTGATCACGCGGACGCGTACGCAAACCAAGCGTCCCAGCATGTACCGCGTGCTGCTGTTGAACGACGACTATACGCCCATGGAGTTTGTGGTCGCGGTGCTTCAGGCCTTCTTCAACAAGGACCCCGAGGAAGCGACCCAGATCATGCTCCAGGTTCATCACAATGGCGTGGGGGAATGCGGAGTGTACACCTACGAGATCGCGGAAACGAAAGTGTCTCAGGTCATGGATCACGCCCGCAAAAATCAACATCCGCTTCAATGCATCATGGAAAAGAAGTGAGAGGTCCCCATGCCGATTTTCTCCCGCGCCCTTGAGAAAACGCTCCGAAAGGCCCTCTCGCTGGCGAACGAGCGTCATCACGAATACGCGACCCTCGAACATCTGCTTCTCGCCCTTCTCGACGATGTGGACGCGGCCGCGGTGATGCGGGCCTGCGGCGTCGATGTCGACTCGTTGCGCAAGACGGTCGTCCATTATCTCGACACCGAGCTCGAAAATCTCGTCGTGGACAGCCAGGAGGAAGCCAAGGCGACGAACGGCTTCCAGCGCGTCGTGCAGCGCGCGGCGTTCCATGTGCAGTCTTCGGGCCGCGAGGAAGTGACGGGCGCGAATGTGCTCGTCGCGATCTTCGCGGAGCGGGAGACCCATGCCGCGTTCTTCCTGCAGGAGCAGGACATGACCCGTTACGACGCGGTCAACTACATCAGCCACGGCATCGCCAAGCGCCCCGGCCATTCCGATCCCTCGCGGCTCCCGCGCGGGGCGGAGGAAGAGCATGAGGCGCGCGAATCGAAGGAAACGAAGGACACCGGCGAATCGAAGAAGAAGGAGGGCGCCCTCGACGCCTATTGCGTCAACCTCAACCGGAAGGCGCGGGAAGGACGCATCGACCCGCTGATCGGCCGCGAGGCTGAGGTTCAGCGCACGATCCAGGTGCTCTGCCGTCGTCAGAAGAACAATCCGCTGCTGGTCGGCGATCCGGGCGTCGGCAAGACGGCGATCGCCGAAGGTCTGGCGCGCAAGATCGTCAATTCCGCCGTTCCCGAAGTGCTCGAGGACGCGACCGTCTTCGCGCTCGACATGGGAGCGCTGCTCGCCGGCACCCGCTATCGCGGCGACTTCGAGGAACGCCTGAAGCAGGTGATGAAGGAGATCGAGCAGCACAAGGACGCGATCCTGTTCATCGACGAGATCCATACCGTGATCGGCGCCGGCGCGACCTCCGGCGGCGCGATGGATGCGTCGAACCTGCTCAAGCCCGCGCTGGCGCAGGGAACGCTGCGCTGCATCGGCTCGACGACCTACAAGGAGTATCGGCAGTATTTCGAGAAGGATCGCGCTCTGGTGCGGCGGTTCCAGAAGATCGACGTGAAGGAGCCGAGCGTCGAGGATGCGATCGAGATCCTCAAGGGCCTCAAGCCCTATTTCGAGGAGTTCCACAAGCTGCGCTACACTGGCGAAGCGGTGAAGGCCGCCGTCGAGCTTTCGTCGCGCTACATCCATGACCGCAAGCTTCCGGACAAGGCGATCGACGTGATCGACGAGACCGGCGCGTCGCAGATGCTGCTGCCGGAGCCCAAGCGCAAAAAGACGATCGGCGTGAAGGAGATCGAGGCGACGATCGCGTCGATGGCGCGGATCCCGCCGAAATCGGTGTCGAAGGACGACACCGAAGTGCTTCAGCATCTCGAAGACACGCTCAGGCGCGCGGTCTATGGGCAGGACGAAGCCGTCTCGGCGCTCGCCTCCGCCATCAAGCTCGCGCGCGCGGGCCTGCGCGATCCCGAGAAGCCGATCGGCTGCTATCTGTTCTCGG
Source organism: uncultured Alphaproteobacteria bacterium (assembly GCA_963741845.1). Lineage (GTDB taxonomy): Bacteria > Pseudomonadota > Alphaproteobacteria > Rhizobiales > Beijerinckiaceae > Roseiarcus. Next base: position 29,899 of record CAVUJV010000016.1, read on the forward strand.
GTCCGACGGGCGTCGGCAAGACGGAGGCGGCCCGGCAGCTTGCGACGAGCCTCGGCCTTGAGCTCATCCGGTTCGACATGTCCGAATATATGGAGCGCCACACCGTCTCGCGGCTCATCGGCGCGCCTCCCGGCTATGTCGGCTTCGACCAGGGCGGCCTGCTCACGGACGCGATCGACCAGCATCCGCATTGCGTGCTGCTTCTGGACGAGATCGAGAAGGCCCATCCTGACCTGTTCAACATTCTGTTGCAGGTCATGGACCATGGAAAGCTCACCGATCACTCGGGCAAGCAGATCGACTTCCGCAACGTCATCCTGATCATGACGACCAATGCGGGCGCGCAGGATATGGCAAAGGCGGCCTTCGGCTTCCACAAGTCGGTTCGCGAAGGCGACGACAAGGAGGCGATCGACCGGCTGTTCGCGCCGGAGTTCCGCAACCGTCTCGATGCGGTCGTGCCTTTCGCCCGGTTGCCGGAAGAGGTCATCGCGCGGGTGGTGGACAAGTTCATCCTCCAGCTCGAGGCCCAGCTCTCCGACCGCAACGTCACGATCGAGCTTACGGATGAAGCGCGATCCTGGCTGGTCAAGAATGGCTACGACGAGGCGATGGGCGCGCGGCCGATGGCGCGCGTGATCCAGACCCAGATCAAAACGCCGCTCGCGGACGAAGTGCTGTTCGGTCGCCTCAAGAACGGCGGCGTCGTCAAGGTCGTGGTCACCTCCGACGATACGGGCGCGAAGAAGCTCGGCTTCGTCTATCCGGAAGGCCCGGCGACGCCCCGCATGGAGCGCGACCTCATCGTCGCGGCGAAGGCGCGAGGCAAGGGCCGCAAGCGGGTGGCGGAGACTTCAGGGCCGGGGCCGGTCGTAGACAAGGCGCCGGAGCCGGAGCCGGAAGCGCCCTGAGCGACATAGGACAGCTTAACGAAAAGGCCGGGGGCGAACCTCCCGGCCTTTTTGAACCGCTCATCCGCTTCTGACAGGTCGATTTTCCGCGCCGGTTTCGCTCGACTCGGCCTATTTCCCGCAAGTCCCGCTCGGCAGAATCTGGAGGCTCTTCAGCTTCGCATTCAGCGCGAACTGGCCGTAGTCGAGCTTGAGGCTGCCCGAGACGCCGTTCTCGTAAAGGTCGTAGGACAGCGTATAGTCCGGCGTCGACTGCTTCGAGGCGTCGTCGAAATAGGAGACGACCACCGGCCAGCGGCGCACGCCCTTGAGGCCGGCGATTCCGTCGTCGACGCCGGGTTTGGTCGCCTCCTTGCCGATCACCGCGAGCGTCGAGAAGATCTTGGCGCCGGTTTCGGAGCCGTCATAGACGCGCGCCTGGACGATGCGCTCGCCTTTCTGCGCGGCTTCGATCAGCCGCTCGACATGCTGCGTCGGAAAGAGGACGTCCTTGCCGAGATCGAACGACTTCGGCGATGGCTTCGTGAGCTGGACGCGCAGGTCGTCGCCGGTCTGGCGCGTCGCGCTCCCCGCGACCGGAGGCGAGGGGTCATCGCCCTGCGGCTCGACCTGAAAGCGCATCAGCTTGCCCTGGCCATCCTCATAGGAATTCGCCAGCACGCCGCTCGACAGCGGTTCCCCTTCGCTGCGCTCCATCCGGGTCAGCTGCCGGAAATCGGAGGTATAGCCGGCGCAGGGCGAGCCCTTGAACTCGTATGCGATGAGCCCGCTCGCGGCGACCGGCGACTGCAGCGAGCCCATACGACCGGCGGGATCGGCCAGCGAGAGATCGTAGGCGGCCCGGTGCGAGGCGAGGGGCAGGGGCGCCGCCGCCAAAGCCGCCGCCGGGGTGAGACCGAGGAAAAGCGCTGCCGTTGCGCGGAAGGCCATGCGAGGATGCTCCGAAGCACGAGGTTTTGCGGAGCCTTCGTTCCCCATTCCGGCGCTTTCGTGACGTCTCAGCTTCGGTCGCTCTCTTCGCCTTCCACCGGAAGCGGGGACCACGCCTGATCGAGCGCGCCCGGCTCCAGCGGCTCCTCGTCCGGGCGCAGCGTGCTGTCGTCGCTCGGCTGCGGCACGCCGTAGCCGGACGGCAGCTGGCCTTCGAACAGGCCCGCGGACTGAAGCTCGTCGAGACCCGGAAGATCGCGAATCGAATCGAGGCCAAACTGGATCAGGAATTCCGTCGTCGTTCCGTAGGTGATCGGCCGGCCGGGCGCCTTGCGGCGTCCGCGCATCCGGACCCAGCCCGCCTCCATCAGCACGTCGAGCGCGCCCTTGGACACGGCGACGCCCCGGATGTCCTCGATCTCGGCGCGGGTGACCGGCTGGTGATAGGCGACGATGGCCAGCGTCTCGATGGCGGCGCGCGACAGCTTGCGCTTCTCCTCGCCCTCCTTCGCCAGGACCCAGGAGAGGTCGTTGGCCGTTCGGAACGTCCAGCGCCCGGCGACCCGGACGAGATTGACGCCCCGGCCCGCGTACATCGCCTGAAGCTGTTCCATGACCGCGCGGACGTCGGCGTCATTCGAGAGACGGGCGGCGATCGCCTGCTCCTCCAGCGGCTCGGCCGCGGCGAACACGAGCGCCTCGGCGACGCGAAGGTCCTCGGGCGAAGGGCCCGGCGCAAAAAGGTCGAACAGCCGGGCGACATTGTCCTGGATGCCGCCGTTTTTCATGCCAGGCTCCTTTCGCGGGGGCGCGCGGGAACTCATGCGGCCTCGCCTTCGCCCGCTGCCTCGGCCGGGCGAATCCAGATCGGCGCGAAGGTGGCGTCCTGCCTCAACTCGATCTTTCCTTCCCGCACGAGCTCCAGCGACGCCGAGAAGCTCGACGCGCGGGCGCTGCGGCGCATTTGCGGATCGGCGCAGGCGGCGATCAGGTAGTCATCGAAGGCGGTCCAGTCGCAGGCGACGCCGACAAGGCGCGACAGCGCCTCGCGCGCGTCCGAGAGCGACCAGACCTCGCGCGCGCGGAACGTCACCCTGGCGCGCGCCCGCTTCTGCGCCTGCGCCGCATAGGCCGCCAGCAGGTCGTAGAGATTGGCCTCGAAGCGCGGCCGCCCGCTCTCGGTGACGCCCTCGGGCTCGCCGCGCGCGAAAAAGTCCCGGCCGAGCCGGGGACGATTGACGAGCAGTTCGGCGGCCTTGCGGATCGCCTCCAGCCGCCGCAGCCGGTTGGCGAGCGCCTCGGCCATGGCCGCCGCGTCGGGCTCGGCGCTGTGGCTTGGCGGGGCGGGCAGGAGCAGGCGCGACTTGAGGTAGGCGAGCCACGCCGCCATGACGAGGTAATCAGCCGCCAGCTCGAGCCGGAACTTTCGCGCCGCCTCGATGAACTGCAGATATTGCTCCGCGAGCGCGAGCACGGAAATTCGGGAGAGGTCGACCTTCTGGCGGCGGGCAAGTTCGAGCAGGAGGTCGAGCGGGCCTTCGAAGCCGTCGAGATCGACGACGAACGCCGGCTCGGCGTCGCCCCGCTCAACCTCGAAATCTCGCATCGCCTGAACGGCTTCCGCCAACGAATCAGTCTCCTCGGAAGATTGTCCCTGTGTGACGCAGGGGCTTCCCCGCCGCAAGAGGCGGACCCCGAGCGTCAACAGCGGATCGCCGCGACGGTTCCTTCGCAGATGTCAGCGCTATCTCTCGCCGGAGTCCGGAAGCAACTGACGTAACGTAAGTTTACTGTAATCGTTGAGGTAAATTATTTCAAGTCTAGGCGGAGGCGCTCCTCAGCATTGCAACCCGCCGATATTCGGATCATCTTGCCCATGTCGCCCGTTGGGGCCGACGAACCGATCCGAAGAGGCTCAGGGCCGCCGCATTGTCGGGGTCTTCTCGGAACGGGGGCCGGCAGAAACGTCGGAGATTGTCGGGGAGCCCGATCTGTTTCTGCCGGCCGTTTATTTCAAGCGGGGATGATATTTCGGGGGAGCCATTGCAAGACGGGCCGGCCTCGCGCCGGCCCGAATTTTTCAAACCGGCGCCGCCGCCCCTCAATAGCGGCGGAAGAGGCTCACCATCTTGCCCTGCACCCGCACGCGATCCGGGCCGAAGATGCGCGTCTCGTAGGCGGGATTGGCGGCTTCGAGCGCGATCGAGGCGCCGCGCTTGCGCAGGCGCTTGAGGGTCGCCTCCTCGTCGTCGATGAGGGCGACCACGATGTCCCCGGTCTCGGCCGTGTCCTGCTTGCGGATGATGACCGTGTCGTCTTCGAGGATCCCCGCGTCGATCATCGAGTCGCCGCGCACTTCGAGCGCGTAATGCTCGCCGGGGCCGAGAAAGTCGGGCGGCAGCGCGATGGTCGTCACCCGGTTCTGGATGGCGGAGATCGGCGTGCCGGCCGCGATCCGCCCCATGACCGGCACCATGACCGGGGGCTCCGCTTCCGGCCCGCGCGCGGCGGGCGTTGGCGTCCGCAGGCGTCCGAGACTGCCCGGAATGACGCTCGGGGCGAATTTCTGCGCCCGCGGCGCGGTCACGGTCGCCGACTCGGGCAGCCGCAGGACTTCGATCGCCCGCGCGCGGTTCGGCAGGCGCCGGATGAAGCCGCGCTCCTCCAGCGCCATGATCAGGCGATGGATGCCGGACTTCGAGCGGAGGTCGAGCGCGTCCTTCATCTCGTCGAAGGAGGGCGGTACGCCCTGATCCTGCAGGCGCTCGTGAATGAAGCGAAGAAGTTCGCTTTGCTTTCTCGTCAACATGCGCAACGCCTCTCACCCGCCGCGATTCGGCTCCGCGGGGGACAATCGCCGGAGAATCGCAAACAAATCACGAACGGAGTTTTAGCCGTTCATGCTGTGTTCGGCAAGCGCAAGCCAACGATTGCGAGCCAAGCTCCGCGGCGGGCCGTCCGCTCACCGCAGTTGCATCTCCGGAGGCTCGCCTTCGACGATCAGCTTCGCGGCCGTCGCATTGACGATGGCTTCGACCGTGCTGCCCGGTCCGCGCTCGCGCAGGACGAGGCCCGCTTCCGTGGGTTCGATCACCGCCATTTCGGTGACGATGAGATCGACCCGGCGGATCGAGGTCAGGGGCAGGGAGCAGCTTGGCACGATCTTGGGCGCGCCCTTGGCGGCGTGGACCATCGCCACGATCACGCGCCGCGCGCCGGTCACGAGGTCCATCGCCCCGCCCATGCCCGGCACCATCTTGCCCGGCACCATCCAGTTGGCGAGGCGGCCCTGCTCGTCGACTTCGAGGCCGCCGAGAACCGTCATGTCGAGGTGGCCGCCGCGGATCAGGCCGAAGCTCATGGCGCTGTCGATCGAGGCCGCGCCCGGCATGGCGGTGATGAAGCCGCCGCCCGCGTCCGTGAGGTCCGGGTCCTCCATGCCTTCGGGCGGTCGAGGCCCGAGGCCGATCACGCCGTTCTCCGCCTGAAAGAAAACGCCGGAATCGTGCGGGAGGTAGTTCGCCACGAGGCTCGGCAGGCCGATGCCGAGGTTCACCAGCATGCCCGGCTTCACCTCCTGGGCGACGCGCCGGGCGATGATTTCCTTCGCGTCCATCAGAAGGCCCTTTCGAGAAGATGCGTGACAAGCACGCCGGGCGTGCGCACCGCGTCCGGCGGAATGACGCCGACCGGCACGATCGTATGCGGCTCGGCGATCACCACCTTGCCCGCGAGCGCCGAGACGAGATTGAAGTTCTGCGCGGTCAGCGAATATTCGAGGTTGCCGTAATAATCGGCCTTGGCGGCGGCGATCAGCGCGAAATCGGCGCGGATCGGCTTTTCCAGCAGGAAAGGCTTGCCGTCCACTTCGACGACCGTCTTGCCCTCCGCGACCAGCGTGCCGAGACCGGTCGGCGTGAGCACCCCGCCGAGGCCGACGCCGCCCGCGCGGATACGCTCGATCAGCGTGCCTTGCGGCGAAAGCTCCACCTCGATCTCGCCGGCGATCATCTTCTTCTGGGTCTCGGGATTCAGCCCGATATGGGACGCGATCAGCCGGCGGATCGCGCCGGCCGTGATGAGCTTGCCGATGCCTCTTCCGGGCATCGCGGTGTCGTTGGCGATGACGGTCAGGTCCTTCGCGCCCCGCTTCACGAGCGCGTCGATGAGGCGATGCGGCGAGCCGACGCCCATGAAGCCGCCGATCAGCAGGCTCGCGCCGTCGGGAATGAGCGCCGCGGCCTTGTCCGCGGGAATCGCCGCCTTCATGTCCTGAGCCTTCCGATCATCTTCCCGCCCGCCGAAACGCAAGGTCCATGCCGATGTTGAAGCGCGCGACGTCTCGCGACGCCGCTCCGCGAACGGCTGTTTCCACCGCGCTCATTGAGGCTTGCCCCGCGGCACGATATCGGTCCCGCGGGGGCAGGGCAATGAAGCCGGCGCCGCGACCAAAATCGCGACACACCGCCGATTGCGACGACCAGCGCCTCAACTTCGGCTTATCCACAATCTATGGGAGCCGAGTTGGGTCGAGCCGCTTGGCGCCCCGTCCCCGAACGCGCAACTTTGGCGCGCGGCCTCGCGCCAGGGTTCGCCTCAAGCGGCGGTCCGGCCGCTCGCTTTTGGAAACGCGCGTTACGCGTCGGAGAGGAGCGTTGCGAGGAATGCCCATGAGCGAGAAGATGCTGCGCCTTTCGGTTCTCGCGCATTTCGAGCGCCTCACGACGGCGGGATTCGGAGGGCCCTACACCAGCGACATTTCCGTGCGGTGGCTGGACTCCCTCCTCGTCACGCCGGCCAGCGTCCCGGCGGTCTGGCGGCCCGCCGCCATCGCGCGCATGGCGCTTGCCGGCGAATATGGCGCATGGAAAGGGCCGCTTGCGCCATCGTCCGAGTGGCGCGTTCATCTCGACATCGCCCGCGCAAGGCCGGACGTCGGCGCGATCCTGCGCTTCCAGTCTCCCTATGCGACCGCGCTGGCGATGGCGCAGAAGGCCATCCCCGCGGCGCATCCGGCGATCGCGCTCTTTGGCGCGTCTGTGATCCGCTGTTCCAAATATGCGCCGCCGGGCGCCAAGGAGCTCGCGGTTGTCGCGCTCGAAGCGCTCGGCGGCGGCCATGCGGCGCTGCTCGGCAACTACGGGGCGCTCACGACCGGCGCGACGCTGGAGGCCGCCTTCGCCCGGGCGATCGAGCTGGAGCGGCTCGCCCGGCTCTATGCGATCGCGCTCTCGGTCGGCCGCCCGGCGGTCCTGACCGACGACGAGGCGCAGCGCGTGGGCGAGCGGCTCAAAGCCGCGGGGGCGGACATCAATTCGCGCGTCGCCCCTTCGTCGGCGAAGAAGACGACTGCGAAGAGCGCGCCGAAGCCCAAGCGGGTCGCCCGCAAGCGGCGGTAGTAATTTTTGCCCGGCGAGCCTCGAAGAGCTCCCCGCCCGGCTTTCAGAACGTGATGTTCGTGCGCAGGCCGATCACCAGTTCGTTCCTGATCCTCTGCGTCGGCGCGTTCGGGTTGGGGATGCCGCCTGCGGGATTGATGACATACTGGACATCCGGCTGAAGCTGCCATGAGGGCGTGATCTGCGCCTGATAGGTCGCCTCGATGACGGTCTCCGCGCCGCGGACCGGCGTAAAGACGGCGGGATCGTAGAATTCCCGGTTCCTGTCATATCCCACGACGCCGTTGCTGACTCGGGCGACGCCTATGCCGAGGCCCAAGACGTCGTTGTCGCGGCCCGCGAGCGGCTTGTGCAGCGTTACGCCGGCGTCGGCGCTGAAGCTGATGAGATTGCGGTCCTGCAGCGTCGTGAACATCGGGCGGAGGAAGATGCTGACGCTGCGGTTCGGATCCCCGGAGCGCCAGACCATCTGGTCCGCGATCACATAGATGGAATAGTCGCCCGGACGCTTCGCCGGGATTCCGTTGCTCAGCGGGCTGGCGAGCGGCACGCCGATGTTGTTGTATTGCTCGTTGTTGAAGCTTTCGCTGTCGTACCAGGCGCCGATCCGGTAGGTCCCCGGCAGCGGACCGCTCCCGCCCGGTTTCGTCGGGGATCCCCCAAGCGCATATTGCAGTTCGGCGATGGCGAACACGCCCGTGTTCAGCGGGAAGCTGACGCCATTGGGATTGCTGGTTTCCGTGCTCGGCAAATTCGGCGGGACCGGGTTGCCGTTGAACACGCCGGCGAGCACCGTGACGGCGTCGGTCACCTGCGCCCGCCCCCGCACGCCAAGGCCGGCAAGCGGATAGGCGGGACCGCCGGCAGGCAGATCGGCGCTGGGCAGCACGGCCCAGCCCATCATCGCGTTGAGGAAGACGTCGGCGTCCGGGGTGACCATGAATTCCTGGTCGACGCTCTGCTCGCCAATCTTGATGTCGAGCCTGTCGCCGAATTTCTGCTGGTACCAAAGCTCCCAGAGCCGGACGGAGGGGGTGGCCTCGATGTCGCTCACGGTCTGGAAATTGAGGAGATTGGACAGGCTCAAGGCGCCGCCCCAGATATGCAGCCCGCTGACGTTGAACAAGCCGCCATCGAGGCCGAAGGCCTGTTTCGTATCCAGTTGCAGCGTCACGGTCGTCAGTCCGTTCACCGTGAAGCCCTGCCGGACGCCGCCGGTCAGATTGCCGAAGGTCTCCGCGTTTTCGAGGATGGAGAGGCTCATGCCGGCTTTGCCGAGGATGGAGCGGAGGCCCCCCATGTCGCCGAGCAGGTTCGGGCTTTGCCAGGGGGAGGTCGCGCCGGCGCCCGATGGCGCGGCCTGCGCGCCGCTCTCCTCCGGGCCCTCCTCAGCGCGAAAGAGCCGATCGATCGGCGCCTGCGCGCTCGCGGGGATCGGATCCGGCAGGCTCCAGAGATCGGGCGGGAGAGGCAGGGCTCCGGCTGGCGCGCCGGAGGGGGAAGCGATCGCGGCGGGAGCGGCAGGCGGGTCCGCATGGGCCGCGCCGGCAAGCCAGACCGCCGCGACAGCGGGCGCGAACGTCGCCCCCAACGGGCGCGGTGATTTGATGAGGCGCCACGACACGCGCGCCCTATCGCGCGAGTCATGCGGAATGCGCAAGGCGAAAACCCTGGTTCACCCAACGATAGGGAGGGGACGGCAGGTTATCCGTAGAACGGCTCCAAAACCATCGCATGACGCGTGGCTCGGACCATCGCGGGCTGCTCCAGACGACCCGGCCAGCCGGCCGCCCAAACCGGGATCAATCGCCCTGCCGACAGCGGGCGCCGAACAATTGCTTGGCGGAAAGCCGAAAATGGAGTATTCTGAAATACGGAATACATGCGACCGCTTGACGGGCGGTCCCTTGCAGGGAGGCGGCTTTCAGTTCCGGGGATCGGCGACGGTAACTGGCGATCTCGGCGCCGCGCTTCCCTCATGGTGAGGCAGCCGTGCGAGGCGCGGCGTCTCGAAAGATGATCCAGCGCGCGGGCGCCCGTTGTGCAAGCTGGATCGTCCTTCGAGGCCGCTTCGCGGCGCCTCAGGGATGAGGTCTCAGGGACGGGCTGGGGAGTTACTTTGTGATGAGGACGTGACGCTAAAATCGGGCCTAACGCTTTGGAATCAGGGATTCGCGAACGCTAAAATGTGGCGCCGGACGCGCCCAGGGCCGCCGGCGCCGGGCGGCCCTGTGCGTGCGTCCGTCAGCGGTTGCCGACTGGCTTGTACTCGCGCTGGGTCGCGCCCGTGTAGAGCTGCCGGGGCCGGCCGATCCGCTGCTCGGGGTCGTCGATCATCTCCTTCCACTGCGCGATCCAGCCAACCGTGCGGGCGACAGCGAAAAGGACGGTGAACATCGAAACCGGGAATCCCATCGCCTTCAGCGTGATGCCCGAGTAGAAGTCGATATTCGGATAAAGCTTCTTCTCGATGAAATACTCGTCGTGCAGCGCGATGCGCTCGAGCTCCATCGCGACGTCGAGGAGCGGGTCGTCCTTGATCCCGAGTTCGTTGAGCACGTCATGCGCGGTCTTCTGCATGATCTTGGCGCGCGGATCGTAATTCTTGTAGACCCGATGGCCGAAGCCCATGAGCCGGAACGAATCGTTCTTGTCCTTGGCCCTGGCGATGAACTTCGGAATGTTCTCGACCCTGCCGATGTCGCCAAGCATCTTGAGCGCGGCCTCGTTGGCCCCGCCATGGGCGGGCCCCCAGAGGCAGGCGATGCCCGCCGCGATACAGGCGAAGGGATTGGCGCCCGAAGAGCCTGCGAGACGAACGGTCGAGGTCGATGCGTTCTGCTCGTGGTCGGCGTGCAGGATGAAGATGCGGTCGAGCGCCCGGGAGAGGACGGGATTCACCTTGTATTCCTCGCACGGCACCGAGAAGCACATGCGCAGGAAGTTCGCCGTATAGTCGAGGTCGTTCTTGGGATAAACGAACGGCTGGCCGATCGCATATTTATACGCCATCGCCGCGAGGGTCGGCACCTTGGCGATCATCCGGATCGAAGCGACTTCGCGCTGCCAGGGATCGTTGATGTCGATGAAGTCGTGATAGAAGGCGGCGAGCGCGCCGACGCAGGCCACCATGACGGACATGGGATGCGCGTCACGACGGAACCCGTTGAAGAACCGGTTCATCTGCTCGTGCACCATCGTGTGGCGCGTGACCCGACGGTCGAAATCGGCTTTCTGCGCGGCGGTCGGCAGTTCCCCGTAGAGCAACAGGTAGCAGGTCTCGAGGAAGTCGCCGTGCTCGGCGAGCTGATCGATCGGATAGCCGCGATAGAGCAGCACGCCGGCGTCGCCGTCGATATAGGTGATCTTGGATTCCGTGCTGGCGGTCGAGGTGAAGCCAGGGTCGTAGGTGAACATGCCCGTCTGGGCGTAGAGCCTGCCGATGTCCACGACCGATGGGCCGATCGTGCCATTCCGGATCGGAAACTCTGTCGAGGTCTCGCCGACGGTGAGGGTTGCGGTGGTCTTACTCATCTTTCCGGGGCTCCAGATCGCGGCCGCGAATTTTGCGCTGCAATACGGTTATCGCAGCGCACGGTCCCCCACAAGTCAAACAAAAGGGACCTCATTCGGGGTTCTCGTAGCTGAAGGTTTGAGCGTTCTCGTCATAGGCAAAAAGCTCGCCATAGCGGCCGAGGTTGATGACGGCCTTGAGCGTGCGGTCGGCATAGTCCTCGGACATGTAGTCCTCCAGCTCCTCACGGAATCGCGTCGCGGGCGCCCGGTGGGTGGGGCGTTCGTCGAGGACGCGCTTGATGTGGGAGGCCAGGGGGATGTTGGCGAGCAACTGCTCGCCGAAGGCCTTCTTGCGCTGGTCGACGTCCATGTCGACGAAGCGGCGCCCGAGCAAGGTCAGCTTGATGTCGGCTTCCTCGAATTCGGCGAGCTTGAGAAGCTGCAGCGTCTCGCCGAGCGGGAACAGATCGTCGATTTCATACCCGAGCGAATCGGCAAGGTGAGGCAGGTCCGCGCGGCCCTCGTAGGGTGGGGCGGCGATCTCCTCGAGCATGCCGGCGAGCGAGTTGGTCGAGACGAGGGGCAGGGCGAGCGAGAGGCCCATCCCCGAGGGCTCGCGCGCCATGGGCTTGGTTGGATCGGGCCGCTGGGTCATCAGCGCATAGATCCGGTCGACGAGCGCCCGGAACTCGGGGTCCAGCCGGTCGCGCGGGTGCGGGATCGTCACCGGAATTTCGGAGGCGATGCGGCCGGGATTCGACGACAGGACAAGGATGCGGTCGCTCATCAGCACCGCCTCCTCGATATTGTGCGTGACCATCAGGATCGCCTTGATCGGAATGCGGCCTTCCTGCCAGAGATCGAGCAGGTCGGTGCGCAACGTTTCGGCGGTCAGGACGTCGAGCGCCGAGAACGGCTCGTCCATCAGCAGGATCTTCGGCTGCATCACGAGCGCCCGGGCGAAGCCCACCCTTTGGCGCATGCCGCCGGAAAGCTCCTTCGGATAGGCCGATTCGAAGCCGTCGAGGCCGATCGTGTCGATCGCCTTGAGCGCGCGCTGGCGCGTCTCGTCGAGCGGGACGCCGTTGGCGCGCGGGCCGATCTCCACGTTGTCGAGCACGTTCAGCCAGGGAAAGAGCGCGAAGCTCTGGAACACCATGGCGACGTCTTCGGCCGGGCCCGTAACCGGATGTCCGGAGATCGTCACGATTCCTTCCGTCGCGCTCGCGAGGCCCGCGATGATCCGCAACAACGTGGACTTGCCGGAACCGGACCGCCCAAGCAAGGCGACGATCTCGCCGGTCTTGATCGTCATCGAGACGTTTTCGAGCACCGGCTTGCGGCTCTCGCCCGAGCCCGTTGCATAGACCTGACTGACCTTGTCCACGGTCAAGAGCGTGGCGGCGGACGGATCCAACATGGTTTTGTCCTCCAGGACGACGTCAGAGCCTTAGGCGACGCTCTGCGTAGGCGTAGAGTCTGCGCCAGACCAGGCGGTTGAACAGGGTGACAAAGACCGACATCATGGCGACGCCAAGCACGATCTTCGGGAAGTCTCCGGCGTCGGTCGCGCGGGCGATGTAGGAGCCGACGCCCTGGGCGACGACCGTATGATCCTTCCACTTTACATATTCTGCGACGATTGAGGCGTTCCAGGAGCCGCCCGAGGCGGTGATCGCGCCGGTGAGGTAGTAGGGCGCGACGGCGGGCAGAATGACCTGTCGCCACCAAGTCCAGCCGCGAATCCGCAGGTTCGTCACCGCTTCGCGCAGGTCGTTCGGGAAGGCGGCGGCGCCGCCAATGGTATTGAACACGATGTACCATTGGGTGCCAAATACGATCAGCAGGCTCAACCAGATGTTTGGATTGAGATTATAGGCGAGCACGATGCTCACCGCCGCGCCGAACAGGAGATTGACCGGGAAGGCCGCCAGGAACTGCGCGATGGGCTGGATCGTCTCGGCAAGACGGGGCCTGAGGCCAATCCAGACGCTGATCGGGACCCAGATCAGCGAGGCGAGCGCCATCAGGACGACGACGCGGATCAGCGTAAAGCAGGTGAGGACAAACACATGGCCGACCTCGCTCCAGCCCTGGACGCCGCCGGCGATGAAATTGATGGTGAGCCAGGCCGCCCAGACCGCGATCGCCAGAATGAGCAGGACCCAGACCGCATCCCCGATCCGTGGAGGGCGCGTCGCGCCTCGCGGCGCGGGCGTTCGCGAAGAGGGACGGGAGCCTCACCGGCGCGAGACTGGCCGAGCGCAGGGCCGCGAAGACCGGACGCGACCCAAGCCTTACCCAATGGGTCCGCTGGAGAAGGTCAAGCACCCAGGATGACTCGGTCTCCTGACCGGCGGACAGTTCCACGCGGAACTTCGCCGCCCAGGCGACGATCGGGCGAAATAGAAGCTGGTCGTATCCGAGGATGATGATCGCCATCGTGAGGATCGCGGCGCCGATCGCCTGCCAGTCGCCGGCGTCATTGGCCTTGGCGATGTAGGAGCCAACGCCGGGCAGCGTGATGGTCGTGTCGCCGACCGTGATCGCCTCGGAAGCCACCACGAAGAACCAGCCGCCGGACATGGACATCATCATGTTCCAGATCAGCCCCGGCATCGCGAAGGGCGCTTCGAGCTGCCAGAACCTTTGCCAGCCCGTAAGCCGGAAGCCGCGGGAGACTTCCACGAGATCTCGCGGGACGGTTCGCAGCGACTGGTAGAAGGAAAAGGCCATGTTCCAGGCCTGGCTTGTGAAGATCGCGAAGATCGCCGCGAGTTCCGCCCCCAGAGTATTTCCGGGAAAAAGACCAAGGAAGAAGGTCACCGTGAAGGAGAGGAAGCCGAGAATCGGCACCGACTGGAGGACGTCCAGAATCGGAATCAGCACCATCTCCGCCCTGCGGCTCTTCGCCGCGAGGGTCGCATAGGTGAAGGTGAAGACGAGCGAAACCGCGAGGGCTGCGAACATTCGCAGAGTGGTGCGAAGGGCGTAATAAGGAAGGTTCCAATAGTCGAGCGAGACGGCCGGCTCATTCGGGCCCGGCAGGGGAGCCGAGATCCCGTGGTATGATTTCGCGATTGCTGTCAGCGCCGCCATGATCGCAGCAAGCGCGATGAGGTCCCATTGGTTGGGCATTACGCGCCGCCCGGCGGAAGCGATGTTGGTCAGCATGGGCAGCTTTCTGGAGGCGCCAGGCGGGACACGGGTCAGAATGGAACCGAACGGACGGGATGCGCATCGCCCGTTTCGCGACATGCGCGCAAATCCGGTTCGTGCGGCCGCCGCAGGGCCGCGCCCTCATGCGCAACCGGCGTGACAATTGCAAGACGCCCCGTTCAGGGTTTCAGGGGCATCTTACGGGTTCGCCCGACCGGAAGGGATGCATCGGCGCTCGTGATCGGTTGCGGACTGAACCATCATTGCGGCGCCTTTTGTTCTTATCTCCGCCTCCACATATCTGTTGCTTGCCATCACGGGTGTGTGATAGCATTTTAGTCCCGCGGTTGTAGTACAGCGGGGAGGAGGCAGAATTGCCTTTCAAGCACAGAAAATCCAGCGGATCAGCGGTCGAGTTTGTGGCGAGCGATGAAGTTGCGTTTGTGGCCTCCAATGTGGTGCAGTTACATTCCGCCCGGGATACGCTGAAGCGCGCCCTTAGCGCGCCTGCGCGAACGGATGATAACGTCTCGCTGACCCCTGCGGAAACAAAGCGCTTGCTAGGAATTTGCATCGAGCTTATCGACCTCTGCTCTAAGGTGACTGGAAAAATCGACCCGGCCGTTGGGACGATGGTTGCCTACGCTCGAGACGAAGCGATGGTTGACGCCTGCGAAAATTGACGTAGGCGGCAAGATGGGAGCTCAATGGACACAATTGAGATCGACGCCGCCGCGATCCGACTGACGGACACGATACTCGGGTACAACGAACAAGACCTAGAAGAGACGCTGAGGACTATCGCGGGAGAGATTGGCGTCTGTCACATTGCGTATATGCGTTTTTCGCCGGAGAAGAGTTCGGATACGAGCCTTCTCACGGCCGCTGTTACGTATTCTCTCGGCTGGCAAACTCGGTATTTTGAAAAGCAGTATGTATTGATCGATCCGGTGATTATCCGGGGAAAAGAAGCTGTTGTTCCATTCGACTGGCGCGAACTGGCGAATGACGATCCCGCCATTCGATCGTTTTTCGTCGATGCGATGAATCATGGCGTAGGTCTTAGCGGGATATCGATTCCGGTCAGAAACCGGCGGGGCGCGTTCGCTCTGGTGTCGTTCTCGAGCAATCATTCGCCCGAGGAATGGGGCGAGTACAAACGAAGAAATATGCCAAAGCTTCAGATTATGTCAGTGCTGATCGATTCAGCTGCGAGCATAAATCTGAAGCCAACGATGCCTCCGGTCAAATTGTCGAAGCGCGAGGAGCAGTGTCTAATTTGGGCGGCCAGAGGGAAAACCTATCAGGATATCGCGGAGATCCTGAATTTATCCTTTGGCAGCGTGAAGAGCTATTTGGATACGGCGCGTCATAAACTTAATAGCATTAACTTGACCCATGCCGTAGCGGTCGCAATCGCCACCGGCGTAATTCCGGCCAAGGCTCTTCGTTAACACCGTTTTAATCCCGGGAATTCCTGCGACGGCCTGCGCATCTCCGCGGTTGTAGTGCTGTCAACTCGGCCTTCTGGCGGAGTTGCCGGGCCATGTACTCGTGATTAGGTTCCCGGTACCGGGCATTCACGGGAGATGGTGAAGTGTTAAAAGTAATCGAAGGCTCACGCGCGCATTTGTATCCACGAGAAATGGAGGCGATGTTTCGCAATCGGGCTCTCACGTTCTCCGAGAGACTCGGCTGGAACGTGAAAGTCGAAAACGGCCACGAGAGAGATGAGTTCGACGAGGCAAATCCCCTCTATCTGGTTTCCGTTGATCCATACACGCATAAGTACTGGGGTTCATTGCGCCTGTTGCCGACAACGGGCCCGAATATGCTGCGCGATGTATTTCCGTTTCTGCTGGACGACGGCGAGTATATCGAAAGCGCAACCATCTGGGAGAGTTCGCGTATCTGCGCTGTCGCGACCGAAGGTCAGCCGGAACGCACCAAGAATGGAGTGAACCAGGCGCTTGGCGAGTTGCTCGTCGGCATCGGCGAAATTGCGTTGGTCACCGGTCTGACCCAGGTCGTATCTGTCTTCGACGCGCGGATTTTCCGTGTCCTGAGGGCAGCGGGCTGCAATCCCCAGATCATCGGAAAGCCGCAGCGCATCGACACGGTGATGAGCTACGCGGGGCTGTTCGACGTCGGCGAGGAAGCGCTTGAAACGATCAAGGAATTGGTCGGGATCCGCGGATCCGTGCTTCACCGTGACGAGGTGCGCGAACTCATCGCGGCGTAAATCGTTCGCCCCGCTCCGCCAGGCGTAGCGGGGCGCGATTTGCGCTCACGATGGTTTTGTCCCGCGCGCCGCGCGTCGAGCAGGCGGATCTAGCGCGAGTCTTCGCCGCGACCCAGTTCCGTTACGAGCGTGATGAGCGCTTCGCGGAGGTCCGGATTCCGGATCGCGACGAATGCGCGATTGAGCCGGACGCCCTGGTCGGGCAGCGCCAGGCGCACGCCCGGGCGCGCCGAGGGAGGATTTTTCCCTTGCGCCTCCCCGCTGTGCTCTTCCGAAGCGCTAAAGAAAGAGACCGGCGGCACGCCAAGTGTCTGAGCCAGCGCGAGTAGATGCGCCGCGCTGATCCTTCTTGTTCCCCGTTCGAACGCCCGGACATCGTCGACGCCGATTCCGAGGCTCTGCGCAAGCTGTTCTTGTGACAGCCCCGCTGACGTACGCTTGGTTTCTAGACGGCTCCCCAGAGCTTTATCGATTGAATTCGGATGAAGATGATCTCGTTTCACAGCCCTGTTTGACGCAAGGGTTGACATTCAAAAACTCCCCAAAAAAAACCATAACCGGCGGAACTCCGCGTCCGCCGGCCAATTGCCTACCGCCGAAGCAGTCCCCTAAAACTAAGTCGGCGAGAGGAATAAAATCGCAAATTGCGGCAAAGTCAATCATGACTCCGGTTATGGGTTTTATGGTTAAGCCGGACGATGGGGGCGATTGGCCCCGTTTCGGCGCCTCTTTTCCCGACCGCGCCTGGCCCGGAATTGCCGGTCCCCTAAAGCTTCGGCCCACGACCCGGCAGGCCTCCTTTCCCATTGTCGATCTTGCCCGATTTCGAGCGGGCCTCGCCCGCCGAAATGGCCGAGGTCGCCGCGGAAATCCACGCGCCGCGCCACCGGCGGTAGGCTTTGCTAGGGCGAGCGCAGGGGCGGGTTACCGGCTACCTGTACGGTCGGCCTCGAGGCCCCCGAGCGCGCCGCGGCGGACGGCCCGACCGATCCCGAGAGGCGCTCGGCTTTTCCTCGCCCCGACCCCGCGACCGGAAGCGCCGCAACGTTCCGCGAATCATGGCGCGCCCAACTACGCCGCGATGGATGACCTTCGCCGCGCGTTCTGCGCGCTTTTGTCGCGGCCCCTAAGCCTCCGGAGGAAGCTTCTTTCGCCCGTTATCGACACTCGGTCAGCGGCGCACCGGGATTTTGTACAATTCAGGGTTGTCTCCTGCCGCCGAATCCTTCAGCAGCGGGCGGGGTCGCACGGGCTCGAAATCCTTTCGCCGGACGAACCGAGGTCGAGGTCACGTCGCGGTGCGCATTTTTTGATGCAATTTTGCGGTCATTTTGGCCTGAAACACGCGAAAAGAAGCGTGTCCGAGACGGCATTCAGCGAAAAGCGGGCCGAAAAACACGCCGCTTCCTTCCGCGAATCGGGTCCTTTCAAGAGCTTGCGCTGTCATTTGCTTCCGGCATTCCGGCAGAATGCCGGTCGATGGCCGCAACATGGCGAAAAGCGGCCTTCCGGCTTTCACGGCGGGGGCGTGGCTCTCGGCGGTTTCGCGCATGGCGGCTTCCGGCTTAACGACGATGAAATAATCATAGCCGATAGGTCGGAAAATCAGAAGAGAATGTTTGCCGCTAAATCAGCGTGCGACAGCACGGCACAGGCGCTTCCTTTGCGGATCGGTCCCCGTCCCCTGCGAGGGCGCGAGCCGCCCCGCAGGCGACGCAAAGCTCGATGAAGCGTTCCGGCGCGGCGGCCCGGAAAAGGTCCGCTCACTGCGTCTCAACGGCAAGCCGAGAGCGAGGGACTGGCTCGGAGGAGACGGTTGGGCGCTCTCGATGGCGGAGGCGGAATAAGGGGGACGCCTAAGCCGCGTTGGCGGGAAACTGCGTCCGGGCGATATGGCTGTAGGTTCGGCCCTGGGCCAGCAGTTCGCCGTGTCGCCCGCGCTCGACGATCCGCCCGCGGTCCATGACGCAAATCTCGTCCGCTTCCGCCACGGTCGAAAGTCTGTGGGCGATCACGATCGTCGTCCGGCCCTCGCAGAGGATCGCCAGCGCCTTCTGGATGGCCTGCTCCGATTCCGAATTCGAGCGCGGACGTCGCCTCATCCAATAGGATGATCGGCGCGTCCTTGAGGAAGGCGCGGGCGATGGCGACGCGCTGCCGCTGGCCGCCCGAAAGCTGCATGCCATGCTCGCCGCATTGCGTGTCATAGCCCAGCTCGAAGCCCATGATGAAATCATGCGCGTAAGCGGCCTTGGCGGCGGCGACGATCTCGGCTTCGCTCGCGCCCGGCCGGCCCATGGCGATATTCTCGCGCACGGTTCCCTTGAACAGGAAATTCTCCTGCGCGACATAGCCGATCTGCTCGCGAAGGGACTTGCGCGTGACCGTTCCGATGTCGACGCCGTCGAACAGGATCTGGCCCAATTCGATCTCGTAGAGTCTCAGAGTGAGGTTCATGACGGTGGACTTGCCGCCGCCTGACCGGCCCACGAGCGCCATCGTCTTTCCGGGCTCGGCAACGAAGCTCACGCCATGCAGCACGCGTTCTTCGGGACGATAGCCGAACACGACGTCGCGGAACTCGATCCGGCCCTGGGTCACTTTCAGTTCGGCGGCGCCGGGCGGATCCGCCTCGAACTCCTGCTCGTCGAGGAAGTCGTAGAGCATGCCGACGCCGTAGAGGTGCGAGGAAAGATCGACATGCAGCCGCGCCACCCGCTTCATCGGCTCGTAGAGCATGATGACGGAGGTGATGAAGGAAAAGAGGCTGCCGGGCGGATTGCCGCGGACAATGACGGTAAAGCCGCTGTAGAGCACCACCGCCGCGATGGCGAAGCCGCCAAGACTTTCCATGATGGGGCTTGTGCGCGAGCTCACGCGCGCAAGTTTGTTGGAGGCCATCCGGATGCGCTCGATCGCGGCGCCCTGACGGTCGCGCATGAAGTTCTCGAGCGTGAACGCCTTCACGATGCGGATGCCCTGCGCGGTCTCCTGCAGCGATTCCATGAGCTGCATCGCGCCCTGGAACTCGGTCGCCATGATGCCGCGCACGCGGATGCCGATCTTGCGGACGCCGACCGCGGCGAGCGGCACGAACATCAGCGCCAGAGCAGACAGCAGCGGATCCTGCGACACCATGACGATCACGAGGCCGACGATGGTCAGCGCGTCGCGGGAGAGCGTGGTGATGAGGAGATTGAGCGTCGCGCTCGCCGACTGGGTGATGAAGGCCTGTCGCGCCATGAATTCCGAGGAATGGGCGCGGCTGTAATAGCCGACCTTCATCCTCAGCATCTGGTCGAAGATGCGCTGCTGGACGTTGGCGACGATCCCGTTGCCGATCCGCGAAAGCGCCACCTGCTGGCCGTAGGTCGCAAGACCCTTGACCGCATAGATCACGATGATCGCGGCCGTGATCTCCCATACGGCGGCGATATGGCGCGCAACGAAGATCTTGTCGACGATCCTTCCGATGATCCAGGCCGACAGCGACGTCGTGACCGCGATGAGGCCCATCATGGAAAAAGCGAATGCGTAGCCCTTCCAGTGCTTCGCGCCCTGGTCGAGCAGCAGACGCCGCAGCATGATGTTGCCGGGCGAGCTCAGAAGCTTGCCGACACGCTCGTATATCGGACGCCAGAAGGACAATAACTCACCCCAGCGGTCGGCCGCGAAGGGCCGGCCGGCATTTCGCGCGGACGGCCCGGACAACGCGCCGCATTCCGCCGCTCCATATCATCCCGGCCGGACGAATGGAAATCAAGCCCCGGCCCGTTTGGCCTAACGCTTGTTTTGCGAGGCTTTTTCTTCCTTTACGGCTTGATGATACTTCTTCCGGATGTCGCCGAGATCGACCGACGGAGGTGGGAACTTGAGCTTCAGGTCCTCCATCGTGTCGGCCATGATCTGGGAGATCGCCAGATTTCGGAACCATTTGTGATCGGACGGAATCACGTACCAGGGCGCGTGCTTGACGCTGGTCGCCGACAGCGCGTCCTCGAAAGCTTCGATATATTTATCCCACAGTAGCCGTTCCGTATAATCGGATTCGCTGATCTTCCAGTTTCGATCGGGGTCGTCCAGCCGCTCGGCGAAGCGGTTGAGCTGCTCCTCCTTGCTGATATGCAGGAAGAACTTGAGGATCGTCGTGCCTTCCTCCGCGAGCGTCGCTTCGAAGGCGCGGATGTCCTCGTAGCGCCGCGTCCAGGTGTCCTTGTCGATCAGCTTGTGGACCCGGGTGATCAGCACGTCCTCGTAGTGGGAACGGTTGAAGATCGCGATCTCGCCCTTGCCCGGCGTGTGGGGATGCACCCGCCAGAGAAAGTCGTGCTTCAGTTCGAACGGGGTCGGCTGCTTGAAGCCCGTGACCATCACGCCCTGCGGATTGAGGAAGGTGAAGACGTGCTTGATCGTGCCGTCCTTGCCCCCCGCGTCGAGGCCCTGAAGGACGATCAGCATCGCGTTCTTGTTCTCGGCGTAGAGCTTCACCTGCTGGTGGGTGAGCTTCTTGCCGTAATCGTCGAGACCTCTCTTGGCGTCATCTTCCGACTTGCAGCCGGGCGTGTCTTTCGGGTCGATCTTCTTGAGCTTGATCTTTGAGTCCGGCTTGACGCGGAATTCCTTGCGATAGTCCATCGGATCGGCCTCGCTTGGGCTTTGGAAAGCCAGTCTGGCCCGCGGCCGAGGGCAAGGTCAATCGCTCTCGTTCGCTCCATACAAAAGAAAGCTGACGATCAGGCGGGGCCGGTCGCGACGGGGCAGTCCGGGCGTCCGCCCCATTCGGCCCACGAGCCGTCGTAGAGGCCCTCGAACCTGCCGCCGGCCTCCTCCGCGGCGAGGGCCAGGATCGCCGCGGTGACCCCGGACCCGCAGGTCGTGACGATGGGCTTTGCGAGGTCGACTCCGTGCTCGGCGAACAGGCCCCGGAGCGTCTCCGGCGGTTTCAGGCGGCCGTGCTCGATGATCTCGGAGAAGGGCAGGTTGAGCGCGCCCGGCATGTGGCCGCTCCTGAGGCCCGGCCGGGGTTCGGGCGCTTCGCCCCGGAAACGGTCGGCGGGGCGCGCGTCGACGACCTGCGCCGCGCCCGTATCCAGAACCTCGCGCACCTTGTCGAGCGAGGCCACGAAATGCGGATCGAGCCTGGGCGTGAAGGTCCGGGGCTTCGGATAGGCCGGGCCGGATTCCAGCGGGCGGCCCTCGTGGACCCATTTCGGCAGGCCGCCCTGGAGGATGCGGATCGCCTCGACCCCATAGGCGCGCAGCATCCACCAGACGCGCGCGGCGGCGAAGAGGCCGAGCGCGTCATAGACCACGAAGCGCATGCCGTCGCCGAGGCCCAGCGCGCCCATGGCCTTCGCCAGCGAGTTCGGGCTTCGGCAGCATGTGGGGAAGCCCGGTCGTCAGATCGGCGATCTCGTCGATGTCGAAGAAGACGGAGCCGGGGATGTGCCGCTGCAGGAATTCGGCCCGGCCGATCCGCCCTGTCGGGGGCAGGTGCCAGGAGGCGTCGATGAGGCCGAGATCGGGGTCGCCGAGTTCGGCGGCGAGTTCGCTTGTCGTGCAGAAGTTGCGGCTGGACATCGGACGTCATCCCATCGGCCTCACGGGACTTCGGCCTCTAGCGCGCTTTGCCTCCTTTGGGAATTGGCTCAGGTCCGATCCGCTCGTCTGGACCGGTCGTCCGGCTTTGGCGCCGAGGCCGAGATTTCAAAAGCTTGGGCGCCAAAAACTGTCCGTCTGTCCGTTTGTCCTATCACCCCCTCGTCCTCATCTGGCGGCCCTCATTCGCCGCCCACTGGATCGGCAGCAAGCATGGAATTTGCCGGAAGCAGAACAAACATGGCGAGAGGCGGGGCGTGGCTCAGCGCGAGCGGGGGCTCGGGCGCCGCGGCCGGCGCGGCGAGGGCAGGGGGCGAGGGGACGAGCGAGGGGCCCGGACCTTTGAGCCCGTGATAGCGATCGAGCGCGGCGACCACCCGGACCATCGGCGTGACCGCCCGCAATTCCCCACGGTCGAGGGCCGCGTCCGCGACGTGGAGCGCCTTGGTCAGCCGCGAGACCTGAAGATGAACGTAGCGCTCCGGCGCGTCGAGACGGCGCTGGGCGAGGACGCGATCGATTTCGCGGCGGATCGTCCGAACATCGACCCCTCGCATCTCCGCGATCTGCTCCGCGCTCCAGCCTGCGGCGATCGCCTCGAACGCGACTTGCGCGAGCGCCGCCTTGACTTCGCGGCGGGTCTTTGACGCTTTCCGCGCGGCGGCGCGCCGGGAGAGGATTTCGGGTTCGTCGGTCAAGAGGCTGTCCTTTTCGACTGGAAAGGGATGAGCCGCGATTGTCTCTCGACTTCTGATTTTCCGCAAGGATTTGTTTGGCGCATATAGCGCTAGCTGTTGGCCAATAGGTGGAAGCGTTCAGCGCCACGCGTCATGGACGGGCGTGAGCCGTCCATCCACGTGAACACGATCTTGCCCGTCTAAGGCATGGATTTTATTGGTCGCGCCGATATCCGCCAGGCTGAATTGGAGTGGCTCGGCATGGATGGCGCGGCACAAGGCCGGCCATGACGAGCGCGGATCGGCAACCAATGACGAGCGCCGTTCTAGCCTCTCCTTAGCCCCTAGCCCCGACCGCGTCCGCCTCAAAAGCGCATCAGGTTTCAACTCTAAGGCCCGCAAGATCAAGCCGGCTGTCTCTGATCTACAGCGGAAAATTCTGATAATCGTCTCTTTCTCCTTCCAAGACCTGCATTGAATAATAAATATGCTTATATGTCATCTTTGAATGCGACCATGAAACGATAGGATGGCCGTTGCCTCTAACAAGCAGATGCCGATATACGCCGCCGTCGCGTGAGGGATGGTCAGCTTCGTTCGAGGCCCATCTTTTGAAATAAATTTGTGATCAGCAACTGAATTCGGAAGGAGTTAAGGCCATTAAATTTGTACGATTATCTAGCGAGAGAGAATATCCTGCTCTTTGATAAATCGTGGATCGATCATATTTATGTCAACAATTGGCTTGATTGGTACTAACTCTGCCGGCCTTCAGAGTTTGAAGCTGGAAGTCTCTTTAGGCACAGATCGGTCGACTTGGCTAAATCAAGTTGATCAAACTCGGTTCGATTGGTACGAACAGATAAAATATAAGGTTTACTTGCCGTCCGACTTTTATCAATTGTATCAACGTAAGCATTCACGGTAATTACATCGGATAATTTATATAGATCGATGTAAAACGCTTCATAAAGGATACGGAGACGAAACAGAAGAAACGATCGTCGCATAAAGTTCGCGGCCAGCCCGCTCTATCTCTTAATTCACGAGTTTATCTGTCGATTTTGTGTATTTATATTTTTCAACTTCGGGGACTACATCGGTAATAGTTGGTAATCGACAATCTACAACCAAGTATTTAGAAGATGGATCCCAGGCAACCCGATATTCATGAGTGAAATCATAGGGATATTTCGACTTTTGCAATATTAGTCGTAATATCGCGCGACAGCTTCGGGGCTCTCTCTTTGACTGCGAAAGAAATTGATCTATCTGCGCGTTGAATTCGCCAACTTCGGCCGTTACGGAGTTGAAAATAGTATTTCTCTTAGTATTTGCTTCCTCGTATCGAAGTAATTCAGTTAAATATATTCTCTTTGATCGATCTTCCGCTTCGGTAAGTCACGCCGCATGCTTGGCCTTCGCGCCTGGTATTAACCTCGCAGAAGTAATTAAGTTTAGGAATTGAGATGCTACTTTAAGCGGCTTCTGACCAGAGCTAGATCGGAGCGGCTATCAAACATTGCCTCGCTGGGTCTCTGTTGCTTCAAGTCTTCAATTTTAGGGCGGAACGGCGTTTGAGGCTGCTCGTTAGGATGGTTGAAAGAGCGGCGATCGAGGACTCTAGTTTTGTGTTCAGTTCCTCGGCTACGGCTTGTCTTTTAGCCAAATAGTCGGCTCTCTCCTGCTTGCTGAGCAATTCAAGCGCTCTCTGACTTGCCTTTAAATGGGCGATACGCTGCCGCTCTTCAGCCAGTGCAATCCGTTGGCGGGCTTTCGCTTGCCTATCTGCCTCGCGCGCCAGCCGATTTAACGTTGCGAAGAAGCTGCGTGAGGACATGGCAATCGTTCTTAGAAGCCAAATTTGTGATCAGCGGATAACAATAGCAGAGACAAGCGATTCCCCGGAGTCAGTCGGAAGAGCGAGTGATGTGAAACTGCAGACTTAATCCCGTTAGAGCGTTGAATTTGGCCAGACTGCCGCCTCGCCCCATCCCTCGCCGCCACGTCCCTCCATCACCCCGCCGCAAGCGCAATCCGCACGCGGCGGTTGAGGCGGCCCTTCTTCTCGATCTGCGTGACGGTCGCGCGGCCGATTTCGCCCGTGTGGCGGACATGCGTGCCGCCGCAGGGCTGGAGGTCGAGCCCCGCGATGGAGACGAGGCGGACGCGGCCGGTTCCCATCGGCGGCTTTACCGACATGGTCTTGACGAGGCCGGGATTGGCTTCGAGCTCCGCGTCCGTGATCCAGAGGTCCGTGACGGCGGCGTCTTTCGCGATCAGTTCGTTGAGGCGCGCTTCGACCTCCGCCTTGTCGAGCGGCTGATCGCAATCGAAGTCGAGCCGCCCTTCGGCGTCGCCGACCGATCCGCCGGTGACGGGGTAGGGGAGGACGACGGAAAGGAGATGGAGCGCGGTATGGGCGCGCATCCGCGCGAAGCGCGCGTCCCAGTCGATCCGCGCCGTGACGGCGTCTCCGGCCTTCGGAAGCGCCGCGCCCTCGGCGGCTTTGTGGAGGATCGTCTTGCGGTCGGCGTCATAGGCGGCATTGACGATCGGGATCTCGCGCCCGTCCGCGAGCCTCACCGCGCCCCTGTCGCCCGGCTGGCCGCCGCCCTGGGCGTAGAAGACGGTGCGGTCGAGCGCGATCCCGCGCTCGTCGGCGAAAAGCACATTCGCGGTCGCCTCGCGAAGATAGGCGTCGGCGCGGAACAGCGGCTCGGTCATGGAACGAACACGGCGGGCGCTTGCGGTATGCGGGTGAGCCAGTCGGGGACGGGCAGGTTCTTCGAGCGCAGGAAGGCGGGGTTGAAGAGCTTCGACGCATAGCGCGCGCCGGAATCGCAGAGAAGGGTCACGATCGTATGTCCGGGCCCGAGTTCGCGCGCGAGCCGGATCGCGCCCGCGATATTGACGCCGGACGAGCCGCCGAGCAACAGCCCCTCCTGCACGACGAGATCGAAGACGATCGGCAGGGCCTCTTCGTCCGGGATCTGGTAGGCGAAGTCCACCGGCGCGCCTTCGAGGTTTTTGGTGATGCGCCCCTGGCCGATGCCCTCGGTGACGGAGGAGCCCGTGCTCTTGAGTTCGCCCGTCGTGTAATAGGAATAAAGCGCCGCGCCCATCGGGTCGGCGAGCGCAATCTTGATGTTCGGATTGCGCTCCTTCAGCGCCATGCCGACGCCGGCCAGCGTTCCCCCGGTCCCGACCGCGCTGACGAAGCCGTCGAGCTTTCCGTCGAGCGCCTCGTAAATCTCGGGTCCGGTCGTCTCGTAATGGCCCCGGCGGTTGGCGACATTGTCGAACTGGTTGGCCCAGACCGCGCCGCTGGCTTCCGTCTTCGCCAGCGTCTCGGCGAGACGCCCCGAATAGCGGACGTAATTGTTCGGATTCGAGTAGGGGACGGCCGGGACCTCGATCAGCTCCGCCCCGGCGAGGCGAAGCATGTCCTTCTTCTCCTGCGACTGCGTGTCGGGGATGACGATCACGGCGCGATAGCCGAGCGCCGCCGCGACCATGGCGATGCCGATGCCGGTGTTTCCCGCGGTCCCCTCGACGATCACGCCGCCCTTGCGCAGCGTCCCGCGCTCGACGGCGTCCTTGATGATCGCGAGCCCGGCCCGGTCCTTCACCGAGCCGCCGGGATTCATGAATTCCGCCTTGCCGAGAATCGTGCATCCCGTGGCGGCCGAGGCGGCGCGCAGCTCGATGAGCGGCGTATGGCCGATCGCGCTAACCACATCGCGATTGTACATCATCAGAATCCCCGGAAGCGATGCGCTACAGGTAGACAAAGCGACGGCTTGCGGCAAGCCGCCCCGCCTGCGAGAAGCCGGGCCCGGGGGCTCGCCAGATGTTTTTCGTCGCGTCCAAGATCTACTGGTACTTCGCGTCGCCGATCACGTTCCTGATCCTCGTCGGATTGCTGGGAGCGCTTTTCGCCCGCAGCCGGTTCGGGCGGGGGGCTCAGGCGGCCTCGGCGATCGCGCTCCTGATCCTTCTCACCGCCGCCGTCACGCCGCTCGGCTTTCTGCTCATCTGGCCGCTCGAGACCCGCTTTCCGCAGGCGCCGCCGGACATGCCCGCTCCATACGGCGTCATCATTCTCGGCGGCGCGGTGAATGGTCCGATGACGCTCGCCCGCCATCAGCCGACCTACGACGAAGGCGAGCGCGTCGTGGAAGCGGCGCATCTCGCCCAGCTCTATCCGCAGGCGCGCATCGTCTTTTCCGGCGGCAACGGCATGGTGCTCGGCGGCCCTTCGAGCGAAGCGGAAGCGGCGCAGATGCTTCTGATCCAGCTTGGCGTCGATCCAGCGCGGATCACTCTGGAGAACAGGTCGCGAAACACCGAGGAGAATGCGCGCTTCAGCGCGGCGCTCCTCCATCCCGAGCCGTCGCAGCGATGGCTGCTGGTGACCTCCGCCTACCACATGCCGCGCTCGATGGGGCTTTTCGAGAAGGCGGGCTTCAACGTCGTGGCTTATCCGGTCGGGTTCCGCACCTTTCCGGCGCCGATGGAGCCGGTCCCGTGGGAAATGTTTCCCACCCGCAACCTCAGAGCCTTCGAACTGGCGCTTCGGGAATGGATGGGCCTCGTCGCCTATCGGCTGACGGGCCGGATCGACGCGTTGTTTCCCGGGCCGGCGGGGAAAGCCTCGTGAGCCGCCGCTATTCCTGCGAAGGCGCGCCGAGCCGATAGACGCCGCGAAAATCGCCGGGGTCGACCGGCTTGCCCTTGCGGTAGATCACCAGCCGGCCGGCGAGCGCGAGCTTCACCGCGGCCCGCCGGACCTCCTGCAAATGAGAGCGCCAGCCGAGATCGTCCTCGCCGCGCGCCGCCGCGTAGGCTTTCGCCGCGTCGGTCGGGCAGATCGTGCGGCCGGGTGGGGTTTCGGCGCAAAGGGTTGTAATGACCGTTTCGAGAGCAGCGGCCGGGCGGGTTGACGTCATTCGCTTCGTCTCGGACAAGCGGCGAGCGGCGTCAAGGCCCGGCGGCGCCTCGGATGCGCTTGCGTTCCCGACGTTATTGGCTACACTGTAGGCACAATGAAATCTGCTGACAATTTGGGCGCCTTAAAACCGATTGGGCTCGGGCGCCACAGGCTCGACGGCCCGGCCATGCTTGCGCCGATGTCAGGGCGTCAGCGACCTCGCGATGCGCCGAATCGCGCGGCGTTTCGGCGCGGCGCTGGTCTTTTCCGAAATGGTCGCCGCCGACAGTTTCCTCGACGGGGACGACGAAACGGTCATCCGCGCCGAAGGGCAGGGGCTCGATCCGCATGCGGTGCAACTCGTGGGTCGCGAGGCGAGGGCGCTCGCCGAAGCCGCCCGCAAGGCCGAAGGCGAGGGCGCCGCGATCATCGACATCAACATGGGCTGTCCGGCCCGCCGGGTGTCGGGGGCGCTCTGCGGCGCGGCCCTGATGCGCGACCTCGATCTTGCCGAGCGCCTCGTCGCCTCGGTGGCGGAGGCGGTCTCGGCGCCGGTGACGGTCAAGATGCGCCTCGGCTGGGACGAGGCCTCGCTCTGCGCGCCCGAACTCGCGCGGCGCGCGGAGCGGGCGGGCGCGCAGATGGTCACCGTGCATGGCCGGACCCGCGCCCAGTTCTACGAGGGACGCGCCGACTGGCGCGCGGTGCGGGCCGTGACCGAGGCGGTCGCGATCCCCGTCGTCGTCAATGGCGACTGCGGGTCGATCGAGGACGCGCGGGAGATGCTGGCGCAGTCCGGCGCGCGCGGCGTCATGGTCGGGCGCGCGGCGCTGGGGGCGCCGTGGCTGCCCGGGGCAATTTCCCGCGCGCTCGCTGAGGGAACCGCGTTCAGCGAACCCTCGGCCGGGGAGCGGCGGGACGCGGCGCTCGAACATCTCGACTGGCTCGTCGAAACGCTCGGTTCGCGGCAGGGCCTCCGCCATGCCCGCAAGCATTTGGCTGCGTATGCCGAGAAAGCGGGCGCATCCAAAGCGTTACGAGCGGAACTTGTCACGGCGGACGATCCCGGCCGCGCCCGCGTTCTTCTGGCCGGCGCCTTCGACGCCGAGGAACCGAGGAGGGCCGCGGCATGAGCGCCGCCCTGCAGGACCATCACGAGACGCCGGACCCCTCCAAGGTCCTGAACGCTCTGGCTCAGCCCCTCCTGACCGTGGACGGCGCAGGCTCGTGTCATCGACGCCAATTTCGCGGCGGAGACTTTCTTCGACATGGGGCGGGGGGCCTTGTTGCGATGCCGTCTGACCGACCTCCTGCCTTTCGACTCGCCTGTCCTGAATTTGGTCAGCGAGGCGCTCAATAATCATGCAACCGTGAACGGGTATAAGATCGATATCTCCACGCCGCGCACAGGAAATCGCGGAATTGTCGATGTTTTCGTCGCTCCCCTGCCTCAGCCGAGCGACGCCGTCGCCATCATGCTGCAAGAGCGGGCAATTGCCGAAAAAATAGACAGGCAGCTTACCCATCGCAGCGCGGCCCGCTCCGTGACGGCTCTCGGCGCGATGCTGGCGCATGAGATCAAGAATCCGCTTTCGGGCATTCGCGGCGCGGCTCAATTGCTGGAGGCGAACGTCAGCGACGAGGACCGCGGGCTGACCCGCCTCATCTGCGACGAGACCGACCGGATCGTGAAGCTGGTCGACCGGATGCAGGCTTTCGGCGCAACGCCCTTGCCGTGGGAGACCATCAACATCCACTCGGTGCTGGACCATGTGAAGCGGCTCGCCCAGGCGGGCTTCGCGCGGGGCATCCGCTTTGCGGAACTGTACGACCCGTCCCTGCCGCATGTTCAGGGCTCGCGCGATCAACTCATTCAGGTCTTCCTCAACCTCGTCAAAAACGCCGCCGAGGCCATTGGCGACGACCGCGGAAACGGCGAGATCACGCTGACCACGGCCTATCGGCCGGGGGTGCGTCTGCGCACGACGCCGAGCGACGACCCTGTCGCGCTGCCGCTCGAAATCTGCATCCGGGACAATGGGTCGGGCATTCCCGCGGACATTCTGCCCAATCTGTTCGACCCTTTCGTCACGACGAAGTCCCAGGGGTCTGGTCTGGGACTTGCACTGGTGGCGAAGCTGATCGGCGATCATGGCGGGATCATCGAATGCGAGTCCCAGCCGCGCCGGACGACGTTTCGCGTGCTGATGCCTTTGGCCCCGCAGCGTGCGAGCGGCGCGAAGTGATGGGGCCCGCGCGGGCGGGCAAAAGGAGCTTTCTGAATGCCCTCTGGGCAAATTCTCGTTGCAGACGATGACGCAGGCATTCGGACCGTTCTCAATCAGGCCCTGACGCGCGCTGGCTATGAGGTGCGTGCGACCGGGACGGTCGCAGGCCTCTGGCGCTGGGTCGCGGCGGGGGAGGGCGACCTCGTCATCACCGACGTCGTGATGCCCGACGACAACGCCTTCGACCTTCTGCCGCGCATCAAGCGGATGCGGCCCGACCTGCCGATCATCGTGATGAGCGCGCAGAACACGTTCATGACGGCGATCAAGGCTTCCGAGCGCGGCGCCTACGAATATCTGCCGAAGCCGTTCGATCTGCGCGAACTGGTCGCGATCGTCGGACGGGCGCTGGCGGAACCCAAGAAGCAGCGAGAGGGGGCCGACGAGCACGACGCCATGGAGGCCATGCCGATCGTCGGCCGGTCTCCCGCGATGCAGGATATTTTCCGCGTCCTCGCGCGGCTCATGGCGACTGACCTCACCGTCATGATCTCCGGCGAGTCCGGCACGGGCAAGGAACTGGTCGCCCGCGCGCTGCACGATTACGGCAAGCGCAAGACCGGGCCTTTCGTCGCGATCAACATGGCGGCCATTCCGCGCGACCTCATCGAGAGCGAGCTCTTCGGCCACGAGAAGGGCGCCTTCACCGGCGCGGCGGCGCGCTCGTCCGGCCGGTTCGAGCAGGCCGAGGGCGGAACGCTCTTCCTCGACGAGATCGGCGACATGCCGATGGAGGCGCAGACGCGCCTTCTGCGCGTCCTTCAGCAGGGCGAATATACGACCGTCGGGGGCCGGACGCCGATCAAGACCAATGTGCGGATCGTCGCCGCGACCAACAAGGACCTTCGTTTTTCCATCCAGCAGGGCGCCTTCCGCGAGGATCTGTTCTTCCGGCTCAACGTCGTGCCGATCCGCCTGCCGCCGTTAAGGGAGCGTTCCGAGGACATTCCCGACCTCATCCGCTCGTTCTTCCAGCGTGGCGCGGCGGAAGGCCTGCCTGTGAAGACGATCGAACCGGCGGGCATGGACCGGCTGCGCCGCTATTCATGGCCCGGCAACGTGCGCGAGCTCGAAAATCTCGCGCGGCGCCTCGCGGCGCTCTATCCGCAGGACGTGATCGGGGAAGCGCTGATCGAGCAGGAGCTCAACGTCGGGATCGCTCCGTCGCTCGCGCCCGCGTCCGTCGTCGCCGAGGACGCGCGGCAGCGGGCCGGCGGGTCCGCGCCCGAGGCCGGCGAGAATTTCGACTCCGCGATGGAGCGGGCGGTCACGGGCCTCTTCCGCTCGTTCAACGGCGCCAATCCCCAGCCGGGACTTTACCACCGCGTCGTGCACGATCTCGAAGCGCCGCTGATCGCCGCGACGCTGGCGCTCACAAGCGGCAACCAGATCAAGGCGGCGGAAATCCTGGGCCTCAACCGCAACACGTTGCGCAAGAAGATCCGCGACCTCAATCTGCGGGAGATCCCGAACTTCCGGTGAGGGACGGCCTTCACCACGCAAACGCAGCCCTATCGCCCCTAAATTGTCGTAATCGCGCAACATCGTTGCAGGATTGCCACGCGTCGATTCTGGCGGAACGAGCGGGCATTTGCGGTTTCAGGATTTTTGACTCAGGCAGAGACACAGGCGCCCAAGCCGGCGCGGGCGATCGACGACAGCGGCCCCACCGCCCGATACGGCCTCGTCGCCGTGTCGGCGGCCTTCGTGCTCGCGCTCGCGACTTTCGTCGTTTTCGCGGGCCTGACCCCGATCCTGCCGACGGCCAATGTCGTCGAGGCGCTGCTGTTCGGCGACGGGCTGGTCATCCTCGTCCTCCTGCTTCTGATCGGCATCGAGCTCAACCGGCTGCGGACCGCGCGGCGCGCGGCGCGGGCGGGCGCGCGGCTCCACAGCCGCTTCGTGGCGCTGTTTTCGCTGGTCGCCGCCATCCCCGCGATCGTGACCGCGGTCGTCGCGACGGTCTCGGTCGAATGGGCCATCAATCCCCGCTTCATGACCGACGTCGCCGCCTTCATCAACGAAGCGACGCAGGCGACGCAGCTCTATCGCGAATCGCAGTGCCGCGCGCTGCTGCGGGACGTGGAGCTCACCGCCGGCGACATCGCCCGGAGCGAGCTTCTGCTGCGCAGCGACCCGACGCAGTTCCGCAATTATTTCGCCTCGCGCTCGAAGACGCTCGGCTTCAGCGCGGCGGCTCTGATGAGGAGCGACGGAACCACGACCGAGGTCGCGCAAGGCTCGGACGAACGTCTCGTCGCCCGGCCCGAGCCCTCGGATTTCCAGGACGCCCTGCACGGCGAGGCGCTCTGCGGTTTCCTCGGCGTGGGCAATATCTTCGTCGGCATCCGACCGATCCCCGGCGCCGAGGACAAGTTCCTCTATGCCGCGCGCTCCATCGATCCGCTGGCCGCCAAGGTCGCGCAGGACGCAGCCAACGTCTCGGCGCTGTTCGCGCGGTTCGAGGCGCACAGGCGCAGTCTCGAACTCGGCTTCGCCACCGTCTTTGTGATGCTGGCGCTGACGATGCTCGTTTCCGCCATCTGGCTCGGGCTCTCCTGGGCGAACCGGATCGTCGGCCCGATCCGCCGCCTCATTCGCGCGGCCGATCAGGTGGCGGTCGGAAACCTGAGCGTGCAGGTGCCGACCCGCGCTTCCGACGGGGACATCGGCCATCTCGGCGACACGTTCAACAAGATGACGTCCGAGTTGCAGCGCCAGCAGACGGGGCTCATCGAAGCCAATGCGCTCAACGACGAGCGCCGCGCCTTCATCGAGGCGGTGCTCTCGGGCGTCCCGGCGGGCGTGCTCGGCGTGGACAGCGAGGGCGTGGTCACCGTCTCGAACGCCGCCGCCGACCGGCTGCTCGGCGCGGGGCGCGGTCTGATCGGCCGGGTCCTCCCGGAGGTGCAGCCGAGCATCGCGGCGATCTGGGAGCAGGCGCGCTCGCTTCGGCTGCGTCTGCACCAGGGCCAGGCGACGGTGCTGCGCGAGGGCCGCGAGCGCATCCTCAACGTCCGCGTGACCGGCAATCCCGCGCGCGACGACCGCGCGACCGTCATCACGCTCGACGACATCAGCGATCTGGTCTCCGCACAGCGCACGGCCGCCTGGGCGGATGTCGCGCGGCGCATCGCGCACGAGATCAAGAATCCGCTGACGCCGATCCAGCTCTCGGCCGAGCGGCTCAAGCGCCGCTACGGCAAGCACATCGTCGAGGGCAAGGACGTCTTCGACCAGTGCACGAATACGATCATCCGCCAGGTGGACGACATCAAGCGCATGGTCGACGAGTTCTCCTCCTTCGCGCGGATGCCCAAGGCGCGGCCGGCGCGCGACGATCTCGTCGACTGCGTGCGGCAGGCGATCTTCCTCCAGCGGGTCGGGCGCGCCGACATCGACTTCGAGGAGCATCTGCCCGACGAGCCGCTGTTCGCCGACTTCGACCGCAGACTCATCTCGCAGGCCCTCACCAACGTCCTCAAGAACGCGGGCGAAGGCATCGACGCGCTTCCGGAGCCGCACGAGAAGGGGAAGGTGATCGTGACGCTTGGGATCGGGACTGGCGGCTTCATCGAGATTGCGGTCAGCGACAATGGCAAGGGCTTCCCGAAGGAAGAACGGCGCAAGCTGCTGGAGCCTTATGTGACGACCCGCGCCGAAGGCACGGGGCTTGGTCTCCCGATCGTGGTCAAGATCTTCGAGGACCATGGCGGCGAAGTCGAACTGCTCGACGGGCTCGTCCGCGCCGATGGCGGACAGGGCGCGAAACTCCTGATGAAGCTGCCGCTCCCGACGGACGCCGTTCGGCCGGAGCTCAGCTCGGAAAACATGGAATCCACCTGATGGGCGCAGATATCCTTATCGTCGACGACGAAAGCGACATCCGCGATCTCGTCGCGGGCATCCTGGAGGACGAAGGGCATTCGCCGCGCCTCGCAGGCAATTCGGACGAGGCGATCGCGGCGATCGAGTCGCGCCGGCCTCAACTCCTGCTGCTCGACATCTGGCTGCAGGGTTCGAAGCTCGACGGGCTGCAACTGCTCGAGACGGTCAAGAAGAGCCACCCGAACGTGCCGGTCGTGATGATCTCGGGTCACGGCAATATCGAGACCGCCGTGACGGCGATCAAACTCGGCGCCTACGACTTCATCGAAAAGCCCTTCAAGGCGGACCGGCTCATTCTCATCGCCGAGCGCGCGCTCGAAACCTCGCGCCTGAAGCGCGAGGTGCAGGACCTGAAGGCGCGGGGCGGCGCGGCCAACCGGATGGTGGGCTCGTCGCATGCGGTCAACAATCTCACGCGCATCATCGACAAGCTTGCGCCCGCCAATTCGCGCATCCTGATCTCGGGGCCCGCGGGATCCGGGAAGGAGCTTGCGGCGCGGCTGATCCATGAACATTCCGCGCGGGCGGGGGGGCCCTTCGTGGTGCTCAACGCGCCAGCCATGACTCCGGAAGGCATGGAAGCGGAGCTCTTCGGCGTCGAAGCAGTCCCGGACCGCTCCGCACGGATCGGCGCCCTCGAGGAAGCGCACGGCGGGACGCTCTATCTCGACGAAGTCGCCGACATGCCGCGCGAGACGCAGGCCAAGATCCTGCGCGTGCTGGTCGACCAGAATTTTCAGCGCGTCGGCGGCTCGTCGCGGGTTCATGTCGACGTCCGCATCATCTCTTCGACGAGCCGCGATCTGGCGGAGGCGATCACGGAAGGCCGGTTCCGCGAGGACCTGTTCCATCGCCTGTCCGTCGTGCCGATCCGCGTGCCTTCGCTTGCCGAGCGGCGGGAGGACATTCCGGAACTGGTGCAGTTCTTCCTGGAGCAGGTCGCGGCCAATATGGGCGTCGCGCCCCGGAAAGTGGGCGCGGATGCGATGGCGGTGCTGCAATCGCACGACTGGCCGGGCAACATCCGCCAGTTGCGCAACAATGTGGAACGGCTGATGATTCTGGCGGTCGGCGATCCGAATGCCGAGATTTCGGCCTCGATGCTGCCGGCGGAGGTCGGCGCGCTGGTCCCGGTGGTGCCGAGCGGCATCGGCGGCGAGAAGCTCCTGAGCCTGCCTTTGCGCGATGCGCGCGAGGCTTTCGAGCGCGACTATCTCGTCGCGCAGATCAGCCGTTTTGGCGGAAACATATCGAGGACAGCGGAGTTTATCGGCATGGAGCGGTCGGCCTTGCATCGCAAGCTGAAGTCGCTCGGGGTCGAATGATGGCGGCGGCGCGTTTCTTGGTTCGCCGTGCAGGCGGACGATCGGTGCGGGGGATTTTCCTGATCCTTTGGTCGTCGGCCGCCGTAAAAGGTGGAATCGCTGCGTGATGCGTGTCACAAGCGCACCCGCAAAAGGCAATAAACAAGCCATGGTCCAAAGCGGGCCCAACAGCGGAAAGAGAAGATGCCAGCAGAAAAGGCGCAAAACCTTCAGGACACGTTCCTTAATCATGTCCGAAAATCAAAGACTTCGGTCACAATTTTTCTTGTCAATGGCGTGAAATTGCAGGGGTTCGTCACGTGGTTTGATAATTTCTGCGTCCTCCTGCGCCGCGACGGTCATTCGCAGCTCGTCTACAAGCACGCGATCTCGACCATCATGCCCGCAAGCCCGATCACGATGTTCGAAGCAGTCGAGGACGGCGACGGTCACTGAGGCCAAAGATCTGGAGCGCGCGAGCGGGGCGGCCGACGACCGTGAGAGGGTTGTCGCGGCCTCGACCCGCGCCCGCGTCGTCTGTCCCTACCTGACGCGGGGACAGCCGGCGGAACGGCTCGCCGTGCGAAGCCCCGAGGCCCGCCGCGACGAGGCGGTCGGTCTTGCGCGCGCGATCGACCTCAACATCGTCGGAAGCGACATCGTGGGGCTGTCGGCGATCCGCCCGGCGACTTATCTCGGCAAGGGAAAGGTCGAGGAGATCGCGGCGGAGGTGAAGGCCGACGAGGTGACCCTCGTCGTGATGGATTGCGCGCTCTCGCCGGTGCAGCAGCGCAATCTCGAAAAGGCGTTCGGCTGCAAGGTCATCGACCGGACGGGCCTGATCCTCGAAATCTTCGGCCGCCGCGCCCACACCGCCGAGGGCGCGCTTCAGGTCGAACTCGCCCATCTCGCCTATCAGCGCTCGCGCCTCGTGCGGTCCTGGACCCACCTCGAACGCCAGCGCGGCGGCTTCGGCTTCCTCGGCGGTCCGGGCGAAACCCAGATCGAGACAGACCGGCGCCTCATCCAGGAGCGCATGGTGCGGATCGAGCGCGAGCTTGAAAGCGTCAAGCGCACGCGCGCCCTGCATCGCGCGAGCCGGAGCGACGTGCCCTATCCGATCGTGGCGCTCGTCGGCTACACGAACGCCGGCAAGTCCACGCTCTTCAATCGCCTGACCCGCGCCGACGTCATGGCGGCGGACATGCTGTTCGCGACGCTCGATCCGACGATGCGGCTCATCCGCCTGCCGCACGGCGGCTCGGCGATCCTCTCCGACACGGTGGGCTTCATCTCGGACCTGCCGACCATGCTGATCTCGGCCTTCCGCGCGACGCTCGAGGAAGTGCGCGCGGCGGACGTCATCGTGCATGTGCGCGACATTTCCCACGCCGACAGCGAGGCGCAGAGCAAGGACGTGGAGGCGATTCTGACGGAACTCGACATCGCCGACCGCGCCGATCGGGTCATCGAGGTCTGGAACAAGCTCGATCGCCTCGATGCTGACGCCCGCGCGCTGCTCGCCCAGGAGCAGGAAACCCTCCCCTCCGCGCCGATGGCGGTTTCCGCGCTGACGGGCGAGGGGATCGACCGGCTCATGCTCGCCATCGAAGACAGGCTCGCCCGCGGCCGGGCGCTTATCGATTTGACCCTCAATTCGGCGGACGGGCAGGGGCTCCACTGGCTCTACGAGCACAGTGAAGTCATGAACCGCCGGGACGACGAATCCGCGATCCATCTCACGGTCCGGGTCGCGCCCGATCAGGTGGAGCGGGTGAAGCGGCGGTTTCCGAACGGAGACGCGCGGCCGGAGCCTCGTCATGAGAATTGACGGCCAGTGCCATTGCGCCGCCATCGCCTTTCAGGCCGAAGCCGATCCCGCGAACGCCTCGGTCTGCCATTGCACGGACTGCCAGAGTCTCTCGGGCGCGCCCTTTCGCGCGAGCGTGACAGTCAAGGCCGAGGATTTCCATATCACGAGGGGGAGCCCGAAGGTCTACGTCAAGACCGCGGCGAGCGGAGCGAAACGGGCGCAGGGCTTTTGCGGAAACTGCGGCTCGCCGATCTACGCGACCGACGCTGAGAACCCGAAAGCGTTCAACATCCGGCTTGGCGCTGTTCGGCAGCGCGCGGAGATCGTTCCCCGCCGTCAGATCTGGCGCCAT
This sequence comes from uncultured Alphaproteobacteria bacterium, assembly GCA_963741845.1. GTDB lineage: Bacteria > Pseudomonadota > Alphaproteobacteria > Rhizobiales > Beijerinckiaceae > Roseiarcus. The sequence goes on from CAVUJV010000016.1 coordinate 66,909, forward strand.
TCCGCGCTGGACTGGGCGCTCGATGCGAGCGCGTTGCCATCCTCGCCGGGCCAGCCGGGCTGACAAGCCCGCCGCTCTTCGCAAGGCAATAAAGAGGGCCGCCCTGACGGGCGGCCCTGTCTTGGGCGATTTACGAGCGCTTACCCCAGCACGCGCAGGGTCCGTGACCGGCGCCAGCCCGCGAAGCCGAGGCCCGCGAAGCCGAGACCCATCATCACCCAGGTCGAGACTTCCGGCGCCGACGGCATCGTGCCGAGGAACGGATTGTCGTGCAATTCGGCTTTGCCGTTGAAGTTCGCGGCATAGAGGAAGCCGTTGAGCGGCGAGCTGTTGGTCACCGTGGCGTCGCCCGCGAGAATCGAGCCGCCCCACTGTTTGAAGTTCAGCGTCCCCGCGTCCTCGAAGTTCCAGATGACGTGTTCATCGATATAGGCGCTCGGGTTGAAATTGAACTTCTGCGTGAATGTGTAGCCGACGGAGCCGGTCACGTTGACGATGATCGTCTTCGCCGTCGCGCCGGTGAAGCTGAGCATGTTGCTGATTCCGGCGAGCTGGCTCGCGGCGACGTCGAACACGGCGATCCCGCTGGCGTCCGGCGTTACGACGAACTTGAAGTTGTTCGGATTCGAGGAATTGACGTAGCTATTCGCCACCATCGACGACAGCTGGCTCTCGAGCGCATCGAGCGGCGTCGTGAAGTCGCTCATGGCGAATGACGGGGAGTTCTGGACGAGCGAGCCCTTCGGTTGGCCGCTGCCCGCGTCGAAGCTGAACTTGCCGCTGTTGCTCGTCACATAGTTGACGCTGCCGCCGTTGTCGACGTTGCAGCTCTTGCAGTTCGTGATCTTGACCGCGTTGACGGCCTGAAAGGACGACGCCGCGCTCTTCGCGTTCGGGTCATTGTAGAAGGTCGCGCCCTTGTCGATCGAGCCCGCGACGAGACGGCCTTCGACATCCGACGTCGTCTGGAAGCTGCCGGAGACGACGGCGTTGAACTGCGTGAGAATGTCGGAGACGGAGATCACGTCCGCCTTCGCCGGCGCGCAAGCGACCGCGCCCATCGCCGTCGCCAGCGACAGCCCATAAAAATACGACTTCACGTCAAGCTCTCCCCACGGCGGATTTCCCCACAACCCCGGAGCCGCCGTCAGCCATCCGGGCCGGAGCGATTGACATTGCCGGCCAATCGTTCACGTCTTATACGTAATTAGCCGGGCCGTCTTCGCAAGTGCGAAGGGCCGATTTTTCTGCGATCGGCTTTGCGGCGGGGCCCGGCACTGTGCCGTTGGGGCCGACGCCGTCCCTTTTCGGGCGGATTCACGTCAAGCCGTCAGGCGCCGCGCATTCGCACGCCCTGGCGGCAACCTGACGGGTGTAAACTTGAAATCGCGGCGGAGAAATCGGGGCCGGTTCAGCCCTGCAATTTTTCGAGCAGCCGCAGCGCCGTGCGCCAGTTCCGCAAGGTCGAGACCGTCCTGAAGGCCCTGTCGAGCGCCGCGTTTGTGATCATCGCGCCCGCCACGCCGTTCGGCAGTCGGAGATAAACGTCCGCGCCCGCGACGGCGAATTCATCGGGAAGGAATCTGTCCGCGTCGAGGGGCGGGGGACCCGAGAGCGCAGGCGCCTTCGCGAGACAGGCGATATGAAGCGTCGCGGGATCGGCGCCGGCTTTGAGGAACGGATTGGCGGCGATCATCGACCGCCACGCGGCGGTGTCGCGAAGCACGATTGCCGGGCGGAAGCCGAACTGCGCTTCGATCGTGCGCTCCGCCTCGGCCGCGACGGACTCCGGCTTTGCGGCCATGAAGACCACATTGCCGCTCTGGATGACCGTCTCCGCCTGCGTCGCGCCAGCGTCAAGGAAGATGCGCCGGAGATCCGCGGATTTCAGCGACCTTGCGCCCCCGACATTCACGCCTCGCAGCAGGGCGATCCAGCGCATGAGATCAGTCCCTTTCGAGCGCCTTCGCCTCCACCCAGAGCGCCTCCATGGCGTCGAGGCTCGTCGTCTCGGGCCGCTGGCCGCTTTCGGCGAGGCGTCGCTCGATGTGACCGAAGCGGCGCTCGAATTTGGCGTTCGTCCCGCGTAGCGCGGCCTCCGGATCCACATCGAGATGCCGCGCGAGATTGACGGCCGCGAACAGGAGATCGCCAACCTCGCCGGCCAGCGCCTCGGCCGAGCCGCCCTCGATCTCGGCCTCGACCTCCTCGATCTCTTCGCGGAGCTTGGCGATCACAGCGCGGGGGTCGTTCCAGTCGAAGCCGACCTTGGCCGCGTTCTCCTGGAGCTTCAATGCGCGGGTCAGGGCGGGCAGGGCGACGGGCACGCCCCCAAGGGCGCCCTTCGGCGCCTCGGGCGCAAGACCGGCCGTGGCGCGCGCCTGCGCGCGCTCGCGCTTCTCTTCGGCCTTGATCCGGCCCCACAGCGCCTTCACCGCTTCCGGATCGAGGTCGCGCGCGTCGGCGAAGACATGCGGATGCCGGCGGATGAGCTTTGCCGTGATGGCTTCGACCACGCCGCCGAAATCGAACAGTCCGGCTTCCTCAGCCATGCGGGCATGGAAAATCACCTGCAGGAGAAGATCGCCGAGCTCCTCGCGCAAATCCTCCGGATCGCCGCGCTCGATCGCATCGGCGACCTCATAGGCTTCTTCCAGCGTATAGGGAGCGATGGTCGCGAAGGATTGTTCGAGATCCCACGGACAACCCGATACGGGCGTCCGCAGCGCGGCCATGATCTCGATGAGGCGGCGGACGTCGCGGGAAGCACGGACCGGAGAGCCGGCGGCCGGGCCGGAGCGGGGAGGGGCGTCGGTCATCGCAAGCCTCGAAACAAGACGAGCGCGGCGTGTGCGCGCCGCGCTCGTTGATTTTTTCCTCCTCGTTCCTCTCTCGGGAACGGTGGAAGTCGGATCAGACCGAGAGCGAAATCGCCTCGCGCCCCTTCGGCGTGTCGACGACCCGCATATTGACCTGCTGACCCTCGGCAAGATGTGAGATGCCCGCCGGCCCAAGGACCGAGATGTGGACGAACACGTCCTTGCCGCCGTCCTCGCTTGCGACGAAGCCGAAGCCCTTCACCTCGTCGAACCACTTGACCTTGCCGGTCACCGGCACAGCCGTCGACGGATCGGGCGCGGCGCGGCGCGGCGGGCGCGGACTATCCCCGAAGGAGCGCTGCGGCCGCTGCTCGACCGCTGTGCTGGTGTCGACCTCGAACACCCGCGTCACCTGCGCGCCCTTGGCGCCGGCGCCGACCTGCACCTTGAGCTTGGCGCCCGTCGGCACCAACTCATGGCCAGACGCCTGCAGCGCATTGGCGTGCAGGAAAGCGTCGCCCTGGCCGTTGGCCAGCTCGACGAAGCCATAGCCCTTGTCGGCTTTGAACCATTTGACGGTGGCGTCGACCGTCGGCCCGCTCGCGGCCATGGCCGAGGGGCCGCCCGCCGGCGCGCCGCCAAAACCCTGATCGGGCGGAGGGCCGAAACCACGCGATGTGCGCGGCCTTGATTCATACATCGGCCCATCATCATCGAAACCGCGCTTCCGGGGCGCCCTGAAATCCTTACCCTTGCTCATCTTCGTCCGAGTTCTCCGAGCTGACCCCTAGATATAGGCGGGGACCATGCCCCTGGCAGCCGCCTTCCCTTGGCGACCTTCGTGTTGCGTTCCGTCCGCACCCAGCCTTGTCGGCCCGCGGCGAATCCCATTGTCATGGAAAAAGGGAAACTCCCTCGGCGACCGGGCGGGAAGCGTTATCGTGGGCGTGAAGCCGCGCGGCTAAACGGTACGGCGAAACCGCCGTTTTCCGCATTGAGAAAAAGTTGAACCTCAACCGCAAATCGCTCGCCCTCCCGTTCGCGTTCCGCGAACGGAGCCCACTGAAAAATACTAGCGCATCGAGCGCGTTTTTTAAAGATGCTTTATCACCGCAAAACACAAGTTTTGGGCCTTTCTTTTCCTCCCGCTCGGGGGGCGATACCGGTTGTCGCTGGTTTAGACATGAACGACGGATCCTGGTCGAAAAACGAACCTGAACTTCATTCGGCTCCGCAGGGGACCAAAACGACGATCTCGCGTCTGCATTCGCCTCCGATCGATCCGGTCGCTCCATAGTCGATCGCCGGGTGTGAGGTTCTGAGAGCCGGGGCCGGCGTCTCCGGCGCCGCGCGCAGCGCCAGTTCGCGCTCGGCAAAGCGGACGGCCGCGATCCCGAGCGCGCTCGATGTGGCGGAAGCCAGAACCGCCGCAGCCGTCGCCGCCCGGATCATCCGTCCGCCGTCCCAATCGTCGAAAAAGCTGCTCATGACCGCCTCGCGTCCGCGATTCGCAAGGCCATGAATCGGCGAAGAGGTGAACAAAGCCTTGCGCTACACGTCCACGAGCTCGATCGCCTTCGGCGCGCGCTCCTGAATGAAAGCGAAACGCGCTTCGGGCTTCGTTCCCATCAGCCGCTCGACGGTCTCCGAGGTCGCCTTGAGGTCGCCCTCGACGACGGCGACCCGCAGGAGCGTGCGTCTTGCCGGGTGCATGGTCGTGTCGCGCAGATCCTTCATCGGCATTTCGCCGAGGCCCTTGAAGCGGCTGACCTCGATCGCGCCCCTGCCGCTGAAGCCGGACTTCAGCAATTGCTCCTTATGCGCGTCGTCGCGCGCATAAACCGAGTTCGCGCCCTGCGTCAGCCGATAGAGCGGCGGGACCGCAAGATAGAGGTGGCCTTCCTCGATCAGCCTGGGCGTTTGCCTGAAGAAAAAGGTGATGAGCAGCGACGCGATATGCGCGCCGTCCACGTCCGCGTCGGTCATGATGATGACCTTGTCGTAGCGGAGGTCCTCGGCGCGGTAGTGCGAGCCCGAGCCCACGCCGAGCGCCTGAATGAGGTCGCTGAGCTGCTGGTTCTGGGCGAGCTTGTCGCGGGTGGCGGAGGCGACGTTGAGGATCTTGCCCCGCAGCGGCAGCACCGCCTGGCTGGCGCGGTCGCGGGCCTGTTTGGCGGAGCCTCCGGCCGAATCGCCCTCGACGATAAAGAGTTCAGACCCTTGCGCGGACGAGTTCGTGCAGTCCGCGAGCTTTCCGGGCAGGCGCAGCTTTCGCGTCGCGTTCTTGCGCGCGACATCCTTCTCCATGCGGCGGCGGAGGCGCTCTTCGGCGCGCTCGACCGACCAGTCGAGAAGCTTCGCCGCCTGGCTGGGCGCCGCGGCCAGCCAGTGATCGAAGGCGTCGCGCACCGCGCTCTCGACCAGCCGCGCCGCCTCGACGGTTTGCAGCCGGCCCTTGTTCTGACCCTGAAACTCGGGCTCGCGGATGAAGACGGAAATCAGCGCCGCCGCGCCCGTCATCACGTCCTCGGCGGTGAGGGCTGAGGCCCGCTTCGATTGCCCGATCCGTTCGGCGTGGTCTTTCAGGCCGCGCAGGAGGGCGGAGCGAAGCCCGGCTTCATGCGTGCCGCCGTCGGGCGTCGGGATCGTGTTGCAATAGGAATGGACGAAGCCGTCCGCCGCCGCGAGCCATGCGATGGCCCATTCCACGGCGCCATGCTTGCCCGTCTTCTCGTATTTGCCGGTGAAGACCTGATCGGCGACCTGCGTCTCGCCCTCGATGTCGGCGGCGAGATAATCCTTGAGGCCGCCCGGAAAATGGAAGGCCGCCTCGGCGGGAATTTTGGAGTTTTCGCCGAGCAGCGAGGGGGCGCATTTCCAGCGGATCTCGACGCCGCCGAAGAGATAGGCCTTGGATCGCGCCATCTTGAAGACGCGCGCCGGGTCGAAATGCGCGCCAGCGCCGAAAATCTGGGGATCGGGCAGGAAGCGCACTTTCGTGCCGCGCCGGTTCGGCGCCTTGCCGACGATCGTCAGCGCCGAGGTCGGCTTGCCGCGCTCGAAGGTCTGCCGGTAGAGCGTCTGGCCGCGCGCCACCTCGACTTCGAGCTTTTCCGAGAGCGCGTTGACCACCGAGACGCCGACGCCATGCAGGCCGCCGGAGGTCTCGTAGGCGCCGCTGTCGAATTTCCCGCCCGCGTGGAGCATCGTCATGATGACTTCGAGCGCCGATTTCTTCGGGAATTTCGGGTGCGGATCGACCGGCATGCCGCGCCCGTTGTCGTTGACGCTAAGCCAGCCGCCTTCCTCCAGCGTCACTTCGATGAAGCTCGCGTAGCCGGCGACCGCCTCGTCCATCGCATTGTCGATCACCTCGGCGAAGAGGTGATGGAGCGCATTGGCGTCCGTGCCGCCGATATACATGCCGGGGCGGCGGCGCACGGGTTCCAGCCCTTCGAGGACCTCGATGGCGCTGGCGTTGTATTCGCTCTCGCTCAAGGGGCCGTTGCGAACGGGCTTTCCCTTGGGCGGAACAGGCTTGCCGCGCGGGGCGGCGGCGAAGAGATCATTCATGAGGCGTCACAAGGTTGCACGCGAATCGCTTCGCGCGAGCGTAGCACAGAACGAAAAGAGAACCCCGGGGCAATTGGGGCCAGCGCGCGCGAGCGTTGGCGTCCCTTGTGGGGAAAACCCGGCGGAAGAAGGTCCATGGATGGGAGCGGCGCGGTTCTCACATCCCCGTCAGCAGCGCCCGCGTCGCGGCGGCGACGTCCGGTTGGCGCATGAGCGATTCGCCGACGAGGAAAGTCTCGATGCCGGCTTTCGCGAGGCGCTGGCAGTCGGCATGGCTCGAAATGCCGCTTTCGGCGACGACGATCCGCCCGGGCGGGATGAGGGGCATGAGCTTCTCGCAGACTTCGAGCTTCGTCTCGAAGGTCCGCAAGTCCCGGTTGTTGATGCCGATGAGCCGGCCTTCCAGCGTCAGCGCCCGCTTGAGTTCGGTCTCGTTATGGGTCTCGATGAGAACGTCGAGGCCGAGGTCGTGGGCGGTCTTGTTCAGCGCCTTCGCGGTCTCGTCGTCCACCGCCGCCATGATGATGAGGATGCAGTCCGCGCCCCAGGCGCGCGCTTCCGTCACCTGATAGGGATCGAAGAGGAAGTCCTTGCGCAGGATGGGAAGGTGCGTCGCTTTTCGCGCCTTCATCAAATGTTCCGGCGACCCCTGGAACGAGGGAAAGTCGGTCAGCACCGAAAGGCAGGACGCGCCGCCCTCCTGATAGGCCCTGGCGAGCGAGGCCGGCGCGAAATCCTCGCGGATGAGGCCCTTCGAGGGGCTTGCCCGCTTGATCTCGGCGATGAGCCCGAAGCGCCCCTCCTCCAGGGCGCGCTCCAGCGCCTTGGTGAAGCCGCGCGGCGGCGATTGTCCGGAAATCTCCCGTTCGAGGGTCGCGCGCGGCACGCGCACTTTGGCCTCAGCGATCTCGCGCCGCTTGTAGGTCTCGATCTTCTTCAGGATGTCGGCCATCGGCGTATCCGACTTATCAGGCGTTGGAGATCGAGATCAATCGTTCGAGCGTCTTCCTGGCGGCGCCGGAGCGGATCGCGGCGTCGGCGAGGCCGACGCCTTCCTTGAGCGAGCCGGCCTTTCCGGCGACGATGAGCGCGGCGGCGGCGTTGAGCATGGCGATGTCGCGATAGGCGTTCTCGGCGCCTTCGAGCACGTCGGTCAGCGCCTTTGCGTTCTGGTGCGGCTCGCCGCCCTTGAGCGCCTCCGGCGCGGCGCGCTTGAGGCCAGCCTCTTCGGGCGTGACTTCGAAAGCGCGGATTGCGCCGTCCTTTAGCTCCACGACTTTGGTCGGGCCTGTCGTCGTGATCTCGTCCAGCCCGTCCGACCCATAAGTGATCCAGACCCGCTCGGAGCCGAGATTGCGGAGCACTTCCGCCATCGGCTCCAGCCACACCGCGGAAAACACGCCGAGCACCTGACGCTTGACGCCCGCCGGATTGGAGAGCGGGCCCAGCAGATTGAAGATCGTGCGCGTGCCGAGCTCCGCCCGGGTCGGGCCCACGTTGCGCATCGCCGCGTGATGCGTCGTCGCCATCATGAAGCCGATGCCGGCCTCGGCGATGCAGCGCTCGACGACTTCCGGCGGCAGGCCGATCCTGACGCCGAGCGAGCCGAGCGTGTCCGCCGCGCCGGCGCGCGAGGAGGCGGCGCGGTTGCCGTGCTTGGCGATCGGAACGCCGCAGGCGGCGGCGAGGATCGAAGCGAGCGTGGAGACGTTGTAGGAGCCGGAACTGTCGCCGCCCGTGCCGACGATATCGACCGCGCCGGGGGGCGCTTTCACCGGCAGCATCTTGGCGCGCATCGCCTCGACGGCGCCGGTGATCTCCTCGACCGTTTCGCCGCGCACGCGCAAGGCCATGAGGAAGCCGCCCATTTGCGAGGGCGTCACCTCGCCGGACAGCATCGCGTCGAAAGCGGCCGCGGCCTCGGCGCGCGTGAGCGCGGCGCCGGCGGCGACCTTGGCGATGAGAGGTTTGAAGGATTCCATCGGCTCTTGAAGGGCTCTCAGCGGGCGTCGTCGCGCGTCCCGAAGGCCGCCGCGAGTTCGAGGAAATTGCGCAGAATGTCGCGGCCGTGCTCGCTCGCGATGCTCTCCGGGTGAAACTGAACGCCGAAGACGGGCTTCTCCCTGTGCTCGACCGCCATGATGAGCCCGTCGTCCGTCTCGGCGCTGACTTCGAGCGCCTCCGGCCTGGTCGCGCGGTCGATGATGAGCGAGTGGTAGCGCGTCGCCTCGAACGGCCCGTTGAGGCCGCGAAACAGGCCCTTCGCATTATGGCTGATGCGCGAGGTCTTGCCGTGCAGGGGCTGGGGCGCCCGGACGACTTCGCCGCCGAACGCCTGTCCGATCGCCTGATGGCCGAGGCAGACGCCGAGGATCGGGGTCGTATCGGAGGCCGCCCGGACAAGGTCGAGGCAAATTCCGGCTTCGTTCGGGGTGCAGGGCCCGGGGGAAAGCACGATGGCGTCCGGCCTGGCTTCGAGCACGTCGCCGACGCCGATTTCGTCGTTGCGCCACACGGACACGTCGGCCCCCAGCTCGCCAAGGTAGTGGACGAGATTGAAGGTAAAGCTGTCGTAATTGTCGATCAGCGCGACGCGAGCCATCCCTTGTCCTTTACGGAGCGAGCCGCCTTTTCCGACGGCGGGCGCGGCCCGTCAAGCCGAATGGATCGCCGCGTCGTGGCCGGAGGCGCGAAGGGCCGCCCTGCGACGCGGCGGCTCTAGCTTTCCTTCCCCCGCATCGCGTCGAACGCCGCCAGCGCCCGCGCGCGGGCGGCGGCGTGATCGACGATCGGGCTCGGATAGGTTTTGCCCAGCGCGACGCCTGCCTTGCGAAGGGCTTCGTCCGGAGCTTCCCACGGCTTGTGAATGTGGAGAGTGTCAAGCTTCGCAAGCTCGGGGACCCAGCGGCGCACATAAGCGCCGTCCGCGTCGAATTTCTCCCCCTGCAGAACGGGGTTGAAGATGCGAAAGTAGGGCGCGGCGTCCGCGCCGGAGCCGGCGACCCATTGCCAGTTCATCGTGTTGCTGGCGGGGTCGGCGTCGCAGAGCGTGTCCCAGAACCATTCCTCGCCGGACCGCCAGTCGATCATGAGATGCTTGGCGAGAAAGGACGCGACGACCATCCGCACGCGGTTGTGCATGTATCCCGTGCGCCAGAGCTGGCGCATGCCGGCGTCCACGACCGGATAGCCGGTGAGCCCCCTGGACCAGGCGCGCAGCGCCGTCTCGTCGCTGCGCCACGGAAATCGCGCGAAGGCCTCGCGCATGGGCTTCGTCGCCATGTCCGGAAAAGCGTAAAGCTGGGCATAGGCGAAATCGCGCCAGCCAAGTTCGGCGCGAAACTTCTCCGCCGCGCGGATCAGGCGGGGATCCTCGGCGGCGGCCCGCTCCGCCGCCTCCGCCGCGCGCCGCGCCGAAATCTCGCCGAAGGCGAGATGGGCCGAGAGTCGCGACGTCGCGTCCCGGCCCGGCAGGTCGCGCCGCTCGGGGTAATCCGCCAGATCGTCCGCGACGAAGCGCCTCAGCGCATCGAGCGCGCCTTCTTCGCCGGGCGTTTCGCCTTCGGCGAGTTCCCCGGACCAGTCGGGCTTCGTCGGCAGGAGCCCGAGCGCCTTGATCGGGACGCGCTCGGGCGCGTCCTTCGGCCACTCCGCGGCGTGAAGCCGCGCCGGGGCGGGCAGGGGGGCGGAGAGCGCGCCGAGCCCCTGATGGCGCCGCCAGAAGGCGGAGAACGTGAGGGGCGGGCGCCCGTCCTTCGCAATCTCCCACGGCTCGCGCATGAGCCGCCCGTTGAAGCTCAGCGCCTCGACGCCGCGCTCGCGCAATTTCATTTTCACGGCGGAATCGAGGGCGATGGCGTCGGCCTCGTATCGCCGGGTCCAGAGGATTCGGCCCGCGTCAGCCGCCGCCGCGAGCCGCAGCAGCGTCTCGTCCGCCCGGCCGGCGAGAATGTCGAGCCGCGCGCCGCGCGCCTCGAGCCTCGCCCCGAACGCCTCAAGCGCCTTCGCGAGCCGCCATTTCGAGGCCCCGCCGGGAGGCCGGCCATTCTCCGGGCGCTCGTCGTGGACATAGACGAAGAGGGCGGGGCGCTCGGCCGCCGCCGCGATCGCGGGCTGGTCGTCGAGCCGGAAGTCGTTGCGCAGCCAGACGATGTCGACGCTCACGGCGATTGGCCTCCTCCGGGGAACGCGCGGCCCGGCGTCCGGCTCCCGGAATCGGCGTCGGTTGCGCCGTCCGCCGTGAGCGGCTAACTGCCTGCCGCCCGAACCGTCGCCGCATGGCAGCATCGCATGAACACTCCAACTTTGGCTCTTATCGTCGCGCTGGCCGTGTTCGCGGGCGGCGCCGTCGGCTTGATCCTGCAGCATTTCCTGCCGGAAAAATTCACCACCGGCGGGCCGCGCGACATGATCGGGGCGGTGGTCGGCCTCCTGACGCTGCTCTCGGCCCTCGTCCTTGGACTTCTGATCTGGACGGCCTACGGCGTCTACGCCGGTCAGAACAGGCGATCCAGAACTCTTGCCGCGAAGGTTTTGCAGTTGGACCTCGCGCTTTCCGACTATGGACCGGAGGCGAAGGACTTGCGGCTGCAGTTGCGCGATGGACTCGGCAAGACGATCGACGAGGTCTGGGGTTCCAATATCGTCAACGGCGAATTCGTCGTCGCAGAATTTCTCGGCGGCGATCCGCAACCTGCGCGCCCGCGCAGGCGGCCCTCAACAAGCTTCACCCGACGACCGACGAACAGAGCAAGGCGCTCGCCGCGGCCAACGCCGCGGCGAACTCGATCGCCCAGTCCCGGCTGGCGATGGCCTTCGCCCTCTCGGCGCCGATCTCCCTGCCGCTGGTTGACACGGTCGTGGTCTGGGCGGTGCTGATCTTCGTCGGATTCGGGCTTATGTCGAAGGGCAATCCCATGTCGATTTTCGTCGCGATCGTCGGCGCGATGGCGATTGCGTCGGCCTTCCACCTGATCCTCGACCTCAGCAGCCCTTACACTGGGGTTTTCCGCGTCTCGTCCGCTCCGCTCGAACAGGTGCTGGCGGTGATGGGGAAGGAGTGACGCCGCGTCGTCGCGAGGAAATGACTTGCCTCGCCGGATTCTCCGCGCATAGCTCCTTTCCGTCATGACTGCTTCGGCCGAGGCCGCGAGGCCGCCCGAGCCCATAGCGCGGGCGCCCCTGATCGCGCGCGGGGAGCCCCGTTTCCGCCGCATCAACATCGCCATGTTCATCGCGGGGCTCGGCACCTTTGCGGTGCTCTACTGCGTGCAGCCGCTGATGCCCGCCTTCGCAGAGGGATTTGGGTTGTCGCCGGCCGCGGCGAGCCTGTCGCTCTCGGCGGCGACAGGCGTGATGGCGGTCGCGATGTTCGGCGCAGGCGCGCTCTCGGAGCAATTCGGCCGCAAGCGCGTGATGACCGTCTCCATCGCCTCCGCCGCGGGCGCGACGGTGCTGGCCGCCTTCGCGCCGAACTGGACCGTTCTCGTCGCCTTGCGGGCGCTGGCCGGATTCGCCCTCTCGGGCGTGCCCGCCGTCGCGATGGCGCATCTGGCCGAAGAAGTGGACCGGACCGACATCGGACTGGCGATGGGCCTCTATATCGGGGGCTCGACCCTCGGGGGCATGGGCGGGCGGCTTGCCGGGGCGGCGATCCTCGAACATGGCGGCTGGCGGCTTGCGATCGGGCTCATCGGCGCTGTTTCGCTCGCGGGCGCCGTCCTCTTCGCGCTTGCCTTGCCCCGCGAGCGGCGAACGGAGCATGGCGCGAGGCTTCCGAAAATCCTGCCGGCCATCCGCCTCCATCTCTCCGATCCGGGCCTGCGCTATCTCTTCGCGCTCGGCTTCCTGCTGATGGGCAGCTTCGTCACCATCTATAACTACATCGGCTTCCGCCTCGCGGCGCCGCCTTTCTCGCTGAGCCAGACGGCGATCGGCTTCATCTTCGTGCTCTATCTCATTGGAACCGTGGTCTCGCCGGTCGTGGGCGAGCTTGCGGGCCGGTTCGGCCGGCGCAAGGTGATCGGCTTCGCCATCGCCCTGATGCCGCTCGGCGTGCTCGTGACGCTGCCGGACAATGTGCCGCTGATCGTCCTCGGCGTTGCGCTCGTGACCGCGGGTTTCTTCGGCGGGCACTCGATCGCTTCGAGCTGGGTCGGCCTGCGCGCGGAAAAAGCGCGCGCCCAGGCGAGCGCGCTCTATCTGTTCTTCTATTACCTCGGCTCCAGCATCGCGGGCTCGCTCGGAGGGTTCGCCTTCGCGCATGGCGCGTGGCGCGGGGTTGCGATCTTCGTCGGCGCGCTGGTCGCGCTCGCCTTCTTCGTCGCGCTGCGGCTGTCGCGCGTGCCGCCGCCAGCGCATATGCTTCGCCGGGCCTGACCGATGGAATGGCGCGACGAAGGGCTCGTCCTTGGCGTCCGCCGGCACGGCGAGCATTCCGTGATCGTCGAGGCGATGACGCGCGAGCACGGACGCCATCTCGGTCTCGTGCGCGGCGGACGATCCGCGCGCCTCTCCGCCGCTGTCCAGCCCGGCAATACGCTGGGCCTCGTCTGGCGGGCGCGGCTTGACGAGCATCTCGGCGCCTTCGCCGTCGAGCCGCTTGCCTTGCGGGCCGGACGGTTGATGGCGAGCGCGCTCGCGCTTGCCGGCGTCAACTATCTCGCCGTGCTCGTCCGGTTCCTGCCCGAGCGCGATCCGCACGCGCGCGTCTATGAGACGCTGACGCTGATCGCGGACCGTCTCGACGATACGGCGCTCGTGCCTTCGCTCGTCGCGCGGTTCGAGGCGCAGATCCTCGCCGAATGCGGCTTCCGTCTCGATCTTGCCCGCTGCGCGGCGACGGGGGCGCGCGAAAACCTCGCCTATGTCTCGCCGAAATCGGGCAGGGCGGTGAGCCTCGAGGCGGGCGCGCCGTGGCGCGACCGGCTCCTGCCGCTGCCGCGGTTCCTGCGGGACGACACGGACTTCGAGGCGCATCCGAGCGCCGACGACATCGCGGACGGCTTCCGCATGACCGGCTTCTTCCTTGCGCGCGACCTGTTTGCCGCGCGAGGCGAGGACCTGCCGGAGTCCCGCCGCATTTTCCTCGCCGCCGTCGGGCGCGCCCAGGGCGCCTCCGCCGCGAAGCGATCGTGATCGCCGGGGAACTCTTGGACGTTTCGCGCGTTCGCTTGGCGTCCAGACACGCATGGAGGCCGGACATGAAACATTTGATCGCTATGTGCGCGGCGGCCGGAGCGCTTGCGATTGCCGCGCCTGCGTTCGCCACGACCGTCTACACCGACTCCGCTACCGGACAGACTTATGTCGTCGCGGATCAGGGCTGGGGCGGACCTGTAAGGTATGTCACTGCGCCAGTCGGGATGGCTCCCGCCGGCATGGTTCTTCAGCCGGCGAGCGGCGCATTGGGCGGCATCATAGGCCCGGATACCCACCTGGTCCCGGTAAACCCGCGTTGCTATCTGCAGACCGACTTCACGGGCAAGCATACCGCGATGTGCGGTCCGTAAGGCTTGCGACGGACGAAGTCCGGATCCGGCAAACGTCCAGGAGCGAAAGACGGGCGCGGCCTTTTCGCCGCGCGCGTCTCCTTTGGCAAACTCCCCGGGTGACCGCGCCGCCCTCAGACGCCCGCGTACCAGTCGTAGCCCCGGTCCTCCCAGAACCCGCCGCGTCCGCGGCCGAGATGGGCGAATCCGTCGATCGCCTCGATGCGCATGACATATTTCGCCATCTTGTAACCAAGCTGCCGCTCGACCCGGAGCCGTAGCGGCGCGCCATGCTCAACCTTCAGCGGAGCATAATTCATCTCGTAGGCGAGGATCGTCTGCGGATGAAAGGCGTCGACAAGGTCGATCGTCTCATAATAACGCCCGTTGCCGTCGAGCGTCTGTTCGAGGGTGTCGGCGCAGAAAAAGGCGATGAGGCGAGCCTGCGGCTTGAGGCCCGCCGCGTTCAGGATCGCCGACAGTTGCGCGCCCTTCCACTGGCCGATGCAGCTCCACCCTTCGACGCAATCGTGCCGCGTGATCTGCGAACGCGAGGGCAGCGCGCGCAGGTCCGACAGCGAGAGCTTCATCGGCCGCTCGACAAGCCCGCCGACCTCGAGCTTCCAGTCCGCGAAGCCCGCCTGGCGGGCCCGGACATAGTCGGGATCGTCCGGATCGGTCGAGCCGTTGGGCTTGAAATACGAGGAGATGGCGCCGGGCGCATATTCCGGCGCGAGCGCATCCCGGGGCGCAAGCAGCGCGCGCTGGACGGCTTTGGTGAGCGACTCCGCCCCGTCCAGGATCGAGAGGACCCGGGGAGAGTTCGAGCCAAGGTCGCACCCTGCGAGCGGGAGAAGACCGCCCGCCGCAACGCCGCGAAAGAACGTACGACGGGTCAGAAGAAGCCTGCGGCTCACGGCGTTTCCTCCGGGATGCGGTACTGTCCGGTTATCATCGACCGGATGTTGTTGAAGACGCCGGACACGAGCACCATCACGAGATGCACGACGACGAAGGCGACGAGACAGGTCGCAAGCAGGAAATGGACGGTGCGCGCCGATTGACGGCCGTGAAACAGGACGAGCAACCCCGGAAAGGCGGCGTCCAACCCCGGCGACATCGTGAGCCCCGCAAGAACGAGGATCGGAAAAGCGACGATGACGCTGAGATAGGCAAGCTTCTGCAGCACGTTGTAGTGGAGCGCCTCGTCGCCCCTGGGGAATCGCAGCCTCGCGTGATCGAGGATCGCCCGCGGGATCATGCGCAGTTCGTGGAGCGTCGGCAGGAAATCGCGGATGTGGCGGCGCGCGAACAGGTTCCCGACATAGACGAGCCCGTTCAGCACAAGGAGCCAGGCGAAAAAGAAGTGCCAGCGCCGGCCGGTCGCGAGATCCTGATAGGAAGGCAAGGTCGCCCATGACGGAAAGCCGCGCTCGTCCATGTCGCCGTCGGGTCCGCGCGAGGCGCCGAGCACGCCGGTCGTATCGAACGCATGACCGAACAGCGTCGTCACGCCGGTCACCGGGCCGTCGTCGTTTTCATTCGCGGAGAGCGAGAAGAACGGCTTCTCGAAATCGCTCGTCTGGCCCCAGCTCAGCGAAGGATGCGCGTTGAAGATCTGGAGCCCGCTCATCAGCAGGATCAGAAAGCAGAGCGCGTTGATCCAGTGACAGACGCGAACCACGGCAGAGTGGCGGAGAATGATCCGCGAAATAACGCGCGGCGTTGCAGAGACGGTGGATATGGACGCCATGAGTTTGACTTCCTGGAATGAGCCTCGCCGACGTCTTCGAAGGGATAGGCGGAATTGTTTCACCCGCGCCCAATGGGGGAGGGCCCAATCTACAATTTTTTTGCGATCCGTTTGAAACCCCGCGGGTTCGGCCCCGTCCGCCTCGAAGTCAAACGTATCCCAGCAGGAACATCATCGAACGGCAAGCCCTCCGGGCCGCCCGTGTTCGTGGGCAAGCTGATTCCGGTCGGACCCTGACCGTCACCAGCGCGAAAACGTACGCGTGACGCGGCGCAGGAAGGCTTCGCGCCGCGGAGCGGTCGAGAAATCCATGCCGTAGATCGCCAGATAGTCGAAGGGACCGCCCGGCGCCGTCAGCACGCCGATGTTGTCGCGGACAAAGCGCCGGGGCGGATCGCCCTTGGCGATCACGTCGGAAATGCGCTCGCCATAGGCCGCGACGGCGCCGAGGCGTTTGACGTTCTGCAGATTCGCGTGAAAGAGGCCCTGCGCGTCGATGACCGTCGCGACGCCGGGCAGGAAGACGCGCTGGAAATAGCCCTGCAGGATGGCGGGCAAACCGTCGAACCAGACGGGAAAGATGAGCGCCAGCGCTTCGGCCGCGCGCAGCCGCTCGACATAGGGCCGCACCGTCAGCGCGTTTTGCGAGATATCGACATAGGTCCGCATCTGCTCGGCCGGCAGGACCGGATCGAATTTCTCCGCGTAGAGATCGAGGTCGTCGATCTCGTGGCCGTTCGCGCTCAGCGTCTCGACGATGCGATGATGCAGCGCCGACACGAAGCTCGTCTTCAGCGGATGGGCGTGGACGACGAGAACCCGCAAACGTCCCTCACGCCCCTGCCGGCGCGCCGCGCCGCGCCGCGCCCGTGATCGTCCGTCGCTCGGGCGCCACCAGAAATTCGATATGCGGCGGCTCGAGCAGCATCTCCCTGATCGCGTCTTCCAGCATCTGGTCCTCGCGGGTGACGCGCTCGCGCAGGTGCATCAGCTCCAGCCAGGACTCGATGAGATAGGCCTCCTCAAACCGGCCGAATTCCGCCATGTCCTCGAACACGCCCCAGGCGAAGGCGCCGTTCCGGCGCCGCTCCTCGCCGAGTTCGTCCAGAGCGCGCAGGAACTTGATCCGGTCCTGCGGGTCGATGCGATAGGCGATCTTGACCAGCACAGGGCCGCGGTCGTCGGCGATCGCCTCGGCGGTCTCCGGAGCGCGCCAATGCAGCGATGGCGTGAGGTCGATCGTCTCGCCCTGTTCGAGCCGCCACGTCCAGCTCAGGGGGATCGCGAAGATGAGGCCGATGGCCGCGAGAATGAGCGCATCCGACAGTCCGAACTGCCCCGCGATCTTGCCCCAGGCGGCGGAGCTTACCGTCATCGTGCCGAAAATGACGGTGAGGAAGACCGCAAGTCCGCGGCCCCGGACCCAGTCCGGCAGCACGTTCTGCGCCGAGACATAGAGGCTCGTCAGCACGATGACCCAGGCCGCGCCGGCGACGGCGCAGGCGCCGAGCGTCAGCAGGAAATTGTGGCTGAACGCGAAGAGGACGAGCGCCGCTGCGGTCCCGACCGACCCCACGAGCACGAGCCAGTCGAGATTGAGGCGCTCGCGCAGATAACGATGCAGGAACGAGCCCGCGATCGAGCCCGCGCTGATGAGGCTGAGAAGCAGGCCATAACGTTCGGCGCCGTCGCCGCCGCGCAGCGCAATCAGGGGCAGGAGCCCCCAATAGGCGGCGGCGAAGGGATAGATCGCGACGGTGCGGACGAGCGTTGCGCGCAGAAGCCGATTGTTGAACGCGTGTCGAACGCCGACCCGGACCGCGCTGTGCAACCTTTCGGCGCGTAGCGTCGGGGATTCCTTGCGCGGCGAGCGCCACCAGAGGAGCGCGGCAATCACGATCAGGTTGGTCGTCATGAAGGCCCAGAGCGGCGTCGAGGCGCCGAAATTCACGATTGCGAGGCCGCCAAGCGCCGGCCCGATCGTGCGGCTGATGTTGTAGCCGACGCCATTCGCCGAGATCGCTCCCGGAAGGTCCTCCTTCGGCACGAGCAGCGGCAGCACCGAGAGCCATGCCGTCGAGTTCAGCCCCCAGGCCGCGCTCAGAAGGAAGGTCGTCATGAGGAGCAGGACGGGGCTCGCAAGGTGGAACGTCACAAGCGCCGCGAAGACCGCGATCATCGCCGCCACCGCCGCGCTCACCGCGATGATCAGCCGTCGCGGATCGACGATGTCGACGATGGCCCCGGACGGCAGCGTGAACAGGAACATCGGCAGATTCGCCGCCGCGTGGACCAGGGATATATGCAGCGGGTTGAGGTCGAGCTGCGTCATCAGCCAGCCGGACGCGGTGTCGTACATCGCGATCCCGATGAGCGCTCCCGTGCTCGCGAGCCAGACGATGGCGAAGGCGGGATGCGAGAAGGCGCCGAGCGTGGACCGTCCAGCCGGAGAGGAGGAGGGCGCGTCCATGTTGGTCGTCTCCGCCTGCGCTGGCATTAATGGGAGGCCAGCACGCAGCGATCGGCGCTGAGCACCAGGTCGCGCGTCACCCCGCCGAAGGCCCATTGGCGCAGGCGGCTGTGGCCGAAGGCGCCGGCGACGATCAGATCGACGTTGCGTTCGCGTGCTATGCTTCGGAGTTGCCCGGCCTCGGTCCCCTGCGGGGCTTCCGCGGAGACGTTGGCCTCGATTCCGTGGCGGCGGAGCCATTCGGCAAGCTCGCTCAGGCCCGCTCGCGCCTCATCGACGCGCTGGGCCTCGACGATCTCCACGACGTCCACGCGCTCCATCGCGCGAAGCAGGGGCAAGGCGTCCGAAACGGCGCGGCGCGCCTCCCGCAGGTCTTTCCAGCAGATCAGGGCCGAACCGAATGCGAAGCCCTGCGCGCTGGCGGGAACGGCGAGAATGGGCCGCCCGGCCCGCATCAGCAGATCCCCCGGCTCCGCGCATCCGGACGGGAAAATGAAATGATCCTTCGCCTCGCTCGAAATGACGAGAAGGTCGACCGCTCGCGCTTCATGGGCGACGAATTCGGAAGCCGGCCCGAAGGTCAGCTGCGCGCGCCAGGCGAGGCTGGCCGTCTCGGGAAAGGCCTGACGGAATTCGCGCTCGGCCGCCTCGGCCAATTCGCGAAACTTGCGCACTTCGTGTTCGTGCGGCTCGGTCGGTCCGGCTGGCCGCGCCGAAAGGTGCATGTTCGCCTGCTTCGCCGCCACGCCGATGACCGCGGCGTCGAACTTTCCCGCAAGATCCCGCGCGACAGCCAGGACCGCGCCATTCGGCCGGTCGAGATGAAGACACGCCATCAGGGATGTGAGCGCCAAGAGATCCTCCTGAAAGGGCGCGCGGCGAGCTTACTGGCCGGGCGTCTTGAGCGCCCGAAACGCGGCGATGACGCGCTCGCGCGTCTCCGAATCCTGAATATAGATATCCGTCCAGGCGCTCATGGACTCTTGTCCATCCCAGACCGCATGAACGCAAGGCGCTCCTTTGCAGCGAAAGATGACCCCGCGGGCCTCGCCGCCCGATTCGGTCGTGTCCCAATCCGAAACCTCGTCTTCGACCTTGACGTCGTCGATCGGAAATCGCGCATGATGCGTGCCGGGCCTCACCGCGCCGTGCTTGATTTCGTCGTAGGTCTCATCCGTCGCCACTTCGATGCTTCTATCGTCCATGACGTTGAAGGCGATCGACTTCAGGGTCCAGAGTGTGATGACTCCCGTTGCTTTCGCTCGATATTTCGGATTGGCCGCAACCGCCTCGGGGAGGGTCTTGATCAGATAGGCCTTCGCTTCGGCGGGGGTCGCAAAGGGAGCATTGCCGCCCTCCGTAGCCTCCAATGCGGACGCCGTCGAGCCAATCAGCGCCGCCATCCCGGCGGCCGCAAACCCCATGAGCATTCTGCGCATCCGCGGCCTCGGGTTCAGCAGGGAGAGCGACCAATATAGTGGCCTCGCGTCCTCGCCGCCACCCGACAAAGCGGCCGCGACAAAGCAGCCGCGATCAAGGGATCGAGAGGCGAGTCTTGAAACGCCCGCCGTTCCCCGCCATGTAGCGCGTCGAGGGCTTTCGCCGAAATCATGTTCGGGCGTCGGGCTCTCTCATCCGGTCGGAAAGCCATTGTCCAGCGAAGCCAGCGCGAACTCGAACCCGTCCGCGGGCGCGGAAACGCGCCCGAGCGTGTTCGCGCATCCGGCGTTCACGGTCATCCTCATTGCGAGCTCCATCTCGAACATCGGCATCGCCATGTTCGACACGTCGATGAGCTGGCTCATGACCAGCCTGAACCCGGACCCGATGATGGTGTCGGCGGTCCAGGTCGCGACCATGCTGCCGATGTTCCTGCTCACGCTTCCGGCGGGCGTGCTCGCTGACATTTTCGACGCGCGGAGGCTGCTCATCGGAGCGCTGGTCTTCGTCGCGATCGTGTCGGCCCTGTTTGCCGTGGTCGTCACGTTGCATTTGGCCACGCCCTGGCTGCTGCTCACGACGACCTTCCTTTTGGGCGCAGGAGGCGCGCTCGCCGCTCCGACCTGGCTGCTCATCACGCCGATGCTCGTGCCGAAGGAAGACCTCGACAACGCGATCGCGATCAACAACACGAGCTTCAACGTCAGCCGGGCGATCGGCCCGGCGATCGGGGGCTTCGCGATCGCGGCGCTCAGCATGGACTTTCCGTTCTGGTTCTACTGCGTCGGCAATCTCGTTGTGCTCGCGGCGATTCTCTGGTGGCGGGGGCCGCGCAAGGTCCAGGAAACGCTGCCTGCCGAGCGGCTCGTCAGCGCGCTGAAGACGGGGCTTCGCTACGCCCGTTACAACCGCGACATCGATTCGACGCTCATGCGCGCGATCGCTTTCTTCCTGTTCGCGAGCGCCTATTGGGCGCTTCTGCCCCTGATCGCCCGGACGCAGCTCAATACCGGCCCGGAGACATATGGCGTTCTGCTCGGCATGGTCGGGCTGGGTTCGATCGTGGGCTCGTTTCTTCTGACCTGGCTCAAGGAACGGCTGGGGCCGGACGGGCTCGCGGCGCTGGCGACTTTCGGGACGATCGCCGCGCTCGTCCTGTTCGGGGCGGCGCGCGACCCATGGGTTGCATCCGCGGCAAGCTTCATCGCGGGCGCCGCATGGATCGTCATGCTGACGACGCTGTTCGTCTCGGCGCAGGTTGCGCTTCCCGAATGGGTCCGTGGACGCGGGCTCGCGCTCTATCTGACGGTCTATTTCGGGGCGATGACCGCGGGCAGCGCGATCTGGGGAAAGATCGCGGGCCTCGAAGGCATTTCCGGCGCGCTCTATATCGCGGCCGGCGGGGCGCTCCTCGGCTTCCTCGCGACTGCGCGCCGGAAGCTTCAGACCGGCGCCGTGCTCGACCTGTCGCCGGCCATGCACTGGAGCCGCCCGGTTTTCGCGCGGCGCGTCGGAGACGACGAGGGACCGATCCTCGTCTCGATCGACTATCGGGTCGCGCCGGAGAACCGCGGGAAGTTTCTCGCCGCCTTGCAGGAGATCGGCGACGAACGGCGGCGCGACGGCGCTTACGCCTGGAACGCCTTTGAAGACACTGGGGATCTTGGCCGCGTCGTCGAAGTGTTCCTGATCCAGTCGCTGCTGGAACTCAAGCACCTTCGGGCGCGCGTGACTCAGGCCGACCGTCTCGCGGAGCAGAACGCCCACCAGTATCTGGTCGAGCGGCCGGTCATCCATTTCCTTCTCGCGCCGAAACGCGTCCGGGAGACGAAGAAGAGGCGGAGGGGCTTCCTTCTGGCGCCTGCGCGGGTCGAGACGGCCGCGGAGTAGGGCGCGAGGCCTCGCCAGACTTCACGCTCGATCCTTCGCCGCCACGGCCGCCAGATGCCGCTCCATCAGAGGGCGCGTCTCGTCCGCCTCCGCGATCCGCGCGAAGCGCGGCAGGGCGCCGAGCGCGGCGAACTGCGCGTGGAGATAGGAGCCTTCGGGCGGGCAGGCGGCCATGGCGTAGCCGCTCCAGCGGATCGCCTCGCTCCAGAGATGGAGCATTGTCGCGCCGCGCACGGTCTCGTGCGCCCAGTCGCGCCATTCCGGCAGAAAGAGCTTCCAGAACTGCTCCGGCTCGACCGGATAGCAGACATGGGGATCGAGCGCCCTCTCGTAGAGGCCGTGACGCTCCAGCACCGGCGTCAGCAGAAAGGGCCCGAGCGCGCCCCAGGGCTGATCGTGTCCCGCCGCCGCCTCGGCGGTCGCGACAAGCTCGGCGAGCGCCGGCTCGTCCGGGGGCAGGCGCAGCACCGCGTTGTTGACGAGCAGGGTCGAGACCGCGTCCGCCTGACGGCAGAAGATATAGGGCGCCGCCGCGAAGGCAGGCTTTTCGAGGCAGAGAAGGTCCGCGTCGACCCAGCAGGCGCCCGTCTGCCGGATCATCCGGTAGCGGAACATGTCGGAAAAGGTCGCGATCGAGACCTTCCCCTCGACCCGGTAGGCGTCGATCAGCCCCTCGTCGGGACAG
Source organism: uncultured Alphaproteobacteria bacterium (assembly GCA_963741845.1). Lineage (GTDB taxonomy): Bacteria > Pseudomonadota > Alphaproteobacteria > Rhizobiales > Beijerinckiaceae > Roseiarcus. Next base: position 89,029 of record CAVUJV010000016.1, read on the forward strand.
ATGCTCCGCGCGTCCGCCAGGGTGACGCCGGGCGGCGCGTCGAGCGCGAGATCGTAGGCGTAGAGCGTGAGCTTCGCCCCCGCGCGCGGAAAGGAGGCGAGGCAGGCCCAGGCGAAGCCGTCGAGCGGCCCGCGCCAGAACGAGGCGAAGCCAGCGTCGGCGTCCATGGAATCAGGCGATCCGGGCGAGGAGATTGCGGCCTTCATCCTCCCAGTCGTCGAAGAAGGTTTCCGCCGTCAGGTCGCCGCGCGCGACGAACTCGCAGAAAATGTCGAAGATCCAGCTCGCATGCACATCGTCCAGGAGCAGATGGCGTCCCTTTTCGCCCGCGCACAGGCGGATGCAATTCGTCACGTCCGAAAGGCAGACTTCGCTCGTATGCCCGCCGTCGACGCAGAAGAGATCGAAGTCCGTCTCGTTCCGCTCGAGGAGCCAGGGCAGCACGTCGCGCGAATCGCCCGGATAAAGGTGAATGCGGCCGGGAAACTCGCCCTTGAGATAGTCCACGCATTCGGCGGTGTAGGCGTGCTCCATGATGTCGACGCCATAATATTCGAGGCGCGGATTCGACGAGAGCGCGAGCAGCGCGCTGTGCCCCGCATTCACGCCGATTTCGAGCATCCGCGTCTTGAAGCGGCAGGCCCGCCACAGGTTGCGCCGCGCGGGGGCGAGTTCGGGCGCGGGCCGGCGCCCGAGGAAGTTCTGCGCCCCATCGGCATAGAAGAGGTTGCCTTCGAGCCGCTCGCGCGCCCGCGCCACGACGCCGTTGAGGACGGCGAGCCGCAGCAGGAAATGCTGCGAAAGCTCCTCTTCGAGCGTGTCGCGGGCGATCCCGTAATCCGGGATTTCCGAGGGCGGAATGGGCTTCCCCGGAAGGAGTGTGCGGCCGCGCATGATCTCGACGTCCCCCAAGGCGCGGAGCCCCGCGCACGGGCTGCGGTCTAAGCCATCCGCGGGCGGTTGAACACCCTTGCCGCATCGTGCGAACGGCCCGGGCCTAGTCAGCGCGCGCGAGGGAAACTAATGAGGCTTTACGGGCCGGCGCCCGGATCGCCGGCGAAAGGGGCCTCGGGCATGCGCGGACCTTATCGGATCGAAGGCTACGCCATCACGTCGGCCGACGGCATGCTCGCCGACTCGACCGGGCTCATGCCGAATTCGCTCAAGATCGAGGCGGACCAGCGCTTCTTCGAGTCCTCGCTCGATCGGTCCGACCTGATGGTGCATGGCCGGATGTCCCACGAGGGCCAGCCCAATTCCGCGAAGCGGCGGCGTCTGGTGCTCACCCGCAAGGTCGCGGGCGTCGAGCCCAACCCCGCCTTTCCCAACGCCTGGTTCTGGAATCCGGCCGGCGCGTCCTTCGAGGAGGCGGCGGCCGAGGCGGGCTGCGCAGGCGGAAGGGTCGCGATCCTCGGCGGCCCGGACGTCTACAGCCTGTTCCTCAAGCTCGGTTACGACGATTTCTATCTGTGTCGGGCCCCGGAGGTGCGCGTGCCGGGGGGCGTCCCCGTCTTCGCCGAGGGGCTCAGGGGCGAGACCGCGGAAGAGACGCTCGCCGCCGCCGGCCTCAAGCCCGGCCCGGTCCAGACCCTCGGACCGGGGGTGGTCCTCGTCGAATGGACGCCCGAGGGCGGATCGACGCTCGCGGCGCGTTGATCGCCCGGCAATTCGCCGCTTCATCCGCTCACGAGGATTTGCGATCACAACCCCGCCGGGTCGCCCCGAGCCGCCCCATCTGTGCGCTTGACTTTCAGGGTCCGCCCGCGTGATTGGAAGGCCATTGGAAGCGCCGCGACAAATGGACACGGGTGAGGATCGGGAGTGACGGCTCGGATTGAATCGGCTGCGCGGGGAATCCGGACCGGAACCCACGAAGGCGAGCGCCCCCGTCGCGGCGTGCTCGACCATCTGGTCCTTCTCAAACCCCGGGTCATGTCGCTCGTCGTCTTCACCGGCGCAGTCGGCTATGTCGTCGCGCCGGGACACATCGATTGGCTGCGCCTCGTGACCACCCTGTCCGCGATGGCGGCGGGGGCGGGGGCCTGCGGCGCGCTCAACATGTGGTGGGACGCCGACATCGACGCGGTCATGTCGCGCACCGCGATGCGGCCGATCCCGCGCGGCGTCGTCCCCGAGCATGAAGCGCTGGCCATCGGCTCGATCCTCGGCGTGGCGTCGGTCGCCGCGATGGGCTTTCTGGTCAACTGGCTGGCGGCGGCGCTGCTGCTTCTGACCATCGCCATCTACATCCCGCTCTATACGATGGTCCTGAAGCGCCGCACGCCGCTCAACATCGTCATCGGCGGCGCGGCCGGAGCGCTTCCGCCCGTCATCGGCTGGGCGGGCGCGACGGGGAGCCTCGCGGCGGGGCCGATCGCGCTGTTCCTGTTCATTTTCCTCTGGACGCCGCCGCATTTCTGGGCGCTGGCGCTCTGCCGGGCGCGCGACTACGACCGGGTCGGCGTGCCCATGCTGCCGAATGTGGTCGGAGCGGTCGCGACCTGCCGCCAGATTCTCGCCTATTCGGTCCTGCTGGTGCTGTCGTCCTTCGGCGCGCTGCTCATTCCCGGCGTCGGCGTCGTTTACGCCGCGGTCGCTGGCGTCTCAGGCGCGATCTTCCTGTGGAAGGCCTGGGCGCTCTATCGCCTGCGGGATGCGGAGGAATCGCCCCGGCGCAAGGCCGCCATGGGGCTCTTCGGCTATTCGATCTTCTACATGTTCCTTGTTTTCGCCGCTCTGCTGGCCCAGGGGTTCCTGAACCGATAGAATGGCTGGCGCGCGGGTCTCGGAGGCCGGCGCTCTTTCCGGGCGCATGCGAGCCCCAACGAGATTTCCGAGATGAAGAACGCCGTCACGCCAAAATCCGCTTCCGCGCGCCGCCGGAACAACTGGATCGTCTTCGTTCTGGCCGGTCTGGTCGTCGTCGCCCTCTACGGGGCGATCATCTACCGGGCGCTCGCGACGGCCCACTGAGCGGACCCATGATCGCGATTCACGAACTGCCGCACGTTCTCGCGGTCATCAATGCGGCGACGATCGTCGTTCTCCTGATGGCTTATTCGCGCATCCGGGCGGGCGACCGGCAGGGCCACCGCCGCCGGATGTATGTCGCGATCGGGCTCGGCGTCGCCTTTCTCGCGGTCTATCTTTTCTACCATTCGTCTTCGGGGCTCGCGAAATTCGGCGGGCAGGGGCCGATCCGGCCGATCTATTTCACGCTGCTCGCGATCCACGTCGTGATGGCGTGCGTCGTCGCCGTGATGGTTCCCCTGACGTTCTACAATGCGATGCGGAGCCGGTTCGAGACGCACAGGCGTCTCGCCCGGTTCACCTTTCCGGCCTGGGTCTTCGTCGCCGCGTCCGGCCTCGTCGTCTATGTGATGGCGGTGCATCTGTGGCCCCTGAAGGGGGCCTGAGCGCGCCCATGACCGAAGCCGCCCGCTCGTCGTCCTCGCGCCTGAACCTCCCCGCAACCGCGGCGGTGGGCTCGCTTCGCGGCGAGCTTCTCGGCTGGGCGTGGCTCGCGGTCGGGGCGCTCGCGGTCGCGGGCGTGTTCGCGCTGCTGCTGGCGGTCTCGCGCATTCCGGGGATGGACAAGGCGCCGCTCTGGCCGGAGGGCTTCTTCTACAAGGGCCTCGTCATTCACGTCGTCTTCTCGCTGGTGATCTGGCTCCTTGGCGTCTTCGCCTTTCTGACGACGACGGCGACCCTCAGGGTCGCCGGGGACGCCGTGCGCGGCGCGCCGCTCGGCCGGATCGGGCAGGGGCTCGCGCTCGTCGCCTTCCCCTGCCTGTTCGCGCCGGCCTTCTTCCACGCGACAAAGCCGGAGCTGACCAACTACGTCCCGCTGATCCGCCACCCGCTCTACGATCTCGGCCTCGTTCTGCTCGCGGCGGGCATTCTGGCGCCCGTCCTGCGCCTTTTCATGAACCTGCCGGAGCGGGGCGAGCGTCCGCCGCTGACGATGGCCATGGCGATCGGCGGATTCGCCTATGTCGTGGCGCTCTTCTGTTTCGCCGTCGCCGCCGCCTTGCAGGCGCAGATGGGCGAACTCCCCTACGCCCGCGACAGCCTCCTCTGGGGCGGCGGCCATATCCTGCAATTCGCCTATGCCGCGATGTTGCTCACGAACTGGCGCATTCTGGCCGAGCGCAGCCTCGGTCCGAATGCGGTCGATGGCCGCGCCTTCCAGCTCTCGCTCGGGCTCATCGCGCTCATCGCCGCCGTCGGGCCGTTCTTCTATCTGATCCTCGGCGCCTTTTCGGAGGCGCAGCACGAGGCGTTCCGTTTCCTCCAGTTCTTCATCGCGGTCCCGTCGGTTCTGTTCGGCGGCTCGCTTCTGATGCGCATGCGCGCCCGCTCCGAAGCGCTCCCGTGGCGCGACCCGGCCTTCTTCTCGCTCGCCGCCTCGCTCGCGCTTTTCGCGCTCGGCGGCGCCATGGGCTTCCTGATCGACGGGCACGACACGCGGACGCCCGCGCATTATCACGCCGTCATCACGGCGGTGAGCGTGTCGAGCGCCGGCATGCTCCTCACCTTCGGGCTTGACGAACTCGGCCGCGCGCGAGCCTTCCGCGCGCGCCGTGCGCTGGCTGATCGGCCTCTACGCCGGCGGACAGTTCGTCGCCTCCATCGCGATGTTCGTCGCGGGAGGCTATGGCGCGGCGCGCAAGACGCCGACCGGCGAGCTCGAACCGATGGCCGCCGCCGGCATGGCCGTGCATGGGATCGCCTCGATCTTCACGATCATCGGCGGCGCGACCTTCGTCGTCGTCGCGATCCTCGCGCTGTCGAAAGCCGCTCCGGCGCGCGCCCGGCCATGACAGGCTGGGCCTCGCGCTGGGTGGGGCTCGCGCTGGTGCTCGTCGCGGGCCTCGGCGCAATGTTCGCGCTGCAGACCCTGCGTTCGGACGCGCCCGACGCGCGCATGATCGAGCTCATGGGCCGCGAACCGATGTCGCTCGGCGCGCTCGTGGACGGGCAGGGGCGGGCGGTCCCGCTGGACAGCTTCCGGGGAAAGGTCCTGATCCTGAACCTCTGGGCGCCCTGGTGCGTCCCCTGCCTCAAGGAAATGCCTTCGCTCGACCGGCTCGCGGCGAGCCTGCCCGCGGACAAGTTCGCGGTCGTCGCCGTGTCGCAGGACCCTCCGGGCAATTCGCCCTCGCAGCGCATGCTCGACAGGCTGCGCCTTCAGCGCCTCACGACCTATCTCGACCCGGCCGGCAAACTTCACGATCGGGTCGGGGCGCGCGGCTATCCCGCGACCCTGATCGTGGGGCCGGACGGCGCGCCGCTCGCTTTTCGCGAGGGCGCCGCCGACTGGGACAGCCCGGCGATGAAGGCGCGGATCGAGGCGCTCGCGGCCCAGCGGGCCTCGTAGGAAGCCCTGGGGCGCGCCCGCTATTTTCGAAAAAGAGAAAATAAAACATTTTCTTCTGATTTTCCGACATTCCGGCTATGATGCCCTTGTCGCCGTCAAGCCGGAAGCCGTCGAATGCCCGAGATCGCCGAAGCCGCTCGCAAAATTCCGCCTGGGCTGGCCGCGCCGGAAGGAAAATCCGTTGCAAACCTCTGAGATCGCTCGTTTCGCGGAAGAAAATGGCAGTCCGGAAGCCCTTTTTTCGGGGCGTTTTTCGCGGAAAATGGGCCCGTTTCAGGCAAAATTGACCCTGTTTCGGGCAAGAATGACGCTGTTTGAGGCGCAATAGAAGTCCGCTTTTGGCGTCCAATGCCGACGGCGCGATCCTTCGCCCCAGCCGTCAGGCGGTCGCCGGCCGCTCGATCGGGCCGATCCAGACCCGCTGCTGTTCGGAGCGGCGCAGGAAGTCCACGGAGACGGTGCGGTTGATGGTCTGGGCGTCGAGCGCCCGCAGGAGGTCTCCGACGCCCGTCACGGCCTTGCCGTCGAAGCCGATGACGAGGTCCCCGGTCAGCAAACCGGCATGGGCGGCCGGCCCCGCCTGGTCGATCGTCAGGAGCCGGGCGCCCGAACTCTGCGCAAGGCCGAGCCTCAGCACGATCCGCCGCGGGATCGCGGCGGTCGCCGCTCCGGCGCCGATATAGGCCCGCCGCACGCGCCCGTGCCGGGCGATCTCGCCCGCCACCAAGTTCGCGGTGTTGGAGGCGACTGCGAAGCAGATGCCCTGCGCGCCCATGATGACGGCCGTGTTGATCCCGATGACCTCGCCCGCGGAGGAGACGAGCGGTCCGCCGGAATTGCCGGGATTGAGCGCGGCGTCGGTCTGCACCACGTCCTCGATCATCCGCCCGGTCCGGGACTGGAGCGAGCGCCCGAGCGCCGAGATGACGCCGGCCGTCACGGTCGCGTCGAAGCCGAGCGGATTGCCGATCGCAATCGCGATCTGGCCCCGCTTCAGTTTCGAACTGTCCCCGAGACGGGCCGCCGGAAGCGAGACGTCGGCGTCGACCCGCAGCAAGGCGAGATCGGTGTCCGGATCGTCGCCGAGGACGCGAGCCGGCAACTCGCGGCCCTCGAGGGTCGTGAGCGAGACGACGCGCGCGCCCTGGACGACATGGGAATTGGTGAGCGCGAGCCCGTCCGAGGAAACGATCACGCCGGAGCCGGAACCCGCGCTCCGGCCGCCGCGCTTGACGTCGATGCGCAGGACGCTGGGTCCTACCCGGTCGACGACATCGGCGACGGTGCGGGAATAATCGTCGAGGAGGGCGGCGTCGCTCCCGCCGCTTGCGCCGGGGCCCTGAGAGGGGCTCTCCGCATCGAGAATGGGCTGAAGGGTGTCGAACATGGGCCGCATATGGGAAGGCCCGCCCGGCCACGCAACGGACCCCGCCGGCGTCAAACAACGACGACTGCAGGTATATACGTAGAATCCCGTATTGCGCTTTATAAAATCGTTTGGAAATCTCACTCTGCGGAAGCGCCCTGACCCCGATAGGACGCGCTATTCGTATAGGTTCGAACGGCTTGGTTTCTCGATTGGCCCATGATCGCTTCCGGTGGAAGTTGACAGACCCGACAAGGGCGGGCGTTCTGAACGCTGGTCGAAGCTTCGCTCCGCATTTCGTTCCGAAAGCGAACCCCGGCGCAATTGGCGGTCCGAGGCCTCGCCGAGCGCCTGAGGCGCAGGACGCTCTTCAATTTCCAATATGGGCGCAAAAGCGCTCTCCGAGGTTCCGCCGCTCCCCCGGCGGAACGAAGGCCAGCCGTTGCGGCGGTGGCCTTTTTCCAAGCAGTCTCCCATTGGAAGAGTTTGATCGATGAATAGAGGCAAGGATTTTTGGGCGCCACGCCGGCATGGATTCGACGACGACGCCCCGACCGACTTCGAACAGCGACAGCGACCGGTTCGTCCCTACGGCCGGGACGAGAGCGGCTTCGGCGAGCCGCAGATGGTGTCCGCCGACCAGAGCGCTGCCGCGGTGGACGCAATCGTGAAATGGTTCAAGGACGAGAAAGGCTTCGGCTTTGTCGAGCTTGCCAACGGGCAGGGCGACGCCTTTCTCCACGCGACCGCCCTGCATGCCTCGGGCAGTGACTCGATCCCTGCGGGCGCGAAGCTCAAGGTGCTCGTCGGCGCGGGCGCGAAGGGCCCTCAGGTGACGCGCGTTCTGTCCGTCGATACGTCGACCGCGGCCGAGCGTCCCCATCGCCCGTCACCGACTCGCCGGGCGGCGCCCGATCCGTCGACCGCGACCCCGCTCGAGGGCAAGGTCAAGTGGTTCAACGAGGCGAAGGGCTTCGGCTTCGTGGCCGTCGCCGATGGCGGCAAGGACATCTTCGTGCACGTTTCCGCGCTCAATGCCGCGGGAATCCGGCATCTCGACGAAGGCCAGCCGGTCAACATGCGCGTCATCGACACACCGCGGGGCCGAGAGGCCATCGCGATCGCGGTCGGATACTGACGCCGAAGCCGCCCCGGGACGCGATTGCGGTGCGCCCCGGGGCGGGACTTTCGAGCGCTCGCTGAGCGCGGCCAAAATCCGGGTCTTCAAGCGTTTCCGGCTTTGGCGGCGTGTGTTCTACGCGCTTCCATTCACGACCGAGCCGCGTCTGGCTTCGGCCTCGATGTCTTCGATAACGCCTCCCGCCGCTACGAATCGGTCGGCCAGTATTCCCCACCTTATCGTCTGAATGCCGGACCGTATGACGGTGGCGGGATTGCCCGCGACGATCGAGTTCGGCGGCACATCTTTCGTGACGACGGCCCCGCTCCCGACGATGCAATGATCGCCGATCCTTACGCCGGGCATGACGATCGCCTGCGCGCCGATGAAGCACATCTTTCCGATATAAGTGTCGCGGTGGGTCACCCGCGTCATGTCGTGCGAAAAGATGATCGCGTCAAAGGCGACATAAGTGCTGTCGCCGATATGGATCCCGCGGGGATTGGTGAAATCGATGCGGGCGCGGAGGGAGATCCGAACGTCCTTGCCGAGATCCATTCCCAATACCCGGCGATAAAACCAAAGCTGCGCCTCGATGACATAGCCCCGGATCGCCATCACGATGCGGCGGGGAAGACCGTAAAGAGCGCGTCGATTTCGTCCTGAAGCCATCGTGATGTCCGTGAGATTCCAATAAAGCGCTCCTGGCGGCGTCTCGCATGGAACTTAATCCTCATTCCGCTCCGGGAAATCGCCGGGCGGCGGCGCCGAGTTGCGTCAGCCCGTGAAGTCAAATCCAAGTTCTTCCCGAGCGATACTCCTCATCAGGCATGGCGGGAACCTAATTTAGACCTTTTGCGGAATCAACAATCCGCGGATCAATTGATAATTCCCCTTCGATTGGGCCGATTCGGCCCGCCCCAGCGGTTTCATGGCCCGCCCATCTTCCGGGCCGCGTCGCTTCGAAGAAGCGGAAGGACGAAGGACACGTCTCCACCTCGGGCGTAGCCAAAAGTTCCCTCATGGGCCTTCAGGATGGCCTGCGCGAGAAGTCGCGTCAAAACGAATGGGCTTTGCGCTTGTTGAGGACTGGACGCCACGATCGTCACCCGGATTGCCTGTCCGATCCGTTCCGTAACGACCGTCGGTCCATCGCTTACGATGCCCTCCACCGGCCCCGAGGCCGCGCGCAGGAGCGCGCCGATGGCGACCTCCATCTGGGCGGCGTCCGCGAGCACCATATCCGCCTCAGCCTCCAGACGGAGGTTGATCTCGACTTTCGTTGACGCGGTGAATTCCGCGGAAGCCCGGCGGAGGAGCGCGTGCAGGCTTTGCTCTGTCCGGTTCGGCTCTCCTGGCGCCAGCGACGCGCGCATGCGGCGCACCGCCTCCGTCGCGCGCGCGATCTGGCCCGAAGCCTTCTCGAGCGCCTCGGCAATGGCCGGAGGCCCAGGCTGCTGCTTGCGGGCCGCCTGACGCGCGACGGCGAGATAGTTCGAGGCGGCGGCCAGCGGCTGGTTCAGATCATGCGCCAGCGTCCGCGCGATGTCGGCGAGCGAAGCAAGGATCGTCTCGGGATCCAGATCAATCTGGTCGTCGTGGCTGGGAGACGGCGAGGCGGGGCGCGCGGCCTTGTGGCGGGCATTCTTCATCGTCGGGCGAGGGACTCATTTTTCCGCCTCGGCTCAATCGCGTTGCCTCTGGAGGCCGTCGAACTACCGCCGCATTTTCGCAAGCGCGGCCAGGATCGCACGGGCGCGTCGCGACGCGAAGGCGGCGGAGATGTCGGGGCCGACCTTGAGCCTCCAGTTCGCGCGCTCGCGGTCTGTCCCCGGCAGGTTTGTCGCGATCGTCTCGCCGACCAGATCGTCATATTGGGCGCTCGCGAGAAGGGAGCCCGAATCGCCGATCAGCGCATGTACAGCCGCCGCCGTCGCATCGTCGAGCCTGGCGTCTTCATCCGGCGCGAAGGGGATGAGCCCGGCGGCAAGCAGGGCGTCGATGAGGCCCCTGATCTCCTCGCGGCGTGAGGCAATCGCCTCGCCGGCGCGCGAGAGACTTGAGAGTCCGAGCGCCAGCCTTTCGCCGATGTCGGCGCCCTCCCGCCAGCCGGCGAGCGTGGGGAGGTCGTGAGTCGCGACGCAGGCGACCGACAGAGCCGGATAATCCGCCGGCGGCAGGACCTCTGCGCCGCGCCGCTCGAACCACAGCACGCGCATGCCGAGAATGTTCGCGCGCGCGAGCCGGCTGCGAAAACCCTCGGCGACCGTGCCGAGATCCTCGCCGATCACCATGCACTTGGCCTTGTGGCTCTCGAGCGCGATATGGCCGATGAGATCGTCCAGCGGATAGGAGAGATAGGCGCCGTCGGCGGGCTTCGCGCCGCTCGGAATGAGGAACAGCCTCTGCAGGCCCATCGCATGGTCGATGCGCAGCATCCCCGCGTGGCGCATATTGGCGGCATAGAGCGCGCTCAGGGTTCGCCAGCCATTGCGCGCGCCGGCGAGCGGATCGGGGGCGGGAAGATTCCAGTTCTGCCCTAGCGTGGAGAACGGATCGGGCGGCGATCCGACATCGACGCCTTGCGTGAGTTGGCTGGCCCGCTCCCAGGCCTCGGCCCCGTCGGGCGCTGCGCCGACTGCAAGGTCGCGGTAGAAACCGATATCCAGGCCCTTCGCGCGGGCGCGTTCGGCCGCGCGCGCGAGCTGCCGGTCGGCCAGCCACTGGCAGAACAGCGCGAAGTCGAAGGCGTTTGAATTTTCGCCGACGGCCGCGTCGACGGCGCTCGTCTCTCCGTCGCGAAGCGCCTGCGGCCAGGCGCGCCAGGCCGGACCCGCCTCGGTATGAGCGATCGCCTGGAAGGCTGCGAAACGCCGCAGCGATGGGCCGCCGGCTTCGACGAAGCGCCGGAAATCCTCGAACAGCGGCGCCTTTGGGCTGGCGAAGCCGGGCCGCGGAGAAGGCCGCGTGAAGCGCGCCGAGGGCTGTGCGCTTGACGCTCCAGACGGCGCGGTAATCGACGATCCTGGTTGCGGAAACAGCCGCGATCGCCGGCGCCAGAGAGGCGAGCGTCTCATCGGCGGCGGCGTCGCGCGGCAGTTCGGGGTCGAGCACGTCGATCAGGATCGGATCGAGAAAGCGCCGATCGGATGGATGGTAGGGGCTCGCCCGCTCGCGGTCGTGCGGAAAGAGCATGTGCATCGGGCTCACGCCGAAATAGGCCGCGCCCGCGCCGCCAGCGGCTTCGCCCGCGGAAGCAAGCGTTGAGAAGTCGCCGATGCCCTGATCGCCCGCGCGCCGCATCGCATAGAGCTGCGCCGAGACGCCGAAGCGTTTGCGCATTGCCGCCTCCGGCTCGTAGGCGCGAGACGGCGCGACAGTCAGCGAGGAACTCGACACCGTCGAAGATCAGCCGGTGCCGGCCGATCGGCAGGGCGGGCAGCGGAACTTCGCGGACCGTGACCTCCCGTCCGTCGGCGAGCGGCGTCGTCACGCCGTCCCCCGGCGGCACGCGCCATTCGAAGCTCCGGCCGTCCTCGCATTCGATGCGCGCCTCGCAGCCCTGCGGCGCGTCGCGAAGCGGCGCGACGAGCGGCTCGTCGGACCGCAACACGAGCGACAAGGGCGCGCGGCGCCGCTGCGTCTCGTCGATGATCTGCGTCAGGCTTTCGCGCGCCCGCGCTTCGCTGCCGGCGTCGAGGCCGAGAGCCGCGAGCAGCACGATTTTGGTCTCAGGCGAGACGATGGTGCGCTTGCCGGAGACGTCCCACCATTCCGCCGCAACGCCGACGGCCGTCGAAAGCGCGTCGATGGTCTCGGCGGTCGGCGGACCGGAGCGGGGGCCCGCCGGCGCCGCGCTTTCGCCGAACACGAGGCAGGAGCGGGCGGGGAGGCGCTGCCGGTCCGCGATGGCGAGCGGCCGCTCGGGCGCGTCCGGATCGGCCGTGTCGACGAGCGAGCGCCAGGCCATGCCCTCGCGCGGCTCGGGCAGGATAAGCTCGGCGTCGTCGCGGGATCGATTCATGGCGATAGCGACGCGATCGACGCCATCCCCGGCAGGCGCCGCGAATACGGCGGACAGCACCGCGCCTGCCGCGTCGTTCCATGAGTTGGGCGAAAGCGGTCCCTCGGCGTCGCGCCACTCGACATCGGCGAGGCCCGTGGCATCGAAAGGGCCGCCGGTCAGAAAGGCGTCGCGCGACAGGGCAGGGCGCGTGCGCCGGACTTCGCAGAGGCGGCGGGTGAAGGCGATAAGCGAAGCGTCCGCCTCGCTCCATCGGATCGCTGTCGTCTCGTTGTCCTGCGCATAGGCGTTGTTGTTGCCCCCCTGGCTGAAGCCGAGCTCCGCGCCCATGGACAGCATCGGCGTCCCGCGCGAGGTCATGAGCAGCGTGAGGAGGTTCCGCTGGTCGCGCGCGCGCGCTTCGAGGATTGCGGGATCATCGATCGGACCCTCGACGCCGTGATTCCAGGAATAGTTGGAGTTGGTTCCGTCGCGATTGTCCTCGCCGTTCGCCTCGTTGTGCTTGCGGTCGTAAGCGACGAGGTCGGCCAGCGTGAACCCATCGTGCGCGACGACGAAATTCACGCCCTTCGACGGCGCAGGCGCCTGCCCGAAAATGTCGCGCGAGCCCGCGATCCGCGTCGCGATCTCGCCGCGCATGCCAGCGTCGCCGCGCCAGAATTTTCGCGCCGCGTCGCGGTAATGGTCGTTCCATTCGGCGACGTCATGCGGAAAGCGGCCGAGCTGATAGCCGCCCCAGCCGACGTCCCACGGCTCGGCGATGAGGCGCGTCTCGCGCAGGATCGGGTCCTCGGCCAGCATCCGGAAAAAGGGCGCGTTCGGATCGAAGCCATGATCGGTGCGGCCGAGGGTCGTCCCGAGATCGAAGCGAAAACCGTCGAAGCCGCCGTGGACGACCCAGCGCCTCATGGCGCCGACCGCCATCTCCCATACGAGCGGCCGATCCATTGCGAGCGTGTTTCCGCAGCCGGTGTCGTTGACATAAAGCGCCGGGTTGTTGGGATCGAGGCGGAAGAAGGCCTGGTTGTCGAGACCGCGGAACGAGAGCGTCGCGCCGAGTTCGTCGCTCTCCCCATTGTGGTTGAAGACGACGTCGAGGATCGCCTCCATGCCCGCGGCGTGAAGCGCGTCCGTCGCGGCCCGCACTTCCGCCCAGCCTCCGGGGGCAAGGCGCGGATCGGGCGAGCCGAACACAACCGGATTGTAGCCCCAGGCGTTGGCGAGGCCGAGCGCGGGCAGGTGCCGCTCGTCCACGAAAGGGTCGGCCGGCATGATCTCGACCGCCGTCACGCCGAGCGCCGCGAGATGGGCGATGGAAGCAGGATGGGCGAGCCCGGCGAAGGTTCCCCGCGCGGCCTCCGGCACAGCGACATTCAGCCGCGAGAAGCCGCGCAGGTTGAGCTCGTAGATGAGGAGCGCGTCCGTTCCCACGCGTTTGCGCCCCGGTTCGCCCTCGGGCGGGGCGCCCGCGATCGCCTTCGGCGCATGCGGTCCGCTGTCCTCGCCGAAAGCGAACATCGAAGGGTGCAGACGGAAGGGGCGGTCGAAAGCCCAGGCGTAGGGGTCGGCGAGCAGCTTGGAGGCGTCGAAACGCAGCCCGCGAGACGGGATCGTATGGCCCTTCGACGCGAAATCCGTAGCGCGCGCCCTGTCCGAATCGGGGCGCGCGGCCGCGAAACACGCCATCCGCCTCGCGCGGCATGTCCGCCCGGAAGGCCTCGTTCTCGCCGTCGTAGACGCAGAGCCAAACGCGTCCGGCGTTGGGCAAGTCCAAGGCCGCCTCGAGACCATGCGGAGAGACGGAGACGCCGAGGCCATCCGTCATCCGGCCGCCCTGGCGATCGCGCGATAGAGGCTCGCGTATCGCTTCGCGGGCAGGCGCCAGGAGACGTCGGCGCGCATCCCGTTGAGCCGCATCTGAAGCATGATCGCCGGATCGCGATAGAGTTCGAGCGCCCTGCCGATGGCCGCAGAGAGCGCTTCCGTTGAGGGTGGCGAGAATTGCACGCCGGTTGCCACGCCCGCCGAGACCGCCGCATCGTTGGCGTCGATCACCGTGTCGGCGAGGCCGCCGACGCGGGCGACGAGCGGCGCGGCGCCGTAGCGGAGGGCGCAAAGCTGGGTGAGGCCGCAGGGCTCGAAGCGCGAGGGCACCGCGATGAAGTCCGACCCGGCCTGAAAGAGATGGGCGAGCGGCTCGTCATAGCCGATGACGCAACCGACCGCGCCGCCGCTTCGCGCAGCGGCGTCCGCGAAGCCTTGTTCGAGGCCATGGTCGCCGGAGCCGAGCAGCGCGAGTTGACCGCCTTCCGCGACAAGCCCCGGCAGGCACGCCAGGAGCAGGTCCAGCCCCTTCTGGGAGGACAGGCGCGACACGACCCCGAACACCGGCCGATCCGGGTCAGGCGTGAGGCCGAGGCGGTTCTGCAGCGCCGTCTTGTTGGCCGCGCGGCCTTCGATGCGTTCAACGCTGTAGCGCTGGGCGAGGGCAGGGTCGGTCGCAGGATTCCAGACGTCCTCGTCGATCCCGTTGCGGATGCCATGCAGGGCGGAGGCGCGCGAGCGGAGCAGTCCGTCGAGCGCCATGCCGAATTCGGGCGTCATGATCTCGGCGGCGTAAGTCGGCGACACCGTGGTGATCGCGTCCGAAAGCCGGATCCCCGCCTTAAGGTAGCCGACGCCGCCAAAATACTCGACGCCGTCGATCGAGAGCGCGCTGTCCGGAAGGCCGAGGGCGGGAAACAAAGCCATCGGATAATGGCCCTGGAAGGCCAGGTTGTGGATCGTGATCATCGTTCCCGGCCTCGGCCGGCCGGCGAAATGCAGATAGGCCGAGACGAGTGCAGCCTGCCAGTCGTGGGCGTGCACGACTTCGGGCGCGAAACCCGGAATCACGCCGAAGCCGATGTCGGCTCCGACGCGCGCCAGCGCCGCAAAGCGGATCGCGTTGTCGGGCCAGTCGCGCCCGTCGGGCCCGAGATACGGGTTGCCGGGCCGGTTGAAGAGATGGGGCGCATCGAGCACCAGAAGGTCGAGACCCGCGGCCTGTCCCGCGAGCACCCGGGCCGGCGCGCCGAAGAGGTCGGCGTATTCGTGCGCCACATCCCCGCTGGCGAGCTTCGCCATGACGGCGGGATAGCCGGGAAGGAGCGTCCGCGTTTCCACGCCCTCGCGCGCCAGCGCGCCCGGAAGCGCGCCGGCCACGTCCGCAAGCCCGCCCGTCTTGACGAGAGGAAAGACTTCGGCGGCGACGGAGAGCGCTTTCAGCGTCATTACAGGAGGCTCACTGCGTGAGCTTCTCGATCATCGGTCCGGTTATCAGCGTGACGCCGCTCTCGGTGCGGCGGAAGCGCTTGGCGTCGAGATCCGGATCCTCGCCGACGACGAGCCCGTCGGGAATGCGAACCTCGCTGTCAACCACCACTTTGCTCAGACGCACGTGTCGCCCGATGCGCGCGTAGGGAAGGATGACGGCTTCGTGAATCGCGGAGTAGGAATGGACATGGACGCCGCTGAAGACGAGCGACCGGCTGATCGCAGCGCCTGAAATGATGCTGCCGCCCGCGAGCAGCGAAGAGACCGCGACGCCCCGCCGCCCGTCGAGGTCATGCACGAATTTCGCCGGGGGCGTGATTTCGCCATAGGTCCAGATCGGCCAGCTCCGATCGTAAAGATCGAGATCGGGCACGACGTCGGTAAGGTCGATGTTGGCGGCCCAATAGGCGTCTACCGTGCCGACGTCTCGCCAATAATGCTTCGACTCCTCCGTCGAGGTGACGCAGGAATCCGAAAAATGATGGGCGACGGCTTTGCCGTTCTTCACGAGATAGGGGATGATGTCCTTGCCGAAGTCGTGGCTCGAATTCGTGTCCGGGGCGTCGCGCTTGAGGAGCTCGATCAGGAACGACGTCGCAAAGACATAGATGCCCATGCTGCAGAGCGCGACATCGGGCTTTCCCGGCATATGCGGCGGCTTCTTGGGCTTCTCCAGGAACTCGATGATCCGGTTGTCCTCGTCGACATGCATGACGCCGAAGCCTTTGGCTTCCTCGAGCGAGGCTTCGAGGCAGCCCACGGTCACGTCGGCGCCGGACTCGACGTGCTGCTGGAGCATCTTTTCGTAGTCCATCTTGTAGACGTGATCGCCGGCCAGCACGATCATGAAATGCGGGCCGTAGCTCTCGATGATGTCGATGTTCTGGTACACCGCGTCCGCAGTCCCGAGATACCACATCGTCTCCGAGACGCGCTGGGACGCTGGCAGGATGTCGAAGCTCTCGTTTCGCTCGGGCCGGAGGAAGTTCCAGCCGCGTTGCAGGTGCCGGATGAGGCTGTGCGCCTTGTATTGCGTGGCGACCGCCATGCGGCGAACGCCCGAGTTCAGCGCGTTCGAGAGCGCGAAGTCGATGATGCGCGACTTCCCGCCAAAGTAGACGGCGGGCTTGGCTCGCCGGTCCGTGAGCTCCAGAAGCCGACTCCCGCGGCCTCCCGCGAGCACATAAGCCATGGTGTGACGCGCATAGGGCGGCGAGACCCCCACTTCTCTCGTGGTCTTGACCCTGGGCATGGCAATCTCCTGGTCAGCTTTCCGGCGGATTGAAGACGAGAAAGAGCGTCGCGAGCGGCGGCAGGGTCAGCGTCGCCGAGGCGGGATAGCCGTGTGAGGATCGGGCCTCGGCTGTGACGCCGCCGAGATTGCCCATGTTCGAACCCCCATAGGCCGCTGCGTCGCTGTTGAGCGCTTCGCGCCAATGGCCGGTGTAGGGCAGGCCGATCCGATAATTGTAGCGTGGCTCGGGCGTGAAGTTGCAGACGACGGCGACCGGCGGGTCGCCCGGTCCGCCGCTGCGAAGGAAAGCGAGCACCGATTGTGCGTCGTCAATCACGACGATCCAGCGGAAGCCTTCCGGCTCGCAGTCGCGCGCATAGAGCGCGGGCGTCGCGCGATAGAGCCGGTTGAGATCGCGCACCAGCGCCTGCGCGCCCTGATGCGGCCAGAAGTCGAGGAGCCACCAGGGCAGCGATTCCTTCGAGTTCCATTCGCTGGTCTGTCCGAACTCCTGTCCCATGAACAGGAGCTTCTTGCCGGGATGGCCCCACATGAAGCCAAAGTAGGCGCGCAGATTTGCGAAGCGCTGCCATTCGTCCCCCGGCATCTTGCCGACGAGCGAGCCTTTCCCGTGCACGACCTCGTCGTGCGAGATCGGCAGCACGAAATTCTCGCTGAAGGCGTAGAGGAGCCCAAAGGTCAGACGATCGTGGCTCCAGCGGCGGTAGATCGGGTCATGCGAGATATAATCGAGCGTATCGTGCATCCACCCCATGTTCCATTTGAAGCCGAAACCGAGGCCGTCCATGTCGGTCGGACGGGAGACGCCCGGAAAGGCGGTCGATTCCTCGGCGATCGTGACGGCGCCGGGAAAGAGCCCATAGACCAGCTCGTTGGCCCGACGCAGGAAGGCGATCGCTTCCCGGTTCTCCTTGCTTCCGTCAGGGTTGGGCAGCCATTCGCCCTCGCGGCGCGAATAGTCGAGGTAGAGCATCGAGGCGACGGCATCGACGCGCAGCCCGTCGATGTGGAAGCGGTCGATCCAGTAGAGCGCATTGCAATAGAGGAAGTTCGCGACCTCGATCCGGCCGAAATTGTAGATGGCGGTGTTCCAGTCCGGATGAAATCCCTTGCGCGGGTCCGCATGCTCGTAAAGGGCCGTGCCGTCGAAATGGGCAAGCCCATGCGCGTCTGTCGGGAAGTGGGCCGGCGCCCAGTCAAGGATCACGCCGAGTCCCGCGGCGTGGGCGCGGTCGACGAATCGCGCGAAGGCGGCGGGGTCTCCAAAGCGTCGCGTCGGCGCGAACAGGCCGATCGGCTGGTAGCCCCAGGATTCGTCGAGAGGGTGCTCGCTGATCGGCAGAAGCTCGATATGGGTGTATCCGAGCCCGGCGACATAGGGCACAAGCTGGTCGGCCAGTTCGTCGTAGGTGAGAAACGCGCCGTCCGCATGTCGCCGCCAGGAGCCGAGGTGGCACTCGTAGATCGACATGGGCTTGCGGCGCGCCTCGCCCTCCCGGCGCCGGCGCATATAGTCTTCGTCGGTCCAACGGAAGTCGGCGCTGTCGGCGACTACGGAAGCCGTCGACGGACGCAACTCGCCCTCGAAGCCGAAAGGATCCGCCTTTAACGGCAGAAGCCTCCCGTCGGGGCCGGCCAGCTCGTATTTGTAGATGGTTCCGACGCCGATATGGGGTACGAAAATCTCCCATAAGCCGCTGTCGAAGCGCTTTCGCATCTGGCACCGGCGACCGTCCCATTTGTTGAAGTCGCCGACGACCGAGACCCGTTCGGCGTTCGGCGCCCAAACGGCGAAGAGCACGCCGTCCACCCCCTCGTGCTCGGTTAGCTGCGCTCCGAGACGGCGATAGAGCTGGCGGTGCGAGCCTTCGCGCACAAGGTAGTCGTCGATCGGCCCAAGCGCGGGGCCGAAGGCGTAGGCGTCGATATAGGAGGATGTCCCATAGGTCGTTTCCACTTCCAGACGATAGGCAGGACGGGACTTCGCTGAAGGGATCAGGGCTTCGAAAAAATCGTCCTTGCGGCGGGGCAGATCGGCGAGAAGCTCGCCGTTCCGGGTGAGCGCGCGCACGCCGATCGCTTCGGGCGCAAAGGCGCGAATGACCCAGCCCTTGGGCGTCTCGTGTGGGCCCAGAACCGCGAACGGATCTCCACAGCGGGCCGACTGGATCGCGTCCACGTCGGCGTCCCGCGCTCTCCAAGCCTCCATCCGCTTCCTCCCTGGCGCCCTGTCAGCTTATCGGTCTGTAGGGCGCATTCCAAATCTCGCTTGCGTATTCGGCGATGGTCCGGTCCGAGGAGAACCAGCCGACGCGCGCCGTGTTGACGATGCTCGACCGCAACCAGCGCTTCCGCTCCCGCCAGACCTGATCGACGCGGATCTGCGCCGCCCAATAGGCGTCGAAGTCGGCGCAGAGCATGAAGTAATCGTGGTGGGTCAGCATGTCGACGAGCCCGCGATAGCGGGCGGGATCGTCGTGCGAAAAGGCGCCGGAGCCGATTTCGTCGAGCGCTTCGCGGAGCACCGGAGAGGCGGCGATCCGCGCCGTCGAGCCGAGCCCTTGCGCGCGGGTCGCTTCGACCTCGGCGGCGGTGAGGCCGAAGATGAAGATGTTGTCGTCGCCGACCAGGTCGCGCAATTCGACATTGGCGCCGTCGAGCGTGCCGATGGTCAGCGCTCCATTCAGCGCCAGCTTCATATTGCCGGTGCCGGAAGCTTCCATGCCCGCGGTCGAAATCTGCTCCGAAAGGTCGGCGGCGGGAATAATCGTCTCGGCGAGCGAAACATTATAGTTCGGAAGGAACACGACCTTGAGGAGCCCGCGCACGGTGGGATCGGAATTGACGACGCGCGCGACGTCGATGGCGAGCTTGATGATGAGTTTGGCCTGCGTGTAGCTCGCCGCGGCCTTGCCCGCGAAAATCTTGACGCGCGGGGCAAACTCGATCGTCGGGTTGCTGCGGATGGCGTTGTAGCGCGCGACCGTCTCCAGAAGATTGAGCAGCTGCCGCTTGTATTCGTGGATGCGCTTGATCTGCACGTCGAACAGCGCCCCCGGATCGATCCGCTCGCCAAGCTGGGCGGCGACGTAGCGCGCGAGCGCCACCTTCGCGGAACGCCGGGTCGTGGCGACTTGTTCCTGCATGGAAGCATCGTCCGCGTAGTCCGCGAACTTCCTGAGCGTCTCCGCGTCTTCGAGCGCGTGCTCGCCGACGGTCGAGCGGATGAGACTCGCGAGCCCCGGATTGCACTCGATGAGCCAGCGCCGGAAGGTGATGCCGTTCGTTTTGTTGACGATCCGTCCGGGATAGACGGTGTTGAGGCTCTGGAACACCGTCTTGCGCATGAGGTCGGTGTGCAGGGCCGAGACGCCGTTGATCTTGTGGGAGCCGATGAAGGCGAGATTGCCCATGCGCACGCGGCGGCCGGCGTGCTCGTCGATGAGGGAAATCGAGGCCAGCAGGTTCGAATCGATGTAGCCCCGCCGCCGGGCGCTATCGAGGTGGGCGGCGTTCAGCAGATAGATGATCTGCATGTGGCGCGGCAAAAGCCGCTCCATCAGCGGCACGGGCCAGGTTTCGAGCGCTTCGGGCAGGAGGGTGTGGTTGGTGTAGGAAAAGGTCGCCTCGGTGATCGCCCAGGCGTCGTCCCACTCGATCCCGTTGAGATCGACCAGAATCCGCATCAGCTCCGCGATCGCGATCGCCGGATGCGTGTCGTTCAGCTGAACGGCGTTGTGATCGCCGAGCGTGCGGACGTCCTTGTGCTGCTTGATGTGCCGGCGGATCAGGTCGAGCAGGGAGGCCGACGCGAAGAAATATTCCTGCCTCAGCCGCAGTTCCTGGCCGGCTGGCGTCGCGTCGCTGGGGTAAAGGACCTTGGAGATCGCCGAGGCCCTTACCGTCTCCGAGAAGGCGCCGACGTAATCGGCGGCGTTGAACGCGTCGAGCTTGAAGGGATCGGGCGCCCGGGCCGACCAGAGGCGCAGCGTGTTCACGTGCCGGCCCTTCCAGCCCACGATCGGCGTATCGTAGCCCACCGCTTCGACCGTCTCGGCCGGGTGCCAGACATGGCGGGTGCGGTCGTTCTCGCTCTGGATCATTTCGACCCAGCCGCCGAAGCCGATCGCGTAATTGCACTCCGGCCGCTCGAACTCCCAGGGATTGCCGTTTGTGAGCCAGTCCTCGGGCGTCTCCTGCTGCCAGCCGCCCCGGATGATCTGGCGGAAGAGCCCGTTGTCGTAGCGGATGCCGTAGCCATGGGCGGCGATGCCGAGGGTCGCCATGCTGTCCATGAAACATGCGGCGAGGCGACCGAGGCCGCCGTTGCCAAGCGCGGCGTCCGGCTCGAGGCGGCGAAGCTCGGCGAGGCTGACGCCAAGCTCCTTCAACGCTTCATCCATCGCATCCGCGACGCCGAGATTGGTCATGGCGTCGAAAAGGAGGCGCCCGATCAGAAATTCCAGAGAGAGGTAATAGACGCGCTTGCGCTTATCCGCATAGACCGCCGAGGTCGCCTCGAACCAGCGGTCGACGATCAGGTCCCGCGTCGCGAAGGCGACGGCCAGGAACCAGTCGCGCGGACTTGCGACCTCAGGGATCTTGCCCACGGAATAGGAGAGTTTGGCGAGGATGACCTCCTTGAGCTCCGCGGGCGTGCGCGGTTCGGCCTTTGCAACCGGCGTCGTGGCGATGTCGGAAAGATCGTTCATAAATCCTCGCCGTCCGGACCCCTCTCGCCGGCGTCCGCCTGGGCTTGCGCTCCGTGCGTGCCGGCAAGTTTTAACACGCCCGCGACGATGCACAATCCGTTCCAGCGCGCGTCCGAAGCCTTCGGCGGGATTGGGGTTAATCTCGGGTCAGGGAGGCGATTGGGGAGGATTGACGCTCCCTCGCGCGGCGTGGATCTGTTCCTGAAGGGCGTTAAATTCCGCGGTAGCCGAGTTGATCTGGCCCTGTATGGTCTCGAATTGCTTCTGGGCGGCTGCGGTCTGGTTCTGCGCTTCCGCAAGAGCGGCGCGAGCCGCCTCGAGCTGGCTCTGGGCCTGGCCCTGCTGGGTTGCGAGAGCCTGTTCCTGGCTTTGCATTGCGGTCAGGCGATCCGTCGCCTGCTTGAGTTGCGCGTCGACCGACTGCAGATCGCGGGCGCGGGCGCTCGCCTCTTCCTGGGCGCCGGATATCGCGAGTTTGGCGTCGTTGATCTGCTTGGTGAGGTCTGCGAGCTCGTTCTGCGCCGAGGCGCGGGCCGAGGACGCTTCCGAGAGAGACTTCTCAGCCTCGGCTGCGCGGGCCTTGAGTTCCGCGGCGGCGCCGGCCGCTTTCTGGAGATTCTGCAGGTCGGCGGCGAGCGACTGTCGCGCCTTCTCGGCGGCGCGGAGGGAATCGGCCATCTGAGCCTGGGTTTGAGACGCCTCCTGCCAGAGATAGGCAGCGAGCAGCCAGCCGATGAGCGCGATGGCGGCGAGGGCGAGAGGGACGGGCCGCCAGAATTCGTCGCCCGAATCGTCCTTCAACGGTCGTCTCCTTAACAAGGCTGGGCTTGCCTGAATTCAGCGGCTCGGTCTGAGCGCGAGTCAACGCCTGAATGGTCATATTGGGCGCGCAATCGCGAGCCGCAAAGCGGAAAATCTCGACGCGCCGCGCGCCAGGCCGGACGGCCCGGACTCCGAACCTCTGCGAGTCCGATTTTTTGTTTGGCATCGCTCGGAGGTCGGCGTGTAGTGTGGCGAAAAAGCGCACCCGTGGGAGCGACTCGCTTCCACAAGGGACGGGCGGTGGCGTGGCTTTGGAGGCGAGGCGGGTGGTGATTTTCGGGCGCGGGTGGAAGATCCTTTCCGGGGCCGCGCTGGCCTCGACCGTGTGGGTCGCGTCGGCGGCCGCCGAGTTGATTGGGGCGCCGGAGCCCGGGCAGATGGGCTTCCTGCCGGCGAATTCTCCTGTGCAGGACAATATCGAGTGGTTTCACAACGTTATCCTGATGCCGGTGATCACTTTGATCTCGCTGCTCGTTGTGGCGCTGTTGGCGTATGTGGTCATTCGCTTCAATGAAAAGGCGAATCCCGTTCCTTCCCGCACCACCCACAACGGTCCCCTTGAAATCGCGTGGACGCTTGCGCCGGCGCTGGTGCTGGTCGTCGTCGCGGTTCCGTCCTTCCGGCTCCTCGCCCAGCAGCTCGTCATTCCCGAGCCCGACCTTACCCTCAAGGTGACCGCGTCGCAGTGGCATTGGAACTATGGCTATCCCAAATCCGCCGGCGGATTTTCCTTCAATTCCCTCATCAAAGAGGACAAGGACCTGAAGCCGGGCGACATTCGGCTTCTGTCCGTCGACAACGCGCCTTACGTCCCGGTCGGAAAGGTCGTCGAGGTGGATGTCGTCTCGCAGGACGTTATCCATTCTTTCTCGATCCCGTCGTTTGGCGTGAAGATCGACGCTGTTCCGGGGCGGCTCAACAAGACCTGGTTCAAGGCCGATCACGAAGGCGTCTTCTACGGACAATGCTCCAATATCTGCGGGATCGGGCACGCTTTCATGCCGATCGAAATCCACGTCGTCAGCGAGGCAGCCTACAAGACGTGGCTCGACAGTGCGAAGAAACAGTTCGCGCGCGTCGACGGCGTCGATCTCGCGCAGGCCGAAACCGTGAAACCCTGACGGGCCGAGCACCGTCACGTAAAGAGAAGAGTTTGGGAGCCGAAGGAAAATGGCGTCAGTCAGCGAAGTCACTCATGCCGACGCGCACGCGCATGACGTTCATGAGGGTCATGACGACCACGGCCACCCGATGGGCTGGCGGCGTTATCTTCTGTCGACCAACCACAAGGACATCGGCACGCTCTATTTGATCTTCGCGATCATCGCGGGCCTGGTCGGGATGGTGCTCTCGATCCTGATCCGGGCCGAGCTTATGACGCCGGGCATTCAGGTCTTCCCGGTCCTGTCGGCGATCCTGGATGGCGACGGGTCGGTCGACGCGGCCAAGAACCTCTACAACATGTTCTTCACGTCGCACGCCGTCATCATGATCTTCTTCATGGTGATGCCGGCGATGATGGGCGGCTTCGGCAACTGGTTCGTGCCGATCATGATCGGGGCGCCGGACATGGCCTTCCCGCGCATGAACAACCTGTCCTTCTGGCTCCTGCCGGCGTCGTTCCTGCTGGCGATCATCTCGATGTTCGTCGAGGGCGCGGCGGGCATGAAGGGCTTCGCGGGCGGCTGGGTGCTTTATCCGCCCTTCTCGTCCACGGTCGGTACGCCCGGGCCTGCGGCGGACTTCGTCATCCTGTCGATGCATATCGCGGGCGCTTCGTCGATCCTCGGCTCGGTCAATTTCATTGCAACGATCTTCAACATGCGCGCTCCGGGCATGACGATGTTCCGGATGCCGCTGTTCGTATGGTCCGTGCTGGTGACGGCGTTCCTTCTGCTCCTCTCGCTTCCGGTGCTGGCCGGCGCGCTGACGATGCTCCTGACCGACCGTAACTTCCACACGACCTTCTTCGATCCGGCGGGCGGCGGCGATCCGATCCTCTATCAGCACATCTTCTGGTTCTTCGGCCATCCCGAGGTCTATATTCTCATCATCCCCGGTTTCGGCATCATCAGCCAGATCGTATCGACCTTCGCTCGCAAGCCCGTCTTCGGTTATGTCGGCATGGTCTATGCGATGCTCGCGATCGCGCTGCTCGGCTTCGTCGTGTGGGCGCATCACATGTTCACCACCGGCATGTCGCTGAATGCGCAGCGCTATTATGTGCTGGCCACGATGGTGATCGCGGTGCCGACCGGCGTGAAGATCTTCTCCTGGATCGCGACGATGTGGGGGGGATCGCTGTCGCTGCGGGCGCCGATGCTATGGGCGATCGGCTTCATCTTCGTCTTCACCGTCGGCGGCGTGACCGGGGTGGTGCTGGCCAATGCGGCGGTGGACCGTTATCTGCACGACACCTATTACGTTGTCGCGCATTTCCACTACACGATGTCTCTGGGCGCCGTTTTCTCGATCTTCGCCGGGTTCTACTACTGGTTCCCGAAGATGAGCGGCTACCTCTACGACGAGGCCAAAGCGAAGATTCACTTCTGGCTGATTTTCGTCGGCATTAACCTGGTCTTCTTCCCGCAGCATTTCCTTGGTTTCGCCGGAATGCCGCGCCGCATCATCGACTACACGAGCGCATACACATTCTGGAACTTCGTCTCGTCGATAGGCGCGTTCATCGCGGGGATCGGTACGCTGCTGTTCCTCTACATCCTCTACGACGCGTTCAAGGCGAAGCGGCCGGCGCCCGCCAATCCGTGGGGTCCGGGCGCCACCACGCTGGAGTGGACGCTGTCTTCTCCGCCTCCGTTCCACCAGTTCCTGACGCCGCCCCCGATCCCGGAGGACGACGACCATCACGCGCCCGCCGGCGCCACGCCGAGCCACGCGTGACCACTCCGCTTGAACGGGTAAGCGTCGCTCACCGGAAGGCGGCGCTCCGGAACCGTCTGCTGGCCGCGAGCGGGGCAGCTGTGGTCGTGGGAATGATCGCGTTGACCTATGCGGCGGCTCCGTTCTTCATCGCCTTCTGCCGGGCGACGGGGTACGACGGTACGCCGCAACGGGTCGACGGGGTGACCGCGGATGCGCAGGGCAAGCGCATCCTGCGGGTCGCTTTCGACGCCAATGTTGCGCCAGGCTTGCCCTGGAAGTTCGAGGCGGAGACGGACGCCATCCATGTTCGGCCCGGCAAGACGGCGACTGTCTTCTTCCGGGCGGAGAACCTGACGGACCGGGAGATCACCGTCCATCCGACCTTCAACGTGGAGCCGGCTGTCTCGGGCGCCTGGTTCGACAAGATTCAGTGCTTCTGCTTCAAGGACGAGACGCTCGGGCCGCACGAGAAGGCCGAATGGCCGGTCGTGTTCTTTCTCAATCCCGAGCTTGAGAAGGACGAATCGATGGCGCACGTCGATTCGATCACGCTGTCCTACACGCTTTTCGCCGCGCCTCCGTCGCGCGCCTCGGCCGACGAGGCCCGGCGCGACGGCCCGGCGGGATGATGGATCCAGGGAGAAAACGATGACCGACGCGGCGACGACGCCGACCAAGACCCCATTTCACCTCGTCGAGCCGAGTCCCTGGCCGATCGTGGGGGCTTTCTTCGCTTTCGTCACGGCCATGGGGCTGGTGCTGTTTATGCGGGGCGAGACCACGCTCGGGCTCGCAATCGGCATTGCCGGCTTGCTCTTCACGATGGCCGGATGGTGGCGGGATGTCATCATCGAAGCCGAAGGCGGTCACCACAACAGTTTTGTCCGGCACGGTCTCCAAATCGGCATGCTGTTGTTCATCGCCTCGGAAGTCATGTTCTTTGTGGCGTGGTTCTGGGCGTTCTTCGGCTCGGCAGGCGGCGCGGCGAATCCCCAGGTCTACGGCCGGCTGGATTTCACCGGCGGAATATGGCCCCCGAAGGGGACCGAAGTTCTCGATCCGCTGCGCCTGCCGCTGATGAACACCTTTGTTCTTGTGACGTCGAGCTTCGCGGTCAACGTCGCGCACGAGGGCCTGATCGAAGGGAACCGGCAGCAGTTCAAGAATTTCCTCGGGCTCGGCGTCGTGCTCGGCATCCTGTTCATATTCACGCAGGGTTACGAGTACATGCACGCGCCGTTCGCCTTCAAGAATTCGATCTACGGCGCGACATTCTTCATGGCGACAGGTTTCCACGGCGCCCATGTCATCATCGGCGTGGCGTTCCTGATCGTCTGCCTGGTCCGCGCCTTCATGGGGCAGATGACGCCAAAGCAGCACACCGGCTTCCAGTTCGCGGCCTGGTATTGGCATTTCGTCGACGTGGTCTGGCTGTTCCTGTTCACCTGCATCTATATCTGGGGCTCGTGGGGCGCCACGATCGAGGGCTGACGAAGGCGGCGCGCCTCCTTGTGAGGCGCGCCGTTTCGCACGCGTTGGGGCAGTCGCCCGTTGCATAGACTGGACGTGGGCGGACCTCGCGGCAGGATTGCGCCCTCGACAGAAATGGGACCGATGGCCGATCCGCTGCACGATATCGTCCCGGGCATGGAGGGACGGAAGGAGGTCCTGGTCACGCCCGAGCTGACAGTCGGGGCTCTCGTCACCGGGATGCCTTATGTCTATGCGACTCCCATGATGATCCTCGCGATGGAGCTGGCGTCGGGCGCGGCAATCGCACAGCATCTGCCGGCTGGCTGGGTGACGGTAGGCAGTGAGGTCAACGTGCGCCATCTTGCGGCCACGCCGGTCGGCCGCACGGTCGTCGCTTCGGCGAGGGTCATCGCGGTCGAGGGGCGCAGCGTGACCTTCGCGGTCGAGGCGCACGATGGCGAGCGCAAGATCGGCGAAGGCACGCATCGGCGAGGCGCGGTCAATCTCGAGAGCTTCGCGAAGCGCATGGCCGGCTGAAGCGGTTCCCGGCTTGACCCGCTCGCGCGCCGACTGAAATCTGGTACACTCCCCCTGGGCCGCCATCAGCCCCAAGCGAAGGAGCGAGACGCCATGCTGGAGCGAATTCCGGATGCGCCTGCGGACACTCTCGCCTTGCGCGCCAGCGGGACGGTTGTCGCCAGCGACGTCGGCGCGGCGCTCGACGCTGCGCTCGGACCGACCATCGCGGCCACCGGGCTCGCGGTCGTCATCGATCCTGATTTCGACGGCTATCTGGTGGAACTCGCCCGGGGCCTGACGGAGGCCTCGCTCGCGCACAAGAACCTCGTGCGCATCGCGGTTGTCGCCGATCCCGATCAGATGGCAGGCGCCAAGCTCGCGGGCTTCGATGTGTCCGCCGTGCCGATCCGGCTCTTCCCGATGCCGCAGGAACGAGCCGCCTTCGAATGGACGTCGGCCGCGCGGCGGAACGGCGTCACCTGAGAGTCAGGGCTTCAGCCGCCAGCCTGTGCGGAAGATGAGGGTCAGCGCCGCAAGGCAGACCGCGATGAGCCCGAGCGTGAAAGCGACGCTTGCCTCGACGCCGACATCGCTGCGCCCGAAGAAGCTCCAGCGGAAGCCGCTCATCAGGTAGACGACCGGATTGAACAGGCTGACGCTCCGCCAGAAGGGCGGCAGCATGTCGATCGAATAGAAGGCGCCGCCGAGGAAGGTGAGGGGCGTGACGATGAGCGCCGGGATGACCGCGAGCTGCTCGAAGTTCTTGGCCCAGACCCCGATAATGAAACCGAAGAGGCTGAAGGCGACGGCGGTCAGCGCCAGGAAGGCGATCATCCAGAGCGGATGCTCGATGTGGACCGGCACGAACAGCGTGGCCGTCGCCAGAATGATGAGGCCGATGCCGATCGACTTGGTCGCGGAGGCGCTGACATAACCGACGACCGTCTCGACTGCGGAGAGGGGCGCCGACAGGATCTCGAAAATCGTGCCGGTGAATTTCGGGAAATAGATGCCGATCGAGGCGTTCGAGACGCTCTGGGTCAGGAGCGTCAGCATGATGAGCCCCGGAACGATGAAGGCGCCGTAGCTCACCCCGCCAATTTCGCTCATGCGCGATCCGATCGCGGAGCCGAAGACGATGAAGTAAAGCGCGGTCGTGATGACGGGCGTCGCCACGCTCTGCCCGATCGTCCGGATCGTGCGCGACAATTCATAACGATAGATCGCCGCGATCCCGCCGAGATTGATGCCGCGCAAAGCCCTGATCCGATCGAAGCTCGTCCCGCTTCGATGTAAGGGCGCGCAGCCCGCCTTGAACAGGCGGCCGGCAGGAATGTTGTCATGCAGGCCGCCGGCCCCAGCGGCTCGCTTCGTCTTGACGATGACACAGAAGTGCAAGAAAGAGGCGTAACCGTCTGGACGCGCTCTGCTCGTCGTTCCGATGAAGAAATAGGCTTAAGGCCATGAACAATATCGATTCCCTGATCGACGCCGCTACGATCTTCATCGATGGCGAGGCCGGCACCACCGGTCTCCAGATCCGCGACAAGCTCGCGGGCGTCGCCGGCCTCCGCTTTGCGAGCCTGTCGGCCGAGGCGCGAAAGGACCCGGAAGCCAAGCGCCAGGTCTATTCCCAGGCCGATGTGGTCATCCTTTGCCTGCCGGACGAGGCGGCGAAGGAGGCGGCGCGGCTTATCGACGCCATGGGGGAGTCCGCGCCGCGCGTGATCGACGCGTCGTCGGCGCATCGGGTCGCGCCCGGCTGGACCTACGGCTTTCCGGAACTGGCCAGAGGACAGGACGAGAAGATCGCCAAGGCGCGCAAGGTCACGAACCCCGGGTGTCACGCGACCGGAGCGGTCGCGCTCCTGCGGCCGCTGGTCGATGCGGGCCTCCTGGCGAGGGACGAGTATATCGCCATCACTTCGGTCAGCGGTTATTCGGGCGGCGGGAAGGCGATGATCGAGGCCTATGAGTTCGGGCCGCGCGCCGGCGTTCGAGCTCTATGGGCTCGGGCTCGAGCATAAGCATATGCCTGAGATCGAAGTCTATTCCGGCCTCGCGCGCCGGCCGATCTTCGTGCCATCGGTCGGCAATTTCCGGCAGGGCATGCTGGTCAGCATTCCGCTGCATCTCGACGCCCTTCCGGGCAAGCCAACCGCTCAGGACCTGCGGGCCGCTTTCGCCGAGCATTATCGCGGGCGGGAGTATTTCACGGTCGTCGCGGAGGCGAACGAGACGCCCCGCCTCGAGGCCGAGGCGCTCAACGGCACGAACGCCATCGAGATCCACGTGCTGCCCAACGAGACCCGCCGTCAGGCCGTGCTCGTCGCCAAGTTCGACAATCTCGGCAAGGGCGCGTCCGGCGCGGCGGTCCAGAACCTGATGCTGATGCTGGGGCGGTGAGGTCCCTGACGATATCGCCACGGCGACCCTCCGTAACGGCGCGTCTTTGAGAGATTTGCATAAGGCGGAGTTTGCGTGAGGCCCACTTTTCCCTGCCGGAGATTGTTACTGGGAGGGGAATGAGCACGCGCGGAAATTACAGGCTTGGCAGCCTCTACGGGACAGTCACCGCCTGCCTGCTGGCGACGCAGGAGCCGTTCTCGTTCCTCGCGGCCAAGCGCGTCAGCACGCTTCAATTCGTCTGCCTGACGCAGATTGCGTTGTTGATCTCGATTCCCCTGCTGATGGCTCGCCGCAGAAGCCGCAACGATCTCGCCGCGCTGCTTGGGAACCCTTCGAACTACGGAAAACTTGCGCTGCTCCTCGCCATCGGCCTGACGGGACTGCTCCTGTACGACCGGGGTCTCAGCGGAACGCATCCCATCATTGTCTCGGCCTTCCTCAACCTCTCGCCCTTCTGGGCGGCGCTCGTCGCCCTCCTGCTGGCTCGCGTTCCGATACCGGTCTCGCCGCTCGTATTCTTCGCCTGCCTCGCCGGCGCCTTCGCGGGCGCCATGGCGGTGGCCTGGAGCCAGATCGGCGAGGCCGGTCGTCCGTCGATGGCCGAACTTGGCGAGAACTTCATGCGGGGGAGCTGGATCTACATCCTCCCCGTGCCCCTCTGCTACGCGCTGGGCGCGACGCTGATCGGCAAATGGTTCGGCAAGTTTGACGAATCCGCCGCGATCGCCGCGAATTTTCTGGTCGCGAATCTCGTGCTGATTCCAACGACGCTGTTCATCCTCCACCAGCGGTCGGAGCTTACGCTGGATCACTGGCGCGTGATGGCTCTGATGATCGTTGGCACGATCCTGGCGGGCTCGTTCGCGCGGGTCCTGTATCAGGTCGCCCTCAGCGTCACGGGCGGCGACAACGGCTTTGTCAGCATGTTCTTCAATCTCGTGCCGGCGCTGACGACGCTGCTGTCCTTCGTCATGTCGCGCTGGATCGCGGCGCTTCACTTCGCTTTCGACCGGACCTTTTTCGTGGGCCTCGGCTGTATCGTGATTTCCCTGCTCATCTTCTCGCTGAAATCCTGGCAGGACCCGGCGCCTGGCGCAGCCGGCGGGGAAAAGCGCCGGCAGGCTTAAGCGCCGGGCGCTTCCCGACCGAGCGTCACGGTGAAGATGCGCCCCGCGATGGCGGCGCCGAGGGCGGGCGTCACCTTGAGCGGCAGGCAGGCTTCGATCGCCTGCCGGACCGCGGCGGCGAAGGCGTCGCGCTGGGCCGCGTCGCCCTCGAAATGCGAATAGCTGACACGCGGCTTGCCGAAGATCGAGCCGTCGCGCCGCATGGCGAAGGCGATG
Organism: uncultured Alphaproteobacteria bacterium; assembly: GCA_963741845.1. Lineage (GTDB taxonomy): Bacteria > Pseudomonadota > Alphaproteobacteria > Rhizobiales > Beijerinckiaceae > Roseiarcus. The sequence goes on from CAVUJV010000016.1 coordinate 119,650, forward strand.
GTCATCTGCGAGCCGGGAGGTCCGAGCGAATGATGGCTCATGCAGGCGGAGAACTGGCGGCTCATGTCCGCGAGCGTGTTGGCGGGCTCTCCATCCTGAGCGAAAGCCAGGGTTGGCAAGGCGGCAAGGGCTGCCCCGCAGGCGCGAAGGACGGCGCCCCTCACCCGAGCAGCGCCTTTCGCCGCGCGAGACTCTCCGCGGGCCAGAGTTTGCTCGAGTCGTAATAGGCCTCGAAAGCCGGGACCTCCGGGGGCAGGGCGATCCAGGGCAGCCTGGAGCGCGTGTAGATGTGCACGTCGGGCGGGAGCGCCGACGGATCGTCAAGGGCCCCGACACGGACAAAGGCAAGCTGCTCCCGGCCGCCATAGTGGCTCCACAGCGCAATCCGGCATTTCGGACAACGGTGGATGACATGCGGCCGGCCGCTGTCGGTGGGAACCGGAACGGGCTCCGTAACTCCGGACAGGAGCTCGACCCGGTCCGTCTCGATCAGGGCGTTGAGCACGAAGGCGCTGCCCGTCTGCCGCTGGCAGTCGCGGCAATGGCAGCAATGGACGAACATCGGCCGCGAGGACAGCCGGTAACGCACATAGCTGCAGGCGCAGTAGCCTTCGAGCGTGACGTTCATTCGGCTCATCCTCCGACCCACGCGCCCCGCCTCACCCTATCAGGATGGCCTATCGCCCGACAGGTGGACGCATCGGCGCGAGTGAGCGGCGGACGTTTTGGCGCGCTTTCGATGCGATTCCGTGATCATTCTGGCCTCAAACACGCGAAAAGAAGCGTATTCGATGCGATTTTCAGCGAAAAACGGCCCGAAAAGCCCGCCATTTCCTTCCGCGAATTGAGACATTTCAAGCGGTTGCGCTGACATTTCCTTCCGGCGCCGGCGCAGCCGATGGCCTCGGAATGGCGAAGGGATGGCCAAAACATGGCCGTCGACCTTCGCGGCAGGGGGCAGCGGCTTTGACGGTTTCGCGCATGGCGGCTTCCGGCTTGATGACGATGAACCATCATAGCCGGTAAGTCGGAAAATCAGAAGAGAATGTTGGTCGCCGTCAGCGCCCGCCGCGCGTCAAAACGAAATCGTAGGCGAGGGTGCGGAAGGGCGTATCCATGACTTTGCCGTCAGGGGCGACGCCGGCTTCGTTCGCGGCAAAATCCGCGATCAGCGCCGGGCGGACGCCAAACGCCACATCTTCATCGATGTAATCGCTGCCCCTTACGAAGATATGCGTCACCAGCGGATCGGCCGTCTCGGTCTGGATCGCGAAATGCAGATGCGCTGGCCGCCACCAGCGCCGCGTCGTCGCGTAGATCAGTTCGCCCAGGGCGGCGTCCATCGGCGCTGGATAGGCGGTCGGCATTACGCTCCAGAACGCATACCGTCCCTCGGCGTCGCAGCGGATTTGGCCACGGCCCCACATTTGCGAAGGGTCGAAATTGTCCTGCACGTCATACAAACCGCGATCGTCGGACTGCCATACGTTCAGCACGGCGTCGGCAACCGGTTGCCCTGCGGTATCCAGCACGCGCCCGGAGACATAAAGAGGCTCGCCGGATGCGCCGTTGGAAATATCGGCCCCGGAGGGAAACACCGGCGCGTCATCGATGAAGAATGGGCCTATCAGGGTCGGAATCGTCGCCCCCGCCGGCTTCGGCTGCGAGGCGGCCAGCACCTGCATGCTGACTCCGATGGAATCCGAAAGCGCGATGAACTCGTTACGCCCTGATCCCGTGACGCTCGCCGCCGTCGCAAGAAACGCCATGCCGCGTTCCCATTCCGCCCATGTGAGCTTCGTCTCGCGTACAAACGCGTGCAGATGGCGAATAAGGCTGAGCATAATTTCGCGCAGCCGGGCATTGTCGGTGCCTTCAAAGCGCGCGAGCACCTCGTCGAGGATCGCCGCTTGTGTGTCGGTATCAGACGTCTTTTGAGGCAAAGGGGCGTTCATAGCTAAAAACCTCCGTCACTTCGGCACAGCGCAGCGCCCCGAGAGCGTTGTCATCCGGGGGCAGGGTAAAGGCGAAGAACCAAACTCGTAACCCATGCGGCGCCGCTGTCCACATTGGCCGCAGCATGGCCGCCCTTTTTAGGCCAGGTTCGCCGCAGTGATACGGATGACCTTTCGCGGATCGACGCCGCCGATCCGCTTGCGTCAAGAAGGTATCATAATACCATATCGTGCAGAGCGCCAGATTTCCGGCCTGTCCAAGGCTCTCCGGCTTGACAATTTACGCGCGCTCCCCCAAAAGCCGCGCCACTCAGGAACTCACGGAACCATCATGTTCGGCAAAACCCATTCGACCAAGACGGCCGAGATCGAGAAGAAGTGGCTTCTCATCGACGCCAAGGGTCTTGTCGTCGGGCGGCTCGCGACCATCGTCGCCATGCGCCTGCGCGGCAAGCACAAGCCCAGCTTCACGCCCCACATGGACGACGGCGACAATGTGATCGTCGTCAATGCGGACAAGGTCGTCCTGACCGGCCGCAAGCGCGACCAGAAGGTCTATCACCATTACACGGGCTATATCGGCGGCATCAAGGAACGCTCCGCCAAGTCGATCCTCGAGGGAAAGTATCCCGAGCGCATCGTCGAGAAGGCGGTCGAGCGCATGCTTCCGCGCGGGCCGCTCGGCCGTAAGCAGCTCGGCAATCTCAGGGTCTACAAGGGCCCCGATCATCCGCACGAGGCCCAGCAGCCGGTCGTGCTCGACATCGCCAAGATGAATCCCAAGAACAGCCGGAGCGCCTGATCCCCATGGCTGAGACCCTTTCGTCCCTCTCGGACCTCAAGTCCTCGTCCGTCGCCCCGCCTTCCGCGGCCGACGCGCCCATCCACGTCCAGAAGCTCGACAAGCTCGGCCGCGCCTATGCGACCGGCAAGCGCAAGAACGCCGTCGCCCGCGTCTGGCTGAAGCCCGGCAAGGGCCAGGCCACCGTCAACGGCAAGCCGCTCGACCAGTATTTCGCGCGCCCCGTGCTGCGCATGATCCTGAGCCAGCCGCTCGTCATTGCCGACCGCATCACCCAGTACGACATCAGCGTCACCGTCATGGGCGGCGGCCTCTCGGGCCAGGCCGGCGCGATTCGCCACGGCATCGCCAAGGCGCTCACCTATTACGAGCCGGATCTTCGCCCCGCGCTCAAGAAGGAGGGCTTCCTCACCCGCGACTCCCGCGTCGTCGAGCGCAAGAAGTACGGCCACCGCAAGGCGCGCGCGAGCTTCCAGTTCTCGAAGCGCTAAGCGCGTTTCCTTCCTCTTGGTTCATGCGGACAGGGCGGCCTTCGGGCCGCCCTGTTTTGTTTGGCGCGCGCGACGATGAGCGCATGTCGCTGTCGCAATTTTGCCCCGAATATCGTCAAACGAACAGACGGGCTGGGCGAAGCAACGCGAGCCCTAACGGGAGGAAAACAAAAATGAATTTTAGGAAATGGCTCGCGTCGGTCTCGGCTGCGCTCCTTGTCTCGCTGGCGCCGCTCGGCGCGCATGCGGCGTCCGACAAAGTGGTCATCGGCGACATCGACGACATGTCCGGACCCTACGCCGATGTGAACGGCCCGCGGGCGGTCGAGGGAATCAAGATGGCGATCGCGGATTTTGGCGGCTCCGTGCTCGGCAAGCCGATCGACTTCCTGACCGCCGACCATCAGAACAAACCCGACCTCGGCGCGAGCAAGTTCCGCGAATGGGCGGACACGGGCGGCTTGACGATGCTGCTCGGCGGCTCGAACACGGGCGTGAGCCTCGCCATGGCGCCGGTCGCCAAAGAAAAGAAGATTCCGTTTTTCGCAATCGGCGCCGCGGGCGCGTCGCTCACCGGCAAAGACTGCAACGCCTACATGGTCCATTACGGCTACGACACGACGGCGCTGGCCAACGGCACGGCCAAGACGATCCTCGATCAGGGCGGCAAGACCTGGTTCTTCCTGACGGCCGACTATGCCTTCGGCACGCAGTTGCAGCAGGCGGCGACCCATGTCGTGGAGGCTGGCGGCGGGAAGGTCCTGGGCTCGGTGCGGGCGCCGCTCGGGACGTCGGACTTCTCGTCCTACCTGTTGCAGGCCCAGAGCTCGGGAGCGCAGGTGGTCGGCCTCGCCAATGCGGGCGCCGACTTCTCGAATTCGCTCAAGGCCGCGCATGAGTTCGGCCTCACGAACACGATGAAGCCCGCCGCGCTTCTCGCCTTCCTGACCGACATTCACGCGGTCGGCCTCGATACCGCGCAGGGCCTCTACCTGACCGCCGCCTGGTATTGGGACCTCGACGACAAGAGCCGCGCCTTCGGCAAGCGCTTCTTCGACAAGACGGGCGCCATGCCGACCTACAATCAGGCCGCCTATTACTCGGCGACGCTGACCTATCTCAACGCCGTCAAGGCCGTCGGCACGACCGACCCTGACAAGGTCATGGAGCAACTTCACAAGACGAAGGTCGACGACATGTTCACCAGCGACGGCGTCATCCGTCCCGACGGACTGCTGGAGCATTCCATGTATGTGATGCAGGTGAAGAAGCCCTCGGAGTCGAAGGCCCCCTGGGACTATTACAAGGTCGTGAAGAAAATGTCGGGCGAGGAAGCCTACGGCCCGGTGAACCCGGCCTGTCCGCTGGTCAAGAAATAACGGGACACGCGGCTCAGGCCTGCGGACGGGGCGGCTTCGGCCGCCCCGTTTGCGTCAGGGCTTCGCGTTTTCTCTGTGGCGCCGGCGGCGCGCCCCTCGTCGGGGCCGCCCTCAGGCCCGCATGCCGCTGAAGGACGACTGGCCGAAGGCGCCGAGTTGAACGGTGCCGGCGATCGTGTCGCCCGACACCGTGCCGTTGAAGGTCAGCGTCATCGGCATCGGCACGACGATGTCGATCGACCAGCTGGCCTCGTCGCCGGTGATCTCCCCGTTGTCGATGTCCTGAGTTCCCTGATCGGCGTGCTGCTTGCCGGTGAGCTTGCCGCCCGCGGACGTCACTTCGAGCACCGAGGATTGGTCGCCGATCGGCGTCTTGATGGTGAGATTCCACTTCCCGTCGATCGCCATGCTTTTCCCTCCTGCCGCGCGTTTCGCTTTCGCCTTACGGTCCCGACGCGGCGCGGGCAAGGCGAAGTTCGGGTCCGCTACCGGGGCCGCGCCTCCCGAGCCTTTTCCCGGGTGCGCGCCTCGTCATTGGGACCCCGGATCGCCCTCGAATACGATCTGGTCGGCCCATTTGCGCGCGGCTTCGCGCTGCGCCTCCGTCCGCACGGTCCAGACCATGACCGGCAGGCCGTGCAGCTCCTTCTCGAAGAAGGGGACTTTATGCGGCAGGTGATCGACGTTGAACGACAGGAAATCGGGCAGGCTCCGGTCGCGGTGGTCGAAGGCTGCCATGCTCCGCTTCTGCTCAGGCGACGAGGAAATCCCAATAGGGATCGTCGTAGGACCCTTCCGCCACGACGCCGACAGGGCAGGGCGCCCCCGGCGGCCCGAAGTCCGGCCAGCGCAGCCGCAGATAAGCCACGAGATCGGGGTCGAAGCTCTTGAAGGCCAGCGGCCCGCAATACGAGGCGGCGAAGGGGACGATGCGGTCGGCGAGGCGAAAGTCGCGGTCGAAGCGGCTCTTCAGCTCGCAGACGATGGGCGTCCGGCCGGCGACGAGCGCCAGCAGTTCCGCGAAGGTCGGCGGCGGCTCGTCCGAGCCCTTGAGCCGGGCCGCCTGGATTTCGGACGCGTCGCGCGCCCGGAAGGGACCCTTCAGATTCGTCAGCCGGTCGAGCCCGTCGTCGTGAAAGACGAAAAGCTCCTGATCGCGGCTCAGTCGCACGTCGCATTCGATGGCGAAACCGCCCGCGATCGCCGCCTCGGCGGCGGCGAGCGAATTCTCGACGAGCCCGGCGGCCGAATCATGCAGGCCCCGATGGGCGATCGGCCGGGCGGTCAGCCAGGCCGGAGCGTTGACCGGCCTCAAGGCGCCGTTCCGCTCGTCCGCACGAAGGGAACATGGTTCGCGACGGGCGCCGCCGGTTTCGGCAGGACGATTCCGAGTTCGGCGAGGCGTTCGGCGATGCGGCTCATGGGGTTTGCTCCCTCCGCCGTCATTCTGGCCTTGCCCCCCTCGCGGCGGCAAGACGAAATCCTCAGCGCTTTAAGCTTTTGGCTTGTAACGGCGGCTTGTTTTTGCCTTGTCCCGCGCTTAGGTTTGCACTCAAAGTCGGTTGCGCCGCGGGCTTATCTCGCAAACGCATGGGAAAATGGCCATGGGTAGCTTTAGCATTTGGCACTGGATGTTGTTCGGCGCAGTGGCGCTGCTCCTGTTCGGAGGCAAGGGCAAGATCTCCGACCTGATGGGCGATGTCGCCAAGGGTGTGAAATCCTTCAAGAAAGGCCTCTCGGACGACGACGAGGAGGTGAAGCCTGCCGCTTCCGCTCCCCCGCGTCCGATCGAGAATCGGGTCGGCGTCGACGCCAACGACGTCCACAAGGTCAGCTGAGCGCAAGCTCAACTGAGCGAAGGCGTCTCGCTGGCCTTGACGCCAGCCGAGCGTCGCCCCTGCGGCAAAGGGACTGACGCAGGGCGCCCGGACCCGTTTCGATGTTCGATTTCGATATTGGCAAGCTGATGGTTGTGGCGATCGTCGCGCTCGCGGTGATCCCGCCCAAGGATTTGCCGCGCGTGATGCGCACGGTCGGCCAGTTCGTCGGCCGGATGCGGCGCATGGCGGCGGAGTTCCAGGGGCAGTTCATGGACGCCATGCGGGAAGCGGATCTGGACGGCGTGCGCAAGGAGCTCGAGGAGCTCAAGAACCAGACCAGGATCCAGGAGACCTTCGATCCGGTCGGCATGGTTCGGGACGACGTGACAAAGGCGGCGGAACAATCGAGCATCGGAACCTCCACGGTTTCGCTTGAGGAGCCCAAACCCTCGGGTTTGGAAGCGCCCGGCGCCTGTCGCGGTGGCCGCGCCCGCCGCTCCGGAACAGGCGGTGGCGGAGATCGGCCCCTCTCCCGTCCCGCCCGCCGAGGTTCGCCCGCCGGCCGCCGAGCCGGAACGAGAGCCTGAGCCCGCCTCCGTCAAGCAGAGCGCGGCGGAATGAGTCAGGAGGACATCGACGCCACCAAGGCGCCGCTGATGGACCACCTGATCGAGCTGCGATCGCGGCTCATCAGGTCTCTGTGGGCGTTTATGGCGGCCTTTCTCGTCTGCTTCTATTTCTCGCGGCACATCTACAATATCCTGACCGAGCCCTATGTGCGTGTGGTCGGCCCCGAGAAGGCGACGCTGATCGCAACTCACTTTCTCGAACAGTTCTATACGAACATTCGCCTCAGCATGTTCGGGGCGGCGGTGATCGCTTTTCCGGTGATCGCGATCCAGATCTACAAATTCGTAGCCCCCGGCCTTTACCGGCACGAAAGGCAGGCCTTCCTGCCTTACCTCATCGCGACGCCGGTGTTTTTTTTCGGCGGGGCGCTGCTCGTCTATTTCGTCGTCATGCCGCTGCTCATCCGCTTCTCGGTGTCGCTGCAGCAGGTCAACGTCCCGGGCCAGGCCACGATCGAACTCCTGCCGAAGGTGAGCGAATATCTTTCGCTGATCATGACGCTGATCTTCGCCTTCGGGATCGCCTTCCAGCTCCCTGTCATCCTCACGCTTCTCGGTCAGGCCGGGATCATCGATTCGGCCTGGATGTCGCGGATGCGCCGCTACGCGATCGTCGCGGTGGTCGGCATCGCCGCCATCCTCACGCCGCCGGACCTCATCAGCATGATCTCGCTCGCTTTGCCGATGCTCGCGCTTTACGAAGGCGCCGTCATCGTCGTGCGCTGGCTCGAGAAGAAGCGCGAGCGCGAAGAAGCGCAGGCTAGCGCCAAGGTCTGATTCCGGGCCCGGTCCGCTCTCGCGGGGTAGGGGCGGGCGGCTTCGGAAGCCTTTCCGAGCGCCGCATCACGCGGTTGTTGGTTGCCCTGACCGCGCCGGCTCTTTACGAGAGCGCCCCTTGGCGCCTCCAGCGTCCCTCGGCGCGACGAAGCGCCCTCAACCTGCGGTCATCGGCGGGAGATTCAGGTGCTGCTCCATGCGGCGGACGCGCGCTTCAAGGTCGCTCATGCCGCCACTCCAGCATTTTTCCGAGCGTCGCCGCAGCGGCGCCCGAGGGGAGCCGCGTGAGACCGCGGGACACTCTGGCCGCCATTGGCGTCGCGGTCGTCTGGGGCCTCGCCTTCATCGCGGTCAAGGTCGGCGTGCAGGAGACGTCGCCGCTGATGCTCTCCGCGGTGCGCTTTCTGCTCGCGGCCTTTCCCTTCGTGCTGTTCACGAAGCCGCCGAAGGCGCCGATCTCCGTGGTTATCCTCTACGGGCTCCTGATCGGAGTCGGGCAGTTCGGCGGCCTGTTCATGGCGATCCATCAGGGCTTTCCGGTCGGGCTCGCTTCGCTGATCGTCCAGGCGCAGGCGTTCTTCACGATCGGACTCGCCTGGGCGTTTCTCGGCGAGGCGCCGCAGCGGTCGCAGCTCATCGGCGTGATCGTGGGCTTTCTCGGAATGGCGCTCATCGGATCGGAGCGCCTCGCCGGCGCAAGCCTCGGACCATTCCTGCTGGTGATTCTGGCGTCCTTCTTCTGGGGCGCGGGCAATGTGCTCGCGAAAACGCTCGGCCGGATCGACATGTTCGCCTTCATCGTCTGGTCGAGTCTCGCGGCGCCGCTGCCGCTTCTCGTGCTTTCGCTGGCGGTGGACGGGACCGGTCCGCTGCTGGCGCTCGCGCATCCGAGCCTGCGTCTCGTCGTCGCGGCGCTCGTGATCGCCTATGCGGGCACGGTCTTCGGCTTCGGCGTCTGGGCGCGGCTGCTCTCGCATTATCCGGCGGCGGAGGTCGCGCCCTTCGCGCTGCTCGTGCCGATCGTCGGCATGGCGGCGGCGACGATCGTTTTCCGCGAGCCCATCAGCGCGGTTGAGCTTCTCGGCGGCGTTCTGGTAATGGCGGGCCTCGCGCTCAACGTGTTCGGCGACTGGGCGCTGCGCCGGGCCGCCGCTCTCCTCAGGTGAATTCCCATGCATGACATCAGGGCGATCCGCGACAATCCGCAAGCCTTCGACGCCGGCCTCGCGCGGCGCGGCCTGCCGCCGCGCGCGGACGGGCTGATCGCGCTCGACGAGAAGCGCCGCGCCGCGATCCTCGATCTTCAGCGCGCGCAGGAGCGACGCAACGCCGCCTCGAAGGAGATCGGCGCGGCGATGGCGCGCAAGGACACGCAGGCCGCCGAGGACCTGAAAGCCGAGGTCGCGGGCCTCAAGGCGACCATGCCGGAACTCGAAGCGATCGAGCGCGAGGCCGAGAAGGCGCTCAACGAAGAACTCGCCGCGATCCCGAACATCCCGCTCGACGACGTTCCGGACGGCAAGGACGAGAACGACAATGTCGAGGTTCGCCGTCACGGCGCGCCGCCCGTTTTCCCGGAAGGCTTCAAGCCGAAGGAGCATTTCGAGCTTGGCGAAAAGCTCGGCCTCATGGATTTCGAAGCGGCGGCCAAGCTCTCCGGTTCGCGCTTCGTGGTGCTGAAAGGCGCGCTCGCCCGCCTCTCGCGGGCGCTCGAACTGTTCATGCTCGACCTGCACACCGGCGAACATGGCTATCAGGAGATCGAGCCGCCGGTGCTCGTGCGCGACGACGCGATGTTCGGGACGGCGCAACTGCCGAAGTTCCGGAGGACAATTTCGTCGCCGCTCGGACCGCGAGATACAGCGAGGCTGTCGAGCGAGCGATGCAGAGCACGGCCAGAATTCGACAGAACTCGAGCGCAGTCTTGGGACCTTAACATTCAGCTGCGAGCAAGTTCTGGCTCATCCCCACCGCCGAAGTGCCGATGACCAATCTCGTCCGCGAAAGCATCGTGGACGAGAAGGCGCTGCCCTATCGCTTCACCGCCGGCACGCTCTGCTTCCGGGCGGAGGCGGGCGCGGCGGGCAAGGACACGCGCGGCATGATCCGCCAGCACCAGTTCCGGAAGGTCGAGCTTGTCTCGATCACGACGCCGGAGGAGGCGCGCGAGGAGCATGAGCGGATGACGGCCTGCGCCGAAGAGGTGCTGAAGCGCCTCGGCCTGCATTTCCGCACGGTCGCGCTGTGCGCCGGCGACATGGGCTTCGCCTCGCGCAAGACCTACGACATCGAGGTCTGGCTGCCGGGGCAGGGGCGCTTCCGCGAGATTTCGTCCTGCTCGGTCTGCGGCGATTTCCAGGCGCGCCGGATGAACGCGCGCTGCAAGGCGGCCGACGCCAAGTCCACCCGCTTCGTCCATACGCTCAACGGCTCGGGCGTCGCGGTCGGCCGCGCGCTGATCGCGGTCATGGAGAATTACCAGAAGCCGGACGGCTCGATCGAGATCCCGGAAGTCCTGCGGCCATACATGGGCGGTCTGGCGCGGATCGCGGCGGACTGAGCACGGGCGCTGCGGCGGCGGCTTCACTTCCTGCGCCAGCGTGGTGCGCGGCGCTTGCCGCCCCCACGCCGTCGTCGTATCGCAGCGCAGCAAATGGAAGCGAGAGGCCCATGGACCCGCTGATCGAAGGCTATCGAAAATTCCGCGCCGAGACCTGGCCGGGCGAGCGCGCGCGGTACGAGGCGCTTGCGCGCTGGGGGCAGAGCCCGGAGACGCTGGTGATCGCCTGCTCGGACTCGCGGGTCGATCCGCAGACCATTTTCGCCGCCGTGCCCGGCGAATTGTTCGTGGTGCGCAATGTCGCGGCGCTGGTGCCGCAATACGAGCCGGATCCCGGCCATCACGGCACGAGCGCGGCGCTCGAATTCGGCGTGAAGGTTCTGAAGGTCGCCCGGATCGTCGTGCTCGGGCATGGCCAATGCGGCGGCGTTCGCGCGATGGCCTATGGGCCGCCGCCGCAGGCGGGCGACTTCATCGCCTCCTGGGTCGAGATCGGCAAGCCGGCGCTCGAAGCGGCGGGCGGCGGGGCGGAGCCGAAGCTCGACCGCATCGAAGCCGAGGTCGTGCGGGTGTCGCTCGCCAATCTCAGGACCTTCCCCTGGATCGCCGAGGCGGTGGCGGCGGGGAGGCTCGTCCTTCAAGGCTATATCTTCGACGTTCACACCGGCGTGCTCCTGAGCGTCGAGCCCGAAGGGGTGAAGCCGGTGGACTGAGCTTCGGCGGAGGCCTTTCCGTTTGCCCGCGCGGCCGGCGCCGCGCTAGGCTGCCGGAATGAACACGCAGGCGCCGGCGATAGACGGAAGAGTGAAAGCGGACCGCGCGCCGCTCTTCGACGCCGGCTTCCGCGCCGAATTCGCCGAGCTCGTCGCGTGGCGCCGGGACGTGCGCCGGTTTCGGCTGGGCGCCGTTCCCGAAGCGACGCTCGACGCGCTGCTCGACCTCGCCGCGCTCGCCCCCTCGGTCGGCAATTGCCAGCCGAGCCGCTTCGTGCGGGTGGACGACGAAGCGCGGCGCGAGAGGGTCCGCGCCAATTTCGAGGCCGCCAACGCCGAGGCCCTTTCCGCTTACGAGGGCGAGCGGGCGCGGCTCTATGCGGAACTGAAGCTCGCGGGCCTGCGCGAAGCCCCGGTCCATCTCGCCGTTTTCTGCGACGAGACGACGGCGCAGGGGCACGGCCTCGGCGCGCGCACCATGCCCGAAACGCGCCGCTATTCGACGGTCTGCGCACTGCACACGCTCTGGCTCGGGGCGCGCGCGCAGGGGCTCGGCGTCGGCTGGGTGTCGGTCCTCGATCCGGCGGCGCTCGCCGAGGCGCTGGACCTGCCGCGCGACTGGACCTTCATCGCCTATCTCTGCGTCGGCTGGCCCGAGGAGGAGCATCTGATTCCGGAGCTGGAGCGGGCGGGCTGGCAGGCGCGCGAGCCGCATCCGGTGTTGCGGAGGTAGTCGCATGCGCATGTCCGCCATCGCGGTTCTGGCTTCCCTTGCCCTTGCGGGCGCCGCAATGGCCGCGGGCGAGCCGCCCTTCGCGGGCGCGTGGAAGATCGTCGAGGTGAGCGGCGCAGCGCCGCCGGACGTCGCCAAGACCGACTTCAAGACGCTGGAGAACGGCCGCATCGGGACGAGCGTCGGCTGCAACCGGATCATCGGCGGCATGAAGGTCGATGGCGAGCGCCTGACGTTCGGCCAGATGGGCGCGACGATGATGGCCTGTCCGCCTCCGCTGGACGCCGTCGAACGATCCTATCTCAAGGCGCTTCAGGAGGTGCGCTCCTGGCGGATGGAAGGCGGAACGCTCGCCTTTCTGGACGCGAAGGGCGCCGCGCTGGTGAAGCTCGAACGGGCGAAGTGACGGGGCCGGGCGCCGCTCCTCACGAATCCGCGAGTTCGATCCTTATCGGCGTATGGTCCGACGCCTTGTCGCGGCCGCGCATCGCCTTGTCGATCTCGACCGATTTCAGCCTGTCCGCCGCCTGCGGCGAGAGCAGCAGGTGGTCGATGCGGATGCCGTTGTTCTTCTGCCAGGCGCCCGCCTGATAGTCCCAGAAGGTGTAGAGACCGCCCGCGTCCGTCGTCGCGCGCAGGGCGTCGGTGAAGCCGAGCGCGAGAAGCTCGCGATATTTCTCGCGCGTCTTCGGCAGGAAGAGCGCGTCATTCGTCCAGAGTTCCGGCCGCGCGGCGTCGCGGGCCTCGGGGATGACGTTGAAGTCGCCCGCCAGCACCAGCGGCTCCTCGTAGGCCATGAGATTGCGCGCGTGGCGCACGAGCCGGTCCATGAAGCCGAGCTTGTAGGGGTATTTGTCGCTGTCGGGCGGATTGCCGTTCGGCAGGTAGATGCTGGCGACGCGCACAGCCCCGCCTGTTTCCGTCGGGATCACGGCCTCGATATAGCGCGACTGCGTGTCCGCGTCGTCGCCGGGCAGACCGCGCGCGACCTCGAAAGGACGCTTCGCAAGGATCGCGACGCCGTTGAAGCCCTTCTGCCCGTGCGTCTCGACATTGTAGCCGAGGTCCTCGATCTCCATGCGCGGAAACTGGTCGTCCGTGCATTTGATCTCCTGAAGGCAGAGCGCGTCGGGACTCGCCTCCTTGAGATAGTCGAGCAGATGGGTGATCCGCTGTCGGACCGAATTGACGTTCCAGGTGGCGATGCGCAAGGCGCGGATATCCTTCTTTGGGCGCATCCATTCTGGCATGCGCCTCCGCCACCGTGAAGCGAGCGAGCGGCCGGAGCCCGGACGAACCGGAGTCCGGCCGACTGGCTTTACGCGGCGCTTCGGGGCGCCCTTTCCCCTTCAGCGGCCGGCGAGATGATCAGCCGCCTGCGAAGCACGCGGTTGAACGGGCTTGCCGGCCTCTGAGCGATGCGTTCCGCGACCAGAGCCCGGGTTAGCAGAGTTCTTCGCGCGCGGAACGCCGCCTCGATGAACGTCTGCTGCACCAGATCGCATTGGGCGACGCTGCCGCCGCAGCGGTGCGCGAAATGGCGCACGCGCCCAAGCCAGTTCACGCAGGCTTCATAGTCGCCGAGCGCGAAGGACCGTATCCCTTCGCAGAGCGGAGACGCCAGCGCATCCTCCAGCGCCAGAGCAGAAGCCGCATCCCCTGCGAGGGCGGGGACGAGGGCGAAGGCGCGCGCGGCCGCGTCGTCGCGACGCGCGGCGGCAAACGCCAGGATCGCGTGGACAACGTAGAATGGCCGGACGCCTCCGAGAGTCCGTCCTTCCCAGCGATCGGCGAGCGCCTTCCAGCGTTGTCCGACATCGACGCCCCGAATCCACAGCCGCCACAGCAGCGCGGAAGCGTCCGCCAGCGCATTGAGGCCGGACCCGCCTGCGCCTGCGATCTGCCTGTCGTAGAATTCGAAGCGCAGCGGCAGGCTGGTTTGCATCGAGATGAAAGAGACCCTTGTGCCAGGCGAGATGGCCGGACAGGCCCTCCGCGCGCGTCCACGCCGCCTTCGTGTCTTCGAGGAACGCGATGCCTTCGCGCGCGCGGCCCTGCATTTCGAGGACATGAGCGAGAACATGGATCGCCCCCGGATGGCCCCGATCGAGCGACAGCGCGCGGCGCGCCGTCTTCTCGGCGCGAGCATATTCCCCGTTCTCCTCGAGGCCGAAGGCGTACATCGCAAGCACGCTCGCGTAGCCCGGCGTCTTCGCGCTCCACTCCGGGAAAACCTGCGCCACGCGGTCGCGCAGCATCCGCCGGCGACCGAGCCGGAAGTCGAGCGCGTGAGCGACGGCGAGCGCAAGGACATCTCTCGGCTGGTCGACGACGATGGCGCCGTACAATTCGAGCGCGAGCGCGGCGTCGCCCTCCGCCCAGGCGCAAGCCGCGGCCGCGTGGCGGCGCGCCGTGTCGCCTGCGCCCGGACCTGCCGCCTCGATAGCGGCCGCGCTTTCGGCGAGCTGCGGGAGCTTCGTCTTGTCGTCCGCGCGCACGATGAGCGCCAGGCGAACACAATGCGCGAAAAGGCAGCGTGGGTTCTCGGCGAGCGCGCGATCGACTTCCGGGCCGGGGTTCCGTCGCTGCGTCAACAGAAGTTCGAGCGCGCGACGGCAATGCGCCTCCGCCTTCGCGGAGGCGCTGAGAGTTTCGCGGGCGTGCAGTCTGACAGTCTCGTTCATGTTCCCCTCCATTCCCTCGGATTCTTCGGCCGGCCGTGATGTTCTGGTTCATGCGGAACAGATTGTCCGGGTCGTAGCGGCGCTTGATCTCGGTAAGCCGGCGATAGTTCGCTCCGTAGGCGCTCTCGACCCGGCCGGCTTCGTCCTCCGGCATGAAATTGACGTAGACGCTCCCGAGTGCGAACGGGGCTACCGCTTCGAAAAGCCCGCGCGCCCAACCGATGCAGGTCGCGTCCTCATTCTTCTCACGCCAGCGCCCGTGAGCGTTCATCACGAAATGCGCGTTGCGGTTCGGCCAGGGGGTCGCGTCAGGCGCGATCCGAGCCATGGCGCCGCCGACATGCGCGATGAAGATTTCGCACTCGGGCGAGGGCAGGGTCCGCGCCGCGCCGAGAATCGCGTCGATCGCTCCGTCCGAAAGGTCGGCAAGGTCGTGGCTCTTCCAGTAGTTGCGGGCGCCGGGGGTCAGCAGCGGATCGAAGGCAGACTGCCAGCCGGCGAACATGTGCGGCGAAATCACATCGGCGATCGGCTTGCCGAGCGCGCGTAACGGGCGCATCGCCTTCTCGCCTTCCGCCATGTCGCCCGCGTAGCAGGCGGCGAAGATAAGAACCTCGCGCCCGTGCCATTCCGGCGGCACGAACGGGAAGGGCGGCGCCTTGCGCATGACGGCCCAGGTCGTGAGTTCGTCCGGGGCTTCGTTCGCGATCCGCCGGAACTGCGGCAGCAGGTCTTTCGCGTCGTCCAGCGGATGTACGACGACGCCCGACATGATCTGCGGCCCGAGCGGATGAAGCTGGAACGCGAAGGAGGTGACGACGCCAAAGTTGCCGCCGCCGCCGCGCAGAGCCCAGAAGAGATCCGAATGCTCCGCTTCGCTCGCGCAGTTACGAATGCGCCGTCCGCCGTCACGACGTCAGCGGAGATCAGATTGTCGATCGGTCAGCCCGAACTTGCGGGTCGTCCAGCCTATGCCGCCGCCGAGCGTGAGGCCGGCGACTCCTGTCGTCGAATTGATGCCGAGCGGAGTCATGAGGCCGAAGGCCTGCGCCTCGCGGTCGAAATCGGCCAGCGTCGCGCCCGGCTCGACATAGGCGATGCGCGCGACGGGATCGATCCGGACCGACCTCATGAGCGACAGGTCGAGGAGGAGTCCGCCTTCGCAGACGGCGCTCCCGGCGATGTTGTGGCCGCCGGCGCGGACCGCGACCAGAAGCCTCTCGCGCCTGGCGAGCGCCAATGCCTGCATGACGTCGGACGCGCCGAGGCAGCGGACGGCGAAAGCCGGGCGGCGGTCGATCATCGCGTTCCAGACGGTGCGGGCCTCGTCGTAGCCCGCTTCGCCCGGCAGGGCGATGGAGCCCCGGAGCTGACTGCGCAGGGCCGAGATGGTCTCCTCGGGAAGGGTTCGGACCGCGTCCAGAGTGCGGATCGTGAGTTCGGTCATGTTCGTCCTCCATCCGGCGCTATTTTGGTCGACGGGACCTTGCGCCGTTGGGTAAAATGGATTTCATGTTCGGGCGAAGCGCTCCAGTTCTGGAAATGAAGCGGCCCGGTATAGATTCTGAACTAGCGAGGGCGGAGCGGCCTGCGCTTAACTCGTGAATACGGAGTAGGTCTCTTTAAGTTTGTGAAATAGGCACGGGAGCTGGCGATGACCGAAGGCAGCTACCACCAGTTTTGTCCCGTTGCGATGGCAGCGGAAGTTCTCGGGGCGCGATGGACGCTGCTCATCCTGCGTGAACTGGTCGTCGGGACGACGCGCTTCAACGATCTGAGGCGAGGCGTGCCGCGCATGTCGCCCGCGCTTCTGTCGAAGCGCCTCAAGGACCTCGAATCCTCCGGCGTCATTGCCCGCGTTCCGGTCCCCGGCGAGCCCGGCGTCTCCGAATACCGCCTCACGGACGCTGGCCGCGAGTTGAAGCCGGTGATCGAGGCGATTGGCTGCTGGGGCCAGCGCTGGATCGACCTTGAAGCCTCGCTTGAGAAGCTCGATCCGGATCTCCTGATGTGGGACATGCGGCGCAACATCGATCCCCAGCCGATGCCGCGTGCGCGAAGCACCATCCAGGTGATTTTCAGCGATCTGCCGGAGGTCCAGAAGAACTGGTGGCTGGTCGTCGAACCGGGGAAGGACGTCGACCTCTGCCATATCGACCCGGGCTTCGACGTCGATCTCTATCTCTCGACCGACCTTCGGACCATGACCGAGATCTGGATGGGCTATCTCCGGATTGCGCGAGCGAAGGACCTCGGGCGGCTGCACGTCACCGGAAGCCGTGAGCTCGAGTTGAATCTAAACGCCTGGATGCTGCTCAGCCCCTTCGCGAAGGTCGAAAAGCAGGTGGCGTGAGCCCTTTCGGCGCCCGGCGCCCGGTCGCCTGAACGCAGGGCGAAGCGGGATCGTATTTTACGTTGCCGATCGTCTGTAAAATGGGCAGGATCATGTGGGCGGCCGAGTCTCCGAAGGCTTGTTAGCGGCCCGCATGTTCGACTTACGCGAGGGCCAGCCTTGACCAAGCGCAAGTTTACGATCGTTTTGATCAAGCCGTCGCATTACGACGATGACGGTTACGTCATTCAGTGGCGCCGTTCGACCATTCCCTCGAACAGCCTCGCCAGCGTCCACGGGCTTCTGACCGAATGCGCCGAGGCCCGGATTCTGGGCGACGACACCGAGATCGTCATCGAGGCCTATGACGAGTGCAATACGATCCTCGACATTCCCGGGATCGTCGCGCGGATCAAGGCGGACCGGGGCATGGTCGCGCTCGTCGGCGTGCAGACGAACCAGTTCCCGCGCGCCCTCGACATCGGCCGCCAGCTTCGCGAGCAAGGCGTCGCGGTGGCGGTCGGCGGCTTCCACGTGTCGGGCTGCATCGCCATGCTGCCGAAGCTGCCGCCCGAGATCGAGGAGGCGCAGAGGCTCGGCATCATCCTCTATGCGGGCGAGGGCGAGGGGCGGCTGGCGGAGTTCCTGAAGGACGTCGCCGCAGGGACGCCGAAGCCTATCTACAATTTTCTCGACAACATGCCCGACATGGCGGCGGCCGCGATCCCGGTCCTGCCGCGCCCGGTGGTCGCCAAGGTCGCGGGTCATTACACGAGCTTCGACGCCGGGCGCGGCTGCCCGTTTCAGTGCTCTTTCTGCACGATCATCAATGTGCAGGGGCGGAAGTCGCGCTACCGCACCGCGGACGACGTCGAGGCGATCGTGCGCGCCAACGCCGCGCAGGGCGTGACCCGCTTCTTCGTCACCGACGACAATTTCGCCCGCAACCGGAACTGGGAGCCGATCCTCGACCGGCTGATCGAGTTGCGGGAAAATCAGGGCTTCAGGATCCGTCTGCTCCTGCAGGTCGACACGCTCTGCCACAGGATTCCGGGCTTCATCGAGAAAGCGGCGCGGGCAGGGTGCAACGCGGTCTTCATCGGGCTTGAGAACATCAATCCCGAGTCGCTCATGGGCGCCAAGAAGCGACAGAACAAGATCTGGGAATATCGCGACATGCTGCTCGCCTGGAAGCGCGCGCATGTGATGACCTGGGCGGGCTATATCCTCGGCTTTCCGACCGACACGCCGGAGTCGATCGCCCGCGACATCGAGACGATCAAGCGCGAACTGCCGATCGACATTCTCGAATTCTTCTTCCTCACCCCGCTGCCGGGCTCGGAGGATCACAAGACGCTCTATCTCAAGGGCGCGCGGCTCGAGCCGGACATGAACAACTACGACCTCGAGCACGTCTGCGCCGATCACGCGGCGATGAGCGCGGAGGAATGGCGCGGCGTCTATCGCGACGCCTGGGCGCGCTATTATTCCGACGCGCATGTCGAGACGGTTTTGCGCCGCGCGGTCGCGAGCGGCATCAGCCCGAAGAAGATCGTGGACGCAATGACGGTCTTCTCCGGTTCGTCGCGGATCGAGCGCGTGCATCCGCTGCAGTTCGGCTATGTGCGGCGAAAAGTGAGGACGCAGCGCCGGCGCGGGATGCCGGTGCGTCAATCCGCTCGTCTTCTATCCGTGGCGGGCGTGGGACTTTGTGTCCGTTGCGGGCAAATGGGCGGCGCTGGCGCTGCGCTACCGCAGGATCTACCGCAAGGTCGTCGCCGACAAGGACGGCGCGCGCTACATGGACGAGGCGCTGCGGCCGTCGGCCGAGATCAATCATGACACGCGATTTCGTGGCGGGTTACGCCGACAAGATCCCCGACACCTATGGCGCGCCGAAGCGCGAGACGGCGCCCGCCGCCGCGGCGGAGTAGGTTCCTGCCCTCCAGCGCCCGTTCAACTGAGAAGGCTGCGCCGAAATTCCGCGGGCGAGGCCGGTCGAACAGCCGCGAGACTCGGGCCATCAAACGAATTCTATACTGATAACGTAGGAACTGCCGTAAGGATAAATTTTATTTTAGTGAGTGTGCTACTGACGAGAGCGAATTGAACAAGTCACATTCGACGACGCGAGGCGTTGCTCGACTAGCAAAGATCGTCACTGCCTATTCTCTACAACGTTGACAACCGCCGAGAATTGTGCATTCTCGACATTAGAGCGCGTAAGGATCGCTCGTTAGGGGAGATGCTGTTCGCTCGGTAGGGGAGTATGCAAACATGACATTTGGAAAGGGAACACTTGCGGCCGTTACAGTGGCCGCGACTGCGATGATGGTTGGGGCGCCCGCGAACGCCACGATCGTGGCGACGATACAGGGCGCGTATGATTACAGCGGGTATGATACGCCAGAACTGGATTTCATGAACACCAGCGGCGGCGATTTCATCAATGCGCAGATGGTCCTGACGGGCTATCAGCCGGGCACGTTGAACTATGGAGACGACGCAGACGGTCGCTCTTCCAAATATGTCCAACGGCGCAACGACCGCCATCATCTGGGGATCCATTCCCGGAGCGCCGTCGGGAACAACCCCCGGCAATTTGACCGCGTATGACTATGACGACGAATGGGGCAATACGCCTGCCGGCTACACCAACCCGAACTGCGTCGTCGGCGGGGGCTTTATGCTCGCTTGTCGGCAATTTCAGCGTGGTTTTCACCGCAACCATCTCCGGTGGCGCGTTTAACGGTCAGCCGGTGTTCTCGGTCTTCAGCCCGACCAACAATTACACCGGTGGGTTCGTCGGCTGGGAGGGGCTTGATCCGACTGGCTTGTCGGAGACAACCTATGACCAACACTCCGGCGTTCTCAGCGGAACGATGGCGGTCATTCAGATCGGCACGCCTCCCGTCCCCGAGGCGTCGACCTGGGCGATGATGACCCTTGGTTTTGTGGGCCTCGGCTTCGCTGGCTATCGCGCGCGCCGCTCGGCCAGAGCAATCGCTTAGCACCGCCCATTCGACAACCTGAAAGGCCGCGTTCGCGCGGCCTTTTTTTGGCCGAATTCCTGAGCGTTTCCGGCCTTTCGCTCCTTGACGACATGGCCGCCGCCCGAGCTGGCTAATCCCACTTCCGGTGCGCCCACATCCATTGCTCGGGAGCTTCGCGGATGTAGGCCTCGAACTGCCGTTGCATGGCGGCTGGTGGCCGCGATGGCGTCGGCCTTGCGGTCGTCGGTTTGCGGGACGGGAATTCGCTCGATGCGGATCGTGAACCGTACGTTCGGACGCCGGAAGGGGGCGCAGGCGTAGAGCGGCAGACCGGTCACGCGTGCGAGCAAGGCGGGAAAGATGTTCGAGCGCGCCGGATGGCCGAAGAAGGGGACCGCTGCGCCGCGGTCGTCGCGCAGGTCGGCGAGGAAACACGGATAGCCGCCCTCCCGGGTCGTGCGGAGTAGCGTCCGCGCCGTCACGGGAGTCTTCGGCAGGAGGCCGCCGTCATAGAATGGCGCGCGCATTCTCAGGGTCTCCGCCTCGACGAGCGGGTTCGAGAGGCGCTGGTAGACGCCGGTCAGGGGCACGCCCAGGCGTTGCCCGGCAATGCCGAGGACCTCCCAGTTTCCCAGATGCAGGCTGCAGACCACGAAGGGGCCGCCGCGGGCGAGCGCGTCGAACTGCTCCGGGGGCTCGAATCCGACGCGGCCGCTCGTCGCAATCTCCTCCAGGTGGAAGCTTTCGGCGAACGTGCGGCCGAGGTTCTCCCACATTTCGGCGGCGAGCTTCTTCCGCTCCTGAAGCGGCATGTCCGGGAAGGCGAGGGCGAGATTGTCAAGCGCCCGTTTCTGCCGGTAGAGGCGCGGCGCGATCAGCCGCCACAGCTTGCCCGACAGCCACGAGGCGGTTTCGAGCGGCAGCGCCTGGGAGCCGGCTTCGGCGAGCCGGAAGCCGGCATATTCGAGCCGGTATTGCAGATTTTCACGGAAGCCCCATCCGCACCCGATCGCCACCGCCTCGGCCGAGATGGCGGCCTGATTGCGAGCGTAGTGGGCGGCTGTCAAGCCGCGACGCCAGGCCGCGGCGCGCTGTCGGAAAAGGGCTTCCAAAGACGCGGGCCAGGAATTAGCGTCGAGCTCAATCCAGAAGCCGTCAACGGGAGGACATTCGTGACCGGGCAGGCCAAATATCTGATGGGCGAGGACCGAATTCCCCGCACCTGGTACAACATCATGGCGGATCTGCCCGCCCCGCCGCCGCCGGTGCTCCATCCCGGGACCGGCCAGCCGGTAGGCCCCGACGACCTCGCTCCGCTCTTCCCGATGGCGCTCATCGGACAGGAGGTGACCCAGGAGCGGCACGTCGAGATTCCGGAGCCGGTGCGCGACATCTACCGCATGTGGCGCCCGACGCCGCTCTACCGCGCGCATGGCCTCGAAAAGGCGCTCGGGACGACGGCGCGCATCTTCTACAAATACGAGGGCGTGAGCCCGGCGGGGAGCCACAAGCCGAACACTGCGGTCGCGCAGGCTTTCTACAACAAGCAGGAAGGCGTCACGAAGCTTTCGACCGAGACCGGCGCAGGGCAGTGGGGCTCGTCGCTCGCTTTCGCGGGCGCGCTCTTCGGCCTCGAAGTCAAGGTCTACATGGTCAAGGTCTCATACAGCCAGAAGCCCTATCGCCGGGCGCTGATGGAGACCTATGGCGCGACATGCGTCGCAAGCCCCAGCGAGGAGACCGATTCCGGCCGGGCGATCCTCAAGGCCCATCCGGATTCGCCGGGCAGCCTCGGCATCGCCATCTCCGAGGCGGTCGAGGTCGCGGCCAAGAATCCGGACACGAAATATGCGCTGGGCTCCGTGCTGAACCATGTGCTTCTGCACCAGACCGTCATCGGCATCGAGGCGATCGAGCAGATGGAAGCGGCCGACGCCTATCCGGACGTGGTGATCGGCTGCGCCGGAGGCGGCTCCAATTTCGCCGGCATCGCCTTCCCCTTCATCGGCAGGAAGCTGCGCGACGGAAAGGATGTACGCGTGATCGCGGTCGAGCCGGCGGCCTGCCCGTCGCTGACGCGCGGCAGATACGCCTTCGACTTCGGCGACACCGGGCATCTGACCCCGCTCGTCAAGATGCATACGCTCGGGTCGGAATTCATCCCGCCGGGATTCCATGCGGGGGGCCTGCGCTATCACGGCATGGCGCCGCTGGTCAGCCACTGCAAGGAACTCGGCCTCCTCGAAGCCCGCGCCTATCACCAGAACCCGTGCTTCGAGGCGGGCGTCCTGTTCGCGCGGACGGAGGGCATCGTGCCTGCGCCCGAGTCGAACCATGCGGTGCGGGCCGCGATCGACGAGGCGATCAAGGCGCGCGAGGAGGGCAAGCCGACGACCATCCTCTTCAACCTGTCGGGCCACGGCCATTTCGACATGCAGGCTTACATGGACTATTTCGCCGGCAAGCTCGTCGACATGGACTACGACCCGAAGGCGCTCGAAGACTCGCTCGCGCACCTGCCGAAAGTGGCGGCGGAGTAACGTCGCATCGGAAAGAAAGAATCGCCCGTGAAACGCGCTCGCGGTTCGCTTATGATTGCGTCAGGAGATACCCACCGAAGGCGAGCATCAGCACGCCGCCGGCACGTGGGATCCACGGTCCTGCCCGAACGAGCTTTTCCGCGAAGACGAAGGCGGCGATAGCAGCCCCCCAGAGGATGTTCATCACTCCACCGACGAAAAGGAGCAGCATCACCAGCCAGCAACAGCCGAGACAGTAGAATCCGTGCTTAAGGCCCATCCTCAGAGCCCCTGTCCGGCCGTCACGCCAGTTGTGCATGACGAAGGCGACGGGAGAGCGGCACTGGTCAAGGCACGCGTTCTTTGCCGGCGTGAACTGGTAGAGCCCGGCGACGAGAAACAGGATGCCTCCGAGGATCGTGCTCGATGTCTTCATCATTGGAGACAACAGGGTCGCCTGCTCAAGGCCCCACTGCACGGGCGTGATGCCGAGGCTGAAGACACCCCAGGCCAGCAGATAGCCGGCAACGAACATCGCGGTCGGCACGAACGGGCGGCCGCGCGCGCGCTTCTGCCGGTTGACCGTGGCGAAGGTCAGGATCATCGGCGTCGCGCCCGGCGCCATCATCCCAACCATCATCACCCACCACATGAGGAACATCAGCGTGAAGTCGGCCACACTCCACGGTTTCAACGGCACAGGCATGATCATGCCCGGCATGCTGTCCATCCCGTGGCTGCCAGCGGCGCCCATCGCCGACATGTCCCGGGCCTGCAGCCACATGTAGAGCCAGGAGAGGACAGTCACGCCGGCCAAAGCCGCAAGAATCGTGACGCGCTCGCGGCGCCGCAAATCCGTTTGGGCCTGCCCGTCGGTCATTGGCGTACTCCGGCAGCGACGCGGTTGCCTACGCAGCCCAGGCAAAGGGCGCGAAATGGCCGTTGTTGCCCTTTCCGTTCAACTCGACGTTTAGGCCGAAGCAATCGACGTGCAGATGCGCCGCCTGGGCGAGCGCCACGCGCGGGTTCGCGGGGTGCTCGGTGTTGTCGACGCAGATCGGGCTGCCTGCCACGCTGGTCGAGGCAACGCCCTCGATTTCAAACGACAGGAGATCCGGGATCGAGGTCGAGCGGGCGAGGCCGGCCATGTTGAACTCGATCGGTCGGAAAACGACGCCACGGAAGTCGCTCACCAGATTGTCGCGGATCATCGACGGAGGGCCGCCGGCCTCGCCGCTGACGATAGCGGTCAAGGCTTCGCGCTGGGCGTCGGTGGCCGCCGCATCCACCACGCCGGCGAAGACCCAGTTGCCGTCCGCCATGACCTTTCCCGAGCGGATGACCAGCGCGAACTTCAGCCCGTCAAGCTTGATGCTGCCATGGCGGCCGGCATCGATGCGGTAGACTTGGATGGCTGTGCAATGATCATGCGTCACAGGCCCGTGTGAGTTCGTATAGATACAAGGGCAAAGATAATCGCAGTTGCAGCTCTCCATGAATTCGCCTCTGAGCTCCCATCTTTTATTTGCCATGTTTTTGCCTCCCTGGCGCAAAACGAAGGCGATGATAATCCTCCGCCAATGTTTCGCGTATCGCTAGGTAATGACGACGTGATCACGCGAAGACGCGAAACAAAACGGCCCTTAGCCTATTGAAAACGCTTCAGCCCACGAAATAGAAAAGACAGACCCGCTCCGGGTCTAGCCCATCGCGAAATCCCAAAGGGACTTCCACGTACAGCGCCGGGCGGGATCGGTGAAAGACTTCGGATCGAAATAAGCCATGTGGCCCATCGAATTGTCGTCGGGCCACCGGAATCCGACCTCCACCCGGTCCGGCGAGATCTTCACGAATTGCTGGACGGGGCCGGGATCGTCCTGGACCGAATTTGGGGCGATGCGTCCGAGCACGCCGTCGCGGTATTCCCAGATCTGTCCGTCGTGGGTCCTGACCTTGACCGAGCGCGACGTCGCGTCGAAATCGACCTGGAGGGGGCCGAGTTTTCCGCCGCCCTTGTAATCGCAGGACCGCGACAGCGGATGCGCGGCAAGAGGGCTTGCAGCGATCAAGGCGACAAAAGCGACGAAAAGAGCGGAACGATTCATGCGGGAGCTCATTACTGTCCCAGTTGCGGCGCCCTCCAGCGTCGCAAGAACTATGCCCATCCTCCCGCGGGGCGCCAACCCCTTTTCGCGGCCATTGGTGTTTTTTGCCCTCGCGGTTGCAATGCCGCCACAAACCTGCTTATCAGGCCGCCCGCGGCGCCCCTGCCGCCTTCCGGGATCCTTCATGCTCTCCATCAGCCGCCGCGCCGCGCTGGCGTTTCCGCTTCTCGCCGCGTCCGTCGCCTGGGCCGAGACCGGCGATCAGGCGAATACGGTGATCATCACCACCAAGCACGGCAAGATCGTCATCCGCCTCCGCCCCGATTGGGCGCCGAAGACGGTGGCCCAGATCGAGACGCTGACGAAGCGCCACTTTTACGACGGCGTGACGTTCCACCGCGTCATTCCCGGCTTCATGGCCCAGACGGGCGACCCGACCGGGACCGGCACGGGCAAGTCCGACCTTCCCGACATCCCGGCCGAGTTCAACAGCAACCATTTCGCCCGCGGCATCGTTGGCATGGCGCGGTCGAACGAGCCGGATTCCGCCAATTCCCAGTTCTTCATCATGTTCGACGACGGCGGCTTCCTCGACGGCAAGTACACGGCGTTTGGCCAGGTCGTGTCCGGCATGGACGTTGTCGACAAGATCAAGGCGGGCACTCAGGAGAACAACGGCCAGGTCGATCATCCCGACAAGATCATCACCATGCGCATGGCCGGCGCGAAATAGGAGACAGCCCCGATGAGCGCAGGCAACACCCTGACCCTCGAAACGACCAAGGGTCCAGTCGTCATCGAGATGAACCCGGCCCTTGCCCCGGGTCATGTCGCCCATATCAAGAAGCTCGTCTCCGAGGGCTTCTACGACGGGATCGTCTTCCACCGGGTGATCGAAGGCTTCATGGCCCAGACCGGCTGCCCCAATGGCACGGGCACGGGCGGTTCGAAGTACCCGAACCTCAAGGCCGAGTTCAACCCCGAGCCGCATGTCCGGGGCACGGTGTCGATGGCGCGCGCGGCGAGCCCGAACTCCGCGAATTCCCAGTTCTTCATCTGCTTCGACGACGCGCGCTTCCTCGACCGCCAGTATACGGTCTGGGGCAAGGTCGTCTCCGGCATGGAGAACGTCGACAAGATCAAGCGCGGCGAGCCGGTCAAGGACCCTGACAAGATCGTCAAGGCGACCTTGAGCTGACGCGGACCCTCATCGAGACGATGGCCGGGCTTGTCCCGGCCATCGCTGTTTCATAGACGCCTTTCCTTAAGCCCCATGCGCGTCGACGCTTTCGATTTCGACCTGCCGCCCGAGCGCATCGCGCTCGAACCCGCGTCGCCCCGCGACAGCGCGCGGATGCTCGTCGTCGGCCCGGGCGGAACGCTGACCGATTCGCGCGTCTCCGACCTTCCGTCGTTCCTGCGCCCGGGCGACGCGCTGGTCGTCAACGACACCAGGGTAATCGCGGCGCGGCTCGAAGGCGTGCGCGTCCGCGGCGAGGCGGTCGCCGGGATCGAGGCGACGCTGATCCGGCGCGTGGACGATTGCCGCTGGGCGGCGCTGGTGCGGCCCGCCAAGAAGCTCAGAGTCGGCGAGCGTATCCGGTTCGGGGAGCCGCGCGAGAGCATGGCCTGCCTGCTCGCTTCCCTCGACGCGGAGGTCGAGCGCAAGGACGAGGGCGGCGAGATCCTGCTGCGCTTCGAGTTTTTCGGCGCGGCGCTGGACGAGGCGATCGAACGACTCGGCAGCCCTCCGCTGCCGCCCTATATCGCGGGCAAGCGCGCGCCCTCCGAAAGGGACCGCGCCGACTATCAGACCATGTTCGCCGCCGAACCCGGCGCCGTCGCTGCGCCGACCGCCGGCCTCCATTTCACGCCCGCCCTCGTGGACCGCATCGAGGCGATGGGCGTCACGCTGCACCGCGTGACGCTGCATGTCGGCGCCGGCACGTTTCTGCCGGTCAAGGCGGAGGACGCGCGCGATCACAAGATGCACAGCGAATGGGGCGAGGTCGACGACGCCACGGCGGACGCCCTCAACGCGACGCGCGCGGCGGGCGGGCGCATCGTCGCGGTCGGCACGACCTCGGCGCGGATCCTCGAAAGCGCGGCGGACGAAGACGGCCGCGTGCGGCCCTTTCGGGGCGAGACCTCCATCTTCATCCTGCCGGGCTACCGTTTCCGGGCGGTCGACGCGCTCCTCACCAATTTCCATCTGCCGCGCTCGACCCTCTTCATGCTGGTCAGCGCCTTCAGCGGCCTCGAGACGATGAAAAAGGCCTACGCCCACGCGATCGCGCAGGCCTATCGCTTCTATTCCTACGGCGACGCCTGCCTGCTGCTCGGCCGGAACGGGGGCTGATCGTGACCGGGCTCTTCTCCTTCTCGATCTCCGCGAGAGACGGCTCGGCGCGGCTCGGCGAAGTTTCACTGCCGCGCGGAACGATCCGCACGCCCGCCTTCATGCCGGTCGGGACGGCCGCGACGGTCAAGGCGATGCATCCCGAGAGGGTGCGGGCGCTCGGCGCCGACGTCGTGCTCTGCAACACCTATCACCTGATGCTCTCGCCCGGCGCGGAGCGGATCGCGGCGCTGGGCGGCCTGCACAAGTTCATGAACTGGCCGCATCCGATCCTCACGGATTCGGGGGGCTTTCAGGTCATGAGCCTCGCCAAGCTCCGGAAGCTCAGCGAGCGGGGGGTCACCTTCCAGTCGCATATCGACGGCTCGCGCCACGAGCTCACGCCGGAGCGGTCGATGGAGGTGCAGCGTCTGCTCGGCTCCGACATCCAGATGCAGTTCGACGAATGCGTGAAGCTGCCGTGCTCTCATGAGGAGGCCGAGCGGGCGATGCGGCTTTCGCTCCGCTGGGGCGAGCGCTCGAAGCTGGCCTTCGGGCGCCAGCCGGGCAGGGCGATTTTCGGCATCGTGCAGGGCGGGACGGAGCCGGACCTCCGGGTCGCCAGCGCCAGGGCGCTGGTCGAGATCGGTTTCGACGGCTACGCGATCGGCGGCCTCGCGGTCGGCGAGCCGCAGGCGGACATGCTGGCGATGATCGAGGAGACGATCCCGCATCTGCCTGACGACAGGCCCCGCTATCTGATGGGCGTCGGCACGCCTGACGACATGCTGAAGTCGCTCGCTCGCGGGATCGACATGTTCGACTGCGTGATGCCGACCCGCGCCGGCCGTCATGGCATGGTCTTCACGCGGCGGGGGCGCCTCAACCTGCGTAACGCCCGCTTCGCCGACGACCCCCGGCCGATCGACCCGCTCTCCTCCTCGCCGATGGCGCGCGACTATTCCCGGGCCTACTGGCGCCATCTCGTGAAGTCCGGCGAGATCCTCGCGATGATGGGGCTGACCGAGATCAACCTCGCTTATTATCAGGACCTTATGGCCGGAGCGCGGAAGGCGATCGCAGCGGGCCGGCTTGCCGATTACATGGAGGAAACGCGACGGGGCTGGGAACAAGGAGAGGCCGAGGCCGTTTGAGTCGGCGCGCAGATCAGCGCGACCACGGCCCCCAGTTCAGCCAATGTTCAGCTTACAAATTGCAAGAGGCGAGACGCCAGAAGGGCGACCCGCCTCTTGTCTCCGTCCTCTCGATCGCCTCAACGTCTCTATATGTGTGATGTTCTTTTGAATCGGCCGTCTTGAGGGACGTCCGATAGAGACTTGAAGCGCGTCGTCCTCCCACAGACTTTACGGCTTCCGGCGCCATGTAGGTGGCGGCGGCCTCCTTTTCGCACTGGCATTGCTAGTCTAATTTCAGCCTCTGTCACCCACCGTAAGGGGCTGGCCGGGAAAAAAATTTTTGTCTCCGTTGGAACGGTGCAAGCTTGAGGCGTGATCGCGCGCGCGGAGCCCGGTCGCCCGCTTCCGCCCCACGACGGGATAGCGTAAAAGCCGCTCGCATCGCCAACGAGGGGCCCCGCTCATGACCGCCATCGCCAACGTCGTCGCGCGCGAAATTCTGGACAGCCGCGGCAATCCGACAGTCGAAGTCGACGTCGTTCTGGAGGATGGTTCGATGGGCCGCGCGGCGGTTCCGTCCGGCGCCTCGACGGGGACGCGCGAGGCGGTCGAGCTTCGCGACGGCGACAAGAGCCGCTACGGCGGCAAGGGCGTGCTCAAGGCGGTCGACGCCGTCAACAGCGACATTTGCGACGCCGTGACGGGCCTCGAGGCCGAGGAGCAACTCGAGGTCGACGAGACGATGATTGTGCTCGACGGCACGCCCAACAAGTCGCGCCTCGGCGCGAACGCCATCCTCGGCGTCTCCCTCGCGGTCGCGAAGGCGGCTGCGGAAGCGGCCGGCCTGCCGCTCTACCGCTACGTCGGCGGAACGATGCCGCGCGTGCTCCCGACGCCGATGATGAATATCGTGAACGGCGGCGCCCACGCCGACAACCCGATCGACTTCCAGGAATTCATGATCCTGCCGGTCGGCGCGCCGACCTTCGCGGAGGCTCTGCGCTGGGGCGCCGAGACCTTCCATGCGCTCAAGAGCGCGCTCAAGAAGGCCGGCCACAACACCAACGTCGGCGACGAGGGCGGATTTGCTCCGAACCTGCCTTCCGCGGAGGCGGCGCTCGAATTCTGCGTCAGGGCGATCGAGGCGGCGGGCTACAAGCCGGGCGAGGAGATCGCGCTCGGCCTCGACTGCGCGGCCTCCGAGTTCTTCAAGAACGGCGCCTATGTCTATGAGGGCGAAGGAAAGACCCGCTCCGTCGAGGAGCAGGTCGCCTATCTCGGAAAGCTCGTCGATTCGTTCCCGATCCTTTCCGTCGAGGACGGCATGGCCGAGCAGGACTGGGCCGGCTGGAGGCTCCTGACCCAGAAGCTCGGCGGACGCTGCCAGATCGTCGGCGACGACATTTTCGTCACCAATACCGAGATCCTGTCGCGCGGCATCCGGGAAGGCGTCGCCAATTCCATCCTCATCAAGGTGAACCAGATCGGCTCGCTGAGCGAGACGCTGGCCGCCGTCGATATGGCTCACCGGGCGGGCTACACCGCCGTCATGTCGCACCGCTCGGGCGAGACCGAGGATTCGACCATCGCCGATCTCGCGGTCGCCACGAACTGCGGGCAGATCAAGACCGGGTCGCTCTCCCGCTCCGACCGGCTCGCCAAATACAACGAGCTTCTTCGCATCGAGGAGGAGCTCGGCGACCAGGCCCGCTACGCCGGCCGCGCCGCGATCCGGGCGGTCTGACGCAGAGGTAACCGCATCTTAACCGTGACGGCGGCAGGGTCGCCGTCATGGTTGTCCGGACCCGGCTTCGCGCCATCCTCACCCCGATCGTCTTCTACCTCGTGCTCGGGGCGGCGAGCGGCTGGCTGGTCTACAACGCCTCGACCGGCGACCGCGGCCTCAACGCCAAGCACAAATACGAGGCCGAGACCGCGGCCCTGCAGACCGAGCTTGCCGCGCTCAGGGATGAGCGCGCCCGCTGGCGGCGCCGGGTCGACGGGCTCAGGCCGCAAAGCGTCGACCGCGACCTGCTCGACGAGGAAGCCCACGCGCTTCTCGACCGGGTGGGGAAGGACGAGGTGGTCATCATGACCGGTCCGCAGGCGACGCCGTGATCGCCGGGGCGGGCCGGAAAATCCGAAGGCTTAGCGTTCGCGATTCCATGATTTCAAGGACTTGGGTCCGATTTTAACGTCATCCGCGGGGCGCCGCGAGCGGCGGCCGATCGGCCATCTCGGACAAAATCGGTTTTAACTCAATGCGTTGCGTGGAGATTCCGTAGTAACGGTCGAACGCGCGCGTGATTCGCAGGACGCGATCCACGGCCCTCAGGTTTCCGCCGCTCATCGCGCCCCAGGCGACGATCATGGCTTCGTTGAGCCGCCGAATCTGAACCTGGGCGAAATCGTCGGGCGCCCCGATGGCCTGCCGGGCGAAGATGGCGGCGAGACGTTCGCGCGCGCGCCGCGGGGTGATCCGCTCGCGCAGCGCGATCTCTTCGAGCGTCGCGCCCGCGGCGAATCGTCTGAGGATGCGCTGATCGCGAAGCCTCAACTCCCGCTGCGTCGCGCGCCTCCGGCGCGGCTTGGCCCCGTCGGCCGGGGAGTCTTCTGTAGCGGGCTCGGCCATGCATGGTTCTCCAGAGGGGAAATAGACCCTAGCACAAATTCTCTATTTCAGAAATAACTTGTTGCGGCGGTAGGCTGATACCCGCTGACCCACAACGAACGCGATAGAAGCCACCTTGTCGCGGCGCGGGTCCGTGCACGCCTGAGCGACGACAGGGTGAACGCCGCCAGCGCCGAGCCGACCGCGGGAACCTCAGTCCGCCTCCATCGTTCTGGATGAAGAGTTCACTCGATCGGAGGCATACGATGCTCAAGACAACAATCCTCGCGGCCATGCTCGCAATTGCTCCATCGCTTGCTCTTGCTGATGGCGACGGCGCTATCACCGGCGCGGCTGGCGGAGCGATCACGGGAGCAATTGTCGGCGGCCCCGTGGGCGCGGCGGTCGGGGCAGGGGCGGGCGCGGTGATCGGAGGAACGGCGTCAGGTCCGAACCGCGCCGTGGTCGTGCAACCCGCTCCCGTACCTGTTGCGCCCTGCGGAACGCAGACGACGCAGACCAGCGACAATTTCGGCAACAGCCAAACGACCCAGACAACGAATTGTCCTCCTTAAGAACGAATTGTCCTCCTTAAGGACGAACGCCCGGCCGCCCTGCCACAAGCGGGGCGGCCTGAGGCACGTTCGGCACAATGTCGCATTGGTGTTGGCGGATCTTGGGGGTCGGTCAAATGCAGGGGAGCCGGATTTGTCCTGTGTGTCAGACCAGGTTCAGGGCCGCGGGCCCGTGTCCGTGGTGCGGTCACTATCAGCCACGATGGCCGGGACTGGTCGCCGTCGCGGTCGCGATCATTGGAGTTGCGGTCGCGTATATCGAGCTTCGATGAGCCGTGCGCCGTCCAGGCTCGCCCGGTAGAATCGCCTCGACGTTCGCGGGGCGCGGGCGTTTGCGGCTGGCGCTTTCAAAAGGCGCGCGAGGCGGCTTCGTTCAAAAATGGGAGAACGGGGGTTGACAGGCGACCGCCGGGAAGACACAGTGTTCATATGCGGTGAATTTTTTTGAGAGTCCGGGCTAAGGCCTGGGCAAACATTAGGGGGTATCCATGGCGATACGGACCTTACGGCGCTCGAACGCGGTTATTGCGGCAAGCGCTACGCTCCTGACGACGCTGTTCGCGTCCGCGGGTTATGCGGACACGATCATTTACAATGGCGGCGGGCCCGATCAGGGCGGCCAGATCTACGCGCAAAGTCCCGCGGCGGTCGCGATGAGCTTCACCTTGCAGCCGGGGGCAAATCTTCTCTCCGGCGTCAACTGGTGGGGCGGCTGCTACCCGGCGACGAGCTGTGGCGCCTCTCCGGATTTTATAATTGCGGTTCTTGACGGCGGCGGCAACGCTCTCGCATCCGCGGATGTGGGAACGGCGAACCAGACGGCGACCGGGAACATGATCGGAGGAAGCTGGGCGGAATACGCCTACGGCGTGACCTTTCCGGCCATCAGTCTACCCGCGGGCACGCAGTTCTGGTTAGCCATCACCCAGATCGCGGCGGAACCGAACAGCGGCGTCTGGGGCATCGAGACAACGTCGACGGGTCCGGTCGGGCAGTTGGCGGCCTCGATGGGGCTGACCTCCGGCAACTGGACGGTGCTGCCGGAAACGCTTGCCTTCAATCTGACCGGTCCGGCCGCGCCCGAGTCTTCGACCTGGGCGATGATGATCGCCGGCTTCGCGGGCCTCGGTTGGATGGGTTATGCGCGCCGTCGCGCGATCCGGGCCGCGGCCGCCTGATCGCCCTTTAGACGCTCCACCGAAAAGGCCGCCTCCGGGCGGCCTTTTTTGTCGTGCGGCGCTTCCCTTCCGACTCCGCATGTCGCGTGCTAAATACGTCAACCCCCGCAAATCCCGGAAAGCCAGCGACCATGAACGTCACCGCTCAGCCGATCCGCTCGAATTCGTTCTTTTCCGCGCCGCTTGCGGCGGCCGATCCCGAAATCGCCCGCGCCATCGAGCTCGAAACGGGCCGCCAGCGCGACGAGATCGAGCTGATCGCCTCGGAAAACATCGTGTCCCGCGCCGTACTCGAGGCGCAGGGCTCCATCATGACCAACAAATACGCCGAGGGCTATCCGGGGAGGCGCTACTACGGCGGCTGCCAGTTCGTGGACATCGCGGAGAAGCTCGCGATCGAGCGGGCCTGCAAGCTGTTCGACTGCAAGTTCGCCAACGTCCAGCCGAATTCCGGCAGCCAGGCGAATCAGGGCGTGTTCCTCGCGCTTCTGAAGCCGGGCGACACGTTCATGGGGCTCGACCTCGCGGCGGGCGGACACCTCACGCATGGCTCGCCGGTCAACATGTCGGGCAAATGGTTCCACCCCGTCTCCTACGGCGTGGACCGCGAAACGCAGCGAATCGACATGGACGCGGTCGAGACGCTCGCGCGCGAGCACAAGCCGAAGCTCATCATCGCGGGCGGCTCGGCCTATGCGCGCTTCTGGGACTTCGAGCGCTTCCGGAAGATCTGCGACGAGGTCGGGGCTTATTTCGTGGTGGATATCGCCCATTTCGCCGGGCTCGTCGCGGGCGGCGCCCATCCCTCGCCGTTCCCGCACGCCCATGTCGTGACGACGACGACCCACAAGACGCTGAGGGGCCCGCGCGGCGGCATGATCCTCACCGATGACGAGGAGCTTGCAAAGAAGATCAATTCCGCGATCTTCCCCGGCCTGCAGGGCGGGCCGCTCATGCATGTGATCGCGGCCAAGGCGGTCGCCTTCCACGAGGCTTTGCGGCCCGAGTTCCGCGACTACGCGCAGGCCGTCGTCGCCAATGCCGTGGCCATGGCGGACGAGATCCTGAAGGGCGGCTACAAGCTCGTCACCGGCGGCACCGACAATCACCTGATGCTGGTCGATCTCACCCCGAAGGGCCTCACCGGAAAGGCCGCCGAGGCGGCGCTCGGGCGCGCCCGCATCACCTGCAACAAGAACGGCATCCCGTTCGACCCGCAGAAGCCGATGGTGACCTCGGGCATCCGCCTCGGCTCGCCGGCCGCGACCTCGCGCGGCTTCGGGACGGCCGAATTCTCCAGGGTCGGCGCCATGATCGTCGCGACGCTGGACGGCTTGGCGGCGAACGGCGAATTGGGGAATGCTGCGGTGGAGGCGAAAGTGCGGGACGAGGTCGCCGACCTCACGCGCCGCTTCCCGATTTACTGAGGGCGGCGACCCCGGGGAACCGTTGCGATGCGTTGCCCTTATTGCGGCGGGCTCGACACCCAGGTGAAGGATTCGCGGCCGACCGACGACGCCTCGTCGATCCGCCGGCGGCGCGTCTGCCCGGATTGCGGCGGCCGGTTCACGACCTTCGAGCGCGTGCAGTTGCGCGAACTCATGGTGGTGAAGAAGAACGGCCGCCGCGTGCCTTTCGACCGCGACAAGCTCACCCGTTCCGTGCAGGTCGCGCTGCGCAAGCGCTCCGTCGCGCCCGACCGTGTCGAGCGGATGATCAACGGGGTCGTGCGCCAGCTCGAGAGCCAGACCGAGGGCGACATCCCGGCCGAACGGATCGGCGAACTGGTGATGGAGGGCCTGAAGGCGCTCGACGACGTGGCCTACGTGCGCTTCGCTTCGGTCTATCGCAACTTCCGGGAAGCCAGCGATTTCAATGCGATCGTCGGCGAACTTAAGGGAGAAGGCGAGACGGACGCGAAGCCGCCGCGCGCTCGCAAGGAGGCCCCCGCGCCATGAGCGCGGCCGGGAGCGACGAAGACAAGCGGTGGATGGCGGCGGCGCTCACCCTCGGCGAGCGGTCGCTGGGCCTCGCAGCGCCCAATCCGTCGGTCGGCGCGATTCTCGTCAAGGACGGCGTCGTGGTCGGACGCGGCGTCACCGCGCCGGGCGGGCGGCCGCATGGCGAGCGAATAGCCCTCGCCCAGGCGGGCGATGCGGCGCGGGGCGCGACCCTCTATGTGACGCTCGAACCCTGTTCGCATTTCGGCCGCTCCCCGCCCTGCGCGGACGCCGTGATCGAGGCGGGCGTGGCGCGCGTCGTTTCCGCGATGGAGGATCCGAACCCGGAGGTGCGCGGAGAGGGCCATGCGCGATTGCGGGGGGCGGGGGTCGAGGTCGTGACGGGCGTCCTGGAGGCGGAGGCGCGGCGGGACCATCGCGGCCACATCCTGCGGGTGACGGAGGGGCGCCCGGCGGTCACGCTGAAGCTCGCCGAGACGGCGGACGGCTTCGCCGCCGGCGGCCCGCATGACCCCCGGCTCAGGATCACGGGCCAGATCGCCAACGCGCGGGTGCAGATCCTGCGCGCGACTCACGAGGCGATCATGGTCGGGATCGAGACGGCGCTCGCCGACGATCCGGCGCTGACGGTTCGCCTGCCGGGCCTCGATCGCAAGCCGCTGCGCGTCGTGCTCGACACGCATCTGAGGCTTCCCCTGCGTTCGCGCCTCGCCGCGACCGCAGCCGAGCGGCCGACGCTGGTTCTCGCCGGCGAGGACGCCTCGCGCGAGGCGGAGGCGGCGCTCCGGGAATGCGGCGTCAGGATCGAGCGCGTGGCGCTGGACGCCGACGGTCATCTGGACCTGCGCGCCGCGCTGGCGGCGCTCTCGGCGCGCGACGTGACCCGGGTCTTGAGCGAGGGGGGGCCGCGCGTCGCCTCGCGGCTCATCGCGCTCGGCCTCGCGGACGATGTCGTTTTGATCACGGCCGAGAAGCCGCTCGGCCTGCCGGGACTGCCGGCGCTCAGCGAGGAAGCGCGGGCGGCGCTCGCCGATCCTCTGCGCTGGTCGCTCGTCGATCGGGCCGTCTACGGGCCGGACGTGTTGCGGCGTTTCGAGCGGGCGTAACGCTCAAGCGTCTTCGGCCATTCGGGCGCGGCGGGCTTGGAGGTCTCAACCCGCCAAGGATCGCGGCGCGGGCGCCGCGCGAATGAGCGCGCGGCGCCGAATACATGGCTCTTACCGGCAGACCATACGCCCGTTCGCGTATCGGACGGCGGTATGGCCATGGGTCTTCATGCAATAGCCCTCTTTCTGACCGCCGAAGACGCAATGCCCGGCCCCGTTGCGATGGCGGTTTGGTCCGCAACCGCCTAACGCATACGCTGGGTCCATCGTCCACAGCGCCGAGGAAAGGAACACGACGCCGAGTAACGCGCCCTGCATTGTCTTCATCATGACGTTCCCCATTCGATGTTGTTATGGCCACCTTGGCGATTTGAGAATAGACAATCGTCCGAGCGAGTAAAAGCTCCTCCCGAAATTGTGATCTTGTGGAAAGGCGCGAATTGTCGCCGACGGCCTCGGAGGGTTAGAAGCCATTCATGTTTACAGGGATCATCAGCGACGTCGGCGAGGTTGTTCGCGCGGAGCGCGAGGGCGACCTCATGCGGCTCGCGGTCGCCTGCGCCTATCCGGCGGCGTCGATCGAGGTCGGCGCCTCGATCTGCCACGCGGGGGTCTGCCTCACCGCGGTCGAGGCGAAGACGGCCGGGAATCGCACCCTGCTTTCCACCGACGTCGGCGCCGAGACGCTGGCCGTCACGACGCTGGGCGACTGGCGGGAAGGGACGCGGATCAACATGGAAAGGTCGCTCCGCGTCGGCGACGAACTCGGCGGCCATATGGTGAGCGGCCATGTGGATGGCGTGGCGGAAATTCTGGAGCGCCGCGACTTCGACGGCATGGCGCATTTCCGGTTCCGCGCGCCGCACGCGCTTGCGAAATTCATCGCGGTGAAAGGCTCGGTGGCGCTGGACGGAACTTCGCTCACCGTCAACGCCGTCGATGGCGACATGTTCGAGGTGCTGCTCATCCCCCATACGCTGGCGGTGACGACCTGGGGCGAGCGGAAGGCGGGCGACAGGGTCAATATCGAGGTCGACCAGATGGCCCGCTACGCCGCGCGGCTGATGGAGGCCGAGCGCGGCGGAGGCTGACCGCGGCGCCGTGCGCTCGACGTTGTGATGGCTCCCGCTGCGGAATGGAGATTTCGGCGCATCCGCTTTGCAGTATAAGGGGAAAGCTTGGTTGAGCGGGTCTCCCGATGGTTCGCGCGCGAAGTTTTCTTGTCGCGATTGGCGTTGCAGCCGTTGCTCTTTCGGCGGGCAGGGGCGTCGCCGGTCCCCCGTCTCCCTTCGCCTTTGCTTTTCCCGGCTTCGGATCGGCGCCGCAGGACACGCAAACCTACCTGCCGCCTGACGCCGATCCGAATTATTCGACGCCCGGAGGCTTCGACAATGACGTCGACATGAGCCTCACGACTCGCCGGGAGGTCCAGGATCCGACCGGGCAGCCGCCAGGCACGCTCACGATCAATACGCACGAGCGGAAGCTCTATCTCTCCGAGGGCGGAGGCCGGGCGCTTCAATATGGGATCGGCGTCGGCCGCCAGGGTTTCGCCTGGAAGGGCGTCGCCGAGGTCGGCCGGAAGGCGTTCTGGCCCGGATGGACGCCGCCTCCGGAAATGCTGGCCCGCGATCCCCGGTTGCCCGAGCACATGGACGGCGGGATGGAGAACCCGCTCGGCGCACGCGCCCTCTACCTCTTCCAGGGAAAGAAGGACACGTTGTTCCGTATCCACGGGACGAACGAGCCCAGCTCGATCGGCAAGGCCGTTTCGTCCGGATGCATCCGGATGCTCGATTCGGACGTGATCGACCTCTATCAGCGGGTGCCGAAAGGAACGCGCGTCGTCGTGCTGTGAGGCGAGCCGCCGTCGCCCTCAGTCCCCGTAATCCTCGATCACCGCGTCCGCGATGGCGCGCTTGGTGATAATGCCCACGACGTCGTCGGCCCTCGGGCGGCCGTTGCCCCTGAACACGATCGCCGCGCCCGACCTGCGGCGCTTGAGCCGGGCGAGAACGAGGCTCAGCAGGTCCTCATCCCGGCAGGTGACGAGGCGGCGTTCGACGTAGTCGTCGACCTTCCGGTCGGCGTTGGCCGCGCTTTCCCGCCAGAGCCCCGAGCGCGGCGGGATCAGCCCGACGATGTGGCCGTCGCGCTCCACGACGATGGCGCGCAGATCGTCGACGTCCTCCCAGCCGAAGGCTTCCCGAAGGGTCGTTCCGGCCTTTGCGATGATGAAGCGCCGCTCCATCACGTCCCGCGCCTGACGGACGAGATAGAGATTGACGTGCCGCTCCTTCGGAATGCGGTGGCCGCGGTGGCGCAGCTTGATCGTGTAGATCGTCTCGGGGATCAGCGAAGCGCCTGAACGCCGGCGGCGACCGCGACGGCGATGATGACCGGAACGATGATCGCATAGTCGCGGGTCATCTCGAAGATCATGATGATCGCCGTCATGACCCCCCGGTGCCGGCGCCGACCATGGCCGCCATGCCGACGATCGCGGCCGATGGGGCCGTCAGGCCGGAGTTCGGAAGGATGATCGCCGCAGACAGCCGCGAAACGCCGCGCCGAGGGTCGCGCCGAGAAAGAGCGAGGGCGAGAAGATGCCGCCCGAAGCTCCGGAACCGAGGCTGACCGTCGTCGCCAGCAGCTTCATGACGAAAAGGAGGACGAGGAGGCCCGCCCGCGGTCATGTGGTGATCGAGGATCGACTGGATCACGCCATAGCCAACCCCGTCGACGTAGGAATGGCCGAAGACCTGCGTGAGCGCGACCATGCTCACGCCCACGAAGGTCATGCCGATCAGGTTCTGGAGATAGAGGTTGTCGGAGTGAGCTTCGGAAACCCGTCCTCCATGAAGACGAGGATGCGGATGAAGGCCCAGGCCGCCAGTCCGGTCAGCGCGCCGAGCGCCACGCAGGCGAGCGCTTCCTCGATCCCGAAGGACGCGCCGGGGGGAAATTGCAGGTCGGGCACGGCGAAGGCCGGGTTCGGACCGATCAGGATCCGGCCGAGCAGCGTCGCGGCGCCGGTCGAGATGACAACAGGCAGGAAGGTGCGGTTCGAGACTTCCGGCAGAAGGATTTCGAGCGCGAACAGCACGCCGCCGATCGGCGTGTTGAAGGTCGCCGCGATGCCGGCGCCCGCGCCCGCGGAGAGCAGGGTGATCTTCTGGTGCGTGGAGAGGTTCAGGAGCTGAGCCCAGGCGGAGCCGAGCGCCGAGCCGATCTGGATGATCGGGCCTTCGCGTCCGACCGCCGCGCCCGAGCCGATCGACAGCGCGGAGGCGAGAGACTTGATGACCGCGACCTGCCAGCGAATGTTGCCGCGCTTGTAGAAGATCGCGTCCATCACCTCCGGGACGCCGTGCCCCTTGGCCTCGGGCGCGAAGCGATCGACGAGAAACACGACCAGAAGGCCGCCGAGGACCGGCGAGAGAAACACCCAGTTTCCCCAATCGGCTCGGCCCTTCGAGGATGTTGGCGTCGTAGACGAAGCGTCCAGACGCCGTTGATCATCAGATTGTGGATGAGGCCGATCAGGCCGCGCAGGAAGACCGCGCCGACGCCGGTCAGGACCCCGACCCCCAGAGCCAGAAGGCACAGGACGAGCAGATTGACGCGCCGCTCGCGGTGGGGGACGGCAGGCTCAGACACAAGTTCGACGTTCGCCACGTCTGTCACGAAGAAGCGCTCCTGAAGGGGAAGGGCGGCTAGTTGCGGAGAAACCGTGGCGAAATCACGCCAAGTTTATAAAAAATGTTGTCAATTTCCGAATCTCGGCGAGACGCCCTCGCGCATCGCGAAGCGTCTCAGGGGGCCGATGGCGGAAAGCGCGGCGAGGCCCGCGCCGCGCGCCAGGTCGATCGGCCAGAAATGGGCGAGGAGCGAACGGTCGAGGATGTCGACCGCCGCCGTCCGCGTCGCAATGTCCGCCCGCCGCGCGCGCTCGTAAGACGTCGAGCGTCTCCGGCGAGCCGATGTCCCGGCCTTCGCTCCGGGCCTCGACGGCGCAATCGACGAGCGATTCGACGTCGCGCAGACCGAGGTTCAGCCCCTGCGCGCCGATTGGCGGGAAAGCGTGAGCCGCGTCGCCGATCAGCGCGAGTCGCTGCGCGACGATTCGAGGCACGACGAGCCGGGTCATCGGAAAGACTCCCCGCCGCCCTTCGGGCCGCATCGCGCCGAGCAGCGAATGCGCCTGCCGTTCGATCTCGAGGCCAAGGGAATCGTCCGCCATCGCGGCGCGCCGGCGCGCATCCTCCTCCGTCATCAGCCAGACGAGGCTCGACCGGTTCGGCGCTCCCTCGGCCGGGGGGAGGGGGACGAGGGTGAAGGGTCCGGCGGGCGTGTGGAATTCGGTCGAGAAATCCTCATGCGGCAGACGATGGGAAAGCAGGACGGTCAGCGCGCTCTGGCGATAGGGTCGCCGCCGGACGGGAAGGCCGGCGGCCTTTCGGGCGAGCGAATCGCGCCCGTCCGCCCCGACGACGAGGCGGGCCCGCACCGTCCGTCCGCCGGCGAGCGCGGCGGTCGCCCGCTCGCCTGAAAAGTCGTAGCGCGCGACAGGCTCGGCGATCCGCCCGACGCCCGGGGTCCGCGCGGCGACGGCGGCGAGCGCGTCCGCCATCCGGTCATTCTCGACGTTCCAGCCGAAGGTTTCGAGCCCGATCTCGGAGGAGCGGAATTCGACCGGGCGGGACGGGAAAAGGCCGCCCGTGTCGTCGATGATGCGCAGCGCGCGCATCGGCGCGGCGTGCGGCTCGACCGAGCTCCAGAGCTCCAGCCGGTCGAGATAGCCGACCGTGCGGTCGAGCATCGCGACGGTGCGCCCGGCCGCGAACCGCTCGTCGGCGCCGCAGGCGATGACGTCGAAGCCCTGGCGCGCGAAGGCGATTGCGGCGACAAGGCCGTTGAGCCCCGCGCCCGCGACGAGGACGTCGCAGACGCGATCTTCGACTTCGGGAAGGCGGGTCAAAGCATTTCTCACAAGCTTTGGGCGGGGAGCCATGAGCGACGGGGAGACGGCGCGGCCCGACTTTGATAAGGCGGGAGCCCCGGGGTCAAGCGGCGTCCGTCTTCCGGACGCCCGGTCGCAAGGCGCGGTGCGAGGCATGTCGAGCGAGAGGAAACCGGTCCGGGCCGCAAAGGCTGCCGGACTTACCGTGCATCTCTTCACCGCATCCGGCGGCGCCGTCGCGGTGCTCGCGCTTTATGCGGCGATCGAGAGGGATTTCGCGGCCTGCTTCGCGTGGCTCGGACTGGCGCTTTTCATCGACGGAATTGACGGCACTCTGGCGCGGGCGGCGAAGGTGCATGTGACGGCTGCGCATATCGACGGCTCGGTGCTCGATCTGGTCATCGACTTTCTGACCTATGTGCTGGTTCCGGTCGTGGCGCTGTGGCGGTCGGACCTTATGCCGACAAACGCCTCTTTCTGGCTCGGCCTCATCGTCACCATCGCTTCCGCGCTCTACTTCGCCGATGTGCGGATGAAGACGGACGACCTCTGGTTCCGCGGCTTCCCGGC
Organism: uncultured Alphaproteobacteria bacterium; assembly: GCA_963741845.1. GTDB lineage: Bacteria > Pseudomonadota > Alphaproteobacteria > Rhizobiales > Beijerinckiaceae > Roseiarcus. Next base: position 160,580 of record CAVUJV010000016.1, read on the forward strand.
GATCTGGAACATCGTCGTCCTGTATCTCTTCTGCCTCCGGCCGCCCTGGATCCTGAGCGCGATCATCCTGCTTGCGGGGGCGGGGATGATGTTCGCGCCGGTCGGCTTCATCCATCCTCTGCGGGTGGTGCGGTTGAGGAAGGTCACAATCCTGGTGACGTTCCTCTGGTTCGCTTTCGCCGCGGTCGCGATTGTCCAGAATTTGTCGCCCGCGCTTTGGGTGAATCTTGGGCTCTCGGCGACGGCGCTCTATTTCCTGGCGCTGTCGCTCGTGCGCCATTCCTCCTGGGGGCGGGTCTGAGCGGAGCCCGTGGAGAGCGCTTCGCGGGAGCCTTGCCGCCGGCCGTCGATCCTTGCTATAGGCCGCGTCGTTGCGGCGCCGCATGCGCCGCTGGCCTCGTGGCGGAGTGGCTACGCAGAGGACTGCAAATCCTTGCACCCCGGTTCGATTCCGGGCGAGGCCTCCAATGACATCAGATTGCGGGGCAAAGTTCGATGGCGACGTCTTCGGCGGAGACGCAACAAGACCGGCGCGTCATCATGGTCAACACGCAACTCAGGACCGGCGACGTCGTCGATCATGAGGTGCTGGAGGCCTTCCTCGAAGTTCCCCGCGAGCGTTTCGTCGCCAGCGACTTCGTCGAATTCGCTTATCTCGACAGGGACGTCCCGGCGCTGGGCGCGAGGAAGCGCCGTCTTCTGCCGCCCCTGCTTCTCGGCCGCATGATCCAGGCGGCCGCCGTCAAGGCGGGCGACAAGGCGCTCGATGTCGGCGGCGGCTCGGGTTACGGCGCGGCCATCCTCGCCGCGATGGGCGCGAAGGCCACCATGCTCGAATTGGACACAGGCGCGACGGAGGCGGCGCGCCGCAAGCTGGCGGGCACGGGAATCCACGTGGTCGACGGGCCCCTCGACGAGGGGGCGCCGCGATTCGCGCCTTTCGACGTGATCGTCGTGGAGGGCGCCTTCGGCGTCCTGCCTGAAGCCCTGATCGCCCAGCTCGCGGACGGAGGGCGCCTCGTCGGGGTCGACCGGATCATGGGCGCCCCGCAGGCGGCTCTTTTCGAGAAGCGCGCCGGGGCGGTCAGCCGGCGGGCGCTGTTCGAGGCGGCCGCCGACATCCTTGAGGGCTTTCAGCCCCAGGCGAGCTTTGTCTTTTAATGAAGGCAGCCGGGACCTTGCCGCTGCGATGGTCAGGTGTCTCCCGTTTGCGACGCGCGGCGAAAAAATGGCGGCTCGCTAATATTTTATTGAGGCTTTGCTGGCGCGGGGCGACGCAGGGCCGCTATGGTGGCTATCTTCGCTGAGGATTCGGCCGCGGCCGTCGCCGCGGCGGAGGGCGTCGGGTTGCCCTGGGGCATCGAGCTTCGCTTTTCAGGGGAGGGGACGCGCCGGCGGCGGAGCTGGGTCAAGCGTCGATGGGGTCGGGTGAGCGCCCCTGTCTTGTGAATGAGGCGGTGATGGATTTGGGCCGAGGCGCCAGGGACAAGGGGTCCGCTTCGGGCGGCGACAGGAAGATTTGGAGGGCGGCGTTGCTGGGAGGCGTCGCGCTTGCCGCCGCGGCGATCGGGCGGCCAGCGCTCGCGGAGACGATCGGCGGCGCGCTGGTCAAGGCTTATCTCAACAATCCCGACGTCAACACGCAGCGCGCAGCCGTGCGCGTCGCCGACGAGTCCGTGCCGAAGGCAAACGCGGGCTACCTGCCCCAGATCTCCGCGAGTGCGAACGCCGGAATTCAGCACTCCAATTCGAACGCCATTTTTCCGAGCGGGGCGGCGGAGGTCGAATTCAACTTCGCGAACGGGACGGCGCCGCGCGGCTACGGCGTGCAACTCACCCAGAACGTCTTCGACGGCAACAAGACCCTGAATACGATCCGAAACGCCGAATTGCAGGTGCTCGGCGCGCGCGAGCAGCTGCGCAACACCGAGCAGAACACCCTGCTCAGCGGCGTCACGTCCTATATGGACGTCCTTCGGGACACGGCCATTCTCGATCTCGACCGCAACAACGTCGAGGTCCTGAGGGAGCAGCTGCGCGAAACGCGCGACCGTTTCAACGTCGGCGAGGTCACCCGCACCGACGTCGCGCAGGCGGAGGCGAGCCTGTCGAGCGCCCAGGCGACCGCGATCAGCGCCGAGGCGACCCTTTCGGCCTCGGTCGCTCGCTACCGGCAGGTCATCGGAGACCAGCCGACGCGGCTCGCCCCTGTGAAGCCCATCGTGCGGCCGCTGCCAAAAAACCTTCCTCTGGCAGTCGATATCGCGCAGGTGGAGCATCCGGCCATCGTCGCCTCGATGCACGGCATCGATTCGGCGCTGCTGCAGATCAAGATCGCGGAGAGCGCGCTCTATCCGCAGATCGGAATCACCGGCTCCCTCAATCAGCAGTTCGACGTCGGTCAGCTCCCCGGGCAGCGCGCGTTCAACGCCGCGATCCTGGGCCAGATCACCATTCCGATCTTCCAGGGCGGCGCCGAGTATGCTTCGACACGCCAGGCCAAGGAGAGCCTGTCGCAATCGGAGCTTCAGAGCGAGTTGGTTCGCAATCAGGTCCGACAGGCCGTCGTCGCCGCGTGGGGCGCCAACCAGGCGTCCGCCGGCGTCGTGCGGGCGGCGCGCGCGGCGGTCGCGGCGAACGAGGTCGCGCTTCAGGGCGTGCGCGAGGAGGCGAAGGTCGGACAGCGCACGACCCTCGACGTCTTGAACGCGCAGCAGGCGCTCCTCAACGCCCGGGTGCAGCTTGTCGCCGCCGAACACGACGACGTGGTCAATTCCTATTCGCTGCTTTCGGCGGTCGGCCGGCTCAATGTGCCGACGCTTGGTCTGGCGGTTGCGGAATACGATCCGCGGGTCCATTACAATCAGGTCCGGAACAAGTGGTTCGGCCTCACGACGCCCTCCGGGAAGTAGCGGAGAAGTCGCCCGCGCCGGCTTGCCCGATGCGTTGACGGCTCGTTAACCTTGCCTTGAGGGGCGTCGCGTGATTCGTTTCGCCGGCAAGGCTCGCGCCAGCCGGGGTTCATAAGCGTTGGGCCTTGAGAAGAGACGAGGGCCAGAGATGAGCGCAGCGAGTTCCACCACCGACCGCGAAAACGAAGCGTTGCGCCGCGCCCAGCGGGCGCACGAGCCTTCGATGGAGGAGATCCTCGCCTCCATCCGCAATATCATCGCCGACGATCGCGAGAACGCCAAATCCTCGGGCCGCACGGCGCCCGCGCGCGCGCCCGTCGCGCCGCCCGGGCCCCAGATCGTCTATTCCAAGGAGCCGGGTGCGCTTCCCCGCGCGGAGGCGCCCGCGGCGAAGCGCCAGGAAGGGCAGGGCGCTGAGGCGGCGCCTCAGGCGAGGGTCATCTGGAGTCATCCCGCCCAGCCCACGCCCGCAGCGGAGGCCGCGCCGGCCGAGGCCCAGCCGGAGACGCCGGTGGGACCGCCTGCGCCCACGGCGAAAGCCGAGGCGGAAGCCGTCGCGGAGGCTGCCAAGCCAGCGCCGAAGGTCGAATCGCCCCGAACGGATGAGCCCAAACCCGCGCCGTCGGCAAAGTCCTCGCCGGCGCCCGCGCCCGCCGGGAACGAGCCGCTGCTCTCGCCGGAAGCGGACGCCGCGGTCGGCTTCGCCTTCACGGACCTTTCCGCGACTCTCGCCCGGCGGGCGAACGAGGTCGCGGACGAAAAGATCCAGGAGATGCTGCGCCCGCTGCTGAAGGACTGGCTCGACCAGAACCTGCCGGGGATCGTCGAAAAGCTCGTCCGGACGGAGATCGAGCGGATCGCCCGCGCGCCGCGCTGAAGCCTGCCTTTTCAGGCCGACCCGTAACCGTGCGCCGGAACGTGTTGCTTTGCAGGTCGTCGACGTGCGCGCGATTCCTTCTCCCCGCTGGCGGGGAGAAGGCCAGGATGAGTTGTGATGGGAGTAAAGAAAGAAGAGAATAAAAGAGAAAATATAAGGAGAAAAGAGTGTTAGCGAGGACGAGGAGCTTGCGCATAACGGAGATGAGGGCGACCTTGGCCTTTTTGCCGCCGGCGATCATGCGATAGTAGAAGGTCTTGAGCGGAAGGATAGCATCGGGCGGCGGAGAGAGAGGCTATATAGAGGGAGAGACGCAGATATGGGCGCCCGCCCCTAATGTGAAGGGAGCCGATATTTTAGCTGCTGTAGAAAGCGATGGGAGAAAGGAAAGAGATAAAAGAAGAAAGTAAGAAAGAAAAGGAGAAGATATAGGAAAGGAAGACGAAGAGGGCGATCGCGGTCATCGCCCCGACGCCAGGGATAGAAGAGAGCACAGCCAACCGCCTGGACAGAACAGAATCGGCGGCGATGAGGCGCTCGATTTCCGCGCCGAGATTTCCGGCCGCCGTTTCGGAGGCGCGCAACTGGCGCATGTCTCGGCGGCGGCTTGGGACCGTTTGTCTCGCCGAGCTGATTGAGAAGAGAGATTAGAGAGGAGATTGCGTATTCTCGGCAGAGCAGAAACTTCTGAAAACTTTCGCAAGAAGCTCGCTGGGAGGAGGCGGTCGCCCCGGGCTAGAGGCTTTCGCTCAGAATGGTCAGCATCCGGCGTCGACGCCGTCGGTTTAGGACAGAGCGCCGACGGCCTCGGCGAACAGACGCGAGAGCAAGGGATAGAAGAAGAAGAAGAAGAAGAAGAATGGAATAGAAAATGTGAAGGGAAGAAAGATGAAAATAAAAGAAAGATAAAAAAAAAAAGAGAGATATAAATAAAAAAAAGAGAAAGAGATTCAATCACTTAATCCCATGAGCGACGAAGGCGAACGCGTATCTCAGGCCAAGCGGGTGAAAATAAACGTCTAGTGTAGATTTACATAAGTAGATGACGACGAAGACTTGAGAATAGAATCTTTAGAGCAAAAACTAGACTTGAAAGCGCGACTTGCTCTCCATCATCTGTCAGGAGAAGGCGAAAGGGGCGGGGCGAACGGCGGTCAATCGCCAAGCCCCTCACCCCATCCCTCTCCCCGCAAGCGGGGAGAGGGGGTCGTGAACGACGCTAGGCAAACTCGGTCCTCAGCCGTATTTGCCCCGGAGCGAGTCGACGGCTCCCGAATCCAGCCCGCACATTGTGACGAGCCGCGCCGGCGAGAAGAAGCCCGCGTCGAGAATGCCCGCCGCGAAATAAAGGCGCCGCGCCGCTTCCCGGCTCCGCAGGGCGGGAATTCCGCTCATCGCGACGTGGATCGCCGAGCGGGCGGCGCGCCCACGCTCGAACTCGATCTCCGCCCGCGCGAGCCAGGCCAGCGCGCCTGCCGGGACCGCGACGCCGCAGGCGACCGAGACAAGCGCAAGAAGCCGCACATCGTCCCGCGCGCCTTTGCTCCAGAGCAGGGTGGAGGCCCCGAGTTTCGGGCCTTCGGGCGTCCATGTGACGAAGGGATAGAAGGCGCTGCGTTTCAGCCTGTCCGGCCAGCTTTGCTCCATCGCCGCGATGGTCCGGCGAAACCGGTCCTGCGTCGCCTCGCGCCGGCGCGCGAGCGCGTCGCCGCCAAAATCAAAATCCGCGCTGTCCTCTTGAAAAGCCCCTTGCGTCAGCATCTGATGAGCTTCCGATTCGCCTGGCCGGTCCGCACCGTTAACGGACGTTGCGGAAGCCTAATGAAACCGGCCGGCTTGTCAAGAACAAAAAGAGAACATAGGGGTTTGAATGTCCGCTTCGCAACCGGAAAGCGGAAGCCCCGATTTCCCTCAAATCAAACCGAACTCATGAACGGGAAAAGCGATCTCGGCGGCGTCGCCGCCATGTTTGCCGGGACGGCGTCGTTTGTCGTCGGCGACAGCTTCATGAAACTGGTGACCGAGGACCTGCCGCCGTTCGAGGTGCTCTTCCTGCGCGGCATCGCGGCAAGCCTCGCCTGCGCCGTGTTGCTCGCGCTGCGCGGGGAGTGGCCGGCCGTTCTGGGCGCGTTCGATCGGCGGGCGCTCTTGCGGGCGGCGGGCGAGACGCTGAGCGTGCTCTGCTACATCGTGGCGCTCGCCCGAATGCCGATCGCGGACGTGATCGCCATCCTCCAGACGGCGCCGCTGATCCTGATTCTCGGCGCGGCCTATCTGTTTCGGGAAAAGATCGGCCCTGTCCGCGCCGTTCTCGTGCTGGCCGGCTTCATCGGGGCGCTCATGGTGGCTCAGCCGGGCGCCGCCGGGATATCGCCCGCGGTCCTGTTTGCATTTGCCTGCGCTGTGATGATCGCCGTGCGCGATCTGATCGGACGCGGCGTGCCGGCCCGAATTCCGGTCATGGTCGTCATTCTCGCGACGAACGTCATGGTCATGCTGGCGGCGGGCGTCCTGTCGCTCGGTTTCGAAACGTGGCTCAAGCCGACCGGAAGCCATCTCGCCTTTCTTGCCGCGGCGGGCGTGTGCGTGACGCTCGGCCATGCGGGCCTTCTGCTCGCCTACCGGCTCGGCCGGACCACGACGGTCGCTCCGTTCTTTTACAGCTTCGCCTTGTGGGGAGTGGCGGCCGGTCTCATCGTCTGGGGCGCCTTGCCGAACCCGCTTGCTCTCGCCGGCATCGCGCTGATCGCGCTCAGCGGCGTCGCCATCGTCGTCCTCCAGCAGCGCGAAGGCAGGGCTGTCGTTCTGACGGAGGCGCTGTGAGGGTGTTTTGCGAGCGGCCTTCTGGGGAGGCGCTGTGATCGAGCGTTCGCTCAGGGCGGAATTTGCCGTCCGGGGGTGGATTCGAAAAGAGCTCCGGCGCCCAGACGAAGCAAAGTGTCAGGCCGGAAGTCGAAGGCGGGCGTCCAATTGCGTTGTCGGCGCCGCGGCTCGTTCTTGCGCGGCCCCGCTGCAAGCGTTCTGACGGATTGCGCTCTGCGAAGCCGTGGCTACGGGCCAGACGCCTTCATGGCGTCGTACGAATTGGCCGGAAGGAACACTAAATTCGTCGCTGTCAAACTGATCGCATAGCGCGCAATCGCAGCCGTTACGCCGGCTGCGGCCAAGCCCTGCCCATGCCCTCCCCGCATTATTGCGGACTGTAGGAAGGCCCGTCTGCATCATCGAGACGTAAGACTCATAACCCCTTATCGAAATCGATGCGTAAAAAGCCCCTTCTTCGTTAGGACAGTCACCAAGCGAGCGGCGGTATCGCCAGGGTCATAAGTCCATTTCTCGGAGACCACAAATCGCCTTCATCATGCTTTCAAAGGCCCGATTTGCGGCCGTAACCGCGTCGGCAAACGCATGCCGTACGATAATGCTCATGCGCGGTCATGAAGTCGTCGTTAGCCTTGGAAAAGTAAGGCGCGGTCAATAGCGCCAAAGCTGGTTTGATAATTTCGGCATGCACAAGACTTCGAATTTTGTCTTATTATGTGGACTTTCTCGAATTGATAGCCGAATTGATGTTGCTCGAGGCGTCGATTTATCTCAGTCTAACGCGATGGTCACGCTATGTAACGTTACGTTAACTCGATGCAGCACCTCTCCACAACGCTAAGCCATTCGTTGATGTCCTCAATTTTATTAATCGCCTCTATGATCCGGCGATGAAGGTGGTCGTCATCATCTTCGATAAATTGTAAATACGGCTCTATCTCCTTACGGCAAACCGGTCAATCGCTCTCCAGCTTTTCGTAAGAATATTCCTTGTCAGGGCGGTAGTCCCCGAAACCCCGTCGGGTCTACCATTTTGTAGGTTCCGATACCCTCCGTAAGGGCCTCATTGATTTGATGCCGTAGATGAGCTGGCGCGGCATCATAAGTATAAATCTCGGGCTGTCCGCATGCGCTGCTCGCGCCTTCGCCTTTGCGCGAATGTCTCGAAAGCCATTTCACCCCCCATGAGGCGCGAAAGCGTCGCCGCGCGCACATCGTAGCTGCGCGCAAGCGAACACAACGTCTCGCCGTCTGTATCCCGTTTTCTAATCGCTTCGCGGCGCTGAACACGGTATCGATCGCCGCCACGCGTCGCGCGCTACCGGCCCCATGTCAAGTCTCAGCGCCCCGCAGATGACCTCAAAGGGTCGGAACCTGACATTTAAGCTCTCAAAGCGTCCGGAGCGCGGACGAAGCGCGCTCCCGTCCACTCCCCGCCGTCCCCTCCGCGTTGACTTGGCCTCTCCCGTTGCGCTTATAGCGCCTTGAAAATCCCGCCCGCGCCGGATCGGCGGCGCGCGGCCCCCATCCTCCAAGAGACAGGCCCGCCGGGCGACCGCGCGGGCGAAAAACCCCCATGATGGACAAGAGCTTCGACGTTACGGCCATCGAAATCCCGCGCCTCCGCGCTCTGGGAGGAGACGGGGGCGTTTCGCGCCGGGCGGCCCGAGCGGGCGGACGCCAAGACTTTCTGCGTCGTCATTCCGCCGCCGAACGTCACCGGCGCCCTGCACATGGGCCATGCGCTCAACAACACGTTGCAGGACATTCTCTGCCGCTACCAGCGGATGAACGGGCGCGACGTGCTCTGGCAGCCGGGCACGGATCACGCCGGCATCGCGACGCAGATGGTGGTCGAGCGGAAGCTTGCCGAAGCGCAGGAGCCGGACCGGCGGACGCTCGGCCGCGAGGCCTTTCTCGAAAAGGTCTGGGCGTGGAAGGGCGAATCGGGCGGCGCGATCGTCGAGCAGTTGAAGCGCCTCGGCGCCTCCTGCGACTGGAGCCGCGAGCGCTTCACGCTCGACGAGGGCCTTTCGCGCGCCGTCGCGAAGGTTTTCGTCCAGCTTTATTCCGAGGGGCTGATCTACAAGGACAAGCGCCTCGTCAACTGGGACCCGAAGTTCCAGACGGCGATCTCGGACCTCGAAGTCGTGCAGGTCGAGGCGAAGGGCTCGTTCAAATGGTCGCGCGACGAGGGGACGCCCCTCGACGCCGCGGCGCTCGCAAAGACGCTGGCGAAGAACCCCAACGGCCACCTCTATTATCTCGACTATCCGCTGGTCGATCCGGACGGCGAGGAGACGGGCGAGATCGTCACCGTCGCCACGACCCGGCCCGAGACGATGCTCGGCGACACGGGCGTCGCGGTTCATCCGGACGACGAGCGCTACGCGACCTTCGTCGGGCGGCAGGTGCGGCTGCCGCTGGTCGGGCGGCTGATCGCCGTCGTGGCCGACGAATATTCCGATCCCGAGAAGGGGACCGGCGCGGTCAAGATCACGCCGGCCCACGACTTCAACGATTTCGAGGTCGGCAAGCGCCACGAGGCGGAGGGCCTTCGCCCGATCAATGTTCTGGACGCGGCGGGTCGTGTTTCGCTGAAAGGAAGCGTCGCCTTCTTCGAGGGCATCGAGAGCGATCAGGACCATGCGCGGCTGCTCGCCGCCCTCGACGGGCAGGACCGTTTCGTCGCGCGGGCGCGGATCGTCGAATTGCTGGCGCTGGCGGGCGTGCTGCGGAAGATCGAGCCGCAGGCTCACATGGTCCCGCACGGCGACCGGTCGAATGTCGTGATCGAGCCCTGGCTCACCGACCAGTGGTATGTGGACGCCAAGACGCTCGCTCAGCCCGCGCTCGAAGCCGTGCGCGACGGGCGCACCCAGTTCGTGCCGAAGAACTGGGAGAAGACCTATTTCGACTGGCTCGAGAACATCCAGCCCTGGTGCGTGTCGCGCCAGCTCTGGTGGGGCCATCAGATCCCGGCCTGGTATTCGCCCTGGGGCGGCATTTACGTCGAGGAGACGGAGGACGCGGCCTATGCCGCGGCGCTCGCCGACGGCGTCACGAGGGGCGCGCTGACCGAGGCGCAGGCCGACGCGCTCGCCCGCGATCCGGCGCGGCTCGCGGACACGATCCGCCGCGACGAGGACGTGCTCGACACCTGGTTCTCGTCCGCGCTCTGGCCCTTCTCGACGCTCGGCTGGCCGGACGAGACGCCGGAGCTCAAGCGCTTCTACCCGACCGACGTGCTGGTCACCGGCTTCGACATCATCTTCTTCTGGGTCGCCCGGATGATGATGATGGGCCTGCATTTCCGCGAGGAGATCCCGTTCCGCGACGTCTATATCCACGCGCTCGTCCGCGACGAGAAGGGCGCGAAAATGTCGAAGTCGAAGGGGAACGTGATCGACCCGATCGACCTCATCGACCGCTACGGCGCGGACGCGCTGCGCTTCACGCTGGCCGCGATGGCGGCGCAGGGGCGGGACATCAAGCTCTCGGAGGCGCGGGTCGAGGGCTATCGCAATTTCGCGACGAAGCTCTGGAACGCCTCGCGCTTCGCGGAGATGAACGGCTGCGCGCGGGTCGAGGGTTTCGATCCGGCTCAGGCGAAGGAGCCGCTCAACCGCTGGATTCTGGGCGAAGCGGACAAGGCCGCCGCCGAGACGGCGGGCGCGATCGAATCCTACCGCTTCAACGACGCGGCCAACGCGGTCTACCGCTTCGTCTGGAGCGTCTTCTGCGACTGGCATCTGGAGCTGGCGAAGCCGGTGCTTCAGGGGCCGGGCGAGTCGGCCGCCAAGGCCGAGACGCAGGCGACGATCGCCCATGTGCTCGACATCGTTTACGCGCTGCTCCATCCCTTCATGCCGTTCCTCACCGAGGAGCTCTGGCGCATCAAGGGCGAGGCGGGGCCGAAGCGGACCGGGCCGCTCGCGCTCGGCCCCTGGCCGAAAGAGGGGATCGAGCTCGACGCGGCGGTCGAGGGCGAGATCGGCTGGGTCGTCGATCTCATCAGCGAGGTCCGCTCGGTGAAGTCGGAGATGGGCGTGCCGCCTTCGACGCAGACGCCGCTCGTTCTCGTGGCTCCGAGCGCGCGGGCGGAGGCGGGCGCGAAAGCCTGGAGCGAAGCGATCCGGCGCCTCGCCCGCGTCGAGTCGATCGCAAGCGCGGACGCAGCGCCCGAGGGCGCGCTGCTCCTCGTCGTGAGGGGCGAGACGGTCGCCCTGCCGCTCAGGGGCGTGGTGGATCTCGCCGCCGAGCGGGCGCGGCTCGACAAGGAGATCGACAAGGTCAGGAGCGAGATCGCCAAGGTCGCGGCCAAGCTCGGCAACGACGACTTTCTGGCCCGCGCGCCCGAGGACGTGATCGCCGAGCACGAGGAGCGGCGCGAGACGTTCGAGGCGCGCCTCGACAAGCTCTCGCAGGCCCGCGAGCGGCTCCAGCGGGTCTAGGCCTACCCGCCGCACAAAACGCCGGACCCTCGCACAACCGCATGGAACGGGCGCCCCGTTTCGAGACGGATTCGGGGCGTTCCGGGCGTCGATCTGTTGCCCGCGCGCAACATTGAAAAACCAACGTTTCCGGGCCCGGATTCAGGCTGGAACACGCCCCGATTGCGCCATAAACGACTCGCAGCGTAACTCCGTACTGACGGACGGTCATACGCGGCGCCGGCGTCTTTCAGGGTTGGGGCCGGCCTGCGCGGGGTGTTGGAATTGATGCGCGTCAACGCGTTTGAGGATGGGCGAGGAGCGCGTAAGGCGAGAGCGCCTGTCGCGGCATTCGCTTTTCTCCTGTGGGCGGCGGCTCCCGCTCCCGCGTTTGACGGGGACGCTTTGCCCGGCGCGCCGACCAAGATTTCTCCGAAGGGCTTCACCAGCGCCGAGCAGGCTTTGCGCGCCGGCGTGGCCGACCTCAAGGCGGGCGACGCCGCGTCTTCCGTCGAGGCGCTGACCTATGCCGCCGAGGGCGGCGAGACGATGGCCCGCTGGAAGCTTGGCGAGATGTACGCCGACGGGGTCGGCGTACAGCGCGACGACGTGAAGGCCTTCCATTATTTCAATCAGCTCGTCGAAGACTACGACGAGGACGCGCCGGAACAGAAGAACCGCGGCGCGATATCGAACGCTTTTGTCGCCGTCGGCGTCTACAGCCTGACCGGAATTCCGGGCAGCGTCCGGCCCGATCCCGAGCGCGCGCGCCTCCTCTTCCAGTATGCGGCGACCACTTTCGGCAATCCGGACGCGGAATACGACCTCGCGCATATGTATCTCGTCGGCGCCGGTGGGCTCGCCAAGGACAACATCACCGCCGCGCGCTGGCTGGGCCTTGCCGCGGTCAAGGGCCACACGCCCTCGCAGGCCCTGCTCGGGCATCTCCTTTTCGCGGGCGACGGGGTGCCGCAGCAGCGGGCCCGCGGCCTCATGTGGTTGCAGATCGCCCGAAACAGCGCGGAGAGCCCGAGGGACGACTGGGTCCGCGACCTGTGCGACCGCGATCTTTCCGCCGCGGCGGACGGCGACCGGCAGATGGCCGCCGCCATGATCGACGAGCGGGCCAAGGGTCCGCCGCTGCCGTCTTTCATCTCGCGCAGCGTGGTGAAAACATTGCAGTTCCTCCGGCCGTTCCACATCGCCGCCTCGCCCGAATCGAAGCCGGCCGATTAGGCGGTCTGCTCCTGCGACCTTTGGCCTCACAAGCTTCAGGCTGACGCGTCCGATCCTGCTCGCGCTAAGTCCGGGCGGGCGGGATGTGTACGGTTGTGAAACGCGCCGCCGCGGCGTCCGGCGGCCTCGAAATGGGTCTCTCGGCAATCTTCGGTTGTATCGTTGGCGTAGCCCTTTTGCACTGCAAACGGCTAGCGTCGCTTTAAGAAAGACCGCTGGAATTATCAGCACATGACGATTTGGTGGCAGAAATGCTATTTCGGGGTTGCATTCCGTAGCGTTCGCCCTTTATGAATGAAGGCAACAAGGCCGCGCAGGGCAAAGTCCGAAGTCGGAGGGTTTCGAACCCCCCTCTGATCCTCCGGCTGGCGGCCGCAGGGAGGCTGTCTCACACCGCCCGGGTGCAGATTTTACATCCGGAGAGATCTGTTCCTCCCAAATACTGGCGGCCGTGACGCTCAGCGTCCGGCCGTTTTTTTAGTTGCGGCGCAGGGACTGGAATTCCGCGCGCCTACAGCTTGCGGCGGGTTGGTCACGTTCCTGCCGCGATTGCGCGCCAGTCATGGCGGCGGCGTGACCGTCTCCGGGCGGTGACGCCGGAGCGACCGGTTGAGGCGCATGACGGGTCCGGCGTGGGGTGGCCGGGCGGGCGCGGTTCGGTTAAGGCTCGCTCCGTTAGCGAAGTTGAAACCAGGCGGGATCAAAGTTGCGGCTCACCATGGGGAATTTTGCGCCGTCGCTTCGCGCCGGCTCGCGGCGCGTCAGTCTGAGCTGTTGCGGATCCCTGCGTAAGGCGAGTGGCCGATGAGCGTTTCGCGTAACGAATCGGGCGCCGGTCCGCTTAAGCGTTTCCTTCTGGCCGCCGCCGGTTTTGCCGTAGCCGCTGCGCTGGCCGGCTGCAACGAGCCCCGCACCGCGATCCACTACAACAAGGGCAAGGAACACTTCGCCGAGGGCAAGAAATGGGGCAAGGCGAGCCGGAAAGTGATCGCCGACGGAGAGCCGGTGCCGCGTGGCGGCGGTCAGTATCTCGTCGGCAAGCCCTATCATGTCGCAGGCAAGACTTACGTCCCCCGCGAAGACGATAACTACAGCGTGGTCGGCATGGCCTCGTGGTACGGGGCGGCTTTCCACGGGCGACGCACCTCGAATGGCGAGATCTACGACATGTCGTCGATCACCGCCGCACATCCCACGATGCCGCTGCCGAGTTACGCCCGTGTGACGAACCTCGCCAACGGCTATTCGCTGATCGTGCGGGTCAACGACCGCGGTCCCTTCTCGAGCCGGCGCGTGATGGACGTTTCGGCCCGCACCGCCCAGATCCTCGGCTTCAAGGAGATCGGCACCGGGAAGATCAAGGTCGAATATATCGGGCGCGCGCCCCTCGAGGGCTCCGACGACAACATGCTGCTCGCGAGCCTGCGCACGGACGGCACGCCTGCGACGCTGGACGGCTATCCGTCCTCGCCCGTCATGGTTGCGAGCGCCGCCACCTCCGCGGTCGGGGGCTGGTTCTCGTCGGGCGCTTCCGCGCCGCCTGCGCCGCCGGCCCCCGTACCTGTGGCCGAGCCTGCGCCGGCTCCGCGGCCAAAGCCCGAACCTGTGGAGGTCGCGGCGGCTGTTCCGGCGCCGCAGCAGAGTCCGCGTCCGATTCGCAGAGCGACGCCGGAGATCCGCCCCCTCGGGTGCTGCGGTCCATCAGCTGCGCGGGCCCGTGCCCCTGCCGCCGCCGCGGCCCTTCGATCTCGGCGCGATCCGGGCGACCATCGAGGTCGCCTCGGCGAGGCCCGCGAGGAGCGAAAAGACGGCGCCGATCGCCGCCGTCCTGCCGCCGCGAAAGCCCGTCCGTCAGGTGAGCGCGGAGCGTGCGCTCTACTTCTCCGAAGCCGAGCGCTCGAAACGGGTCCCGCGCGGCGCCTTCGACAAAGTGAAGGCCGTCGAGGACTGAAGCGCCGCGAACGCTCGCAAAACGTCCCTGATACGAGTAAGGAAGCCGCATCTCGGAGACATCCGGTGGGCTTCGTCCGGCTCGTTCTGATCCTGCTTCTTGTCGGGGGCGTCGCAGCGCCTTGGCCTGCGCGCGCGGACGCCTTCTCCACCTCGGCCGAATTCGCCCTTCTGGAGGACTATGACAGCGGCGCGGTCCTCTATGAAAAGAACGCGGACAAGCCGATGCCGCCGGTATCGCTCGCCAAGCTCATGACCGCGGAGATCGTCTTCAGCCGGCTCAAGGCGGGCAAGCTCAGCCTCGGCGACACGTTCGAAGTGTCGGAGGATGCGTGGCGGCAGGGCGGGGCGCCGTCGCGGGGCGCGGCGATGTTCCTGTCGGTCCATAGCCGGGCGAGCGTCGATGACCTCCTGCAGGGGCTGCTCGTCCAGTCCGGCAACGACGCCGCGATGGTGCTCGCGGAAGGGCTCGCGGGGTCGGAAGAGGAGTTCGCCCGCCTCATGAACCGGCGCGCCGGCGAACTCGGCATGACCCATTCCCAATTCGCCAACGCCCGCGGCAAGGCTGACCCAAGCCAGTTCGTGACGGCGCGCGACATGGGCGTCCTGGCCGCTCATGTGATCCGCGACTATCCCGACTATTTCCACTATTTTTCCGAAAAGGAATTCACCTGGAACAAGATCCGCCAGCTCAACCGAAACCCGACGCTTTCCATGACCGATCTCGGCGTGGACGGGCTGAAGGCGGGAGATATCGGCGACGGCGGCTATGCGGTGATCGCGACGGCGGTTCAGGACGGGCAGCGCCTGATCCTCGTCCTCAACGGCCTGAAAAGCGCGGCCGACCGGCTCGAGGAAACCCGGAAGCTCCTGAACTACGGATTCCATTCCTTTGAACGGCGCCAGCTCTTCGACGCCGGCGCCACGGTCGGCTGGGCGTCGGTCTATGGCGGCGCGTCCGGCTCCGCGCCGCTCGTCAGCGACAAGCCCGTCGTCCTGTTCGTCCCGCGCGGCGACCCTGCAAAGCTGAACGCGAAGATCGTCTATGCGGGACCGCTTCCGGCTCCTGTCGTCGCAGGACGCGAGGTCGGGCGGCTCAAGGTCTGGCGGGGCGACATGCTGGCGGTCGACGTTCCCCTGAAGACGGGCGGGGCGGTGGCGCTCGGCGGCCTGACCCGCCGCGCCTTCGACGCCACCATCGAGCTTGCGGGCGATGCGGTGCGGCGCCAGTTGAAGCAGCACGGGCTGATGCAATGAGCCTGCGCGGCCGCTTCATCACGCTCGAAGGAGGCGAGGGCGCCGGAAAGTCGGTTCAGGCGAAGCGACTCGCGCTCCGCCTCGGATACGTCGGCGTGCCGGCGCTCACGACGCGCGAACCCGGCGGCTCGCCCCATGCGGAGGTCCTGCGCGAGGCGATCCTCTCGGGCTTTGTCGCGCCTTATGGACCGGAAGCCGAGGCCCTCATATTCGCGGCCGCCCGCATCGACCATGTCGACAACACGATCGCGCCTGCGCTCGAAAAAGGGACATGGGTCATCTCCGATCGCTTCGCGGATTCGACGCGCGTCTATCAGGGCGTCGCGGGCAAGCTGCCGGAAGCGTTCATTGCGCGGCTGGAGCAGGTCGCGGTCGACGGCGTGAGACCGGACCTGACGC
This sequence comes from uncultured Alphaproteobacteria bacterium, assembly GCA_963741845.1. Taxonomy (GTDB): domain Bacteria; phylum Pseudomonadota; class Alphaproteobacteria; order Rhizobiales; family Beijerinckiaceae; genus Roseiarcus. Next base: position 176,467 of record CAVUJV010000016.1, read on the forward strand.
TCATCCTCGACCTCGCCCCGGAACTGGGCCTCGCCCGTGCGGCGCAGCGGCGCGGGCAGGGGAAAGCCGACCGGTTCGAATCGGAAGGACCGGCCTTCCACGAAACGCTGCGGCAGGCCTTTCTCGACATCGCAAAGGCCGAGCCCGAGCGCTGCGTGGTGATCGACGCGAGCCAGTCGGAGGATAAGGTCGCCGAGGCGATCTGGTCAGCGGTCGAAAAAAGGCTCGATCCCGGCGGGCGCGCATAAAGTGGCGGCCTCTTGAAACGTCCCGTGGAAATCGAGGAGGGGCCGGAGAGCGACGCCTATCCCGAGGCGCCGCATCCCCGTCGCGCGCAGAGGCTTATCGGCCACGCGGCGGCGGAGGCGGAATTGCTCGCCGCCTATCGCAGCGGGCGTCTCCCGCAGGCCTGGCTGATCGGCGGCCCGCAGGGGATCGGCAAGGCGACGCTGGCCTGGCGCATGGCGCGCTTCGTCCTCGCCAATCCCGACCCGTCCGCGCCCGCGGTCCAGGGCGCCCGCGACCTTGCCGTCGATCCGAACCATCAGGCGGCGCGGCTGATCGAGCGGCTGGCGCATCCCGACTTCTCGCTCGTCCGGCGCGAGTGGCGGCCGACGAGCAAGAATTTCGCGACCGAGATCCCCGTCGATTCCGTCCGCAAGGCGACACAGCTGTTCCAGCTCGCGCCGGCCTTCGGCGGGTGGCGCGTGTGCATCGTCGACTCCGCCGATGATCTCAACCGCAACAGCGCCAATGCGCTGCTCAAGCTGATCGAGGAGCCGCCGGATCGCTCGCTCTTCCTCATCGTCACGCATCGGCCGGGTCAGGTCCTGCCCACGATCCGCTCCCGCTGCCGGAAGCTGAAACTCGATGCGCTGGGCGAGGCCGAGGTCGTCGAGGCGGTCGGCCTCCTGGGGGAGCCCTGGTCCAAGGCCTCTCCGGCGGAGGTCGGGGAAGCCGCGGCCCGCGCGAACGGTTCGGTGCGCGAGGCGCTCGCGCGGCTCTCTCCCGACGCGGAGGGGGTGGGCGCGCTCATCGAAAAGACGCTGTCCCGTCTGCCGCGGCCCGATCCGCGGATCGTGCTCAAGCTCGCCGACGCGCTCGTCGGACGCGCGGCCGAGGAAGCCTACGAGGCGTTCCACCGGAGCCTCTATGAACGCTTCGCGGACTACGCGCTCAGGGACGCCACGAGCGTCACGCGCGCCGAGGAACTGGGGGCGCTGTGGGACCGCATCCGCCAGGCGGCGCGCGACACGGATGCGTTCAACCTTGACCGCCGCCTGCATATCGTCACGCTGTTCAACGACATCGCCGAGACCGCGAAGCGCATCGACCGCGCGTGAGCCGTCCGCCGCGCGCGGGAGGACGCGGAAAAAGTCCGGCAGCTCCGCCAAATTGGCGAAGCGCCGATGGGCCTCGGGCGTTCGCGCGCGGGTTCCCTTTCGCCGGCAAAACCTCTAGGACGGCGGCCCATGAGCCGGTTCTACGTCACGACCGCGATTCCCTACGCCAACGGCGCCCCGCATATCGGTCACGCTTACGAGCGCATCGCCACCGATGCGATCCAGCGCTTCATGCGGCTCGACGGGCGCGACACCCTGTTCGTCACCGGCATGGACGAGTACGGGCTGAAAGTTCAGCAGACCGCGGCGCGCGAAGGCGTGACGCCGCAGGAATTCGTCGACCGCGTCGCCGCGGAATTCGAGGCGATGGGCGACATGCTCAACGCCCGGGCCGACGACATCGTGCGCACGACGCAACCCCGGCACGCCCGCTCCGTGCAGGCGATCTGGGAGCGGATGGCGGCGAATGGCGACATCTACCTCTCGAAATATTCGGGCTGGTACTCGGTGCGCGACGAGGCCTATTTCGACGAAAGCGAGCTGACGGCGGGACCCGACGGCGGGAAGCTCGCGCCGAGCGGGGCGCCGGTCGAATGGGTCGAGGAGGAGAGCTATTTCTTCCGCCTCTCGAATTACGCCGGGAAGCTGCTTGCGCATTACGAGGCGCAGCCGGACTTCGTGACGCCGGAAAAATACCTCAACGAGATCGTCGCTTTCGTGAAGCGGGGCCTTGCCGATCTCTCGATCAGCCGCACGGCCTTCAACTGGGGCGTGCCGGTGCCGGGCGACCCGAAGCATGTGATGTATGTCTGGGTGGACGCGCTCACCAACTACATCACCGCGACCGGTTTCCCCGATGGCGGGCCGAGAGCGCAATTCTGGCCGGCCGACGCCCATGTGATCGGCAAGGACATCACCCGCTTCCACGCGATCTACTGGCCGGCGTTCCTCATGTCGGCGGGTCTGCCCGTGCCGAAGCAGATCGTCGTGCACGGCTTCCTGTTCAACCGCGGGGAGAAGATGTCGAAGTCGGTGGGCAATGTCGTCAGTCCGGCTTCGCTCGTGCAGGCCTACGGCCTCGACCCGGTGCGCTATTTCTTCCTGCGCGAAGTGCCCTTCGGGCAGGACGGAAACTACTCGCACGAGGCGATCGTCTCGCGCCTCAACGCCGACCTCGCCAACGACATCGGCAATCTGGCGCAACGTTCGCTGACGATGATCGCCAAGAGCGGCGCCGCGGTTCCCGATCCTTCGGGCGCGGAGCCCGGACCGGAGGACCTCGCGCTGCTTGCGCGCGCCGACGCGCTTCTGGGCGAAGCGCGGCGGCACATGAGCGGCTTCCAGATCCATCTCTATGTCGCGGCCGTCTTCGAGGTCGTGGCCGAGACGAACCGCTATTTCGCCAACGCCGAGCCCTGGAAACTCGCCAAGACCGATCCGGCGCGCAGGGGGCTCGTGCTTTACGTCACGATCGAGGCCCTGAGGATCGCGGCGATCCTGCTTCAGCCGATCATGCCGGGAAGCATGGAGAGGCTTCTCGATCTTCTGGGCGTCGCGACGGAGGACCGCGCCTTCGTCGCGCTCGACGCCGGCGCCGCGGCCGGACGTCTCGCAGCGCCGCATCGGCTGAAGCCCGGGACGCCGCTGCCCGCGCCCTCGGCTGTCTTCCCGCGCTATGTCGAGGCGGAGGCCGCGAAGTGACCCTGATCGACACGCACTGCCATCTCGACTACCCGGATTTCGCGGACGAACTCGACGCGGTGGTCGAGCGCGCGCATGCCGCGGGCGTCGAGCGAATGGTGACGATCGGGACGCGCATGGACAAGTCGGCGCGGCTCGTGCAGATCGCCGAGCGCTATCCGGGCGTGTTCTTCACGGTCGGCGTTCATCCGCACGAAGCCGCGAACGCGGCGGATGAGGATTTCGCGAAGATGCGCGAGATCGCAAGACATCCGAAATGCGTCGCCATTGGCGAGGCGGGGCTCGACTACCACTATAATTTTGCTCCCGCCCTCATCGCCGAGCGGGTGTTCCGCGAGCAGATCGGAATCGCCCGCGCGCTCAAGCTGCCAATCGTCATCCATACGCGCGAGGCCGACGCCGACACGGCCGCGATCCTCGAAGAGGAGATGAAGCGCGGCCCTTTTCCGCTGCTGATGCACTGCTTCACCTCGTCTCGCGAACTGGCGGAGACGGCGCTGCGTCTCGGCGCCTATATTTCCTTTTCCGGCGTCGTCACATTCAAGAAGTCCGAGGATCTGCGCGCCATCGTGAGGGACACGCCGCTCGACCGCGTGCTCGTCGAGACGGATTCGCCCTATCTCGCGCCGGCGCCCTGGCGGGGAAAGCGCAACGAGCCGGCCTATGTCGTGCAGACGGCGCGCGTGATCGCCGAAACGAAGGGGCTCTCGCCGGAAGCGCTGGCCGAAGCCACGCGCGCCAATTCGCTGCGCGTCTTTGCGAAGATGGCGGACTACAAACCTTGAGCCTTCGGTTCACCATCCTCGGTTGCGGCTCGTCGGCCGGCGTGCCGCGTGTCGCCGAAGGCTGGGGCGCCTGCGATCCCGACAATCCAAGGAACCGCCGCCGCCGTTGCGCGGCGCTCGTCGAGCGGCAGGGCGTCAACGGCGTGACGACCGTGCTTGTCGACGCGGGGCCGGATCTGCGCGAGCAGTTGATCGACGTGGGCGTGAAGCGGCTCGACGCCATCCTCATCACTCATCCGCACGCGGACCACACGCATGGGATCGACGATCTGAGGCCGATTCTTCCTCATCGCGCGCCGGCGCCTCGAAATTCACATGGACGAGCCGACCTCGCTCACCGTGAAACGCGGCTTCTCCTATATTTTCGAGACGCCTCCGGGCAGCGACTATCCGCCCATGGCCAACGACGTCCGCCTCGCCGCGAACAGGCCGGTGGCTTTGGAAGGTCCGGGCGGGACGATCGAGGTCATTGCCTTCGACCTCAATCACGGCGAGATCAACGCCCTTGGTTTCCGCTTCGGCGGACTGGCCTATACGCCGGACGTGAAGCGCATTCCCGAAGCGAGCCGGCCCTTCCTCGAAGATCTCGACGTCTGGGTGATCGACGCCCTGCGCTACCGGCCGCATCCCTCGCATTTCAGCCTGGACGACGCGCTTGCCGAGATCGAGGTCATGCGACCGCGCCGCGCGATCCTCACGAATTTGCACACCGACCTCGACTACGAAACCCTGCGGAAGCATTTGCCCCCGCATGTGACGCCCGCTTACGACGGCATGCGGATCGAGGACTTTGGGACTTGAGGGGAGGAATCATGTCGGTTGAAAGCGCGATCCACGACTTCGTTCGTGACCACGAGAAGGCGGAAGCCGCGTTCCTCGCGGAGATCGTCAAGATCCCGTCCGACAACCCTCCGGGCGACTGCGACCGATCGGCGGAAGCCGTGGCGAAACTGCTGGAAGGCCTGGGCTTCACGGTCGAGCGCCACAAGGTTCCGGAGGCGCTGGTCAAGGCCAACGGCATGGTCTCCGCCACGAACCTCATCGCGCGCAAGACCTTCGGCAAGGGCGGCCCGACGATCGCCCTCAACGCGCATGGCGACGTGGTCCCGCCGGGGACGGGCTGGACGCGCGATCCTTACGGCGCCGAGGTCGTGGACGGCTGGATGTACGGCCGTGGCGTCGCGGTGTCGAAATCCGACATCGCGAGCTACGCCTTCGCGATGCTCGCGCTCGAAAAGAGCGGCGCGACGCTGAACGGGACGGTCGAGCTGCACGTCACCTACGACGAGGAGGCGGGCGGCGAGATCGGGCCGCGCTGGATTCTCGAGGAGAAGCTCTCGAAGCCGGACCTCGCGATCGGCGCCGGCTTTTCCTACGCGGTCGTCACCGCGCATAACGGCTGCCTGCATCTCGAGGTCGAGGTTCTGGGCCGGTCCGCTCACGCCGCGCGGCCCTTCACGGGCGTCGACGCGCTCGAAGCCGCCAACGCGATCCTGACCGCGCTCTACGGCTGGCGCGGGGGCCTCGCGGCGCGAACCTCCAAAGTCCCGGGCATTGGCTCGCCGCAGATGACGGTCGGCCTCATCTCGGGCGGCATCAACACCAATGTCGTGCCCGATCGTGTGACCTTCCGGCTCGACCGGCGGATGGTTCCGGAGGAAAATCCGGCCGAGGTCGAGGCGGAACTGCGCGCCGTGATCGCGCGCGCGGCAACGCTGCACCCCGACGCGAAAGTGACGGTCAACCGCATCCTGCTCGCCGAGCCCCTGACGCCGACAGAAGGCGGCGCGAAGCTGACCGAGATCCTCTGCCGCCACGCCAGCAAGGTCATGGGCGAAAGGGTCGCGGCCTCGGGCGTGCCGCTCTATACGGACGCCCGTCACTACGCGAAGGCAGGCGTGCCGATCGTGCTCTTCGGCGCCGGTCCGCACACGATCGAGGAAGCCAACGCCCACCGCGCCGACGAGCGCCTGCCGCTGTCGGACCTGTATAAGGCCACCGAAGTGATCGCGCTGACGCTGGCGGAGTTGCTGGGCGCTTAGCCCCGGGTCCGCAATGAGCCTCGCGTGTCCGGCATCGGCTCGACAGCCCCGGCGGCCAGCGCCGGAAGAAGATTTGTTTTGCCCCGCCCTCGGTCTCTGAGGCACATTTGAAACGCGCACCTGCGGCGCCAAAGGGGGAACCCAATGGAAAAGATGCATTTCACGCGCATGGACGAGGGGACGGATGCCGATTTCGAGGTCCTCCGCCATGTGCATGAGCAGACGATGCGCGAACTGCCCGACCGGCTATTCGGCCTGCTCGAAGACCTCAAGATGGATACAGCCTACAACATCACGCGCTACGACCATTGCCTGCAGGCCGCGACGCGCGCGCTGCGCGACGGCCGGGACGACGAATATGTCGCGGTCGCGCTTCTGCACGACGTTTGCGAGCCGCTGGGTCCGTTCAACCATGGCGAGGTGATCGGCTCGATCCTCCGTCCCTTCGTCAGCCGGGACAATTGGTGGATGCTGACGCAGCATGGCCTTTTCCAGACCTATTTCTATGCGCGCCATGTCGGACTCGATCCGAACGCGCGCGACAAGTTCAAATCCGACCCGGCCTACGAGCAGACGGTCGAGTTCTGCGCGAAATACGACGAAGTCTCCTTCGATCCGGACTACAAGAGCGAGCCGCTCTCGACCTTCGAGCCGATGGTGCGGAAGCTCCTGGTCAAGGCCTGGACGCCGCCGAAGTAAGCGCCGCGCCGGAACCCGGCCTCACTTTCGATCGTTGTTCGTTCTATGGTCTCGACCTCAACCCCGGAGGGGCTCCATGGAGCGCGAAAAGAAGACGGAAGCCGAGAAGCGCAAAGAGACCGAGCGCGAGCTTGACGAGGCGCTGGAAGAGTCCTTTCCGGCGAGCGATCCCATCGCAATGACCCGCGTTTCAGCCGGGGCGCCAGACGAGCGCAAGTCCGACAAGAAGCCCAGGAAGCGCGCGAAACGATAGGCCTGGGCGCGTTCTGCGCGCTTCCGTCGCGCGGCGTCGATGCCTGAGGCCCGTTCACATAGAAGCTGGACGCCCGACCGGTTCCGTGCGACCCCTTGGCGCTTCCGGCCGGGAGGGTCGCTTTGAGTTCGCTTGCCATCGCAATATCCGTCGGCATATCGATCACGCTCAGCGGCTTTGTCGGCCTGTTCCTGCAGACGCGCCTCGCCGAGCACTACACGACCGAACGCTCGCGCGACATGATCGGCGGCGTCGTCGGCCTGCTGACACTCCTGCTCGCGCTGGTGCTCGGATTGCTCATCTGGACCGCTTACGGCGTCTTCAGCACCCAGCAGAGGGAACTCGAGTCGATCGCGGCGAAGGCGCTCGAATTCAACCTCGAAATGCGTCATTACGGACCGGAGGGCGATCAGGCGCGCGCGCTTCTCCGCGATGATCTGATTTCGGCGCGCAAACAGTTCTGGGGCGACGACCGCGAGATGGCGGCGTCTTACGCCGCCTCCTACAAAGCCATGGCGAACTTGAGCGAGGTCTTCGAGGGCATGGACCCAAAGACGGAGGCGCAGAAGGGGCTGCTCGCCGCCGCCAAGGGCAATTACGCCGCCATCGGCGAGAATCGGCTGCTCATGTCGCTGCAGGTGCTCTCGCCGATCGCCTGGCCGCTGATCTATGCGGTGGCCGGCTGGTCGTGCCTCATGTTCGCGGGCATGGGGCTTTTGTCGCGGCTGAATGCGGCGACGGCGATCATGCTGATCCTCGGCGCGACATCGGTCAGCGTCGCGATCTATCTCATTCTCGAATTCAATCAGCCCTATACAAGTTCAATCCGCGTCTCGCCGCTCGTGCTGGACCGCGCGATTGCCGAGCTGGGGAAGCCCTCGGGACCCGGCGATTCCCAGTGAAAGGAGTCCGACATGGCGCAATACAAGATTCTCTCTGACGGCGAGATCCGCTCGGCTCTCGCGGACCTGCCCGACTGGAAGGTGAATGCGCCGAACATCGAGGCGACCTTTGAACTCAAGACCTTCCGCGACGCCATCGCCTTCATCGTGGAGATCGCGATCGAGGCGGAGGTGATGAACCATCACCCGGAGTTCAAGAACTCCTACAACATCGTCTCCTTCTCGTTCTGCACCCATGACGCGGGCATGAAGATCACCGACCTCGACATCGAGACCGCGAAGAAGATCAGCGCGCTGGCGAAGCGCTTCCAGGCGATGCCGTAACCTTGGGCGTAGCGCGCCGAAGAAGTCGCCTCGCTCCTCGCGGCGGACGGTCAGGGAGGGCGAGCGCGCCGAGCGCCCCCGCTTTCGTCCGATGACCCAGCGAAGCTTTGCCGGAAAGGTGGCGGTGGTCACCGGCGGGAGCGCGGGCATTGGCTTTGCGATCGCGCGCGCCTTCGCCCGCGAGGGCGCGGGCGTGGCGATCGTCGCGCGCGACGTCGAACGGCTGAAACATGCTGCCGCCGCCATTGCCGACCATTCCGGGACGCCGCCGCTCGCCATCGAGGCGGACGTCGCCTCGGCCGCCGACTGCGAGCGCATCGTCGCCGAGACCGCCGACCGGTTCGGCGCGGTGGACATCCTCGTCAACAACGCCGCGCATTTCGCGCTCGTGCCGCTCCTTCAGGCCGACGAGATCGAGGCGGCGCGCTTTCTCGCCGCCAATGTGATGGGGCCGTTGCATGCCTCGCGCGCTTTCGCCGCCTGGGCGTTCGAACGGGCGCAGGGCGGCGTGATCGTGAACATCAGCAGCATCTCGGCCGTGCGGCCCGCGCCCGGCTGCGCGCTCTATTCCGCCTCGAAAGCGGCGCTCGACAGCCTGACCCGGTCGATGGCGCTCGAATGGGCCCCCAAGGGCATTCGGGTGAACGCGGTCGCGCCCGGCCACGTCAATACCGAAGGCGTGCTCGAAGATTTTCGCGCCGGACGGCTCGACGAGGCGGCGACGTTGAGGCGCATTCCCGCGGGCCGGATCGCCGATGTGGATGACGTCGCCGACGCCGTGCTGTTCCTTTGCGGCGACGGCGCGCGCCACGTCATGGGTCAGGTGCTGACCGTGGACGGCGGGGAGGGATTCTAGCCTCGGCCTTGCCGGGTTCATGGCTTCTCCGAGGCGTTGGTTTCAAACTCCGGGCGCAGCGCGGCGAGCCTCGCCTGAGCCTCGCGCCACAGGCGCCGCGTGAGTTCGCCCGCGTCCTCGTCCCGCGCCAGCGCGGCGGCTTGCCCCGCCCACAAGGGGGAGAATTCGCCCGAACCCTGCTTCTCCCAATGGGCGCGCAAAGGCGCGACGGCTCCGGTCGCGAGCGGAAAGGCGGGCGCGGCCTCGTTCATGGGCCCATGCTCGCGCATGAAGCGGTTGAGGAGGCCGCGCGCCGGCCGGCCGGTGAAGAGGTTCGTCATCCGCGTCGCATCGTCGCGCGCTTCGGCGAGCGCGGCGCGATGGAGGGCCGAGGCGGTCGCCTGCGGCGTTCTGAGATAGGCCGTGCCGATCTGGGCCGCGCTCGCGCCAAGCGCGAAAGCCGCCGCCACGCCGCGCCCATCCGCAATGCCGCCCGCCGCGATGACCGGAACCCCGACCGCGTCCACGACCTGCGGCAGAAGCGCGAACAGCCCCGGCTGGCCCGCGATGTCGTCGGTGAGGAACATGCCGCGATGGCCGCCGGCCTCCGCGCCTTGCGCGATCACCGCGTCGACGCCGCGCTCCGCGAGCCAGCGCGCCTCCGCGACCGTGGTGGCGGAGGAATAGACCTTCGCGCCCGTCGCCTTCACGCGGGCGAGCAGCGCGGCCTCGGGCAGGCCGAAATGGAAGCTCACGACCGGCGGCCGCAGGTCCTCAAGAACTTCCGCCATCGCGGCGTCGAAGGGCGCGCGGCCCGGCCCGCTTCCTACGGCGGCAGGGTCGAGGCCCGCTTCGGCATATTTGACCGCGAGCGTCTCGAGCCACGCCGCCTGCCGCGCCGGGTCCGGGGCAGGAGGCGTGTGGCAGAAGAAATTGACGTTGAAGGGGGCGGAGGTGCGCGCGCGGATTTCCGCGATCTGCTCGCGGAGCGTGACCGGCGTCAGCATGGCGCAGGGGATCGAGCCGAGCCCGCCGGCCTCGCAGACGGCGACGCAGAGCGCGACGCCCTGCGATCCGGCCATCGGGGCCTGGATGATCGGAAGACGAGAGGGGAGCCAGTCGGGGGGCATGGGGGTCTCCTGAAGGAGCGGTCTTCCAAAAGAGCGGCGAGCCGTGCGCTCCGGCCTCCGCGGTCATGACTCCGGACTTTACGCGAACGCCCGCGCCGCCGCCTTGTGCTTCGCGATCAGCGCCGCAAGGTCGATCCCATCCGGCATGCCGTTGATCACCCGCCAGCGGCCCGCGACCATGACCCGGTCGGCGCGATGGGCGCCGCAGAGGACGAGCGCGGCGATGGGATCCTGCGCGCCGGAAAAGCGCGGCTCGTCGAGGGTGAAGAGCGCGAGGTCCGCCTGCATTCCGGGCGCGATGGCGCCGATGTCGTCGCGGCCGAGGTTTTTCGCCGAGCCTTCCGTCGCCCAGCGCAGGGCGTCATAGGGGCTCACGGCATGGCCGTAGCGCGAGCGCTGGAACATCAGCGAATGGCGCACCGCCTCCATCATGTTGGAGGAATCGTTGGACGCCGAGCCGTCGACGCCGAGGCCGATGGCGATGCCCGCCGCCTCCAGTTCCCGCGTCGGGCAGGCGGCGAGGCCGAAGGCCATGTCCGAGGCCGCGCAATGGCAGACCGAGACGCCGGCCTTGCCGAGCCGCGCGATCTCGTCCGGGTTGAAATAGATCCCGTGCGCGACCCACGTGCGCGGCGTGAGCCAGCCCGCCTCCTCCAGAAGATCGACCGAGCGCTTGCCGAACGCCTGCATCGCATAGACGTCCTCCTCGGGCGACTGGCAGAGGTGGCAGTGCAGACGGCAGTCGTAGCGCTCGGCGAGTTCGGCCGATCCGCTCATCACGCGCTGGGGCACCGCGAGGGGAGAGCAGGGGGCGAGGGCCACGCGAATGAGCGCGCCGGGCGCGGGGTCATGGAAGAGACGCAGCACGCGCTCGCTGTCTTCGAGGATCGTATCGGAATCCTGCACGATCGAATCCGGCTGAAGCCCGCCGTCCTTCTCGGAAATGCCCATCGAGCCGCGCGTGACCGTCATGCGGATGCCGAGCGCGCGCGCTTCCTCGACCTCGATGTCGATCGCGTTCCCGAGTCCCGGCGGGAAGAGGTTGTGATGGTCGGCCGCCGTCGTGCAGCCCGAGAGGAGAAGCTCGACCAGAGCCATGCGCACCGCAAGCCGCAGCGCGTCGGGATTCATCCGGTCCCACACGCGCTCCATCGCCGCGAGCCAGGGCACGAGTTCCTTGCCTTCGCCGAGCGGATGGGCGCGGGTCAGCGTCTGGTAGAAATGGTGATGCGCGTTGACGAGCCCCGGCAGGACCACATGCCGGGAGGCGTCGAAGGTCGCGTCGCAGCGCGCGCTCGGAGACTGGCCGCGCCCGACGCATTCGACGATCTCGGCGCCCTCGATGACGACGCCGCGCTCGGCCTCGGTCGCGAGGATGGCCAGCGGGTCCTTGATCCAGAGGCGCATAGCGCCTGCTCCTTCGGTTTCGGGGCGGCCTCGCGCGGGCCCCGCGGGGCCTTATAGATTTTGGAGCCGACAAGCGCCAATCGGGCCGTGATCCGCCTTGCGCCGGGCGACGCGCCCAATTAGCGTCACGGTCGGGCCGTTCACCGCATCGTGAAGCGCGGATGGCCCAGGGAGCCAACGGGGAGAGGCGGCGCATAGGTCCGCGCCTCCAATAAAGAACGGGAGTTTCTTGGATGCGGGCTGCGATTTTGGGCGCCTTGGCCGGGCTTGTCGCGTTTTCGGGGCAGGCGTTCGCGCTCGAAAAGGTGACCTTCGGCACGAACTGGCTCGCGGACCCGGAGGCCGGGGGCTACTACCAGGCCAAGGTCGACGGCACCTACGAGAAATACGGGCTCGACGTGACGATCATGCCGGGCGGCCCGTCGTCGAACGGCGGCATGCTGCTGATCGCCGGCAAGATCGAATTCTTCATGGGCGGCGACATGATCGGCGACTTCCTCGCCGTGCAGAACAATATCCCGACGATCGCCGTCGCGGCCCATTTCCAGAAGAACCCGCAGTGCTTCATGTCCCATCCGGGAGTCGGTCTCGACAAGTGGGAGGATTTGCCGAACGCCAATCCCGCGTTTGTCAGCGCGGGCGCCGTCAACACGTTCTGGGCGTGGATGCGGCTCGCCTATGGCTTCAAGGACGACAACATCAAGCCCTATAACTTCAATTCGGCGCCGTTCATCGTCGAGAAGAGATCGATCCAGCAGGGATACATCACGTCCGAGCCGTTCGAGATCGAGCGGCAGGGCCATTTCAAGCCGAACACCTTCCTGCTCGCCGACTATGGCTATTCCACCTATTCGACCCTGGTCGAGACGCGGCGCGAGATCGTGGAAAAGAATCCCGACATGGTGCAGCGCTTCGTCGATGCTTCGACCATCGGCTGGTACAATTATCTCTATGGCGACAACAAGAAGGCGAACGAACTGATCAAGAAGGACAATCCGGAAATGACGGATGAGCAGATCGCCTTTTCGATCGCCAAGTTGAAGGAATATGGGGTCGTGGATTCAGGCGATACGCTCAAGCTCGGCATCGGCGCCATGACCGACGACCGGTGGAGCGACTTCTACCACAAGATGGTGAAAGCCGGCGTCGTCAAGGACGGCATCGACTACAGCAAAGCCTATACGCTCAAGTTCGTGAACAAGGGCGTCGGCCTCGACCTCCGGCCGAAGAATTAGGGATCGTCGTCGCGAAGGCGCCGCCGAAAGGCGGCGCTTCTCCGGACCGCGCCGTCGCCCCGCTCAGACCCGCGACGACGGCTTCGAGCTTGCCCGCCTATTTCAGCGAAGCGGGCAGGTCGTTGTACGCGTCGGGCGGCAGGACGGCGGAGACGAAAACCGTCACCTTCTCGCTCGGCTTGAACGGGCCCGGAGCCTTGTTGCTGACGGCCGGCAGGCTCTTCAGGAAGGCGACGATCGCGTTCGCGTCCTCGTCGGTCAGATGCGCGAAACCGGGCCAGGGCATGACCGGGCTGACGTCGCTTCCGTCCGGACGCTTGCCCTTGCGGATCGCGGTGACGATCTGCTCGTCCGTCCAGTTTCCGAGGCCCGTGTCCTTGTCGGCCGTGAGATTCGGTCCGACGAAGACGCCGGCGCCCGGGATTGCGAATCCGACGTCCGAGCCGCCGAGATAGCGTTTCATGTCGGGCGATCCCAGCATGCCGCCCGGCGTGTGGCAGTCCGAGCAGCCGGAAATGGAAACCAGATAGCGTCCGCGCGCGATCTGGGCGTCGTCGGCGGATGCGGAAGCGACCGCGCCGAGAAGCGCGGAGAGGCCGAGCGCGAGAGCCCGCCTGTCGAAAAGTCCAGCCATGCGTCTTCCCTCCGAGACAGGGCCGGCCCTAGCCGGCGGAAACGCCCGAGATCGCGAGATCCCTGAGATGGTCCGGGACGCTCCAGTTCTGGCTGGGGTCCGGCTTGTGGGCGACCGGCGCAACTTCGCCGCGCCATGCGACGCCGACCATCTGCGCGGTCTGATAGGCCATCACGTTCCAGCCCTCGTTCTGAAGCGCGCGCAATCCCCCGGCGACATGCGGCGACACGAGGTCGTGGAACAGGACCATCGCCGTCTCCTCCAGGAAGCGCGACACGGCGAGCGCGTCGCGGGTCGGCGCGTCCCCGTCATGGTCGCCGTCGATGAAGGCAAAGGCCCAGCGGACGCCCTCGGCCCCGAGACGCTCGACGGCCTCCGGGCTCTTGTCGGGAACGAGGATCGCCGTCCGCGCGCCGCCCGCCTTCTCGACCGTAGCCGCGAATTCGGCCCGCCATTCGGGGTCCGCGAGGAGAGGCTCGATCACGTGCAGGCTCGCAAGCCCGGCCGCGAGCAGATGGACGGTGGACCAGCCGCGCCAGGCGCCGACCTCGACGCCGGCTTTGCCTGCGAAAAGGCGGGCGTTCGCATAGAGGATCGAGGCTTCGTCGCGATTGATGAAGCCGACGACGGGGTTGCGCTTGTCGGCGCGATAGGCGTGGCCGATGTCGCGGCGCAGCCACGGCCAGCTCGAAACGCTCTTGTCGAACTCGACCATGTTCGGAAAGAGGAAGTCGAGGGACGGCGCGGAGAGCCCGTCGGCGACATAGTCTTTTGCCATTGCCCGGGATCGCCGCCTTGCTCGCGCTCGCCTCTGAAACGCCGCGACCGGGATGGCATGGCCTTGACGGGCCCGTCAAGGAGCGAACGGAGAACCGGTCCTGCGGACCGGTCCGCCCCCTTGAGGCGGCAATGTGACGGCTGTTTGACCGCAAAAGGGCGCGCCTATAAGCTCGCCGGCAGCAGATGAACGCTTCGCGAGATGGCCGCGAATGAGGGATCGAGGGGGCTGCATGGTCGCCAACGCGTTGGCCGGGCCCGTGTCTTCCCACTGGAAAGCAGGCTGCGGCGTCATACATATTGGGACAAAGGCCGATCCGCCCGTCGGAACCCCGGCGATCGGTGGACGGTTGGTCGATACTATGAACAAATTCGCGACAGTCGTACCGGACGCCAGCGGCGGCGTCTCCGCCAAGCGGGCGCATGCGCCGCTCGCGACCTTTGTCGACGTCGATAAGGTCTTTGCGAACAAGACGACGGCGCTGGCCGGGCTCAACATGGAGGTCCGGTCGGGAGAGTTCCTGTCGCTGCTCGGTCCCTCGGGTTGCGGCAAGTCGACCGTGCTGAGGCTTCTGTCGAGCCTCACGTCCCCGACCCGCGGCAAGATCGTCTGGGCCTGCGACCGGCCGGAATTCGGCTTCGTGTTTCAGGAGCCGACGCTGATGCCCTGGTCGGACGTTTTCGCCAACGTCTGGCTGCCGCTGCGTCTCGCCGGCGTCTCGAAGGAAAAGGCGCGCCCGCGCGTCGAGGAAGTCTTGGAGCAGGTGGGTCTCGGCAAATTCGCGAAGGCCTATCCGCGACAGCTTTCCGGCGGCATGAAGATGCGCGTTTCGATCGCCCGCGCCCTCGTGACGCGCCCCGCGGTGCTGCTCATGGACGAGCCGTTCGCCGCGCTGGACGAGATCACGCGCCTCAAGCTCAATGACGACCTTGCCCGTCTCCAGCAGTCGCTGGGCGCGACGGTCGTCTTCGTGACCCATTCCGTGTTCGAGAGCGTCTACCTCTCCGACCGTATCGTCGTGATGGCCGCGCGGCCGGGGCGGGCGGTGGCGGAGATCGTTGTCGATGCGCCGGAGCAGCGGGGCGAGAACTTTCGCCTCTCGGAGCGATACGCCGAGTTTTGCCGGGAGACCTCTCGCGCCCTGCATCTGGCGATGGGAGAAGCGGCGCCGGACGAGATGTGCAGATGAACCGGGACAACCTCGTCGGCTACGCCATCCCCGCGCTGACTCTCGGACTCGGGCTTTGCGCCTGGGAGGCGATTGTCCGCTACTTCGACATTCCGCCCTATCTGCTCCCGGCGCCGAGCGTGATCATCGCGACGCTGTTCACGGACTGGGGGACGCTTTCCGCTTCGCTCTGGGTGACCCTGTCGATCACGCTGAAGGCGCTGCTCGCGGCGGTGATCGGCAGCGTGGCGCTGGCCGTCGTCTTCGCGCAGTCGCGGCTCGTCGAGCGCGCCTTCTATCCTTTCGCCGTCGCGCTGCAGGTGACGCCGATCGTGGCGATCGCGCCGCTGCTCCTGATCTACCTGTCGCCGTCTGTCGCCGTCCTCGTCTGCGCCTTTCTCGTCGCTTTTTTTCCGCTGCTCGCGAACACAACGCTCGGCCTGTCCTCGGCCGATCACAACCTTGTCGATCTTTTCCGGATGTACCGCGCGACGCGGTTCCAGCAGTTCATGCTTCTGAGGCTGCCGTCGGCGCTGCCTTATTTCCTGGCGGGCCTGCGCATCAGCGGCGGCCTCGCGCTCATCGGCGCCATCGTGGCGGAGATCGCCGCCGGGTCGGCGGGGCAGGGGTCGGGCCTCGCCTATCGCATTGTAGAATCAGGGTTTCGACTGAATATTCCCAGAATGTTCGCCGCGCTCCTCTTGATCTCCGTGGCGGGCATCACAATTCATGTTTTTCTGACCGCGTTCTCGCATTGGCTGCTGCAAGAGTGGCATGACAGCGAGCGAGGACGCGAAACGTGAATTCAAATCACAAAAACAATTCGAATCTGAATTGCGGCTTCGGCTGGCGTTTCGCTGGCCGCCCGCGCTGCCCGGCGCTGCGTCCAGGCGAAACCAGAGGCGACGCGATATGAATATCGAATACAAGGTCAGCCCGCGGCGTACTGTTCTCAAGAAGCTCGGCCTCGCCGGGCTCGTCAGCACCGCTCCCTTCGACATCGAGGCCGCCCACGCGGCGCTGGTGCAGCGGCAGGCGGTGCCGGAGCGCATCGAAACGGACGGCCTGATCGTCGACGTGCCGGCGGGCGTCTATCATCCTCTGCCGGATTCGAGCTCCGAATTCTTCATCCGCAACATTCGGGCGATGGAGGATCGCCGGCTCGAGAAGACTCTCGAAATTGGCTGCGGCTGCGGCATCATCTCGCTCTTCATCGCCAAGAACTGGCCCGCGCGGGTGGTCGCGACCGACATCTCCCCGATCGCGGTCCAGGCCACGCTCGACAACGCCAAGCTCAACAACGTGTCGCTCACCGCGTTCGAATCGGATCTCTTCGAGAATATCGAGGAGAGGGATTTCAGCCTGATCGTCTTCAACACGCCGATGATCGACAAGAATCCGGAGAACGACATCGAGAAATACAGCCTCTGCGACCCGCACGGGCGGACAACCGAGGCCTATCTCCGGCAGGCCAGCCATCACGTGGCGAAGGACGGGCTGATCATTTTCTCGATCTGCAACAATTCGGCCTACGAAGTGCTCGACACGATCGACCTCGATTATTCGATCGTCGGACTCGAACTCGCTTACAACGGCTTCTGGCGGGCCATCGTCGGCGCCCGGCTCTGAGAGTTGACTGCGCTCGTTCCCGGCCGCACGATTGGTACGGGCTGAAGGGGGAGCGATTCCCCCAATATGCGCCGTTGGGGCGCGGGAGGGGCTTTCCATGACCATTCGTCGATCGATGATTTTCGCAGCGCTTGCGGCCTCCGTCGCAGTCGCGGGCTGCCAGACCATGGGCGCACAGGAGAAAGAGTCGCAGCTCTCGGCGGCGGGCTTCACGCGGCTCCAGGCGGATACGCCGAAGCGCATGGCCAATCTCCAGGCGCTTCCGCAGAACCAGATGGTGTTCTCGCCCCGAAAGAAGGGCAATGCCTATATCTACGCGGATTATGCGGGCTGCGGCTGCGCTTTTGTCGGCAACGAGGCCGCTTTCCAGCAATATCAGGCGATCCGCGCCGCCAACAACATTGCGCAGATGCAGGAGACGACGGCGATGCTGAACGCCGAGGCGGCTTCGGATTGGGGCGGCGCCTGGGGCCCGATGGTCCCGTACTGGTACTGAGCCGCCCAGACCGCCCGGGTCCGGGTCTTGGGATTCTCGAGCCTGATCGTCGACCGCGCGAGTTCCGACGCCGTTGCGGCGCTCGCCGACGGCTGGTCGTATGACTGGCTTTGGGGTTTGCCCCTGATCGTGCTGACTGTGCTGGCCCATGCGTTTGGCCTCGTCGGCATCCGCGCCCGGGTTCTCGGCCGGTTCCATCGCGCCCTTGGCGCCGGCCATTCCCTTTTCGTCTTCGCCATCGTGGTTTCGGCGACGGTTCTCATTCTGACGGCGCTTCACGGGCTCGAGGCGACAGCCTGGGCCGCGGCCTATGTTCGGCTCGGCGCTTCGCCGAACGCGCGGACCGCGATGCTCTATTCGATGAGCGCGATGACGACTTATGGCCACGCCAACATCTATCTCGAAGAGCACTGGCGGCTCATGGGCGCGATGGAGGCGCTGAACGGGATGATCCTGTTCGGGCTGACGACCGCCTTCCTGTTCGGGGTGTTGCGGGACTATTGGCCGGGGCGCGTGGACGCGCTTTAGGCCGGCAGCTGTCGCGGGTTCGAATCGCGCCTAGATCCCAAGTCCCTCGAACGGAATGAGGCGGCATGTCTCGCCCGCCTTCGCGGGCTCGGCGTGCGGCGGCCGCACGATCAGGCCGCCGGCGCGCGCCATCGCTTTCACCAGCGACGAATCCTGCTGCCTGACGGGCGTCGCAACGAGACGGCCGTCGGACCCCAGGACGACGGAAGCGCGCATATAGTCCTGACGGGCGCCGTTGGCGCCGACGTCGGCCCCCAGAACCGCGATGCGGCCCGGATCCGCGCCGGGCTCCGGCTCGCCATGCAGCGCGCCAAGCAGGGGGCGGAGGAAAAGGATCGCGCAGACCATCGAGGAGGTCGGGTTGCCCGGCAGGCCGAGCACGATCATGCGGCCGAGCTTCCCATGCATCAGCGGCTTCCCCGGGCGCATCGCGATGCGCCAGAAGCCAAGCTCCATGCCGAGCCCCACCAGCGTCTTCTGGACGAGATCGTAGTCGCCGACCGAGGCGCCGCCGAGCGTGACGAGCACGTCCGCGTCGCTGTCTTGGGCGCGCGCGATCGCCGCTTCGATATCGGCCGCCGTGTCGCGCGCAATGCCGAGGTCGAGCGGAACGCCGCCCGCGGCGGAGACGAGCCCGGCGACCGCGAAATTGTTCGACGCCACGATCTGCGCCGGCCCGGGCGTTTCGCCGGGCGGCACGAGCTCGTCGCCGGTCGCGAGAATCGCGACCCGCGCGCGGCGGCGCACCGGCAGCGCCGGATGATTGGCGGCGGCCGCGAGCGCGATGTCGCGCGGGCTCAGCCGCTGGCCGGCGCGAAGCAGCGTCTCTCCTTCGAGGAAGTCGAGCCCCGCATCGCGAAGATTGTCGCCGGGAGCCGGCGCCGTCCCGAGCAGAATGCGGTCGCCCTCGCGCTTCACGTCCTCCTGGATGACGATCGTGTCGGCGCCCTCCGGCATCGGGGCGCCGGTGAAAATCCGCACCGCCTGTCCGGGCCCGACGACGCCCTCGAAGGCGCGGCCCGCCGCGGATTCGCCGACGAGGGCCAGCGTCGCGGGCGGGTTCCTCGCATCCTCGGACCGCAGCGCATAACCGTCCATCGCCGAATTGGGGAAGGGCGGCTGGGTCCTCAGCGCCGCGATCGAGCGGGCGAGCACGCGCCCATGCGCGGCGTCGAGCGCCACGACCTCTTCGGCGAGCGGCGAGGTCACGGAGGCAAGCACGCGGTCCAGCGCCTCGCCGACGGGAATCATGCCGCTCACGACCGGGCCTCCGCGGCGCGCCAGTCGCCCGACTTGCCTCCGCGCTTCTCCAGAAGCCGGACGCCCTCGATCGTCATGCCGCGGTCGATCGCCTTGGCCATGTCGTAAACGGTGAGGCAGGCGACGGAAACGGCGGTGAGCGCCTCCATCTCGACCCCGGTCGGGCCGACGCAGCGCGCCTCCGCCCGGATGCGAAGGCCCGGCAGCGTCTCGTCGGGCGCGATGTCGACGACGACCTTGCTGAGCTGGATCGGATGGCAGAGCGGAATGAGCTCGGAGGTCCGCTTCGCGCCCATGATTCCGGCAATCCGCGCGGCGCCGATGACATCGCCCTTTTTGGCGTCGCCGGCGAGAATGGCGGCGAGCGTCGCGCGGTCCATCCGCACGGCTCCCTCCGCCACCGCGATGCGGGCCGTCTCGGGCTTCGCCGAGACGTCGACCATCCGGGCTTCGCCCTCGGCGCCGATATGGGTGAGGGACGGGGAGGCCCGTTCCCGGTCCTGCGAGGCGTTCATTCCCATGATCCCTGCGCGCACCCTGCGTCGGCGCGCCGCCGTTCAAGCAAAATTCGCCCCGTCGGGCAAATCCGCGCCGGATCGGGCAGGGCTCAGGCCGGGCCCTGGAAGGACAGGATTTTATCGGTCGGGAAATCGTACAATTTCCCGGTCTCCGTCCACTCCGGCGCGCAGATTTCGACGATCTTCGGCGCAAGCTCCTCGGGCGTCCTCAGCGTCATCGGGTCTTCGCCCGGCATGGCCTTGGCGCGCATCAGGGTGCGCAGCCGGCCCGGGTTGACCAGCATGACGCGGATGTTCGACGTGTTCATCGTCTCCGCCGCATAGGTGCGGGCGAGCGTGTCGACCGCCGCCTTCGAGACTGCATAGGGCCCCCAATAGGCGCGGGTGTCCTCGCGATAGCCCGCGGCCGAGGTGACAAAGGCGACCCGGCCGGCCGCGGACTGACGCAGAAGCGGATCGAGCGAGCGGATGAGGCGCCAGTTGGCGGTGACATTGGTCGCAATCACGGAGTCCCATTCCTTGGGCTCGACATGATGAAGCGGCGAGAGCACGCCGAGCGTCCCGGCATTGCCGACAAAGGCGTCGAGCCTGCCCCAGCGGCGATAGAGCGCCTCGCCGAGCCGGTCGATCGTGTCGCTGTCGCGCAGGTCCATCGGCACGAGCGTGGCGGATTCCTCGCCCGGCCTCGCCGCCTTGATCTCGTCGTCGAGCTCCTCGAGCGCGCCCTGGGTCCGGGCGAGCGCGACGACATGGGCGCCGGCCCGGGCGAAGGCCAGCGCGGCCGCCCGCCCAATCCCGCGTGACGCCCCCGTCACCAGGACCACGCGCTGCGACGCGGCGCCTCCTCGCGGATCGAAATCAGCCGCGCTCAATCGACACTCCTGCTATCCGTTGCGAGCTTCGCCGCACGCTGACAATCGTCAGGCGGGACCCTCGCTTCCGTCGGCGGCGCCGGTGGAAGCGCGGCCCGTAAAGCGTTTGGCCGCCGCGTTTATGGACTTGCCGGACCTCAAAATAAAGTCCAAAAGTCAAGTTCGCCAATGGCGGAGGTGGGGCCGCCGGGCGAAAGTTAGGGGTTCAGGCGCCCAGGGGCGGCGCTTTGCTTCGAGGCTGGACATGGCAAACGATAAGACCGGCCGCGAACCGGGCAGAACCGTGACGCGAGCGGATTTGGCCGAGGTGGTCTACCAGCGCGTCGGGCTGTCGCGCACGGAATCCGCCGATCTCGTGCAATCCGTTCTGGACGAAATCTGCGACGCGGCCGAGCGGGGCGAGACGGTGAAGCTCTCCGGCTTCGGCTCGTTCGTCGTTCGCTCCAAGGGCGAGCGGATCGGGCGCAATCCGAAGACCGGAGTCGAAGTGCCGATCCTGCCGCGCCGCGTCATGGTGTTCAAACCGTCGAACGTGCTCAAGACGAAGATCAACAGCCGGAACGGCGACGGCAAGGATCAGGCGTAATCGCCCGGTTCGCGAGTCTCTGGCGTTCCGGCGCCTCTAGGCCGATAGTCGGGAAGGCGCGTGGCTGATTCTGCCTCGCGTCGCACGCGGCGAGCCAAGCCCATGGAGAAGAGCCCGGAAGCCTTCCGAACGATCCGTGAAGTCGCGGAGGGAATGGACCTGCCGCAGCATGTGCTGCGATTCTGGGAGACCCGTTTTCCGCAGATCAAGCCGCTGAAACGGGCAGGGGGACGCCGCTATTATCGCCCCGACGACGTCGAGCGGCTTCGGGTCATCAAGCGCCTCCTCTACGAGGAAGGCTATACGATCAAGGGCGTGCAGAAGCTGTTCCGGCAACAGGGCGCGCAGGCGCTCGTCCAGAACAACCTGTTCGAGCGGGCCTCGACCGTTGCTCAGGCCGCTCGCCAGGAGGAGGCCGAATCGGGCGCTCTTGTGACCGCCGCCGAGCCGATCGAAAGCGCCCCGCAGACGGAAGCTGCCGCGGATTTCGCGGCGCAGCCGGAAGACGCGCCGCCCGTGGCGCCCGCCGGTCCTGTGCTGACGGCGCAGGACATGGAGGCGCTTCGCGCGAGTCTCATCGAACTGCGTGAGGCGGCGCGCATCCTCGCACAGGTTCGCGCGCAGGAGCGCTAAAGGTGGGTTTCTCCGCATTGCCAGCGGCGGGCCTTGTGCCTATAAGGGCGCGCGTCGGAGTGTAGCGCAGCCCGGTTAGCGCACTAGTCTGGGGGACTAGGGGTCGTGGGTTCGAATCCCGCCACTCCGACCATTTCTTCTCCGATCTCATCGCCAACCAACCGCAAGCGGGGTCCTGAAAGGCGCAGGGCCTAAGCGCTCAATCGGCTCGCGTCCGCGGTCCGCTACCGAAGCGCTGCCTTCTTTCGCCTCGCGGCCTCGGCGGTCGCCTGGCTGAACAGGTGGCGAGGGATGTTGATGAGCGCGAACCGCCGCCGTTCTTCCGGCAGTTCGCCGGCGTCGGCCTCGAGGAAGATCTCCACGGTTTCATCGCTGGCGTGAATTTCCACTCGCAGCGGAGCGTCCTCGAAATCAACCTCATGACGCCGTCCGGATTTTCCGCGAATAATTGCGTGGGACATTTGCGCTGCCTACGAACGGGGTTGGAAGCCCTCACGACGAACCTTCGCCAGGCGTCGAGAGCCTGCTATCGTCAAGCGTTATCACGAAGTGCAGTGTCATGCCCGCGAACGCGGGCATCCAGTTTCGGCGGCGCCGTTCGCCAGCTCATGATTTAGGGCTCTGTTGCGGCTTCTGGACTCCCGCTTTCGCGGGAGTGACACGACCGACGATTCTGCGCAGGGACAGCGATCCCGCGTCGCGGGCTTCTTGATTCGCATAATGTATATTATGGAACTAAAACGTGTCCCGGAGCCGGACCGGTTTCGCAGCGAGGTTCGCGATCCGGCCTTCGTCACAGGATAGCTCCGCATCGGCAATGCGTTGGCGTGATGTCCTCAAGCCGGATCACAAGTCGGCGCTTTTGCGGCGACGCCGTCCGCCACGCTGCCGCCGGATCTGCTCAATTCGTCAGCGCGCTGGCGGCGTCTCCTGAACCTCGTTCGCAATCGCGGCGATCCGCGCCGAAGACGATTCCGGCCCGTCCGCGTTGCGGCTAGACTTGGCGAGTTGCGGCGCCGCCATCGCGCGCTCAACCGCAGGCCGAGGAAAAGAACGAATGTCGCAGGAGGTCGGCGCCAGGATAATTTACCGAAGGACGCCGGAATCTGCGGCCATGCTGGCGAAGGTCAAACGGGCGATGGCGATCACCGCCGCGCTCAACCGTCTGACGTTCAACGACGCCGACGAAATCCGGGCCTTGTTCAGCCAACTCATCGGCAAGGAGGTCGACGAAAGCTTCTTGCTGATCCCGCCGTTCTATACGGCCGGCGGGGACGAAATCCGCGTCGGGCACAATGTCTTCGTAAATCAGAACTGCACTTTCTATGATCTTGGCGGTCTCGATATCGCGGACGATGTGATGATCGGGCCGAACGTGAGTCTCATCACGGCGGGCCATCCCCTCGAGCCTTCGCAGCGCCGCGCCGCGACAATCGGAAAGCCCATCGCGATTGAGAGAAACGTCTGGATCGCAGCCGGAGCAACGATCATCGGCGGGGTGACGGTCGGCGAAAACTCGGTCGTCGCTGCGGGCGCGGTCGTCACAAGGGACGTTCCCCCGAACGCGCTTGTCGGAGGAAATCCGGCGCGGGTCATTCGTTCGATCGGCGAGGACTGAGGAACTGTCGCGCGACAGAGCAAACCCACGGGAGAATTCGATGAATAGCGCCCGATGCTGTTGCGGCGCCGTCACGCTGTCGCTTCCAGAACGATCCAGGCTGGTCGTCGCCTGCCACTGCATCGACTGCCAACGGCGAACCGGCGCGCCCTTCGGCGTAGGCGCGTTCTACCCCGCAGAGGTCGTCGTCATCTCGGGAGCCCCAAGGGAATTCACCCGCGTCGCCGCAAGCGGCGGGACGGTCCACACGTACTTTTGCCCGAACTGTGGCTCAACGATTTATTGGAAATCGTCCAATCTGCCTGCGCTGATTGGCGTTGCTGTCGGAACGATGGCAGACCCGGAATACCCGCCCCCCATCCGATCGGTTTTCGAGCAGTCAAAGCATACGTGGGTTGAAATTGCTGGCGCGGGCGTCGAGCATTTCCAGCAAAGTAGCGTGCCGAAAAAATCGAACTGAGACACTACGCCTGACGGTCCTGCCGGGTCCGGACAGCATCCGTGACATCGCGGTTGACATGAACAAAAAAAGAACATATCATGATCAAACAAAGTCAGGAGTTGGCTCATGCATCAGCTTGCCTCTCGCGCCGCCCGTGATCTCGTGGAAATCGCATCGCTGGCCGCCTTTGTCGTAATGATTGGACTGATCGCCCACGCTTTCGGGACATGAATGGCCGGGCCGGGCGTTCCGACTCAGGCGGACACGCAGCCGTGACGGCCGCGCCCGCGCGCCGGCCATTGCGGATGGCGCGAATAGCCGGGCCCGCAGGCGCGCAACAAAACGGCGCGCAAGCGACTGAAAAGATGGAATCCGGCGAAATACGAGACAGGGAAGGGACCGGAAAGCCGCCCTGCCCTCTGGCCGTCAGCCCTTCGGGAATTCGAGGCCCATCGCCCGGTAACGCTCCGGGTCGTCGAGCCAGCCTTCGCGCACCTTCACATGCAGGAAGAGATGCACCTTGCCGCCATGGGCCTCGGCGATGTCCTTCCGAGCGGCCGAGCCGATCGCCTTGATCGTCTTGCCGCCCTCCCCGATCACGATCTTGCGGTGGCCTTCCCGCGTCACGAACACCGTCTGCTCGACCCGCGCCGAGCCGTCCGGCAGGTCCTTCCAGCTGTCGGTCTCGACGGTCGCCTGATAGGGCAATTCGTCATGCAGCCGCTCGAACAGCTTTTCCCGGGTGATCTCGGCGGCGAGCGAGCGGATCGGCGCTTCCGTGATCTGATCCTCGGGGTAGAGCCACGGGCTCTCGGGGATCATCTCAGCCAGCCGGTCGAGGAGCCGGTCGAGCCCGTCGCGATTGAGCGCGCTGACCATGAAAGTCTCGTCGAAGCGGAGCGCCTCGTTCAGCCGCGCCGAGAGCGCGAGCAGCTTCTCCCGGTCCATCGCGTCGATCTTGTTCAGGACAAGGACTTTCGGCTTTCGGCTGGCCTTGAGCGTCGTCAGGATTTCGCGCATCGGCTCCGACAGGTCCGCCTCGGCCGCCGCGCGGTGCGCGTCGACAAGGAGCGCGAGCACGTCGGCGTCGGCCGCGGCGCGCCCAGGCCGAGGCGACCATCGCCCGGTCGAGCCGCCGCTTCGGCGCAAACAGGCCCGGCGTGTCGACGAAGACGATCTGCGCGTCGCCTTTCGTCACGACGCCGCGGACGGTCGAGCGGGTCGTCTGCGCCTTGCGGGTGACGATGGAGACCTTCTCGCCGACCAGCGCGTTGATGAGGGTGGATTTTCCGGCGTTCGGCGCGCCGATGAGCGCGACGAAGCCGGCCCGGGTCTTCTGGCTCATGTGGCGCCCCAGCGGTTGAGAAAGGCTTGCGCCGCAGCCTGTTCGGCGGCGCGCTTCGAAGGCGCCTCCGCCTGCTCCGGCTCGTAGCCATGCAGCACGACGCGCATCACGAAAAGCGGCGCATGGGCCGGGCCGCTGCGGGCGACCTCCTCGTAGCGGGGCGCCGCGAGCGCCCGCGCCTGCGCCCATTCCTGCACGGCCGTTTTTGCGTCGCGCGCGGGCTCCGCGTCCGCGGTCACCCGGTCGCCCCAGGCGCGCAGGACGAGCGCCCGCGCCGGATCGTATCCCCCGTCGACGAAGACCGCCCCGATCAGGGATTCGCAGATGTCCGAGAGGATGGCGATCTTCCTGCGACCGCCGGCGCGCGCCTCCCCGAGGCCCAGCACGACGTGCCGCCCGACGTCCCACTCGATCGCGATCTCGGCGCAGGTCTCGCGCCGCACGAGCTTGGCAAGCCGCATCGAGAGTTCGCCCTCGGTCGCATTCGGAAACGCGGCGTAGAGCCGCTCGGCGATGACGACGCCGAGCACCCTGTCGCCCAGGAACTCGAGCCGCTGATAGGACCGGCCGCCCGAGACCTGAGCGGAGAGATGCGTCAGCGCGAGCCCGGCGAGGTCCGCGTCGCGGAAGGCGTAGCCGAGACGCGCCTCAAGCTCCGCGAGCTCGGCCTTGTGGCGCTTTGCTCCAGCAGCGCCCTCCTTCGGCGCCGCCTCCTGAACGCCGCCTCTGAAGAAGCGCTTCGGGGTCGGGCGCGCCACGCGGCCCGCCTAATGCACGCGCTGGAAAATGCGGCCCCAGCGGACCGCCCATGGCCATTTCCAGACCTGCCAGGCGGGCGCGTCGTCGGCGATGGAGAAGAAGATCAATTCGCCGCGTCCGATCAGATTCTCGAAGGGGACGTAGCCGACGCCGCCCTGGTCTCCCGCAAGCCGGGAGTCGCTCGAATTGTCCCGATTGTCGCCCATCATGAAGTAATGGCCGGGGGGCACGTCATAGACGGAGGTGTTGTCGAAAGTGCCCTCGTCCCCGTCGATCTGGATGATCTCATGCTTCACGCCGCCCGGCAGCGTCTCCATGTAGCGGGGCGCCTCGATCGGACGGCCGAAATGATTGACGGTCGGATAGGGCGCGATCGGCTCGCGCGGAACCTCCACGCCATTGATGAAGAGCCGTCCATGCTGGACCTGGATCTTGTCGCCGGGCAAGCCGATCAGGCGCTTGATGTAATCGGTCTCGCCGTCGCTCGGCAGCTTGAAGACGATGATGTCGCCGCGCTTGGGCTGCGAGGCGAAGATGCGCCCGGGCATGGCCTTGGGAAACAGGTCCAGGAAGCCGGGCAGCGAATAATGGGAGTAGCCGTAGGCGTATTTCGAGACGAACAGGTAGTCGCCCACGAGCAGGGTCGGCACCAGCGACCCGGAAGGGATGTTGAACGGCTGGAAGAGAAGGGTGCGGACGACGAGGGCGATGAGGAGCGCCTCGATGATCACCTTGACGGTTTCCCACCAGCCCTCTTCCTTCTTGGCGACGGGAACGCCGGCCGCGGTCTTCAAGCTCTTCTCGCTCATTTACGGCTAAAGCCCTTCATGTCGGGGGGCCGTCGAGGTGGGTGGCGGCATGAGTCTTCCTATACAAAGACCATCCGTCCCCGCCAAGCGGCGGGCGCGCTCTTGGCGCCCGATGTTGGCGCAAGGATGGCGGGTTTTCGGATCAGGGGGCGAGTACGATGGAGCCGGTCGTCTCGCGCCCTTCGAGGGCGCGATGCGCCTCCGCGGCCTCGCTGAGCTTCATGCGCCGGCCAATATGGATGGTCACGTCGCCGCTGCCGACTGCGCGGAAGAGATCGCGCGCCATTTTTTCGAGCCGGGCCCGGTCCGCCATGAAGGTGAAGAGCGTCGGCCTCGTCGCGAACAGCGACCCTTTTCGCGCGAGAAGTCCGATATCGAACGCCGCGATCGGCCCCGAGGCGGAGCCGAAGCTCGCAAACATTCCGAACGGGCGCAGACAGTCCAGCGAGGCCGGAAACGTATCCTTGCCCACCCCGTCGTAGACGACCGCGCATTTCTTGCCCTTGGTGATTTCGTCGACGCGCTTTGCGAAATCCTCCTCGCGGTAGAGGATCGTGTGATGCGCGCCGGCCTTTTTCGCGAGCCTGGCCTTTTCGGGAGAGCCGACCGTGCCGATCACCGTCGCGCCAAGCGCCCGGCCCCATTGGCAGAGGATGAGGCCGACGCCGCCCGCCGCCGCATGAACCAGGATCGTGTCGCCCTCCTTCACGCGATAGGTCTGGCGCAGCAGATATTGGGCGGTGAGCCCCTTGAGCATCATCGCGGCCGCTGTGTCGTAGCCGACCGCGCGCGGAAGCTTCAGGAGAACGGCCGCCGGGACATTGCGCTCTTCGGCATAGGAGCCGGGAGGGCCCGCATAGGCGACGCGGTCGCCCGGCTTGAAGTCCTTGACGCCGGCGCCGACCTCGACGACCTCCCCTGCCCCCTCCCCGCCCGGCGTGAAGGGCAGTGCGATCGGATAGAGGCCGGTGCGGTGGTAGGTGTCGAGGAAATTCACGCCGATCGCATGGTGGCGAACCCGGACCTCGCCCTTCCCCGGCTTCGGCAAATCGTACTCTTCGAGCGTCAGAACCTCGGGTCCGCCAACTTGATGGATGCGAATCGCGCGCACGGCGCTCTCCTTGAAGGAAGGTGGGGCGGAAGAATTGTCAGGGCGGCGCTCGACTCGCAAGCCTTGCGTCCATCGCCCCTTGCGCCGGCGAATTGCGGCCCGTATAGCAGCCGCAGCTTCGAACCGCCGGAGCTCAGCGCCTGCCGCTGAATTTGCGCGCCCATCGTCTAGCGGTCCAGGACGCCGCCCTTTCACGGCGGAAACACGGGTTCGATCCCCGTTGGGCGCGCCAGTCCCGTCTCTGAAAGATTTTTTGATCGGCCTCGCCCGGAAATCGCCTTCCTTGAGGCTCAAGCAGGCAATCGCGCGCTTTCGGGGAACGGGTGCGCAGTTCGGGGAGGCAAAAATGAAAACCCCGCGCCGGCGGAAGGCAATGCCGGCGCGGGGCATATCCGGCCGGTGGGGAGACCGGCCCGGGGATGCCGCGCCATTAGGGGAGAAGTAGCGCGGTATGGGTTATCTTATGCCCTGACGGGCCGGGAACGGCAACAATACAAATATGTGGAGGCGCTTGACACAGTCCCGCGATCTGCCTCCCCAAGTTCGCATGCCTTTCCGTCAGGCTGAACGACGCCAGCCCGCCCGGCCCGGAAAGGCGGCCAAGTAGTATTGCGCAGGTTTCTCTTCTTTTTTATCCAGAGCGATCCGGCTAGGGTTGTGCGCGTAAACAGGGTTTTGCGGGACTACGCTCCGATGCCGCGCCTTTGGCTTTTCTTGCTTGCCGTCTTCGCTCTGGGCGCGGCCGGAGCCCGGGCCGATGAGGCGACGCCCAGCCCGGGGCCGACGGCCGTGCCCGAGATCGCGCCGGGCTTCCTCAAAGGCTATTTGCCAAAGGAGGAGCTCCCGAACAGCGCCGCGCTCTTGCCGCCTCCGCCAGCGCTGGGTTCAGCCGCGGAGGCGCTCGATCAGGACGTGGCGCGTGAGGCGCTTGCGCTGCGCGACACGCCGCGCTGGAAGGTCGCAGCCCTCGACGCGGGCCTCAAGGAAGGGACCGCCGTCACCGCCTTCTCCTGCGCCCTCGGCGTTCCGATCAGTGCGACGGACACCCCGCGCACCTATCTGATGCTCCGCCGGGTCCTGACGGACGCCGGACTGGCGACGAACACGGCCAAGCGCGAATACCGGCACGCCCGGCCCTTCATGATGGACTATTCGCCGATCTGCACTCCGGACGACGAAGAGGATTTGCGCAAGGACGGCTCCTATCCGTCGGGCCATTCCTCGGTCGGATGGGCCTGGGCCCTTACGCTGGCTCAAGCCGCGCCCCAGCAGGCCGACGCCATCCTCAAGCGCGGCCTGCAGTTCGGCGAGAGCCGGCTCGTCTGCAACGTCCATTGGGAAAGCGACGTGGTCGAAGGCCGCACGGTCGGCGCCGTCACCTTCGCGAAGCTCAATGCGAACCCGGACTTTCTCCGGGATCTCGCGCTTGCAAGGGACGAGATCGCGGCCGTGCGCGCCAAGGATCTGCCGCCGAGTCGCGATTGCGCCGTCGAAGCGAAGGCTCTCGCGGCGACGCCGGCCTTCAGGCCCTGACGGGTCAGGGCTCGCCAAGCCGCGCCCGCACGAATTCGCCCATCCGCATCAGCGCGCGCCGCCCGTCTTCGAGTTGCGCGTTCCAAAGCGGGAAAGCGTGGATCATATGCGGCCAGACTTCGAGAGTGACCGGGGCGTCCGCCGCCCCTGCCGCGCCTGCGAATCGAACGGCATCGTCGAGGAGGGTCTCGGCCGAGCCGACCTGGATCAGCGTCGGCGGAAGCCCGCGCAGGTCCGCGAAGAGCGGGGAGACGAGCGGATCCTTCCGATCGACGCCGGCCGGGAGATAGGCGCTGGCGAGCTCCTCGAGGTAAGCCGCGTGGATGAGCGGATCGACGTCGTTCTTGGTCGCGAGCGACGCGCCTGACATCGTAAGATCGGTCCAGGGCGACACAAGCCACAGGCAGGCCGGTCCCGGTTGCCCCGCCCGTCGCAGTTCCTGCCACAAGGCCAGAGTGAGGCCCGCGCCTGCGCTGTCGCCGCCGACCGCGATCGATTCGGGCGCGATCCCCTCGTCCCTCAGCCATCGCCACGCTTTCATCGCGTCCTGCACCGCCGCCGGATACGGATGCTCCGGCGCGAGCCGATAGCCGGCCGCCAGCGTCCGCAGGCCCGCCGCCCTGCCCGCTTCGGTCGCCATGTTGCGATGACTGGCGATCGAGCCCGAACAATAACCGCCGCCGTGGAAAAAAAGCAGAACGCGCGAAGCGTCGCTCTCCGGCGCGATCGACTGCTCGGCGGGCATGCCGTCGATCTCGATCTCCTCCAGGACGATGTCCCCGGCGACCGGCGAGGCCGCGCCGACCTCTTCGATGCGTCGTCGCCGCTCCTCCCAGCCGACAGGCCGCGGCTTCGACATGAGGAGCGCGCGAACGGCGTCGATCTCGCTCGTATCCATCAGCGCCTCACCTGTCTTTGTCTCCCCGCCATCGGTGATGCTGGCGCTTCGGAGCCACAAGGTAGCGCACGGTCGCCGGCGACCGCAAAAACTTCGAGGCGCGCTCTTCGACGAGCACATCGGCCTTTGTCTGGCGCCCGGTGCGATACTTGAGTTCAAGGAGCGAGCGGACGAGACTCGTTTCGATAAGGCGGCGGGGATCGTTCGGGTCCTCGAACACGTTCCACGCATAGGCGCCGTCCCGCATCCGCTCGCGTCCGATTTCGCGAAGCAGCCGCAGGAACTCCCGCCGCTCGCCCGGCTCAACCCGATATTCGGTCGTGACCAGGATCGGACCCTCGTCGTCCTGCAGTCTCTCGACGAACGCGGGAGCGCGCCAATGCATGGAAGGCGAAAGATCCAGCGCCGCGCCTGTCTCCAGCCGGAACCGCCGGGTCAGGAGAACATTCGCGGCTGCGCCCGCCGCCGCCACGGACAGCGCAAAGGGCAGTCCATTTTTGTCCGCGACCGCGCCCCAGAGCGCGCTGCCCAGGGTCATGGCCCCGAAATAGGCGGTGAGAAAGATGGCGAGCCCCCTGCCCCGCACCCAGTCAGGCAGGGCGACCTGCGCGGAGACGAACATCGTCGTCATCACCACGATCCACGACATGCCGGCCAGGAAGCTCGCGAGGAACAGGAAAGCCCCATTCGGAGCCGCGCCGAACAGGCCGAGCGCGGCCGCGGTTCCGACGATGCCGGCCGCCGCCGCGCGGTCCGGGCCGAAGCGCGCCTTCATGGGTTCGAGCGCAAAGGATCCGACGATCGAGCCGAGGCCGAGCACCCCCATGAGGGCGCCATAGAACTCCGGGCTGTCGCCGAGGCGCTCGCGCGCGATCAGCGGCATCAGCGCCCAATAGGCGCTGGCAAAAGGAAAGAAGGCGAGCGCCCGAATCAGGGTCGAATCGAGGTCGCGGTTGTTGCGCGCGTAGCGAATCCCCACGCTCAGGGCCATGACGAAGCGTTCCGCCGGAAGCGCCTCGGGCGGCCGGCGCGGCGGCCGCCACCAGACAAGCGCTGCGAGCACGGCGAAACTCGTCAGGCAATAAACCCAGAACGGCAGGACGATGCTGACCGCGGAAATCGCAAGGCCGCCAAGCGCGGGGCCGATCGCGCGGCTCACGTTATAGGCGGCGTTATTGAGCGAAATCGCGCTGTCGAGCTGGTCCTTCGCCGCCAGCATCGGCGTGATGATCTGCCAGGCGGGCGCCGCAAGGGCCCCCGTCGCGCCGAGCAGGAAGGTTGTCCCGAGCAGGCCGAACGGCGTCGCGAGCCGGAAAGAGACGAGCAGAGCGAAGACGACGCCGGCCGCGACGACCGCCGCCTGTGCGACGATCAGGAGGCGCCGGGGATCGACGACGTCGGCGAGCGCGCCGGCCGGAATGGTCAAAAGGAACATCGGCGCCATCGTCGCGACCTGCACCGCGGAAACCATCAGCGGGCTCGGATTGAGCGAGGTCATGAGCCACGCCGTCGCCGTGTCGAACATCGCGATGCCGACGCTCGAGAGCGAGCTTGCGATGAGAATTACCGTGAAAGGCGTATTGGCGAAGACGCCCCAGCGCGAGGGCGGCAGCGCTGCGCCTTCCGCGGAGGTTGAATGACTGGTCACCGCCGGGACTCCAAACGGCTTCTAGCGCGCGGCGCTCATCCGGCCGGCGACAAGATCGGCGCGCGGCCGCGGGGCGCCCGCATTTTCAACGGAGACAACGGTCAGTTCCATGCGGTTCGCTCCGGGTCCATGCGGGATCATACGCGCCTCCGCCGCGTCGGCAACGTGCGTCGCAGGCGACTCGTTGGCTCGTGCGGCAGACGGGGGTTGCGTCAGGCGCTCGAACAGGATTTGTCTCTCCCAGCCCTCCCCGCGGCCTTCCGCCGCTTCCCTTTCCGATCCATCGGCCGCCAGATGTATCCTCCCGACCTCATCGCGCGCGCGGCGGCTTTGCTGGAACGATGCCGCGAAGCCGGCCTCAAGGTCGCGACGGCTGAATCCTGCACCGGCGGGCTTGTCGCGGGTCTGTTGACCGAGATCCCCGGATCTTCGGCGGTGGTCGAGCGGGGCTTCGTCACCTATTCCAACGAGGCGAAGCAGGAAATCCTCGGCGTCCCCGCGGAAACGGTCCGCGCCCGCGGCGCGGTCAGCGAGGAGACCGCGCGGGCCATGGCCGAGGGCGCGCTGAAGGCCTCGCGGGCCGACATTGCAGTCAGCGTCACCGGCGTCGCGGGACCGGACGGCGGGTCGGCGGAGAAGCCGGTCGGGCTTGTCTGGTTCGCCTGCGCCCGGCGCGGCGCGGCGACGGTCGCGCGGGTCGAGCGGTTCGGCGACATCGGGCGGGGCGCCGTGCGCCTCGCGTCGGTCGAGGTCGCGCTCGCGCTGCTGGAGGCTGCGGCCCGAGCCCCGAGGGCTGCCTGAACCGAAGACGTCCATTGGAGCAACATGCGCGATTTCCTCATCGACACCGACACCGCCTCCGACGATGCGGTCGCCATCATCATGGCGCTGGAAGCGCCCGACGTGCGGGTGCTTGGGCTGACGACGGTCGCGGGCAACGTGAGCCTCGAACAGGGGACGAAGAACGCGCTGCTCACCGCGGAGATCTGCAAGTCCGACGTGCCCGTCTTCAAGGGCGCCGCGGCGCCGCTGACGCGCGCACACGATCACGCGCACTGGTTTCATGGTTTCGACGGGCTCGGCGACAACGGATTTGTCCCGAAGTCGCGCGAGGTCGAAAGCGAGCACGCGGTCGATGCGATGCTCGGACTTGCCGAAGCCAATCCCGGCCTCACGCTCGTCACCCTCGGGCCGCTCACCAACATCGCGCTCGCGCTCGCCCGTCATCCCGGGTTTGCGGAGAATATCGGGCGCTGCGTGATCATGGGCGGGGCGCCCTGCTGCGAGGGCAATGTCACGCCCGCCGCCGAATACAACATCTGGGTCGATCCCGAAGCTGCGCGGATCGTGTTCCGCTCGAAGCTTCCGATCGAGATGGTCGGCTGGCACGTCTCGCGCGGCGCCTCGGTGCTGACACATGACGAGATCGCGGAGATCGAGGCCCTCGGCACGGAGAAGGCGCGCTTCGCCGTGCGGTCCAACAGCCGCGCAATGCAAGCCTATCATACGCAGACTGGCGAAACCGGACTCTCGCTGGCCGACCCGACCGCGATGGCGATCGCGCTCGACCGCTCGGTGGGGATCACATGGTCGCGTCATCGGGTCGCGATCGAATGTTCGAGCGAACTCACGCGCGGCATGACGATCGTGGACCGCCTCGACGTCAGCGAGGACGAGAACAACGCGCAGGTGTGGAAAGCGCAGGCAAGCGAGGCAAAGGCGGACGTCGTCTGGACCTTCGATTCCGCCAGGTTCAAGTCTATGCTGAAGGCTGCGCTGGCCTGAGGCGCCCGGAGACCCGCCGATGGACGAAGCCCGCAATCTCCTCGGCGCCGAGACGTCGCCCTATCTCCTTCAGCACGCGGAAAATCCCGTGCACTGGCGCCCGTGGGGCGCGGCTGCGCTCGCGGAGGCGAAGCGCCGCGACTGCCCGGTTCTGCTGTCGATCGGCTACGCGGCCTGCCACTGGTGCCACGTGATGGCGCATGAGTTGTTCGAGAATCCCGAGACTGCGGCGCGGATGAACGAACTCTTCGTCAACGTGAAAGTGGACCGCGAGGAACGGCCGGACATCGACCACATCTACATGACCGCGCTGCATGCGATGGGCGAACAGGGCGGCTGGCCGCTCACCATGTTCGTCGATCCCGACGGCAAGCCGATGTATGGCGGCACGTACTGGCCGCCCGAGCCGCGGTGGGGCCGCTCGTCGTTCCGGCAGGTTATGGAGGCGGTCAATTCCGCCTGGCGCACCCGCAGGCCCGAGCTTGAAAGCCGCGGCGAAAAGCTCGCCGCCCATCTCGCCGAACTGTCGCAGCCCAGCCTCGGCGCGGGGCTCCAGCCGGACGACCTTACCCGCACGGGCGACGCGCTCCTTCGCATCGTGGACCATGTCCACGGCGGGATCGGCGGCGCGCCCAAATTTCCCAATGCGCCGATCTTCCGCTTCTTCTGGAGCGAGATGTTCCGACGCCGGGACACATCCTTCGGCGAGGCGGTGCGCGGTCTCCTCGAAGCGATGAACGCGGGCGGGATCTACGACCACCTCGGCGGCGGCTATGCGCGCTATTCGACCGACGCCGAATGGCTCGTGCCGCATTTCGAGAAGATGCTCTACGACAACGCGCAGATCCTCGAACTGCTGGCGATGGTCCACGCCCTCTGGCCCGATCCGACCTTCGCCGATCGGGCGCGCGAGACGGTCGGGTGGCTCATGCGCGAGATGCGCGCGGGCGGCGCCTTCGCCGCTTCGCTCGACGCCGATCAGGATGGCGAGGAAGGCGCTTTCTATGTCTGGCGCGAGTCGGAGATCGACATCGCGCTGGGCGAAGCCGCGCCCGCGTTCAAACGCGCCTATGACGTGACGCCCCACGGCAACTGGGAGGGCAAGACGATCCTCCGGCGCGTCGCGCCGCGCGGATCGGAGGCCGAGGAAGCCGCCCTCGCCGCGTCGCGGGAAAGAACTCCTGGCGATCCGCGAGGGGCGCCCGAAGCCCGGCCGCGACGACAAGGTTCTCGCCGACTGGAACGGCCTCATGATCGCCGCGCTGGCGCGCGCAAGCGCGGTCTTTCATGAGCCGCAATGGCTCGACACGGCGCGCTCCGCGTTCGCCTTCGTCATGGATGACGATGCGCGCCGCCGACGGCCGCCTGCTCCACGGATGGCGGGAGGGCAAGGGCGGCGCGCGGGGCATGCTCGACGACTACGCCGCGATGGCGCGCGCTGCTGTGGCCCTTTTCGAGGCGACCGGCGAGCCCTTCTATCTCGATGCCGCGCGGCGCCTTGCGGGCGAGGCGCTCGACCTGTTCGGCGACGGCGAGGGCGGCGTGTTCATCACAGCGCGCGACGCGGCCGACGTGCCGGGCGCGAGGCCGCGCCATGCGCAGGACGGCGCGACGCCATCCGGCGTCGGCATGCTGGCGGAAGTCTTCGCAAGACTCTGGCATCTGACGGACGAGCCCCGCTGGCGCGAGGCGGGCGACGCGCTGGCCCGCGCTTTCTCCGGGCCGCGCGAGGGCCTTGGCGGCAGCCCCCTGCTTCTGCTGGCGGCGGACATGACGGAGCGCGGCGGCGCGATCGTGATCGACGGGCCGCTGGACGATCCTCAGGCTCAGGCGCTGGCGGATGTCGCCCTCTGCGCGCCCGATCCCTCGCTCAGCGTTCTGCGGCTCGACCGCGGCCGGTGGCCGAATGGCGCGCCGCGTCCCGATCTGCCGACGCCGTCCGGCCCGGCAGCCATGCTCTGCCAGGGCCAGACCTGCAGCCTGCCGGTCACGACGCCGGAAGCGCTTGCGGAACTCCTGAAGCAGCGCGCCGGCGGCGCGAGCGCCCGGTCGCGGCCCGCCGCGCCCCGCTGAACATTGTTGCGGGCCGTCGCGAATCGGCCCATCACGCAGTCCAATCACAGGCGCTGGAGGCGTTCCAGCCAGGGCGGAACGGGGCAGGAGAGAATGGCTTCGACACGACATTTCGGATGGGCCGCGCTGGGGCTGGCCTCTCTTCTCGCGCTTGCCGGCTGCGCGTCCAGCCCGGTTCCGACCCAGGTTCCGACCGCGCAGAGCGTCGCGGGACTTGAGCCGTCAGGAACGGTCACCATGACTCAGGTGTTCGCGGGCGGCATGGGCGTGGGCAAGGGCACGCTGACCTTCCAGGGGAAGACCTATCCGTTCAAGCTTATCGGAACGGTGATCGGACCGGGCAGCGTCTCCAAGGCCGACGTCAGCGGCGACGTCTACAAGCTTGAGGACCCCTCGCAATTCTCGGGACCTTGGGTCGAAGGAACGGGCGCTGTCGGTCTCGAAACCGCGCAGACCGGCGATCTGTGGCTGGAAAACAAGGCCGGCGTCATCATGCACCTGACCGGCACACAGACGGGCGTGACGCTTTCGCTCGGCAAGAACGAGATCATGATCGAACTCGGCAAGCCGACCGGCAAAGCAAAGACAAAAGCGAAAGCGGAGTAGCGCGACGCTGAAGCCTCCCTCTCCCCGGGCGGAAGAGGGAGGCTCAGGCGCGCCTTAAGCGTTCAGATAAGGCTTGTGGAGCACGAGGTCGGCCGCGCCGAAGCGGTCGCTCGCCGTCCAGGACTGGTGCCAGTAGGGATAGATCAGCGGCGGCTGGCTCACCTTGTCGAGCCTCGCCCGCTCTTCGTCCGTCAGCTTCACGTTGACGGAGGCGAGGTTGTCCCTGAACTGCGCCTCATTCCGTCCGCCGATGATCAGCGAGGTCACCGTCGGCCGGCCGAGCAGCCAGGCGAGCGCGATCTGCGCGCCCGAGACGCCATGCGCCTCGCCGATCGCGACCAGCTCGTCGACGATCTTCCAAAGGGCTTCCTCGTCGCGGACCGGCGGCTCCTTCCAGCCCGCGAGCAGGCGCGAGCCTTCCGCCGCCTGGTTGCGGCGATGCTTGCCCGAGAGGAGGCCGCCCGCGATCGGGCTCCAGACGAGCACGCCGAGCTTCTGGTCCATGGCGACCGGCAGAAGCTCGTATTCCGCTTCGCGCGCCTGCAGCGTGTAATGGATCTGCTCGGAGACGAACGGGATCCGACCGTCGCGCCGCGCGATCTCCATCGCCTTCATCATGTGCCAGCCGGAAAAGTTGGAGCAGCCGACGTAGCGGACCTTACCGGCGCGGACGAGCGAATCGAGCGCCTCCATCGTCTCTTCGAGCGGGGTGAGGCCGTCCCATTCGTGGATCTGGTAGAGGTCGATCACGTCCGTGCGCAGGCGCTTCAGGCTCGCCTCGCATTCGCGGATGAGATGCCAGCGCGAGGCGCCGCGGTCGTTCGCGCCCTCGCCCATCGGGAAGCGCGCCTTCGAGGCGATCAACATCCCGGGCTTCCGCTTCGGCATCGCCTCGCCGATCATCTCCTCGCAGCGACCGAACGAATAGATGTTGGCGGTGTCGATGAGATTGACGCCCGCGTCGGCCACGAGGTCGATGAAGCGGCGCAGTTCGTCGACGGAGCCGTCGCCGACCTTGGCGAACGGTCCCTTGCCGCCGAAAGTCATCGTGCCCATGGTCAGGACAGAGACCTTCAGGCCTGAATTGCCGAGCTGTCGGTATTCCATCGTCCGCTCCCTCGCTTCTTTTTCGGGCGGCGAGCTAGCATGTCAGTGGCGCACAGGCCAAGCCAAATGTTTGTGAGGCGGGCGATGGACGGCTTGCGAGCCTTGCCGCGGCCGGGGTTTTCAAGGCAAAGTCGCTGCCCTGCCCTTTTGCCCACCTTGTCGGGAGCTCATCCTTGATCCTTGCGTCCTTGAAGCGTCTCGTCGGCGCTGCCCTCGTTTGCGCCGCCACACTCGCCGCCCCGGCCCTTGCCGCGACGGTCCCGCAGCCGGACGGCACGGCCGATATGGCCAAGGTCCTGGCGCCGGGACCGCTCCCGGAACTCGCGATGGGGAACGCCTCCGCGCCGGTGACCATCGTCGAATACGGCTCGCTCACCTGCCCTCATTGCGCAGTCTTCAGCAAGGAGACCTTCCCGCAGTTGAAGGCCCAGTACATCGACCCCGGCAAGGCGCGCTTCATATTCCGCGAGTTTTCACGCAACACGCTCGACGTCGCCGGGTTCCTGCTCGCGCGCTGCCTCGGCGACGACAAGGCCTATGCGGCGGACGAACTCCTGTTCGCTTCGCAGGACAGCTGGGCCTTCGTGGATAAGCCGATCGACCCGCTGATCGCGTCCCTCCGCGCCGCGGGCATGACCGACGAAAAGGCGCAGGCGTGCCTGAAGAACCAGAAGCTCGCCAACGACATCGTCGAGATCCAGAAGAAGGGGAACCAGGACATCAAGATCTCCGGCACGCCGACCTTCGTGATCAACGGGAAGGTCTATGGCGGCGAACTGACCTTCGATCAGCTCAAGCAGATCATCGATCCGCTGCTGCCGAAGTAAAGGCGGCGCTTCCCTTCTCCCTGCTCGCAGGGAGAAGGGGCCTTCCCTGTCACCAGTCCAGCCAGCGCCGCCCCGCCCAGGCGCCGACGCCCGCGCAGACAAGGGTCGCGAGCGGATACCAGGTCGCCACGAAGAGGGGCGAATCGTCGGTGCAGTGCGCGGCGTAGATGAAGGCCGCGAGGCCCGCCGAGGCCGCGCCCGCGAGCGCGCCCGTCCATCCCGGATATTGCGGCGCGCCGGCGCGCATGGCGACGATCAGCGCCGCGAGAATCGGCGCCGCCATCAGCGGGATCGAGGTGAGGCAATATTTCCAGTTCACGCCGATGAGCCGGGTCATCCACTCGCTGGACGGAACGACCATCAGCTCCACCGCGACGCCCGCTGCGAGCAGAGCGAACGGCATGACGAGAAGGACCCCGAGCAGCCCCGGCTTCGCATCCGGACGGGCGAGCCGGTAGAGCAGGAACAGCGAAGGCAGCGCCAGCGCCAGCGCATTCACGAATTTCAGGTCGAACCGCACCGTCTGGACCGCCGAGGCGAAGTCGGGGCGCGGACCGAGGAGGACGCCCCAGATTGCGAGCGCGGCCAGAAGGCCGAGCGCCAGCGCCGTTGCGAAGCGGCGGCCCATGCTGATCTTTTCGGGGACCGGATCGGCGGCGAGCGCCGCGATGAGCTCGGAGGTCTTCATGCGATCGACCTTCGCCACGCCGCGCCGAGCGACTTCAGCGCCCGGTGAAGCGCGACCCGAACCGCCACCTCGCTCATCGAAAGGCGCTTGGCGGTCGCCGCGATCGACTGGCCGTCGAGCGAGATCGACTGGACGATGTCCCGCTGGCGGGGCGGCAGCTGATCGACGAACTTCCGCGCGTCGGTCAACGTGTGCGGATCCTCTTCCGCCGGCGCCGGCAGGACTTCGGCGAAATCCTCGATCGGCTCGGCGCGCCGGGTCCCGCGCTTGCGCATGGCGTCGATGACCTTGTGGCGCGCGATCGCATTCACCCAAGGGCCCAGCCTCTGGGCCGAGTCCCAGGTGTGCCGCTTCAAATGAATCGCCAGCAACGTCTCCTGCACGACATCCTCGACATCCGCGTCGCCCAGCCGGGCGCGCTGAAAGGCGCCACGCGCGATTCCCCGGACGGAACGCCCGATCTCCTCGAGAAGGCGGCGGTAGGCGGCCTCATCGCCCGCCATCGCGGCCTTCATCTGGGCCGACCAAGGGTCGTCCGGGGGGCTTTCCACCGGCATGGGCCTCATATTGCCTTCGTTCCAGCGCGTGCGACGTTACGGCCCGGAAGGAGGTTTCTTGCCGCACAAGGCGGCGCCGTCGCCCCTCTACCATGCCGAAAGCGGGGCGCGAAGGCGGCCTTCCTTCTGGACAGCGCCCGGGAATCCGCCCAATTTCCCGCCGCGGCACAGACAGGCCAAACGTCGTCAATTTCGGGCAGGAAGCGAATGATCCCCAACGCCCCACAGGGCTTCAATTTCGACCTCGGCGAAAGCGCGGACATGATCCGCGAAAGCGCCCGCGCCTTCGCGGACAGGGAAATCGCGCCGCGCGCCGCCCAGATCGACCGCGACAACGCGTTTCCGCGCGATCTCTGGCCGAAAATCGGCGAACTGGGCCTGCACGGGATCACGGCGCCCGAGGAATATGGCGGCCTCGGGCTCGGCTATCTCTGCCACTGCGTCGCGATGGAGGAGATTTCACGCGCCTCGGGCGCGGTTGGCCTCTCCTATGGCGCTCACTCCAACCTTTGCATCAACCAGATCGCGCGGAACGGCAACGCGGCGCAAAAAGAGCGCTACCTGCCGAAGCTGATCTCTGGCGAGCATGTCGGCGGCCTCGCCATGTCGGAGCCGAACGCCGGCTCGGATGTCGTTTCGATGAAGACGCGAGCCGACAAGAAGGGCGACCGATTCGTTCTGAATGGCTCCAAGATGTGGATCACCAACGGCCCGGTCGCCGAAACGCTCGTCGTCTACGCCAAGACCGACGCGACTGCGGGGGCGCGAGGCATTACGGCCTTCCTCATTGAGCGCGGCATGAAGGGTTTCTCCAGCGGGCAGAAGCTCGACAAGCTCGGCATGCGCGGCTCCGACACTTCGGAGCTCGTTTTCGACGATTGCGAAGTCCCGGAGGAAAACGTGCTCGGCGTCGTCGGCAACGGCGTCAACGTGCTGATGAGCGGGCTCGACTACGAGCGCGTCGTGCTGTCGGCCGGGCCGCTCGGGGTCATGCAGGCGGCGCTGGACGTCGTGATGCCCTATGTCCACGAGCGCAAACAGTTCGGCCAGCCGATCGGCGCGTTCCAGCTCATTCAGGGCAAGATCGCCGACATGTATGTCGGAATGAACGCCGCCCGCGCCTATGTCTACGCCGTCGCGAAGGCGTGCGACCGCGGCGAGACGACCCGGGAGGACGCCGCCGGCGCCATCCTCTACGCCGCGGAGCGGGCCACGCAGGTTACGCTCGACGCGATCCAGATCCTCGGCGGCAACGGCTATACGAACGACTACCCGCTCGGGCGCCTGTTGCGCGACGCGAAGCTCTACGAGATCGGCGCCGGCACGAGCGAGATCCGCCGCATGCTGATCGGCCGGGAGTTGTTCGCCAAAACGGCGTGAGGCAGGCGGAGCGCCGCCCGGTCGTATAAAGCCCCCAACCACGGAAATGTGGGGGTCGCGCCTGCGGCCGACTCTTCTATGATAAGCGCGAGACCAACCGCCGCCGGCAGCGCCAGATGGAGAGTTGCGGACCCTGTCCCAAGAAGCGCCTCGCCGCGCGGAGACGCGGCGGGTGATCCGGCGATTCGCACCGGTTGCGCTCGCCCTCGCCCTGCTCACGGGCTGTTCCATCCCGGTCGAGACCGATCAGGCGCGGCTATGCCGGATGGCTCTGCCGGCGCTGACGCCGGAAGGGACGAAGATCGCGATTCTCTCGGAGCGGGCGGACCAGGATGCGCGGGGCCTGCGGATTGAATTCGAGGCCGCGTCCGCCCGGCGAGGAGGCTTCGCGGCACATCGCCGCCTGCCGGTTTCGCGAGCCCGGTCGCCCGCTGGAGTCGCGCGATCTCGTCTCGATCGCGATCGACGATAAGCTGCTCTCCGAGGCGCGGCTCTACTTTCTCATCCGCGATTGGCTCGCGACGCCGGAGGGCCGCGCCGCGGACCCTGCTCCGCTTGGCGACATTTCCGCGACGCCGGAGATTCCGCGCAAGCTCGCCTACACCCTGCAGATCGCGCTTGACGGTTTGCCGCGCGCCTCGATTTACGCCCTCCTCGCCGCCGCCTATTCGCTGATCTACGGCCTCATCGGCCGAATCAATTTCGCCTTCGGCGAGCTCGCGGCGGCGGGCGGCTATGCCGCCGCGATGACCGCGATCGCCTATGTGGGCGCGCCGCCCGGACCCCTGCTGGCGGCGGCTTTCGTGCTCGCCGGCCTTGTCGCGGGCGGATGGAGCTATGCGTCGGCCCGCATGGTCTTCGTGCCGCTTCGCAAGGCGCGCGGCCAGCAGGCGCTGGTCGCGACCGTCGGGCTCGCCATCTTCCTGCAGGAGCTCCTGCGCATCGCCCAGGGCGACCGGACGAGCTGGATGCCCCCGCTCCTGAACCAGCCCTTCGCGCTGGCTCATGGGGGCGATTTCTATACGGTCGCCTCCTCGATGACTTTTGTCGCGAGCGCGCTTGCGCTCGGCGTCGGCGCGGCGCTCGCCCTGATCTTCCAGCGCACCCGGATCGGCCGCGAATGGCGGGCCTATGCCGACGACCCGCTCGCCGCGGAGCTGCTCGGCGTCAATCCTGTCACCGTCGCAACCCGCGCCTTCTTTCTGTCCGGCGCCCTTGCCGGGCTCGCGGGCGCGACCATGACGGCGGCCTTCGGCGCGGTCGGCTACGGCCTCTCCGAGAGCCTGACCCTCAAGGCGCTGGCGGCGGCGATCGTCGGCGGCTTCGGCTCCCTGCCCGGCGCCTTCCTCGGCGGCCTCGCGATCGGCGCGGTCGAGGCGTGCTGGTCCGGGTTTTTCCCCATCAACGACCGCGACATCGCCGTCTACGCGCTGCTTGTCATCTTCATCGCGCTCAGGCCCTCGGGAATTCTGGGCGTCCGCGAGAACCTCGCCCACAACCTGTTCCCTCGCCGCCCTTGACTTGCCATGGGCGCGTCCCACATCCTTGCGGCGCGCCTGGGCTCTCGCGCGCGGAGGTGCTCACATGTCCAACTACGTCGCCGCGACTTCGGCCCGCGCCCTGCGCGCCGACGCGCTCGCCGGCGTCCGCTCGCGCCGCATCCTTGCCGTCTGCATCGACCTGATCTTCGTCACCATCCTGGTCGCGCTTTTGTGGATCGCCGCGATCGTGCTGACGGTCGGGCTGGCGCTCTTCTTCCTGCCGCCGCTGTGGCCGATCGTCGCCTTCTTCTACAATGGCGTCACGGTGTCCGGCCGGAATATGGCGACGCCCGGCATGCGCTTGATGGACCTCGAAATGCGCATGCATGACACGGGCGCGCGGGTCCCCTTCATCAATGCCGCGGCTCAGGCGGTGATGTTCTATGTGAGCTGGTTCTTCCCGCCGATCCTGCTCGTCTCGCTGGTCGATGGGGAGAAACGCTGCCTGCACGACATCCTGGCGGGCGTTGTCATCGTGCGGCGGCTCTGAGGACCGGCGGGCTTAGGCATCCTTCACGGATTGCGAGGAA
This sequence comes from uncultured Alphaproteobacteria bacterium, assembly GCA_963741845.1. Lineage (GTDB taxonomy): Bacteria > Pseudomonadota > Alphaproteobacteria > Rhizobiales > Beijerinckiaceae > Roseiarcus. Next base: position 219,482 of record CAVUJV010000016.1, read on the forward strand.
AGGAGCAGGGGCGTGACGAGGGAGGTGCGTGACGCCCCGCAGTTCTATCTGACCGCCCCCTCGCCTTGCCCCTATCTGCCCGGTCAGCAGGAACGCAAGATCTTCACCCATCTTGTGGGGAAACGGGCGGCGGCGCTGAACGACCTCCTGACGCAGACCGGCTTCCGGCGCTCGCAGACAATCGCCTATCGGCCGGCCTGCGAGAGCTGCCGCGCCTGCGTCTCGGTGCGTGTGCTGGTCGACGATTTCCGGCCGAGCGAAAGCCAGAAGCGGGCCTTGAAGGCTAACGCCGATCTCGCCGGGACTTTCGTCCAGCCGAAGCCCACCAACGAACACTTCAACCTGTTTCGCGCCTATCTCGACGCGCGCCACCCCGAAGGGGGAATGGCGGACATGTCGGCGCTCGACTTTGCGATGATGGTCGAGGATACGCATATCGACACGTATCTGACGGAATATCGCGTCCGAAAATATCCTTCCGACGAGGCCGGGTCCGGGCCGCTTTACGCCGTCTGCCTGACGGACCGGCTCGCCGACGGCCTGTCGCTCGTCTATTCGTTCTACACCCCCCGCCATACGCGCCGGTCGCTCGGGGCCTATGTCATCCTCGACCATATCGAGAAGGCGCGGCGCCTTGGCCTTCCGCATGTCTATCTCGGCTATTGGGTCGAGGGCTCGAAGAAAATGGGCTACAAATCCGGCTATCTGCCGCAGGAGCGGCTCGGGATGCACGGCTGGGCCCGGGTGGAGCGGTAGGCGCGCCGGCGAACCACCCCCGGCGCGAACGCGGCCCCTCAATGCGCGTGGTCGTGCCTGTGATGCAGGTCGGGGTAATGCGGGTGCGCGTGCCTCAGCCGGGTGTGACTGTGCCCGTGCGCATGCGGCTCGCCGGGCGGAACGTCCGGCCCATGCTCGTGCTGGTGATGCTCGTCATGGACGTGGCGATGCGCATGTTCCATCGTTTCATGGACGTGGTCGTGAACATGCCGCTCCGTCAGGTGCAGATAGACGCCGAAACCCATCAGGATCGCCGCGGCGGCGAGTTGCAGGGTCAGCGGGTCGCCTAGCAGAACAACCGCCAGCGCTGCGCCGATGAAGGGCGCCGTCGCGAAATAGGCGCCGGTGCGGGCCGAGCCGAGATGCCGGAGCGCCAGCACGAACAGCACGAGACTGACGCCGTAGCCAAGGAAACCGACAACGCCCGCCGCCCCGATTTGCGGCAAGGCCGGCAGGCTTGCTCCCAAAGACAGCGCAATGGCAAGATTGACGGCTCCGGCCACGAGACCCTTCGCCATCGCGATCTCAACCGGATCGGCGGACGAAAGCTTGCGGGTCAGATTGTTGTCGATGGCCCAGCACAGGCAGGCGGCGACGATCGCGAGCGCCCCGGGGCCGAAACCCAGCGGCCCGCCCTGCCAGGAGAGGACGACCGCGCCAGCGAGAATCGCGGCCGCGCCGAGAAGAAGTCGGCGGTCGACGTTCTCCCGGAAGACGACCCACGCGATTCCCATCGTCGCGAGCCCCTCGACATTGAGAAGCAGCGCGGCGGAGGCCGCGGGCGTTCGGGCAAGGCCGATCATCAGCAGCACCGGCCCGAGGATCCCTCCCACCAGTACGACAAGCGCGAGCCACGGCCAGTCGCGACGCGCGAGCGGCGCCTCGGCAGGGGCGTCGCCGCGCGCCAGCCGGATGACGCGGAGCGCGCCGAGGCCGATCCCCGACCCCAGATAAAGGAGGCCCGCCAGAAGCTGCGGATCGAGGCCGGCGCCCAGCAGAAGCTTCGCGAGCGGGGTGCTGGCTCCGAACAGGGCCGCCGACACGATCGCCATTCCGGGCGCGGAATAGATTCGCAGATTCGCCATGGGTCGCCGCTGCCTCAGCACTCCACCACGTTGACGGCCAGGCCGCCGAGCGACGTCTCCTTGTATTTCGACTGCATGTCCTCGCCGGTTTGCCGCATGGTGACGATGACGCTGTCGAGCGACACGCGATGCCGTCCGTCGCCGTGGAGGGCGAGCGAGGCCGCCGCAATCGCCTTCACCGCCCCGAAGGCGTTGCGCTCGATGCAGGGGATCTGCACGAGCCCGCCGACGGGATCGCAGGTCATGCCGAGATGATGCTCCATTGCGATCTCGGCCGCGTTCTCGATCTGGGCGTTCGAGCCGCCAAGCGCGGCGCAGAGGCCCGCCGCCGCCATGGAAGACGCGACGCCGACCTCGCCCTGACAGCCGACCTCCGCGCCCGAAATCGAGGCGTTGAGCTTGAAAAGGCCGCCGATGGCGGTCGCCGTCATCAGGAAGTCCGAGAGGCCCGCCGCCGTCGCGCCCTCGCAATGGTCGCGATAGTAGCGCAGCACGGCGGGGACGACGCCGGCCGCGCCGTTGGTCGGCGCGGTGACGACGCGCCCGCCCGCCGCGTTCTCCTCGTTGACCGCCATCGCGTAGACGCTGACGAAATCCAGGATCTCATGCGCCGCGTGGGCGTTCCGCCCTCTCGCTTCCATGAGCCGCGCGTAGATGCCGCTTGCCCGGCGCCGCACTTCGAGCCCGCCCGGCAGCAGCCCGGCGCGGCTCAGGCCTCGCTCCATGCAGGCGAACATGGCGTCGAGCACGCGGGCGACATGCGCCTCCGCCGCGTCCCCTGACCGCAGCGCGGCCTCGTTGGCCCGCACGAGATCGGCGATCGACAGGTTCGCCTCCTTGCCGCGCGCCAGAAGCTCCGCGCCGGATGCAAAGGGATGCGGAACCTGAGGCGCCGCCGCGCCGACCGAATCCTCCTCGTCGGCGCGAACGATGAATCCGCCGCCGACCGAAAGCCATGTCTCGTCCGCGAGCCCTGTTCCGCCCGCGTCGCGCGCAACAAGGCGCAACGTATTGGGATGGCGCGGCGTCGGCGTCGTCACGTCGAAGACAATGGCGCGATCCGGATCGAAGGCGATCTCCCGGCGCCCGGCGAGCCGAATCCGGCCGGTGTGGCGGACGTCGGCGACAAGCCTCTCTGCGAGGTCGGGATCGACGTCTTCCGGCTGAATCCCGGCGAGCCCCAGAAGCACGGCTCGGTCGGTCGCATGGCCGCGCCCCGTGAACGCAAGCGAGCCATAGAGCGCAACCTCGACGGACGCGACGCGCTCAAGCGCTGCGCTCGCCGCCAGCCCTTCGGCGAAAGCGGCGGCAGCCTTCATCGGCCCGATCGTGTGGGACGACGACGGCCCGACGCCGATCTTGAAGAGCTCGAAGATGCTGATCATCGGTACGGGCGGATCATTCTCAGCGACGTTATCAGAACCCGTAGAGCGGCAGAATATGCGCCTCCCCTTATAAAAATAACTATAGATTTTCTTTGAAACCCGCTGCAAGATATCCAAACGAATATATCGATTCGCGCAATGACGCGAGCTGGCGGCGGGCAAGGATGCGCAAACTCTGGTTTCTGATTTTGGCGATGGCGGCCTGCGGCGCCTCCGCCGCAGCGGATGAATTGGCCACGCCGAAGGCTTCGCCATCCATCGCGGCGAAGTCGAAAGCCGCAAGGCCGAAAGCCAGGAGACCGCGAGCCCTCGGGCCGTCGAATGTCGGCGCGCCCTCCCCTGCGCCTTCCGCGACACCGACGGAAGGCTTCGGCGGATGGCTTGCGAACTGGCAGGAGCGCGTCGAGGAGGCCCAGTCGACTCAGCCTCACTGGATGACCCCGCTGGTCACCGTGACGCCGCGGCTCGAGCAGGAGATTCGCTACGACCAACTCTGGCAGACGCTGGGCAACGGCGCGACCATTGATAATTTTGGCGCCGGCAAGGGTCTCGAACTCATTCCGACCACGACCAACGAGGTGATTTTCGGCGTCCCGCCGTATCTGGTCCGCGACAACGTGAAGCCGGCGGAGGGTTTTGGCGACTGGCCGGTGTTTCTCATCAAGCAGCGGCTGCTCAGCGCGAATGAGGAGCACGGCAACTATATCCTGACGGCGTTCTTCTCCGCCTCCGCTCCGACAGGCTACGACGCCTTCACCAACAATGCATGGCTTCTCACGCCGACGATCGCGGGCGGCGTCGGCTATGGGGATTTCGACATCCAGGCCACGTTCGGCGTGTCTATTCCAACCGCGGATCAGAAGATTCTCGGAGACGCCTTCGCCACAAACGTCGCGCTCCAGTACCACTTCGCCGAATATTTCTGGCCCGAGATCGAATTCAACGACACGTATTGGGCCGGAGGCCTGCGCGGCGGCAAGAACCAGCTTTTCATCACGCCGGGCGTCATCCTTGGACGCATTCCCTTTGGCGGCAGGAAAAAGCTGATTGTCGGTGTCGGCTACCAATTCGCGGTCGGACCGTCGCAGATTCTGAAGCCGGTTCTCACGCCGACCTACAACCACGAGTGGATCATGACGGCGCGCGTGGCGTTCTGAGGCCCGGGTCCGGGGCGGCGGCGCCGACTTGTGCGTCGCTCTCCGCGCGCCTATCTAGGCCTGAAGGAGCCGCCCCGATGTTCATCCAGACCGAAGCTACGCCGAATCCCGCGACCCTCAAGTTCCTGCCGGGCCGCGTCGTGCTGGACGAAGGCACGTTCGAGGCCCGCGACCGGACCGAAGCGGAGCGCTCGCCGCTCGCCAGGGCGCTCATGGAATTGCCGGGCGTCAGCGGCGTCTTCTTCGCCAATGACTTCATCTCCGTGACCAAGGGCGAAGGCGAATGGCAGCATCTTCGCCCGGCCGTGCTTGGCGTCGTGACGGAGTTCTTCCTCTCCGGCGCGCCCGTGCTCGAAGGCGTCGAGGCGGCATCGGCCGACGAGTTCTACGATCCGAAGGACGAAGAGACGGTCGAGGCGATCAAGGAACTGCTTGAAACCCGGGTCCGTCCGGCGGTCGCGGGCGACGGCGGCGACATCGTCTTCAAGGGGTTCAAAGACGGGATCGTCTATCTGAAGATGAAGGGCGCCTGCTCCGGCTGCCCCTCGTCCACGGCTACGCTCCGGCACGGAATCCAGAACCTGCTCAAGCACTTCCTGCCGGAAGTTCAGGACGTGGAGCAGGTGGAGGGGTAGTCGCCTAACGGGACACGGCTCGCTCCAGCGCGGTCGCGATCCATTTGTTCAGGCTCGCTCCGGTGCGCCGGGCTTCGTTCGCGACAGCACGGTGCAGCGAGGGCTCGATACGGACGACGAACTGTCCGGAGTAAGGCTTTTCGGGTTCCTCGCCGCGACCCCGGCAAAAATCGAGATAGTCCTCGATGGAATCCGCGAACGCGACCTTGAGTTCGTCCACCGAGCGGCCTTGAAAGGTGATCACGTCGCGGGTGTTGATGACTTCGCCGTGGAAGATTTCCGCATCTTCGTCATAGGCGACAAGGGCCTCATAGCCCTTATAGGTCATCGTATTCATGGCTGGACTGTATCACGAGGGAACTCACCTCGCCCGCTGCTCCCCGCCTGCCGCCGTGATCACCGCGACGATGATGAACCCCGTCAGCAGGAGCCGCACGCCCGCGCTGACCCCAAAGGTGTTCAGCATCGTGAGCAGGAGCACGAGGAACAGCGCCCCGCCCCAGACGCCCGGCACATTCGCCTTGCCCCCCGACACCGACGTGCCGCCGATCACCACGACGGCGATCGAGGCGAGCAGATATTCGTTGCCGATGTCGACGTTCGCTCCCCGGAAATAGCCGGCGAGCAGCGCCCCGTTCAGGCCGCCGAGCGCGCCGCAGAGCGCATAGGTCAGGAAGCGCACCGGCTCGACCTTCACCGCCGCGAGCCGCGCCGCGCGGATGTTCTGCCCGATCGCCTGCACCGAGCGGCCCCAGATCGTGCGATGCAGGGCGACATGCGCGGCGATGGTGAAGAGCACGGTCAGGACCGCGAGCAGCGGAACGCCCGCGAACTGGAGGTTCGTGAAGGCGGCGAAGCCCGGCGGCGGCTTGATCTGAAGGCCGCGGCCGTAGGAAATGTCGATCGACTGGATGATGAAGCTCGCCGAGAGCGTCGCGATGATCGGCGGGATGCGGAGCGCCCAGATCAGGAGATAGTTGGCGACGCCGACCGCAAAGCCGCAGGCGAGCGCCGCCGCGATCCCGAGCAGGACGAGCCTGTCGTCGCCTCCCATCGTCTTCATGGCGACAGCGCTGGCGAGGCCGATATTGGCCGGCAGCGACAGGTCCACATTGCCGGGGCCCAGCGTGATGACGAACATCTGCCCGACGCCGACGATCACCGTGAACACGGCGAGCGACATCGCAGCCGTCAGCATGCCGCCCGCCCCGTAGCCGCCCGTGAAGCCGGCGGCCGCAAGCCACACGACGAAGGCGCCGACGAAGGACCAGATCCAGGGCCGCGCGCGGGCGGCGTCGAGAATCGCGTTCATCGGGACGGTCCGCCGCGGCTGATCAGCACCCGCGCCGCGAGCACGATGATGAGGATCGCGCCATTCGAGGCGACCTGCCAGTCGGGCGGAATCCGCATGAAGGTGAGGAGCGGAGACGCCGCCATCGCCAGCGTCAGCGCGCCGATCACCGCGCCGATCGGCGAGACCTTGCCGCCGACGAACTCGCCGCCGCCGAGGATCACGCCCGCGATCGAGAGCAGCGTATAGCCGTTGCCGATATTGGCGTCCGCCGAGGTGGTGATGCCCGACGAGGGCCATGCCCGAGAGCACGCCGAAAGCGCCCGTCAGCGCGAAGAGCGCCGCCTTGGCGCGGAGCAGCGACCATCCGGCGCGCCGGATCGCGACCGCGTTGCCGCCCGTCCCGCGCAGGATCGCGCCATAGGGCGTCCCCATGATGATGACCCAGCCGACGAGGGCGATGACGACCGCCGCGACGATCGGCAGCGGAACCAGCGGCGGCTTCACGCCCATGATCCATTGCAGCCAGCCGGGCGCCTTTCCGCCGGGCTTCGGCAGAAGCAGGATGGCGAGCCCCTGCCAGACGAAGCTCATGCCGAGCGTCACGACGATCGACGGCAGGTTCCGCAGATAGATGAGCGCGCCGAGCAGCGCATAGACGCCGACGCAGCCGATCAGGGCCAGAGCGCCGAGGAGCGGCGCGTCGTGCAGCCAGGTCGCCGAAACACAGCACACGAAACCGACGAACGTGCCGATCGACAGGTCGAGGTCGTTGCCGGCGATCACGAACATCTGCGCCATCGTCGCGAGCGCGATCGGGATGGCGAGATTGAGCATCAGCGTGAAGCCGAAATAGCTGATGGCGCGCGGGTTGAGCCAGGCGATCGCGGCGATCACCAGCGCCAGCGACAGCGCCGGCAGCGCCGCCCGCATGAGACGGCGGACATCCGCGCCGCGCGCGGCCCCCGCCCCGACCGGAACCGCGCTCATGGGCTGACCGGCTCCGCGAACGAGGAATGGATGACGCGCTCCTCCGTCAGTTCGTCATGTTCGAGCTCGGCGACGATCACGCCGTAGCGGAAGACATAGGCGCGATCGCAGTTCTTCAGTTCCTCGCTCTCCGTCGTGTACCAGAGGAAAGTCCGGCCGGCCGCGGCCTCGGCGCGAATGAGCGCATAGACTTCGAGCTTGGTGCCGTAGTCGACGCCGCGCATCGGATCGTCCATCAGGATGATGCGCGCGTCCGACGCCAGCGCCCGCGCGAACAGCGCCTTCTGCTGATTGCCGCCGGAAAGCGACAGGATGAGGTTGTCGACGTCCGGCGTGCGGATGCCGATCTTGGCGCGCCAGGCCTCCGCGAGATCGCGCTCGCGTTTCGGCGAGATCAGCGGGCCGACCCGCAACTGCCGCAGGGACCGCACGCCGATGTTGTGGGCGATGGACCAGTCCGGGAAGACGCCGTCCGAGACCCGGTCGCCCGCGACCAGCGCGACCGGCCCGTCGACCCCGGAACCACGACGCGACGCGGCGTCGAAGGCCGCAAGCAGAAGATCGGTCTGGCCATGGCCCGCGAGACCCGCCAGGCCCACGATCTCTCCCTCGCGCGCCGTGAGTTCCCGTCCGTGCGGCTGACGGCGCGGCCGAATGCGGACGCGCACGGGCGCGTCGTGGACGCGCGCCTCGCGCGCGGCGGCCTCCTGCCTCGACCCGGCTTCCTCGACGCCGCCCATCGCGGAGACGAGGCGTTCGCGGCTGAAATTCAGCGCTCTGTCTTCGACGACCGTCCTGCCGTCGCGCATGACGACGATCCGGTCGCAGGTTTCGAGCACTTCGCCGAGAATATGCGAGATGAGGGCGCAGCTGAGACCCGCTTCGACCGACCGGCGCACATGCGCCAGAAGCTGGCCCGCCGTCTCGGCGTCCAGCGAGGATGTCGGCTCGTCGAGAATAACGAACCGCGCCGGCGCGTCCGAAACGGTGAAGGCGCGCGCGATCTCGACCATCTGGCGCCGGCCGATCGAGAGGTCCTGCACCAGATCGGCCGGGCCGATCCCGTGGCCCGGAAAGATCTCGTCGAGCTTGTCGGCGATGAGTTTCCCGGCCTGCCTGCGCCAGCCGAAGCCGCCAATCGAGGGGTGAAACACCCGCGCGTTCTCGGCGACCGTCAGGTTCGGGCAGAGCGACAGTTCCTGGAACACGCAGCGCAGTCCGAGCGCCTTGGCGCGCGCCGCGGTATAGGCCGACTGTTCCTCGCCCGCGACTTCGAGCCGCCCGGCGTCCGGCGCGACGCCTCCCGTCAGCACATGCATCAGCGTCGACTTGCCGGCGCCGTTGTGGCCGACAAGGCCGACGCATTCGCCGCCGAAGACCGTGAAGTCGACGCCGTCCAGAGCGCGGACGGCGCCGTAGGCCTTCTTGACGCCGGTGAACTGAATGAGAGCGGCCCCACGCGCGAGGCTTGTCTCCGAGACGCGCGGAGCCGTCATTCGGGCGTTACTTCATGTTGTCCGCGATGGCCTTCTTGGCTTCATCCAGTGTGTATTCGTGACTCGCGACGCCGCCTTGCGGGATCTTCGGCAGTTCGGCCTCGAAGTCGTCCTGTGTGAAGGCGAGATAGGGCACGAGCAGATCGTGCGGGATCTTCTTGTTCCCGTCGAGCACCTGCTGGGCGACCCAGAAGGCGAGCGTCGAGACGCCCGGCGCGATCGACCCCGACCAGGTCGTATAGCCGTCCTTCGCCTTCTGCTCCTTCCACCACTGCAATTCGTCCTGGCGATTGCCCATGATGATGGTCGGGCGCGGCTTGCCGGCGGCGGCGAAAGCCTGCGCCGCGCCGTAGCCGTCGCCGCCCTGATCGACCACGCCGACGATCGGAGGAAGCGAAGGCAGAACCGTCGCGACCGCCTTCTGCGCGGTCGTCTGGTCCCAGTCGCCGGTCACGGAGCCGACGATCTTGAATTCGGGATGCGCCTTCACGCCTTCGAGGATGCCGGCGTGGATGGCGTCGTCGATCGAGGTGCCGGCGAGGCCGCGGATTTCGAGCAGGTTCCCGCCCTTGGGCTGGAACTTGGCCATCTGGTTGACCTCTTCCTCGCCCATTTTCTTGAAGTCCACGACGACCCGATAGGCGCAGGGCTCGGTGACGATGCCATCGAAGGAGACGACGACGATGCCGGCGTCGCAGGCCTGCTTGATCGCGCCGTTGAGCGCGTCGGGCGAGCTCGCGTCGATGACGATGGCGTTATAGCCCTGCAGGATCAGGTTCTGGATCTGGGCCGCCTGGGTCGGCACTTCCTTGTCGGCGGTGGTGAACACGTCCGCGGCTGCGACGACGCCGTCCTTCACCGCCTGCTTGGTGACGAGGTCGTAGCTCTTCAGCATCGCCTGCCGCCAGGAATTGCCGGCGTAGTTGTTGGAGAACGCGATCTTCATCTTGCTGGTGTCGGCGTGAGCCGGCGCGGCGAGCGCTGCGGCGGCGGTGACGAGCGCCAGGATCGATACGCTGCGAATCATGAAATTGCCTCCCTTGGCGGCGGTCCTTTCGCGCGCAATAACCGCGCTCGAGATCGTCGCTCTTCGTTAATCAAGCGTCGGCCGGAATCCCGGCCTCTGCTGGGCCGGAGAGCTAACATGCCAGAGAAAAAGCCGCAACGGAAAGCGACCTTGAAGCGGGCGCGAAAGCAGGTGGTGCGACAACGTGCCCCGTGAAAACGACTTTAAAGAGCGCCCGCCTCAGGCCATCTCCACGACCCGCCCCTCGCGCAGCGTCACGCGGCGGTCCATCCGGGCGGCGAGTTCGAGATTGTGGGTGGCAATGAGCGCCGCGAGCCCGGTCGCGGTGACGAGCGTCGTCAGCGTCGCGAAGACATGGTCGGCGGTTTTTGGGTCGAGGTTCCCGGTCGGCTCGTCGGCGAGCAGCACCCGCGGCCCGTTGGCGACCGCGCGGGCGATGGCGACGCGCTGCTGCTCGCCGCCCGACAGTTCCGCCGGCCGGTGGCTCTCGCGGGCCGCGAGCCCCAGATAGCGGAGGAGCTCCCTGCCCCGGTTCGCGGCTTCCGCGCGCGGCAGCCCGGCGATCATCTGCGGCAGGATCAGATTCTCCAGCGCCGAGAACTCGGGCAGCAGGTGATGGAACTGATAGACGAAGCCGATCTGGTCGCGCCGCAGCGCCGTGCGCTCCGTGTCCGACATGGTCGAGGTCGGCGCGCCGCCGATCACGACCTCGCCGCCGTCCGGCTTTTCGAGAAGCCCCGCGAGATGCAGGAGAGTCGATTTGCCCGCGCCCGAGGGCGCGATCAGCGCGACCGACTGGCCCGCATAGAGCGTGAGGCTCGCGCCGTTCAGGACCTCGACCGTCGTATCGCCCCGCCCGTAGCGGCGTTCGACGGCGTCGAGCGCCAGCGCTACGAACCGCCCCGCGTCATTCATAACGCAGCGCCTCCACCGGATCGAGCCGCGCCGCCCGCCACGACGGATAGATGGTCGCGGCGATGGAAAGAACGAGCGCCAGCGCAACGACGGCGATCACGTTGCCCGTTTCGACGCGCGAGGGCAGTTGCGACAGGAAATAGAACTCGGACGGGAAAAGGTTCTCGCCCGTCAGCCACGACAGGCCGCGCCGGATCTCCTCGACATTATACGCGACCAGCAGGCCGAGCATGAGGCCCACGAAGGTGCCGACCACGCCGATCGTCGCGCCGGTGATGAGGAAGATCCGCATGATCGATCCGCGCGTCGCTCCCATCGTGCGCAGGACCGCGATGGCGCGCGCCTTGTCCTGCACCAGCATGATGAGGCCCGAGATGATGTTGAGCGCCGCAACCAGCATGATCAGCGCCAGGATCGCGAACATCACATTGCTCTCGACCGCGAGCACGTCGAAAAAGCTGCGGTTGAGCTGGCGCCAGTCGGTGGCGATCATCGGCCGCTTCTCGGCCGGCTCGATCGCGCTGCGCATCGCGTCCATATTGTCGGGGTCGGCGACATAGACCTCGATCACATTCGCCTGCCCGTCGGCGTTGAAGAAGGTCTGCGCCTCGGCGAGCGGCATGAAAATGAAAGTGCTGTCGAAGGTCGACATGCCGATCTGGAAGACCGCCGCGACCGTATAGGATTTCATCCGCGGCGTGACGCCGAAGGGCGTCTCGGCGCCATGCGGGGCGATGATCGTCACCCGGTCGCCGATCCTGACGCTGAGCTTGTCGGCAAGCTTCGAGCCGAGGACGACCCCCTGCCCTTCGTCGAAGCCGTCGAGCGACCCTCGAATGATATGGCCCGAGACTCCGGGGAGGCGTTCGAGGTCCTTTGCGCGGATGCCGCGCACCAGCACGCCGGACGAGCCATAGGGCGAACTCGCGAAGGCCTGGCCTTCGACGAGCGGCAGCGCGAGCGTCACCCCGGGAACCTTGCTCACCCGCTCCGTCACCGCCTCGTAGTCGGTGAGCGGCGTCTCGATGCTTTGCAGGAACATATGGCCGTTGAGGCCGATCATCTTCTCCATGAGGTCATGGCGGAAGCCGTTCATCACCGACATGACGACGATCAGCGCCGCGACGCCGAGCACGATGCCGAGGAAGGAGAAGCCCGCGATGACCGAGATCGACCGCTGCGCCTTGCGGGCGCGCAGGTAGCGGAACGCCACCAGCCATTCGAACGGCGCGAACGGCTTTGGCGCGCGCGGGGCGACGGCGGCTTCGGCTGTGGAGGTCAACCGGGGCCGCCCAGCTTCGCGATCGCCGCCTCGACGCTCATGAGCTCGCGCCCGCCGCCGCGCCGCGTCTTCACCTCGACCTTGCCCTCGGCGAGCCCCTTCGGCCCGACGATCACCTGATGCGGCAGGCCGATGAGGTCCATCGTCGCGAATTTGGCGCCGGGCCGCTCTTCCGTATCGTCGTAGAGGACGTCGACGCCCGCCTTCTCCAGCGCCGAATAGATCTGCTTGCAGGCGCCGTCCGTCTCGGCGGCGCCGACCTTGAGATTGACGAGGCCGACGCGGAACGGCGCGACGATCTCCGGCCAGATGATGCCCGCCTCGTCGTGGTTGGCCTCGATCAGCGCCGCCGCGAGGCGGCTCGGGCCGATTCCGTAAGAGCCCATATGCACGCTGTGCTCCTTGCCGTCCGGCCCGTTCACCACGGCCTTCATCGGCAGGGAGTATTTGGTTCCGAAGTAGAAAATATGGCCGACCTCGATGCCGCGCGCCGAAATCCGCGAAGCATCGGGCAACGCCTCGAAGGCCGCCGCGTCGTGCATCTCGGAGGTCGCCGCATAAAGCGAGGTCCATTTGTCGACGACGCCCTGCATCACGGCGGCGTCGTCGAAATCGATTCCCTCGGGCGGCGTCTCGAAGGCCAGATAATCGCGATGGCAGAAGACCTCGCTCTCGCCGGTCGAAGCGAGGATGATGAACTCGTGGCTGAGGTCGCCGCCGATCGGGCCGGATTCGGCGCGCATCGGAATGGCGGTGAGCCCGAGCCGCTTGAAGGTGCGCAGATAGGCGGTGAACATCCGGTTGTAGGAATTCCGCGCGCCCTCCTTGTCGAGGTCGAAGGAATAGGCGTCCTTCATCAGGAATTCGCGCGAGCGCATCACGCCGAAGCGCGGCCGGACTTCGTCGCGGAACTTCCACTGGATGTGATAGAGGTTGAGCGGCAGATCCTTGTAGGAGCGCACGGAGGCGCGGAAGATCTCCGTGACCATCTCTTCGTTGGTCGGCCCGTAGAGCATGTCGCGGTCGTGCCGGTCGCGGATGCGCAGCATCTCCTTGCCGTAGTCGTCATAGCGGCCGGACTTCGCGCCAGAGATCGGCCGACTGGATCGTCGGCATCATGACCTCGATCGCGCCGGCGCGGTTCTGCTCCTCGCGGACGACGTTGCAGATCTTCTGCAGGACGCGCAGGCCGAGCGGCAGCCAGGCGTAGATGCCCGCCGATTCCTGGCGGATCATGCCGGCGCGCATCATCAGCCGGTGCGAGACGATCTCCGCCTCTTTCGGCGTTTCCTTCAGAATGGGGAGGAAGTAGCGGGAAAGACGCATGAAAAGGCCTTGCAGGTCGCGTAAATCGACGCGGAGCGGCGCAGGGCCCCGCGAGGCGGGCCTTATGGCCTCAACTTTCTCCAAAGGGCAAGCGGTCAGGGTGTTTCGGGCAATCAGGGCGCCGTGGACAGGTAGGGTTTGGCGCTTCGTCCCTGCGCCACGACAGGAAACGGCCTTCCGGTCAAACAACGTATATCGCCCCGACGCGGCCGTCACGATGACACCGTCCGCGAAGTCCGCGGCCATAGCAGCACCGCTTCGACCGCGGTTTGTCCAGGACCACTTACCGTATCCACAGCTTGCAATGCGTCGGCAATGTCGCGCGTCGGACGTCGTAGGTTTGACGAAGCACCCAACGAACTCGCAGAGCGATTGCACCTGATGGCGACGACTTCAGCGCTTTGCAGAACGCGGCTACGCTTTGCTTCTCCATCCCAACTGCGGCACGCAACAATACGTTCGTGTCCCGTAATTTCACAGTTTTCCGACCGGCGGCCGCGCCGCTTCCGCATGGATCTATCGATACTGCCGCGCGCCTTCGTCTTCCTTCGCCGTGGAATCCTCGAAGGTCGGCTCTCGCGGTCATTCGCGCGTCATCGGGCAGGAACTAGATATTTGTCCGCCCGCACGCCGAGATGCCAGCACGTCCTTGGGAAGGTAACCTGGCCGCGCGTGACAGTGATCAACGTCGTTTCATGACTAGTGCTTGCATACTTCAATCGGCTCACGCGCGCGCCAGCCCCGCAGGAAGTTGATGTCCACGAGCCCGGCGTGCTGCTTGGCGACCTTGCCATGATCGAAGGCGATCAGCGTCGGGATGCCCTGGATGCCGTAGCGCGCGGCGATCGAAGGCTCCTCATCGACATTGACCTTGGCGAAGCGGACGCGCGGCTCAAGCTCCTTGGCGGCCCGGTCGAAGATCGGCGCCATCGCGCGGCAGGGGCCGCACCACGGCGCCCAGAAGTCCACGATGGTCGGCACGTCGTTCCGCCCGACGTGCTTGTCGAAAGTCTCGGCGGTCAGCGCGATCGGCTCGCCGGTGAAGAGCCGGCTCTTGCAGGCGCCGCAGACCGCCTCCTCGGCGGGACGGCCCGCGGCGATCCGGTTCACCTTGTTGCAATGGGGGCAGACGACATGAAAGGATTCGGACATGGGAGAAGGCCTTAATTCAGCGTTCGCTAATATAAGAGCCCGCTTTCGCGACGCAAGCGAGGCGCCTGCTCTCAGTCCTTGACGTCGGTGTCCGGCCGGTCGCCGCCCTTCGACACTTCGCCATGCCAGCGGCCGCTCCTGTCCTCCCATTCGATGCCGGTGGTCTCGCCCGCGACGCGCTGCTCGCCCGCCGCGCGCTCGGCCGCCTCGTGCGCCTGCTTGTGGGACGGAAACGTCTCCGAGAAGACATCGCCGACCTTGTAGGCCCAGCCACCCTCGTGCTGGACGATCTCGTAGGTCACTTTCGCCATGAGGCGTGCTCCTCGTTTCAGGGACGGCAGTCCTGCCCGTCCGCCCGGACCGCGAAACTGTTTAGCGAAACGCGCCACGAGCCGGAAGCGATCCGCCCCCTTGCCGGCCCAAAGAGTTGGCCGCAGACCTTGATCTCGTCGATCTTGATGTCCCCGATCAGCCCGGTCGCGACAAAGTCGATCGGCTCGGGCGTTTTCTCCTTCGCGGTCAACTCGGCATAAGGCGCGAGGCCGTGCTTGACGACCGCGACGACGATCTCGCCGTCTCCGGGCTCCGCCCCCGGCGCCAAACGCCGCGGCCGCCCGAGCGTCACCGCGCCGCCGGCGATCGTCACCGGGATTTCGACCGCCTGCCCCGGCTTCACGTCGACATGCGGTCCCGCGTCCTGAGCGGGCGCGCCGTTCGCGGCGACAAGACCGGACGCAAGGGCCAATCCGGCCAGGAAGCGAGCGGATCGCGACGTCATGGACGGCAGCCTATCACGTCGGGGTCTGCGGCCCACCCCTTTTCCTGTCCCCGCAAGGATCACGCTTGGCGCCGTTGCGTTTGCCTCCTAAGCACAGATGCGCCGGAGAAACGGACATGCGATGGCTGGGATTTGTCTGTGGCGCGGCGCTGACCCTCGCAGGATCGGCCGCGCAGGCCGATCCAAAGGATTGGCCCTTGCCGCCCCCGCGCCCTCCGGACGCTTCGGGCGCCCCCGAGGCCGCGCCCGCTCCGGCCCCTCCACAAAAGCCGCCCGAGCCCGCCCCGCCTCCAGCGGCCTCTTCGCCCCCGCCTGCCGCGAGTTGCCTCGCCGAACTTGCGGCGGACCACATCGAAGTCGAACCGGCCGATCCGCCGCCCGCTCCCCTCGACGGCTGCGCAATCGAAACGCCCGTCCGTCTGCGCAGCGTGACGCTGGCGTCGGGCGCCGCGCTCGATTTCCCCGCCCGGCCTCTGCTCGACTGCCGCTTCGCGGCGACCTTCGCGGGCTTCGTCCGGGAGGTCGCGGCGCCGCTCGCCGCGGCCTCGCTCGGTTCGCCGGTCGCGGCGCTCGAAACCGGTCCCGGCTACGAATGCCGTGGCCGCGACCGCGTCGCGGGCGCCAAGGTGAGCGAACATGGGAAAGGGTCCGCGATCGACGTCGCCGCTTTCGTCCTCGCGGACAAGAGGCGGATCGCCGTCGCCCGTCAGGCCGACGACCGGGAGGCGGCCTATGTCCGAACCGTGCGAACCGCGGCCTGCGGCTGGTTCACGACGGTCCTCGGGCCCGGCTCGGACCCGTTCCACGCCGACCACCTCCATCTCGACACGCTCCAGCACGGCTCCAGCGACCGCTACCGGATTTGCGAGTGAGCCCGTCGGCGCCCTGATCTCAGCGGACCCTCAGCCCGAAGCGCCGATGCGCCAGTCCGCCGACCAGCCGGGGAAGGCGCGTTTCGCTTTCTCGCTCGACACGGCGCCGTCGTCCTCGGCGATGTTGTAGATTCCGCGCGTCTCCGCCGAGACAGGCGAGTTCGCAGGCCCGCGCGGCCGCGTCGACATGCAGGGCCGGCGCGCCGCGCGGCGCGTCGAAGCCCGTTCCGGGTCCATAGAAGCGCCCATAGCGCAGCACGATTCCCTCGAGCGCCGCGTCCATCACCTGCCCCTCGAGGCTGATGACGCCTATGGCGTTCGGGTCGAGCGGGTCCTCCTCGCGATGCGGCAAGGGTCCCTCGGCATAGGCGAAGGCGATGCTCTGCGCGACGAGGCGGCGCGCTCCGCAGGCGAGCGCGGCGGCGACGAGGTTGCGCGTGCCTTCCTCGCGGATGCGGGTGTTGCGCGGAAGCGCGTCCGCCATTTTCTCCGGATCGAGGCCGGGCGGCAGATCGGTCAGCTGATGCACGACGACTTCGGGGCGAACATCCATCAAGGCCGCGCGCAGCGCGGCCGCGTCGTACACGTCCACGACGACCGGCTTCGCGCCGAGCCGGCGCAAAAGCTCGACCTTGTCCGGAGAGCGCGTCGATCCCGTCACCCGCCACCCGTCGGCGACGAGCAGCGGCAGAAGGCGCCGCCCGACCGCGCCGGTCCCGCCCGCTACGAAAAGAGACTTCGCCGTCATGCCGCGCCCCGCTGCCCTCTCATCCGCCCGACCGCCTCCGCGAAAGCCTCCCCGAACTGGATCACGTCCCCGGCGCCCGAGGCCCAGCCGAGGCTCAGCCGGATCGCTCCGCGCGCGAGCGCGGGCTCGATCCCCATGGCGGAAAGCACATGGGAGAGCGCGACCTTGCCGGAGGAGCAGGCCGAGCCGGAACTGACGGCGACGCCCGCGAGATCGAGCGCGATCATGAGCCTCGCCGCCTCAAGGCCGGGAACCGCGAAACAGACCGTATTCGGCAGACGGGGCGCATGTTCGGCAAAAACGACCGCGTCGGGCGCGGTCTCGCGGACCGCGGCGACGAGGCGGTCGCGCAGCGCGGAGAGGCGCGCCGACTCCTCGACGCGGTCGGCGGCGCAGGCCCGGGCGGCGGCCCCGAACCCGGCGATGGCGGCGACATTCTCGGTGCCCGCCCGCGCGCCGCGCTCCTGTCCCCCGCCGCGAACCAACGGCTCGCCGAGGCTGATCCCCGGCCTGGCCGTCACGAGCGCGCCCGCGCCCTTCGGGCCGCCGATCTTGTGGGCCGAGAGCGAGAGAGCGTCCGCCCCGAGCGCTCCAAGGGAGCAGTCCGCCCGCCCGGCGAGCTGCACGGCGTCGCAGAACACATAGCCGCCCGCCGCGTGGACGAGCGCGGCGGCCTCCGCCACCGGCTGAATCGCGCCGGTTTCGTTGTTGGCCCCCTGAAGGGCAAGCAGCGCCCGTCCCGGCCGCGCGCAGGCCTGCGCCAGCCAGTCGAGGTCGATGACGCCGGCCGCCGTCAGCGGCGCCGTCTCGACGGCCTCGTGGGGAAAGCGATGTCCGCTGAGGACGCAAGGGTGCTCGCCGCCGGAGACGATCAGCCGCTCGATCGGAGGCGCGCCCGGCCCCGCGCCGAAGGCGGGGTTGAGGGCGGTCGCGGCCGCTTCCGTGCCGCCGGAGACGAAGGTTACGCAGCGCGGAAGCGAGCCCGTGAGATGCGCGATCTCGGCCCGCGCCTTCTCGACGACGAGCCGCGCCGCGCGGCCCTCGCCGTGGACGGAGGACGGATTGCCGACAACATCGAGCGCCGCCACGGTCGCGTCCCGCGCCTCGGGACGCATAGGCGAGGTGGCGTTATAGTCGAGATAAGCTCTGGTCTTTGCTGTCGCGGCCATTCCGGCTCCGGCGGCGCCTCGGTTCAGGAGGGGCCAATCGGCTCCTGCCTTGCTGATTTTCCTTGCATTCTCCGGCGCCTTGCGTGCTATGAGCCTGCCTCCAAGGCGAAGCCCCGCCGAATTGTCAAGAGAGATACGCGCTCGAAGCGCGCGCCGCAATGCGTGCGTTTCCGCCCGGCGCCAATCTCCGGCAAGGTCGCGGGGTTTTGCACGCGTCTGGGAGCATGCATGCCCGAAGTCTTTTTCAACGGTCCCGCCGGCCGGCTCGAAGGCCGGTTTCACCCCGCCAAGCAGCGTGGGGCGCCGATCGCCGTGGTTCTTCATCCGCATCCGCAGTTTGGCGGCACGATGAACAACCAGATCGTCTACAACACCTATTACAATTTCGCCGAGCGCGGCTTTTCGGTCCTGCGGTTCAATTTCCGCGGCGTCGGCCGCTCGCAGGGGTCGTTCGACCACGGGCAGGGCGAATTGTCGGATGCGGCTTCCGCCCTCGACTGGGCCCAGTCGATCAGCCCGGAGGCGCGCGCCTGCTGGATCGCGGGCGTCTCCTTCGGCTCCTGGATCGGGATGCAGCTCCTGATGCGCCGCCCGGAGATCGAGGGCTTCATCTCGATCGCCCCGCCCGCCAACCGGTTCGACTTCAGCTTCCTCGCCCCCTGCCCTTCGTCCGGGCTTTTCGTGCACGGGGACAAGGACCGCGTCGCGCCCCTGAAGGAGGTGCTCGGGCTCATCGAGAAGCTCAAGACCCAGAAGGGCATCCTCATCGAGCACGCGGTCATTCCGGAAGCGAACCACTTTTTTGAGGATTGCATCGACGATTTGCAGCAGGTCGTCGGCGCCTATCTCGACAAGCGGCTCGGAATGCCGCGACATGCGCCCCCTCCGCTGCGCAAGGAACGGGCGAAACCCGCCCTCGCCCAGCGGGCGGCGCCGACCCCGTCCGCGCCGCAGAACGTGAAAGGATAGGGATAACGCGGTGTCGCTGATCACGACGACGGAGGAGCTTGAGGCTGTCTGCCAGCGCATGGCGCGCCATTCGTTCACGGCGGTCGACACCGAGTTCCTGCGCGAAACGACCTTCTGGCCGATCCTCTGCGTCATCCAGCTCGCCTCCGACGATGAGGCGGTCGCCATCGACTGTCTGGCGGACGGACTCGACCTTCAGCCGCTGCTCAGGCTCATGGCCGACGAAGGCGTGGTGAAGGTCTTCCACGCCGCCCGGCAGGATCTCGAAATCTTCTGGAAGCTCGCAGGCGTCCTGCCGACGCCCCTGTTCGACACCCAGGTCGCGGCGATGGTGTGCGGCTTCGGGGAGCAGGTCTCCTACAGCGAACTCGTCCATTCGCTCTGCAAGGTCACCATCGACAAGTCGTCGCGCTTCACCGACTGGGCGCGGCGGCCGCTGGCGGAGGCGCAGATCGCCTATGCGATCGGCGACGTGACGCACCTGCGCCAGATCTACAAGATCCTGTCCGAGCGGCTGAAGACCTCCAAGCGCCAGTCGTGGCTCGAGGACGAGATGAAGGTTCTCAACTCGCCCGCCACTTACGAGCAGCACCCCGAGCGGGCGTGGGAGCGCTACAAGTCCCGCGCGCGCAAACCCCGCGACCTCGCGGTGCTGATGGAGATTGCGGCCTGGCGCGAGAGCGAGGCGCAGGCGCGCGACGTGCCGCGCGCCCGCGTCCTCAAGGACGACGTGATGATCGAGGTCGCTCTCGCCGCGCCACGGAGCCTCGAGGCGCTCGGAAACCTGCGCGCCTTCCCGCGCGGGATGGAGCGTTCGCGCTCCGCGGCCGAGATCCTCGCCGCCGTCGAGCGCGGACTTGCGCGCGACCCGAAGACGTTGCCGCGCATCGAGCGCGAGCGCCGCAACGGCGCGAATATCGGGGCGACTGTGGAGCTTCTGAAGGTTCTGCTGCGTCAGGTCAGCGAGGACAGCGGGGTCGCCGGCAAGCTGATCGCCACCGTGGACGATCTGGAGGCCATCGCCACCAGCGACAAGGCGGAAGTCGCGGCCCTTTCCGGCTGGCGCCGGCGCCTCTTCGGCGAGCGCGCGTTGCAGCTCAAGAGCGGGCGCCTCGCGCTGACCGTCGAGAACGGCAAGGTCGTCACGCTCGAATGGCGCGACGAGGAAAGCCCGGCGCCGGCCGTTTAGGCGCCTCTCGACGTCTGTCGCCCGCTGACTTACCGGCGCGACGCCAGCACTTCGTCCACAAAATCGTCCATGCGCGCGGCGACGACGCGGATGTCGTAGAGCCGCTCCGCCCGCGCCCGACCCGCCCGCGCCAGTTCGGCGCGGCGCGCGGGCGAATCCATGAGCCGCGCGAGCGCTTGCGCCACCGCGTCGGCGTCGGCGGGCGAGGCGATCTCCGCCTCCGGCCCCGTGACTTCGGCAAGGCCGCCGAGGCCGGAGCTGACGAGCGCGGTTCCCGTCGCGAGCGCTTCGAGCGCCGTGCGGCCGAACGGCTCGGGGGTCTTGGTGAGGACGAGGCCGATGGCGGCCTTTTCCCACGCCGCCCGCACTTCGGCATAGGGCAGGCTCCGGTCGATCCGGATGCGGCCGGCCAGCGGCTTCGCCATCGCTTCCAGCCGGGCCACGGTCTGCGGCTCCCGGTCGGTGAGCGAGAGGATGAAGCGCGCGGTCCAGCCCGGCCGCGACGGCAGAACGCGGACGAGCGCCTGCATCGCCTCGATGTGCCCCTTGTCGTCGAGCGCGCGGCCGACCGAGAGGATCGTCTGTTCCTTGGGGACCTCGGCCGACCACGCCGTCATGTCGAGCCCGTTGGGAACGGCGCGCATCGGCAGGCGCGTTTTCGGGAAGTTGGCGCGGAACCGCGCCGCGCAGTCCTCGCTGACGAAGGCGAGGCCCGCGAGCCGCCCCAGCTCCAGGGCGCGCTCGGCGCGCTTGATCCCGCCTGACGGCGCCTTCTCGTAGGCGTGGCTGTGAAGGATCGTCGGAACGCCGGACGCGGCGGCGATCAGCGCGGCGGCCGGGAGGTGGTTCTCGACGATCGCCAGATTCGCCCCGCGCCGTTTGAGGAGCCGCCCGACGGCGAGCGCCTTCGCGACATTCCCTCCCGCCATGACCTCCGGGACCGGGACGACCTCGACGTCGTCGAACGGGGCGTCGATCCTCGGGCAGACGACGAGCGTGGACGCCGCATGGCGGCTGTAGCGCGCAAGGTCGCGCACGCAAAGCTCGACCGAGGAGGCGAGCCGCGGCCCGAAATAGGCGTTGCGCAAAAGGACGTAGGCGATTTTCGGTTGTCGCGCCATCGAAGCCCGTTCGCGCCGGCTCGCGCCCGTGAAGGGGCGCGTCTTTATACGCGACTGCCCCCCGGCGCAAACCGGGAGGCGGCATGGCGTTGAAGTCCGATCCGCCGCAGGATCAGAAAAACAGCGGAAGGAGCTGCAACACATGAAAAAGGCCGCAACGACCACGGGCGAATCCCCTTCCCGGCTGATCGACGCGAGGATCCGGGAACTGGACGACTGGCGCGGCCGCATGCTCGCCCATGTCCGCGCGCTCATCAGGCAAGCGGACCCCGAAGCGGTCGAGGAATGGAAGTGGAGAGGCGTGCCGGTGTGGTCTCACGATGGAATCATCTGCACCGGCGAGACGTACAAGAGCGTCGTGAAGCTGACTTTCGCCAAGGGCGCCGCGCTCAAGGACCCTTCAGGCCTGTTCAACGCGAGCCTTGAAGGCAACGTCAGGCGCGCCATCGATCTCCACGAGGGCGATGAAATCGATGAGGACGCCTTCAAGGCGCTCATACGGGAGGCCGTGGCCCTGAACAGATCGTGAGCCCGCTCTTTCCTCCCCTCTTTGCGTTCGCCCTTCGGATTGATGTTATGTTGCCCCGTCTGCGAGACGCAGATGGAATCATATCACGCGACAGGAGAGTGTAATGTCAAACCATTTCACCGGTCTCAGTCTCGGCCCGCCGCTCGGCGATCAACGACTGGACCTCTGTGACCTGTACGCATTCCAGTCGCCCGCCGACAGGAACAGGACCGTCATCATCCTCAACGCCAATCCCAACGCGGACGCGCTTCATCCCGATGCGATCTATCGCGTCAACCTCGACACGGACGGCGATTACCTGACCGACATCGCGTTCAGCTATGTGTTCTCGAAGCCGCAGAACGGCAGGCAGACCGTCAGCGTGTTCATGGCGAAGGGCCCGGAGTCGCACTCGCCCGAAGCGGTCGGAACGAAGATCATCGCCGACGCCGAGGTGTCCTTCGGCGCCCAGCCGAATATCGTCAGAGCCGGCCCCTACACTTTTTTCGCCGGCAGCCGTAGCGACGCGTTCTTTTTCGACTTCGACGGAATCAAGAACCTGTTCGACACCAGAGGCAAACGGAACTTCACCGAGCCCCATCTCGGCGGCAAGTCTCCATGGACCGGCGTGGACTCGAATACACAAGCGAACGTATTTTCGACCGTGATCGAACTGCCGACCAGCGAACTCGATCCCAAGCCCGAGATCCACATCTGGGGACGCTGCAGTCTGAGGCGGGACGGCAAGTTGCTTCACGTCGATCGCGCGGGCCATCCGAGCGTCAGCAGCTTCTTCAACACCGATGACACCAAGGAGGAATACAACGCCAGCGAACCCGTCAACGACCGCAAGCGATGGCTCGAACAGTTCGTGCATCTCATGGGGCACACCGGCAATTACACGCGCGAGGAAGCGATTGCCGCGATCGACAGGGAGCGCACGCTTCCCGACGTTCTGAGCTTCGATCCGTCGAAGCCCGCCGAATATCCCAACGGCCGGGTCTTCACGGACGACGTCATCAATTACCGCCTCGCCTTCCTGACGAAAAACGAGTGTCCGCCTACAGGCCTCAAGCCGCACACCGACGTCCTGAGGGAGTTCCCGTACCTGGGCACGCCGCATTCCAAGACGAGCGCGTGAAGCCGGCGCCAAATCCAAATCCGAAGCCATCGCTCCAGAGCCTCCCGGACCGCGCTTGATAGCGATCCCGGAGGCCCTGAGAGCGGTGTCTCGCGGTCGTGTCACTCCCGCGAAAGCGGGAGTCCAGAAGCCGCAACAGAGCCCTGAATCAGCGACCGCCGAAACTGGATGCCCGCGTTCGCGGGCATGACACTGCGACAGCAGGCTCTAAGCGTCCCGCGCCGGCAAGGGAACGCCGATCTGGAGGGAGGCGGCGTCCAGATCCGCGGCGGTGATCGGCTGATCGACGATGAAAAGGTACGACGCCGCCGAAGCGATGCCGATAAGCGCCCCGACCACCAAAGCCGGAACGAAAGAGCCGGTGTGCTGAACGATGAGCCCCGTGACGGTCGGCGCCAGCGCGCCCCCGAGATAGCCGCCGAAATTCTGCATGGCGCCGATCGAGGCCGTGCAGTTCGCCGGGGCGACGACGGAGCTTAGCGCCCAGGCGCAGGTGCTCGTGACATAGACGAGGAAGAGCGAAGCCGAGATGAAGGCGATCGCCAGCGCGTTGCTCGTGACGAAGGCCGCGGCGATGGTGCAGACGGCGGTGCCGCCGAGCGCGATGGCGGCCGGAATCCTCCGGCTGCTGACCGGGGCCACGCCGCGGCGCACGAGAACGTCCGCGATATAGCCGCCGAGCAGGCCCCCTACGACGCCCCATGCGAAGGGGATGGCCGCGGCGAAGCCTGTGAATTTGACGCTCATGTGCCGCTCGATCTCGAGATAGCCGGGCAGCCAGGCGGTGTAGATCCACGTCAGGTAGATGCAGCCGAAATAGCCGAGAATCATGCCCCAGGTGCTCCGGAAGCGGAACAGGAGCTTCCATTCCGCGAAGGTCACCTTGGTGCGCTGTCCGGGCGGATCGCCCTGGACGCGATAGGCGTTCTCCTCGGCGGTGAGCGGCACGTCGGTGGGGTTGCGATAGGCCGCGTACCAGATCGCGGCCATTGCGAGGCCCGCGACGCCCATGATCATGAACATGATCCGCCAGCCGAAGGCCAGCATCAGGAACGTCAGGAGCGGCACGGCGATCGCGGTGCCCAGCGACGAAGCGCAGTTGAAGATGCCGGTCGCGAGGCCCCGGTCGCGCGGATTGAACCAGTCGCGGACGACGCGCGCGCCGGTCGGGAACTGCGGCGCCTCGCCGAGGCCGAGCAGCACTCGCGCCGCGAAGAACTGGCCGAAGGCCTGCACGAGCCCGCCGAGCAACTGGGCGAACGACCACAGACCGAGGCCGCAGGACAACAACAAGCGCGGCCCGAGCTTGTCGACCATGGCGCCCGTCGGCAGTTGCGCGAAGGCATAGGCCCAGAGAAACGCCGACAAGAGGTAGCCCATGTCGGCGATCGAAAGGCCCAGATCCTGACGGATGAACAGGTTCGCGACGGAGAGCGTCGCGCGGTCGATGTAATTGATCACGCCGGCCACGACGAGCATGGCAAGCGCGGTTCGCTGGATCGATTTCAGCCGCGGCGTCGCCTTGAGCGCGTCCGACATTGTTGCTCCCCCCGCCTTCGATTCTCTTCGTGGTTTTTCGATTCACACTATGAGCGCATCGGCGCCGTCAAGGGGCGCTCGCTCACGATCCTGCGATGATCGCCGCCCCGTCCGTCCGGCATTGGGCTGGAAAGCGGACGTCTAAAGGGTCGCCAGTGCAAGGCCCGGCTTCCCGCCCGGAGGAGACGTTCGACAAACCGGCGCTGAAACTGTCGGCCTTGCGGCCCGCAAGATGCAGTCGGGAGGAGATCGGCAAAAGATCGGGAAGAGACGAAGAAAGTGTCACCCCCGCGAACGCGGGGGTCCAGGGTCGCCGCTGCGGCCTCCCTTGGGAATCAATTGTTCAGCGTCTCGTAAAGGTCTCGCCAGTCTGGATTGAACCGCTCGATCAACTCGAGCTTCCACCGTCGCTCCCATTTCTTCAACTGCTTCTCACGCGCGAGCGACTTGCCTAGACGTCGCCGTAATGCTCGTACCACGCGAGCATCCTGACGCCGTACTTTGCAGTGAACTGCGAGCCGACCCCGTTGCGATGCTGAAATGCGCGCGCTCGGAGATGGTTGGTTACGCCGACATAGAGCGTTCCGTTGCGCCGGCGGGCCATGATGTAGACGCTGCTATAGCGCCGCTCCGTCATCCAACGCCCTGACAATTGCTTTCCCTTGCGCGACATGCGGTGAAACATTGTATGGGTCGCCGCCAGGCCGCGCTGCCGTCAAGCGTAGACGCGGCTCTCTGGACCCCCGCTTTCGCGGGGGTGACACGGTGGAAGCGACGCCGACAGCATCGATCGTCACCAGCGCCCATGTACGGAAGTCATTGCGTCCGAACGCCCCCTCCTGGCGCATTGCGGTCGTCCGTAGCGCCTGCGTCGAACGAGCGCAATCCGGCCCTTTAGCGACATCCCTGCCCCTAGCTCGTTTATGAGAAAAAGAGAAATAAAGAATATTTTCTTCTGATTTTCAGACTTTCCGGGTATGATGTTTTTTCGTCGTCAATCCGGAAGCCGCCCCATGCGCGAAATCGCCGAAGCCGCCGTCCCGCTGCCGCGAGGTCGCGCGGCCATCCTGACGCCATCATTCGGCCATGCAGGGGCCATCGACCGCGCCGCCGCCGGAAACGCGACGCTAAAATCGACCCTAACCGCTTGATAACCCACGAATCGAAACGCTAAAATGTGGCGTCCGGGCGCCTTTCCCGCCTCGAACCCGAAACCCGCGCGAGCCGCTGCATAAAGGTCTTGCGACAGCCACGATCTGCCTGTATGAGGCGCGCTTCGTTGCGTCCCGCCGGGGGCTGAACGGAAGGCCGCGTCTTCAAAGCGCGGCAGGGCCACGCGGCCCGGCTTCCCGTGTTCCCGCCTTCGAACGCCACGTCTTCAGAGCCTTTCCAAGAGGGCTCGGAGGGCTCCGCGCGGGATCGCAAGGACAAGGGAAAGGCTTAAAGCACATGGCTCTTTACGAGCATATTTTCCTGGCGCGCCAGGACGTCACTGCGCAGCAGGTCGAAGGCCTGACGGAGCAGCTCAAGACGAAGATCGCTTCGCTCGGCGGCGCGGTCACCAAGGTCGAGCCCTGGGGGCTCAAGTCGCTCGCGTTCCGCATCAAGAAGAACCGCAAGGCCCATTTCACGCTGCTCAATGTCTCCGCCCCGCCGGAGGCCGTGACCGAGCTCGAGCGGACGCTCAGCATCAACGAAGACGTGATCCGTTACCTCACGATCCGCGTGGACGAACATGAGGCCGGTCCCTCGGCCATGCTGCGCAAGCGCGAAGACTCCGATCGCGACGACCGCGGCGGCCCGCGCGGCCCGCGCGGCGATCGTCCCGACCGTGGCGATCGAGGCGACCGTGGCGATAGAGGCGACCGCCCGCCCCGCCGCCCCCGTGAAGACATGCCCGCTGGAGCAATCTGATGGCCTCCGCCCCTCGCCGCCCCTTCTTCCGCCGCCGCAAGTCCTGCCCGTTCTCCGGCGCGAACGCGCCGAAGATCGACTATAAGGACACGCGCCTCCTGTCGCGCTATATCTCCGAGCGCGGCAAGATCGTGCCCTCGCGCATCACCGCGGTCTCGGCGTCGAAGCAGCGTGAACTCGCCCAGGCGATCAAGCGCGCGCGCTTCCTTGGCCTCCTGCCCTACGTGATCCGCTAACGCGGGGCTCTGGGGCGGCCGGCCCGGCCGCCCCTGCCTTGACCGCTTGCGCGCCTGAGCGCGGCGGGAGTTGGGGGCGCTCTCGGGCGCCCTCTAACCGCGAACGGAGCGGGACAGCGCCATGCACCAGAAAATAGCCGTCGCGGTTGGCGCCGGCGCAGCCGCGGCGCTGCTGTTCGCGGTCAGCGCCACTACGAGCGCGCTGGCGATGGTGCTCGCCTATCTCGCGCCGCTGCCGGTCATGATCGCGACGATCGGCTGGGGTCTGGACGCCGGAGCCATCGCGGTTGGCGTGTCGACCGCGGCGCTGGCGGTCCTTGCCGGGCCCGTGTCGGCGCTTGCCTATGCGGCCTCGGTCGCCGCCCCCGCCTGGCTGTTGTCGGCCTTCGCATCGGCGCCCGTCAACAAGTACCTCTTCCGCCGCTCGGCGTCGGGGCCCGCCCATGCGTCGGTCGGCGCCGTCGTGTCGCTGGCGGCCGCTCTGGGCATGGCGGGATCGGTCGCGGTCCTCACTTCGCTGATCGTCATCTATCGCGGCTACGAGCATGCGGTGAACGAAGTGTCGATGGCGCTCGCCGCCGTCGCCGCGGAAGCGCTGGACCTCGGCGTCGACGCCGCGCCGGTCAGGGACATCGTCGACGGGCTCGTCCATTGGGGACCGGCGGCGATCGCCGCCTCGACGATGCTCATGCTGTGCGTGAACCTTTACGCCGCCGCGCGGTCGACCCAGCTTTCGCAGAACCTCGGCCGGCCCTGGCCGGACATTCCGACTTCGCTCGCCGTGCCCTGGCCTCTCGGGCTCGTTCTGATCGCCTGCGTGGCCGGGGCTTTCACGCTGCAGGCCCCCGGCTCGCAATATGCGTCGATCGGCGTCGGCGGGCTCGGGGCGGCCTTCGCGCTTCAGGGGCTCGCGGTCGCGCACGCGCTGTCCCGCGGGCTGAAGCTCAGGCCGGTGATGCTGATCGCGCTCTATCTCTGCTGCTTGCTGAGGGCCCGGTACACCTTGCCCGCCCTCGCCGCGCTCGGCCTCATCGACGCTTTCACACGGCTGCGAGCCCGCGCAGCCCTTCCTTCCACCGCACACGCAAACCGCAGAAACAAGGAGACATAAGAATGGACGTTATCCTTCTCGAACGCGTCAGCAAGCTCGGCCATATGGGCGACACCGTCCACGTCAAGGACGGCTATGCCCGCAACTTCCTCCTGCCGCGCGGCAAGGCGCTCCGCGCCACCGAAGCGAACAAGAAGAAGTTCGAGGAGCAGCGCGCGGACCTCGAAGTGCGCAACCGCGAGGCGAAGCGCGCCGCCAGCGACATTTCCACCCGGGTCGACGGGCAGTCGGTCATCATCATCCGGCAGGCCGGCGAGACCGGCCAGCTCTACGGTTCGGTTTCCGCACGCGACATTGCCGAGGCTCTCACCAAGGCCGGCTACGCGGTGCAGCGCGCCCATGTCGCCGTCCAGCATCCGATCAAGACGCTGGGTCTCCACGTCGTGCCGATCCATCTCCACCCCGAGGTGGAGTCGAAGGTGATGGTCAACGTCGCCCGTTCGCCGGAGCAGGCCGAGCGCCAGGCCAAGGGCGAGGATCTCACCGTCCGCGAGCAGACCTCGATGGACGATCTCGGCCTTGAAGTCGGCAAAGCGCTGGCCGAAGCCGGTCCGGGCGAGAGCCTCGGGCAGTAACCCTGTCCGAAATGACGCAAAGGCGGATAGCGAAGGAACGCTGTCCGCCTCCCGCTACGCGCTGAACCTGAACTCGCTCACGTGCCGGTAAACGGCTCCCGGCCGCAGGACGCAGTCCGTGAAGTGGCGATGGTTCGGCGAAGTCCGGGAAGGCTTGCGGCTCCAGGCAAAGCCCTGCATGCGCCCCGTAGCGCTTCCCGTCGAGGCCGGGGACCGGGCAGTCGAGCTTGGCCGCGTCATAGAACTGGACGCCCGGCTCGGTGCTGGCGAGGGTCATCGTCAGCCCGTTCCTCGGGAGAGCGCAGGCGCGCGATCGGCGCGAGCCCATCGGCGCCGGGCTCACGCGCGGCGATGAAGTTCGTGTCGTAGGTCGTCCCGCCGGGATCCCGCACTTTGCGGGCCTCACGGAAATCGTAAGGCGTTCCCGCAACGGCCCGGATTTCGCCCGTCGGAATGAGTTCCGCGTCGGTCGGCGTGTAATAGTCCGAAAACAGCGTCAGCTCATGGTCGAGAATGTCGTCCGAGCCGTCGAGATTGAAATAAGCGTGCTGGGTGAGGTTCACGATCGTCGGCTTGTCCGTGGTCGCCGTCAGTTCGACCCGAAGCGTCGCGGGCTCGAGCATCCGATAGACGCAGGTTGCGGTGAGGGCGCCGGGAAATCCGGAGTCGCCGTCCGGCGAATGGAGCAGGAGCGCCACGGAGGAGTCGTCGGAAGCCCCGACCTTCCAGATGAGGTGACCAAAGCCGCGCGGACCGCCGTGCAGGGTGTGCTTCTCGCCCGGTTTCCGGGCGAGTTGATGCGCGACGCCGTCAAGGACGAAGCGCCCGTTCGCGATGCGATTGGCGTAACGGCCGGGAACGGCGCCGAAATACGGGGAATGGGCGATATAGTCCTCGATGCCATTGAGGCCGAGAACGACGCCCTGAGGTCCCTGTAGTCGTGGGAACGATCAGTTCGCGCAAGACCGCGCCCCAGGTGAGGATTTTCGCCGTCGCCCCCGCACGACTGCCAATCGTGATCTCCCGCACGGGTTCGCCATCGATCTCCCCGAAGCTCCGTGCGCTCATTTGCGTGGCCCCTCCCCAACGATTGCATCCGAAGCCTCGGCGGGCTTGTCGATCTCTGCGCGGATCGCTGCAAAGACGTCGCAAAACATCGCTTCGGTCAAAACGCCAGTGTTCGTGTTGTAACGCGAGCAATGATAGCTGTCGAAGACGACTGGCCCGTCCGGGAGCGCCTTGTGACGGGCGCCATGGCGAAACGGAAAAAGCGACGGACGGACGCCGAGCGCCCTCAGCAACGTTTCATGGGCGATCCGTCCCAGCGCGAGAATGACGGTCAGGCGAGGCAGCGCCTGTAAGGATTGAGCGAGGAACGCGCGACAGGACGCAATTTCCTGGGGAGTCGGCTTGTTCTGAGGCGGAACGCAGCGCACTGCGTTAACGATGGCGCAATCAATCAGCCGCAGACCGTCGTCCGGACGGCGGTCATACACGCCTGAAGCAAATCCGTAGCGCAACAGCGTTGCGTAAAGCAGTTCGCCCGCATAATCGCCCGTGAAAGGCCGACCGGTGCGGTTTGCGCCGCGGAGACCCGGCGCCAGGCCCACAATCAGAAGTCGCGCGTCCGCCTCCCCGAAGGACCCAACGGGTGCGTTGGACCATTCCGGAAAGGCGGCGCGATTGGCGTTGCGAAATTCCGCGAGCCGCGGGCAAATCCCGCAGTCATGCGGCGGACTGATGTCGAACGGCATTCTTCGTCCGCCGCTGTGGATCTCCCAGCTTACTCGCGGACACTCTCCTCCACGGATGGCGCCGCAGCGTGCGCAAAGTGGTTACGCCGCGGATTCTCGGCTCGAATCTGACGCTCCGAAGGATCGCGTCCAATCCTCTGCATCAATGCCGCGAGATCGATGAACTCGTCGGCCTGCCGGCGCAATTCGTCGGCAACCATCGGAGGCTGAGTCGCAATCGTTGAAACGACCGCGACCCGAACGCCGCGGCGCTGAATCAACTCGACCAAGGACCGGAAGTCCCCGTCGCCGGAGAACAGGACCATCAGATCGATTTTCTCGGCAATATCCATGGCGTTGACCGCCAGCTCGATATCCATATTGCCTTTGACTTTGCGTCGACCCGTCAAATCAACAAATTCCTTCGTAGGTTTGGTGACAACGGAGTAGCCGTTGTAATCAAGCCAATCCACGAGCGGGCGAATGGAGGAGTACTCCTGATCGTCAACAAGCGCCGTGTAATAGAATGCGCGAATCAGGCGTCCCTTGGCCTGGAACTCCTTTAACAGGCGTTTATAGTCGATGTCGAAGCCGAGAGCTTTAGCGCTCGCGTAAAGGTTTGCGCCGTCGATGAAGAGCGCAATTCGTTCTACTGATGACATATTCCGTTTTCTTTTTGTGCGAGAATTGCGACTATTGTATGTAGATGTGGCGGCCAGCCAAGATACGTTTTCTTACATATCCAAAAGCTAGCAAAGCCATCTTCACGGCGAAAGTTCAAGTCCGAAATAATCGGCCGGCTTATAAAATGCGATTTAGAGCCGAACGGATGGCTGCTACGGTAGCAATCGCCCGTTAAATATGGCTGCCGCCATAAAATTCCAGAGGGCGGGGAAAGGTTCCCCGACAGCCGCGCCTCTGTTAGGAATGCGCGCATCGAAGCACTGCGGCGAGCGCCTGGGAGGGATGAAGTGAAACTGGTTCGGTATGGAAAGCCGGGCAAAGAAAAGCCGGGACTGATTGACGAGGCGGGCAAGATCCGGGACCTCAGCGAAGTCGTCGCCGATATCGACGGGAGCACGCTCGGACCGAAGTCGCTCGCGAGACTCGCGAAGCTCAAGCCCGAATCGCTGCCCGCGGTGCGCGGAACGCCCAGACTCGGTCCCTGCGTCGGCAAGGTCGGGCATTTTATCGCGGTGGGCCTCAACTTTGCGGATCACGCGGCCGAATCGGGCATGCCCATCCCCCAGGAGCCGATCCTGTTCAGCAAGGCGCCCTCCTGCATCGTCGGACCGAACGACGACGTGATGATCCCCAAGGGGTCCAAGAAGACCGACTGGGAGGTCGAGATCGCCGTGGTGATTGGCTCGCGCGCAAGCCACGTGAGTCAGGGGGAGGCGCTCTCCCACGTCGCCGGCTACTGCGTCTGCAATGACGTCTCCGAACGGGAATTCCAGCTTGAGCGCGGAGGTCAATGGATCAAGGGCAAGAGCGCCCCGACCTTCGGTCCGCTCGGACCCTGGCTGGTCACTCCCGACGAAATCAAGGACGTCCATCGGCTCGACATGTGGCTCGACGTCAACGGCGAGCGCATGCAGACGGGCTCGACGGCGACGATGATCTTCAACATCAGGCAGCTCGTCTCCTACATCTCGCAATTCATGATCCTCGAGCCTGGCGACGTCATCACGACGGGCACGCCCCCCGGCGTCGGCGCGGGCAAGAAGCCCCAGCGTTTTCTCAAGGCTGGCGATACGATGACCCTCGGCATCGAGGGCCTCGGCGCGCAGACCCAACACGTCGTCGCCTGGAAGGCGGACTGAGAGCGCAGAAATGAGACGGCTTCGGTCCTGGACCGGGGCCGTCTTTGCGGCCCTCTACGGCGCGCTGTTCGTCGCGCTCTATATCGAGTATCTGGTCCGGGCCGGGACCTGGTTCGCCGATCTGCCCCTCACGCTGGCCGCCCTGCCCTTTACGATGGTCATGCGCACGTTGAACGGCGGGGCCTATACGTTCGGCGGCGACATGTCGCTGCGGGTCGTCGCGGCGGGTCTGTTCGGCTGCGCGATCGCCTATGCGTTCGGCTGGATCCTGGAGAACGGCGCCCGCGCGGCGGTTCGCGGATTTCGCAGGCGGGCCTGACGAAGCTGAAGGAGCAGCCATGCGAATCGAGCCCGTATTCCTGTTCGACCTCGACGGCACTCTGGTGGACAGCGTCTACCAGCATGTGCTCGCCTGGAAGGAGGCGCTCGACGCCGAAGGCATCGAGCTTTCCGTCTGGCGCATTCACCGCAAGATCGGGATGAGCGGCGGGCTCTTCACCAACCAGCTCATTCGGGAGACCGGGGTCGCCATCGACGAAGAGCGCGGCGAGCGGCTGCGCAAGGCGCATGCGCGCGCCTATCAGCGGATGGGGGCGGCGGTCCGTCCGCTGCCCGGCGCCCGCGAACTCCTCGCCTGGCTCTCCAGCGTCGGGATTTCCTGGGCGATCGCGACGAGCGGCCGGATGGAGACGGCGTCCGTCAACCTGAAGGCGCTCGGCGTCGACCCCGACAAATCGCCGGTCGTGACGCGCGACCAGGTGAAATACGCCAAGCCCGACCCGGACCTTTTCGTCGCGGCCGCCGAGCGGCTCGGCTCGCCCATCGAGACGGCCATCGTGGTCGGGGACTCGATCTGGGACATGCTGGCCGCGGCGCGCTGCCGCGCGCTCGGCGTCGGTCTCCTTTGCGGCGGCTACGGCGCGGAGGAACTCCAGAAGGCGACCGCCTTCCGGGTCTACGAAGATCCGGCGGACCTGCTGACCCACATCGACGAACTGGGCGGAAGGCGATAAGCCGACCCTGCGACGACCCGCACGATCGAGCGGCTTCGCCGCCCAGATCGGCGTCGCCGCTATCGGCGGATGGATCGCGTTTTGGCGCGCTTTTGATGCAATTCCGCGCTCATTCTGGCGTCTAACGCACGAAAAGAAGCGCATTCGTCGCGATTTTCAGCGAGAAATCGGCCGAAAAACGCGCCATTTTCTTCCGCGAATCGAGACTTTTCAATCCCTTGCACTGACATTTGCTTCCGGCATGCCGCACTCGATGGCCGTAGGGCGGCCTTAAGATGGCCAAGACATGGCGCCCGGCTCTGGGATCCGGGGGCAGCTTCAACGATCTTCCCCATGGGCGAATTCCTGCTCGACAGAAACATCTATACCATAAATCCATGAAAATCGGAAGCGTATGCTTTCGTTAATTGCGCGGCACGCCGGGATGGCATCGGACACCCAAAACCTCGAAGCCGCACTCGGACAATGCTCACGTCAACCCGGATTCCTAGCCGTGCGGTGATAGCCCTTCTCGCCGACCGCCCTCGCGAGCGGGCCGCGGATATCCCCCGTTCCGGCAAGGCGCGCGACAACCGCGGCGAAATCCCATTTCGGCCGCCAGCCGAGTTCGGTTCGGGCGAGAGCATTGTCGTAGACGCGGTCGAGGCTCGGCGACATGCGCCAGCCGAGCCGGGCGTAAGTCTCTTCCCAACCCGGAACGCGCCTGCGGACGACGGAAGGCGCGTCGCGCCGCAACTCTGCGACGTCCTCGCGCCGGAAGGGCGTCGTGGCGCTCACGATATATTTGCCGAAGCCGATCTCCGGCGCGCGCGCCGCCGCGAGCAGATGAGCATCGACCACATCCTCGATGGCGACGCGCCGGAACAGATATTCGTTCGTCTTGAGATTGTCGTCCGCGAACGCCGCGACCGCGGCGGGATCGTCGTCGCTTTCCGGAAAGAAGCGGGAGGTGCGCAGGATCACGCAGGGCAGCCGCTCGTTGCGAAAGAAGAGCCGGCACAGGTCCTCGGCCGCCGTCTTGGTGACGCCGTAGATGTTCTTCGGAACGGGAACGACGCTTTCGTCGATCCAGGCCGCCGGGGCGCCCGGCGGCGGTTTCAGCGCATCGCCGAACGTGCTCGTCGTGCTCGTCATCACGAAGCTTTTCACGCCAGCCCGCAGGGCCTCTTCGAGCAGGACGAGCGTGCCCCGCACATTGGTCTCGACGAAGCGGTCGCGCGCGTGGCTCTCGACATGCGGCTTGTGGAGCGTCGCCGTATGCAGGACCGTTTCGACGCCGCGCATGGCGCGCGCAACCGCGTCGCGATCGGCGATCGAGCCGACGATGTCCGTATGGGCCCCGTGAAGGACATCGATTCCGACGGCCGCACGGTTGTCCGCGCGAAGCGTCCGCATCAGCGCTTCGCCGAGATGTCCGGAACTTCCGGTTACGAGAATGGTCATGACGAGAGGCGACCTGCCCGGGCCGGATGGCCCGCGGCGGCGTCGATATCATGCGAGTCGGGCGCCCCGCTACCGGATGGATGGCGACATCAAAGCGCCTCCGCCCGGTCGCGCTCCGGGATCGGCGTTCCTTCCGGCAGCGCGTCGCTGGCATGGGCGGCGAGATAGGCCTTCTGGCGCTTGACGCCCATCTTCTCGAACCACGGATAGATGGTCGGGATGAGCGCCGGGAAGAAGAGCGCCAGGCTCGACAGGATGCGATCGCTGTAAGGCACGTAATACTCGATCTTGCCCTCGCGGGACGCCCGCAGGATCGCTTTCGCGACCTTCTCGGGCGGCAGCGGATCGCTGAGGAAATTGAGCGCCGTCGCCCCCTCGCGCGTCTCCTTGAGCAGCATCGGCGTGTCGATCGCGCTCGGCAACACGCCGGAGACCGTGATGCCGCGCGGCTTCATTTCCATGTGCAGCGCGATGTTGAAGCCGCGCAGGCCGAACTTGGTGGCGCTATAGACCGAACTGCCGCTGAGCGGGATGATCGACGCCATCGAGATCGTGTTCACGATGGCGCCCGGCGAGCGCATCCACGGCGCGACCGTGCGGATGATGTGCAGAGGCGCGACGAGATTTGTCGCGATGTCGCGCGAGATCGAGGCGGGGTCGATGTCGACGAAGGGTCCGGTCGTCGTCACGCCCGCGTTGTTGACGAGGAGGTCGAGCGTTCCGAACGCCGCGCGCGCCTTCTCCAGCGCCGCGGTGAGGCCCGGCAGGTCCGTGAGATTGCACGGCAGCGCGACAACGCTGTCGCCATGCTCGGCGACGATCTTGCTCAGCCCGATCGCGTTCACGTCGATCAGCGCGACCCGGTAGCCTTCCGCGATCAGCATCGGGAGCAGCGCGCGGGCGACGCCCCCTGCCCCGCCGGTGACAATCGCCGTCCTTGTCGCGGATTTCGCCATCGCCGACTCCTTCAAAACTCGCTTACGCCAGTCGCGCGCCCGCTCTCCGCGCGAGTGCGGAGAGGGAAATCGCGGCGCAACGCGTGCCTCATCGAAGCGCCTCCGCCCTGGGCGCGTCGGTCGCGCGTTTCTTTGCCGCGGCCCCTCGTCGTTCCGACATGGCGTCCTGGGCGCCGCCGTCGACCTTCAACGCGTCGAAGCTCCGATCGGTCGGCGCGGGCCAGCCGAGATCGCGCAAGAGCGACATCAGCACGTCGCGATACGTGTCCTTGTCCACGTAGGCGGCGTGGCGCGGCGAATCGACATAGGCCTTGCCGCCGCGAAGATCCGGGAAATGGCTCTCGCGCAGCCGGTCCAGTTGGTCACGTCGGACGCCGGATTCGCGCGCGTGAATGTCGGCGACGATCATCTGGGCCATTTCCTCGAAACGCCGATAGGCGCCGTCGGCGAATTCGGCGAAGCCCAGCACATAGAGGCCCGGCAGCTTGCGGTGGATGAGATTGAGGTAGAGCTGCGGCCGCCCGTCCTTCCACTCGAAAATATCTTCTTCGAGGAAGGGCAGCTTGTAGTCGTAGCCGGTCGCGAACAGCACGAGATCGACCGGCGTTTCCGACCCATCCTTGAAGACGACGCTATGCGCGCGGAACTCCGCAACGTCGGACTTGGCGATCAGGTCGCCGTGCGCCAGATGATGCAGCACCTGCGTATTCATGATCGGATGGCTCGTCAGCGCGTCATGATCCGGCTTCGGCAGGCCGAGGCGGGTCAGGTCGCCGTTCAGCCGGTCGAGCATCACGGTCGGATCGAGCGTGATCGGCACGCCGCGCGGCGGATCGGCCATCCCGTTGATGAGCACGTCGGTCGGCACGCCGAAAATATGCTTCGGCACGAAGCGATAGCCGCGCCGCACGCTGAGATAGGCCTTGCGCGCCGAGCGCGCCGCGTCGCAGGCGATGTCGACGCCGGAGTTGCCGGCGCCCACGACGAGCACGTCGCGGCCGGCGAATTCCTCCGGGCTGCGATAGGTCGAGGAATGGCGCATCTCGCCCTCGAACCGCTTCATCGTCGGATAGTCGGGAAGCCGGGCATGCCAGGTGACGCCCGGCGCCGCGATGAGACCCGCGTAGTCGAGGACGCGCCCGTCGCTGAGCTCGACGCGCCAGAGCCCGTCGATGAGGCGCGCGCGTTTCACCTCGGTGTTGAAGGTTATGTCGCGATAGAGGTCGAAGGTTCGCGCGAAGGCGCGGATATAGTCGAGGATCTGCCTGTTGGAGGGATAGTCCGGATAGTCGTCCGGGAACGGAAAGCCGTAGAAATAGGAGCACCATTTCGACGAGATGAAATGGGCCGTCTCGTACATCGGCGTGCCGGCGTGATCGAGGTCCCAGATGCCGCCGACATCCGGATTGCGCTCGTAAACGTCGAAGGGCACGCCCTCGGCGCGCAACGCCCGCGCCATGACGAGGCCCGCGGGGCCCGCGCCCACGATGCAATAGCGTCGCTGGTAATCGACCTTCGGCGCGAGCCGCTCGCGAAGCGGGCGAAGCTCGCCCCGCGCCAGCGCGGCGTATTTCGCGGGCTCCGCCCGCTTCATCCAGCGCGCGTAGAGGAGCGCGCCGATCACCACGGGAATGAGCA
Organism: uncultured Alphaproteobacteria bacterium; assembly: GCA_963741845.1. Lineage (GTDB taxonomy): Bacteria > Pseudomonadota > Alphaproteobacteria > Rhizobiales > Beijerinckiaceae > Roseiarcus. The sequence goes on from CAVUJV010000016.1 coordinate 256,476, forward strand.
CGAGCGGGAGCGCGTTGACGATCGGGTTGTCCGAACCTGTGAGCGCGCTGTAATTGGCGATGACGCCGATCATGCAAAGCGCGAGCCCGACCCCGCCGATCGCCGGCAGGATGCGCGTCGTGAGCCGGTTGGCCCGCTCCGAACGCCAGAAGAAGCCGACGACCGCGAAGGCGCAGACGAGTTGCATCGCGATGATGCCGACCGTGCCGAGGCCCACCGCCCCCGAGGCGATGCCGAGATAGGGCGCGACGCCCGCGAGCCCGAGGCCGATGACGATCATCGTCTCCAGCGCCGTCATCAGCATGCTTGCCGCGGTCGGCGAGCGATAGTGCGGGTGGACCTGTGTCAGATGCGCCGGCAGAAGGCCGTCGGCCGCGAGCGCAAACATGTATTTGCTCGCGGCGTTGTGGAGCGCGAGATAGGCCGCGAGCAGGCTCGTGACGAAGAAAAGGCCCGCGAAGGTCGTGAGCGCGTCGCCGCCATATTGCGTCGTCAGGTCGAAGAGGAAATCGCCGCTCTTCTCCTTGGCGAAAGCCTGCACATGCTCGGCCCCGGCCGCGCCGATCATGATCCAGACGGTGAGGAAGTAGAAGATCGCCACCGCCCCGAGCGCCGTGAAGGTCGCGATGGGAATGGAGCGGTCGGGCCTTCGCGTCTCCTCGCCGTAGAGCGCCGCCGCCTCGATGCCGATGAAGGAGGTGATGGCGAAGGGCAGGATCGCGCCGAAATCCCAGCGGACGTAGTTTTCCGGCCGCCAGACTTCCATCGGGACGGCCGCCGTCCCCTTTGCGACAAGCACCGAGACATCGAAAGCCGCGAGCACCAGAAATTCGGCCGTCATGAAGAAGGCCAGCGCGCGCGCCGAAAAATCGAGCGCGAGATAGCCCATGATCCCGATGACGACGAGGCCCGCGACCGCGCAGGCCATCCACGGAACCTTCAATCCAAGCTGGTCGAAGAGGACCGAGCCGAAATAGCCGAACGCCGCCGCCAGCCCGACCGACATCGCCGCATAGGCGAGCACCGCGCAATAGGCGGCGACGACGCCTGCGGGCTTGCCCAGGCCCCGGCCAATGTAGGTGTAGAAGGCGCCCGTCCCTTTGACGGCGCGGCTCAATTCCGCATAGCCGACCGCAAAACAGCCGAGGATCGCCGCCACCACGACGAAGGCCATCGGCATGCCGAGGCCTGCGGGAAACGAGAGGCCGATCGGCATGTTGCCGGCCATCGCGGTCAAGGGGGCGGCCGCGGAGACGACCAGAAAGACAACCATGCCCGTGGACAGGAGGCGCTTCCTGCCCGACGGATAAACCATCAGCGCGTCGGACTCTCCGGTCTCCGCCATCGCCCATCCTCCCCGCGCCGTCCGGCCTCGCAAAGAGGCGCCGCTTGCAGCCGATCCGTCAAATTAAAAACGGCCGCCGCGTAAATCGATCAATGATCGAATTGAATAATTGATCGGCATGAAGTATGCAAGCAACTCCTCAGGGGGCTCGTACAAAAATGTCGGTGAGGACAGGTCCGGCGCTGGACCGGGTGTCGCCGCGCAGCGATCCACAGCAGGAACGGAGCCGACTGCGCCAGCAGGCGCTGCTGGACGCGGCCGAGGAGATCCTTGGCGAGGTCGGCGCCGAAGGGCTGAAGATGCGCGAGGTGGCGCGTCGGGCGAACCTGCCGATCGCCTCCGTCTACCATTATTTTCCGAGCTCCCCCGCGCTCATGCGGACCCTGGTCGAGCGCCTGCTCGACGACTTGCGCGCCATTCTGACCGAAGGCGTCATGCGCGCCGCCTCGGCCAGCAACTCGCCCGATGCCGAGCGTGCGCTCGTCGCGATCATCGACACCGCGGCGGATTTCATGGATCGGCGTCCCAATATTCCGGCGGTCTGGGGCGCGATGCGCGCCTCCCCGGAATTGCGCGCCCTCGATGTCTCGGACACCGAAGCGAACGCCGCGTTCCTCGCGCCGGCCGTCGGCGCGCTGCTTCCCAACGCGACGGCGGAGGACGTCGAGGCGCTTGCCCTCGTCGTGATAGAAGCCGTGGTCGCTTCGCTTCAGCTCGGCTGCGATCTTGCGCCCCCGAAGCGCGCGCGTGTCCGGGCGGCCCTCAGGGAATTTGTGGCGACCGCCATGCGCGGTCTGATGGAGAAATATCGGTAGGCTCGCGTCAGCGGCCGAGCCGTCGCGCGTTCCTCGACGGCAACCGCTCCCCTCGACGCTTCGCGGGTGTATAAGCGCCTCCCGAAGGAGCCGTCCGCATGAACAAGCCCACCCATGTCGCCGAAGCCCACCGGCTCGACCTGCCCCATCGGCCCCGCCGCAATCGCAAGGCCGAATGGGCGCGCCGCCTCGTTTCCGAGCATGTGCTGACGACGAACGACCTGATCTGGCCGCTCTTCCTCGTCGAGGGCGAGAAGAAGCGCGTGCCTGTCGCGGCGATGCCGGGCGTCGATCGGCTGAGCGTGGACGAGGCCGTGCGCGCGGCCGAGCAGGCGGTCAAGCTCGACATCCCGGCCATCGCCTTCTTCCCCTACACGGAGCCGCATCTGAAGGACGAGCACGGGTCGGAGGCTTATAACGAGGGCAATCTCGTCTGCCGCGCCTGCCGCGCGATCAAGACGGAATTTCCGGGCCTCGGCCTCGTGACCGATGTCGCGCTCGATCCCTACACGAGCCACGGCCACGACGGGCTCGTGCGCGAGGAAGGCGGAGATTTGCGCATCCTCAATGACGAGACGGTGCGGGCGCTCGTGCGTCAGGCGCTCAATCAGGCGCGCGCCGGCGCGGACATCATCGCGCCCTCCGACATGATGGACGGCCGCGTCGGGGCGATCCGCGAGGCGCTCGACGCCGAAGGCTTCCTCGACGTGCAGATCATGGCCTATTCGGCGAAATACGCTTCCGCTTTCTACGGACCGTTCCGCGACGCGCTCGGCTCGAAGGGCGCGCTGAAAGGCGACAAGCGCACCTATCAGATGGACCCGGCCAACACCAACGAGGCGCTGCGCGAGGTCGCGCTCGACCTCGAGGAAGGCGCGGACATGGTGATGGTGAAGCCGGGGATGCCCTATCTCGACATCATCCGCCGCGTGAAGGACGAATTCGGCGCGCCGACCTTCGCCTATCAGGTGAGCGGCGAATATGCGATGATCATGGCCGCCGCCAACAACGGCTGGATCGACGGCGACAAGGCGATGATGGAAAGCCTCATCGCCTTCAAGCGCGCCGGCGCCGACGGCGTGCTGACCTATTTCGCACCGCGCGCGGCCGAGAAGATCAGGGCGAGGTAGCGCCGCAGCCCTCATCAAACTCAGACAACTTGTGCGCTCCAATGACTATCAATTGACACATGTGATCAAAACCGCAATTAACTAGCCCTCTGCAAGCAGAGCCAACCGTCACATACGGATGGGGAGGGTCGCGATGGTTCGGTCCCACCAGCCTGGCCAGGACGTTTTCAGATCGATCCTGCCCGAAGACGTCGACTGGAAGCCGTTCCCCGCGTTTCCGCCTTCGGTCCGTCTCGCGGTCATCGTCGGCGATCCCTCGAAGCCCGGCCCGTACGTGATCCGGGTGAAGATGCCGGGTGGCGTAAGGCTGATGCCGCACAGACACCCCGAGGACCGGATTTATACGGTCATTTCCGGGGTCTTCTACATCGGGCTCGGCGATCAGTTCGCCCCCGACAAGCTGCAGGCCTATCCGCCCGGAAGCGTTATCGTTCTGCCTGGCGATACCCCGCACTTCCACTGGGCGAAGTCCGGAGAGTACGTCACCCAGGTGACGGCGATCGGGCCGCTCGGCCTTGAATATCTGAACGCGAAGGACGATCCGCGGGCGTCATGATCGAAGTCGCATCAGGGACCGGCGCGGAAGCCAGGAGGCGTCCGAGATGACGAGCAAAATCGCTCCGGTATTCGCGGCAATTGCCCTATCGCCCGCTCGACCTGCGCTGAGCCGGAGGTGAACTGACTTTCATTCAAGGGAGATCCTGTCATGGCGAAGATGCGCGCGATGATCGTTCCCAAGGCTGGGGGCAAGTTCGAAGCGGTGGAGCGCGACATCCCCGAGCCCGGCCCCGGCGAGATGCGCATCCGCGTGCAGGCTTGCGGCGTTTGCCACAGCGATTCCGTCACGGTCGAAGGCCTTTTTCCCGGTATCCAATATCCGCGCATTCCGGGTCACGAAGTGATCGGAATCGTCGACGCGATCGGGCCGGAGGCGCATGGCTGGACGGTCGGCGCGCGCGCCGGCGTCGGCTGGTTCCCCGGCTCCTGCGGCTATTGCCGGCATTGTCGTCGGGACACCGCCTTCGCTTGCGAGAACGTGCATGGCGCGACTGGCGTCAGCATCGACGGCGGCTATGCGACCCACATGATCGCGCCCGTGTCGGCAGTCGCGCACGTGCCAGACGATCTCAACTCGGTGCAGTCTGCGCCGCTGCTCTGCGCCGGCGTCACGACCTTCAACGCGATCCGCCACACCGGCGCGGGACCGGGCGACCTCGTCGCGGTTCTTGGCGTCGGCGGCCTCGGCCATCTCGCCGTTCAATTCGCCGCGAAGCAGGGCTTCCGCACCGTCGCGGTCAACCGCGGCCGCGACAAGGAGGAGCTCGCACGCAAGCTCGGCGCGAACGACTACATCGACAGCGCCGCGGACGATCCCGCCAAGGCGCTCACCGCAATGGGAGGCGCGCGAGCAATCATCGCCACTGTCACCAACGGCGAGGCCATGCAGGCGATCGCGGGCGGCCTCGGACCGAACGGCGTGATGATGGTGATCGGCGCGGTCGGCCCGCTGACCATCGATAGCTTCAATCTGCTGTTCAAGAGCGCGGCGATCCGGGGCTGGTATTCCGGAATCGCGCGCGATTCCGAGGACACGCTCGCTTTCTCGAAACTCCAGAACATCGCCTCGATGAACGAAGTCTATCCGCTCGCCAGGGCGCAGGAGGCTTACGACCGGATGATGAGCGGCAAGGCTCGCTTCCGCGTTGTCCTCGACATGGGGGCGTGACGGGACGCCCGGGCGGCGGCGTTGTTCCGCGCGCCCGGCTGCGCAGGCTTCATCGAAGGAGAGAGGCGAGCCGTCGCACGCCCTCGGCGATTTCGGCCTCGCCTGGCAGCGAATAGGAGAGGCGGATCGTGTTCGCGCCCGACCCGTCGTGATGGAACGCGCCGCCGGGCACGAAAGCGACTTTCGCCTCGCGCACCGCGCGCGTGAGGAGATCCGCGCCCGAAATGTCCTCGGGCAGCGTCGCCCACACGAAGAGACCGCCCTCGGGCCGCGTCCACCGCACGGACTTCGGCATGTGTTCTTCGAGCGCCGCGAGCATCGCATCGCGCTTGGCGCGATAGCGCGCGATGGCGGCCTGCACGAGCGCCTCCTCCCGCGCTTCCGCAAGGCTCAGCATCGCCTGTTGATTGATGAGGGCGACGTTGAGGCTGCTCGCCTGCATGACAAGCACCAACTGCCGGATGAGCGCGCGCGAGGCGCAGATCCAGCCGATGCGCAGGCCCGGCGCGATCGTCTTCGAGAAGGTGCCGAGATAGACGACGCGCGAGGCGTCGAGCGAACCTTTGCGCTCGACATCGAGCGCCTGGATCGACGGCGCCGGCGCGCCCTCGAACCGAAGCGCACGATAGGCCGCGTCCTCGAGGACCGGAATGTCGAGTTCGTCCGCAAGCGCGAGCAGGCCGAGCCGCGCCTCGCGCGTCATCGTCTCGCCGGTCGGATTGGCGAAGTCGGGCACGGCATAGGCAAGCTTGACCTCCCCGCCCGCCGCCTCGGCCGCCTCTCGATACGACGGCGGCGTGCGGTTGCCGCCCTCGCCTTGCAACGTGTCGAAGCGCGGCTCGTAAGCCGAAAAGGCTTGCAGCGCCCCGAGATAGGTCGGCACGCCGACGAGCGCCGTGTCGCCGGGACTCAGGAAGAGCTTGCCCAGAAAGTCCAATCCCTGCTGCGAACCGCAAGTGACGACGATGTTGTCCGCCTTCGCCGGAACCCCGTCCGCGGCCATGCGCGCGGCGATCCATTCTCTCAGACGGGCCGTAGCCTTCCGAGACCGAATACTGGAGGGCGTTCGCCGCGGACTTCGGCGAAGCGAGAATCCGCGCATAGGCGCTCGCGAATTCGGAGGCCGGAAAGAGCGAAGGATCGGGGATGCCGCCCGCGAAGGAAATGACGTCCGGCCGGTCGAGCAGCTTCAGAAGCTCGCGAATCTCCGAAGCTCTCATGCGCTCGGCGCGGCGAGCGTAGCGGAGTTCCAAAGGCGCGGCTTCGGCGACGGACATGTCGCATCCTTCCTGGGCGGCAAGATAGGACAGCCTTGCTGCCATATATTTCCGGCCCTGTCACCGAAGTTGTTCGAATCCTCTCACGCGGGGTTGCGAATCACCCAGGTCTCGACCGGTTCCTGACGGCCCCGGATCGGCGGCTTGCAAAAATGACAGCGGAGGTTCTCACTTTTTCCGCCGCGCCTGTCGAAACGGCCGGGCGCCGTGCGTCTTTGGGTCAGGCGGAGCGATTCGCCGCCCGCCCGATCAAGGAGAGAATCGATGCAGTACATGTTGTTGCTCCACATCGACGAGAAGACGATGCAGAACTCCACTCAGGAGGAGAGGGGTCAGCGGTTCGCGGCCTATACCGCATACACCGAGGCCATGAAGGAGGCTGGGCTCTGGAAAGCTGGAGCGCCCTTGCAGCCGACCACGACGGCGACCGTCGTGCGCGTCAAGAACGGCAAGTCGTCCGTGCTCAATGGACCCTATGCGGAGGTCAAGGAGCAACTCGGAGGCTATTATCTTATCGACGCGCCGGATCTCGATGCCGCCTTGTCGTGGGCGGCCCGGTGCCCTGCCGCTTCCAGCGGCGCGGTCGAGGTCCGGCCGGTCATGGCGATGTGACGGCGCTCCGAAACGTAAGCCGTCCCGCAATTCCCATTCCCGGCAGGCGACGCCTGACCGGGAATGGCGCCCTGCGAGAGAGCCTGAACCAAGTTGCGAGATGTTCCGCCCAAGCCTCTGAAACAAGGTCGTCAACCGCAGGTTGACAGCTCCCCGAACGACGCGTCTTCAGCCCCGGGCGACGCGAACGCCCGCGCAGCCGCGGAACGGGCCGCGCGCGAGAACTATGGACGACTCATTGCCTACCTTGCCGCGCCGCGACGGGACCTCGCGGCCGCCGAGGACGCCCTTGCCGACGCATTCGCCGCGGCGCTCCGGGTCTGGCCGATCCACGGCGTCCCCGCCAATCCCGAAGGCTGGCTGGTCATGGCGGCCCGCCGCCGTCTGATCGACGCCGCCCGCCGCCGCAAGCGAGCGGAGGAGTCGGCTGAGGCGCTTGTCCTGATTGACGAGGAGTTGAAGGCGGCCGAGTCCCAATCGTCCATTCCGGACCGGCGACTGGCGCTCATGTTCGCCTGCGCTCATCCCGCCATCGAGCCCGCGATTCGGGCGCCGCTGATGCTGCAGACGATTCTCGGTCTTGACGCGGCCGCCATCGCCTCGGCGTTTCTCGTCTCGCCGGCTGCGATGGGCCAGCGACTCTCGCGCGCGAAGGCCAAAATTCGCCTGGCGGGAGTTCCCTTCCGGCTTCCTGAGCCTGAAGACCTTCCTGAACGCCTTGGCGCAGTGCTCGACGCGATCTACGCCGCCTTCTCGCACGGTTGGGACGAGGCGTTTTCCGACGATCCGCACGGCCGCGACCTCGCGGAGGAGGCGATCTGGCTCGGTCGGGTCGTCGTCGCGCTCGCGCCGGCCGAACCCGAGGCCAAGGGCCTCCTGTCGCTCATGCTGGCCGCTCATTCGCGCCGCTGCGCCCGCCGCAATCGCGCCGGACACTACGTGCCCCTGAGCGAGCAGGACACGACATTGTGGGACAAGGACGCGATCGAAGAGGCCGAGACCCATTTGCGCATGGCAAGCGAGGCTATGCGCCCGGGACGTTTCCAGCTCGAAGCCGCGGTGCAATCGGCCCATCTCGCGCGCCGATTCGGCGCGCCCACCGATTGGGCCGCGATCGCCGCGCTCTATGACGCCCTCTATGAGATGACGGGATCCCCCGTCGTCGCCGTCAACCGCGCCGTGGCGAAGGCCGAGGCCGAGGGGCCAGCGGCAGGGCTCGCCCTGCTTGCGACAATCGGTCTCAGGGACGGGCTCGACGGCTTCGAGCCCTATTGGGTCGCGAAGGCCAATCTCTGCGCCCGAACCGGCGCAATCGAAGAAGCGCGACGAGCCTTCACGCTCGCCATCGGCCTGCAAACCGATCCGGCCGCCCGCGCCTTTCTCATCGAACGATTGGCGGCGCTGGGGTGAGTTCGCTCGGCCCGGCCTCGCCGTCTACGCGCACAAAAAAAGGGGAGGCCGAAGCCTCCCCTTCAACTGTCCAAGTTTCGACCGAAAAGATCAGAACTTGTAGTTGACGCCCGCGCGGAAGATCGAGCCCTCGTAGGTGACCTTGGCGGTCGCATACGAGCCGCTGAAGATGCCCGCTGCCGGCGTCAGGAGCGTCGGGACGGCCGTCTCGTTGGTGGAGCCGAGGTTGTAGTACAGGTATTCACCCTTGATCGTGACGTTGTTGGTGATCGCGTATTCGGCGCCCGCACCAATCGTCCAACCAACGCGGGTTTCGCTCTTCGAACCGTACCAGGCGACGTTGTTGTTCGCGTCGAAAACGCCAAGGTGTGCGCTGCCGCCGCCGTAAGCCAGACCACCCGTGCCATAGATCATCAGGCGATTGTCAGGCGTAGCAACGAAGCCGACGCGAGCGCGGGTCGTGCCGAGCCAGCTCATGCGAACCGAGCCGTTGGTCAGCAGGTAGTCGCCGTTCCAACCCCCGAAGCCGCCCGTCAGGCCGGCAAAGGTCGGGCCGACACCGCTCGTGCTGCGGCTGAGGCTCGTGCCGTCGAAGTCGGTTTCGACGCCCAGCACCATCGCGCCGGTCTGCCAGTTGTAGCCGGCCTGACCACCGCCGATGAACCCGCTGCCGCCGTTGCCGATCGAGCCGCCGTAATAGGAGGACAGCCACGGCACGCCGTAGGAATAGAGCGTCGAGGTTGTGTTGCCCGTGCCCCAGACGCCGCCGGCGTTCACACCGACGTAGAAGCCGGTCCAGGTGAAGGGCGGCGGGATGTAAACCGGCGCGGGAGGAGCCTTCCGCGTGGGAAGGTCGGCCGCCTGGGCAGCCACGGCTCCGGCGACGGTGAGGGCCACGGCGGCGACCCCAGTAAGCCAACGATTGGTCATATCTGTCTCCATCTATCTCGGCCCCGCCTACGCCAGAAAATGCGCGCTGCAGCCTCATCAAAATCGACCATCAGCTTTATAGGATTCGGGACTCGGCGAGTCCACTGTTTGCTGGGCCCCAGCGCGCGTTCTCTTTGTGTTGTGGCAAATTGGACACAAAACGGGGCTGTTTGGTTAGCCAAAGCTTTATGAAGACGCCTAATTTTGTCTTTACTCACGAAAAGTTGCCTTCCTTCACTCCCGCACAAGGCTTGTGAGGAGGACGGCGATGATTCCCGAGAGGAAGACGCCGTCGAATGTCCCCGCTCCGCCGATCGAGGCTACCGGAGCGCCAATCGATCGGAGCAGCCCGAAATTGAGGAGGTCCGCGCCAACCAGCACGCCGATTCCGCCTCCGATATAGGCGAGCGGCGCCGCGTAGCGCCGGGAAAGAAGCAGGGCGACAAGGGCGGCGAGGAGCGGCGGCGCGAGCGTGGGCACCGAAATGCCCATTCCGGGAATCGGCTTCGCGAGTTGGTGGACGAAGAAGGCCACGATCGCCACGGCCACCGCGCCCGGCCCCCACAAATTGTAGCGGCTGAGAAGATAAATCGACAGCATGATGGGAATGACCGCGCCGCCGACATTGATCGCAATCACGGTCCCCGGCCAGTCGACTGCGACCGGCGCAAGGAACGGCACCCCCATGATCTCCACCACCTCGCGCGTCACGATGCGCTCGGCCGGCAGGGTCGCGATGGGAAGGTTGACGTAGGAGCCGATCAGCGAACCGAACAGGACGAGCAGGACGGTCACGGGAGACAGGCCGAGCCGGGAGTAGACGTGGCTCAGGAGCCCGATCTGCACCATGATCACAAGCGCGATCAGGATGAGAAGGAAGAGTCCCGCGAGCGCGACGCTTACGGGAAAGTAGAGCATGTGGAGCATGGCGCGGCCGCCCGACGATTCGCTGGTTCAGGCTGGCAGCGCGGCTATGATCCTCTCGGCGTAAGGCTTGAGGACCTCCGCGGACTGGAACGGTCCGTTCGGCGGGCGAAGCTCGACGCCCGTCCAGCGCGGAAGAACGTGGAAATGCAGGTGAAACACCTGCTGCCCGCTCGGCGCCTCGTTGAACTGCATGAGAATGAAACCCTCGGCCTTCAGACCCGTCATCACGGCCTTCGCCACTTTCTGGACGGAGGGCATGAAGCGGGCGAGATCGGCGGGGGGAAGGTCGAGAATGTTGCGCGCCGGGACCTTCGGGATCACGAGCGTATGGCCGTCGGCGCGCGGCATGACGTCCATGAAGGCCAGCGAGACATCGTCCTCGTAGACCTTCACGCATGGGGCTTCGCCGCGCAGGATCTTGGCGAAAATGTTGTTCGGATCATAGGTCTGCGTCAAACGTCTCTCCCAGCGCTTCATCGTTCTCGCTGCGCCGGAACGGCGCGAACTGCTCATAATGTTCTATCGTGCGGGCGACGGCTTCGCGCTCGTGCTCCAGATAGTCGCCGACCGCCCGGGCAAGCCGCGAATCGGCGAATTCATGGGCCGAATAGGTCACGACCGGCCGATAGCCCCGCGCAAGCTTATGCTCCCCCTGAGCCCCCGCCTCCACCCTCTTCAGGCCGCGCGCCAGCGCGAATTCGATCGCCTGATAGTAGCAGACCTCGAAATGCAGGAAGGGCCGGTCCTCGATCGCGCCCCAGTTGCGGCCGTAGAGCGCGTCGTCGCCGATGAAATTGATGGCGCCCGCGATATAGCGCCCGTTACGCCTGGCCATCACGAGCAGGATGCGGTCGGCCATCGTTGCGCCGACGCGGTCGAAGAAGCCGCGGGTGAGATAGGGGCGGCCCCATTTGCGCGAGCCGGTGTCCATGTAGAAGGCAAAGAACGCCGTCCAATGCTCTGGCTTTATTGACGAACCCGTCACCCATTCGATCGTGACGTCGGAGCCCAGCGCGTCCCGCCGCTCGCGTTTGATCGCCTTACGCTTGCGGGACGCAAGCGCGGCCAGAAAGTCGTCGAAGCTTTTGTAACCTTCGCAGGAGAAGTGGAACTGTTCGCCGTGTCGGACAAGAAACCCCGCTTGTCCAAGCCGCTCCGCGTCCTCCCGGGTCGGGAATGTGACATGGAGCGACGAGGCCTTCGTCTGCCGCCGAAGCTCCCGCAGGCCCGCGATCAACGCCTCGCGCGCGCCCGGCGGCGCGTCGCGGGCGACAAGGAGGCGCCGGCCGGTCGCAGGCGTGAAGGGCGCCGCGACCTGAAGCTTCGGATAGTAGCGGCCCCCTGCCCGCTCGTAGGCGTCGGCCCAGGCGTGGTCGAAGACATATTCGCCCTGGCTGTGGCTTTTCAGATAGGAGGCGGCCGCCGCGACGATTCGGCCGCCCTCCTCGACCACGATATGCGCGGGCGCCCAGCCTGATCGACCTCCGGTCGAGCCGGAGGCTTCGAGGGCGTTCAGAAAGCCGTGGGCCATGAAGGGGTTGAAGCGCTCGCCCTCAGCCTCCGCTTCGCTCAGACCGGGCGGATTGGCGCAGGCGTCCCACGCCGCCGGATCGACGGCGGCGATGGAGGAGACGACGCGTGCGGTGAAGGGCATGGAGACAGTTTAGCACAGCGGAGTGTGCGGGTGCGAAGGGCTCTGCTCGGCTGGCCAGGCAACCAAGACAAGCGGTTCGCGCGCGCTCACTGGCTGTCCGGACGAAGGCCGCCGCCCTATTCCGCCGCGTCCGCTCGCGCGACGGGCGCCTGCCTGTGCTCCTCGATCCGCTTCGCTTTCGCCGCGGCCGCCTTGGCGGATTCGGAGAGTTGGAACATCTCCAGCGAATCGTAGTCCGCGCTCGTCTCCCGCAGCGCAGCGTCGGTATAGAGTTTCGCGTTCGGATCGCGCTGCACGCCGCGGGCGAACCACCAGAGCTTTGCGAGCTTGCGCAACGCCTTGCCGTGGATGGACAGGAGGTCCCAGGCATGGCGCGGGTAGAAGACGAGCGGATTCTCGATCTTCATTCCGGGCCGACGGTCCACTCTGACCTTGCGGCGAACAAGACCGGCCTCCAGCGGGTAGATGTTGTAGAGCTGGCTGCTCGCCCAGAACGTCACCATCAGGAATGCGACCGTATCGATCCGGGCCCCGCCGGCGCCGGCGCGACGGATTACCGTTTTCATGTGCTCGTCTGTGTAATAGGTCCGCCAGGCGTCGTGGTAGGCCTCCTGCCATTCCTTCCGCGACATGCGCGGATGGTCGCAGACGACATGTTCGAGGTCGAACTTGTTGAGGTCGGGATCGATGTCGACGCCCGCCTTCACCGCCTTGGCATGGTCCTCGCTGCCGGGCAGCGGGGTGAGGCAGGAGAACTGCAGGATATCGAGCGGCAGTTCGCGCTTGATGACCTCGATGTCGCGGACGATCGATTCGCGCGTGTCGTTCGGGAAGCCGATGATATAGCCGCAATAGGTGATGGCGCGGGCCTTTCGCCACGCCTGCAACATCTCGCGATAGTCGGCGATGTGGTTCTGCTTCTTCTTGGCGCCGCTGAGGCTGTCGGGATTGATGTTCTCGAGCCCGATGAAGACGCGCTTCACCCCCGCGGCCATCGCCTTTTCGACGAAGCGCGGGATCTTGTGGCACATCGTGTCGACCTGGATCACGAAGCGCGAGTTGAGCCCCTCCTGACGCAGCGCGATCAGCCGGTCGAAGATCGACTCCCAGTTGCGGTTGCGAGCGAGATTGTCGTCGGTGATGAAGAAATAGCGGATGCCATTGGCGTGGTTCGAGCGGACGATCGCCTCGATGTCGTCGGCCGAGCGATAGCGCGATTTGCGCCCCTGCACGTTGATGATCGTGCAGAAGGAGCAAAGGAACGGACAGCCCCGCCCCGCGTCGAAGCTCGAGATCATGCCGATCGTGCGGTTCACGCGCTCGCGCGGCAGCATGGGCGCGGTCGCGCCTTCGAGGCCCGGCAGATCGTTGAGATAGTTGTAGACGGGCTTCAGCGTCCCGGCCGCCGCGTCGCGCAGCACGTCGCCGAACCGCCCTTCCGCCTCGCCGGCAAAGAGCGAAATGCCGAGGTCAAGCGCTTCCTTGAGCGAATCGGGCGTCTCCGGAAGCATCGCAAGGCAGCCGGAGACATGAAAGCCGCCGATGCAGACGGGCACGCCCGCGGCCCTGAGGGGCTTCGCGAGATCCATGACGCGCGGAAACTGATTCGATTGCGCGCCTACAAAGCCGACCAGCCCCCCGCCCGCTTCCTTGATCTGGCGGGCGATGCGGTCGGGATGAATCCGGGTGTTGGTCTCGTCGAGGGCGAAGATTTCGACGTCGATGTCGGGCCCGAGGGCGCCGCTCTCCATCGCATCCTTGGCGATGCCATAGAGACAGGCGAGCGAATTGGAAGGAAGCGCCGAGCGCCACCACTGGATGACGTACCCATCGTCATCGTAGTGAGACGGCTTGATGAGGAAAAGCAGAAACCTGCGACGCCTCGACTCTTCGGCCATGCTTGCTCCCTTGGCTGCTTCGACGCCCCGCTCTCTCCGAACCTCACGACACTTGATAAGACAATTTACGCTTCGAGCCGTATCATTCTTTCCGCGACCATACAATCGTCGGATTCTGGCCGCCGGACGCAGCCGGTTCAGTCTGCGGACGCGCAGCGAACGCCCTTTTCGGCAAGGATCGGCGCCAGCGCCTTGAACATGTTCCGGGCCATGCGCTCGTTGCCGCGCTCGGTGAAATGGACGATGTCGAGATAGAGATCGTCGTCCCAGTTTCCGTCGAGGCCGTGTCCGGCGTCGATCACCGGAACGCCTTCCTGTCGCCCGAGCAGATCGACCAGCCGGTTATGCGCGACATGGGCGGCAATGATGTCGTCGATCGGCTTGAACACCGTGCCGTAGAAATCCTTCACCGCGCGGGGCGAGTTCTCGCCCACCGCAATGCTCGACGTCGCCAGAACGACCGGCACGCCATGGCCGCGAGCAAGCGCGATGAGCTTTCGGTATTCCTCGGCATAGCGGGACTTGAGCAGTTCGGCGTCCGTGAAGGGGGGAGGCTCGGGGGGCGGCGACAGATGCCGGTTGCGCAAGCGCCAGACGGCGCGCTCAACGGCGAAGACCGCCCGCCCGATCAGCGCGGAAGCGCGGGGGCGGACGCCGGGCTCCTTCGGCTCTGGAACGCGCCTCAGGCCGAACGCCACGAGACCGTTGAAGCCGTGCGTGCTCAGGATGAGGTCCGGATGCAGCGGCAGGATCCTGCCGCGCAGGACTTCGAGGTTATTGTCCAGCGTGTAGGCTTCGGTCCCCGCGTTGACGACCTCGACCGGCCGGCTGCATGAGGCCCGGTCGAACAGGCCTTGCAGGAGCTCTGGCCAGGGCTTGTCCTCCTCGTGGAGCGTCGGGCCGAAGGTCTGCGATTCGCCGAGCGCGAAGATGCGGAACCTGTCGCCTTTGTCGGCCGCGATCTCCGGGCCGCGAAAGCCTTCGCGATTGATGCGGATGGTGGCGTCGAACATCTTTCCCGAGGCGCCGGCCTTCAGAACGAAGGGCAGCTTGCCCGTCGGGTCCTTCGCCTCGATCTCTCCCCGGATGCCGTCCTCGCGGATCCATTCATTGAGATAGTAGAACCACCACATCGCGAAGGCGGTCGGGTTCTCGCTGGCGGCGCGATAGGAATAGGTCGGCGTCGCGACGGAGCCCTTGAGCGGAACGCCGGTCGAGGCGCGGTAGAGCCCGTCGGCGACCGGCAGGATCAGCGCAAAAACGAACAAGGTCCGGGCCGCCGCTCCGGCGCCGCCGGCAAACCGCCCTGCCCGCTCGGCGAGCGGCAGCGCAAGAAGGCCGGCCCCGACGAGCGCGGAATAGAACAGGTAAGGCTGGTTGGCCATGAAGGCGTTGCGGACGATGACGAGCGCGCCGATCAGCGCCAGAGCGAGGATCGCCGCCGCAAGGCGGTTCCTCCTCTCCGCAGGAAGCGGAATCGAATGAGGAGCCTGGCGACCCCGGACGGTCCCTTCTTCCCGCTCCGCGTAAGTCGGCCGCGCCGCCAGGATCGGCTTCTCGAAGCCTCGCCAGAAGAGGGTCGAGAAGGAGCAGACGATCGCCAGATAGACCGCGAGTTGCGCGGCGATCGGCCAGCCGTCGATCCGGGGCTTGAGCAGAATGACGACGATGATGTGGAAGAGATAGGCTGAATAGGAAATGCGGCCGAGCCAGAAGCTGAAGGCCCGCACGGCCCGCCCGGCGAAGAGAGGCTCCGCGAAGCCGAAGGCGGCGACCCACGCCATGCCGAAAAGCGCCGACGAATAGGGAAAGGCGGCCTGCGCGGCTGGAGCGCCGAGAAGCGCCCGATAGGCGATCCACAGTTCGAGCGCCGTCGCGGCCGCGACCAGCGCCCCGAGCGCCGCCAGCAACGGGCCGGATGCCCCGCCCTTCCTCACGCCTGCGACCGACGGGCGCGTCTCGATGGCCAGAAAGAGCAGATAACCCCAGACGATCGAGTTGATCCGGAAGATCGTCACGCGCCGGACATCGAGATCCCAGTCGGCCGGGGCGAAGAAATGCCGCAAGACCGCGACAATCACGATGAACAGAACCGCGAAGGCGACTTCGAGCCGCCGGTCGCTTCGGTGGATCAGCCAGCCCACCAGAAAGAGCAGCGGCGCGAACAGGAGATAAAACCACTCCTCGACCGCAAGGCTCCAGGCGACCGGATAGAAGTCGTGGGCGTTCGCCTCGCGCGTGAGGTTCTCCACGTAGAAGAGATAGCGCGCGAAATCGCCGGTCATCAGATTGCCGGTGATGAGCGCGACGGCGAGCAGCGCGACGGCATAGGGCGGGATGGTCCGCATCCAGCGCCGCGCCAGGAACACGCCGAGATTGCGCCACGGACCGCCGACCACCTGCCGGACGATCTGGGGCGCCAGGACAAAGCCGCTCAGCACGAAGAACACTTCCACGCCGCTGATCGCGACAGCCTCGGGCAGCGCGCGGAACGGAACGTTCGTGGTCAGGTAATGCGGGATCGCCACCGCGAAGGCCGCCGACCCGCGCAGGAAGTCCAGCGAGGCGCTGCGCTTCATGTCGGCTGGGAATAAACGAAGGGCGCGTTCGCCCTTTCGCCCGCCAGGACGAAAAGGACAAGGATCAGGGCGAGCGCGACAAGCGCGGGCGTCGCCCAGTTTCGCGCATATTGCCGCGTGAGGAAATCAGAGATCACGTCTGGCCGGGGCTGCTCCGGCGGATCAGACGCCGGCGCGGGCTCTTATACGCGCCGAGGTTCAGCCGGCAAACCCGGCGAGCCGTCGCCTGAGCCCCATGATCGAGTTTTCGCTCGGCCCCTGCGCCCAATGATTGGCGGCGCGCCAGCCAATTCTCACTCTGGGCTCGACGCCCGGCGCGGTGCCGGCCTCCACCCGGAGTCCCCGAAGGATCGCCGAGGAGGCGAAGACGCGCGCCTCCTCCTCCGAGGCGTGCGGCGTCAGCAGCCACTCGACCTCGCTTCCGACCGGTCGCGTCGTCGAAACAAACCATGAGGTCAAGATGGACTCCCCAGCACCACCGTTGCCACAAAGGATGATAACACCATCCATTTGTGGTGAGACCGTGTCGGGGAGAAGCGTCTCCGGGTTAACCCTATCGGCTTTCGCGGCTCACGCCTCGATCTGGTAGCCGGCGTCCGTCAACACCCTGACGAGGGTCTTGTGGCCAATCTCGGCCATTTTGAGCGGCGGGGCCTTTTTCGGGTCCTGCTCGGCCTCCACCACGAACCAGCCCTGATAGCCGTAATCCGCGAGCTTCTTGACGATCCTGCCGAAATCGAGCGAGCCGTCGCCGGGAACGGTGAAGGCGCCGAGCACGACCGCGTCGAGGAAGGACTGCTTCGTCCGGTCGAGCCTGTCGATCACCCCCTGCCGCACGTCCTTGGTGTGGACATGGCTGATGCGCTTGTGATGCTTGTCGATCACCCGCATCACGTCGCCGCCGGCGAAGGCCATGTGGCCCGCGTCGAAAAGAAGCGGCAGACCCTCCCCCGAGTGCTTCATCAGGAGGTCGAGCTCCGGCTCGGTCTCGATCGCGGCCGCCATGTGATGATGGTAGGAGATCGGCATGCCCTGATCGGCGCACCATTCGCCGAACGCGGTCATCTTCCGGCCATAGGCCTTGATCTCGTCTTCGCTGAGCTTCGGCTTTGTCGCGAGCGGCTTCGACCGGTCGCCCTGGATCGAGTGGGCCGTCTCGCCATAGACGATGCAGGGCGCGCCGGCGTCCTTGAAGAACGCCATCTGCTCGGCGATCCGGTCCTTCTCGCGGGCGATCTCGCCATCGAGCAACTGGCCGGAGAACCAGCCGCCGCAGACCGATATTCCATACTGCTTCAGGATCGGGCCGAGCTCTTTCATGTTCATCGGGAAGCGGCGGCCGGTCTCCATGCCGGTGAAGCCCGCGACGCTCGCCTGACGAAGGCATTCCTCCAGCGAGACGTCGTCGGAGAGTTCGGCGAGGTCGTCGTTCCACCACGCGATCGGCGCGATCCCAAGCTTGGCTTTCATTCTGATTCCCTTGATTGATCCTCTATGAGCGCTCGGCGCTCAGACGCCGACGCGCTGCTTCTCGCGGCCTTCCCCCTGCTCGCGCGCGGCTTCCCGCACGGCTTCGCGGGGGCTGACCTGCGGCACGCCGACGTCCCACCAGGCGTCGCCGGGCGTCCAGGTGAAGGCGTCGGAGACGATGGTGATCACGGTCGTCCGGTCGGTGGTCTTCGCCCAGTCCATCGCCGCGCCAAGTTCGGCAAGGCTCTCGACATGACGCGTGAGCGCGCCCATCGATTCGGCGTGCCTGGCGAAGTCGACCGCGAACGGCTCCTTCACCCGGCAGTCCCTGATGAGATTGTTGAAGCCGGGCGTGCCCTTGGCGTTCTGGAGGCGGTTGATGACCGCGTAGCCGCCATTGTCGCAGACGATCAGGATCATCTTGTGCCCGGTGAGCACGGACGAATAGATGTCCGAATTCATCATGAGATAGGTGCCGTCGCCCACCATCACGATCGGCGTCCGGGTCGGATCGGCCATCGCCGCGCCCCACCCTGCCGAGATCTCGTAGCCCATGCAGGAGAAGCCGAACTCGCAGTCGAATGTGTTCGGCGACTTCACGCGCCAGTTCTTGACGACCTCGCCGGGCAGGCCGCCGGCCGCCGCGATCAGAAGATCGCGCTCGCCCGCCTTTGAATGGACCACGCCAACGACCTGCGCGTAGGTCGGGATCGGGCTGTTGGTCGGGCGCTGGTAATCGTCGAGCGCCGCGTTCCATTTCGCGAATTCTTCGAGGCCATGCTTCATCCAGGCGGGGTCGGCCTTCCAGCCCCTTGTCGCCGCGTCAAGCTCGGTCAGCGTCTCAAACGCGTCGCCGACGAGCGCGAGCGCGCGGTGCTTCACCGCGTCGAAACGCGCCGCGTTGATGGAGACGAATTTCGCATCGGGCGAGAAGCAGGTCCACGAGCCGGTCGTGAAGTCCTGAAGCCGCGTGCCGATCGCGATGACGACGTCGGCTTCGGACGCAAGCGCATTGGCCGAAGTCGAGCCGAGGATGCCGATCGGCCCGATATGAGCCGGATGATCGTGCACGAGCGCGCCCTTGCCGGCGACCGTTTCCGTCACCGGAATGCCGCGACTGGCGGCGAAGGCGCCGAGCGCCTCTTCCGCGCCCGAATAGCGCACGCCTCCGCCCGAGATGATGAGCGGCCGCTTGGCGCCCTTGATGAGCTTCACCGCCTCCGCGAGCTGGTCGCGGTCCGGCCGGGGCCGCGGGATCCTGTGCACCGTCGGCTCGAAGAACGCAGCCGGATAGTCCCACGCGATCTCCTGAACGTCCTGCGGAAGCGCGATGAAGGCGGGGCCGCAGTCGGCCGGATCGAGCAGAACGGCCGCCGCCTGGGGCAGCGAGGAGATGATCTGTTCGGGGTGGACGATCCGGTCCCAGTAGCGCGTGAGAGCCTTGAAGGCGTCGTTCACGGTGACCGTGGGGTCCCCGAAATGCTCGACCTGCTGCAGCACCGGGTCCGGCCTCCGATTCATGAAGGTGTCGCCGGAGAGGAGCAGGATCGGAAGGCGGTTGGCGTGCGCAACGCCCGCCGCGGTCGTCATGTTGAGCGCGCCCGGACCGATGGAGCTTGTCGCGACCATGATCTGGCGGCGCTTTTTGGCCTTGGCGAAGCCGAGCGCGGCCAGCGCCATCGACTGCTCGTTCTGCCCGCGCCAGGTGGGCAGCGTGTCCTTTACGTCTTCGAGCGCTTCGGAAAGACAGGTCACGTTGCCGTGGCCGAAGATCGCGAACACGCCCGGAAAGAGCGGAACCTTCTCGCCATCGACCACGGTGAACTGGTTGCAGAGCCAGCGCACAAGCGCCTGCGCCATCGTAAGCCGAACCGTCGTCATGCCCTTGGTCTCCTCCCGAAAGGATATGTCTACGCTTCCTCTCGCCCGGACAGCAAAGTCCGGTGTGCCGCCGTTTTCGTCGTGCAACGGGATGTAACAAACATTCCACACGCAATCAATAACGGAATAAACGTTCTAATATACAGCGCGCCCGGAGCAGTTGCGTCCGCACGTCAAAAGCGTTCAAAGGTTCGCGACAGGCCTCCGGCCCTATCGGAACATTCCCCATGACCCGGACAATCGAACATACCGACCTCTATATCGATGGCCGCTGGCGCGCCCGCCGCTTCCGGCGAACGATTCGATGTCGTCAACCCGACCGACGAATCCATCATCGCCTCCGTCGCCTCCGGAACCGTCGAGGACGCGAAGGCCGCGGTGGACGCGGCGGACGCCGCTTTCAGGCTCTGGTCGCGCAAGAGCCCGCGCGAGCGCGGAGAGGTGTTGCGCAAAGCCTTCGAGCTTATGATGAAGAAGCGCGACGAGCTGGCGCGGCTCATTACGCTGGAGAACGGCAAGGCGCTCGGCGATTCCATCGGCGAGGTCACCTATTCGGCGGAATTCTTCCGCTGGTTCTCAGAAGAGGCCGTGCGGGCGGAAGGCCACCTCGGCCGGGCGCCGGCCTCCGGGGCGCGCATCCTCGTGCATCAGAAACCGGCGGGCGTCGCGGTGCTGGTGACGCCGTGGAACTTTCCCGCCGCCATGGGCACGCGCAAGATCGCGCCCGCGCTCGCAGCCGGCTGCGCGGTCATCATCAAGCCGGCGGCGGAGACGCCGCTCACCATGCTGGCGCTCATGCCGATCCTCGAGGAAGCGGGCGTGCCTCCGGGCGTCGTCAATGTGCTGCCGACAAAGAGCCCCGGCCCCGTGGTCGATGCGATGATGCACGATCCGCGCGTGCGGGTGATCTCGTTCACCGGCTCGACCGAAGTCGGACGCAAGCTCCTGCGGCAAGCCGCCGATCAGGTGCTGAAGCCCGCGATGGAGCTCGGCGGCAACGCGCCCCTCATCGTCTTCGACGACGCCGATCTCGACGCGGCGGTCGAAGGCGCGATGCTCGCCAAGATGCGCAATATCGGGGAGGCCTGCACGGCGGCCAACCGCTTCTACGTGCACGAGAAGGTCGCGGAAGATTTTACGCAGCGCTTCACGAAGCGCATGGCCGCGCTCAAGATGGGCGACGGACTCGAACCGGGAATCGACATCGGGCCGCTCGTGAACATGGCGACGCGGGAGAAGGTCGCGAGCCTCGTGGCCGACGCGGTGGCGCGCGGCGCGGAAGTGCGGCTGGGAGGAACGATTCCGAACGGCAGAGGCTACTTCTATCCGCCGACCGTGCTCTTCCGGGTGCCGGCGGACGCCGAATGCGTGAAGGACGAAATCTTCGGCCCGGTCGCGGCGATCCAGACCTTTACGGGCGAGGACGAAGTCGTCACGCGCGCCAACGACACGGAATATGGCCTCGTCGCCTATGTCTTCACGGGCGATCTCAAGCGCGGCCTGCGGGTGAGCGAACAACTCGACTTCGGCATGGTCGGCCTCAATCGCGGGCTCGTCTCCGATCCGGCTGCGCCCTTCGGCGGCATGAAGCAGTCCGGCCTCGGCCGCGAAGGCGGCGCCGAGGGCATGCTCGAATTCATGGAGACGCAATACATCGCGACGAACTGGTGAGCCCACGTCTGGACGCGGAAGGCTCGGCAGGACAGGCTCACGGCGGGGAGAGGCTGGAGTCTTCCGCATGACCCTGTCCCGCTTCGCCTGCTCGCCCGTCTCGACGGCAAGGCCCGCGCGGCCCGGCTGCCTTTGCTGCAGCCCCGCCTTCGCCCGGGTGAATGCGCTGGTCGAGCGAAGGTTCGTCCGGCGCGGGCCTCTCGCCGGACCCGCCGCATCCTCCAGGCGAAAAACTCCCGCGGCAGCGGGAGGTCTCGCGGCGGCTTCGGCGTCCGTTGCGCCGGGCGCGGCGCCGGGGAAGCCGATCGCCTTCACGAACGTGCGGGTCTTCGACGGCAAGTCGGATGCGCTTCGGGACGGTCTCACGGTCATCGTCGAGGGCGACGCGATCAGGGCGGTCGAGGACAAGGGCAACCCGCCCGGCGCCGACATGGAGGTGATCGACGGCGGGGGGCGTACGCTCACGCCCGGCCTCATCGACGCCCACTGGCACGCGATGATGGCGGCCATGCCGCTCCAGCAATTGCTGACGGCGGACATCGGCTACATCAACATTGTCGCCGCCGACCAGGCGGAGAAGACGCTGATGCGCGGCTTCACGACCGTGCGCGACATGGCGGGTCCGGCCTTCGGCCTCAAGCGCGCGATCGATTCGGGGCTGATCGCGGGCCCGCGCATCTGGCCGTCGGGGGCGATGATCTCGCAGACGGGCGGCCATGGCGATTTCCGCCTGCCCTACGAGGTTCCCGCGCCCTTCGACGCGCCTCTGAGTCATGGGGAGACGCTTGGCGGCGGCATGATCGCCGACGGCGTTCCGCAGGTGCTCAAGCGCGTGCGCGAGCAGCTGATGCTCGGCGCAAGCCAGGTGAAGCTCGCCGCGGGCGGCGGCGTCTCGTCCAATTACGATCCGCTCGACGTCTCGCAATTCACAGAGGACGAATTCCGGGCGGCGGTCGAGGCGGCGGAGAACTGGGGCACTTACGTGACCGTGCACGCCTATACGCCGCGCGCCATTCAGACGGCGATCCGCGCAGGCGTGCGCTGCATCGAGCACGGCCAACTGATGGACGAGGAGACCGCGAAGATCATCGCCGACAAGGGCGTCTGGCTCAGCGCGCAGCC
This sequence comes from uncultured Alphaproteobacteria bacterium, assembly GCA_963741845.1. Lineage (GTDB taxonomy): Bacteria > Pseudomonadota > Alphaproteobacteria > Rhizobiales > Beijerinckiaceae > Roseiarcus. Next base: position 278,923 of record CAVUJV010000016.1, read on the forward strand.
CTTCCTCAATGACGAGGACGCGACGCCCTTTCCGCCCGACTCGCCCAGCTTCAGCAAGCAGCTCGACATGACCGCCGGGACCGACAGGGCCTATGGATTCGCGAAGGCGTACAAAATCAAGACCGCCTGGGGAACGGACACGCTGTTCGACGCGAAGCTCGCCATGCGTCAGGGCGCGCAACTCGCCAAGATGAAGCGCTGGTATTCGCCGGTCGAGATCCTGAAGATGGCGACGGGGACGAATGGCGAGCTCGTGGCGATGGCCGGCCCGCGCAATCCCTATCCAAGGAAGATCGGGGTCATCGAGCCGGGCGCCTATGCGGACCTGCTGCTGATCGACGGCGATCCGACGACCGACATCGACCTTGTGGCGAATCCCGCCAACCTCATCGTCATCATGAAAGACGGCCGCTTGTTCAGGAACGCGCTGGCGTAGCCGAGCAGCCGGCCCCCATCCGCGCCCCGCAAGTGAGCGAATCGTTTCCCGCGCCGCAGGCCCTATTCCTTCCGGCCCTTGGCCCGCGAGATTGCATAGACGATGACAACCAGCACCAGACCCAGCACAATCAATTGGATAGCGCGATCCACTGAGCCCTCGTCTCGTCGATGATGGCCATACTATAGGGTAAGCGACGACACACAGCGACTCGCTTCCTCCGTTCAGATCGAGGCCAGCGTCTTCTGCGCGGCTTTGAGGTGCGGGATGTCCACCATCTTGCCTTCGATCCCCAGCGTTCCGGCGCCGGGATTGGCCGCGAAGGCCTCGACGATGCGGCGGGCGTGGGCGATTTCGGCTTCGGAAGGCGCATAGCAGCGGTTGATCGTCTCCACCTGATCGGGGTGGATCGCCATGCGGCCGAGGAACCCATCGCGGCGCGAGCGGCGGCAATCGCGCTCAAGGCCCTCGAGATCCCGAAAATCGGCGTGGATCGTATCGATCGGAGCAACCTCCGCCGCCGAAGCCGCGAACAGGCATTGCGCGCGGACGACCTGATAGGGAAAGGTCCAGCCTCCGTCGCTTTCGCGGTTCTCGGTCGCGCCAAGCGCCGCCGCGAGGTCCTCGGCGCCCCAGGTCAGGGCGGCGAGCCGCGGATGGGCGGGCGCATAGGAGCCGAGCGCGAACATGGATTTCGCCGTTTCGGTGGCGACAACCGCCATCTTCACCGTGCCGACCGCGATGCCGGCTTTCGTCTCGAACGCGTCGAGGTAGTGGCCGAAGCGGGCGATGTCCTCGGCGCCGTTCGCTTTCGGGATCAGAATCGCGTCGAGACCCGGCCTCACGACCGCCGCGAGATCGTCGAGCGCCAGACCCGAATCGAGCGCGTTGATCCGAACGAAGAAAGACCAGGCGCGCGGCGAAGCGTCGTCGAGCAGATGCGCGACCCGGGCGCGCGCCTCCGCTTTTTGTCCGGGCGCGACCGAATCTTCGAGATCGAGAATCAGCGCGTCGGCGCCCGACTGCCGGCCTCTCGCAAATTTGCGCTCGGAATCGCCGGGCACGAACAGAAGCGATCGAAGTTTCATGCCGGCTTCCTCAGCATGAGCGCTGCGCCGCGGCAAGAGCGGACGATATTGTCGCGCCGATTTAAGCCCTTGTCGGCGAGGGTCACGGCGCCATGCGAGGGCTTTGATTTCGCGGATCGCGGCGAGCGCCTGATCCATAGGCGCAAAGAGGAAGGACGGAACGCCCGCCTGTTTGTTCGCAGTGTGATCCCGATCACAGAAGAGTTGCGAGGCTTGTGGTTTCTTTCGGCCTCGGGGAATTGGGGAATTTTTTAGTAATTTCGGGAAGGCTACAGGGCGGGCGCTTTCGGGCGTTCGCCCTTTTCCTTATGCGCAGCGCGGATTCCTGAAGATCAAGCGCCCTGCGCCGGAGGGGAAACCGGCGCAGGGCTATTGTTGCCGCCCTGAACTTAATGAGCCGGGCGGCCTAAAGCCGCGCTGGTCGGGGAGATCCAGATCGGCTTGACTGCGAACATGCCCGTCCAGACGCAGTGAACGCTATTCACATATGTGTGGAGGCGGGGGTACGCCGCGACGCCAGCCTTCGACCTTCAGCTCAAATCGCGCGCTTATGCGCAGGTGTGCAGGGCTCGACCGGCTGCTGAATTTTTCTGGCGACTCCGGAAGGGCTCGAACCTTCGACCTGCCGCTTAGAAGGCGGCTGCTCTAATCCAGCTGAGCTACGGAGCCGTCGCGCCTCGTCGTCAGTGCGACCAGGGAACGATCCTGTTCGGCGCGAAATTGTCGGAATAGGAGATGACCTTGCGGGTCACGGGCTTGGGCTCCTCGACGCGGTAGGCGATGCCGTTGCGGGTCGCATAGGCGACCGCCTCCTCCCTGGAGTCGAACTTCAGTCTCACCTGCGATTTCATGTCGGTCGAGCTTGTCCAGCCCATCAAAGGCTCGATGGAGCGCGGGACCTCCGGCTCATATTCCAGCACCCATTTGTCCTTGCCCTGTCCGGACTGAGTGGCGCTGCGGGCGGGAAAGTAGATACGGGCGGTCATGTCCAGTTTCCAACAGCCGTTTCAAAACCTGGTCGGGGCAGCAGGAGACGAAGGAAACCCGGCCCCTAACCCAAGGAAGTCATTGAAGTTGCGGCCAGTTCACCGCTTGCTTGGCTTAGCGCGGCGCCTGGGCGCTGGCCTGGCGCCGCGCCTTCAACGGCTCTGGACTATCTCATGTCGGCCCCATCGAACAAGCCCCCGCTTCCGTGCTGCTTATCGGGGCCGAGACGTGACCCTCCCGTCCGCCTTCAGAGGCCAGCCAAAGCGCCCATTGGCCGCCCTCTGCCGGAAAAGTGGCCGACGTTTTCGTGCATTTTTGATGCGATTGCGCGCTCATTGGCTGCGTTTCCCGCCTGAAACGAAGCATTTTGCGGACGATTTTCAGCAAAAAACCGGCCGAAAATCGCGCCGCTTTCTTCCGCGGATCGGGACTTTTCAAGGGGTTGCGCTGACATTTCCTTCCGGCGCGCCGCAGTTGATGACCGAATGGCAGCCGCAAGATGGCGTGAAGAAGGCGGCGCGGATCGCTGCCCAGCCTTCACAGCTTCGGCGGCGGCTTCGGCGATTTCGCGCATTCGGCGGCTCTCGGATTGACGACGATGGGGCATCATACCCAGAAAGCCGGAAAATCGGAAGTAATTGTTGTATAATTCGTATTATCGGAATCAACAGCAGTTCCGGCATGGCCTTTATTTTCCGCGCGCCGATCGCCCCGCCATCGTCCGAAGCGCCCGCGACGGGGCGCCTCGCGGCGAAGGTCGGCGCAGGCGCTGGTAGCCCGGACGAGTCAACCGAGTTTACGGCGCCTCCAACGCCCTCATGACGTCGGCCATCGCGGGAGTGGCGGGTCCTTCCTGACGAAGGCGTTGCATGAAGGACGCCCGCTCGGTTGATGTTTCGTCGAGCCGGACGGACGCCAGGTACGCCTCAGCCTCAGCGATTGCGACCTGAGCAATTCCGGCCACATGGGCCGTAACGAGGTATTGGACGCGGGCGATGGATTGAGCTTGTGTCGGCATCGGGCGCCTCCCTCTGGTTGCCGCAACCTATGCTACAACCAAACGTCGCCCTTGAGCATATATCGGTAGCAATTCGCGTTTCCTTGATCTTGATCAAATGAAAGATGTTTTGGAGGTTCGTTATCGATGCCGATAGACCCTGGCCGTGTGGCATGGTGGCGGAAGCGCCCTGCGTCACATCCGCAATGGCGATGCGCTGGCCGTCACGAAGATTGAAATCGTTAAGACTTAATCTGGCGTTTCGGGATCATAGCTGAGGCGGACGCCAGCCTCTCGTGAAACAGGCGAAGCTCTCCCCGGCCCCGCAACAGGGGGATCGTTGGAGACCAGGTGGGGCCGCCATCAATGATTTTTTCTCGGCTTGGCATTTGGCTTGGAGCGTGGCTTCAGCGGAGCCTCTAAATCTCCCTCTAAGCCATTGAAATCATAGATGTAAAAGAGGCTGGTCGGGGCAGCAGGATTCGAACCTGCGACCTGAAGTACCCAAAACTTCCGCGCTACCGGGCTGCGCTATACCCCGCTCTCGCTGCGGTGGCTAACATGAGCGACCGGCGCGAACAAGACTTGCCTGAACGCGCGCGCGCGCGGCCGGCCGCCGGCCCTCCCCTTTCCTTCATGCGCCGCAAGACCCTATATTTGACCGAAGAGCATGGGTCTTGGTCCGCCGACGGGAAGCTGTTCATCCGCAGCGCCTCCGTCGCCGTCGTCGGGGAGGCGACGCTTTGAAATGACCGCGAACAACCGGACGGCGGGACGGCAGAGACGCATCGTTCCCGCCCCCGAGGCGCCTGCCGCGCCGCCGCTCGACGCCATCCTCGACGGGCTCGATGAGGGGTTTTTCGCCCTTGACGCCCGGTCGCGCTTCGTCGTGGTCAACGCCGTCGCGGAGCGGATTTTCGGGCGGCCGCGGATGGAGGTTCTGGGCAAAGACCTCTTCGAACTCTGGCCCGAGGCCAAGGGCACGGAATTCGAGCGGCGCTACCGGGCGGTCATGGTCCAACGCGAGCCGCAGACGTTCGAGACACGCGATGCTCACCGACCCTGCCCGCGTCTTCGACGTCCGGGTCTATCCCGTGGGCGACGGCGTTGGAGTGGCCTTTCGCGAGGCCACATCCCGCAAGGCGATGGTGGAACGGCTTCGCGATCGGGAGCGCGAACTGGAGCAGGCCGAGCGGCAGGCGCGCGCCAGCGAGGAGCGTCTGCGGGGCGTCGCCGACGCCCTGCCCCTCCTCATCTCCTATGTCGACAAGGACCAGGTCTTCCGCTTCGTGAATCGCACTTACGAAGCCTGGTTCGAGCGCCCGCGCGAGTCGATCGTCGGACAGCGGGTCGATACGGTGATGAACCCGGCGATGTATCAGGCGCGGCGCCCCTATCTCGAACGCGCGCTGGCCGGAGAGCCGGTGACCTACGAGGTCGATTTTTTCCGTTCGACCGGCAATGCGATCACGGAAGTGACGCATATTCCCCACCGCGACGGGTCCGGCGCGGTGGCCGGCGTTTATGTCGTGGTGACGGACATCACCCATCGCAAGCTCGCCGAGCGACGGATCGCGGAGAGCGAGGAACGCTTCCGCACCATCGCCAACAGCGCGCCCGTGCCGATGTGGGTCACCGCGCGCGGCGGCCTGAGGGAATTCGTCAATCAGGCCTACATCGATTTCCTTGGCCTCCCCTACGCCGAGGCGCTGGCGTTCGACTGGCGTCACGCGCTGCACCCCGACGACCTGCCGCGCATCCTGGAGGAACAGCGCGCCAAGGAAGCGTCCCTCGAACCCTTCGCGCTCGAAGCGCGCTATCGGCGCGCGGACGGCGAATGGCGATGGATCCGCTCCGAGTCCCGGCCGAAATGGGGGCCCGAAGGCGAACATGCAGGCTTCATCGGCGTCGCTCACGACATCACGGCGGCGAAGCGCGCCGAGGAGGAGCTGACGCGCCTGAACGAGACCCTCGAAAGGCGCGTCGTCGAGCGGACCGAGCAGCTCGCGGCGAGCGAAGCCCTGGTCAAGACCTTCTTCGAAAACTCGCCCGAACTCCATTCGGTGCTGGTCGAGGACGGAGACGGCTTCCGTTTCCAGGAGGTCAACCCGGAGCTGCAGCGCGTCTATGGAATGAGCCGGGATCAGGTGGTCGACCGAAGGACGGACGATGTCCTCGGACCCGTCTCGGGGCGAGAACTCAACGGCCATCTCGAGGCCTGTCTCCGGCAGGAAGGAACGTACCGCTACGAGCGCAACCATCAGGGACTCATCATCGAGGCGGTCGCGACGGGCGTTCCCGGCCGCGAGGACGAACCGCGCCGCGTGGTCGTGAGCGCCCGCGACGTCACCGAACGCCGCCGGCTCGAAGAGCGTCTGCGTCAGGCCTTCAAGATGGAGGCGCTCGGGCAGCTTACCGGCGGCGTCGCGCATGACTTCAACAACCTGCTCACGCTGATGCTTGGCGGTCTCGACACGATCGACCGCCAGGCTGCGCAGCTTCCCGATTCGCCCGCGAAAGCGAAGATCGCCCGCGCCAGGGACATGGCTTTTCAGGGCGTTCAGCGCGCCGGCGCGCTGACGGCCCGCCTGCTCGCCTTCTCCCGCCGCCAGGCGCTCGCGCCGCAGGCGGTCGACGCCAACGCGCTCGTGCTCGGACTCTGCGACCTCCTGCAACGGACGCTCGGCGAGCCGATCGCCCTCAGGACCATTCTCGCGGACGGGCTCTGGAACGCCTTTGTCGATCCGAACCAGCTTGAAAACGCGCTGATCAATCTCGCCCTCAATGCGCGCGACGCGATGCCGCGCGGCGGTGAACTTCTGATCGAAACCGCCAATCGCGTTCTCGACGCGGACCACGCGGAGGCGCTGCCCGAGCGCGCCGAGCCCGGCGAATACGTGATGATCGCGGTCGTGGACACCGGCGTCGGAATGGATGCGGACACGCGCGCCCGCGCCTTCGACCCGTTCTTCACCACCAAGGAGATCGGCAAGGGAACGGGCCTCGGCCTCAGCCAGGTCTACGGCTTCACGCGGCAGTCGGGCGGCTGCGTCGAGATCGAGAGCGAGCCCGCTCGCGGCGCGATCGTGCGCATATTCCTGCCGCGGCAGGCGTCGCTTTCGGCCGAACTCGGGGAGCGGACGCGTCCGGAATTCGTGCGCCCGGGCGGCCGCGAGAGCATCCTGGTCGTGGAGGACGACGATGGCGTCCGCGCCTATGCGACCGAATCGCTGCGCGAGCTCGGATATCGCGTGGAGGAGGCCAACGACGGCCGCGGCGCGCTCGACCTCATCGACCATGCGCCGCCGCTCGACCTCCTGCTGACCGATGTCGTCATGCCCGGCGAGTACAATGGGAGGGAGCTTGCCGAGGAGGCCGTCAAGCGACGCCCGGGCCTGCGCGTCCTCTACATGACCGGGTACAGCCGCGACGCCATCATCCGCCACGGGAGGCTGGCGCCGGGCGTGCATGTGATCGGCAAGCCCTTCTCGCTCGAAGAGCTGGCGGAGAAGGTGCGGGAACGCCTCGACGCCGTCGAGTGAGCGGCGTTATTCGCAGCGAGCCGCGGCTGGCGACGAGTGGCTCTCAAACGGCAGCGCAGCCGCGCGGGTTCAGGCGCCGGATTCCTTTGGCGCCGTCGGACAGCCCGCGTTCCGCCAGGCTGCGAAGCCCCCATCGACGTGGCAGACGTTGGCGACGCCCATGTCCTTCAGAGTGGCCGCAGCGAGCGCCGAGCGCCCGCCCGACTGGCAATAGAGGATGAGGCGCTTTCCAGAGGCGAACGCCGGCTTGTGATAGGGACTCTCCGGGTCGGCCAGAAACTCCAGCATTCCGCGCGGCGCGTGGACGGCGCCAGGAACCATCCCCTCGCGTTCCAGCTCGGGGGTGTCGCGAATGTCCACGAAGACGGCGTTCTCCGAACCCAGGGCCGCGCGGGCCGAATTGACGTTGATCGTCTCGATCTGCTCGCGCGCTTCCGCGAGCAGTTCCTTGTATCCCTTCCTGAGCGCCATGCCGATCTCCTCCCGCAAGATTTCTCTTTAAAAAGTTTTATCACAGGCGGGAGCAGGAGTTAGTCATCCCTGCTCGCTCGAAGAGCTTGCGAAAGGCATCGCGACGGCTCAGCGCGGTCGGGCATTCCGCAAGCCCGACGCGGATCAGGAAGCCTCTGCCCGCCACTCCGCCCTCGCCGAGCCGAGCGGGGACGCGGGGAGCGTCCAGCGCATCGGCGCGCCTTCGACGGCGACGGGCGGCTTGAGACGGCGCGCCGGACCCCAGCCGGTCGCTTCGATGGCAGGCGCGCAATCGTCGTCCGCGAAGGGCGCGAAGGCCCGCCCCGTCCCTTCCGGCCGCGTCTGCCCAAGCAGATGCGCCACGCGCGCCAGCGAACAACGCGCCCGGAACCCGGCGCCGTCCGCGAGCCGGAGCGCGAGCCCGCGCAGGACCGCCGTCGCCATCAGATAGCCGGCCGCGTGATCGAGCGCCTGCACCGGCAAGGGCTTCGGCCTGTCGGAGCCGAAGACCCGCATGCCTTCGTCGGCGATCCCCGCGCTCATCTGCACGAGGCTGTCGAAGCCGCGCCGGCCGGCCCACGGGCCGGTCCAGCCGTAGGCGTCGAGCGAAACGTCGACGAGGCCCGGCCGGATGCGCTGGCGTTCCTCCACGCCAAAGCCGAGTGCGTCGAGCGCGCCGGGACGCAGGCCGTGGACGAAGACGTCGGCGCCCGCGAGCAGCGCCCCGAAACGAGCCCGCCCGTCGGAGGTCTTGATGTCGAGCCGCGCGCAGCGCTTGCCGAGCGTCACTTCGGGGACGACCGAGGGCTCGTCCCAGTCCGGCGGGTCGATGCGCAGAACCTCCGCGCCGAATCCGGCGAGATAGCGCGTCGCGACCGGCCCGGCGAGAACCCGCGTGCAGTCGAGCACCCGCAAGCCCGCCAGCGGCCGATCCCTCGTCGCGGCCCAGCGCGTGGCCTCGCCCTGCCCGCCGCGCTCCACGCTCAGCAGCGGTTCCGTCGCGACGGCGCGGCCCTGCGGATGCGCCGCCCAGTCCGCGAGGCTCCGCATCGTCGCCGCGCAGCCGCCGCGCATAACGACGGCGGTTTCCAGATCGTCGGCCCGCCAGCGGCGGACGGCGGCGGCGACGGCGGCCTTGTCGCCTTCCACCCCAAGGGCCGCGAGCGCCGCGGCGCGGTGATGCGGCGCGTTGGTGTGCAGCCGGATCCAGCCGTCGCTCGCCTCATAGTCTCCGGCGATCGGGTCCCAGACCGAGGGCAAGGACCATCCGACCGGCCGGAGCGACATGCCGAACCAGCCGGACGCGAGCCGCCGATCGACGACGACCTCGGGCGCCTCTCCGAACAAGGCGCCCGATCAGATCCGCGACCGCGAGCCCGGCGGCTCCGACGGAAGCGGCGGCGAGATCGCTGACCGCGAAGGCCGAGGGAAGCTCGCCCTCGCCCGCAAAACGCAGGCGCGCCTGCCCTTCCGCCGACAGGCCGAGGCTCCCGCCGATGGCGGCGAGGAAAGCCCGCGTGGCGGGGAAGTCCGGGGAAGCCTCGGCGTCTGAGAGCATGGCGTTGTGTCCTTTGCCGTAATGACGCAGAGACAAGGCTTCACATTGCCAATCGTCAATATTGATCAGCGCAGCCTCATCCGGCCGCGCGCCGTCTATGTCGGGCCTCCGCCGGAGACAGGCTCGGATCGCCCCTAGTCTCCATATGGCTGCGATCCGATTTTAGGCAGCGATCGCGCAGGAAAATGCCGGCGTTCCGTGACATCGTGCCGCCTTGCGGGCGGCGCCTCCCGTGCCTAATTGAAGCGGCCCGCCGCGGCGGGAATTTCGCGAGGACCCATGTTGCAGACCCTTCTGGCCGAAGGCCGCCCGCTGCTCGCGGACGGCGCGACGGGCACCAATCTCTTCGCGATGGGCCTCGTCTCGGGCGAGACGCCCGAGCGCTGGAACGCCGAGCACCCCGACCGAATCCGCGCGCTGCATCAGTCCTTTGTCGACGCCGGCTCCGACATCATCCTCACCAATTCCTTCGGCGGAAACCGGCGCCGCCTGATGCTGCACAACCTCCAGGACCGCGCGCATGAACTGAACAAGCTGGCCGCCGAGATCGCGCGCTCCGTCGCGGACAAGGCGGGGCGGAAGGTGGTCGTCGCGGGCTCGGTCGGGCCGACCGGCGACCTGCTTGCGCCGCTCGGTCCGCTGACCGAGGACGAGGCGGTCGAGGTTTTCGTCGAGCAGATCGAGGGGTTGAAGGCGGGCGGCGCGGACGTCGTCTGGATCGAGACCATGTCGGCGACGGAGGAGATCCGCGCGGCGGCCAGGGCGGCGGCAAGGGCCGGAATGCCCTACACCGTCACGGCCAGCTTCGACACGGCGGGACGCACGATGATGGGCGTCGCGCCCGCGGCGCTCGGCGCGATCGTCGAGGCTTTCGATCCGAAGCCGCTCGCCTTCGGCGCGAATTGCGGCGTCGGCGCCTCGGACCTCCTGGTCGCCATCCTCGCGATGAGCGAAGCCGACCCGAAGGCCACCTTGATCGCCAAGGCCAATGCGGGCGTGCCGCACTGGCATGGGGCGGAGATCCACTATTCCGGCACCCCGGAGCTCATGGAGATCTATGCGGGCCTCGCCGTCGATTGCGGGGCGCGGATCGTCGGCGGCTGCTGCGGCAACACGCCCGGCCATGTCGCGGCGATGCGGCGCGGGCTCGATGCGCACAAGCCCGGCGCACGTCCGACGATGGAAGCGATCGTCGCGGCGCTCGGGCCGCTCGTCGCCCCGCCCGCGGCGGAGCCGGCCGGCGGCGGCCGCTCGCGGAGGCGGGAGCGCGCGTGAGCAACAAGGCGAAGCAGCGCGCCTGGAAGCGGGCCTACGCGACCGACGAGCCGGAGGACACGCCGACGCCCGAGCCCGCTCCGCGCGTCCCGCTGACGACGCCCGAGGGCGAGCAGGTCTTCGAGGTGGACGCTTCGGGCGCCGGCGAGCGGCTCGACCGTTTCCTCGGCCGCAGCGCGGCCGAGCGGCGGCTTGCGCTGTCGCGCACGCGTCTCAAGGCGCTGATCGAGGCGGGCGAGGTGACGGTCGACGGCGAAACCGTCCGCGACCCCGCGGCAAAGCTCTCCGAGGGCGCGGCGATCCGGTTCGAGGCGCCGCCGCCGGAGGATTTTCCGGTCGAAGGCCAGGATATTGCGCTCAACGTCGTGTTCGAGGACGAGCATCTGATCGTGATCGACAAGCCGGCGGGGCTCGTCGTCCATCCGGCGCCGGGTCACGCGGAAGGAACGCTGGTCAATGCGCTGATCCGCCATTGCGGCGCGAGCCTGTCTGGCATCGGCGGGGTGAAGCGGCCCGGCATCGTGCATCGGCTCGACAAGGACACTTCCGGCCTGCTCGTCGTCGCCAAGACGGACGCCGCCCATCAGGGCCTTGCCGAATTGTTCGCCGACCATGGCCGGACCGGCTCGCTGGAGCGCGCCTACCTCGCCATCGTCTGGGGCGCCTTCGACATCGCGGCCGGAAGGGTCGACGCGGCCATCGCCCGCCACCCGCATCAGCGCGAGAAGATGGCGACCGTCCCCGGGGAGCGCGGCCGCCACGCCGTCACCCACTGGCGCGTGGAGGAGGCGCTTGGACCGGCGAGCCTCGTCGCCTGCGAACTGGAGACGGGCCGCACCCATCAGATCCGCGTCCATATGGCCTCGATCGGCCATCCGCTGCTCGGCGACTCAGTCTATGGCGCGGGCTTCAAGACCAAGGCGGGCCTGCTTGGGGAACGGTCCAGGGACGGCTCTGGCCGCGCTCGGCCGGCAGGCGCTCCACGCCGCCATTCTTGGCTTCGAACACCCGATCACCGGCGAGCCGCTTCGTTTCGAGAGCGAGCCTCCTCACGATTTCTCAACTCTTCTCAAGGCATTGCAAAAAAATTCTCAGTCGTGAAACAAAGAGAATTCGTCATCCGTATGTTACGACAATTTCATCTTCCTGTTGCGAAGATGGGTTCCGTCCGGCCCTTTTTCGGCCATGCTTGCTCGACCACAATATATCGAACCGGCCATAGCGCCGACGGAGACGGCCAGTAACCGGGCTCCGACTGGAGGATTAGATGGCCGCGTCCCTTCCCGTCATTGCGGGTAAGTCGGGGCTTGCCCGTTACCTGCAGGAGATCAAGCGGTTCCCCATGCTGGAGCCGCAGGAAGAATATATGCTCGCCAAGCGCTGGCGCGAGCACGGCGACCGCGAGGCCGCCCACAAGCTCGTCACGTCGCATCTGCGCCTCGTCGCGAAGATCGCGATGGGCTACCGCGGCTATGGCCTGCCGATCGGCGAGGTCGTCTCCGAAGGCAACGTCGGTCTGATGCAGGCCGTCAAGCGCTTCGAGCCGGACAAGGGGTTCAAGCTCGCGACCTACGCGATGTGGTGGATCCGCGCCTCGATCCAGGAGTACATCCTGCGCTCCTGGTCGCTCGTGAAAATGGGCACGACGGCGAGCCAGAAGAAGCTCTTCTTCAATCTGCGCAAGGCGAAGAGCCGCATCTCCGCGCTGGACGAGGGCGACCTGCGCGACGATCAGGTCGAGATCATCTCGCGCCGCCTCGGCGTGTCAAAGCAGGACGTGGTGGACATGAATCGCCGCCTCGGCGGCGATGCGTCCCTCAACGCCCCCTTGCGCGAGGAAGGCGAAGGCGAGTGGCAGGACTGGCTGGTCGACGACACCGCCGACCAGGAATCCCAGCTCGCCGACCGCGAGGAATCGGACGCGCGCCATACCGCGCTGAAGAGCGCGCTCTTGGTCCTCAATCCGCGCGAGCGTCGCATCTTCGAGGCGCGCCGGCTGGCGGATGACCCGATCACGCTCGAGGAACTCTCGACCGAATTCGGCGTTTCCCGCGAACGCGTGCGTCAGATCGAGGTGCGCGCCTTCGAGAAGGTGCAGGCCGCGGTCCGGGCGGGCGTCGCGAAGGCGACGGCGCCCAAGGGCCGCGTCGCGGCCCTGCCGGCCGGTTGAGATCGCTGGCGCGGGGCGCACGAAGCGCCTCGCCGGATTGCCGCGCATCGTCGTGGAGATTCGGGTAAGCTGCCGCGCGACTAGAGTCTCTGAAAGGCCAAGCATGTCTGCTTTTCTTCGGCGCGCGGCTCCTCGCGCGCTTGTCCTCGCGGCGCTCGCGGTCGGTCCGGCTTTGGCCGCCGACAAACCGGCGACCCCGGAAGGCGCTGCAAGCCTGCAGAGTTTCTTCGCCGCCATCCTGCCGAAGCTGGCGGCTGACGCGTCGCCGCTCGTAACGGTCAAGCCGGAGGGCTCCGCCTATGTCGTCTCGTTCGACCTCGGCGCGGTCAGCGGCGCCCTGAAAGGCCTCGGCGGCGAAATGACCTACGAGCCGGCGCAGATCGTCTACAAGCTCACCGAGCAGGACGACGGCAAGTGGCGGCTGACGATGAACTCGTTCCCGAAGCTCGTCGCGCATTCGCAGGGTGTGACCAGCACCTTCGAGATCAAGAATTTCAGCCAGAGCCTGGTCGTGGACCCGTCCATCGCCTGGTGGACGGACGGCTCGGCGAGCGGCGACGGCGGCGCCTCGACGACGCGTGGACCGGGCCTCGAACAGTCGATCGATTTCGGGACGCTCAAAGCCAAGTATGCGACGACCGTCGCGGGCAACGGCGGCGTGTCCAGCACCGCGAAGGACTCCTTTTCGGACGTCGGTTTCCGGATGTCCGGCGAAAGCAAGGATCAGCGTCCGGTCAGCGTTGACGGACGCTTCGACAGCGTCGCGTTCAACCTCGGCTTCGATGGCCTCAAGACCCGCAAAGTGTTCGACGCGTGGTCGCTCATCTCGGCCAACCGCGAGAATCTCGAGCCCCACGCCGAGGAGCTGAAGGGCCTGCTGCGTGACATTGCGGCGCCAGGCGTCAAGCTGGCGGAGGGCGCGGAGGGGTCCAAGGCGCTCATTTCCTCCCCCTTTGGCGCGATCACGCTGACCAGCTTCAAGATGGCGACCGGCCTCTCGAACGCCGGCCCTGACAGCGCGGTCAACCTGGCTTTCAACGCGGAGGGCCTCAGCCTCCCGGTCGGCCTCGCTCCGCCCGGCGCCGCGACGCTCACGCCCTCGAAGATCGACCTTTCCGCGACGCTGAAAGGCATCGACTTTTCCGCGGCGGCCTCGACGGCGATCGACCGGATCCACTTCGACCATGGGCAGCCGAGGCTGACGGACGACGACATGGCCAAGGTCGCCGAGGCTCTGCTCAGCGCCGGACCGCTCCGGGTCGAAATTGCGCCCTCGCATCTGGTCGCGCCGGCGCTGGACGCGAACCTCCAGGGCGAGATCCGCTATGTCGAGGGCCACGCCGCGGGTTCGATGTTCATTCGGATGCGAAATTTCGACATGACGATGGCTGCGGTCAAGGGCCTCGGCCCCGACATCGAGCGCAAGGCCCTGCCCGGTCTCGCGATGGCCAAGGGGCTCGCCAAGACGGAAAGCGACGGCAGCCTGTCGTGGGTCATCGAGGTGGCTCAGAACCGCGCGATCACGATCAACGGCATCCCCCTCGGCAAGGCGCCGGGCTGACGGCGTCTTGAGCGGCGCAAAACCCGTCGCCGCGCGGCTCAAGGTCGGCTAGAACGCGGCGACCGCCCGGGCGGCGCTCCGGGCCTTGCAACGCTTTATCGAGAGGGCGAAGTTGCCTGCCTCCGACAACCTGTTCGACATCATTGCGAGCCGGGCGAAAAACCCGGATCAGCTCGCGCTCGACGCTGGCGCCTTTTCGCTGACCTATGCCGGGCTTTTCGAGCGCTCGGGACGCATGGCCAATACGCTCGTCGCCCTCGGCGTGAAGCCGGGCGACCGGGTTGCGGCGCAGGTGGAGAAATCGACCGACGTGGTGGCGCTGGCGCTCGCCTGCCTACGCTCCGGCGCGGCGCTCCTGCCGCTCAACACGGGCTATACGCTCGCCGAGATCGAATATTTCCTCGACGACGCCGAGCCAGCCCTCGCCATCTGCCGGCCCGAGGCGCTGGGGCCGTTCCGGGCGCTGGGCGAAAAGCTCGGCATTCCGGAAGTCGAAAGCCTCGGACAGTCCGGGGACGGCTCCTTCGCGGAGCGCCTTGCGGATGCGCCCGCCGCCTTCGAGACGGTCCCGCGCGAGGCGGACGACCTCGCGGCCATCCTCTACACCTCCGGTACGACCGGCCGCTCCAAGGGCGCGATGCTGACGCATCGCAACCTCTCCTCGAACGCGCTGACGCTCGTCGACTATTGGCGTTTCACTTCGGCCGACCGGCTCATCCACGCCCTGCCCGTCTTCCACACGCACGGGCTCTTCGTTGCGATCAATGTGGCGCTTCTGGCCGGCGCGACCATGATCTACCAGAACCGCTTCGACGCCGATGCGGTCGTGGCCGCCCTGCCGCGCGCGACCTCGCTCATGGGCGTGCCGACCTTCTACACCCGCCTTCTCGACCATCCCGGCCTCACGCGCGAAGCCTGCGCCAACATGCGGCTTTTCATTTCCGGCTCGGCGCCGCTCCTGGCCGAGACGCATCGCGCCTGGCGCGAGCGCACCGGCTTCGCCATCCTCGAACGTTACGGGATGACGGAAACGAACATGATCACGTCGAACCCCTATGACGGCGAGCGGAGGCCGGGCACGGTCGGCTTCGCGCTGCCGGGGGTGAGCGTGCGCGTCTGCGAGCCCGAGAGCGGCGCGCTTCTGCCGCAGGGCGAGACGGGCGTGATCGAGGTGAAGGGCCCCAATGTCTTTCGCGGATACTGGCGGATGCCCGAGAAGACGGCGCAGGAATTCCGGGCCGACGGCTATTTCATCACCGGAGACCTCGGACGGGTGGACGAGGACGGCTATATCCACATCGTCGGCCGCGCCAAGGATCTCGTGATCTCGGGGGGCTTCAACGTCTATCCCAAAGAGGTCGAGAGCGAGATCGACGCAATCGAAGGCGTGCTCGAAAGCGCCGTGTTCGGCGCGCCGCATCCGGACTTCGGCGAAGGCGTCACAGCGGTCGTCGTCCCCACGCCCGGCGCCGCTCTGGATGAAGACGCCATTCTCGCCGCGCTGGCCGGAAGGCTCGCCAGGTTCAAGGCGCCGAAACGGGTCTTCCTGGTGGACGAGCTTCCGCGCAACACGATGGGCAAGGTGCAGAAGGCCATCCTGCGCGAAACCTACAAGGCCATCTACGGCGGCTGACCGCCGGAGCTCGCAAAAGCGGCCCGCGCTGTCGCCCGCGGGGACCATGCCCACGGGCGACGAAGGCCAACTCGTCTATCCAAGGCGCCCCGAAGCGTGGGCGAGGATCGTATAGACCTTGCCCGCGTTGGACAGGAGATAGGCCTTCCACTGCGATCCGTCGCGATCGCTCTGGCTCACCTTGGAAAGCAGCCGTTCGAACTCCTGCGTATAGCGCGCGGCCGTCTCGCGGAACTGCGGTTCGGACCGGTAGCGGCGGCGGATTTCGTCAAATGTCTCCTGTCCGGCTTCGGTGTAGAGGCGGCGCGATACGCCTGTCACGTCGCCGCGGCGCCAGCGGTCCCACATTTCGGCGGCCGCGGCGTTGTCGATGAGACCCGCGATCCCTTCGGTCAGGGCGTCAAGGGTCTCGGGCGTCGGCGGCGAAGGCGCAAGCTCGGACTGCAGATCCCGCTCGTCGTCGCGCGAGGCGGCGGCGAGGAGATTGGACAGCCAGCCGGGCTGACCGCGATCCTGCGGCTGCGCGGCCGGCGGCTCCGGCGCCACGATACGGGCCGGCGGGGCCGGTACGAGAACCGGAGGCAGCGGCTCTTCTTCGAGCGAGGTCTCGATGGCCTCGGCCACCCGCGCCAGCGCGGTTTCCCGGACGGCCTCCGCGCGCGGCGGCTCGGGCTCCGGCCGGAACGGGCGGGGCTCGAAGCGCATGGACGCCCCCCCGCCCCCCGCGGCCGCGATGCGCGCCTCGTCCGGCTCCGACACGTCGAATGCGGCGCCGCTCTCGGACACAAGCGAAGCGAGCTCCTTCAGCGCCCGGATCTGGTCGGAGACGACCCTGCGCATGGCTTCGGCCGTCTCGCTCGTCTCCTGCGGCAGTTCGAGCACGCCCCGGCGCAATTCCTGCCGGGTCGCCTCCAGATCGCGCTGGACCTGCGACGCCATCTCCTTGACCTCGGCGACGGAGCGCCGGAACCGCTCGGCCGCGCGCTCGAGCGCTCCCGTGAGCTGGGCGTTCGTCTCGTCGACCGTCGCCCGCAGGGTCTCGGCGGTCTGATCCCGCTCCTTGGCGGCCGTTTCGCGGATGGTCTCGAACTGCCCCGCGACGGCGACGGAGGCGCTGCGGGTCGCCGCCGCGAGCGCGGCGCTGACCTCCTGCGCGCGCGCCTGGGCCCGCGAGAAACTGTCCTCGACGGTGGAGGCGAAGCGCGCCAGCACGGATTCGAAGGCTTCGCCCCGGCCCGCCAGATCGGTCAGCAGGCCTTGCAGGCCCGCCTGTCGGCGTTCGAGCGCGACGTCGAGCAATTCCTGCCGCTCGCTGAGCTCGCGAGCGACGCCGGCGAGCGTCTCCGAGTGCTGGGCAAGCTGCGAAGCAATGGCGCCGGCGTCGGTCTGCGTCGTGGAGGCGAGCCGCCCCAGCGTCGCGACCTGAGCGGCGATGCCGCCGAGCGCCCTCTGGAAGTCCTCGACCCGGGTGGCAAGGCCGCCCTGAACCGCGGCGAGCCGGTCGCCCGCCGAGGCCACGGACAGATCCACCGCCGCGGTCGTCTTGCCAAGCTCGTCGATCGCCTGCGCGATCTCGCCGCGCAACCGGTCGCCGGTCGCGGCAAGCGAACCGACGGACGTCTCGGCGCTTCGCGCAACCGTGTCGCGAAGGGAAGCGGCCGAGGTCTGGACCTGCTCGGTGAGACGCTTGAGCAGCGCCTCGACGGCTTCGCCGGACTGGCGCGTCGCCTCTTCGGAATAGGCGCGCAGCGCCTCGCCGGAATTCGTGACTTCCGTGCGGAGCTGGCCGGCGAGCGAACCCAGGACCCGGATCGGATCCGAAGCGCTGCCGTTGATCGCCGCGATCAGTTCATCCGTGCGCCGGGCAAGCGCTTCGGCGAGGCCGGACATCTGCTGGTCGAGGCTCTCGATCGCCCGCGCGCCGACCGAGTCGATGCGGGAGGCGACATCGTCGCCGCGCGCGCCGAGCGACGCCACGAGATCGGCGCCCTTCCCGTCCAGCACGCCCCGCAGATCGTCGACGCGCGAGGCGAGCGAGGAGGAAAGCTCGGAGCCGCGCACGGCCAGGGTCTGGTCCGTCTCGGACGCGATTTTCGCGAAGGTCTCGCGCATCGCGTCGAGCCGCGCCCCGAGCCGCTCGTCGATCATGCCGACATTGCGGTTGGCGGCGTCGCCGAGGTCCGCAAGACGCGCGTCGATGATGCGCGCGCTCTGGTCAGCGGCCTCCGCGAGCGCCGCGAGGCGCGAGTCGAAGTCCTGCGCGTTGCGCCGCCCGGCCTCCTCCAGCGCCGCCCGATGGTCGGCGACGGCGCCGCCGATCGTCGCGCGATGCGCGTCGAAGGCCGCGCCGAGCGAGGCCCGATGGGTCTCGAGCATGGCCGAGACACGTTCGGCGTGATCGCCGACCTTGTCTTCCAGCGCCGCGCGATTCGCGTCGAACGCCTGCGCGAGGGACTGCATCGGTTCGACCACGCCGTCCTTGAATCGGTCGACGCCGGAGCTCAGCGAGCGCGCCACGTCGTCGACGCGGCCGGCAAGGGTCGCATTGATGTCCTGGGCAAGGGCGGAGAGCGTCTGCGTCAGCTCCCGCGCGCGCTTTTCCAGCACATCCGCAATTTCGAGCGACTTCGCATCCATGCCCTGCACAAGCTCGCGGCCGCCCTCGCTGAGGGCGCGGGCGGTTTCGAGCGTGTTTCTCGCGAGCAGCTCCGACAGCGCGCGGCCGCGCTGGGCAAGCCCGTCCTCGATCTTGCCGAGCAGGCCTTCGAGCACCGTCGAGACCTGGGTCAGGCGCTCCTGGGCGCGATCGTCCACAGCCCTGAGGCGCGCGTCGAGGAGCGAGGCGGCCTCCTGGTTCCGGCGGCCGAGCTGTTCGTCGACCGCGCCGCCGCGCGTCACGAGCGTCTCCTCGATCGCCCCGAGCTTGGTGGCGATATCGGAGGAGAGCGCTTCCGACTTCTCGCCGATCTGGCGGACGATCTCCCGTCCGCGACCGTCGATCGTCGTGTCGAAGCGTCCGAGGCCATCGCTGAGCGATGTCTCGATCCGGCGGGTATGCGAAGTCAGCGCCAGGTCCACCGCCTGGTGGTGGGCGGCGGAGGCCGATTCGAACTGGCCGAGGCGAAGGGCCGACTTTTCCGACAGCTCTTCAAGATGATCGTTGAAATGCTTGTCGAACTCGTCGCGCCGCACCCGCATCATCCCGTCCATGGCGGAGAGATGCGAATTCATGCGCTGGCTCAGTTCGTTGGATTGGACGGCGATCCGGTCCACGAAGCTGTGGCCATTGTCGCCGACCAGATTGTCGAGCGCCTCCAGATGGTCGCGCACCCGCTCCGACTGCGAGGCGAGGGCGTCGACGAGAAGCGCGCCGCGTTCGCCGACCAGCGTCTCGAAGGTCGCGACCTGGCCGCCAAGCGCATCCCGCACGGCCTCGGCCGCCGCCCTCGACGCGTCCGCCGCGTCGGCGGCAAGCGACGAGAAGCGCGCCCCGATCTGCTCGGCGTCGACATTGAGCCTGGCGAGCGCATCGCCCGTGGCGGCTTCGAGCCTGGTCTGCGTCTCCGCGCCCTGAACCGCGATGGCGGCGATGAGGCGCCGCGTCGAACTCGCCGATCGAGGCCTCGATCGCGGACGCGCGCTCGTCCGCCGCGCCCTTGAGCTGAGCTTCACGCGTGTCGAAATGATCGCTCCAGCGGACCGCGGCGGCGTCGAGCGCCTGCGCGGCGTCCTCCGCCCGATCCCGCAACAGGGAGGCCAGCCGATCGGTCGAACCGTCGAGCCTCTCTTCGAGGGACCGGCCCCGCTCGACGACCGTTTCGTGCAGCCGGTCCGTGACGCCGTTGAGCCGGAAGACGAGGCTGTCGCCCTGAACGAGCACGGTGTCGTTGAGCCGCGAGCCGCTTGTCTCCAGCCGGTCGAGGAGCGCCTCGGACCGCTCTCCGAAGTCGCGCGACAGCGCGTCGCTCGCTTCGCTGAGCCGTTCGGCGACCGAATTCCCCTGCGTGCGGATCGCTTCGACCGTCTGGCTGCCGGTCGCGCTGATGCGCTCGACCACATCGCTGCCGTGAACGTCGAGCGCGCCGCGCATGCGGAAAGTCGCCTCGGTAAGCCGCGTTGCGACCTGCTCGCCCTGCGCGCTGACGGCGCCCGCCGCCTCCGCAAGACGTCCGGCGAGACCCTCGCCATGCTCGCGGAGCGCCTGCACGGCCTCCGAGCTGCTGGCGTCGATCCGGTTGACCAGGGCGTCGACGCTTTCGAGCGCCGTTGCGCTGGCCGAGTCGAGCGAGGCCGACAGACGCGAGGCGGCCTCATCGCCATGCGTGCGAAGCGCGACGACCGCGCGCTCGCTGCTCGACGTGATGCGGCCGACCGCGTCGTCCGAATGGTTGGCGATCGCGCTCGTCACCGCGAGCGCCGCCGCGTCGAGGCGAGCCGCGGCCGAATCGGTCTGCGTCCGGATCGCCTGCACGGTCTGCTCGTTGACGGCTGCGATCTGGCTGACGACGTTGTCGGCGTGGCCGCCCAGCGCGCCTGTCAAGGCGGCGGACGCCTCGGCGAGCCGCGCCGCCACCATCGCTTCGTGTTGCCGGATCGCGTCGAGCGACTGAGCGCTGTTCAGCGCGATGCGGCCGACGATCTCGTCCGCATGCGAGGCGAAAGCGCTCGTCGTCGCCGCGGAGGCATGCGCCAGCTGCGCGGCGACGCCGTCGCCCTGGTTGCGAAGCGCCACAATGGCGTCGCCGCCGCTCGCATTGACGCGCGCGACAATGTCTTCCGACTGCGCGCCAAGAGCGCTCGATACGGCGCGGGCCGTCTCGGAGAGGCTCTCGGCGACGCTGTCGCCGAGGCCGCGCATCAATTCGAGGGCGTCCGTGCTGTTCGCATTCAGCCGGCCAATGACCTGGTCGGCATGGGAGTCGAGCGCGCTTGCGACGGAGCGGGACGAATGGGAGAGCCGTTCGGCGACGCTGTCGCCGAGCCCGCGCATCGATTCGAGGGCGTCCGTGCTGCTTGCGTTCAGCCGGCCAATCACCTCGTCCGCGTGGGCGTCGAAGGCGCTCGCGACGGAGCGGGACGTATCGGAGAGACGCTCGGCCACGCTGTCGCCGAGCGTGCGCATCGTCTCCAGCGCGTCCGCGCTGCTGGCGTTGAGCCGCCCGGTGACCTGATCGGCGTGAATATCGAGCGCGCCGGCGATCGTTCGAGACGTCTCGACGAGACGTCCCGTGACGGCGTCGCCCAACGACTGCATCGATTCGAGCGCTTCCGCGCTGCTCGAACCGAGCCGCGCGACCATCGTGTCGGTATGAGCGCCGAGCGCGTGCGAGACGGACCGCGACGTATCGACGAGGCGGTCGGCGACGGTGTCGCCGAGTCCGCGGATGGACTCCAGCGCGTCGGCGCTGCTGGCGTTCATTCGTCCAACGAGCCCGTCCGCGTGGGCGACCAGGGCTTCCGAGACATGGCGCGAGGTCTCCGCGAGCTGGCCCGCGACCGTATCGCCGACGCCCTGCATGGACTCGACCGCATCGGCGCTGGTCGCGTTGAGCCGACCGACGATGGAATCCGCCTGAAGGCCGAGCGCGTCGGAAACGGCGCGCGAGGTCTGCGCGAGCTGGCCGGCCACCGTGCCGCCGACGCCCCGCATGGTCGCGACGGACTCGGCGCTGGTCGCGTTGAGCCGGTCGACGATCGAGTCTGTATGCGCGGCAAGGGAAATCGACACGTCCGCCGAGGTTTCGGCCAGCCGCGAAACGACGCTGTCGCCAAGCGTGCGGATCGATTCGACCGCATCGTTTCCGCTCGTGCTGATGCGGCTGGCAATCCATTCGCCGTGCGCCCCGAGCGCGCCCGATACGCCCTCCGACGTTTCCGCGAGACGGACCGCCACGCTGTCGCCGAGCGTCCGCATCGCCTCCAGGGCCTGGGCGCTGCTGGCGCCGATCCGCCCGACGATGTCCTCGGCATGGGCCGCCGACGCGGCGCGCGCCTCGTCCGCGACTTCGGCGAGCCGCGACGCGACGCCGCCGCCATGAATACGAATCGCCTCGGCCGCGTCCTCGCTGCTGGACCGGATGCGCACAATAATGTCGTCCGCATGGGCGCCGATGGCGTCCGACAGGGTCGTGGAAGCCTCGGCGAGGCGGGACGCCGCCAGATCCCCGTGCGACTTGATCGCCTCGGCGGCGCGTGAGCCGCTGTCATCGACCCGGCTGACGATGTCGTCGAGATGGGCGCCAAGGCCGTCGCGCACCTGGTCCGCCGTCTCCGTGAGGCGAACGGCCGCGCGCTCGCCGTGAGCGGCCATGGCGTCGACCACCGCGGTCTGCAAATCGTTGATGCGCGCGATCAGGTCATCGGAGCGCACGCCGAGTCCCGTCAGAAGATCGTCCGCGGCGGCGCGCATGCGGCCGTCGATGTCGCCCACTCGGGAGACGATGTCCTCGGCCGCCTTCCTGCTCGTATCGCCGAGCCGGGCAGCGAGGCCCTCGCCTGCCCCCGCGATGGAATCTGCGATTTCCACGCCCTTGGACGCGATGCGCTCCAGCGTCGAGGAGCCGGCCCGATCGAGTGCGGCGGCGATGTCTTCGGAGGACGCGCCAAGCGTCGCGACGAGACGCTGTCCGGTCTCGGTCACCCGGCTGTTGAGGCGAACGCCGGCCAGATCGATATCCTGCGTGATCCCCTGATGGGCGTCCGCGACGGCGTCGCGCACCCGCGTCCCGCTGACGACGATCGCCTCACGCTGGTCGGCCATCTCGGCGATCAGGGAGCGGATCTTGCGCTCATTGTCGGAATAGGAGCGCTCCAGCGTCGAGACCTCCGCCTTGACCCGGGTCTCCAGTTCGGCGGCGCGGGCAAGCGCCCGCTCGACGCCGTCGCCCATGGCGGCGAGCTCGCGCCGGATCGCCTGCGACAGCGTCGCGACATGGTCTCCCGCGGAGGTCTCGGGCTCGGCGAGGCGAACCGCGACCTGCGATATCGCGCGGGCGGACTGCCGCAGCTCCCTGAGGCGCCGCGACAGCGCGGCGAAGCCGAACATGACCAGGATCGGCGCGAGCGCTGCAAGGACGAGCAGCGGCGTCTCCGGACGGGACAGCGATTCCCTCAGCGGCGCGGACGCGATCTTCGGCCAGATGTTCTGATAGGCGTAAAGGCCGCAGATGCCCGCCCAGATCAGCGAGCCGATGAGCGCGATAACGAAAGGCGTCCGGCTCGCGCGCGGCGCGCTCAACGCCTGAAGAATGGCCCCGACCAATTCGCGGTCGTCGTTGGCGGGCGGCGCGCTGGCGAGTGTCGGCGTCGACTTCGGCTCCTGTTCGTTCGACGGCTGCGGCGGCGTCAGGGTCGCCGCGGGGCGCAGGAGGGGCGCGGACTCCGGCTGGGGCGTCGCGGGCTTCAGCACCGGCGCAACGATCAGCGGCTTCGCTGGCGAGGGATCGGCTTCGGGCGCGGCTTCTTCCGGCTGGGGCGCGAAATCGTCGTCGGTCAGGTTCAACGCGCTTTCGATCGCCGACATCGCCGCGGAAACCGGGTCCGCCGCCGAATTTTGCTTCGCCATTTGCAGCCTCATGATCTTCGGCGTCGATCGGGGGGATCGATCGACCAACGCGCCACTCACCCCACGGGCGCATGGCTTCGCCCCGCGAGACGCACGAATTAACCTTGTCGCAGTTTACCGTCAGGGCGGTTAGATGGAAACCGCGCGGGGCGTCCATCCTTCAAACGTCGTTAACGCTTCTTTTACCACGTTTTTTCAATCAGTTCAGGGAATTCGCCCGATGTTTTCCACATGAACGCGGAGAAACGGCGACGCCCGGAAGCCCGCGTCCCGCGACGAGGCGCCGCCCTCTCGGGGCCTTTCGGCTCTCGCGCGCTTGCTTTAAGAACGCCGCGCTGAAGGCCCCCGTCCCGCGAGCGACGGCGGCGTGCAGGGGGAACTCCGCGAGTCCATGACAAAGATCACCTATATCGACGCGTCCGGACAATCACGCACGGCCGAAGCCCAGGACGGTTCGACCGTGATGGAAACGGCGTTGCGCAACTCCATCCCGGGCATCGAGGCGGAATGCGGCGGCGCCTGCGCCTGCGCGACCTGCCATGTCTATGTTTCCGACGAATGGACGGAGAAGGTCGGGCCACCCTCCCAGATGGAAGAGGACATGCTCGACTTCGCCTTCGAAGTGAGGCCGACCTCCCGCCTTTCGTGCCAGATCAAGGTGTCCCCCGAGCTGGACGGGCTCGTCGTCACCACTCCCGCCAGACAGGGCTGAGCCTATGACCGAGACCTTCTCGACGGATGTCGCCATCGTCGGCGCCGGGCCGGTCGGCCTTTTCGCCGTGTTCGAGCTCGGTCTCCTCGACATGAAATGTCACCTTGTGGACATTCTGCCGAAGGTCGGCGGGCAATGCGCCGAGCTTTATCCCGAGAAGCCGATCTACGACATTCCGGGTTTCCCGATCGTCAGCGGCCAGGAGCTGGTCGACAATCTGATGAAGCAGATCCATCCCTTCGCGCCGACCTTCCATCTGGGCGAGATGGTGACGGGGCTGGAGACGCTGGGGACGCCCGAAAAGCCGCTCTTCCGGCTCACGACCGACAACGAGAAGGCGATCGAGGCGAAAGCCATCCTGATCGCCGCCGGCGGCGGCTCGTTCCAGCCGAAGAGGCCGCCGATCCAGGGCCTCGAGGCCTACGAAGAGAAGAGCGTTTTCTATTCCGTCCGCAAGATGGACCATTTCCGCGACCGGCGGGTGGTGATCGTCGGGGGCGGCGATTCGGCGCTCGACTGGGCGCTGAACCTGCATCCGGTCGCGAGGCGCATCACCCTCGTCCACCGCCGCGACGCTTTCCGCGCCGCGCCCCATTCCGTCAACGCGATGCGCGCGCTCGTGAATTCCGGCGACATGGACTTCGTGCTCGGGCAGGTGACAGGCGTCAAGGGCGCGGACGGGCAGCTTTCGGCTCTGACGATCCGCCGCGAGAATGGCGAGGTCTACGACCACGAGGCCGACGACATGCTGCCCTTCTTCGGCCTCACGATGAAGCTCGGGCCGATCGCCAACTGGGGTCTCAACCTGCACGAGAACCTGATCCCGGTCGATACGGCCGCCTTCGAAACGAGCGCGCCCGGCATTTTCGCGGTCGGCGACATCAACACCTATCCGGGCAAGCTCAAGCTCATTCTCTGCGGCTTCCACGAAGCGGCGCTCGCCGCGCAGAAAGCGCACCATTACGTGTTCCCGGACAGGAAGCTGACCTTCCAGTACACGACCTCCTCCACGAGCCTGCAGCGCAAGCTCGGCGTGAGTTGAGGGCGGGGCCGGAAACAGTAACGGTCGCCATTCGTAGCTTGGCAAGAAAAAGCAACACAATGGCGCGCGCGAGCAAGACGCGGGCGCCCTTCTCCTCCAGATTTGCTCGTGGCGGCTCGGGGATTTGGGGCCGTCGGAAGGCATTAAGAGAACGAATGTTTTAAGGCGGACCCGCGAGGTTGCTCTATCGCCCCGCGGGTCCGCGCGCATTGGCTTCGGCGGCGGACCGACGAGGCTCGCGCGGCGGGGAAGTCAGCGGCGGGCCCACACCGCATCTGGGGCTTGACCGGCTGGGACGGCCGCCTCCTTGGGGAGACGGGAGGCGGCCGATTTTCCGATCCTCGAAGATACGGCGCGTCGCTTCCTGGCGATGGCGGCCCCGCGAACAGCCGCTCAGACCATCGGACCAAGGATCGCCCGGATCACCGCCGACAGAACGATCCCGCACAGGACCGCGGCCAGCGCATAAGGGCCGAGCCGCTCCGAGGGCGATTTCATCAGGATCGGCAGGCCGAGCCAGAAGACATAGATCGCGTAGAGAACGGCGAGAAAGCGCAGGAATCCGAGGCCGGGGATGAGCGCGAACACGCCCGCGAGCCACGCGGGCGTCATGGCGTAGGTCACGAGCTTCATGGCGTTCTCGCGGTTTCTCTCGCCCGCGAAGGTCGGCGCGAGCGCGTCGAGGATGCGCGCCATGACATAGACGAAGACGAAGGCCGCGAGCCAGTGCAGGACCGCGCCGAACAGGCCGCCGAAGAAGCCGACATGGTGGTGAAGGCCCATCCAGCGCCAGCCGAACACATGCCAGCGCAGGAACTCGCAAATCGGCGGAATCGCCGCGAGCCAGGCGACGTAATTGACGAAGAGATAGCCCGGATCGCCCGAACTCGCGCTCGATCGTCCGCCATTCCGCGGCGGGTGACAGGATCATCGCTTTGGCGCGCTGAACAAGATCCAAGTCCGTTCCCCCGCGTTCGGGCAAATCTGGAGCCCCGCCCGTTGCGTCGAGTATAAGTCTGCCCGAAGGTCGACGCCAGCATGGGGCAGGAAACTGTCGGGGTATGAAACAAACGCCGGGACGCTCCGTATAGGCTGATGAAGCCTCCCGCCTGACAAGGGTTCGACGACCTCATGAAACCTGCGATCCGCCTCGACGCCCCCTGGACCGAACGCAACGGCCGCTTCGCGCCGCTGAAGGCCGCCGTCTTCGCAGGGCTCTTCCTGCCTGCGCTCTGGATCGCCTATCTCGCGCTGAGCGGCGCGCTGGAGCCCAAGGTCGTGACCGAGATGATCCATCTCACCGGCAAATGGGCGATCCGCTTCCTCACGCTCTCGCTCCTGATCACGCCGCTCATGCGAGGGGCGCGCTATCCGAAATTCGTCGCGGTCCGGCGCATGATCGGCGTCGCGGCCTTCGCCTACGCGACCACGCATCTCTTCCTCTATGTCGTGGACCAGCATTTCGAGATGCTGCACGTCGCCTCCGAGATCGCGCGGCGCTTCTATCTGACGATCGGCTTCACCGCGTGGCTCGGGCTCGCGGCGCTCGCCGCGACCTCGACCGACGCCATGATCCGCCGGCTCGGGCCGAAATGGTCGCGGCTGCACAAGCTCGTCTATGGGATCGGCGCGCTGGCCCTGCTGCACTTCATGATCCAGGCGAAGGCCGACGTGACCGAGCCCGTGATCATGACCGGATTCTTCCTGATCCTGATGCTGTTCCGCGTCTTCCTGAAGCGCGGCGCCTCGCCCCTCACCGCTGCGCTCGCCGCCACGATTCTCGCGACGCCGCTCACCGCGCTGATCGAGGCGACATGGTACGCGCTCGTGCGCCATATCCCGTTCCGGGCGGTGCTGGACGCGAACTTCGGCACGGACATGGGGCTGCGCCCCGCGGTCTACGTGCTCGCGGCGGGCGCGATCTTCACCGCCGTGGCCTTGCTGCGGCGCGCGCCCGCGCCACGGACGGCGGGAGCGCTGGCGCGGCGCGGGGCGTAGGGCGGACACGCAAAGCCGCCCCCCGCCCGCTTTGGCATGGGCGACGCGCTTCAGTCCCGCCCGGCTTTCATGATCGCCGAGGCCAGTTCCTTCGGGTTCGAGAACCACATCTCGTGGCTCCCCGGACACTCGACCAAACGGAACAGCCCCAGCCTCTCCGACAGACGCGGATGCCAGGGAAGACCGTGCGGAAGGGCGATGTCCTGCTGACAGTTCACGTAAGATTTGCCCATCGCCAATTCGTGCGGCGCCTTGCTCAAGGCGATCGGGTCGGTGAAGGTCTTGTAGGGGTGCGGGTTGAGCTTCTCGTAGCTCGATTTCGCGAGCGCAAAATCCGCGTCGTTGATGAAGGCGTCGCGCCAGATCTCGAAGGGCAGCATGACCGCGCCCTTGTTCGCGGCGGCGATCTGGTCGAACAGCGCGACATAGTGCGGCGGAACCATGTCGTTCAGGCATTCGCCGTTCCGGGGCACGAAAGCGTTGACATAGACGAGGCGCCTGATGCGCTGCGGGATCTTGTCGGCGACGCCGGTGATGACCATGCCGCCGTAGCTGTGGCCGACCAGCCGCACGTCCTTGAGATCGTTGTCGACGATGTATTTTTCGATCGACGCGATGGCGTCCTTGAGCCCGATCGCGCTCCGGTCATCCTGCGGCCGGTTTCCGGCGACGGTCGGACAATGAACCTCGTGTCCTTCCTTGCGAATCTCCGAGGCGACGGCCTCCAGTTCCTGGCCCGTGTGCCAGGCCCCATGCACCAATACGTAGGTGTCCGCCACGCCTGCCTCCCTGTTCCTTGTGTCCGGCCGTTATGACTCTGGCCGGCTCCCTTGAGAGATATGCGAAGTCGCGCCCGGAATCCATCTTCCGAACGGACCGCGCCCCTTCACGTCGGACCAGAGGGCGCGACCCTTACGCCGGCCCCAGCGCCTCATTGACCATCAGAAGCTGCGCAGCGGTCGCCGCCGCGATCACGGCGGGGTCCTTGCCCTCGATGCCGGGAACGCCGATCGGACAGGTGAGCCGGCCGAGCATCGCCTCCGTCAGCCCCGCCGCGCGCATCCGGCTCAGGAACCGCGCGCGCTTCGTCTTCGAGCCGATGAGCCCGACATAGCCGAAGCGCCCGGCGGCAAGCGCCGCGGTCACGATCTCCTGATCGAGCGCATGGTCGTGGGTCATCACGACGACGAGCGCCCCGTCGGGCGCATTGGCGAGTTCGGCAACCGGCTCCGGCGCATGGATCAGCGCGACATTGGCGGGAGCATAGGCGGGAAACGCCTCGCGCCGCGGGTCGATCCAGCGCACCGCGAAAGGCAGCGGCGCGAGCGCCAGCGCCAGCGCGCGGCCCACATGGCCCGCGCCGAACAGATAGACCGCCCGCGCCGTCGCGCCGACCGGCTCGGTCCAGCCGTCCTCGTCCGGCAGGCTCGCAGTCAGATCGTCGCCGCGGTGTGGCGCCATCAACCTGCGCTCGACCCGGCCCCCGGCGCCGATATGCGCCGAGACGATCGCGGGCCCGGCGCCTTCTTCCGCCGCGATCGGGCGAAGCTCGGCGAGGTCGCGCGCGTCGAACGTCTCGATCCGCCAGTCGACCCTGCCGCCGCAGCATTGCGCAAGCTCGGGCCCGAGCGCGAGCGAGCGGCGCTCGGCGCGCCCCCTGCCCCGGCCCAGCGCATCCTGCGCGGCCGAGAGCGCCGCCCATTCGAGCGCCCCGCCGCCGATCGTTCCATGGAAGCCGCCCGACGGACGCACGACCATCCGCGCGCCCGCTTCGCGCGGGCTCGACCCCTGCACCCGCGCCAGCGTCACCAGCGCCGCCGAGCCTTCGGCCTCGATCGCCTCGATGAGACGGCGGAATGCGAGCATCGCGCCCTTTTCACGCGGCTCCGTCGAGAGAGCGGATCGCGTTCATGATCAACTCGGGCGTGCAGGGCGCCTCGAGCCTTGGCTGGCCCTTGGGATTCGTCGCGTGGACCGCGTCGAGAATGGCCGAATAGACGGCGATGCCCAGCATCAGCGGCGGCTCGCCCACCGCCTTCGAGCGATAGATGCTCGGCGTCGGATTGGGCCTCAGGTGCAGCTTCGTGTTGAAAACGGGCGGCACGTCGGAGGCGACGGGGATCTTGTAGGTCGCGGGCGCATGGGTCGTGAGCCGGCCCTTCGCGTCGTAGACGAGTTCCTCGGTCGTGAGCCAGCCCATGCCCTGAATGAACGCGCCTTCGACCTGGCCGATGTCCAGCGCCGGATTGATGGACGCGCCGACATCATGCAGGAGGTCCGCGCGCAGCACGCGCATTTCCCCGGTCAGCGCATCGATCGCGACTTCGGCGCAGGCCGCGCCATAAGCGAAATAGAAGAACGGCCGGCCGGAGGCTTTCGCGCGGTCCCAGTGGATTTCCGGCGTGCGGTAATAGCCGGCGTGCGAAAGCTGGATGCGGTTCTGCCGGCAGGCTTTCGCGAGCGCGGCGAAATCCATCGCATGATTGCCGGAGGCCACCTGAGCGTCGCGGAACGAAACCGAATCCGCCTCCACGCCCCAGAGTTCGGCGGCATAGGCCGTCATGCGCTTCCTGATCTCGCCCGCCGCGATCTTGGCCGCCATGCCGTTGAGGTCCGTGCCCGAGGAGGCGGCGGTCGGCGAGGCGTTCGGCACCTTGGCGGTGTTGGTCGCCGTGATCCGCACGAAATGCAGCGGCACGCCGAACTCCTCCGCCACGATCTGCGCGACCTTGGTGAAGAGCCCCTGCCCCATCTCGGTGCCGCCGTGGTTGAGATGGATCGAGCCGTCCGAATAGACATGCACGAGCGCGCCCGCCTGATTGAGCGGGATCAGCGTGAAGGAGATGCCGAACATCACGGGGGTGAGCGCAATGCCCCGCTTGATGACCGGGCTCGTGGCGTTGAAGGCCGCGATGCGGGCGCGGCGCGCGCGGTAGTCGGAGGTCTGTTCAAGCTCCTCGACGATGGCGAGCTGCGTCTCGTAATCCTCCGGCTGCTGGCCGTAGGGCGTGCGGTCGCCCCCGCTGCGCAGGACATTCGCCTTGCGCACATCGAGCGGGTCGACGCCCCGCTCGCGGGCGATGGCGTCCATCACGCGCTCGATCGCCACCATGCCCTGCGGGCCGCCGAAGCCGCGGAAGGCGGTGTTGGAGACCGTGTTGGTCTTGAGCCGCTTCGTCGCGACCGCGACATCCGGCAGCCAGTAGCCGTTGCCGGCGTGGAACATCGCGCGGTCGCAGACGCCGGGCGTGAGATCGGCCGAGCAGCCGCAGCGCGCGTTCAGCATCACGTCGTAGCCCTGGACGACGCCCTTCTCGTCGTAGCCGACGCGCCAGTCGGCGCGGAAGTCGTGGCGCTTGCCGGTCAGCGCGAAATCGTCGTCGCGGTCGAGCCGCACCTTGCAGGGGCGTCCGGTGAGGCGCGCGCCGAGCGCCGCGATCGCCGCCCAGGCGCAGGCCTGGCTCTCCTTGCCGCCGAAGCCGCCGCCCATGCGGCGCGTCTCCACGGTGACGAAAGCGTCGGGCACGCCGAGGATGCGGGCGACGATATGCTGCACCTCCGTCGGGTCCTGGGTCGAGGCGTGGACGGTCATCTCGTCGCCCTCGCCCGGAAGGGCGAAGGACACCTGCCCTTCCAGATAGAAATGCTCCTGCCCGCCGATCTCGAACCGGCCTTCGAGCCTGTGCGGCGCGGCGGCGATCGCCGCATTCGCGTCGCCCCGGCCGAAGGCGTAATCCTCCTGAACGATCTCGCCGGTTTTCAGCGCGTCGGCGATGGTGACGGCGGGCGCTTCCTCCTCGATCTCCATCGCCGCGAGCTTCGCCGCGCGGCGCGCCTCGTCGCGCGTTTCCGCGACGACCGCGAAGAGCGCCTGCCCGTGGAACATGACCTCGCTCTCGGCGAAGAGCGGCTCGTCGGCGAAGACAGGCGCGACGTCGTTCTTGCCGGGAATGTCGGCCGGCGTCAGCACCGCCACGACCCCCGGCGCCGCGCGGACGCGCGAGAGGTCGAGGCTCTTCAGGCGCCCGCGCGCCTTGTTCGCCATGCCGATCGCGACATGCAGCGTGCCCGCGGGCTCGCGGATGTCGTCGACATAGGTCGCCGCGCCCTGCACATGCAGCCGCGCGGAATCGTGCGGCAGGGGCTTGTAGACGACGGCGGTGTCCGGGACGACCTGCTCGTCGGCGAAGGCAAGATCATTCGGCCGCATGGAGGACTCCCAGACGCGTCGGCGCTGCGGCGCCCGCCATTTCCATCAGCGCCTTTTCCAGCACGCTCGTCGCCGTCTTCATCCGATAATCGGCGGTCGCGCGCATGTCGGTGAGCGGCGTGAAATCCGAGGCCATCGCGGCGAGCGCCGCGCGCCAGCTCGCCGGATCGGCGAGGCTCGCGCCCGCAAGCGCCGCCTCGGCGTTCGCCGCCCGCTTCGGCGTCGCGGCCATGCCGCCGCAGGCGATCCGCGCCGAGGCAATGCGGTCGCCCTCGACATCGAGCCGGACCGCCAGCATGACGGCGGAAATGTCCTCGTCCAGGCGCTTCGAGACCTTGAAGGCGCGGTAATGCTGATTGGCCTTGAGGCGCGGCGCCTCGACCGCCAGCACGAACTCGCCGGGCGCGCGGTCCTGCTTGCCATAGGCGATGAAGAAATCTTCGAGCGGCAGCGTGCGGGTCGCGGAACCCTTCCGTAAGGTCACCTTGCCGCCGAGCGCGATCAGCGACGGCGCGATATCGCCGATCGGCGAACCGTTGGCGATATTGCCGCCGACCGTGCCGCTCGCCCGCACCTGGGCCGAGCCGAAGCGGCGCATCATCTCGCCGAGATCGGGATGCAGCGCGCCGAGCATGGGCTTTGCGTCCGCGAGCCGCACCGTCGCGCCGAAGGACAGTCCGTCCGCGGTCTCCGTCACGCGGTCGAGCCCCGCGACGCGGCCGACGCCGATGATGCGCTTCAGGTCGCGCAGATGCTTCGTGACCCAGAGGCCCACATCCGTCGCGCCCGCGACGATCGTCGCGTCCGGAAAGCGCTCGTAGAGCGCGGCGAGCGAATCGAGGCTCGCGGGCGCGGCGTAGAAGCGCTGCTCGTCGCCCACGAACAGGTCCGCGCCGTCGGCAAGCGCCGCGACGGCGGCGGCGCGCGCCTCAGCCGTTTCGGCGAACTGGTCGTTCGCCGCGCCCGTGCAGGTCGCGAGGCCCGCCGCGAGAATGGGCCGGTAGCCGGTGCAGCGGCAGAGATTGCCCGCGAGCTGGTCGCAGAGGCTTTGCGTCGTGGCGGGCGCGCCGGAATGATAGGCCTCGAACAGGCTCATCACGATGCCCGGCGTGCAGAAGCCGCATTGCGAGCCGTGCAGGTCCACCATCGCCTGCTGCACCGGATGCAGCGTCTCGCCCTGCGCCAGATCCTCGATCGTGACGAGCTCCGTCCCGTCGATCTGGCCGAGGAACAGGATGCAGGCGTTGAACGCTTCGTAGGTCAGCCTGCCGCCCTTGAGGCGTCCGAGCGCCACCGTGCAGGCGCCGCAATCGCCCTCGGCGCAGCCCTCCTTCGTGCCCGTGGCGCGCTGGTCCTCGCGCAGCCAGTCGAGCACGGTCATGCGCGGCGAGAAACTCTCCAGCGCCACGTCCCGCCCGCGGAAGCGGAAGCGGAGCGCCTTGCGGCTCGAACCCGGTTTTTCCATCAAGCTCATCGGGACTCCTCACATGGGCCCCATGATGAAACTTTTGGCACGGAAACGGAAGCGCCTCGCCTGGGCGCCGCCCGCTCAAGATTTCGGCAGGGCCGGCGACGGCGAGTTCGCCGGATCCCCCGACGCGGCAATCGGCTCCAGTCTTGCCACGCGGCGGCCGTTCTCTGTCAGAATGACGGCTTCGCCCGCTTCCACGCGCCGTACGAGATCGTCGAGTGTCTCCGCTGCGTCCTCGATCGGGATTTCCATCTTCGCTTCTCGTAGTCCTCGCCGAGATCCCAACCCGCTTTCAGACCGACTCATGCCGCAAGGGAAGCCGCAATGGAGGCGATCGAGCGAAACAGGAGGAGCGGATCGTCGCGGGAAACGATGAAGCCCCGGCGCAGCCAGAAACCGGCCGCCTCTTCGTCCACCGCTCTGACCATGAGCGCGCGACCGCCGACGAGAGCAGCGCCGGCCACGCAGCGCTGAAGCGCATGTTTCACAAGGCCCGTTCCGATCCCTTTGCCCGCCCAGCGCGCGTCGGTCGCAAGCTGGCCCAAGAGCAGGCAGGGCACAGGATCGGGCGGCTGACCGGTTCGGATCGCACGCGGCAGCATGTCCGGCACGACCGCGGACGGCGCCAGGCCATAGTATCCAACGACGCGGCCCTCGTCGTGAACGACCAGAACCGCGGTGAAGCCCTTTTCGTGATTGGAGAGCGCACGGGTCTTGAGCCAATGGTCGAGAATTGGCTTGCCGCAACGGAAACCCTCGACGTCATGCGCCGCGGTCAGCGGTTCCGGCGCCGAAAGAGCCACGGTTCAGCGCTTCGGGATGTAGCCGGACTCCCATGGCGCTGGCCGTCTCGCCAGTTCGACGACCTCCGGCTCCGGTGAGGGCGCTTCTGCCAGCGCGGCCACGAAATCGGCGAAGCCTTCCTCACTCATCCGGATCAAACGGCTTTCCATGACGACAAATTCCGCCGCCAGCACCGCCGCCTCGCGCACGAAATCCGTGCGCGAGCGACCGCGCATGCGGGCCGCGCGATCGATCAGCGCAAGATCCGCCTCCGGCAGACGCATCGAAGTCGGACGTTCCTTGCGTTCCGGTTTGGCGACCATAGGGCTACCTCGGCAGGAAGCATAACGTTGGGACGGGAAGCCTAATGCTATGTAGCGCAAACTGCAATACAAGACGCGAAGCGGCGGCCTGTCGCTCGCGGCACGCTCTACTCCGCCGCCAGCGCCGCCCGCTCCTCCCGCAAATCCGGCGGCACGGCCTCGTCCAGAAGCGCGGCGATCGCCTCGTCGGCGCCCATGACGACCTGCGCGTTCGAGCCGAGCCGGCGGACGGACACCGTGTTCTCGGCCGCCTCCTTGCGCCCGATTGCGAGCAGCACGGGAACCTTCGCCAGCGAGTGCTCGCGCACCTTGTAGTTGATCTTCTCGTTGCGAAGATCGACCTCGACGCGCAATCCGCTCTTCCGCGCCTTCGCCGCGAACGCGAAGGCGAAGTCGTCGGCGTCGCTGGTGATCGTGCAGACGACGACCTGCACCGGCGACAGCCAAAGCGGCAGATGCCCGGCGTAATGCTCCAGCAATATGCCGATGAAGCGCTCCATCGAGCCGCAGATCGCGCGATGCACCATCACCGGCGTCGTCTTCTCGCTGTTGGCGGCGATGTAGAAGGCGCCGAACCGGTCCGGCAGGTTGAAGTCGACCTGCGTCGTGCCGCATTGCCAGTCGCGGCCGATGGCGTCGCGCAGCACATATTCGAACTTCGGCCCGTAGAACGCGCCTTCGCCCGGGTTCAGCGCGGTCGTCACGATATTGCCGTGCCGCGCCTTGATCTCGTCGAGCACGCGGCTCATCACCGCCTCGGCGTGATCCCACATCGCGTCCGTGCCGACGCGCTTCTCGGGCCGGGTCGAGAGCTTCACCACGATCCTGTCGAAGCCGAAATGGCTGTAGACCGAGAGGATCAGCTCGTTGATCTTGTGGCACTCTTCCGCGAGCTGCTCCTCGGTGCAGAAGATATGCGCGTCGTCCTGCGTGAAGGAGCGCACGCGCATGAGCCCGTGCAGCGCGCCGGACGGCTCGTAACGGTTGACCGCCCCGAATTCCGCGAAGCGCAAAGGCAGTTCGCGATAGGAGCGAAGCCCGTTCTTGAAGATCTGCACGTGGCCGGGGCAGTTCATGGGCTTGATGGCGAAGATGCGCTCGTCTTCCTCCTCGGCTTCCTCGCCGGCGGGCCGCGCCATGAACATGGCCTCGCGATACCAGCCCCAGTGGCCGGAAATCTCCCAGAGCTTCTTGTCGAGCAACTGCGGCGCGTTCACCTCCTGATAGTCGGCGGCGAGCCGGCGGCGCATATAGGCGACGAGCGTCTGGAAGATCGTCCAGCCCTTGGGGTGCCAGAAGATCGAGCCGGGGCCCTCCTCCTGGAAATGGAACAGGTCCATCTCGCGGGCGAGCTTGCGATGGTCGCGCTTCTCGGCCTCCTCGAGCTGCTTGAGATAGGCGTCGAGCTCGTCCTTCTTTGCGAAGGCGGTCGCGTAGATGCGCGACAGCATCGGCCGGTTGGAATCGCCGCGCCAATAGGCGCCTGCGACCTTCATCAGCTTGAACGCTTCGCCGATCTTGCCGGTCGAGGTCATGTGCGGGCCGCGGCAGAGGTCGGTCCACTCGCCCTGCGAATAGAGCTTGATCTGCTGATCGGCGGGGATCGCGTCGATCAGCTCGACCTTGAAGGCCTCGCCCTTGCGCTCGAAGAAGTCCTTCGCCTCGTCGCGCGAGATCGCACGCTTGGTGAAGGGCCTGTCGCGCGCGATGATCTCGCGCATCTTCTTCTCGATCGCCGGGAAATCCTCGGGCGTGAAAGGCTCGTTGCGGAAGAAGTCGTAATAGAAGCCGTTCTCGATCACCGGGCCGATGGTCACCTGCGTGCCGGGCCACAGCGACTGCACCGCTTCGGCCAGCACATGCGCGGCGTCGTGGCGGATGAGTTCGAGCGCCCTCGGGTCGTCGCGGGAGATGAATTCGAGCGAAGCGTCCTCCTCGATCGGGTCGGCGAGATCGACCACGATTCCATCGACGACGGCCGCGACCGTGCGCTTGGCGAGGGAGGGCGAGATGGATTTTGCGATGTCGAGGCCGGAAACGCCGGGCTCATAGGCGCGCTGCGCGCCATCGGGGAAAGTGACGTTGATCATGTCTGTCCTTGAGGCTCACTCGCCGATACCAATCGGCGTAAGCGTGGCGGGGCGGATATAGAGGCCGGACGCGCGCCGGGCAATGGCCGCGCGTTGGGGGTTGTCCCACCCGAAGCCAACATGAAGCGCCGTGGCCCCTCAAAAGGCGCAAACTCCCCTCTCCCGTCCGGGAGAGGGGTCGGGGGTGAGGGACCCGAGCGGGTTCCGCCCGGAGCAAACGCCACCGCGGCGTCCCCTCATCCGGCGCTTCGCGTCCCCTTCCCCAACGGGAAGGGAAGGCCAGCCGGACCCGTTTCGAAAAAACCGACAATTTCTTGCCGAAACGGCTGGTCCCGCCGATAATCCGCTCATGGGAGCCCTGCCGCACATCGGATTTGCAGTTGAAGCCCGGAGGCGCGGGCCGCGCGCATCCGCGCCAAAAGCGCCGAAGCGGCGCGGCGCGACCCGTGGGCATAATATATTGATATCGTTGGTCTTTTGTGGGTTACACTCGAATCCTCAACGCGACGCGCGCCGGAACGTGACGCTAAAATCGACCCTAAGCCCTTGGAATCCCACGAATTGGAACGCTAAAGAGACGCCCTTTCGCCGCGAAAGGCCTACAAAGGCAGGCGACTCCGGGGATTGGGAGGCGCCCGCCGGGCGACTGTTCCAGGGGCGGCGATGACCCGCGGCCCGACCATCGCGCGCCTCGTGGTCGTCGAGGGCCTCGTTCAGGGCGTGGGCTATCGGGAGTTCACCCGGCGCGCGGCCTTCCGGCTCGACATATCGGGCTGGGTCAGGAACCGCGCCGACGGCACGGTCGAGGCGCTCCTGCTCGGCTCGCAGGAAAGGGTCGAGGCCATTCTCGTCGAGATGCGGCGCGGGCCGCGCGGCGCGTCGGTCACGGCTCTGCGGATCGCGCCGGCGACGGACCCCGAGGATGTGGAGGCCGGCGCCTTCGTCGTCCGTTCGACCCTTTGATCGCCTATTCCGTCAGCCGGGCATAGGCGGCGGCGAGCAGGAGGATGATCGCGCCATAGAGGATCTGCTTCATCGGCTCCGACACATCGAGCAGCGTGAGCAGGCCGGTCAGCACGGTGAGGATGAGCGCGCCGACGATCGTTCCGCCATAGCCGCCGCGTCCGCCGAAGATCGAGGTGCCGCCGATCACCACCGCGGCGACGGAGGGCAACAGCAGGCCGTCGGCGAGGCTGAGGTCGGCGGCGTTGGTGCCTCCGACCAGCACGAGGCCGGCGATCGCGGCGAAGACCGAGCAGATCACGTAATTGAAGAACAGCACCCGCCAGACCCGGACGCCCGCGAGATGGCAGGCTTCGGCATTGTCGCCGACGGCGTAGAGCAGGCGCCCGAACCCGGTCCGGTGCAGGCCGAACAGGATGATCGCGCTCAGCACGACCCAGAGAAAGAGATTGACCGGAACAAGCCCGAAAAGCTTTCCCGATCCGAGAGTCTGGATGATGTCCGGGACATGCGGCTGACTCGCCATCATCTGCTGGCTGTAGACGATCATGACGCCGCTGGTCATGAGCCCCGTGCCGAGCGTCATGACGAGCGGCTGGACCCGGAGCAGCGCGACGCCGATCCCGTTCACGATCCCGACCCCGACCCCGAGCATGAGCCCGACAAGGATCGCGTAAGGCGCGCCCGCCGTCGCATTGGTCGCGAGCAGATAGGCTGCGCCCGTCGCGACGGCCGAGACGGAAAGGTCGACGCCGCCGGTCAGCATCACCAGGGTCTGCCCCGCCCCAAGGATCGCGAGCGGCGCAGCGAATTGTACGACGTTCGAGGCCCAGAGCGGGTTGACCGTGCCGGGGCGCGCGAGCTCGACGCCGAACACGAAGAGCGCGAGCAGCAGGATCAGGGCGACGATCGTGCGCCGGCGGAGAAATTCGAGAGCGGCGGTCATAGGGGCCCTCTCACCTGCGCTCCTGCAGATAGGCGAAGAAGCCCGCGACCATCACGACGACCACGATGAGGGTTCCCTGGATGACCTGGCCATAGTTCGGATCGATGCCGAGGAAGACGAGATCCATGGGGGCGAGCGTGAGCAGGATCGCCGCGACCACCGGCCCGACCATGCCGCCCTTGCCCCCGGTCAGGCTCACGCCTCCGATGACCACCGCGGCCACGCTGCTCAGCGTGTAATAGGTCCCGGCCAGCGGCGCGCCGATGCCCGTCGTCATGGTGAGCGCCATGCCCCCGGCCGCGCAGGCGACGCCGCTGAACACATAGGCCAGCGTCCGGGCGAAGCGCACGTCGACGCCGCTGCGGAAGGCGGCCACAGGGTCGCTGCCCGCGGCATAGAGGAGGAGTCCGATCCGGCTGAGCCTGATCGGCAGCCAGATGGCCGCCGTCGTCAGGACCATCACGATGAGCGCGTTCGGCAGCCATTCGCCGAAATTGGCTCCGGCCGCGATGTTGAGATATTCGGCCGGCGCGCCGCCGCCCGGCTTTTCGAGGATCAGGAGCGCGACGCCGCCCCAGATGAAGCCGGTCGTCAGCGTCGCCACCACGTCCGGGATCCGCGAGAGCGCGACGACGAGACCGTTGACGAGCCCCTGCGCCGCGCCGGCCAGCAGGACGAGCAGCGAGATCGCCAGCGAAGCGCGGAAGCTCGCATGCTGCATGAGGCTCGCCGAGAGCACGTTGGCGACCGCGATCAGCGAGCCGATGGAGAGGTCGATGCCCCCGCTGATGACGACGATCGCCTGCGCCGCCGCGGCGAGCGCCAGCGGCAGAGCGCCGAGCGCCAGCGACTGGATGTCGAACGAGCCGAACCCGGGATGGAGCGCGCGCGTAAGCACGAGCGTCGCGGCCAGCAGGACCGGCATGCCAAGCGCACGCGCCGCGCGGCCGAGAGACTGGCCGAGCGGCCGCGGGGCCGATCTCTCCGCTCCTGCGGTCATGGCGCCGCTTCCGCCCGCTCCGCGGCGGGCAGCCCGTGGGCGGCGCGCATCAGGCTTGCTTCGTTCGCGTCAGCCGCCGCCATCTCGCCTGAGATGCGCCCGCCGAAGAGCACGATGGCCCGGTCGCAGGCGAGCCGGATCTCGGGCAGTTCGGAGGTGAACAGGAGCACGGAGGCGCCCGCGTCCGCCACCTCGCGAAGCAGGGCGTAGATCTGCCGCTTGGTGCCGATGTCGATGCCGCGCGTAGGGTCGAAGCAGAGGAGCGTCTTGAATCCGGCGGCGATCCAGCGGGCGATCACGACCTTCTGCATGTTGCCGCCGGAAAGCCGCCGCACCTCGGCGGCGGCGCGCGTGTCGATCTGCAGCTTCCTGACCGCGGCGCCGATCCTCCGCCGCTCCTCGGCCATCGGGATCGGGCCCCAGGCGCGCATGGAGCCGAAAGCCGCCAGCGCCACATTCTCCTGCACCGACCGCTGCGGAAGGAGCGAGACAAGCCGGTTCGCGGGCACGAAGACCAGACCCGCCCGGATCGCGTCGGCCGGGTGGCGAAGCTTGAGGGAACGGCCTTCCGCGATCACCTCGCCCGCATCCGCCCGGCGGACGCCCGCGATGCATTCGAAGAGCTCCTCCTGACCCTGGCCCTCCAGCGCCGCAACCCCCAGCACCTCGCCTTTCGCGACGCGAAAGGACACGTCCGTGAGCGCGCGGCGATAGGTGAGGCCGCGGACCTCGAGCGCCGGCGTCTCTCGCTCCGCCCCCGCTTGCGCCCCGCGGACGACGGGAGCGGCGGCTTCCTTCGCGACCTCGGGGCCAAGCATGAGATTGACGATCTTCTCCCCCGCGCCGCGGGTCTCCGTGACGCCGACCGTCACGCCGTCCCGCAGCACCGTCGCGCGGTCGCAAAGGGCGGAGACCTCCGCCATCCGGTGGGAAATGAAGATGACGCTCGATCCCTTGTCCCGGAAGGCGCGCACGACCGCGAAGACCCGCTCGGAAAGGTCGGCGGGAAGCGCCGCCGTGATCTCGTCGAGCATCAGGATCTGCGGGTCCGAGGCCAGCGCCCGCGCAAGGTCGATGAGCCGCAGGGCTGCGAATTCGACCCGGCGCGCGACCGTCGAAAGGTCGACATTCTCGATCCCGAGCCGGGCCATCTGTTCCCGCACCGCGCCGAGCGGGACGCGGGCGAGGCGCATGTTCTGGGCGACGGTAAGATCCGGCACAATGGCTGGATCCTGATACACGGACACGATGCCGGCCTTGCGCGCTTCGGCCGGCGAGCGGAAGTGAACCTTTCGCCCGGCGAGCGCGATGTCTCCCTCGTCCGCGGGAAAGACGCCCGTGATGATCTTGACGAGCGTGCTCTTGCCCGCCCCGTTCGCGCCCATAAGCGCGTGGACCTCGCCCGGCCTCACCTCCAGGCTCGCCGAGCGCAACGCCCTCACCGCTCCGAAGGTCTTTGCAACGCCGCTAAGGCGAAGAAGCGGCGGGGCTTCACTCATGCCTTGTCCTGAAAAGGAGCCGGCGGGGTCGCCGCCGGCTCGTGGCGAGGCCAGGAATTTGAGCCCGCGATCACGGTCCCTTGCAGGCAAGGATCTGGGCAAGGTCGTAGTGCGTCCAGGGCTTGACCTCGATGGCGACGCTGTAGAACGGGTCCAGTTTCGGATTGTAGACCTTCTTCAGCTGCTCCATGTCGTTGGTGTTGTCCCAGATGGTCGGGGTGATCTTGACCACATGAGGATGCTGCTTGCCGGCGAGTACGTCGAGCGCAAGGCTCAGCCCCGCGCCGCCCACCGAAGGCGGATTGCTGACCGCGGCGCCAGCGAAGCCCTTCTCCTTGAGATTGATCAGCTGACCGATGAAGGCGTTGTTGTCCGCGCCGACCACGGGCACGAAGGGTTTTCCGGCGGACTGGTAGGCGTCCACGACCGTCGAGTCGATGCCGGAAGTCCAGATCCCGTCAATGGGCTTCCCCGAGGCAAGGAGGTTCTTCGTTGCTTCCGCGGTCTTGTTGAGCGCCCAGCCGGTGAAGATCGACGTCACCTTGATGTTCGGATAGCTCTTCAGCACTTCGGTAAAGCCCTGGTGCCGGTCCGCGTCAGCCGGAACGCCGTCGATGCCCCGCATCTCGACGACCGCCCCCTTTCCCCCGAGCTTGTCGAACAGCCATTTCGCTCCGAGCTTGGCGTATTCGACCTGGTCGTTGGTCAGCACGTAGGCCTCAGGGGCCGAGACGGCCTGATCCACCGCGACGACGACGATCCCTTTGTCCGCCGCCTGCTTGATGACGGGATTCAGCGCCTCGCGGTCGGACGGGTTGATGATGATGGCCTTCGCGCCGGCGGAAATGAGATTGCGGATGTCGGCGATCTGTTCCGCAGGGCCGCCGTTGCGGTTCGCGACGATCACCTTCGAGACCTTGCCGGAGGCCAGCGCCTCCGCCTTGATCGAACAGATCATCTCCTCACGCCATCCATTGCCGATCAGCGTATTCGAGACGCCTACGACATACTTGTCCTCGGCGTGGGCCGCACTCGCCAGCCCAACGAGGAGCGCCGCAAGCGATGCGGCCTCAAGGATCTTCGTCATCGTCATTTTTTCCTCCCTGTTGTCCTTGCGCCGGCCCCGTTGCCGGTCGTTCTGCCCTGTCATCCGATATCTGGAGCCGTCCATGCGCCGTCGTTGCGGTTCGAGGCGACGGCCGCCTCTATG
This sequence comes from uncultured Alphaproteobacteria bacterium, assembly GCA_963741845.1. Lineage (GTDB taxonomy): Bacteria > Pseudomonadota > Alphaproteobacteria > Rhizobiales > Beijerinckiaceae > Roseiarcus. Next base: position 320,452 of record CAVUJV010000016.1, read on the forward strand.
AAGGCGAGGCCCCGCGCGCCGTCCGTCACATTCGGGGTCAGCAACGCCGATGCTCTGGGCTCGCGGCCCGCGCGCCGGGCGGCGACCAGTTCCGCCGCGCCCCGATAAATGTTGGCGAAACCTTCAACGTAACCTTCGGGATGGCCGCCCGGCATGCGCGAGCCGTCCATCGCGTCGGGCGTGTTCCCCGGTCCGCCGCGCTGAAGCATGCGTGTCGGCTCCGCATAGGGCGTGAAACGCAGGATCTCGGGCGCTTCGCCGGACCATTCGAGCCCGGCCCTGGACCCGAATACCTTGAGGCTGAGACTGTTCAGATTGCCGACTGCGACCTGGCTCGCCACCAGCGCGCCGCGCGCCCCGCCCTGGAAACGCAGGAGCACATGAGCGTTGTCGTCCAGCCGTCTTCCGGGAACAAAAGTCGAAAGGTCGGCCGATACGCGCTCGACCGTCAGCCCCGTCACGAACAGCGCCAGATTGTGTGCGTGAACCCCGATGTCGGCGAGGCAGGCGGAGGCGCCGGCCCGCGCCGGGTCGGTCCGCCATTCGGCCTGCTTGTGCCCTTCGGAGTCGATCGGCTTCGTCAGCCAGTCCTGGATATAAGCGGCATGGACGACGCGGATGTCGCCGAGGTCGCCCGCGGCGATCATCTCGCGCGCTTGCCGGACCATCGGATAGCCGGTGTTGTTGAGCGTGACTGCGAAGACGAGGCCCGTGTCGCGGCTGAGCTGCACAAGCGTCTTCGCTTCAGCAAGCGTGGCCGAAAGCGGCTTGTCGCAGATGACATCGATCCCCGCCTCGAGGAACGCCTTTGCGACAGGATAGTGGAGATGGTTCGGCGTGACGATCACGACGGCTTCGATACCGTCCGGCCGTGCGGCCTCGCGCTGGGCCATCTCCCGGTAGTCCGCGTAGCAACGGTCAGGCGCGAGTCCAAGGTCCGCGCCCGACAGCCTCGCATTCTCGGGGTCCGCCGACAGGGCGCCCGCCTGGAGGTCGATCAGGTCGTCGAGCCGCATCGCCATGCGATGCACCGCGCCGATGAAGGCGTTGCGGCCGCCGCCGACCATGCCGACGCGCAGACGCCGCCCCCCAAACCTTCGACCGCGGTCGCATGCACCATCCGACTACCCCCTGATCCCAAGCAGCTTCAGGTTCGCCGCGCGATCTGCGCCCGTCGCCGCGAAATCGTCGAAGACGTAGTCCGTCACCTCGATGATATGGTCCGCGATGAACTTCGCGCCATTGCGCGCCGCGACCTCCGGATGCTGGATGCAATCCTCCCATTCATAGACCGCCCAGCCCGCAAAGTCGTATGCGGTGAGCTTGGAGAAGATCGCCTTGAAATTGACCTGCCCGTCGCCAAGCGAACGGTCTCTGCCCGCGCGCTCGAGCCAGCCCTTGTAGCCGCCGTAGACGCCCTGTTTCGCGGTCGGATTGAACTCGGCGTCCTTCACGTGGAACATCTTGATGCGGTCGTGATAGGCGTCGATGAAGCCGAGATAGTCGAGCTGCTGCTTGATGAAGTGGCTGGCGTCGTAGTTTATGGCGCAGCGCTTGTGGCCGCCGACCGCATCGAGGAACATGTCGAACGTGTCGCCGTCGAACACGTCCTCGCTCGGATGGATCTCGAAGCAGAGATCGACGCCGTTCTCGTCGTAGAGGTCGAGGATGGGCTTCCATCGCCTCCCCTGCTCGGCGAAGCACTCCTCGATGAGCCCTTCGGGACGCTGCGGATAGGGATAGAAATAGGGCCAGGCGAGGGAGCCGGTGAAGCTCACGCTCTCGGTCAGGCCGAAGCGCCGGGAGACCGTCGCGGCTTTGCGCACCTGATCCGCGGCCCAAAGGCGGCGCTTCTCGGGATTGCCGCGCAACTCAGGCGGACACTGCCCGTCGAACATCGGATCATAAGCGGGATGGACAGAGACCATCTGGCCCTGGAAGTGGGTCGATAGCTCGCTGACCGCGATCCCGACATCGGCCAGCATGCCCCTGATCTCGTCGCAGTAGGTCTCGCTTTCATAGGCGCGGTCGAGATCGAACAGACGCTTGTCCCAGGTCGGGATCTGGATCGCCTTGTAGCCGAAATTCCTCGCCCATTTGGCGATGCCGGGCAGCGTATTGTGGGGTGGCGTGTCGCGGGCGAACTGCGCCAGGAAAAGCCCAGGACCCTTGATGGTCCGCATCGCGTTCCTCCCTCAACCCGCGTAGGCAGCGATCAGGAATTTTTGTTCTATTTATGAGAGTGTGGCAAAAACTGTCCGACCGGTCAAATCGGAAACATTCGGGTAGAAGCGCCCGCGCCGATCGGGAGAGAAAATGCTCCGTCCAGGAACCCGTTTTAGCGTTTCGATTCGTGGGATATCAAAGCCTTAGACCCGATTTTAGCGTCGTCTTCCGCCTGGGCGCCAAATCAATCCTGCCAGCGGTCCGCTCGACTGCCCCCCGCCGCGGACCTCCCCTGGCGAAGCCAGATGGCGCACGCATTGATCGAAGGCCCTGGGCCCCTCCGCGGCCCGGCTTCCGCCTCTCGCTTTGTCTCCTTTTCCTTGCACAGCCAGCAACGTTAGCATGAGGCCAAAACGCCCTTTCGGCAAGAAAATGTCGACTCTGCATCGGCCGATCCGCGGCCGCGTGGGAGCGGAGGGGCCTCTATCCATCCCGACCCCAGCCGCCGGGCTGTCAGGCCCGGCGTCATGCGCCCGGGCGACGAGCCATCGCCCCGCGAGCCCAAAGACCCAGGTCGGCTTCCTTCGGGAGGCTCGCCGCTGTCTCCCTTCAGGCGCCGGAGAAACAGGTCGAAAAATTCCAGAGTTTGACATTCGGAATTTCTGATCCAAGATTGCGCGAAAGGCGCAGTCTTGGAGGAACGCTTGAAAGGCCGGGTGGCGCTCGTCACGGGAGCGACCCAGGGCATCGGCCTGGCGATCGCGCGCGCGGCGGCGCAAGCGGGGGCCGAGGGCATTGCGCTGACGGGGCGCGACGCCGAGAAAGGCGCCGAAGCCGCGAGCGAAATCGAGAAACTCGGCGCCAAAGTCAGGTTCATCGCCGCCGATCTCGCTGATCCCGTTTCCCCTGACCTCATCTTCGACGAAACGCTCGCTTCCTTCGGCCGCGTCGACGCGCTTGTGAACGCCGCCGGCCTCACGGATCGCGGCGGCGTCGCCGACGCGGACCTCGCGCTCTGGGAGAAGCTCTACGCGGTCAACGCCCGCGCGCCGTTCTTTCTGATGCAGCGCGCTATCGGCGACATGCGCCGGCGCCGCGCGCCGGGCTCGATCGTCAACATCCTGTCGATGCATGCGCATGGCGGCATGCCGTCGATGGCGGTCTACGCCTCCACCAAGGCCGCCGTCGCCGCGCTCACAAAAAACGCCGCACATGCGCATCGCTTCGACCGCATCCGCGTGAATGCGATCAACGTCGGGTGGGTGGACACGCCGGCCGAGCGCGCAATGCAGGCGGTTACGCTCGGCAAGGGCGAAGGCTGGCTCGAAGAAGCCTCCGCCGCCCAACCCTTCGGGCGGCTCATGACCGCCGACGACGTGGCGCGCCTCGCGGTCTTCCTCCTCTCCGATCAGGCGGGCGTCATGACCGGCGCCGTCATCGATCAGGAGCAGTTTGTCATCGGCGCCTGGGGCTGAAGCGTCATGGATCGCCTTCGCGCCAGCACGCTCGGATCTCTTCCCGCCTCGGTGCAGCGACCTACCTACGACCGCGCCGCGCTGAAGACTGGCCTCGTTCACATTGGGGTCGGCGCCTTCCATCGCTGTCACCAGCAGGAATTCACCGACGATATGCTCGAAGCGCGCCTCGGGCCCTGGGGCGTCGTCGGGATCAATCTCTGTCCGCCGCGCGTCGGCGAAAGTCTGGCGGCGCAGGACGGCCTCTATTCCCGCACGCTGCGCGAGGGCTCGCGGGCGGAGACGCGCGTACTCGGAGCGCTCAAGCGTGTCGTCGAAGTCGCGAATGCCGGAAGCGCGGAGGCGGCGATCGCGACGATCGCCGATCCGGCCGTCAAGGCGGCGACGATCACGGTCACGGAAAAGGGCTATTGCCTCACGCCCGCGTCCGGCGAACTGGACCGCGCCAATCCCGATCTCGCCGCCGATCTCCGGGGCGATTTTCCGCCGCGCACGCTGCTCGGCCTGCTGGCGCTCGCGCTCGACCGTCGCCGGGAAGCGGGCGCGGATGGGATGACGCTGCTTTCCTGCGACAACATTCCCTCGAACGGGGAGCGTCTGCGGGCCGGTCTCGTCGCCTTCGCCGCTGAGCGCTCGCCCCCGCTGGCCGACTGGATCGGGCGCCGCGTGGCGATCCCCTCGTCGATGGTCGATCGCATCGTTCCCGCGACAAGGCCCGAAGACATCGCCGCCGCCTCGGCCGCGCTCGGGCTCAGGGACGAAGCGCCCGTGGTCGGCGAGCCGTTCCGCCAATGGGTGATCGAGGACCGGTTTGCGACCGAGCGTCCGCCCTGGGATCTCGCGGGCGCCGAATTCGTGGCCGACGCCAAACCCTACGAAAAGATCAAGATGCGCCTGCTCAACGCCGCGCAATCGACCCTGGCCCATCTCGGCGCGCTCGCCGGCCATGAATTCAGCCATCAGGCCGCGAACGATCCGATCCTGTCCAGCTTCACCCTCGCCATGCTGGAGCACGAAAGCGCGACCACGGTCCCGCTGATCGCAAGCATGGAGCCGCGGCGTTACATCGCCTCCGCCTTGAGCCGGGTGCGCAACACGGCTATCGGCCATCGTTGCCATCAGATCGGAACCGATGGTTCGCAGAAGATCGGGCAGCGACTGCTCGATCCCTTGCGTGAGCGCCTCTCGACAGGTCGCAGCGCAGATCGGCTCGCGCTCTCGGTCGCCTCGTGGATCGCCTATGTGCTGAGCGGCGCAAAGCGCTTCGGCGCGCGCTGGAGGCCGGCCGACCCCTTCGCGGACCGTATCATCGCGATCGGCGAAGGCGGCGCCAGTCTCCCGGACGTCTCACGATCCGTGCTCGCGATCGGCTCCATTTTCGGCGCCGACCTTCAGCGCGCGGATCTCGCGGAGTCCATCGCCGGCCATCTTGCGGGCCTGCTCCAGGGCGACCCGCGCGCTTATCTGCAAAGCAGGCGCGCCGATGGCTAGCCGCCCCCGAAGCGCCGCCGAGGCCAAGGTTGCGCGCGCCGACGACGGCGCGGCCCTCGGCTACTCGCCGCCGCAGAGCTACGAGGAACTCCGCGCCGTCTTGTCCTCGGGCACGGCGAGGCTGCCGAACAAGCTGCGTCAGGTCGCGATCCATCTCTGGCAGCAACCGACCGCCGTCGCGCTCGGCACCGTGACGAGCGTCGCCAAGGATGCCGGCGTCCAGCCCTCCACGCTCGTGCGCTTCGCGCAGGCCTTCGGCTATTCAGGCTTCTCCGATCTTCAGGAGGTGTTCAAGGCGCATCTCGCCGGCGCCGAAGGACCGCCGGCGCAGTGGGATGTGGCGGCGGGCGGCGAGGCGGCCCGGCTCGTCGATGGATTCCTCGCCGCTTCGGCGTCCTCGCTTGCGCGCGTGCGCGACCGGCTCGATCTCGCGCAATTCGAGACGATGGCCGACACGCTGGCCCGCGCCGAACTCATCTATGTGATCGGCTCGAAGCGGGCCTTCTCGCTTGTCAGCTACGTCTCGCTCGCCTGCGCCAATCTCGGCATCCGCAATGTCGCGCTCGACAATGTCGGCTCGACCGCCTTCGAGCTCCTGCGCTGCGCCACGCCGGCCGACGCTGTGCTCTCCGTTTCCTTCACGCCCTATAATTCGATCACGCCGGAGCTCACCGCCTCCGCCGCGCAGCGCGGCGTGCCGATCGTCTCGCTCACCGACAGCGCCTTCAGTCCGCTCGTGCCGATCTCGAAAGCCTATGTCGAGGTCGTGGAGGAGGCGTTTTCCGGCTTCAAGTCGCTTTCGGCAACCGTCGCCGTGGCGATGGCTCTGGTGCTGCGCGTCGAGCAGAAGCGGAGCGAAGCGACTGCGCTACGCGGCGGCGACAAGGATTGATGCCCGGGACTTCGCTCCGAGAGGATGTCATGCGCACCTGGAAGATTGTCGGCGTCAGTTTTGAGCATATGCATATGGGCGACCTCCTGCGCGAGGTTCATGACCATCCCAACGCCATGATCGCGGGCGTCTGCGACGCCGATCCCGCCCGCATGAAAGACGCGGTCGCCAATTTCGCAATCCCGCCTGAGCGCGTGTTTTCCGATATCGAGCGCTGCATCCGCGAGACGCGGCCCGATCTCGCGATCCTCTGCCCGGCGACCGCGCGCCACGCCGAGGTCGTCGAACAGGTCGCAGGGCTTGGCGTCGACATCCTGCTCGAAAAGCCCTTTGCGGCTTCGCTCGCCGACGCCGACCGCATTCTCGAAGCGATTGCGAAGTCGCGCACGCGCCTCGCGGTCAACTGGCCGCTGCGCTGGTATCCCTCGCATATCACCGCCAAGCGGCTGATCGACGAGGGCGTCATCGGTAAGGTGAAGGAGGTGCATTTCTACGACGGAAATCGCGGGCCGCTCTATCACCGCGCCGACAAGGTCGAGGTGTCGGATGAGGAGGCGCGTCGCGAGAAGCCGACTTCCTGGTGGTACAAAAAGGCCTCCGGCGGCGGCTCCCTGCTCGATTATCTGGGTTACGGCGCGACGCTCGGAACGTGGTTCATGAACGGCGAGGCGCCGATCGAGGTGACGTCCGCCGTCGACCAGCCGGAAGGCCTGGAGGTCGACGAACATTCGATCACGATCTGCCGTTACAAAAGCGGCCTCTCCAGGATGGAGACCCGCTGGGGCACGTTCACCGATCCCTGGGTCACGCAGCCCCAGCCGAAATGCGGCTTCGTGATCGTCGGCTCGGACGGCACGATTTCGAGCTACGACTACGAAGGGCATATTGGGTTGCAAACCCGGGCGCATCCCGAGACGCGACAGATCCCGGTCGATGCGATCAGGGCGCCGTTCCGCAGCCCGGTCGAATATGTCCTCTATTGCAAGGAGAATGACCTCGACGTCGATGGGCCGCTCGATCCCGCGCTCTGCCGCACGGCGCAACGCATCGTCGATACCGCCGCGCTCTCGGCGCGCGAGCGCCGCACGCTGGCTCTGCTGCCATGAGCGCGGACAGGCAGGAGCCCCGCGCCGAGGACTACGCGCTCGTCTCGAAGGCCCTTGCCGAGACGGCGGCGCCCGACCTTCCCTACCGGCCGCCGACGCCGCGCGACCGAAGCGTCCCGATCGCGCTCGTGGGCGCAGGGGGCATCAGCGGCGCGCATCTCGACGCTTACGCAAAATATGGCTTCAACGTCGTCGCGATCTGTTCGCGGGATCTCGCGAAGGCCGAAGCGAAGCGCGACGCGTTCTTCCGCCAGGCGCGCGCGACGGATGACTTCGACTCGCTGCTCAGCGATCCCGCGATTCGGGTCCTCGACATCACGACGCATCCCGACGTCCGCGTGGACCTCATGCGACGCGCGCTCGAAGCCGGAAAGCACGTCCTTTCGCAGAAGCCGTTCGTCGAGGATCTCCGCGTAGGGGAGGAACTCGTCGCGCTCGCGGCGCGCCGCGGCCTGACCCTCGCCGTCAACCAGAACGGCCGCTGGGCGCCGCATCTCGCCTGGCTTCGCGAGGCGGCGCGCGCGGGCCTCGTCGGAGACGTGACGGGCGTGCATGTCGCCATACGCTGGAACCACGGATGGATCGCGGGCACGCCCTTCGAGGCGATGGACGACCTCATCCTCTGGGACTTCGGCATCCACTGGTTCGACTTTTTGACGAGCGTGATCGGCCCCCGCGCGACACGGGTCTGCGCGACAATGACGCGGGCGGCGGAACAAAGAGCGCGCCCGCCCCTGCTCGCTCAGGCGATGGTCGCCTTCGAAGGCGGACAGGCCTCGCTCGTCTTCGACGGCTCGACGGCGATCGGCGCCGAGGATTCGACCGCCGTCATCGGCACGAAGGGCGTCGCGGCGTCGCGCGGGCCGGATCTCGGAACCCAGGCCGTCGAGCTCACGACCGAAGCGGGCGTCGCGCGCCCTGTGCTTACCGGTTCGTGGTTCAACGACGGCTTCGCCGGCGCGATGGGCGAGCTTTTGTCCGCCATCGAGGACGGGCGCGAGCCGCTCAATTCGGCGCGCGCCAATCTCGATTCGATCCGCCTCTGTCAGGCGGCGATCCACTCCGCGCGGGCGGAGGGCGCCCCGGTCGCCGTCGGGCCTTAGGAGCCCTCGGCGGCCGGCGGCGCTTTGCTCCCGCGCTTCTCGTCGTCCCGCAGCCACACATAGATGGCCGGGATGACGAGCACCGTCAGCGCCGTCGAGGAGGCGAGGCCGAAGACGAGCGATATCGCAAGCCCCTGAAAGATCGGATCGGTCAGGATGAAGGCCGCGCCGATCATCGCCGCCGCCGCGGTCAGCACGATCGGCTTGAAGCGCGTGGCGCCGGCTTCGATCAGCGCCTCGCGCAGCGTGACCCCTCCTTCGGCGCGCCGATGGCGGATGAAGTCCACGAGCAGGATCGAGTTGCGCACGATGATGCCGGCGAGCGCGATGAAGCCGATCATCGAGGTCGCGGTGAAGGCCGCGCCGAGCATCCAGTGGCCGAGCAGGATGCCGATGAGCGTCAGCGGCACCGGCACAAGGATGACGAGCGGCAGCAGGAACGAGCCGAACTGCGCCACGACCAGCAGATAGATGCCGAGGATCGCCACCATGAAGGCCGCGCCCATGTCGCGGAAGGTCACGTAAGTCACCTCCCACTCGCCGTCCCAGAGCAGCGTCGGCTTCGTATCGTTCATGGGTTGCCCGTGATATTTGATCGTCGGCGGGCCGTCCTTCCCCCAGTCCATCTTGCCGACGGCGTTCTCGACCGCGAGCATCCCATAGATCGGCGCCTCGAAGCGTCCGGCGACATCGCCCGTCACCATCTCGGCGAAGCGGCCGTTGTGACGGAAGATCGGATAGGACGCCTTCTCCGTCTTCACCTTCACGACGTCGCCAAGCTCGACATTCTTGCCCTGCCGGACAGTGCCGCCCGCGGGCAGAGGCGTGGACAGGATCTTCTCGCTCAGGGTCTCGGCGCTCTTCGGCAGAGCGACGGTGATGTCGATCGGCTTCAGGCCCGCGCCGCGCTGCGAATAGCCGACCTTCACCCCGCCGAGCAGCGCCCCGATCGTGTCGTAGATCGCCTGCTGCTCGACGCCATGGAACTCGGCCGCTTCCTGATCGATCTCGAAGCGCAGGCGCTCGCCGGGCGTCCCATAGCTGTCATCCACGTCGACGATGAAATCGACGGACTCGAAGGCCTTCCGCACCTTGGCCGCCAGCGCGCGCCGCGACTCGGCGTCCGGGCCATAGACTTCGGCGAGCATGGTCGAGAGCACCGGCGGACCTGGCGGGACTTCCACCACCTTGAGCGCCGAACCCTTCGGCAGCGGCAGGTCGGCGAGGCGCCTGCGGATGTCGAGCGCGATGGTGTGGCTCGCGCGGGTCCGCTCGCCCTTCTCCTTCAGGTTGATCGAGAGATCGCCCTGATTGGGGTTGGCGCGCATGTAGTAGTGCCGGACGAGGCCGTTGAAGTTGAAGGGCGCGCCCGTCCCCGCATAGGCCTGGATCGAGACGAGTTCCGGCAGGTCCTTGAGCCGCTCGGCTGCGTCCATCAGCATCCGGTCGGTGTCCTCCAGGGTTGCGCCCTGCGGCAGGTCGAGCACGACCTGGATCTCGGACTTGTTGTCGAACGGCAGAAGCTTGACGCGCACGTCCTCGGTGTAGAAGAGCGCGCAGGCCGCGACCGTCGCGACGCCGACCACGATCAGGAAGATCTTGGAGCGCATCCGGCCCTTGAGCAGCGGCCGGGCAATGGAGGCGTAGAAGCGGCCCATCGCGCCGATCTCGTGATGGCCGTGGGACTCCCCCGCAGCGCCCGCTTTCGCAAACTTGCGGCGCGCGAAGCGCAGCAACAGCCACGGCGTCACCGTCACCGCGACGAAGAAGGAGAACAGCATCGCGATCGAGGCGTTGGCCGGGATCGGGCTCATGTAGGGCCCCATCATGCCGCTCACGAACATCATCGGCAGCAGCGCGGCGATGATGGTGAGCGTCGCGACGATGGTCGGATTGCCGACCTCGTCGACGGCTTCGACCGCCGATTCCGCGAGCGGCCGCCCGTCGCGCATCGCCCAGTGCCGGGCGATGTTCTCCACGACGACGATCGCGTCGTCGACGAGAATGCCGATCGAGAAGATGAGCGCGAACAGGCTCACCCGGTTGATCGTGTAGCCCATCAGCCACGAGGCGAAGAGAGTCAGCAGGATCGTCGTCGGAATGACGATCAGAACGACGAAGCCCTCCCGCCAGCCGATCGCAACGGTGATCAGCACGACGATCGACAGCGTCGCGAGGCCGAGGTGGAACAGAAGCTCGTTCGCCTTGTCCATCGCGGTCGCGCCATAGTTGCGCGTCACCTCGATTTCGAGATCCGCCGGGACGACCCGGCCCTTCACCAGATCGAGCCGCTTCAGGATATCGTCGGCGACGAACACCGCATTGGCGCCCTTCCGCTTCGCGATCGCCAGCGTCACGGCGGGGCGACGGTCCAGCTTGCCGTCGGCCGTGTGGGTGATCGTCCAGGCGCGGTGTTCGGGCTCGGCCGCCCCGACGATCACGTCCGCCACGTCCTTCACATAGACCGGGCGCCCGTCGCGGGTGGTCAACAGCAGGAGCCCGATGTCGGGGACGCCCTGCAAGGTCTGTCCCGCCACGACAGGCAGAGACTTGCCATCGTCGCGGAAGGCGCCGACGCGGAACGAACGGTTGGCGTTCGTGAGCTTGTCGACCAGCTGGCTGAGAGTCACGCCATAGACGGCCAGCCGTTCCGGATCCGGCTCGACGCGGATCTGGTTCGGGCTGCCGCCGACGATGAAGGTCGCGCCGACATTGTCGACCTTGGTCAACTGGTGCTGCAGCTCCTGCGCCACCTGGAAGAGACCGTTATCCGTCCAGCGGCTGTCCTTGCCCGCGGCGGCCGAGAGCGTCAGGGTCACGATCGGCACGTCGTTGATCCCGCGCCCGACGATAAGCGGCTCCGGTATCCCTTTCGGCAGATCAGCTGATATTCGCGCGCATCTTCTCATGCACGCGCAGGATGGCGGTGTCCTGATCGGTTCCCACGAGGAAGCGCGCGGTCACGATCGTCCGGTCGTCGTAGGTCGTGGAATAAACGTGCTCGACCCCGTCGATCGCCTTGACGATGTCTTCGAGCGGACGCGTGACGAGTTCGACCGCCTGATCGGCCTTGTAGCCGTCGGCCTGCACGATGATGTCGACCATCGGCACGCTGATCTGCGGCTCCTCCTCGCGAGGCAGCGATACGAGGGCGATGAGCCCTGCGACCACGGCCGCCAGCAGCAGGAGCGGGGTCAGCGGCGAATTGATGAAGGTCTTGGTGAGATGGCCTGCAATTCCGAGCTTCATGGCTGCACGATCTCGTCGCCGTCCTTGAGGCCGGACAGGATTTCGATGGCGTCGTCACGCGGCGATCCGAGCTGGACGACCGCTTCGCCGCCGTCGGCAAGCTTCACGTAATCCACGCCCGCCCGCCGATAAACATAGGTCTTCGGAACGAAGATGGCCGGCCGGTCCCCCGTGTTGACATAGACGCGTGTCAGCTCGCCGACGAAATAGTTGCCCAGCCCCGGGACCTCGACGTCGGCGATGACGCGGCCGCCCTCGATCGCAGGATAGACGAGCCGAACCTTGCCCTGGCGCTTGGGTCCGGTATCCGCAGCGCCGCGCTCGCCAATCTGCACAGTGTCGCCCGCGCGCATGAAGCGGGCGTGCCTCTCCGGCAATTGCAGGCGCAGGATGTAATGATTTTCGGCGATGGTGGCGAGCGATTCGCCGGGCATGATCACGGACCCTTCGGCGACAGGAACCTTGAGAACCCGGCCCGCGGTCGGCGCCAGCACCGCGCCCTCCTTCATCTGCTGGGCGATCACGTCGCGATCCGAGCGCATGGCCTCCAGCGTCCGGTCCGCGACGTCGAGCGCGGTCTTCGCATTGTCGAGTTGCACCTGCGTGCTGACGCCGCGCTTCTGCAGTTCGAGGGCCCGGTCGTAATCGGACTGCGCCTTGTCGCGCTGCGACTGTTGCGATTCGATCCGGGAGTCGATCGCCTGCTGCTGCAGAACGAGCTTCGGGTCCACAATGACGGCGACCGTCGCGCCTGCCGCGACCTGATCCCCTTCCTTGACGGTGAGCGACGTTACCGTGCCGCCGATCCGCGCGCGAGCGGCGAGTTCGTGGACGGGCTCGACCGTCCCGATAATCGCCTTCTGGTCCGCGATCGGCGCGCTATGGACGACAAAGGGCGCGGCCAGGGCCGGGATGGGCGTCAGCAAGAGCGCCGCGACAAGGAGAGCAGAACGCATGGGCAAAAACCCGCCTGAGTTTCGACAAAAGCCCCGAAGAGGCCTTGACATATATATTCGCATCCTCTAAATTAGCAAGCATGAATTTAAAGGAGCTGCAATCGAAAGCCGGCGTCGTTGAGGATCTCCTCAAGTCCGTCGGCAACAAAAATCGGCTGATCGTCCTGTGCGAACTGCTTAAGGGCGAAAGGTCGGTGAGTTCGCTGCAAAACGCCATCGGGCTCAGCCAGTCGGCGCTGTCGCAGCACCTCGCCCGCCTGCGGGAGGACGGCATCGTCTCCACGCGACGCGAGTCGCAGACCATCTACTACTCGCTCGCCAGTGACAAGGTCGCCCGCCTTATCGGCGTGCTCTACCAGCTCTACTGCGCACCGAACTGCGACGCCGAGATGGGCGCGCTGAACCTGTAAAAGGAGAAGTTTGATGACTGTCGACCGTTCCGTCATGGCCTTCGCCGGCTTCATGATTCTTTTGAGCCTGGTGCTCGCCAATGTCTTCAGCCCCAACTGGCTGTGGTTTACCGCCTTCGTTGCCGCAAACCTCATCCAGTCGTCGTTTACGGGCTTCTGCCCGGCAGCGTTCGTCTTCAAGCGTCTCGGAATGAAGACCGGATGCGCCTTTTCGTGAGCGCGACACACAGGCTCCTCTGAGAGAGGCCCGGACGAAAAAATCCGGGCCATCTCCCCTGTGATTTCATCTCGGGAGGAATGCTTATGGCTAAAGTTATTGTCCTCGGCGCCGGGATTGGCGGCGTCCCCATGGCCTACGAATTGCGTGAACGGCTGGGGCGCGAGGCTGAGATCACGGTCGTCGCCGAATCCGAATATTTCCAGTTCGTCCCCTCGAACCCCTGGGTTGCGGTGAGCTGGCGCAAGCCCGAGGATGTGAAGGTCCATCTGCCGCCGGTCTTTGCGCGGCTCGGAATCGGGCTTCACTCCGTCGGCGCCAAGCGGGTCATTCCCGAGCGCAACGAGGTCCTGCTCAACGACGGGCAGACGCTCTCTTACGACTATCTCGTCATCGCCACAGGACCGAAGCTCGCCTTCGACGAGATCGAGGGCTTCGGCCCTCAGGCCAACACACGCTCGATCTGTCACACTGACGACGCTGCGGTCGCGGCTGGGCGCTGGAAGGAATTCTGCGCCGATCCGGGCCCGATGGTGGTCGGCGCGGTGCAGGGCGCCTCCTGTTTCGGCCCCGCTTACGAATATGCGCTGACGGCGGCCACCGACCTGCGCAAGCGCAAGATCCGCAACAAGGCGCCGATCACTTTCGTCACCTCCGAACCCTATATCGGCCATCTGGGGCTTGGCGGCGTCGGCGACACCAAGTCGATGCTGGAATCGATCCTGCGCGACCGCGATATCAAATGGATCACCAACGCCAAGATCGACCGCGTCGCGCCGGACATGGTCGAGGCGACCGAACTCAACGAGGACGGCTCGGTCAAGAAGACGCACAAGCTGCCGTCGAAATTCACAATGATGATTCCCGCGTTCCGCGGCGTCGACTGCCTCAAGGGCGAGGACGGCAAATGGATTCCGGGCCTGACCAACCCGCGCGGCTTCGTGACGATGGACAAGCACCAGCGGAATCCGCAATTCCGCAACGTGTTCGCGGTCGGGGTCTGCACCGCGATCCCACCCTACGAGCCAACGCCCGTGCCGGTCGGGGTGCCGAAGACAGGCTACATGATCGAGTCCATGGTCGCCGCCACGGCGCATAACATCGCCGACCTCATCGCGGGCCGGGAGCCGTCGCATGTCGCCACCTGGAACGCGGTCTGCCTGGCCGATTTCGGCGACAGCGGCGTCGCCTTCGTGGCGCTGCCGCAGATCCCGCCCCGCAACGTCAACTGGTCGAGCCAGGGCTATTGGGTGCATCTCGCCAAGGTCGGTTTCGAGAAATATTTCCTGCGCAAGGTGCGGAAAGGTTCGAGCGAGCCGGGCTACGAGCGCGTCGTGATGAAAGCGCTCGGGGTCACGCGCCTGCACGAGCCGGAGCACGTCTGAGCCGCCGCGCTCAGGGAACAGCCCGCTACGGCGCGGACTTCGTCATGATACTGCGCGCGCCAGGGTCGAAGCGTTTCGGCCCTGGCGCTTTTCCGTTGATTACAGCTCGAACTCGACCCCAATTTCCATGATCTGGGAGCCGGGGATCTTGAAATAGGCCCCGGGCCGCTGGGCGTTGTGGTGCATGAAGGCGAAGATCGCTTCGCGCCAGCGCGACAATCCGGCGCGGCGCCCGGACGGAATGATCGTCTCGTGGCCGGTGAAGTAGATCGCCCGGCCCAGATCGAAATTCGGGATTTTCCCGCTGGCCATGGCGTTGGCGAGGCCCTCGGGAACGTCGGGCTGCTCCATGAACCCAAAGCGCAATTCGACCCGCACGACGCCTTCGGCGATCGGCGTCACGGCGATACGCTCGTCGCCCGACGTGCGCGGCGATTCCGTCGTCACGACCGCGACGAGAAGCACGAGTTCATGCAGCGTGCGATTGCATCTGACGTTGTGCGAAAGCGCGAGCGGCACGCCTTTGGCCATACGGCCGAGCACGATCGCCGTTCCCGGAATGCGTATCGGTGGATCGGTCCGAAGGCGGTCGAGGAAATCCTGGGCTCGGCTCGCGAACCTCGAGCCGGACCTTGTCCATCAACTGCTCGCCTTTGCGCCAGGTGAGCATGAGAAACGAGATCACGAAGGCGATGATCAGCGGGAACCAGCCGCCCTCGAACAGCTTGGTCGCGGTCGAGGCGAAAAACAGGAGATCGATGGCGATGAGGCTCCCGTTTATCGCGTAGACGATCACCGGATTGTGCTTCCAGTGCAAGGCGACAAAGGTGGCCATGAGCGTCGTGATCACCATGAGCAGCGACACCGCGATGCCGAACGCCCCGGCGAGCGCATCGGATGAACCAAAGCCGATCACGGCGATCAGGGTGCCGGCCGCCAGAGCCCAGTTGACGAAAGGCACATAGATCTGGCCGATCTCCCGGCCCTCGGTATGCACGACCGTCAGGCGCGGCAGAAAGCCGAGATTGATCGCCTGCTGCGTCATGGAATAGGCGCCGGAAATGATGGACTGCGACGCGATCACGGTCGCGATCGTGGCAAGAGCAATCAGGGGATAGTGCGCCCATTGAGGGCCCAGCGCGTAAAACGGACTGTCGATCGACCCCGGGCGGATTGGGCTCGGCGAGAAGCAGGCCGCCCTGTCCGAAGTAGTTCAGCGTCAGAGCCGGCAGGGCGACGCCGAACCAGGCCACCCGGATCGGCAGCGGACCGAAATGGCCCATGTCGGCGTAGAACGCCTCGCCGCCGGTGACCGCGAGGAAGGCGCCGCCGATGACCACAAACGCCAAAGGCCCCGCATGCCAAAGATACGTGGCCGCGGCCAACGGATTGAGCGCCGCCAGCACGCCGGGCGACCTGACGATCCCGGCGAGGCCAAGCAGGCCCGCGACAACGAACCACAGGAGCATGACCGGGCCGAATATGCCGCCGATCCATGAGGTGCCGTTGCGCTGGATGGCGAACAGAGTGACCAGAATGGCGACCGTCAGCGGCACGACGACATGCTGCATCTGGGGGGCGTAGAGTTTCACGCCCTCGATCGCGCTGAGCACGGAGATCGCGGGCGTTATGGTGCCGTCGCCGTAGAGCAAGGTCGCGCCAAGGAGCCCGACCACAACGAGCGTCGAACGCGCCCCGGCTGGGCTTGGAGCGGCGGGGATTCACGAGAGCAAGGAGCGCCAGGATGCCGCCCTCGCCATGATTGTCGGCGCGCATGATGAGGATGGCGTATTTGATCGAGATGACGACGATGAGCGCCCAGAAGATGAGCGACACGATGCCGAGCACGGCCTCCGGCGTTACCTGACCGTTCGGACTGGCGGATTTCACCGCAACGCTGAGCGCGTAAAGCGGGCTCGTGCCGATGTCGCCGAACACGACGCCCATGCAGGCGAGCGCGGCTGCCGCCAGCGGGACGTCCCCGCTCTCCTTCCCGAGACGACGCATGGGGCCCGGCCTTTGCGCTCATTGTCAGCCCCGCGATGGACGTGGGAAAGCTAGCTCACATGGGTCGTCCGGTAAACGGGTCGTCCGGTAAACGGGTCGGCCGTGGTCGGAGAACCGACTTCGCGGCTCGGGCGATCAGGCCTTCCTCACGGACCGCGCCGCGGCGACGACGTCGGCCATTCCCGCATATCCCGCCGGGCCGACGAGGAGTTCGCGCGCGAGCCGCAGGGCTTTCCGCTCGCAGCGCGCCCGCGTCTCCGGGTCCGCGATGGCCTCCAGGTCCTCCACATGCGCGAGGCCGAGGATGCGCCGGATCATCTTGGCGCCGGCGAAGGCGAGCGTGTCCTCGTAGAGGCTGCGCATGAAGCGCGTCCGCTCCGTCTCCATCGCCGCGCGATCCGTCGTCCGAGACGAAAAGGCTCGAGACATAGGCGTCGCCAGCCGGCGCCGCTACGCCAGAGGTCCAGGAAGCGCCGCGAGAACCCGTCCCAGACCGCCGGAATCTGGGCGAGAATCCATTCGCGATAGGCGTCGCGCGCGTGCGGCGCCTCTTCGTGACCCTCCTGCGAGAAAAAGGCGAGGAGCAGGTTGCCGATCACCGCGCCGACATCGAACCCCATCGGGCCGATGAAGGCGAATTCCGGGTCGATGACGCGGGTGTCCCCGGTCGTCAGCATGATCGAGCCCGTGTGCAGGTCGCCGTGGATGAGCGCCTGCGCGCTCGTCATGAACTGGAATTTGCGAGCCTGCGCCGCGACCTTCAGCGCGCTGTCGCGCTCGAACTCGGCCTTGATGTCGTCGAGATAAGGGCGCGTCCAGCGGTTGAGCGGCGCCTCGCGATAGGGATCGGTGAAGACGAGATCCTCGGTGATCTTGCAGAGCGCGGTGTTTGGCGCGAAGAGCGCCACGCGCCGCTTGTGCTCCTCGGCCGTTCCGGCGAGCACGGATGTGTTGAAGAGCGTCTGCGCAAGAAAGGTCGCGACGTCCTCGGCAAAGCGCGGGTATTCGACGCCGCCGATCAGACCCTTGCGCATGATGACATGCGGCGAAAGGTACTCCATCGCGATGAGCGCCTGCTCCCGGTCGAAATAATAGATCTCGGGCGTCAGTCCCGGCGCATGGCGCGCCTGCTCGGTCAGGGCGCTGTATTCATACCAGGACCGTTCGAGCGGCAGCGGCCAGGAATCGCCGACGAGCCGAACATAGGGAAGCGCCTGCTTGACGACCGCCCCGCCCTCAGGCCCTTCGACGATGAAGACAAGATTGAGATTGCCGTCGCCGACCTCGCGGATGCGCCACTCGGCCGGCCCGCCGCCGAGCCTCGCCCTGAGGGCCGGGATGTCGGCGAGCACGCCTGTCAGGCGCGATCCGTCGACCGGAGCGTAGACAACCATCGGATCAGCCGCCTGTCCCCGCGCTCCGCGTTGTGCGCAGCCGCTCCGCATAGACGTTGATGATGAGCGCGGCGAGAAGAATGAGGCCGCGGATAAGGATCTTGAGGAAGCTGTCGATCTTCACGTAGTCGAGGCCGTTGTTAAGCACCCCGAGCACGAAAAGGCCGACGATCGTGTTGCCGATGCCGCCGCGCCCGCCGAAGAGGCTCGTCCCGCCGACCACCACCGCGGCGATCGCGTCGAGCAGGAATGTGTCGAACTCGTTCTGCTGCGCGCTGCCGAAATAGGCGACGCCGAGCATGCCTGCGACCCCGGAGCACATGGCCGAGATCACCATCACCGCGCCGACGATGAAACGCACGTTGACGCCCGAATATTCCGCCGCCTCGCGGTTTCCCCCGACCATGTACACATAGCGGCCGAAGCGCGTGTAGGTCAGCACCAGATGGGCGACCAGCAGGAAGGTCGCCGCGACGATGATGATCCACGGCACGCCGAAGATCGCCTTCGACCCCAGCGTCTGGATGAGCGGGGGCACCGAATAGGCGATCTGTCCGCGCACCAGCACCGCGGACACGCCCGCGCCGATCTGCATCATCGCGAGCGTCATGATGAAGGACGGGATGCCGATCTTCGTCACGCCGAAGGCGGTGATGAGCCCGAGCGCGCAACAGGTGGCGAGCGCGAGCACGATCGCGACCGCGCCCGGCATCGGCCAGTTCGCAATATTCACATAGTCCGGCTGAAGGGTGAAAAAAGTCAGCGCGATCGCGGTCGCATTGGCGACCGCCGCGACGCTGAGGTCGATCTCCGCCGTCAGGATGACGAAGGTGAGACCCACCGCGATGATCGCCGTCACCGACACCTGCTGCAGAATGTTCTCGAGATTGCCGACCGAAGCGAAAGTCGGGCTCGCGATGCTGAAGAAGGCGACGAGGGCGATCAGGGTAATGAAAGGCGCGATGTTGCGCAATTGATCGCGAAGGATATCCCCCAAGCGCGAGCCGCGGGCGGCGGTGGCGTCTGCGTTCTGCGCGTTCATTGTCTATCCAAACCCCAACAGTCAAACGCCAAGATCAGGCGGCGGCGAGAAGGCGATCCTTGCTGATCGCCTGGCTTGCGAATTCATGCGCGATCTCGCCCTTGCGCATCACCAGCACCCGGTCCGCGAGCGACAGGACCGTCTCCGGCTCGGTCGAAAAGACAATGATTGCGAGGCCCTGGTCGCGCAGGCCGCGCACGATTCGCACCACGTCCTCCTTGGCGCCGACGTCCATGCCGCGCGTCGGCTCGGCGAGCAGGAGAATGCGCGGCGGATGGGTGAGCCATTTCGCGAGCGCGACCTTCTGCTGGTTGCCGCCGGAAAGGCCGCCGAGGCGCCATTCGGCGTCCGGCGGCCGGATGTCGAGATTCTTGATCTGCGTCCGGGAAACAGCCCGTTCGCGGTCCGGCTTGAGCAGCCATCGGGACAGGCGCTCAAGGATGGCGATCGACACGTTCTTGTAGACAGGCTCCTCGGCAAACAGCATCGCGCGCCGGCTTTCGGGGACATAAGCCACCCCCGCCCGCTTGGCGGCGGTGGTATTGCGCAGGGAGATTGTCTGGCCTTCGATCGCCAGCGTCCCGTGCTCGGCGTGAAGCCGGCCGAACAGGGTGCGCGCAAGCTCGAGCTGGCCGCATCCCATGAAGCCGTAGACCCCGAGCACTTCGCCCGCGCGCGCGTCGAAAGTCACGTTCCGGTAGGCGGCCGAAAGCGTCAGGCCCCTGGCGCTGAAGACGACCGGCGCCTCAGGACGGCTGTGCAACGAGATCTCGCCGAGATAGCTCTCCTCGAGTTCCTCGCGGCCGGAGCCAATCATCCGTTCGATGATCCAGCCTTTGTCGATCGCCGGCGTGACCTTGGTGGTCTCGACCTTGCGCCCGTTGCGGAAAACCGTGACCGCATCGGAGATCTTCAGGATATCGTCGAGGAAGTGGGAGATGAAAATCAGGCTGCGGCCGCTCTCGCGCAACCGTTTCAGAACGGCGAACAGCCGTTCGATCTCCGGAGGCGAGAAAGCGCGAGGTCGGTTCGTCCAGGATGATGATGCGGGCGCCGGAGAACAGCACGCGCGACAGTTCCACCAACTGCTGCACGCCGATCGGGAAATCGCCGAGGCGGGCGCGGGGGTCGATGTCGAGGCCGAGGTTCCTGAGCTGCTCGGCGGCGGCTTTCGCCATCCGCCGCCAGGCGACGACGCCGAGGGGCCCAACCGGCTGGCTGCCAAGAAAAACGTTCTCGGCGACGCTGAGTTCGGGGGCGACGCTCAGCTCCTGATGCACCATGCCGATCCCCGCCGCCAGCGCATCGCGGGAGGAGCGGAAATGCACCTCTTTCCCCTCGACGAGCATGCGGCCGGAATTCGCCGGGTGGACCCCGGCGATGATCTTCATCATCGTGCTTTTGCCGGCGCCGTTCTCGCCGGCCAGTCCGTGGATCTGGCCGGCGAGCAGCGTGAAGTCTACGCCTCGAAGCGCCTGGACACCGCCAAACGACTTCGAGACGTCGATCAGTTCGAGCAAAGCCATGTGGCTAGAGGCGGCTTGGTTCAGATGAGGAACTGATCCTGCATCCAGATCATGCCATCGGCGTTTGGCTTGGTGACGACCGGCCCGTCGGTGACGATGTTCTTGGGGATATCCGTTCCGGTCTTTGCCCCATGAACGACCGCCTGCACGCCGGCGATGATCGCGCCGCCGTGGATGCGGCTCGACGGATTGCGCACGGTTGCATACATCTGCCCGGCCTGAACCGCCTTGATCGCGGGCGGCATAGCGTCGACGCCGCCGATCTTGGTCTCGGTGCGGCCCTTCGCCTGCATAACCTTGAGGGCGGCGAGCGCCATGTCGTCGTTGTGGAAGAAAGCCGCGTCGATCTTCGGATATTTGGTCAGCAGCGTCTCCCAGATGCGGGCGACCTTGGTGACGTCCCAGTCGCCAGGCTGCTCGTCGAGCACCTGGATCTTCGGGAACTTCGAGATGACCGAGTGGAAGCCCTTGGCCCGGCCCTGAGCGCCGGTGTGGCCGAGCGCGCCCTGGGTCATCACCATCGTGCCTTCGCCGTTGATCGCATTGACGAGCGCCTGGGTCACCGATGCGCCCATATACTCGTTGTCTGGCGCGAGGAAGGTCAGGACGTTGATCGTGTCGAGCGGGGCGATCAGCGTATCCATGTCGATGACCGGGATGCCGGCCTCGATCATCTTGTTGACCGGCGCGGTCAGCGTGCCGATGCCGAAAGCCTGGATCGCAACGAAGTCCCACTTCTGAGACGCCATGTTGTCGATGGCGGCGCGCTGCTTGACGGCGTCAAGCTGTCCGTCGAACCAGGTCACGTCGACGTTGAAAAGCTTGCCCCAATATTCGGCGGCCTGCTTGCCCTGCGCGCACCAGCTCGCCTGCAGACCGGCGTTCGAGAAGGCTGCCTTGAGAGGCTTTTCGGATCGGCCCGCCTCTTTCGCGAGGGCCATGCCGAGCTGAGGATCCATTCCCATGCCGGCGAACATCACCGCGGCCCCTGCCCCGGCGGCCGCGCCACGCAGGAGATTGCGGCGGGTGGGCGAAATCTCGTTCGTGCTGTCTGTCATATTCTTCCTCCCTGCGCCCTATCGCTAATAGCGTCTGCAATCGGATGCGCGGCCGCTAGCATGCCACAAGGATCGCGTCCGGTACAAGACTACGCCGATCCCGAGGGCGGCCAAAAGCAGACTGTACGCCGATAATGAAAGCAAAATCCGGCAGCCGCCGACCCGCTTGGCGTCCTACGCGGGAGCCGGCCCACCCGGAGCGGAACGTCCCGCGCCCGAATCGTTCGCCTAAGCGATTCGGATTATGCAAGGGCGCTGCTGTCGGACCACGGACGCTCGCGCGATGGCCTCCCTGATCCGTACAAGAGGACGCGAGCCGAGATTCCTGTTAACCGGAGGCGCAAGAGCTCCCGAATCCGGCGCTAAAACTGAAGTATTGCTCGTGTTCAATCCCGGCGCGCGGGCGAAATCGCACCCGATCTTCATGGCGCAGAACGCTCCATCCCTTCGGGAACAATTCCTCACGCCGCGCGGGAATTCATCACCAAAGCAAAGCTAGACTTTCCGGCGCGACCGACGGGGGGCTGCGCGTGACACGGCCCCAATTTCTGTCATTATGGCGAAAACTTGGGAGGAAGCGCAAAATGAAAAGACTCAAATATCGCGCATTGCTGTGGGGCACGACCTGCGCCGTCGCTTTGGCGCTGGCGGGAGGGGCTTCGGCTCAGCAGGAAATTCAGGGCGGCTCGGCGGGAGAGTCTCCCGCGCTGGCGGCCGCGAAGCCCGTTTCGCAAGCCGAACTCAACGACGCCGCCAAGAGCAACTCGAATTTCCTTCAGACCAACGGAAACTACCAGCAAACTCGGTTCTATCCGAACAACCAGATCAACCGATCGAATGTCGGGCGTCTTCATCCCGCCTGGATTTTCCAGACGGAAGTGAAGGAGTCGATGGAGACCTCGCCGATCGTGGTCGATGGCGTCATGTATGTGACGACGTCCTACAGCCACGTGTACGCGCTCGACGCCAAGACGGGCGCGATGCTTTGGCACTTCAAGCCCAAGCTTGGGCCCGTCACGACGTTCTGCTGCGGCCCGAACAATCGCGGCGTCGCCGTCTCTGGCGACAAGGTCTATGTCGCGACCCTCAATTCGAAGCTGATCGCGCTCAACGCCAAGACAGGCTCCGTCGCATGGCAGACCGACATCGCGGACCCCGAGAAGGGCTATAGCGAAACCATGGCGCCGACCGCCGTCGACGGGAAGATCCTGATCGGCACCAACGGCGGCGAATATGGCATCCGCGGTTTCGTGCGCGCCTATGACGCCAATACCGGCAAGCTGATCTGGAACTTCGACACCGTTCCGGAGAACTCGGTCGGCGTCTGGGAAACGAAGGACGCGACCGGCCGCGACATGCATCGCGACATCGCGACCGAGAAGGCGACGCTCGCAAAATCAGGCGACCCCTACAAGACGCTCGGCGGAGGCGTATGGCAGAACCCGTCCGTCGATCTCGCCACGAAGCGGATCTATTTCGTGGTCGGCAATCCTTCGCCCGACCTCGATGGAGCGATCCGCCCGGGCGACAATCTCTACACGGACTCGCTCGTCTCCGTGGACCTGGAGACCGGCAAGTATGTCTGCCATTTCCAGTACGTTCCGCATGACGTGTGGGATCTCGACGCGGTCAGCCCGACCGTGCTGGTCGACGCCCTCGGCAAGGACGGCAAGATGGTTCCGGCCGTCATGCACGCCGGCAAGACCGGATACGTTTACGTGCACGACCGCAAGGATTGCAGCCTGATCCGCTTCTCCGATCCGATGGTGTCGCAGAAGGGCCGCTGGACGTTGCCCACCCCGACGAAGCCGCTGGATCCGACGTCCGCGCGCATGTTCCCCGGCGCCAACGGCGGCGTGGAATGGTCGCCGATGGCGACCGATCCTGGCCATCATATGGCCTACGCGATCAACCTCGAGCAGGAGATGACCTACACCGTCGCCAGCGCGCCCTATCCGGACGGCAAGCTCTGGCTCGGCGGCTCCTTCACGAATGTGCCCGGCGGCGTGCAGAAGGGCAACATCACGGCGGTGAACTACAACACGGGCAAGATCGCCTGGCAGGTCGAGACGCCGCAGCCGATGATCGGCGGCATCCTGGCGACGGCGGGCGGCCTCGTGTTCACCGGCGAAGGCAACGGCATCTTCGAGGCTCTTGACGCCTCGTCGGGCAAGAAGCTCTGGCAGTTCCGGGCGGGCGCCGGCGTCAATGCGCCGCCGTCCTCCTACTCGATCGCCGGCAAGCAATACATCGTCGTCGGCGCCGGCGGGAACACGCAAATCGACTACCCGCGCGGCAACGCGATCATTGCGTTCACGCTCGACTGAAAACAAACTTTGGAGAAGCCGCTTCGCGCAAAGGCGAAGCGGCTTTTTTATTTCGGCCTCCTTAACGTCGCCCGGAGCGACCCCGGGCGCCGTTAGGAGGTTTTGGTGATTCGCGTAGGAATTGGGGTCGGATTGGTCGTCTGCCTTCTCGCCGCGGGCGCGCATGCGCAATCGATCGAAGAAAAGGCTGCCGTTTGCAGCGCGTGCCATGGCGAAAATGGCGTGCCGATCGATAAGTCGATCCCGATCATCTGGGGCCAGACGGCGGGCTATCTCTATCTGCAGTTCCGCGATTTCCAGAAGGGCGCGCGCAAGGACGACCGGATGACGCCCATTGCCCAGAGCGTCGCCAGGGAGGATGCGCTCAAGCTCGCGGAATATTTCTCGGCGAAGCCTTGGCCCAACCTGGGCGCGCCCGCGGCTCCCAAGGCGGTTGCGGAGGTCGCCGACGGCGTGATCAAGTCCGTCGTTTGCACAAGCTGCCACCTCGACCAGTTCCAGGGGGATTCGTCCGTGCCTCGCCTCGCGGGCCAGCAGCACGACTATCTGCTGAAAGCGATGATGGACTTCCGCAACCGAACGCGGGCCAACAATCCCGGCATGTCCGATCTCATGAACTCGGTGACGCCGGAGCAATTGGAGGCAATGGCGACCTATCTCGCGGGTCTTTGAAAGCTCTCGCGCGCATGTCAGTGCGCGAGCAGGCTCACGACCTGGTCGTAGCCGAGGGACCGCGCGATATCGGCCGCGGTCATTCCGCGGTCGTCCTTCAGGTCGGTCTTCGCGCCGCGAGCCAACAGCAGTTTGACCGTCGCCTCGATATCCTGGCTGCCGGCGCTCGCATCGTGTCCGGCGGCCCACATGAGCGCGGTCAGATTGTGTCCGTAGCGCTGATTCACGTCGACGCCAGCATCCAGCAGCAGCGCGACGACCGGCGTATTGCCGCGACCCGCCGCATAGACCATCGCGCCCTTTCCGCTCTCGTCGACCGCGTCGGGCTTCGCGCCATGCTGCAGCAGCAGCTTCGCGACGCCCGGCGAGTCATTGTAGGCGGAAGCCTCGATCGGGCTCAGGCCGGATCTGCCCGGCAGATTTGGATCGGCGCCATGATCGAGCAGAATGCCGACGATATTCGCGCGATCCTCTTGCGTGGCATAGAAGAGCGGCGTCGAACCGTTGACCGCCCGGGCATTGACGTTTGCGCCTCGGCTCAGCAGAAGATTCACCAGTCTGAGCTTCCCCGCCTCGGCGGCTCTCGCCAGCGCCGTGGCGCCCTCGCGGTCCCGCGCCTCTATGGCCGCGCCGAGATCCAGAAGCTTCTGCGCTTCAGTCTCGCAACCGCGCCGCGCCGCAGCGAAAAGCTCCGTCGTCTCCTGGAACCGATCCCCCTCTTTCAGCGCGGCGATGGCATGTGCGACGTCGGAACAAGGATCGGCCGCGCGGACGGGAGCGTCCGTCGTCAGCCACACGAAAACGGCGAAGAGCGCACAGCCGAGCGCCCGTGGAAGCGCAGGGTGTAGGCCGCGCGCCGACCCGCCGGTCCGGCGTCTGCGCCGGCCTGTCGTCTTCCGCTCAATCGAATGCCGCAACATCACCCACTCAACCTTTGCGATTTTGCGCGTTCCAGTAGCGCTCGAGATTGGCGATCAGCGCCGGGCTGAAATGGCACTCCGCCTGCTCGCGCGCGTAGACCGCCATATAGCGACGAAACATGTCGAGCGGCTCGCCGCAGACCCGGAAGGCGCGGCGGTTGGCCAGCGCGCCGACCGCGCCCGAGGTCGTCACGTTTGCGACCGCGTCCTCGATGGCGGCGTCCATCCCGTCCGGAGGAACGATCTCATCGCAGATCAGCCGCGCCTCCGGGGAATTGCAGTCCAGCCGCCGCTGATACTGGACAAGCTCGCGGGCGAGGCGCTCGCCGACGAAGCGCGAAAGACGCAGGTTGGCCGCGCCCGGGATGATCCCCTCTTTTTGCGCCGGCAGCGTCATATAGGCGTCGGCCGCCGCAATGACATAGTCCATGGCCAGCAGAACCTGGCAATGGCCGCCGATCGCAAAGGCGTCCACGGCCGCGATCCACGGCTTCTCGACGGCGACGCCGCTGACGTCGTCGGGCAAAATGTCGGGTCCCGCGACGCCGCGGAAGATCTTGTGCACATAGCCAAGGTCGCGCTGCAGGAACCAGGTGAACGGAATTTGCCCCCGATAGAGATGGGTCAGGTTGATCCCCGAGCCGAAGACGCGCCTGTCGCGATATTTCGGGTGCTGGACTTCGCCGCCTCGCAGGACGACGACTTTTGTGGAGGGGTCGAGGATCGCGACATCGACGGCGATCTCCATCTCGCGCAGAGTCGCCGCATCCTCCGCGTTCAGGTATCGCGGGTTGGCGGCGAACACCCAGGCGGCCGCGCCGCGCCGCTCTACGCGAGCCGGGCCGAGATCGATCGCGCCATCGGCCTGAAACCTCGCGAGCTGCTCCGCGGATTCCGGCAATCGGCAGCAACATCGCGTGGCAAAGGTGGCGGCCGCTCCGCTCATGCGCCAGCACATGCGCGAGAAAGACGCCCTGGTCGATCTCCAGCCCCTCCTTGTCGCGCTGAAGGACGTCGGCCTCTCTCTCGATCTCGAAACGCGAGGGGACGAGGCCGGGAAAAGCGTCGGCCGCCTGAAGGACAAGGTCCTCGACGCGAACGAAGCGCGAGAACTCGCCAGTGAGCGCGCCATAAACGGACTCGACATGGGCGGCGAGGAAACCCGCGCGGCTCGCGCGCGAACGGTCCTTGATCGCCTCGGCGGCGCGGGCCTCGGCGCCGTTGCGCCGCGGCTTTGGCGGAAGACAATCGATCAGCGCGCGAGCGAGCGTCCAGAACTCGGAGTGACGCGCGCGATCCTCCGCGAAGTCGCGCAGAGCGCCCGGTTCGGCCCTCATCCAGTCATCGCTGGCGGCTGTGGGCAGGCCGCCCTCGCGCAGGATCACGCCCAGCGCATCGCGCGCAAGCGCCGCCTTCTCGTTCGTCGGGATCACTTTGCGCTCCGAAGGTCGATCACCCGCCTGGCCTTGCCCTGCGAGCGCTCGATGGTTCCCGGCCCCACGACCCGCGCCCTGGCGGTGACCCCGACGTAGGATTTGATGAGTCGCTCGACGTCCCGCTCCGCCTCCTCGATTTCCGCTCCGGTCAGGTCGGCCGCAACGGCCGGACGCAACTCGACCACCACATCGAGCTCATCCAGTCGATCCGGACGGCGCAATTCCAGAACGTAGTGCGGCGCGAGCCTTTCATCCTTCGCAAGCACCGCCTCGATCTGCGACGGGAAGACATTCACGCCCCGAATGATGAGCATGTCGTCGCTGCGGCCGGTCAGGCGCTCGAGCCTTCGCATGGGGTACGCGGTCCCGGGCAGCAGCCGGGTGAGATCGCGCGTGCGGTAGCGAATCACCGGCATGCCTTCTTTCGTGAGCGTCGTGAGCGCCAGCTCGCCCGGCTCGCCCTCCGGCAGCGGAGCCCCCGACGCCGGATCGATGATCTCGGGATAGAAATGGTCCTCCCACAACGTCAGGCCGTCCTTCGTTGCGATCGGCTCCTGAGCGACGCCCGGCCCCATGACCTCCGACAGGCCATAAATATCCAGCGCGTCGATCCCGAGCCGCTGCTCGATTTCCGCCCGCATGCCCTCGGTCCAGGGCTCGGCGCCGAAAATGCCAACCCTCAGACTGCATTGGGCGGGGTTCAGGCCCTGACGCTCGAATTCGTCGGCGATCACAAGCGCATAGGAAGGCGTCGCCATGAGGATGTCTGGCCTGAAGTCGTGGATCAGCTGCACCTGCCGTTCGGTCAAGCCGCCGCCGACCGGAACGACCGCGGCCCCGAGCGCTTCGCCGCCGTAATGGGCGCCCAGTCCGCCCGTGAACAGTCCGTAGCCATAGGCGTTGTGAATCTTGTCCCGCGCGCTTCCGCCCGCGGCGCGAAGCGAACGCGCCATCAGCCCGGACCAGATTTCGATGTCGTTGCGGGTATAGCCGACGACGGTCGGCTTGCCCGTCGTGCCGCTCGAAGCGTGGATGCGGACAATCTCCTCCATCGGCGCCGCGAACATGCCGAACGGGATAGTTGGCGCGAAGGTCGTCCTTCGTCGTGAAGGGAAATTTGCCGATGTCTTCGAGCCGCCTCAGATCGTCCGGATGGACCCCTGCCGCGTCGAACTTCGCCCTGTAGGGAGCAACGCGCTCATAGGCGTGGCGGACGATCCCGCGCAGGCGCACCAACTGAAGGGCGCGCAGTTCATCGACGCTCGCCGTCTCGACCGGGTCGATTGTCTCGGCCGTCGCCATCGTTCCTCCCGGCCCTGTCGGAGGTTCCTGGCGAAAGCTCGCGCGACTCCGTTGGCCTGCCCGATTTCGGGTCAGGAGGTCAGTCTAGCAGCCTGTGTCGGGAAGAAAAGCGCCGCCCTGAGCGCCGATCAGAAGCTCTTTCTCAGGCACATGATTTTCTCGAATTCCCCATCCCCGGGCTTGACGATGGCGCCGCCCGAGGAAATCGCGCCGCTCCTCAGACAGCCGAGTTCAGTATGTTCTTCGCCAATCTTTTCGACGACACGCGCCGTCTGCGGAATGCATTCGCGCGGGTCCTGCCCCAGCGCGCAAATGAGAGCCAGTATTTCGAAGGTCATGAGTCAAGGTCCCCGTTTGCCGGAACATCATGCCCCTCTTCGCCGCTCTCCTCCGCTGCAACGCTAACCCGCCGCCAGATGATCCTGACGACGCACATGGCGCCTCTCGCGATTTTAGCGATGCAATGTGCGTGCCAACCCCGGTGACGGCCGAACGCCAGCCTACGGGCGCATCGCTCGGCGCCGTTTTGGGTGTTACGCCCGGGACCGCCCGGAGCGGGAAGCCCTACCCCTCGAACCTGTTGTTCTTGGGGAAGCCCTTCGGCGGAAGGCGGCCCGCTTCGGCGCGGTTGCCCATCCAGTCCGTGAGGTCCGCCTTGACGACCGTGAAGGTGCGGCCGGCGGAGTCCTTCCACTGGAGCCCGTCGGCGAGCGCGAAAACCTTCGCGTCGGAAATTCCGCCGTCCTTGTAGCGCTGGAGGCGCGTGCCCTTGCCGCGCGCCATCTCGTTGAGCTGCGCGATCGGGAAGACGAGCAGCTTCCGGTTCTCGCCGATCACCGCGACATGGTCGCCCTGCGCCGGGACGATCAGCGCGGCCTGCGTCTTCTCGCCGACATTGAGGACCGCGCGCCCCTTGCGCGTCGAGGAGAGAAGATCATCCTCGCCAATGAGGAAGCCGTTACCGTCCGAGGCGACGATCAGCCGTTTCGTGCCCGCCGCATAGGCCCAGACCGCGACGATCGACGCGCTCTCCTCGATATCCGCCATGAGCCGGATCGGTTCGCCCTGCCCTCGCCCGCCCGGCAGCTTGGAGGCGTCGATGGTGAAGACCTTGCCGTCGCTCGCGAGCACGAGAATCTTCGAGGTCGTCTCGGCGAAGAACGAGGTTTTCAGCTTGTCGTCGCCCTTGAACGAGACCGAGGAGAGGTCCGCCACCTGCCCTTTCAGCGCCCGGATCCAGCCCTTCTCGGAAACGACGACGGTCAGCGGCTCGCGCTCGATCATCGCCTCCGTGAGATCGACGACGACCTCGGGCGCCGCCTCGAAGCTCGTGCGGCGCCGGCCAAGCTTCGTGTCCGGCCCGAAGCGCTTCCTGAGGTCGCGGATCTCGACGCCGATCATCCGCCACTGCCTGGATTCGCTGCCGAGCAGCGTCTCGATCTGCGCCTTCTCGTCCTTGAGGTCGGTCTCCTCCTTGCGGAGCGCCATTTCCTCGAGCCGGCGCAGGCTTCTGAGCCGCGTATCGAGGACATAATTGGCCTGATTGTCGGTAAGGCCGAAGCGCGCCATGAGCCGCGCCTTCGGGTCGTCGTCCTCGCGGACGATGCGGATGACCTCGTCCAGATTGAGGAAGACGATGATCATGCCCGCGAGCAGTTCGAGGCGCTTGTCGATCGCCGCGAGGCGATGGCGCGAGCGGCGGACGAGCACGACGCGGCGATGGTCCAGCCATTGCTGCAAGGCTTCGCCGAGCGACACGACCCTGGGCGTCACGCCGTCGACCAGCACGTTCATGTTCACCGAGACGCGCGTCTCGAGTTCGCTCAGGCGGAAGAGCAACTCCATGAGCGTCGCCGGCTCGACCGTGCGGCTCCTCGGCTCCAGCACGATCCGCACGTCCTCGGTCGATTCGTCGCGAATGTCGGCGAGCAGCGGGAGTTTTCGCTCGTTGAGCAGGTTGGCGATCTGCTCGATCAGGCGCGACTTCTGCACGCCGTAAGGGATCTCGGTGACGACGACGACCCAGCCGCCCCGCCCCGTTTCCTCCTTCTGCCAGCGCGCGCGGAGGCGGAAGCCGCCGCGTCCGGTGCGATAGGTCTCGACGATGGCGGCGCGATCGTCGGTCACGACGCCGCCGGTCGGGAAGTCCGGCCCCTTCACGAACTCGGTCAGCGCCGCCGTATCGGCCTTCGGATTGGCGATGAGATGGAGCGCGGCGTCGCAAAGCTCGGCGATGTTGTGCGGCGGGATCGAAGTCGCCATGCCGACCGCGATCCCCTGCGCGCCGTTTGCGAGCAGGTTCGGCACGGCGGAGGGCATGACGATCGGCTCGCGCGTATCGCCGGAATAATTGTCGCGCCAGTCGACCGAGTCCTCGTCGACGCCTTCCATGAGGAGGCGCGCGACGTCGGTCATCCGCGCTTCCGTGTAGCGGTAGGCGGCGGCGTTATCCCCGTCGATATTGCCGAAGTTCCCCTGCCCCTCGACCAGCGGGTAACGCGAGGCGAAGTCCTGGGCGAGACGCACCAGCGCCTCGTAGATCGCCTGGTCGCCGTGGGGATGGAACGAGCCCATCACGTCGCCGACGATCTTCGCGCATTTCTTGAAGGCGGAGCCGGGATCGAGCCTCAGAATATGCATCCCGTAGAGGATGCGCCGGTGAACGGGCTTGAGCCCGTCGCGCGCGTCCGGCAGCGCCCGGCCCATGATCGTGGACAGCGCATAGGCGAGATAACGCTCTTCGAGCGCGTCGCGGAGATTGACGTCGATCGGCTCGGAAGGCGGCGTCGGAGGCGGAGGAGCGGCTCGGGCCATGGGCGTCGGGTTAGCCTGACGGCCGAGTCGGGGCAAGGAAAAGAGGCTTGAGCGCGACGCGTCGGCCGGGCCGCCGTGACAGACGAAGACGAAGGACGCCTCTACAAAACTGGCGAAATGGCCCGGAACTTGCGGACCAACTTTCGTCCTTTCGCGTTGTTATGCTGATTCGAATCGCCTTCTTTAGGGAGGACGGACCGCCTGAGGAGCCTTTTTGGAGGCGCCACATGAGGATCAGGCTTTTCGCTCTTGTTTTATCTGGGTGTTTCTCTTTTGCTTATGGCGGCGCCGAAGCGCACGACGTCTGGAGCAACGGCCAGCCGGTTCCGGGCTGGGTGAAAGCGGCCTGTTGCGGTCCGGAGGATGTGCATCACCTTCGGCCGGATCAGGTCCACCGGATATCGGATTATTATGAAGTGGACGGCTATCAGTACCGCATTCCGATCCAGAAGGCGCTTCCCTCGCAGGACGGCGATTACTGGATTTTTTATCGCGACAATATCGGCGGCCCGCAATCGGGCGTGTTCTGCTTCTTCGTGCCGATGGGTTCCTGACCGTTTGTTCGCGTCGTAGCGCGCTTCGGGTGACGAAATTTTCTCCCGCGCATAGATTGCGGCAAGAAGGAAGCGTCCCAAAGGATCCCGAATGCCGCCGATGATCTCCGTCGCCGCTGTCACGAAGCGCTATGCGACGGGCTTTCTGGCGCTGGATTCGGTCGATCTTTCGATCGAGCGCGGCGAGATCTTCGCGCTGCTGGGTCCGAACGGCGCCGGCAAGACCTCGCTGATCGGCGTGATCTGCGGAATCGTGTCGCTGACCTCGGGCCAGGTTCAGGTCGCCGGCCATGATATCGTGCGTGATTTCAGGGCCGCCCGCAGGACGATCGGCCTCGTGCCGCAGGAAATCGCGCTGGACATTTTCGCGACCGTCGAGGCGACTGTCTCTTTCAGCCGCCGCCTGTTCGGCCGTCCGGGCGATCCCGCCTTCGTCGACAGCCTGCTGCGGGACCTCTTCCTCTGGGAGAAGCGCAAGAGCCGCATCGTCGAACTGTCGGGAGGGATGAAGCGGCGGGTGATGATCGCCAAGGCGCTCGCGCACGAGCCGAAAGTTCTGTTCCTCGACGAACCGACCGCGGGGGTGGACGTCAATCTGCGCCGCGATCTCTGGGCGCTGGTGCGACGGCTGCGCGATTCCGGCGCGACGATCGTCCTGACCACCCACTACATCGAAGAGGCGGAGGAACTCGCCGACCGGGTCGGCGTCATCGACAAGGGGCGTATCCTGCTGATCGAGGACAAGGCCACGCTCATGCGCAAGTTCGGCAAGCGGCGGCTCACCCTCGTCCTCGCGGATCCGCTGGAGACGCTACCCCCTGCCCTCGCAGGCTGGAGCCTCGAACTCGCGGATCAGGGGCGGAGCCTTGTCTATCGCTTCGATCACGACGCAGCGAGAAGCCAGAGTTCCGGAGCTTCTGAAGAAACTTGGTGAACTCCGCGTAGTCTGGAAGGACATCGACACGTCTTCCGATAGTCTTGAAGACATATTTGTCGATATCCTCGGACGCGCCGCTTAGCTGCGCAAAGTTGACACACGATCGGACGTAGTAAACGGCCGTCCGTATTTTTTCCGTTCTCGTTCCCTTGTGATCTTACATCGTAACTGCGCCTCGGCCAGTTTCCGTTTGGGAATTCCCGAGGATCATGCTATTTCTATCACAAGTTACTTTTCGGGCGACGGGTGAATCCACGTTCACGCCGACCCAAAGTCTCAAAGCCATTTCAGCAGTTGGATCTAACCCTCGAGGGGCCGATACCATGGCGAATTATACTTGGGTCGGCGGCGCGTCTGGCTACTTTAGTTTGAATACCAACTGGAGCCCGGTCGGAGTCCCGAACAGTTCCAGCGTCACAACGCTCCTGGCCGGAGAGCACGGTCACTCTGACGAGCAATGTTAGTCTCGTCGAGCATTTTGGTCACCGGCGCGGGAACAACGACCCTCGGAGGCGGCGGGTTCCTCGATCACATTGGGTGAGAACGGCGTCACGCTGTTAAACGGCCAGACGCTGAACCTCGCGACTTCAATCCTTACCATGCCGAACATCTGACTCTTTCCGGACACCGGGAGCTACGGGTTCAGCAACGGCACAATTCGAGGCGCGGAGGATCAAACCATCGGCACCGGCAAGACCCTCACGTTCACCAACGTTACCTGGAACTCGTCCCACACCCTCGACGGCGGCGGCACGGTGTCGCTGAACGGCACGACGATGAATTTCACCGGCCAACATCCGACGGTGAATTTCAATTTTGTGACCGTCAACGAAGGCGAGACGTTCAATCACTTGAACCTCACCGCCGCCGGCGGCAACACGCTTGGGAACATCTCCAATTTAGGCTACGGCGACACGATCAGCGCCGGCGGCTTCAATCTGTCCCTTGTGGACCTCGGAGGCGGGAGTCTACCGGCTCGTCTCTTCGGCCCCTGGCAATCCCACCATCTCCAATCATGTTACGCTGGCGCCGGGCACGAACGTCGCAGACTTCACCAATTCTGGTGGTAATTTCATTTACAACGGTCCGGCGGCCTGCTTCTGCGCCGGCACCCGGATTCTCACGGACCATGGGGAAGTGCTGATCGAAGACCTGCAGATCGGCGACCTTGTCGTCACCGCCTCCGGAGCGGCGCGGCCTGTCCGCTGGCTTGGACGCAGTGTCATGAATTCGCAAGACCGCGGCCGCCCCGAGGTCATCTGGCCGGTCCGCGTCGCCAAGGGCGCCTTCGGGGAGGGCTTGCCGGCGCGCGATCTCTGGGTCAGCCCTGGTCATTGCATCGCGCATAACGGCGTGCTGATCCCGATCAACGTCCTGGCAAATGGGCGCACCATCGTCCAGCATGAGCGCAAGACAGTCGAATACTGGCACGTCGAGCTCGACCGGCATGATGTAATTCTCGCCGAGGGCCTGCCGGTCGAGAGCTATCTCGACACGGGCAACCGGGTCGCTTTCGCGAATGGGCGCGAGGCGCGAGCGTTGCACCCCGAATTCGAGGTCAAGCATTGGTCGGAAACCTGCCTGCCCTATGTCGCCAGCGGGCCGGCGGTCGAGAAAGCCAAAGCGGCGCTTCTCGCGCGGGCTGAGGCGCTCGGCCATAGCGTC
The DNA here is from genome assembly GCA_963741845.1 of uncultured Alphaproteobacteria bacterium. Classification (GTDB taxonomy): domain Bacteria; phylum Pseudomonadota; class Alphaproteobacteria; order Rhizobiales; family Beijerinckiaceae; genus Roseiarcus. The sequence goes on from CAVUJV010000016.1 coordinate 354,556, forward strand.
ACCCGCGAGCCCGACCTGCACGTCGTCGCGGGCGGCCGCCGCGTCGATTCGGTCCGGCTCGGCGAGAAGCGCTATCTCTTCGTGCTGCCGCCGGACTGCCGCTCGGCGACGTTGCGTTCGCGCGCCTTCGTCCCGGCCGATATGGACCCGGCGAGCGGCGACCGCCGCTTGCTCGGCGTCTGCATTGCCCGGATGCAGGTCGACGGCGACGATCTGCCGCTCGATACCGCATTGGGGAAAGGCTGGAACGGCGTCGACAGCGATGGAACTGGCCTGATGTGGCGCTGGACGGACGGCGCGGCGGCTCTCCCGGCGAACGCCCGCGCGGTCCTTGTCGACCTCGGCGGACCCGGCTCTTACTGGGTAGAGGAACAGGCGCGCCCTCTGGCCATCGTTGCCTGATTCCAAAGCGCAACGCAGGGCGCGGTCCCCTTTTTGGCGGGGGTCCCGCAAGCGCCGGACACCAGCCAGGTCCGGCGCTACGTCAACGCCTCCGCGACGTCGACGATACGGAGCTGCGCGCGCTCGCGCCCGCGATAGCGGTTGACCGAAAGCGTGCCCGCGAGGTGTACGGGCGCTCCTCTCAGCCGCACCAGCGCCTCGCCGAGCCTTTTGCCGACCGAGCGAAAGGCGACCGCCTCGATTGTGGAGCCGTCGCCCGCCACCGCCCGCACCCGTAAGTGATCCGTCCCCACAGCAGCGACGTCGGCGAGGCGATGCCGTGGCAAAGCGAAAACGGGCTCGGGATTGCCCGCGCCATAGGGGCCGGCCGCTTCGAGGCGCTCGGCGAGTTCGGGAGTCGCGGCCGCCGCCGTCATGGCCGCGTCCACCGCGAGGCTCGCCTCGGCCCGAACCCGGGCGACCGGATCGGAAAGCTTTTCTTCGAGAAAAGCGCGCCAGTCGCCAAGGCGATCCCTGGTCAGGGTTACGCCGGCCGCCATCGCGTGGCCGCCGCCCTTCACAAGCAGGCCCGCCTCGACCGCCGCGCGGACGGTCCGGCCAAGGTCCACGCCCGCGATCGAGCGGCCGGAGCCGGTCGCGTGCTCGCCAGAAATCGTCAGGACAAAGGCCGGGCGGTCGAATCGCTCCTTGAGACGCGCCGCCAGCAGCCCGACGACGCCCGCCGGCCAGCGCTCGCTCGCGACCACCACCGCCGCGCCGCGTTCTTCGAGTCCGAGCGCCGCCAGCGCCTCCGCTTCGGCTTCGGCCAGCGCCGCGATCTCGATCTGCTGGCGGGCGCGGTTCAATTTGTCGAGCTTTTCCGCGATCTCGCGCGCCTCGATCTCATCCACCGTCGTGAGAAGCCGCGCGCCGAGCCCCGCGTCGCCAATTCGGCCGCCCGCATTGATGCGTGGCCCAATCACGAATCCCAGATGATAGGGCCGCGGCGGGCCGTCGGCCCCGGCAATGTCGAACAGAGCGGCGAGACCGGGTCGGGCCCGCCGCCGCATGACCTGAAGGCCCCGGACGACGAAGGCGCGGTTGAGGCCGATGAGCGGCACGACGTCGGCGACCGTCGCAAGCGCGACCAGATCAAGCTGACTCACGAGGTCGGGGGGCTGGCGGCCGCTCCAGAAGCCGGATTCCCTCAAGGCCCGGTTCAGGGCGACAAGGGCCATGAAGACGACCCCGGCGGCCGACAGATAGCCGAGGCCGGAAAGGTCGTCCTGACGGTTCGGGTCGACGAGCGCGAGCGTCTGCGGCAAGGTCTCGGGCGCCTGGTGATGGTCGAAGACGACCACATCGAGCCCGAGCCGCGCGGCCGCCTCGAAAGGCTTGTGGCTGACCGCCCCGCAATCGACCGTTACGACCAGCGTCGCGCGCTCCGCGGCGAAGCGCTCCATCGCCTCGACATTGGGCCCGTAGCCCTCCGTCACGCGGTCGGGAATATGGATGATCGTCTCGCAGCCGCAGGCCCTCAGATATTCGCCGAGCAGCGCCGCGCTGCAGGCCCCGTCGACGTCGTAGTCCCCAAAGATCGCGACCTTCTCGTGCGGCCTCGACCGCGTGGCGAAGGCGCTCGGTCGCCGCCTGCATGTCGCGCATCGCAAAAGGATCGGGCATGAGGTCGCGGAGCGAGGGGTCGAGGTAGCGGTCGACCGCCTCGGGCGCGACCCCCCTGCCCGCCAGCACCCGGGCGATCAGGTCGTCCTGCCCGCCGACCTGGACGATCGCGAGGGCGCGCGCTTCGCCCGCGCCGTCGAGCCTCGGCCGCCATGGCCGCCCGAGCGCGGAGGCCTGAACGTCGAGGAAATAGCCCGTCACTTGCAAGCGCGCCCTGATCCGAGACTGCCGCTCCCCGTTCCCGGGGAGAACGCCCGGAGCCGGCGCGCGCTAGGCGCTTGCGAATCGCCTGAAAGCCGCCGCTCCGAAGAACACCATGCCAGAGAGCGCGGTGATCCAGAAGCTCGTCGGCCAGTCGGTGTAATAGGCAAGCGTCAGTCCTCCCCAGGCTTCTGCGAGCGCGAGCGCCGCCGAAAGGGCGATGGCCGGCGCGAGGCGGCGCGGTGAGGTTCGACGCGGCGGCGGCCGGTCCGACCATGAGCGTGAAGACGAGGAGCACGCCGACGATCTGGGCGCATTCCGCAGTCGCGACCGCCACGATCGCCAGGAAAGCGGTCGAGACGAGGCGCACCGGCACGCCGCGCGCCTCCGCAAGCTCGGACTGGAGCGAGGCGAAGACCAGCGGCCGGCCTATCGACGGCGAGCGCGGCGAGGCTCGCGGCCGTGAGGATCGCAAGCGTCACGAGCGCCCCCGGATCGACTCCGAGCACATTGCCGAACAGGAGCGCCGCCGCCTGAGTCGCGGCCGAGGTGTAGAAATGCAGGAACAGGAGGCCGAGACCGAGCGCGATCGACAGGACCATGCCGATCGCAACATCCCGCTCGGCCAGCTTCTCGCCGAAAAGCCCCATGCCGATCCCGGAGATGAAAGTGAAGCCGATCAGGCCCGCGAGCGGCGGCAGCCCGAACAGGATCGCGCCCGTCGCCCCTGTGAAGCCGACGTGCGAGAGCGCGTGGCCGGCGAAGGTCTGCCCGCGCAGGACGAGGAAGAAGCCGACCGTGCCGGCGAGCGCGGCGGCGAGCCCGGAGGCGATGAAGGCCGTCCGCATGAAATCGTAGTCAAGCATGCGCGCCGTGATCGTGCTGCGAATGGGCGTGCGGGTCGTCGTGGTCATGCTCGTGGAGATGCGCGTCGCACTCGACCTCCACGTTGCCCGCCATCACGAAATAGCGGTCGCGCACCCGGACGACCTCGATCTCCGTTCCGTAGAGGCGCGACAGCACCGGACCCGTCACCACCTCCTCGACCGGGCCGATGACCGCTTCGCCCCCGCCGAGATAGAGGACGCGGTCGATCGCGTTGACGAGCGGATTAAGCTCATGGGCGCTGAACAGGACCGCGATCCCGAGGTCCGAGCAAAGCTTTCGCGCAATCTCGACGACGCCCCTCTGATGCGCCGGATCGAGCGAGATCAGCGGCTCGTCGAGCAGCAGGAGGCGCGGCCGCCCCAGCAGCGCCTGACTCAGGAGCAATCGCTGGCGCTGGCCGCCGGAAAGTTCCGAGAGCGGGCGCCGGGCAAGGTCGCGCGCGCCCACATGGTCGAGCGCCCAGTCGATTTCGTTGCGGGTCGCCTTGTCCATCGTCACGAAGCCGAAACGGCGCCCGAGCGCGGCGGCGGCGACCACGTCCCAGCCGGTCAGGCGAAGGTTCGCGGCCGAGCCGCGATTCTGCGGCATGTAGCCGACGCCCGGATGGCCGCGCCGCGCCCGCTCGTCGAGGACGAAGATCGCGCCGGCGGCCGGCGGGATGAGGCCGAGGGCGGCGCGCATGAGCGTCGTCTTGCCGGCGCCATTGGCGCCGAGCATGCCGACGAACTCCCCGTCTTCGACCGCAAAGGACGCCGCCGCGAGGATCTGGCGGCGGCCGAGCCGGATCGTCGCCTTGTCGAAGCGGAGCGCGGTCACTGGGTCGGGCTGCCGAGCGCCTTGTCGAGCGCGTTCAACTGCCCAAGCATCCAGCTCTGATAATTGGCGTTCGGCGGCTCGGTCTCGGAAACGCCGACGACCGGAATGTTGTTGGCCTTCGCCATCTGAACGAGCCGCTGCACGGCGGGCTCGCTCGCCTGGGCGTTGTAGAGCATGGCCTTGACCTTGCGCCCTTTCAGGTCCGTCTCGAAAGCCGCCACGTCAGAGGCGCTGGGCTCCGCATTGTTCATGACGGCGAGCGCAAATTTCTGGCCATGCACATCGAGGCCGATGAGGCCCGCCTGATAGCCGAACACAGGCTCGGAGGCGATGATCGGCTGACCGGCGTAGGATCTTCTTCATGGCGGCGATCTTGTCGCTCAGAGGCTTGAGCGACTCGACGAATTTCGCATAGCCCTGTTGGTAGTCGGCTTTGTGCGCAGGGTCGATCGCAACAAGATCGGCGACGAGCGCCTTGCCCGCCGCCTCCATGTAGCCCGGGTCGTACCAGAGATGCGGATTGTCGCCGGCCTTGTGTCCGACGAGTTCGCCGACGACGATCTCCCTCCGGCCGGGCGCCTTGCCGGCCGCCAGCATCTTTTCCATCCAGGGATCGTAATCGACGCCATTCACGATGACGACCTGCGCATCCCTGAGGGCCTTGGCGGCGTTGACGCTCGCCTCGAACAGATGCGGGTCCTGATCGGGGCTGCTCAGGATGCTGGCGACCGCGACATGCGGCCCGCCGATCTGGGAGGCCATGTCGCCGTAGAAGTTCTCCGCCGCGACGATCCTGACGGGATCGGCGAGAGCCGGCGCGGCCATGAGCGAGGCGGCAAGGCCAAGCGCCGCGAGGCTCGGAAGGATGAGGAACTTGCGCATCGCGTCTCCGACGGAAGTCTTGAAAGGCGGGCTAAGTGTTATGTTATAACAGTGCGCAACGCAAGGCCCTGGTCGAGACAGAGGCGGCTGTATCTGGTAGGGTTTCGCTATGTCCAAAGCCACAACCGCAAATTCCTGCGGCTGCGAACATGATCCCACGAACTGGGCGGCGCGGGTCGAATCGTCGTGCGCGCGGCAAGGGTTCCAGCTGACGCCGCTGCGCCGGCAGGTGCTCGACATCTTCGGCGACAGCCCCCAGCCGCTCGGCGCCTATGCGATCCTCGAGGAATTGTCGCGCCGCGAGAAGAAGCAGGTCGCGCCGCCGACGGTCTACCGCACACTGGACTTCTTCCTCGAGCACGGCTTCGTCCACAAGATCGAGACGCTCAACGCCTACGCCCCCTGCGAGCACCTGGGGCACGCGCATCACGGCATGCTGCTGATCTGCGAGGCTTGCGGGCGGAGCGAGGAGGTCGAGGATCCGGCCGTGCTGCGGGCAATCTCGGCGGCGGCCAGAGGGGCCGGCTTCGTGCTCGGCCGGGTCACGGTCGAGGCGTCGGGCCGGTGCCGCAATTGCGCGGCCGCGCGATCCGAACAGACGCCGGTCAGCGCCTGAGCCGCGCCGCGCTCACCACCAGAGGCCCGGCGTCGCGAGTTCGACCAAAGCGCCGTCCGGATCGCGGAAATAGAGGCTGGTCCCTCCCCGCGGCCATCTGTACTCGCCTGCAATCGCGACGCCGCGCTCCACAAGCCGGGCGCGCCAAAGATCGAGGTCGGCGGCGGCGATCGAGAGCGCGAAATGCAGACGCCCCCGCCCGTCGTGGCCCGGAATGACGCCGCGCGGCTCGGTCACGTCCGCTTCGGTCGCGCCCGCCTGAAAGACGAGGAGCACGCTCTGGCCCGCGACGTCGAAGGCGACGAGGCGGGGCGTGTCGAACAGGGCCTTGAGGCCCAGAACCTCGCGGTAGAACGCGGCCGTGCGGGCGAGGTCGGCGGCGTAGAGCGAGGTCTCGAGAACGCCGGAAATCGGCGGGGCGTCCGAGTTAGCCGTCTTTTCCGCCATGCTGGAACCATGCTCCGCCTTGCCTCGCCGGGGCGAGGCTGCGGGTCAGCCGGTTGCGGCGAGGGAGTCTTGAACCGCGGCTTGCGCCACGCGCAGCGCATCATAACTGTGAATCCAGCCGTACCAGTCGGGAATTCGCTTCAGCCCCAGATCGCGCCGGTCCCGCGCGGGGCCGTCTTCGAAATGCGAAGCCCGGTTTCCGGCCCAGGACGCGCGCTGGATCTGACGCGTCCTGGGTTTGCGGATCGTCTCATAGCAGTCGAGCGCGGCCAGAAGATCGCCTCCTCCCATGATCGTCTCGGCCAGCGCGATCGAATCTTCGATGGTCGCATTCGCGCCCTGTCCCTGATGCGGGAGCGAGCCGTGGGCCGCGTCGCCCAGCAGGACGACTCGACCGCGCCGCCAGCGGCGAATCGGACGCGTCGCGAACAGACCCCACCGCAAGTCGTGGCGGACGGCGTCCACCATCTCGACGACCGCCGGATGCCAGTCCTTGTAGAAGGCCAGCGCCTCCTCCTGGGTCGTCGGCGTGAGTCCCTTCTCGGGGTTCGCCCATGTGTCGGGGAACTCGACGACGGCCAGGAAATTCACATGGTCGCCGGTCGGGCCAATCGCGTAATGCACGACATGCGCCCCCGGTCCGCTCCAGATCTGGATGGCCTCCGGGTCCGGCAGGCTCGGCAGCTTCGCCGCGGGCACGATTCCCCGAAACCCACTGTTTCGCGTATATCGCAGCGGATCGTCGCCAACGACATATTTGCGCGCCGTGGACCGGATTCCATCCGCCGCGACAACGAGATCCGCCTCAGCCTTCGCGCCGTTCGCGAAGGCGAGCGTAACCCGCCCGTCGTGTTCGGCCAACTCGACGAGCCGGTGGTCCAGATGCAGCCCCTTGCCGCCCAGGGCGCCGCTCAGCACCCGTTGCAAATCCGCACGGTGGATTCCGCAATAGGGCGCCCCGAAGCGCCTCCGATAGGCGCCGTCCATACGCATCGGGTGCGCGGCAATCCGCTCGCCCGTCGGGCCGTGGCGAAAGATGAGTTCGGTCGGCTCCGTGGATTTCTCGACAACGGCGTCGAGAAGACCGAGCCTTTGCAATTCCCGCGTGCCGTTCGCGGAGAGAGCAACGGCGGCGCCTATTTCGGCGAGGTCATGCGCCTGCTCGTAGACTTGCGCGGCGATGCCCCTTTGGCGCAATGCCAGCGCCAAAGTGAGCCCCCCGATCCCAGCGCCGACGATGGCGATGCGAGGACGTTCCACCCCTTTCGACATGTGTCGTCTCGTGGTTTACGCCCGTAGGATCAAGCCCCGCGTTCCGCTTGTCAATTGAAATCCGGGTCAGAAACGCTGTTTGCCGACGAAGCTATCGCGCCACCCGTCGCGCCGGTCTCTGCCAGCGGCCCAGCCCGGCTCCTCGCCGAGCGCTCCCGCAGCGCGAGGAAAGCCCCGGACGCGGCCACTAACGCCGCGCCGATCAGCGTCGACATCTGAGGCCAGTCGCCAAAGACGACCAGCCCGGACAGGATCATCCAGATGAGCTGGGTATAGAAGAAGGGCGCCAGCACAGGCGCGGGCGCGAATTTATGCGCCACGATCAGAAGTCCATGGCCGAGCGCCCCGAAAATTCCGAGGCCCCCCAGCACCAGCCAGACATGGAGCGACTGGGGCCATTGCCACATCCAGGGCAGCATCGGCGTCAGCAGCACAAGGCCCGCAGCCTGAGTCCAGATCAGCGTCGTTTGCGCGCTGTCGAAGCGCGCGAGCTTGCGGGTTGCGATCACATAGCCGGAATTGGCGACCACGCCCGCGATCGCGAGGAGCACGATCGGCTGGAACGCATGGGTTCCCGGACGCGTCGCGATGACGACGCCAAGCAGGCCCACCGCGATGGCGATGATCTGCGGTCGCCCGACCCGCTCGCCGAGAAAGGGCACAGCCAAAAGCGCGACGAAGATCGGGTTGAGAAAGCCGATCGTCGACGATTCCGCGAGTTGCAGCCAGTGCAGCGCCAGAACGACCGTCGCCGTCGAGGCGAGCAGCAGCAGCGAGCGCAGGGCCTGCAGCCCCGGACGAGCCGAGCGGAACACGCGCGGACGGGCCCACGAACGCGTGGCGGCGAGCGCGATGACCGCGGAAGCGGCATAGCGCGACCAGACGATCTCGAAGGTTGGAACGCGCGTCCCGAGCCATTTGGACGACGTATCGAGCCCGGTGAAGCAGATCATCGCGGCGCACATGAGCGCAATCGCGGTGATGCGCATGCGCCGGTCTTCGGCCGCGGCGCCCGCGATCTGGGTCGGCGTCGCCAAGGCGGTCAAACCGCCTCGCGCTCGATGCGGATAAGCTGGGGCTTCTCGCGAACGACGCCTTCCTCGACCGCGCGGGCAAGGGCTTCGCGAATCGAGGATTCGGTCGTGCCATGCGTCATCAGGACGACGGGCACGACTCCGGCCGCGGCCGCCTCGCGACTCGCGCGCTTCTGCATGATCGCTTCGAGCGAAATCCTCCGCTCGCCCATTCTTGTCGCGATCGCGGCCATCGCGCCCGGCCGGTCCTCGACCGCGAGGCGCACGTAGTAACCGCCCTCGTGCCGCTGCATCGGCACGCGATCGGCTTCCGTGAGCGAGGCGACCGGCCGTCCAAAGACCGGAAGCCGCAACCCCGAGGCGATGTCCACGATATCGGAGGCGACCGAGGACGCGGTGGCGTCGCCTCCCGCGCCCGGGCCGACCAGCGTGAGTTCGCCGACCGCGTCGCCGTCGACGGAGACAGCGTTGAGCACCCCCATCGTCTGCGCCAGCGGCGCCGACTTCGGAACCATGGTCGGATGGACGCGCTGCTCCACGCCGCGCGGCGTCCGTTCGGCGACGCCGAGCAGCTTGATCCGAAAGCCGAGTTCGTCCGCCGCGGCGAGGTCCGCGAGCGTGATCGATTCGATCCCCTCGACGGAGACCACGGAGGCGTCGATCTTCGAGCCGAAGGCGAGCGAGGCGAGAATTGCGAGCTTATGGGCGGTGTCGAAGCCGCCGATGTCGAAGGTCGGGTCCGCCTCCGCGTAGCCGAGACGCTGCGCTTCGGCGAGGCAGACTTCGAAAGGAAGACCCTCGGTCTCCATCCGCGACAGGATGAAGTTGCAGGTGCCGTTGAGGATGCCGGAGACGCGCTGGATCGTGTTGCCGGCGAGGCTCTCCCTCAAGGTCTTCACGACCGGGATGCCGCCTCCGACCGCCGCCTCGTAAAAGAGCGGCGCCTCATGCTCTTCGGAAAGAGCGGCAAGCTCCAGCCCGTGCGCGGCGAGCATGGCCTTGTTCGCGGTGACGACGGGCAGGCCGCGCCTGAGCGCCGTCCGCACGGCCTCGTAGGCGATCCCGTCCGCCCCGCCGATCAGCTCGACGAAGATATGGATGTCGGCCGAGGCCGCCATCGCCGCGGCGTCGTCAAAGAAGGTCGCGCCGCCGAGATCGACGCCACGGTCGCGACGCCCGCGCGCGCTATAGGCGGCAAGCCTCCACTCCCGCCCCGAGCGCGCGGCGAAGGCGGAATTCTGCCTGCTGAGAAGCCGGACGAGGCTCGTCCCGACCACGCCGAGACCGGCGACGCCCAAGCGCAACGGTGCTGCCATTTTGCCTACGCGCCCCAAATCTCATGTCACGGACCGCCGCTCCTTCGGGCGCGGCGTCAACCGGTCGAGGGCTGCCCGTTCAGCCGTACCGCTCCGCAGCGGACTTCTTCTTCTTCTTGCGTTCCTTGCGCGCGGCATAGCGGGCGTCGCGCTCAAGCTTGCGCTCGTATTCCAGTTTCTCCCGCTCTTCGTGCTGGCGCTGCAGCTCGGCCTCGCGAGCAAGCGCTTCGAGGCGCAACTGCTCCTGGCGCGCGGCTTCCTCCGCGGCCTTGCGGGCGGCTTCGGCGGCTTCATGCTCCGCCTTGCGCTTGGCGCGCTCGGCGTCACGGACGACACGGGCTTCGAGAATCGCCTTGCGCTTGGCTTCGCGTTCGACGACGACGGGATCGGTCGGGTCATATTTGGAATTGGCGAGGAATTTTTCGGCCATCGCCTTGCGAGCCTTAGCCGCCGCGGTCTGGCGGTCGGCAAAGCTGTTACCGTTCATAAAAGACATTGCAGTCCTTGGTTGTTGGGAATGGCCGGGCTCATGCCACAAAGCGCGGGAATCAGCAATGATTTTCGCACTTGCGCGCCGTTTTGAGCGGTTTCATCGCCAATTCCGATCCAAAGATGCAATTCCTTCATTGATCGAAGGGCCGGAACATGATCCAATTCCGCTGAGCGAGCCCGTCAGAGGCTCCGGGACATCGGGAGCGAGGCATGGTGATTGTGGCGGAGGCCGGACCATCGGGCGCGCACGGCTCGCTGACCGACACCGGTCGGGCGCGCGTTCCCCACGTTCGCAAGATCGAGATTTCGGACGTCCTCGAATGCATCGAACAGGGCGTTCGCGATTTCGCCCGCGCCCCGCAATATGGCCTTTTCTTTGGCGCGGTCTACGCCATTGGCGGCCTGATCCTCCTCTGGGCTGCGCTTTCGCTCGGCTATTTCTATCTCGTCTACCCCGTCGTCATGGGCTTTGCTCTGCTGTCGCCTTTCGCCGCCGCGGGCACCTATGAAGTGTCCCGGCGTCTCGAGACCGGCGAGCCGCTCTCGTGGTCGGCGGTGTTCGGGGCGATCTGGGGCCGCGCCGGCAGGGAGCTCGGATGGCTGGCGCTGGTCAGCGTCTTCACCTTCATCATCTGGCTCGATCTCGCGATGTTCGTGTTTCTGGCCTTCTATGGCGTGCATGTGCCGACCTTCCCGGACCTCTTCCGCGAGGTTCTGACGACCCCCTACGGGCTCATGTTCCTGGCGGTCGGCAACGGGATTGGCGCGGTGATCGCCCTTGTCGTCTTTTCCTTCACGGTCGTTTCTCCGGCGCTGCTGGTCGACCGCGACATCGATTTCATCACCGCGATGAGCACGAGCGTCCGCACGGTCCTGACCAACCCCAAGCCGATGCTGGTCTGGGCGATCGTGATCGGCGCCGATCTGGCGCTGGCCTTCGCAACCTTCTTCGTGGCGCTGCTGGTCGTGTTCCCGGTGCTTGGCCACACCACCTGGCGCCTTTACCGGCGGGTGATCGAGCCGGCCTGAGACGCGTCGCGCCCGGGGGCCCTTGCGCCGGAGGCCCGCCTTCGCCAAGAAGGCGGCCGTTCCGTTTGTCCGGCGCTCATGGCTTCCATCGACCGACCTTTCGCCGTCCACGCCATCGCGGTCGAGCCGCGAACCGCGATCCGCGCCTGGCTGATTCTCATGGCGGGGCTCGTCTTCGCGATGGTGCTCGTCGGGGGCGCGACGCGGCTCACCGAATCGGGCCTCTCGATCACGCAATGGAAGCCGGTGACCGGAGTCCTTCCGCCGCTGAGCGCGGCGGACTGGCAGGCGGAGTTCGACCGCTACAAGCAGATTCCGCAATACGCCCAGATGAATGCGGACATGACGCTCACGGGCTTCAAGTCCATCTTCTGGTGGGAATGGGCCCATCGGCTGCTGGCGCGCATCGTCGGCGCAGCCTTCATCCTGCCAGCGCTCTGGTTCTGGTTCACCGGCCAGTTCAAAGGGGCGCTCGGACGCCAGATTCTGGTCGCGACCGGGCTTCTGGCGCTGGAGCCGATCGTCGGCTGGTGGATGGTGAGTTCGGGCCTGAGCGTCCGAACCGAGGTCGCGCAGGAGCGGCTCGCGATCCATCTCCTGATCGCCGCGGGGACGTTCGGGGCGCTGATCTATGCCGCGGTCGGGCTCGGCTCAGCGGCGGCGGACGGCCGCCTCCGCGGCCTGGTCGACCGCCGCGGCGATTTTCGCAGCGCTCGTCTATTGCCAGCTCGGTCTCGGCGCGCTGGTCGCGGGCTTGCGGGCGGGCCAGATCTACAACACCTGGCCGCTGATGGGCGCCGGGCTGATGCCGGGGGAAGCCTTCCCGTCCCCCTGGCCGCTCGCAATTCTCAACGACGCGGCGACGGCCCAGTTCATGCACCGCTCGGTCGCTTACGTCGTGCTCGCCTTCGCGCTGGCGCAGGGCTTCGCGGCGCTGCGCTGCGGCGTTTCGCCGCTGGCGAGACGCGCCTCGCTGCTGGCGGGGGTCGCGCTGCTCCAGGTCGCGCTCGGCGTCGCGACGCTCCTGTCCTTCGTCTGGATTCCCGTCGCGCTCGCCCATCAGGCGACGGCGCTGGTCCTTTTCGGCCTCGCCGTCGCGCACTGGAAGGCGACGCGGATGGAGTTCGATTGAGCTCGTGGTTCCGTAGCTCCCTGTCCGGAAACGTGAGGACATCCGAACACGGTTGCGCATCGGGCCGCCGTTAACTACTCCTGGTCGGGGGCGCCGCTGGGGAGAAGGTCAAAGAAGCGCCTGTGCGCATCTTGCTCACGAACAATACACTGGCCAATCGGGGCGGGAGCGAACTCTACGTAAGAGACGTCGCGGTCGCATTGCGGCGTCGCGGACATCTCCCGGTCGCCTACAGCAGCATCCTCGGCGCCGTCGCGGAGGACCTGAGAGCCGCCAGCGTGCCTGTAATCGATGATCTGACGGCGCTGACCGAGGCGCCGGACGTGATCCACGGACATCATCATTTCGACGCGGCCGCGGCCGGTCTGCGCTTTCCCGCGACACCCGCCGTCCACGTCTGCCATGGCTGGCTGCCGTGGCAGGAGACCCCTCTCGTCCTCGCTTCCGTGCGCCGTTATGTGGCTGTGAGCGAATTGACGCGCGAGCATCTTCTGACTTCCGGCGTCGCTCCCGAACGGATCCGCATCATTCCGAATTTCGTGGATCTCGAGCGGTTTGCGCATCGACGCGATGCGGGATCGCGGACCGGAAGGGCGTTGATCTACGGGAACGCATGGACGCCCGGCGCGCCGGGGCTCTCCGCGATCCGGGAGGGTTGCCGGCAAAAAGGGCTCGACGTCGAGGCCGTCGGATATGGGTTCGGAAACCCCACCGACAGGCCGGAGGACCTCCTCCCGTCCTTCGACGTCGTCTTCGCGCTCGGCCGATCCGCGCTCGAGGCGATGGCGTGCGGCTGCGCCGTCATTCTGGCCGATCCGAACGGCTTCGGCGGCCTGGTCACGACCGAAAGCTTCCGGCGGCAGCGCGCGGCCAATTTCGGACTTGCGCTTCTCGCCGGGCGGGACGTGACGGTGGAGCGCGTCTGCGCGGCGCTCGATCGGCGCGATGACGACGACGCCTCCGGCGTGGCGGATCTCGTCCATTCGGAGGCCGGGGTCGAAAGCGCGATCGACCAATGGGAAAAGGTCTATCGCCTGGCGGTCGACGAAGGTCCGGCGACTTTGGAGGACGTGGTTGCGAGTGCGTCGGCCTATCTGGTCAGGCTCAAGGCGCTGACGGGCCATTTCGAGGTGGATTGGGGCCAGTCGGTAAACGACCTCCATCGGTTGAACGCAGTCGTCGCGGACGAACGACGGTCGTTCGAGACGGAACGTGAAGAGCGGCGGACGCATCTCGCTTCGCTCGAAACCATGAACGCCTCCCTGTCGTCCCAGCTCTTGGAGTTGCAGTCCCAGCTGGCCGTCTCGCAGGCCGAACTTGAGGGCGCCCGCGCGCGCCTGCGAAAGCCGCGCGGGATTCGAAAGCTTCTCCGGGCCTTGGGCCTCCGCGCCGACGCAGCCCTAGAGATCGACTCTCGGGGCCAGTCGGCTCGCCCTCAGGAGGTCCGTTGCCCTCCGCGTGAAGCCTGCGCTCACGACGCCTCCCTCAATCCGCCTCCGGATGAATGAGCGGGCCCGGAAAGGCCCGCTCCGCCTCGTCCTCCAGTTGCTTCTCGTGGTAGCGGATGAAGCGCCCCCCGATGAAGAAGCCGATCACCGCGCAGACGAGCGCCGCCACGCCCACGGGCTTTGCATAGGTCTCGAAGGCGCGGCCGAGGAAATAGCCGCCCGCGCCGAAAATCGAAGCCCAGATCACGCCGCCGGCCGCATTGCACAGGAAGAAGCGCTCCCAGTTGAAGCGGTTCACGCCGGCGAGAAAAGCCGCGAACGCCCGCAGGAACGCGACGAACCGGCCGAAGAACACGATCTTGCCGCCGTGCTTCAGGAACAGATATTGCCCGAGCTTCAGCCGCCTCTCGTCCAGCTTGACGTAATTCCCGTAACGATAGACGAGCGGAAAGCCGAACTCGCGTCCGACCCAATATCCGCAGTTATCCCCGAGAATCGCTCCGCCCGCCGCCGCCGCGATCACCCCATAAATGTTGAGCTTCTGCTCCCCGGCGAGAATTGCCGCCGCAACCAGCGCGGTCTCGCCAGGCATCGGCACCCCCGCGCTTTCGAGGCCGACGATCACGAAGATCGCGACATAGCCGTAAGCCGCGAGATACGCGGCGATATGATGGGCGAAATCCATCTCAAGCGAGGGACTTCGAGCGGGTGAGGCGCCGTGCATTGGCGCGCACCTTCCGGCGCGCCGGGGCCGCCGCCGCCTCCATGACGCCGGTGAGGCCAAGCGACAGGTCATGGGGCGTCCGCACGCCTCCGAAAGCCGCCTTGATGAGGAAGGCGCTCCAGGCGGCCTGCGCCGCAAACGCCCCTTCGACCGCCGCGTCGAACTTCTCCTGAACCATGAGATGGGCCTCTTGCGCCTTCTCGATGGGCTTCCCGTGGGGCCACATCATGCTCTGGGTGCGGGCCGCGATCGTGAGGGCCGCGTCCATGCCCGTCTGAACATTGGCGTTGGCGAGCGCCCGCGCTCGACGAACCAGACGTTTTGAAACCATGCCTTCGACACCCCGCTGAACCCATTCTGAGCGTCTGCTCAGGAAAACTGAGAAAGCTCATGAACCCTCGCAGGATGAACGAGCTTTCCTCCCCGGGCAACAGACATCGTTTTAAGGCCAACGATCGTTCCCGGACATCGTGAACCGGCTCCAGCGGATCCGTCGAGATCGCCGCAATCCGTCGCGGTCCTCGCGCTCGACCGCCGTTAACCAATTGTTGACGAACTCATGCCTCGTGCGATCCCGATCGAAACAGGCCGCTTGACAAAGCGACCCGCTCACCGTGCCTTGCGGTCGATATATCCAAGGGGGGTTCAAGCGTAAGTCGTTCCGCATCGCTTCTTGCCGCGCTCGCGGCGTTGGCCGGGGCCGCCGGGGTGGCGCTCGGGGCGGCCGCAGCCCATCTCCCGGGAGGCGGCGAGTTCTCGCGCCTTGGCGGGATCTATCTGGCGCTCCATGCGGCCGCCGCGCTCGGCGTCGCCACCTTCGCGCGGCTCGCCTATTTCCACCGGATCATTCTTCTGTTCGGCTTTGTGCTGGTGCTGGGGGCCGCGCTCTTCGCGGCCGATCTCGCGCACCATGACTTTTTGACCGGCCCCCTCTTTCCCTATGCGGCGCCGACCGGCGGAACTGCTATGATTGTGGCCTGGATCGTTCTCGCCCTCGCCTTCCTGTTGGAGTCCACGCGGCGTCACCACTGAGCGAGGGCCAAACATTTCCGTTCGAAGTTAAGTTCCTTCTCTCATTGACGGGAGAGCGCGATGGCGAAACGGCAATCCCCGGCGCAGAAAAAAGCACAGGCGCTCCGCTCCGGCCGGGCCGCGGATGTTTCCGGAAGGGCCGCCCCGGCGCCGACGCGGCAAATGCCAGCCTCCCAGATCGCCACGGCGACGCTGATGGGCCAGTTCGTCGAGGCGGCCTATGCGATGTTCGAGGCGAATCCCGGCAACCCGACGCCTCCGCCGAGCCCCAATTTTCCGGCCGGATACAAGCTTCTCGCCGGAATCGAGATGCGCGATTTCATCATCGGCAGCACCGACCACCTCTTCTACGGCTTCATCGCGCAGAGCACGACCGCGCCCAATCAATTCGTGGCTGCGATCCGCGGCACGCAGAGCGGCGTCGAATGGTGGGACGACGCCAATTCGATCTTTCTCACGCGCTTCCGCGTTCCCGGCTGCGGCTCGGTGGGCCTCGGCTTCGCGAGGATCTACGACACGATCGCGCTCGTCGCCTATCCGTCCGCAGCCGCGCCGGCCGCCTCGCTCGCCGAAAGGTCGCTGGCTTCGCAAGGCTCGCTGTCGCAGCAGGTCGCGGCCCTCGTCTCCCGCGAGGCCCCGGCCGCGCGACTGCGGACCGCGGCCGCGCCCGCCGTCTCCATTTCGGTCACGGGCCACAGTCTCGGCTCGGCGCTCGCGTGCCTCTACGTTCTCGAAAACGCCAAGGTGAACAAGCTGCCCACGCCGCTGGTCTGCACCTTCGCGTCGCCCCGCGTTGGCGACAGGACTTTCGTCAACGCCTTCAACGGCCTCAAGCTGACCTCGTGGCGCTTCGCCATCGACCAGGACCTCGTCCCGCAGCTCCCGCCGGAAGCCTTCGGCTTTCGGCATGTGAATAGGCTCTATCGCTTGAACGCGACCGGGAAGGTCAATCCGAGCTTTGCGTGCTGGCACGCGCTGACGAGTTATCTTTATCTCATCAATCCGGCGCAGCCGCTGAGTTCGTCCTGCATGCCCGGCGCTGCCGCGCCGTCGCGGCCGCCGCACGGCCGGGGCGCATTGGACTGGTCGCTGAATACGGGCCTGAACTGAAGGCGGCTCGGTGCGCCAGCAGCCGCTTCAGATCTCCGCCTTGCCGTTGGGCCGCGCGATAACGAGTTCGTCCGGTCCAATCCGCCGGTCGACGAGCCGCTCATAGGCGTCGAGCAGAGCGGACGGGCCGTCTGCATGGCGTTTGACGAACCACGGCCGGGAGACCTCGACGAATTCCCCAAGCGCCGCCGCAAGCCGCCGTTCGAAGCCTGCGGGACCCCAGTCCGCAACGAGCTTTTGCACCTGCGTCGGCGCAAAGAAGAATTCGCTCGGGGCCATGCCCGAAAGCGGCTCGTCGACGGGATTGAGCGTCCCATGGGTTGCGCCAACGCCGATGAAACGCAGAAGCCGGCTTCCGAGCGTCTGAGCGATGCGCTGTTGCAGACCGGCGTTCCCCGAAAAATCGACCACCACGGCGGAAGGGACGTCGCCCAAAGCCTCGAGGCCATCGTAAGGGATGACGTCGCGATAGACGCCGGTCGAAGCCACGAACCCCGCGTTCGACCCGGAAGTGAGCGCGATGACCGGCCGCTTGCCGCGCGCCAGCACGCCCAGTCCCAGAGCCGCCTTCGCCGAAGCGCTGACAATGACAAGCGCCTCCGCTCCGAAGAAGTCGGCTTCCGTCAGATAGGCGTCGACAGTGAAGGACGCGATGAAAAGGGGACGGAAGAGGGAATTGTCTTCCAGCTCGGCCTCGCTCTGGCCGCCGACCCTGGCGTAACGGTTGTAGACGGGATTGAGGCTCGCGCGGTGAGGGCTTTCCTCCCGGAAATCGGCCCGTGTCCGGCTTGGCCGCATCGTGACCGCGGAGGCCATCGGCAAGAGCCCGAAATAGCGCTCGCCGCTCACAAAGTCGGGCTGATTTGACTCGACGACGCGCGCACAGCCCCAGGCGGGGATGCGGCCCCATCCCTCGTCAGCGGGGTACAAACGCCAGTAGCCGAGCGCGTCGCCGAGCGCTGCATAGGTCAGGTTGTTGGCGGAGAGCGCGAGATGTTCGATGGCGAAACGCACCGTCCCCGACGCCGGCTCTTCGGAGGAAACAGAGGCGATGCGCGAACGCCGGAAGTCCGAGACGGAAACCTCCAGCACGAAATCCTGATCCCGGTCCATGGCTGCCGCCGACTTGGGTTCCCGATGACGATCGGATCCCTTGCCTCATGCGCCCCGAAATTGACGCGCCGATGAAGGCCCGGCCGCCGCTCAGTCCCGCACGAATTCGAACCTGTCCACGTCCACGAGGCCCTTGTCGGTGATCTTGAGATGCGGGATCACCGGCAGCGGCAGGAAGGCCACCTGAAGGAACGGCTCGGCGAGCTTGACGCCAATATCCTTCGCCGCCGCGCGGAGCGGAATCAGCGCCTTGCGCACGTCCTCGAAGCTCATGAGGCTCATGAGGCCCGCGACGGGCAGCGCCACCTCCGCGATGACCTTGCCGGCGTCGGCGACGACGAAGCCGCCCTCGATCTCGCCGAGCCGGTTGACCGCCGCGGCCATGTCGGCCTCGTTCGCGCCGACGACGCAGATATTGTGGCTGTCGTGTCCGACCGAGGAAGCGATCGCGCCGCGCTTCATGCCGAAGCCCTTCACGAAGGCGGTCGCGATATTGTCGTTGACGCCATGCCGCGCGACGACCGCGACCTTGAGCGCGTCCTGATCGAGGTCGATGCCGCGCTCGCCGTTCCTGAAGGGCAGCGTGACCGGCGCGCGCTCGGTGATGATCTTGCCCGGAATGATTCCGATCGCCTGCGTCGAAGGCCCCTGCCCTCGCGCGACGAAATCCGAAGCGCTGACGCGCCGCGCCTTGAGGCTGTGGCGCCCGATGGGCTCCAGCGTCCCGCGCGTCGCAAAGAGCGCGTCGTCCACGACGCGGCCGGCCGCGATGACGGACGAGACCGCGCAGCTTTCGAGGTCGTCCAGCACGACGAGGTCCGCCCGCCATCCGGGCGCGACGAGGCCCCGGTCCCTGAGGCCGAAGATGCGGGCGGCCGAGATGCTCGCGGCGCGATAGGCGGCGAGCGGCGGCGCGCCAAGCTTGATCGCGGTGCGGATCAGAAAGTCGAGATGGCCCTCCTCGGCGATATCGAGCGGATTGCGGTCGTCGGTGCAGAAGGCGATGAAGGGCGAATTGCGCTCGGTGATGATCGGCGCCAGCGCATGCAGGTCCTTGCAGACGGAGCCTTCGCGCACGAGCACCTGCATGCCCTTCATGAGCTTCTCGTTGGCTTCCGGCAGGTTCGTCGTCTCGTGGTCGGTGCGGATGCCGGCGGCGAGATAGCCGTTCAGCGCGTAGCCGCTGAGGAGCGGGCTGTGTCCGTCGATCGGCCGGCTCTGGAAGGCGGCGAGCTTGGCGAGGCATGAGGGGTCGCCGGCCAGCACGCCGGGAAAGTTCATGAATTCGGCGAGGCCCAGCACCTTCGGATGATCCGCGAACGGCAGAAGGTCCGCGACTTCGAGCCTTGCGCCGGAGGTTTCGAGACTGGTCGCGGGCACGCAGCTCGAAAGCTGGACGCGCAGGTCCATCGCCAGCGCCATCGAGGCGTCGAGGAAATAGCGGATGCCCGGCGCGCCCAGCACATTGGCGATCTCGTGCGGATCGCAGATCGAGGTCGTGACGCCGCGCGGGAGCACGCAGCGGTCGAATTCGAGCGGGGTCAGGAGCGAGCTTTCGACGTGGCAATGCGTGTCGATGAAGCCCGGAACGACGATCTTGCCGCTGACGTCGATCTCCCGCTCGCCGCTGTAGTCGGCGAGCGTCCCCACGATCCGGTCGTTGCAGATGGCCACGTCGCCTTCGCGCAATTCCCCCGTGACGAGGTCGAAGACGCGCCCGCCCTTCAGCACGAGGTCCGCCTTCGCCAGCCCCTGCCCCTGGGCAATGGCGCGGGAAAGAAAGGCGACGGCGTCGCTCATGACTGTATTCTCCCTGTGAGGCGATGGCGGGCATTGTTTCAGGCTTGGGGCGGGGTCTCAAGCTGCTTTGACGCCGCGCCCTCAAACGTCGTTTGCTCCGTCCATGCTCGCGCCGATTCTCTCGATCCAGTCGCATGTCGTCTATGGCCATGTCGGCAATGACGCCGCCGTCTTTCCGTTGCAGCGGCTTGGACGCGAGGTCTGGCCGCTGATGACGGTGCAGTTTTCGAGCCACACGGGCCATCCCGGCTGGCGCGGCCGCGCCTTCGACGCCGGGCTGATCGACGAATGCGTGGAAGGTCTCGCCGTCCTCGGCGTTCTGCCGAAGGCGGCGGGGCTGGTCACCGGCTATCTCGGCAAGCCCGAAATCGGGGAAGCGGTCCTGCGCGCTTACGGGCGCATCCGCGCCGCCAATCCGGCCGCCGCCTACGCCTGCGATCCGGTGATCGGCGACGTGCACCGCGGCTTCTACGTGGCGCCGGGCGTCGCGGAATTTTTCCGCGAGCAGGCGGTCCCGGCCGCGACGCTGCTCACGCCGAACGCCTTCGAGGTGGAGGCGCTGACCGGCCTTGAAGTGCGGGACAGGCCCGCCGCCGTCAGGGCGCTGGCGGCCTTGCGCGCACGGGGGCCCGAAGTCGTCGTCGCGACATCGCTCACGCTCGACGAGACGCCGGCGGACGCGCTCGACATGATGGCCGTGGACGGAAACGGCGCCTGGGCGGTCCGGACTCCGAAGCTCCCGATCGCGCTCAGCGGGACGGGGGACCTCTTCACGGCGCTCTTCTTCCATCATTGGCTCACGGGCCGCTCGGCCGCCGAGGCGCTGTCGAAAACCGCCTCGGCGGTTTTCGGCGTTGTCGCCGCGACATACGCGGCCGGCGCGGACGAACTTGCGATTGTGGCGGCGCAGGAGGAACTGGTTAGCCCCTCACGGCTTTTTGCTGCGGAAGCGGTCTAAGGCCATTTGCTTTTCCCGCGCTTCGCCCTGATAATCGACGCTGTTTGCGCGGCTCTTCGCGTCGACGGCCCGAGGGTTAGACCATGATGCGTTCGTTCAAAGCGTTGGCCGCGACGGCTCTCGCCGTGGCCCTTCTCGCGCCGTCCGTCGTCACCGCGCAGGCGCAGACCGCCCATCGCCAGGCGCGTCAATCGGCGGAGGGCCGGCAGATCACGGTGTACGGTCGCGAATCGTGGCTCACCGCCGGCACCGGCGCGTCGGTCGGCGAGTTCAACAACTACGCCCTCGACACGTTCGGCGGCAGCCCGACGACCTTCAATCAGAATATCGACCATACGACGGTCGGAGTGCGCGGGCTCGACCGCATGCCGAACAACTTCACCGTGCCGAACTGCTGCGTCCCATAAGGACGATCAGGGGCAGCTGAGGTCTCGGGATTGCCGCGCCGCTTTTACACGCTCGACGTCTTCGCCGAGGCGCCGCTTGAAGGGCAATCCGCTCGCCGTCGTCGTCGATTGCGATGGCCTTGACGACGCGCGCATGCAGCGCATCGCGGGCGAATTCAACCTGTCCGAGACCGTCTTCGTCTTCGAGCCGCGCGATCCCGTGAACACAGCGCGGTTGCGCATCTTCACGCCCGGGCGCGAACTGCCCTTCGCCGGCCATCCGACGGTCGGGACCGCCTGCCTGCTCGCGCAGTTGCGGGCGGCCTCGCTGCTCGCGAAGCAGGATCTGCGGATCGTTCTGGAGGAAGAGGTCGGCGACGTCGTCTGCGTCGCGCGTCGGCGCTCGGGCCAGGGACTCGCGGCGACCTTCGACCTTCCCCGCCTGCCGGAGCCGCTGCCGGGCGCCCTCCCCGATCCCGCGGAGATCGCCGCCGCCTTCGGGCTGAAGGCCGACGACATCGGCTTCGGCGCCCATGCGCCGCGCCTCTATTCGGCCGGCGCGCCTTACCTGTTCGTGCCGTTGCGCTCGCTGGAGGCGATGCGCCGCGCGCGCCCGGGCTCCCTGACCTGGCCGGAGCCGCCCGGTCCGGCCGCTTACCTCTATACGTCCGAGGTCGAACGGCCCGGCTCCGCCTTTCACGCCCGGATGTTCGCGGGCGACTGGGGCGTTTCCGAAGATCCGGCGACCGGCAGCGCGGCGGCGGCCTTCGCGGGCGTCGTCATGGAATTCGAGCGGCCCCGCGACGGCGAGACGACGCTCACGATCGAACAGGGATTCGAAATGGGTCGGCCGAGCCTGATCGCGCTCACCATGACGGCGGAGGGCGGCGCGCTCCGCGCCGCCTCGATCGGCGGTTCGGCCGTCATCGTGTCCAGCGGGACGCTCGACCTTTGAGCTCCGCCCTTGAAATCCTGGAGGTCGCCGAGTTCGACCTCCTGCGCGACGACGCCCGCTGGGACTTCGCCGAGCGGCGCGCCGCCGAGATCGCCGCCCACTGGGCGGACGCCTTGCGCCGTCACCCGGCGATCTACAACGGTCGCGTGCTTCTGCTGGGGAGCCGCGCCTTCGAGAAGCGCCCGGACGGGACGCTGAAGATGACCGGCTCCTTCTTCGAGACGGACTATGCCGCGTTCGTCGCCTGGAAAGCCCTGGGCTTTCCGGGCGGCAAGGTCGAGAACGGCTTCTCGATGGCCGCGCTGCGCACGGCCGACGGCGCGTTCCTGCTCGGCGAAATGGCCGCGCACACCCACAACGCCGGGCAGATTTATTTTCCGGCCGGCACCCCGGACCTTGAAGACGTGTTCGGCGATCGGGTCGACCTCGACGCGAGCGCGCGGCGCGAACTGAAGGAGGAGACAGGCATCGACGCTTCGGAGGCGATTGTCGCCCCAGGCTGGACGGTCGTCCTCGCGCCGGGCCGCATCGCGGCCATGAAGCGGATGACGCTTCCCGTTTCCGCCGAAGACGCCAAGGCGCGCATCGACGCGCTGCTCGCCGCCGACCCGAAGGCCGAGTTTTCGCGCATGCATATCGTGCGAAGTCCCGCCGACATCGACGAGCGGCTCACCCCGTCCTTCGTAGCGGCCTATATCCGCGCGGAGCTTGGCTGAGGCGGCGGCGCTACAGCGACGCCGGATAGCCGTGGCGCCGGGCGGAAGCCGCGATCATCGCGCGCGCCTGCGCGTCGTGTCCGGCGGCGCAGGCGCTCTCGGCCGGCGCGATCTCCTTGACGATCTTCCGATAGACCGGCTGCTCCAGATTGCCGGTCGAGGCGTCGCTCTCCACCACGTCCCGATAGCGCGCGATCACCGCGGCGCAGTCGCTGCCTTCCGGCAGCTTCAGTCCGGCGACGTCACGGCGGAGGCGGACTGCGGCGGCGGCGCCGTCGTGTTGCAGGCCGCAAGTCCGAGGGCGACGAAACTCAGGGCGGCGAACGGCGCGGCGCGGCGCATGGCTACTCTCCCGAATCGGAGCTGACCCCGCCGTTGTAGACCCGATGGCCCGGTCCGTCAGCCGGCGGCGTTTCAGCCCCGCGCAAGCCGGCTCCGACAAGCTCCGACCATGTCCGGTCGAACGCCTCCCTTTGCCGAAAAACGCCGCTCGCTTCGCTCCAAACGCCTGCGGCGCGGCAGCTGTGTCTTCAACAACGCCGCCTCGACGCTCGACGTGACGGTCCGCGACATCGCGCCCGGGGGCGCGCGCATCACCGGCCACGAACTCTTCTGCCTGCCCCAGACCTTCGAGCTTCGTATTCTGGACGCAACGGGCGGTTATTCGGCCCGAACTGCGCGCATCGTCTGGCGCAACGCCAAAGACGCCGGGCTCGCGTTCATCGACTGAACGCGGCCGGCGGCGGCTCCGCATAGGCCGCCTCGGCCGTCTCCCGCAGCACCTTGCGGAACCATTGCATCGCAGCGTCGGACAGACGATGCCGCAGTCCGACGACGGTCATCTCGAGCGTGTCGTCGAAGGGCGGCTCGCGCAGGACGAGCCCGAAAGCGTCGGCGAACCGGCGCGCGAAAGCGGCCGAGATGGTCGTGACCAGGTCGGTCTCCGCAACCGTCGATATCGCGCCCATGAAATAGGGGGTCGTGAGCGCGATCCGGCGCGAAAGCCCCGCGCTCGCGAGCCGCGCGTCGACCTCCGAAAGACCGTCGCCGAAAAACGACATGGTCACGTGCGGCAAGGCGGCATAGTCGGCCAGAGTCCACTCCCGGTTCGCCCCCGGATGGCCGCGGCGCATCACGAGCGCGAGCCTGTCGCGCGCCAGGCGCTCGCTCAGGAACCCCGGCGGCAGCGGCGTCGAGGCGGTGGCGAAGCAGAGATCGACGGCGCCCTGCTCCATGCGACGGATGATGTCGCGCCCGATCGGCTCGAACCGGAGATCGACGCCCGGCGCCTCCTCGCTGGATTCGCGCGACGAGGCCGGGCGCGAGCAGGATCGTCTGAACGTCGGCCGCCGCGATGCGGATGACGCGCCTGAGCGTCGCGGGGTCGAAGGCAGGGGTTTGGAACAGGCCGCGCAGGTCTTCCAGCGCCGCCGCGACTTTGGGAGCGAGGCTCTCCGCCAGCGGGCTCGGCGCAAGCGCGCCGCCGGCGCGGATGAGCAGCGGATCGCCGAACGTCTCCCTGAGCCGCGCCAGCGCGCGGCTCATCGCCGGCTGGCTCAGCCCGACCTCCGCCGCCGCCTGGGTGACGTTGCGGAGCCGGAGCAGCGCCTCGAAGGCCGGCAGGAGATTGAGGTCGATTCCCGCTAAATTCACTTCACGCATGATCGATATATAAACTATGCATTTCTGATATATTCAAGCCTCTCCTATGCTCCCGACATCAGGAACGGAGAGAACCATGACCGACAAGACTGTGATCTTCGGCTACGGCCCGACCGGACGGGCGGTTTTGGAGAGGCTCGTCGCGCAGGGCCGCGAGGCGGTCGTCGCCCAGCGTCATCGCCCGAGCGACCTGCCGAAAGGCGCGAGCTTCGTCGCGAGCGACGCGCTCGACGCGGACAGCGTCCTCGCGGCGGCGCGCGGCGCCGCCCATATCGTGCTCGCCATCGGCTTTGCTTATGACAGCGCGGTCTGGCGCACGGCGTGGCCGAAGACGATCCGCAACATCGTCGCCGCCTCGGAGGCGACCGGAGCCCGCGTCGTCTTCATCGACAATCTCTACATGTACGGTCCCCAGACGGCGCCGCTCGTCGAGACGATGCCGCTCACCGGCTTCGGCGCGAAGCCTGCCGTGCGGGCCGAGGCGACGCGCATCTGGATGGAGGCGGCGGCGGCGGGCCGCACGCGATTCGCCGCGCTGCGGGCGCCCGACTTCTACGGGCCGCGGACCGGCCTCTCCTATCTCGGGGACACCTCGATCGGCGCGATGGCCAAGGGCAAGGCCGCGATGTTCATCGGCACGCCCGACATGCCGCACGATTTTGCCTATGTGCCCGATATCGGCCGCGCGGCGCTGTCGCTGATCGAAGCGCCCGATTCGGCCTACGGACAGGCCTGGCACGTGCCCTGCGCGCCGACCCGCACGACGCGGGAGCTTCTGCAAATGGCGGCGGACGCGCTCGGCGTGAGGCTGCGCCTCAACATCATGCCGGCATGGCTGCTCAAGCCCGCCGGGCTCTTCACGCCCTTCCTGAGGGAGTTGCCCGAGATGCGCTTCACCTGGGACCGGCCCTACCGGGTCGACGCCAGCAAATTCGCCAAGACCTTCTGGTCGGATGCGACGCCCTTCGAGGAAGGGATTCCGGCGACAGCGCTATCGTTCCGCGAGGCGGCGGGCGCTCAAAGCGGCCTGAGAAGGGCGGGTCAGACCGTGAAGCTGACCCCGCAGCCGCAGGAAGCGACCGCGTTCGGATTCTTCACCCGGAAGGCCTGGCCCATGAGGTCGTCGACGAAATCGAGCTCCGAGCCCTTGATCAAGTCGAGCGAGACCGGATCGACCAGCACCGTCGCGCCGTCCCGGATGGCGACGAAATCGTCCGGCTCGCGGCTGCGTTCGACGTCGAAGGAATACTGGAAGCCGGAGCAGCCGCCGCCCTTCACGGAAATGCGCAACGCCGCGCCTTCCTCGCCCTTGAGGATCTTGTTCAGGCGGCGCGCGGCGCTTTCGCTGATCGACACGCCTTCTTCGGTCACGGCTTCGCTCATGTCCGGACAACCTCTCGCGCGGGACGCGCGTTTGCATTCATCGCTCCCTAAGATAGGAAACGGCGCGAAGAACGCAAATCCCGGGACGAGTCGATGGCCTCCCGCGCCCCTTACGCCGCCGATCCGACGCAATCCGGCGGACGGCTCGTCGCGGAGCCCCCTTCGCCGACCCGCACCGAATTCCAGCGCGACCGGGACAGGATCGTCCATTCGACGGCCTTCCGGCGTCTCGCCTACAAGACGCAGGTCTTCGTCTATGACGAGGGCGATCATTTCCGAACGCCGACTCACCCATTCGATCGAGGTGGCCGAGATCGCCCGCGCTCTCGCCCGGGCGCTCGGGCTCGACGACGATCTCGCGGAGGCCGTCGCCCTCGGCCACGATCTCGGACACACGCCCTTCGGCCATACCGGAGAGGACGCGCTCGACGCCTGCATGGCCGACCACGGCGGCTTCGACCACAATGCGCAGGCGCTCCGCATCGTCACGGAGCTGGAGCATCGCTACGCGGATTTCAACGGCCTCAACCTGTCGCAGGCGACGCTGGCCGGCCTCGTCAAGCACAATGGCCCGCTGACCGACGCTTCCGGCGCGCCGACGGAGCGATACCGGGCGCGCGGGGTTCCGGCGGCGATCCTCGCCTATGACCGGATCCAGCCGCTCGGCCTTGATCTCTACGCGAGCCTCGAAGCCCAGGCCGCCGCCATCGCCGACGATATCGCCTACGACGCGCACGACATCGACGACGGGCTCAGGGCCGGGCTCTTCACCCTGTCGCAGATCCGCGAGGCGGTCCCTTTCGTGGCGGATCTCCTCGCCGAGATCGACGCGCGGCATCCGGGCCTCGAAGCGGCGCGGGTCGCCCACGAGCTCACGCGGCGCGTCATCACCCGCTTCATCGAGGACGCGATCGGCGAAAGCGCCCGCCGGATCGCCGAGGACCGGATCGAAAGCCCCGAGGCGGTCGCGCGCGCCGGGCGGCCGCTCGTCGGCCATTCGCCGACGTTCGTCGCGGCGGATCGCGACCTCAAGGCCTTTCTCTTTGAGCACATGTATCGGCATCCGTCCGTTCAGAGGGTCCGGGACAAGGCGGACGCGATCGTGCGGCGTCTGTTCGGGGCCTATATGGACGACCCCAACGCCATGCCGGGCGCATGGGCCGCCAAGGCCGGCCGGAGCGACCGGGCCCGCGCGGTCGCCGATTATATCGCCGGCATGACCGACCGATTCGCCGTCCACGAGCACGCCCGGCTCTTTGACGGACCGACGGACTTGCATTAGAGGCGCGCGCTTCCTTAAAGGCGGGAACCCGGTCGCGCGCGGTCATCGACTGCGCCCACAGCGCGCATGTCCCAAGAGCATGTCCCAAGAGATGAAGAGATGAACCTTTTCGCAGACTTCCAGACGCGCGTCGCAAAGCTCATCGAAAAGCGGGTCGCGGCCGGGGAGCTTCCGACGGGGCTCGATCTCTCGCGTTTTGTCGTCGAGCCGCCGCGCGACGCCTCGCACGGCGACCTCTCCACGAACGCCGCGCTGATTTACGCGCGCGACGCGAAGGCGGCGGGATCGAACCCCCGCAAGCTGGCGGAAGGCCTCGCCGCCGATCTGGCCCAGGAGCCCGACGTCGCCAAAACCGAGGTTGCGGGGCCCGGATTCATCAATATCGTCCTGAAACCAGAGGTTTATCAGGGCCTCCTAAGGTCTGTCGTGACCTCGGGAGAAGCCTATGGCGCGGGCCTGCCGGGCGAGGCGGCGCCCGTCAATGTCGAATATGTGAGCGCCAACCCGACCGGGCCGATGCATGTCGGCCATGCACGCGGCGCCGTCTTCGGCGACGCGCTGGCGAGCCTCATCGCCTTCGCGGGCCGGAAGGCGACGCGCGAATATTACATCAACGACGCGGGCGCGCAGGTCGACGTCCTCGCCCGCTCCGTCTATCTGCGCTACCGCGAGGCGCTCGGAGAGGATCTCGGCCGCATTCCGGAGGGGCTCTATCCGGGCGATTACCTCGTGCCTGTCGGCGAGGCGCTCGCGAAGGATTACGGCCCCTCGCTCGCGGACAAGCCGGAATCGGACTGGCTGCCGCTCGTGCGCAAGCGCGCCATCGACGCCATGATGGCCATGATTCGCGACGATCTCGCCGCCCTCAACATTGCTCACGACATCTTCTCGTCCGAGCGCGCGCTCACCGGACTGGACGGCGGACCGGACCGGGTGCGGGAGGCGATCGAAGCCTTGCGCGCCAAGGGCCTCATCTACGAGGGCCGCCTCGCGCCGCCGAAGGGCGCGCCCGCCGAGGACTGGGAAGATCGCGAGCAGACGCTCTTCCGCTCGACCGATTTCGGCGACGACGTCGACCGTCCGCTCATCAAGTCGGACGGGTCCTACACCTATTTCGCGAGCGACATCGCCTATCACAAGACCAAGCTCGACCGCGGATTCGGCGAGCTGGTCGATGTCTGGGGCGCCGATCACGGCGGCTACGTGAAGCGCATGCAGGCGGCGGTCGCGGCGCTCTCCGACGGCAAGGCGGCGCTGGAAGTGCGCCTCTGCCAGCTCGTGCGGCTCATGCGGGCGGGCGAGCCCGTCAAAATGTCGAAGCGGGCCGGAGACTTCGTGACGCTTCGCGAAGTGGTGGATGAAGTCGGCCGGGACGCCGTCCGTTTCATCATGCTGATGCGCAAGAACGACGCGACGCTCGATTTCGACCTCGCCAAGGTCATCGAGCAGAGCCAGGACAATCCGGTCTTTTACGTGCAATACGCCCATGCCCGGGTGCGCAGCGTCCTGAGGCAGGGCCGGGCCGCGTTCCCGGATCTCGATCTTTCGGCGGCTTCTCTCGCCAGCGCCGACCTTGCCCTGCTCGCTGACGAAGGGGAACGGGACCTCATGCGGGTCATGTCCCAGTATCCCCGTCTCATCCAGCAGTCGGCGGAGGCGCGCGAGCCGCATCGGGTGGCGTTCTACGCCCACGAATTGGCCACGCGATTCCACGCGCACTGGAATCGGGGCAAGGATTCGCGTGATTTGCGTTTCGTTAATGAAGATAATCGAAACGTGACTTATGCGCGTTTGTGCCTCGTGGCCGCGGTTGGCCTTGTTTTGGCCTCCGCGTTGTCAATCTTGGGGGTTAGCGCCCCCGAGGAAATGCGTTAGCGGATTGTGGCTTTCCGCGGCGGGCATAAGCTCGCCCGCGTCTTCCGCGGGTTTCGTGCGAGGTAGCGATGGGCGTATCCGGTTCCAGGGCCGCGGCCTTAGACATCAATCTGGACGAGTTCGAGAAGCGGCTGCGGGCCGCGGGCGCGCAATCGGCGGGGATCGAAGACCCGCTGTCCGAGCTTGCGCGGCTCGTGGAATCCTCCACCCCCTTGCCGAGGCCTCCGGCGGCCGCCCCAGCGACCATGCTCCGGTCCACATTGACCTCCACGAGGGTCACGGCGCCCGCCAGCGCCCCGCCGCCGCCGGCGCCTCGCGCGGAAACGTCCCGGCCGATCGAGCCCGGCGTTCTGCGCCCCGCGCTTCAGGAGGCCGAGCTCGAATTTGTCCAGGTCGAGGACGCGGAGCCGTTCCCGGCCGAGGCCGAGGCGGAGGCCTATGACGAGGCGCCTCCCGTATCCGACGCGGAAGAGACGGCCGCGCCTCCGAAGCCCATGCGCGGCTGGGCCCTGCGCGTCGGCGCGCTTGCGATCGGCGGCGTCGCCATGATTGCGGCCGCGGCGTTCGTCCTCCGGCACAAGGCGCCGGGCCTCATGGATTTCTCGGGCGCGCCGCCCCTCATCACGGCGGCGCAAGGGCCGACCAAGGTCCAGCCGCCGAGCGAGGACACGGTGTCCGCGCCAAGCGACGGAAGCTCGCTCCTCAGGGACGCCGGAAACAAGACGCCGGTCAAGATCGTCACGAAGGAGGAGCAGCCCGTCGACCTCGCCGCGCAGACCGCGGCGATGGCTCCGGCGTCGCCGCCTGCCCCGCCCGCCCCGATGCCGACCGTTCAGACTGCGCCCCCGCCCGGCGAGGCCGCTGCCAGCGCGCCGGCGAGTTCCGGGCCCGATGTGGTCATGAAGGCGCCGGGCGACACGCCGCTTGTCGTTCCCTCCGCGGGCGCGCCGCCCGCCATGCCATCGCAGTTCCCTGATCCGAAGCCCGTGCGAACGATCACGCTGCGGCCAGACGGAACGCCGGTCTCGACGACGACGGAAGCGGCGGCCGATGCTCAGCCCGCGCCTTCTCAGCCGCGCCAGCCGCAGCGCGCCCCTGCTCCCGAGCCGGCGACGCCCGCGGCTCAACCGCCCGCGGAAAGCGCGGCGCCGCAGGCCTCGACCCCCAAGGTCGAGTTGCCGACCAAGCTCCACAGCAAGTCCTCGGCCCGCGTCGTCGTCGGCAAGACCGACACGACGGAGCCGGTGGCCGGCGACGCCGGCGCGCCGCTTCAGCTCGGCGGCCCCGCGAAGCAGGAGAAAGCGGCCCGGCCCAAGGCGGCGGAACGGACCGCGGCCCTCGACAATCCGCCTGCCGCCGGCGACGCGGCTCCGGCTGCGGCTGCGACATCCGGCGGCTGGGCGGTGCAGCTCGCGGCCCCGCGGTCGGAGGCCGAGGCCAAGTCGATAGTCGAGAAGCTCAACGCCCGATATGCGAGCGCCCTCAACGGCGCGACCATCGGGGTCCACAAGGCCGTCGTGAAAGGCGAGACCATCTATCGCCTCCGCGTGACGGGCCTCTCCAAGGCGGATGCCGCAGCCATGTGCGCCAGGCTCAAAGGCGATGGCGGCCAGTGCTTCATCGCGAGGTAAGGACGGTCGTCCGGGAGACCGAGAAATGGCGCGAGCCTTCATCTGCGGCTGCGCCGCTCTCGCTCTGAGTCCCGAGGAAAGCGCTTTCCTTCGCGAAAGCGACCCCTGGGGGCTCATCCTCTTCAAGCGCAACGTCGCCGATCGGGAGCAATTGCGCGCGCTTGCCGCGAGCTTCCGCGCCGCCGTCGGCCGTGACGACGCGCCGGTGCTGATCGATCAGGAAGGCGGCCGCGTCCAGCGCATGGGGCCTCCGAACTGGCGGGCCTATCCCGCCGCGGCGACGTTCGGCGCGTCGCTTCCTCCCGGCGAGGCGGAGGAGGCGGCGCGGCTTGCCGCCCGTCTCATCGCCCATGATCTGCGCGAAGTCGGAATTACGATCGACTGCGCCCCGGTCCTCGACGTGGCGGAGCCCGGAACGCATGCGGTCATCGGCTCGCGCGCTTTCTCCGACCGCCCGGAGCGCGTCGCTGTCATGGCGCGCGCCTATGCGGAAGGGCTGATGGCGGGCGGCGTCGCGCCGGTCGTCAAGCACATTCCCGGGCACGGCCGCGCCCGGGCCGACAGCCACCTCGAATTGCCGACCGTATCCGCCTCGCGCGAAGAGCTTCGACGGGATTTCGCGCCTTTCGCGGCGCTCCGCGACCTGCCGATGGCGATGACGGCGCATGTCGTCTATTCGGCGCTCGATCCCCACCATCCGGCCACGACCTCGCCGCTCGTCGTTCGCGAGGTGATGCGCGGCGAGATCGGCTTCGATGGCCTCATCATGAGCGACGACGTCTCGATGAAGGCGCTCGGCGGCCCGTTCGAGGCGCGCACCCGCGCGATCTTCGCCGCCGGTCTCGACATGGCGCTCCATTGCAACGGCGACCTCGCGGAAGCGCGCGCCGTCGCCTCGGAGACGCCCGAACTCGCCGGACGCGCCCTCGAACGGGCGCAGGCGGCGCTCGCCGTCGTCCGCGACCCCGACCCGCTCGACCTCGCCGACGCCGAGCGTCGCTTCGCGGCCATCATGACGGCGGTCGCAGCGGCTTAAGGACGAGGCCTCGGCTGAACGAGGCACGCGATCCCGGCAGCGGATCCAGACCGCCGCAATTCTGCCTACGTGAAGATTGACATTTTTTGTTGCGGTAAATCAGAATTTCCGGTAGTCTCTTCGCTATGGCGTTTCGACACTGGCAACCCAACCACCTCATCTTGAGGAGCCGTGCAAGGCACGGCGTCTCGAAAGATGATCCAGCGCGCGGCGCCCGTTGTGCAAGCTGGATCGTCCTTCGAGAGCGTCGCTTCGCGCGCTCTCAGGACGCAGCGTCGCTCAGGACGAGGTGCCTGGGAGCTACAAAAGGACCGTTTCCGACGCGTAAACCTTTGAAAAGACGCGCTCCTGACCAAAACTGCACACCCCGGCCCGCGCCTGTCTGCCCCCGAGGCATGCTTAAAGTTTCACACGCATAAACGTTCATAAGTGCTTACGTAATAAATGGAATTACAGGCATATCAGGCCTGCGGCGGCGAAGGGGGCCCCAGAAAGCGGTCGATCGTCTCGAAGAATTTCGCGACCGAGATCGGCTTCGACAGATAGGCCTCGCAGCCGCCGCTGAGGATGCGCTCCTCGTCCCCCTTCATCGCAAAGGCGGTGATCGCGATGACGGGGATGGAGCGGAGGTCCTCGTCGTCCTTGAGCCATTGCGTGACTTCGAGGCCGGAGACCTCCGGGAGCTGGATGTCCATGAGGATCAGGTCGGGGCGGTGCTTGCGCGCAAGATCCACCGCCTCGATCCCGCTTCGGGTCTGGACGATCCTGTGGCCGCGCGTCTCGACGAGATCGTTGAACAGCTTCATGTTGAGTTCATTGTCCTCAACGATCAGGACGGTCTTGGGCATTGGGCCTCCCTCGCGAACCGGGCTCATATCTGCGACACTCGAACGATCAGGAGAATCGGAAAATGGCCCCGTCCAAGCGCCGGTTACCGCCCCGCCCGGACCTGGGTCAATCGACCGCGATCGCGGCGCTGGGCTTCCTCGCCTCCGATCCGGACCGGCTCGCGCGCTTCCTGTCCGTCACCGGGCTTGGGCCGCACAACCTGCGCGACGCGGCGGCGGGCGCGGGATTCCTCGCCTCCGTGCTGGATTACCTGGCCGCCGACGAGCGCCTCCTTCTCGCCTTCGCCGCCGATCAGGGCGCGGCCCCCGAAGATGTTCTTCTCGCCCGAGACAGCCTCGGCGGCAAGCCGCCGCTCTCGGAGCCGTGACCGGCCCCCTCCTCTGCCGGGACTGCCTCCGCCGCCGCGCGGACGATTCCCGCTGCCCCCATTGCGGCTCGCCCCGCTCGCTCGATCTTGCCGCGACGGCCGGGCTCGACATCGCCCATGTCGATTGCGACGCCTTCTACGCTTCGGTCGAGAAGCGCGACCGGCCGGAGCTTCGCGACAAGCCGCTGATCATCGGCGGCACGGGCCTGAGGGGCGTCGTCTCGACCGCCTGCTATATCGCGCGCACCTTCGGCGTGCGCTCCGCGATGCCGATGGCGCGCGCCCGCGCCCTGTGTCCCGACGCGGTCGTGTTGCCCCCCGACATGACGAAATATTCCGAAGTCGGGCGGCAGGTCCGCGCGCTCATGAGCGCCATGACGCCGCTGGTCGAGCCGCTCTCGATCGACGAGGCCTTCCTCGACCTCGCCGGCTGCGAAGGGCCGAACGGGGCGGAGGCGGCCGAGGCGCTCGCGCGTTTCGCGAAACGGGTCGAGACGGACATCGGCGTCACCGTCTCGATCGGCCTCAGCTATTGCAAGTTCCTCGCGAAGATGGCCTCCGACCTCGACAAGCCGCGGGGCTTTGCTTTCATCCGGCCCGAGGCGGCCCGCGCCTGGCTCGCGCCGCAGGGCGTCGGCCGGCTCTGGGGCGTGGGCAAGGCCACCGAGCGCCGGCTGGAGCAGGCCGGCTTCCGGCTGATCGCCGATCTGCAACGGGCCGACGAATGGACCGTCGCGGGAAAGCTCGGCGACGACGGTCGGCGCCTCTGGCGGCTCGCGCAGGGGATCGACGATCGCAAGGTCAGCGCCGAGCGCGAGACGAAGAGCGTTTCAAGCGAGACGACTTTCGAGACCGACGTTTCCGATCGCGCCGAGCTGACGCGCGTGCTGCTGCTCCATTGCGACCGGGTGGCGACCCGGCTGCGCAAACAGGGCCTCGCGGCGGCGACCGTTACCCTCAAGCTGCGCCTCCCGGACTTTTCGCTCAAGACGCGCAGCCGCGGCGGCCTCGCGCCCACCCAGCTCGCGCCCCGCCTCTTCGCAGTCGCGCGCGATCTGCTGGCGGGCCAGCCCGAGGGGCAGGCCTACCGCCTCATCGGCGTCGCGGCGAGCGAACTGAGCGACGCAGCGGGCGCCGACGAGAACGACCTTCTCGACGGGACCCGCGAGAAGTCCCGCGAAGCCGCCATCGCCGCGTTGCGCGACAAGTTCGGGGGTACGGCCATTCAGCGTGGCCTCGCCTTCCGGGCCTCCGAAAAGGACGGAAAGAGAGGCCATTGAAGGGAGCCCGCCAGCGGCGGAAGCCGCCATGAGATCGGCGCTGGTCGATCCAGCGCAACCCGCGAAATCCTGCCTGTTGCAAGACGGCTCGCCCCTGTCTCAGGCGACCCTCTGGTCTAGGACGTGAGGCCCAGCTGGCGCGGCGCCCAGCCCGCGAAGGCGTTGGCGAGTTGGACAATCCGGTAATGATTCAATTCGACCCAGAGCGCCTGGTCGGTTCCGTTTGGATAGTAGGTTGTGATCGCCCGCAGCGGAATCTCTGTCGGGGCCGTCCGGCGCGGCCCCGGAATGACGAACGAGCCCTCGATCGTATCCTGCGACGTCGCGAAGGGGCCAGGGCCTGTGTTCGGCCCCAGATAGACCATGTCGATCCGAACGGTCAGCAGGGGGGCGCGACGATCGCGAGGGTCGATATAGGGGCCTAGCGACTGCTGCAGCGCCGGAGGAAGCGCCTGAGCAACCCAGTTGGCGGTGTCGTCGCCCATGTCGGTCCGCAAGGGGTTTACGTCGACATTGATGCCGCGAAACCGGACAGGCGCCTGGGCGAAGGCGGCGGCGGGGGCGAGGACCAGAGAGCCGAGAACCGAGAACGCAGCACGCCGGGTCAGCATCGGAATGTCCTCCTCCCCTCTCATAAAGATTCGGGGCCTTTACGGCTTATATATAGACGACGTTGACGATTTCGTAGCTCTTGCCGCCGCCGGGCGTGTTCACTTCCACGCTATCGCCCGCCTTCTTGCCGATCAGGGCGCGTCCCGTCGGCGAGGAAATGGAGACCTTGCCCTTCTTCACATCCGCTTCCGTCTCCCCGACGATCTGGAAAACCTGGCGCTTTTCCGTGTCCTCGTCGATGAGGGTCACGGTCGCCCCGAACTTCACGGTTGAACCGGTCAGCTTGGAGACGTCGATCACTTCCGACCGCTGGAGGAGGTCCTCAAGCTCGACGATCCGACCCTCATTATGCGACTGGGCCTCTTTGGCGGAATGATACTCGGCGTTTTCCGAAAGATCGCCGTGCGACCGCGCTTCCGCGATCGCCGCAATGATGCGCGGACGCTCCACCTGTTGGCGATGCAAAAACTCCGCCTCGAGCGCGGCATGTCCGGCGGCGGTGATCGGCAGCTTGTCCATCATTGCCATGATTGATCCGTCAAAAATAGAATCCCCCGCGGCGGGCGTTTTTCTGCCCCGTCACGCAAGATAGTCCTGCAAGGCCCTGACTTCGAGTTCTCCCGAGGCGACGGCGCGAATTCCTTCCGCCGCCGCGACGGCGCCAGAAAGTGTGGTGTAGTATGGCGTCTTTTGCAAGAGGGCGGCCCGCCGGAGGGGCTTCGAGTCCGCGAGCGACGTCGCGCCTTCCGTCGTGTTGAACATGAGCTGGACGGCCCCGTTCCGCACCGCGTCCGCGGCGTTCGGGCGCCCCTCGGAGACTTTGTTGACCCGCTCCGCCTCGAGGCCTTTCGAGGCGAGATAACGCTGCGTCCCCGCTGTCGCGAGGATCTTGAATCCGAGCGCCTGCAGAGCGATCAGCGGCGCGACAATTCGCTCCTTGTCCGCGTCGCGGACGGAAACGAACACCGTTCCCGACTTCGGCGGGCGGGAGCCCGCGCCGATCTGGCTCTTCGCGAAAGCGATCTCGAACGACCGGTCGAGCCCCATGACCTCGCCGGTCGAGCGCATCTCGGGCCCCAGCACCGTGTCCACGCCGGGAAAGCGCGCAAAGGGGAAGACGGCCTCCTTGACCCCGACGTGGTCGAGGTCGTCCAGCCGGATGTTGAGGCCGAAGGACGAGAGCGCCTCGCCCGCCATCACGCGGCTTGCGATCTTGGCGATCGGCTTGCCGATGACCTTCGCGACGAACGGCACGGTGCGGGAGGCGCGCGGATTGACCTCCAGCACGTAGATCACCCCGTCCTTCAGCGCATATTGCACGTTCATCAGGCCGCCGACGTCGAGCGCCAGCGCGAGCTTCTTCGTCTGCTCCTCGAGCCGCGCGATCGTCTCGGGGGTTAGCGAGCGCGGCGGCAGCGAGCAGGCGCTGTCGCCGGAATGGATGCCCGCTTCCTCGATGTGCTCCATGATCCCGGCCACGACGACCGTCTTTCCGTCGCAGAGCGCGTCGACGTCGATCTCGATGGCGTCCGACAGATAATGGTCGAACAGCAGCGGATTCTTGCCGAGGACCGTGTTGATCTGGCCCGTCTTGTCGTTCGGATAGCGCGCCTTCACGTCCGACGGCACGAGGCCAGGCAGGACGCCGAGCAGATAATCGTCGAGCGCGCCTTCGTCGTGGATGATCGCCATCGCCCGGCCGCCGAGCACGTAGGAGGGCCGCACCACCAGCGGCAGGCCGAGGTCCGCCGCGATGAGGCGCGCCTGCTCGACCGAATAGGCGATGCCGTTCTTGGGCTGCTTCAGGCCCAGCTTGTCGAGAAGCCGCTTGAACCGGTCGCGATCTTCCGCGAGGTCGATCGAAATCGACGGATGTGCCGAGGATGGGCGCGCCGGACTGCTCGATGACGTGGGCGAGCTTCAGGGGCGTCTGGCCGCCGAACTGCACGATCACGCCCTTGAGCGTCCCGTTCTGCCGCTCCTTGTCGAGGATGGCGAGCACGTCCTCGGCGGTCAGCGGCTCGAAATAAAGCCGGTCCGACGTATCGTAATCGGTCGACACCGTCTCGGGGTTGCAGTTGATCATGATCGTTTCGTAGCCGACCTCGCGCAGCGCGAAGGAGGCGTGGCAGCAGCAATAGTCGAACTCGATCCCCTGCCCGATCCGGTTCGGGCCGCCGCCAAGGATCACGACCTTCTCGCGGTCGGTCGGAGCGGCCTCGCAACTGGGCCGGCCGGCGAAGGGCGCCTCGTAAGTCGAGTACATGTAAGCCGTGGGCGATGCGAATTCGGCCGCGCAGGTGTCGATGCGCTTGTAGACCGGCAGCACGCCGAGCCGCCGCCGAGCCTCCGCCACGTCTGACTCGGAAAGGCCGGCGAGGCCCGCCAGACGCACGTCGGAGAAGCCCGCGGCCTTCAGCGCGCGCAGGTTTCCCGCATCCTCCGGAAGGCCGTAGGCGCGCACCTTCCCCTCAAGCGCGACGATCTCCGCAAACCTTTCCAGGAACCAGGGGTCGATCTTCGAGAC
Organism: uncultured Alphaproteobacteria bacterium; assembly: GCA_963741845.1. Lineage (GTDB taxonomy): Bacteria > Pseudomonadota > Alphaproteobacteria > Rhizobiales > Beijerinckiaceae > Roseiarcus. Next base: position 391,491 of record CAVUJV010000016.1, read on the forward strand.
GTCGTGGATTTCGGCCACGTCCATGCCCATGCGCATCGCCTGCGCCACCTTGAGGATGCGGTCGGGCGTCGGCGTGCCGATCGCAGCGCGCAACACATTCCGGTCGTCGCCCTTGCCGAGGCCCTCGATCTCGATCTCGTCCAGACCGTCCAGGCCGGTCTCCAGCGAACGCAGCGCCTTCTGCAGGGATTCGCCGAACGTGCGCCCGATCGCCATGGCTTCGCCGACCGACTTCATCGCGGTCGTGAGCACCGGCTCCGCGCCCGGGAATTTCTCGAAGGCGAAGCGCGGAACCTTGGTGACGATATAGTCGATCGTCGGCTCGAAGGACGCCGGGGTCAGGCCCCCGGTGATGTCGTTGGCGATCTCGTCCAGCGTGTAGCCGACGGCGAGCTTGGCCGCGACCTTGGCGATCGGGAAACCGGTCGCCTTCGACGCCAGCGCCGAGGAGCGCGACACGCGCGGATTCATCTCGATCACGATCATCCGCCCGTCGGCCGGGTTGATCGCAAACTGCACGTTCGAGCCGCCCGTCTCGACGCCGATCTCGCGCAGAACCGCGATCGAGGCGTCGCGCATCACCTGGAATTCCTTGTCGGTGAGGGTCAGCGCAGGCGCGATGGTGATGGAATCGCCGGTATGGACGCCCATCGGGTCGATGTTCTCGATCGAGCAGATGATGATGCAATTGTCCGCCTTGTCGCGGACGACCTCCATCTCGAATTCCTTCCAGCCGAGCACGCTCTCCTCGATCAGCACTTCGCTGGTCGGGGAGGCGTCGATCCCGCGCTCGACGATCTCGATGAACTCGCTCTTGTTGTAGGCGATGCCGCCGCCGGTGCCGCCCATCGTGAAGCTCGGCCGGATGATCGCCGGAAGACCGATATCCTCAAGCGCGTTAAGCGCTTGCGGAAGAGTTTTGATGTGATGGGATCGCGGCGTTTGAAGGCCGATTTTGGTCATGGCCTCGCGGAAGAGCTCGCGATCCTCGGCCTTGTCGATCGCTTCCGCCGTCGCGCCGATCATCTCGACGTCGTACTTTTTCAGCACGCCCATTTTTTTCAGGCTGAGCGCGCAATTGAGCGCAGTCTGGCCGCCCATCGTAGGCAGAAGCGCGAACCCGCCGGGAACGGCGTAGCGCTCCTTCTCGATGATCTTGGCGACGATTTCCGGGGTGATCGGCTCGATATAGGTCCGGTCCGCCATCTCCGGATCGGTCATGATCGTGGCCGGATTCGAATTGATGAGGACGATGCGATAGCCTTCCTCGCGCAGCGCCTTGCAGGCCTGCGTCCCCGAATAATCGAACTCGCAGGCCTGACCGATGATGATCGGGCCCGCGCCGATGATAAGGATGGTCGAGATATCGGTGCGCTTCGGCATAAGTCCTCTGGGCGTGACGCCCCGGCGCTTGGCCTTCCGCAAACCGCCTTCACACGAAGAAAGGCCCCTTCGCGGCCGATAATCGACCGGAAGGCGCGCGTTCTCGGGAAAATCCTTAAGCGGCGGCGCGCGGGCTCGGCCGATCCCGGGGCGGCCTTGGGGCGCTCCCTAGCCGAAAATCGATCCGCGCGGAAGGGGCTGCGAGGCCTTCACAATCGCAGGACGATTGCGCCGCAGGATTCCCCGGGCGCCGGCAGAGGGTCATGTTCACGCAGATGGCGTAACGGCGAAGACCAGCTCATTCTCGACCGTGTTTCGAGGGGGCGAGGGACATTCGGGAGCCTCGCCGGGCCGACCGCTCCGGCCTACACGGCCGAAGTCTTAAGCTATTGGGCTACTGCTTCGTATTCACCGACTCCACGACGCCTTTGGCGTTAGCCTCGTAGATGGTCTGGCCATCGACGTAAACGAAGGCGCAATGTTCCTTGCTGTCTCCTTCCCGGTGGCAGAACTGATTGCCCTTTACTCTCGCCGACCCGGAGAATGTCCCCGATTTTCCGCCAATCGAATACGTTCCCTGGTGGGTTCGCCTCTTGAGATCGTAGGTGTCCGTGCCCGTCAGTGGCTGATTTATCGTGAAGTTATTGAAGTGGATCGTCAGCCCATCATAGAGCGCGCTGATTTCCTTCCCAGACAATTTTTTTGCGGTAGGCGGCAAGGAAGGAGCGCTCTGCGCAAAGGATTTCGTGAGCAACCAGGACGCCAATCAACGCTATCGCCGTTGTACTAACGCGCAACATTGCGTTCCTCCATAAAAATGTAGCTCAATATTGGAGTCTTCAAAAGCCTTCCGCGCTTCCTATAGCCGAAAACCGAACCGCGCAGAAGGGTGGTGTTTGCGCCGGCATTGGACACCGCCAGCGCCGGCGCGCGTATAGCCGGCTTTGTGAGCGCAGCTACAGACCTAGCGCGCCTTATTCTGGCAGCCCAGCCATGCGAAGCGACTCGCTTAGGGCGGCGGCCAGAGCGGGCGCGCAATTCACACCCGAGAATTGCCTGCTGTAACGGAACGCCGGCTGCAATTCCAAAACGCGGACCGCGGCGGCTCGGGCTTCCTGGAGCCGGCCGAGCCTGGCGAGCGGCGCCGCCAGCAGCATGTAGGAAATGCTGTGGCCTGGATTGTACTGGACCGCCTTGCGGGCGGCCTTCGCCGCTTCCTCATAGCAACCGCGATGGAAATATCCGAGGGCCAAAGCATGGCAAGCGGACCAGACCCAAGGATCGAACGGGCTCAGGCGCATCGCCCGCTCGCCCCATTCGATGGCGCGCTCGGCTTCTCCGGCCCAACCGAAAATCACGCCGCCCAGGATATACGTAATGGCCGACGAGGGGCTGACAGCGAGCGCCGCCTCAAGCGCGGCAAATGCAGCGGCATGATCATGCCCGTCCATGCCTATCGAAAATCCTGCGAACGTCAGCGCAAGCGCATCATCCTGACCGTTCAGGATGGCGGCCCGCGCATGGCGGATCGAGGCCGCCCGGCTTTCTTCGCGCAGCCCGGCGCGCAAGAACAGGCAGTGATGGCACATTGCGGAATACGCATGCGCCAGCGGATAAACCGGATCGAGCGCCAGCGCCCGCTCCAGAAGCGCCAGCGCCTTTGTCACGCGATCCGGCATCCCGGAATAGACGTCGGACTGAGCCTGGAGGACAAGATCGTAGGCGTCGAGGCTGTCCGGCCGCTTGCGTTTGACGCGCTCGACTTCGGCCCGCCTGAGGCTGGGCTCGATTGCGCTGACCACGTTCAGGGCAATCTCGTCTTGAAGCGCGAAAATGTCGTCAAGCGGACGATCAAAGCGCTCTGTCCACAAATGGCCTCCAGTCTCGGCCTCAATCATGTACGCGGAGATGCGGACACGCGTGCCGTCCTTACGGAGACTTCCCTGGAGCAGATAGCGCACGCCGAGTTCGCGCCCGACCTGCTTTACATCGACACCCGCGCCTTTGTACGGCGAACTCGAATTGCGCGCGGCCACGAACAGCCATTTGATGCGCGACAATCCGGCGACGATGTCCTCGACCATGCCCTCGGCGAAATAGTTCTGCTCGGAATCGCCGCTCAAATTTGAAAATGGGAGCACCGCAACGGACGGCCTGTCGGGCAATGCAAGCGCGGGCGACGTCCGCGAGTTTGCCCCGGCGGCCGGAACCCCTGTCGTGACCGCCGGCCCGATGTAGCGGTAGCCGCGGCGCGGCAGCGTCTCGATCCAATCCGCGCCTCCGGCGCCTTGCTCAAGGACCCGTCGTAATGCTGCGATCTGAACGGTCAGATTGCTGTCCTCGATCGCAAGTCCCGGCCACGCGGCCTCAATCAGAGCATCCTTGGAAACGGGGGTTCCCGCCCGCTCCAGAAGCAGCCGAAGCAGCGCCACTGCGCGTTGGCCCAGCACAGTCGGCGCACCATCGCGAAACAGGATTTCGGCGTCCGCGTCGAGGCGGAACGGCCCAAATTCATGGATCGAAGTCATCGGCTGAATGGGCGCCCTTCGGAAACATTTTGCAACAATTTCGGCGCGAATTCACGACTTCCCGGCCTCGCGCGATCATGCTTCAGGGGCTGCGGCGAACGCCGGAGCGTCCAACCAGGGAGAGCCGTTATGAGCGCGAAAGCCGTCATTCGAGCGCCGGGCGAGGGCAAAACGGTCAGTTTGGCCGGAAAGCCGATGACGTTCCTCGTCACCGGGGATGACACGAAGCACACGTCGATGTTCGATTGGACATTGCCCGCCGGTTTTTCTACCGGCCTCCACGTCCATCGGGTTCAGGAAGAGACTTTCTACGTGCTGGAGGGAGAATGTGAGTGGCAGGTCGGGGATCAGAAGGTTCACGCCAAGCCCGGAACATACCTGTTCATTCCTCCAGGCGTGCCGCATAACATCGCGAACGCCACCGACAGGCCAGCACGGATGATCATGACCGTATCGCCGCCAGGTCACGAGCACTATTTCGAAGAGCTCGTGAAACTGGTCGCCCGCACCAACCCGCCGGACTCCGGCGCGATCGCGGAATTGAGAAGGCGCTACGACACCGAGCAGCTATCGGCGCTGAAGGCCGGCTAAGCATCCCTATCGAATGAAGCCCGAGGCGCGCCGGGGGGACGACCGGCGCGTCCTATCGCTCGCTAAACAAAAAATGCGGATGACGGAGATCCGATCGCCGGGCCGCCATTTCAATCGCTTAGAACTTATACCCCACCCGCACGCCAAGCTGCGTCAGGCCGGGATTGATGTGGGTGCAGAAGGTCGCGTGCGAGACGTGCTCGATGCTGGCGATCAGGTCGAAATGCTCGTTGAACTGGTAGCCGAAGCCGCCCGATTCCCTGAACGTGAAGCGGCAACCCATGTCGACCCGGTTCCATTCCGGACGGAGCGGCGAATTGTTGACCGCGCCGCCGAACTCGCCTTCGAAAAAGAACCGCTGATAGATCGGGATGCGCCAGGTCAGGCCGACGAAGCCGTAGCTCGTCCCGCCCGCGGTGTTGATCATGCCGCCCGCGTTCAGGCGCGGATTGAAAAACCAGGAGATCCAGGGATTCGTCGTGTCCCAGAGGCGGAGGGTAGAGGACAGAACCTCGATCGAAACGTCGACAGGCGCGCCCTCGTCGTGAATCCAGTTGTGCGCGAAGACGCCAACCCGCACTTCCTGAATCGGCGTGATGTAATTCTGTTGAGCTTGCGGGACGTCGAGACCGTAGAAGTCCACGGCCGTTGGGGCGCCCGTCACGGAGCCGATATCGGCCGCCTGCGCGGCGCCGAGCCCCGCAACAGCGCCGGCGAGGCCAATAACAAATCCGATTTCTCGCCAGCCCATAGAGCCCCGGTGTTTTGATTTCTGAATGAGTAGACGCAAGTCCCTCGCGTCACAAGGTCGCAGAAAGGCCTCCGGCCTTCCGAGCGTCGGAAAATCTCGCATGTTGCCTAATGGCAACGTGGAGAGCCCCAAATTCCCAGCCGCCAGGTGGATCGCGGGGGACGGGTTCCCGCCGATCGACATTTTCTTGCCTGCCGGAGCGACGGGCCGCATAATGTTTAAGTGGTTCACTTCGCGCTCTGGAGGGTCGCGCGAGCGAGGCGAAAGGCGGGGACGGCAACGCGATGAAGGTTCCAGCAATTCCGGCCTGCTCCGCTGCTCCCGATCTGGAGCGCCGGGGGCGGTATTCTTTATCTATCTTCGCGCGCCCGCGACGTCCGATGTCGGCTCGGTTTTCAGGGAGGGGGCCTGAAAAATAATTCTGTTGGAACTCGCCTCATAACCCATTGAAAACGCTCGATTCGGACGAGAGAATCCAAGGAAATCCAAGCTTTTCCAACCGCGTTTTGACCGGTCCCGATCGTTTGGAGCGAGGCTCGCCAAGGAAAACCAAATCCGACGCGGACCGCGGGAAGAGACGCGCCGCAGCGACGCGCCCGGGGCGACTTGCGCTCGCCCGCCCTTTCGCGTATGAGCGCGCGTCTTGAGAACCGCCCGGCCGTAAAGGGCTGCCGTGGCGGTTTTTTTCGCTCATTCCGACGCGAACGGGGCTTCGGCCCCGCTGAATTCCAATAGGGCGGCAAGCCCAGGAGAGCCAAATGCCCAAGTTGAAGACGAAATCGGGCGCGAAGAAGCGCTTCAAAATCACCGGGACCGGCAAGGTCGTCTACGCACAGTCGGGCAAGCGCCACGGCATGATCAAACGAACCACCAAGCAGATCCGCAATCTGCGAGGCACATCGATCCTGTTCAAGACCGACGGCGACAACGTCAAGAAGTACTTCCTGCCGAACGGCTGACCCGCCGCCTGTTTTCCCGGAGATTTGAACGATGTCACGCGTCAAGAGGGGCGTAACCGCCCACGCCAAGCACAAGAAGATTCTGAAGGCCGCCAAAGGCTATTTCGGCCGCCGCAAGAACACGATCCGCGCCGCCAAGGCCGCGGTCGACAAGTCGATGCAATACGCCTACCGCGACCGGAAGAACCGGAAGCGGGAGTTCCGCGCCCTCTGGATCCAGCGCATCAATGCCGCGGTCCGCGAGCACGGCCTCACCTATAGCCGCTTTATCTCCGGCCTCGCCTCGGCCGGAATCGAGGTGGATCGCAAGGTCCTGTCCGAGCTCGCCATCTCCGAGCCGGCAGCCTTCGCGGCGATCGTCGAGAAGGCGAAGGGACATCTTCCGAAGGCCGCCTAACGACCGGCGCCATTCCGAGAGCGCGAGGGCCTGTGGCCCTCGCCCCCTGCCCGTCTTCAAGCATTCATTTCATCCGCCGTCCGGCGATGGAAAGCGGACGGCGCAAGCCGGCTGATAATCAGGCTCGCCGATGTCCGATCTTGCTACGCTGCAACAGCAAACCCTCGCCGCGATCGAGGGCGCGCCCGACGAGGCCGCGCTCGAGGCCGTCCGGGTCGCTTCCCTCGGCAAGAAGGGCTCGATCTCCGCGCTGCTCGCCACCCTCGGCAAGCTCGCCCCCGAAGAGCGCAAGACCCACGGCGCCGCCATCAACGCGCTCAAGGATCAGGTGACGGAGGCGCTCGCGGCGCGGCGCGAGATCCTGAAGGCGGCAGCGCTCGAAGCTCAGCTCGAGCGCGAGACCCTCGACATGACGCTGCCGGTTGCAGGCGCAGCGGTCGAGACGGGCCGCGTCCATCCGCTAACCCAGGTCACGGACGAGATCGTCGCGATTTTCGCCGACATGGGATTTTCGGTGGCGGAAGGGCCGGATATCGAGACCGACGATTACAATTTCACCAAGCTCAACTTCCCGCCCGGCCATCCGGCGCGGGAGATGCACGACACGTTCTTTTTCCACCCGGACGAGAAGGGCGAACGGAAGCTCCTGCGCACCCATACGAGCCCCGTGCAGGTCCGCGCAATGCTCCAGCAGCGACCGCCGATCCGGGTGATCTGTCCCGGCCGCACCTACCGCACCGACTTCGACCAGACCCACACGCCGATGTTCCATCAGGTCGAAGGGCTCGTGATCGACGAAAGCGCGACCCTCGCAAATCTCAAATGGGTGCTGGAAGAGTTCTGCAAGGCCTTCTTCGAAGTGCCGCGCGTCGGCATGCGCTTCCGGCCGAGCTTCTTCCCCTTCACCTCGCCGTCGATGGAAGTCGACATCCAGTGCCGCCGTTCCGGCGGCGAAATCCGGTTCGGCGAGGGCGAGGACTGGCTCGAAATCCTCGGCTGCGGCATGGTCCATCCGAACGTGCTGAGGAATTGCGGGATCAATCCCGAAGTCTACCAGGGCTTCGCCTGGGGCATGGGGATCGATCGCGTGGCGATGCTCAAATACGGCCTGCCCGATCTCCGGGACTTCTTCGAGTCGGATCTGCGCTGGATCAATCACTATGGGTTCAAGCCGCTCGACATCCCAAGCCTCGCGGGCGGGTTGAGCGAATAGCGGGCGCCGGAGCCGTCGCGCACGCCGGGCCCCAGTCTTTCAGGTCGCTGACACAAATGAAATTCACCTTCTCCTGGCTCCTCGACCATCTGGACACGACGGCTTCGCTGTCGGAGATCGTCGATGCGCTGACCCGCGTCGGACTCGAAGTCGAAGGCGTGGACGACCCTTCGCAAAAATATGACGGCTTCGTCGTCGCGAAGGTTCTGGAGGCGAAACAGCATCCGAATGCCGACCGCCTCAAGGTCTGCATGGTGGACGCGGGCGGCGATCCGATCCAGGTCGTCTGCGGCGCGCCGAATGCGCGCACCGGCATGAAGAGCGTGTTCTCGCCCGTCGGGACCTATATCCCCGGCAAGAAGATCACGCTCGCCAAGGGCGTCATCCGCGGCGTCGAATCGAATGGGATGCTGTGCTCGGCTGCGGAGCTCGAGCTCAGCAATGATCACGACGGGATCATCGCGCTTCCCGACGATGCGCCGGTCGGCCTTCCTTACGCGCGCTACGCAGGCCTCGACGATCCGGTCATCGATGTCGCGCTGACCCCGAACCGGCCTGACGCCACCGGCGTTTCGGGCATCGCGCGCGATCTCGCGGCGGCAGGGCTCGGCGCGCTGCGCACTGAGGCGCCGAAAGCGATAGAGGGCCGCTTCGACTGCCCGACCCATGTGCGCCTCGACTTCGCGACGCCAGACGCCCATCTCTGTCCGGCCTTCGCCCTGCGCCTCGTGCGCGGCGTCAAGAATGGCGCGTCGCCCGAGTGGATGCAGAAGCAACTCCGCGCCATTGGGCTCAGGCCGATCAACGCGCTCGTGGACATCACCAATTACGTGACCTTCGACCGCGGCCGGCCGCTGCATGTCTTCGACCTCCGGAAGGTCGAAGGCGACCTGACGGTCCGGCGGGCGCGCAAAGGGGAAACCGTACTGGCGCTCGACGGCCGGACTTACGAGCTCGACGAAAGCATGGTCGTCATCGCGGACGGCAAGGGCGTCGAATCCATCGCCGGCGTGATGGGCGGAGAACATTCGGGCTGCGACGAGGCCACGACGGACGTGCTGATCGAAAGCGCGCTGTGGGACCCGGTCAACATCGCGCAGACGGGCCGCAAGCTCGGCATTGTCACGGACGCGCGCTATCGTTTCGAGCGCGGCGTCGATCCGGCGTTCTGTGTCCCCGGCTGCGATCTTGCGACTGAACTCGTACTCGAGCATTGCGGAGGAGAGCCCTCGCGCATGATCGTCGCGGGAGATCCGAGTCCATCCGCGCGCGCGATCGATTTCCCCTATTCGGAGGTGAAGCGTCTTGTCGGCGTCGACATTCCGCGAGGCGAGGGCGAGGCCATCCTTGCGCGGCTCGGCTTCGGTGTGGCGGACGGGCGAGTGACCGTGCCCTCCTGGCGCCCGGACGTTCAGGTGAAAGCGGACGTCGTCGAACAGATTATCCGCATCGCGGGACTGGACCGGGCCCCCACTACGCCCCTGCCCCGTGTCGAGGACGGCGTGACCCGCCCCGTCCTGACCCTCCTCCAGAAGCGGACACGGATCGCGAAGCGCACCCTATCGGCGCTTTCGCTACAGGAGGCTGTGACCTGGTCCTTCATCGCCAACCGCGCGGCGGAGGCCTTTGGCGGCGGGCAGCCATCGCTTGCGCTCGCCAATCCCATCGCAGCCGATTTGTCAGATATGCGGCCGAGCCTCATTCCGGGCCTTGTCGCCGCGAGCGAACGCAACGCCCGCCGCGCGCTGAGGGACGTCGCCCTCTTCGAAGTCGGGCAGATCTTCCTCGGCACAGGAGAGGACCAGCAGAGGATGGCCGCGGCCGCCGTGCGGCGCGGCAGGGCCAAGGCCTCGGGCGAAGGACGGCGCTGGGACGGCGGCGGACCGGTCGACGCCTTCGACGCGAAACGGGATGCCATGGCGCTTCTCGAAGCCCTCGGCGTCGCCAGGGCCGTGCAGGTCGCGCCCGGAGGGCCGGCCTTCCTTCATCCGGGCCGGTCGGCGACGCTGCAATTCGGGCCGAAGAACGTTGTCGGGTGGTTCGGCCAATTGCATCCAAGCGTCTGCGAGGCGCTGGACGCCGAGGGGCCGATCGTCGGATTCGAGATCATTCTCGACGCCATCCCCGCGCCCAAAGCCAAGCCGACCAAGACGAAGGCGAAGCTCGAGCGCTCGGATTTCATGCCTGTCGAACGGGACCTTGCTTTCATCGTCGGCGAGACTGTACGGGCCTCCGATGTCGTGAGGGCCGCCCAGGGCGCCGAGCGCAGCCTCATCGCGGATGTGGGCGTGTTCGACGTCTATCAGGGCAAAGGCCTCCCTGAAGGATCCAAGTCGATCGCGATCAACGTGACGCTGCAGCCGCGCGATCACACGCTAACGGACGCGGAAATCGAGACGGCGGTGGCAAAGATCGTGGCGGAGGTGGCCAAGAAGACCGGCGCTACTCTGCGAGGGTGATCCATGGCGAAGCGCGCAGTCCTGGCCGCTGTGTCGCTTCTCGCCGCCGCGTTACTCACCTCGGCCCGGGCGCAGGATATTTCCCCATGCGCCCGCTTTCAGGATCCCTTCGCCTATAACGCCTGCCTCGCGAGCCATGGCCCGAAGGCGGGCGCGGTCGGCAAGGTCGAAAGGGAATCCGCAGGACCGGCCGACGGCAAACCAAGATCATCGCGGGCGCCGGTCGTCCTGCGCCGTCGAGGCCGGGTCCACATGGAATTTCAGGTTCGGTAACCCGACAAGAAAATGGAGCGCGGCGCCCGAACCCGCGGAAAGTCCGAACGCCGCGCTCCACCCGCGAGGTGGGAGGCCCATCGCGGGGGCCGCGCTCGCGCCGCCCCGAGGGCGCGTTACGCGGAATCGTAATATAGCTCCCCAATATTTTCAACAACGGCGCGCCTTCAACTGAATTCGCGCCATCTCCCTACAATGCTAACGAACTTAACTCATAGCTTGAACTTTCGCTGTGAGGCCCGTCACACATCCAATGACCCTATAACTCTAAAACAGAAGTTATGACCATGGGTCAGAACGCACCGGGATTCTGATTTCTATACGTATCGATGTGTGATGCAGATCACAGACAAAGCCCACGCCTCGCAGTTATCCGGTGGTGTAGCGATACGGAGAGAATCGCTCAGCGCTCGCGAGCCCGCGGCTCGGCGGGCTTTTGCTGTTGCCAAAGGCACTTGACGCGGGCGGAAAGCTCGGCCACGGTTTGTTCGAGGAAGCGATTATGGCTGTCCCGAACTCGCTGGCGGCGCACCCCTGTTTCAAAACCGTTGATCCCGAGGCCTGTCGCGCCCTCGATCGACAATGCGTATGGGTCAAGACCCAGGCGGGCGCCTGGGTGGTTGGCCAATCGTCCCATGATCGCGATGTCTATTTCATCATGACCGGCCATCTGCGCGCCGTGCTCAACATGGCGAGGCAGGATCTCATCTTCACCGATATGATGGCCGGCGATTTCTTCGGAGAGATGAGCGCATTCGACGGAGCGCCCCGGGCCGCGAGCGTGTTCGCCGTGACCAATTCGCTCGTGGCGAAGATGCCTGGACCCGTCTTCGTCGAGCTGATGTTTTCGCATCGCCCGCTTGGCGACGCGGTCGTCGGCACCCTCATCGAGCGGGTGCGCGACATGTCGCGACGGGTGGGCGAACTCGGCGCCCTTAACGTCCGGGCCCGCGTCCACGCCGAACTGCTGCGCCTTGCCCGCCCGGACCGCGAAGACCCACGGCGCGCGATCATCGTGACGCCGCCGAACCAGTCGGAGCTTGCCGCCCGAATCAACACCCGGCGGGAGACCGTCTCGCGCGAGCTCAACGCCATGGAGCGCTGCGGGCTGATCGAAAGGCGGCGCGGCGCCATCGTCATCACCGATGCGCTCAGGCTCAGCGCCGGCATCGAGGCGGCAAGCGAAGCGTAGCGGACGAGGTCTAGCAGCGATTCTAGCGTCGAGTTCCCGACGGGCTGCGCAGCGCCGTCGTCGAGACAAGATTCAGGGCAATCGATCATTCGGCTTCTCATCAATTCTATTCTGACAGAACGGACCGTACCAATTTTCTGAATTTCGTAAACAACTGGCGCTCGACGCAAGTGGCGTCTGGCGCGCGGCGAAACCCGAGGCCCAGCTTGGCCCTGGTCCGCTAGACGTTCCGCCGCGCGGAGTTGACAGGAACGGGAGGCGGCAGGCAACGGCAACGGTCTGTCCGAAGCTGCAGCTTCCTCGCCGAGCATCCGCCACCAGTGCTTGTTCCGCTGCCAGTTCCACAGCGCAGCCGGCGAGGGCGAGGGCAGCACCCAGATCCGCGTTGCGCCGATGCGCTGAAGATCTTCGCCGAAGGCCGCGTTTCGGCCGAGATAGGCGCGGCCCGCCGCGAGGCTGGTGAAGGCGAGAAATCTGGGCTGCGCGACGTCGATCTTCGCCGTGAGCCCTGCGCGCGCCGCGGCGCCCAGAGCGCCGCGCGGCAATTCGCTGTCCATGCCGCTCGCATGCTTGGCGATATCGGTGAGGCCGAGACCCCACTCGAGCGCACAAGGCATAGTCTTCCGGCGCGACAAGGCGCGGCGTCAGGCCAACTTCATGCAGGACGCGCCAGAACCTGTTCTGCGGATGCGCGTAATAAGCGCCGCGCCGGGCCGAGACCGTTCCCGGCGCTGTCCCGCAGAAGACGATCCGAAGACCGGGCCGGATAAGGTCCGGCAGGACAGGGCCCTGCCCTTCCGGCTCCATGCGCTCAGATCGTCTGGTTGTAGGCGCCGACCTCGGGGTTCTCGCGCAACACGCCGTCGACGGCATGGAACATCTCGCGCATCCGCGCTTCCGATTTCGGGCTTTCGACCACGACCACAAGCTCGGGCTTGTTGGAGGAGGCTCGCACCAGACCCCAGGTGCCGTCCTCGACCGTCACGCGCACGCCGTTGACGGTAACGATGTCCTGAATCTTCTGGCCCGTCAGAAGCTCGCCCTTCTCCCGCATCGCCTGGAAGCGCCCGGCGACCTTGTCGGCGACCGCATATTTCAACTCGTCCGCGCAATGGGGCGACATGGTGGGCGAGCCCCAGGTCTTCGGCAGATCGCGATAGAGGTCGGCCATCGACTTCCCCGGATTGCGGTCGAGCATGTCGAGCACCGCGATCGCGGTCACGAAGCCGTCGTCATAGCCGCGACCCACAGGCGCGTTGAAGAAGAAATGGCCGGACTTCTCGAAGCCGGCCAGCGCCTTCAGGTCGCGCACCCGCCGCTTGATATGCGAATGACCCGTCTTCCAGAAATCGACCTTGACCCCGTTGGCCGCAAGCGCCGGATCGGCGCCGAACAGGCCCGTCGACTTGACGTCGACCACGAAGGTCGCGCCCGGATGCAGCTTCGACAGATCGCGCGCCAGCATCACGCCGATCTTGTCGGCGAAGATCTCCGCGCCCTCGTCGTCAACCACGCCGCAGCGGTCGCCATCGCCGTCGAAGCCCAGCGCAACGTCGGCGCCCGTCTCCTTCACCGCTTCCGCCATCGCGTGCAGCATGTGGAGGTCTTCGGGGTTCGGATTGTAGCGCGGGAACGTGTAGTCAAGCTCGCAGTCGAGCGGGACGACCTCGACGCCGAGCTTGCCCAGGAGTTCGGGCGCGAAGGCGCCCGCCGCGCCATTGCCGCAGGCCGCGACGACCTTCATCCTGCGCGCGAACTTCGGGCGGTTCGTAAGGTCCGCGATGTAGCGGGCGGGAAAGTCGGGCACGAATTCGTACTCGCCGCCGGGCTCGGGCGCATATTCGCCGCCGATGACGATGTCGCGGAGGCGCCCCATCTCCTCGGGGCCGAAGGTGACAGGCCGCGCCGCGCCCATCTTCACGCCGGTCCAGCCGTTGTCGTTATGCGAGGCCGTCACCATCGCGACCGCCGGAACGTCCAGGGCGAATTGCGCGAAATAGGCCATCGGCGTGATCGCAAGACCAATGTCGCGAACCTTCGCGCCGCCCGCCATGAGGCCCGCGGTCAGCGCGAGCTTGATCGAGGCGGAATAGCTGCGGAAGTCGTGTCCGACCACGACCTCGCGCTTGACGCCGAGTTCCTTCAGCAGGCGCGCAAGGCCAAGGCCCAGCGCCTGCACGCCCATGAGGTTGATTTCCTTCTCGAAGAGCCAGCGCGCGTCATATTCCCGGAAGCCGGTCGGCTTCACCATCGGCAGGGATTCGTAAGCGTAGGTATTGGGCGAGAGCTTCGGCGAGGGCTTGGGAAACACGGTCGGTCCTCGGAGATCGTTGCGCCCCAAAAAGGCAGGGTCGCGCGCGGACTTAGAGGACGATCGCCAACCGGGCAACCCTCACAAAATGAAGACGACTGTTCTTTGCCTCCAATGTGATGGACGCCCCGGCGGCTCGCTTCGTGATCGGTCGAACGGTTACCCCCGCTCCTGCCTCAATTGAACCGGTTCAGCACGTTCTCGTAGAGCTCCTGCTTGCCGGAGCGCGGCTTCGGGTCGATGGTCTCGTCCGCGACCCGCCTGGCGATGCCCTCCAGCGTCGCGCCCGGCTTCAGCATCGCCTGCGCCTTGGGCTCGTCCCAGCCGGCGTAGCGCTCGGCGCGCATTCGATCGAACTTGCCGTCCTCGATCAGCGCCGCCGCGGAGAGAAGCGCCTGAGCGCATACGTCGATGCCGCCGATATGGCCGAGGAGGAGATCGCCGGGATCGATCGACTGGCGGCGCACCTTCGAATCGAAGTTGAAGCCGCCCGGCGCAATGCCGCCCGCCTTCAGCATGAAGTAAAGCGCGGGGACGAGTTCGGCCGCATTGTTCGGAAACTGGTCCGTGTCCCAGCCCGACTGATAGTCGTTGCGGTTGGCGTCGACGGAGCCGAGCAGCCCGAGCGAGGCGGCGAGCGCAATCTCGTGCTCGAAGGAATGATGCGCGAGCACCGCGTGGCCGACCTCGATGTTGAGCTTGACCTCCTTCTCGAGACCGAAGCGCTGCAAAAAGCCCGCAACGGTCGCGACATCGAAATCATACTGGTGCTTCGTCGGCTCCTGCGGCTTGGGCTCGACCAGCAGCACGCCCTTGAAGCCGATCTTGTGCTTGTAGTCGACGACCATCGAGAGGAAGCGCCCGAGCTGCTCCAGTTCGCGCTTGAGGTCGGTGTTGAGCAGCGTCTCGTAACCCTCGCGGCCGCCCCAGAGCACATAGTTCTCGCCGCCGAGCCTGTGCGTGGCGTCGATCGCGTTCTTCACCTGCGCGGCGGCGAAGGCGAAGACATCCGGGTCCGGGTTGGTCGCGGCGCCCGCCATATAGCGCGGGTGACTGAACAGATTCGCAGTGCCCCAGAGGAGCCTGACGCCCGTCGCCTTCATCTTCTCGGCGAAGATGTCGGTCATCTCGGCGAGGTTGCGCCCGAACTCCGCGAGGCTCGCGCCTTCGGGCACGACGTCCTTGTCGTGGAAGGTGAAGAAGGGGAAGCCGAGCGTCGCGAACATGTCGAAGGCCGCGTCGGCCTTGACCTTCGCGGCCTTCATGTCGTCCCCATCCCACGGACGCACGAAGGTCGGCGCCCCGAACATGTCCGAACCCATCCACGCGAAATTGTGCCAGTAGCAGACGGCGGGGCGAAGCTGCTCCGCCATGGTCTTGCCCATGACGACGCGCTCGGGGTCGTAGCAGCGGAAGGCGAAGGGATTGTCGCTCTTCGGCCCCTCGTACTTCACAGGCTTGATGTCGCCGAAGAACCGCTCGCTCATGCTGTTGTTCCTCCCAGGTAACGGCGCCGTTCGTACCCCTGAGGATGGCGGTTGTCACCCTCCCGGACGCGTTGCGGGACGATGCGTCGGATCGACCTTGGCGGCGGGACGCCGAGGCCGGCCCTGTCCCGTTTTGGTCACGACCAAAGCTTTTCAGGCGCTTGCGTGTTCAATTCTGTCACTTTCGCGAGAGTCTCGGCTGGCGCGCCGAGCGCGAGCCGCTTCGGGGCGTCGGACTGAAGAGGCAGGCGCGGCTCGCGGCGATAGCGGGCGTCGAGACCGTGATAGCGGTCGAGCGCCTCGACGAGCTTGATGAAGGGCGCGACAGCCCTCATGTCGCCGCGCTCGACGAGGTCGTCCGCGGAACGCAGCGCCCGCGTCAGCCTGTTGACCTGCAGGTGAACGTAGCGCTCGGGCGCGTCGAGCCGCCGCTCGTCAATCGCGCGGGTGACCTCGCGCCGCACCGCGCGCACGCTGACCTTCAGCGCCTTCGCAACCTCGGCGTAGGTGTAGCCGGCGCTCATCAGATCGAAACAGGCCTGCCGCCGGTCCGCCCGCCACTCGCGCTGCGCCTTGCGCTTTGCGCGGACGGTCTGGGGCGTTTCGTCTGGCGCCGCAGTTTCGGCGTCGGGGGGAGGAAGGGAGTCGGTCATCGGAGCCATCCGCAAGAATTTTGTTGGACAGAATGTACGATACCATAATTCTGAAAATCTGTAAACATGGAATGACTTTTATCGCGCGCCTCGCGGCGATCCGCCGGGAGCGGAACCATTCTGCTACAGCTTGTCAGCCAGGCCTGAAATCCCGCGCGAAGCGCGAGAGCGCCGCGAGGCCGTACGCGCAATCTTCGAGCGTGATCGATTCCAGCGGATTGTGGCTGATCCCGCCCTTGCAGCGGACAAAGAGCATCCCCGCCGGGCAGAGCCGCCCCATCGCCATCGTATCGTGACCGGCGCCCGAGGGAAGGAGCCGAGGCTGCACGCCCACCGCCTCGACCGCCCGCGCGACGCCCGCGACGATTTGCCGGATCGCACACATAGGCCGGCGCCTCATGCGTCGTCGTGGACGTGACCCGCACGCCGCGCGCCGCCGCGATCTCGTGAAAGGTCCGATCGAGATCGGCGAGCGCGGCCGCGCGCCGAAAATCGTCCGGCGCGCGAAGATCGACGGAAAAGCGCGCGACGCCGGGAATCACGTTGGTCGCGCCGGGCCAGGCCTCGATCCGTCCGACGGTCGCGACAAGATTCGTCTCCGACCGGGCGCGCGCCTCGGCGCCGAGGATCATTTCGGCGGCGGCGGCCAAGGCGTCACGGCGCAGATGCATGGGCGTCGCGCCGGCGTGACCCGCCATTCCGTCCACCGAGACTTCGAGCCGCGTCGCGCCGTTGATGGCGGTGACGATTTCGAGCGGCAGACCCTCGGCCTCCAGCACCGGCCCCTGCTCGATATGCGCCTCGACGAAAGCCGCGACATTCTCGCGCCGGATCAGCGCCGCCTTGTCCGGATCGCCGCCAAAGGCCGTCAGCGCGTCGCGCATGGAGACGCCCGACGAGTCGCGCTGATCGAGCGCATCTTCCGGATAAGCGCCCGCGAGAGCGAGCGAGCCGGTGAGCGTGGTGCGATAACGCACGCCCTCCTCGTCGCCGAAGGCGACAATCTCGATGGCGTGATCGAGCCGCGTCCCTTCCGCGGCCAGGCCCTCGACGACGGCGAGCGCCGCGAGCGCGCCGTAATTGCCATCGAAGCGTCCCGCGTCGCGCACCGTGTCGATATGCGAGCCCATCATGAGCGCGGGCGCGCCCGGCGCGCTTGCCCTCGTAGCGCGCGACGACGTTCCCGGCCGCGTCGATCCGGGCCTGCAAGCCCGCCTCCCCGCACCAGCCGATAAACGCGGCGGCGGCCGCCTTGTGCGCATCCGACAGGAAGAGGCGCGTCAGACGCCCCGGCTCGTCGGTGAAGGCGGCGAAAGCGTCGAGCCGCTCCATCAGCCGCGCGCCGGCGGCGAGATCGGTCTCGCTGAGGCCTCGGGTCACTTGGCGTCGGCCGTCTGAACGTGCAGCCAGCGTGCGAGCGTCGCCCGCTCCTCGTCGGTCATCTCGCTGAAATTGTTGGGCGGCATCGCATGGGTCAGCACCGCCTGCATCTCGATCGCGGGCGCGAAACGGGCGATATGCTCGGGCGTGTCGAGCAGCACGCCCTTCGGCGCATCGCCGATCGATTCCATCGGCTGCGGCGCATGACACATCATGCAGCGCGTCATGACGATGTCGACGACCTCGGGCGGCGCCTTGGGCTCATCCGCGCGCGCCACCTCCGTCGGAAGATCGGCGAGGCCCCGCGCTCGCCCGCATCCATGGAGAGGTATACGTCGAGAAGAAGATGGCCCCGAGCATCGCGAGCGCTGCGACCGCCCATGCCCACCAGGGCGCACGGTCATGTCCGAGATGCCAGACGTTGTAGAAATAGCGCACGAGAGCGCCCGCGATGATGATGCAGACGACGATGGCCGGGATGACGTGGCGGTTCGCGTAGGTCATCGGATAGTGGCTCGACAGCATCATGAACAGCACGGGCAGCGTGATGTAGTTGTTGTGCGTCGAACGGATCTTCGACTGCTTCACCCATTTCGGGTCCGGCTTCTGCCCGGCGACAAGCGCCGCTACGCTCTTGCGCTGGTTCGGCATGATGACGAAGAAGACGTTCGCCGTCATTGCCGTCGCCATCAGAGCGCCGGTGTGGATCAGCGCCCCGCGTCCCGAGAAGAAGAGCGTGAAGACCCAGCTCGTCAGCACGACATAGCCGAAGCCGACGACGGCGAGCAGAGGCTCATTGTCGCCGAGCGGCGAGCGGCAAAGGAGGTCGTAAACGACCCATCCGAGCGCCAGCGCGACAATGCCGATCAGCGCCGCCTGCCACGGCTGAAGCGGCATCACCGCGGGGTCGATCAGGAACAGGGTCGATTGCCCGTAATAGATCCAGCAGAGCAGCACGAAGCCGCTGATCCAGGTCCAGTAGGATTGCCACTTGTGCCAGATGAGGTCGTCGGGCAGCGACGCCGGCGCGAGCGTGTACTTGCTCATCTGATAGAAGCCGCCGCCATGCACCTGCCAGGACGTTCCGGCGATCGCCGAGGATTCGCCTGCGCGCTTCCGCAGGCTGGCGTCGAGATGCATGAAGAAGAACGATGCGCCGATCCAGGCGATCGCCGCCGTCACATGCAGCCAGCGAATGATCGCCGACCCCCATTCCCAGGCAAACGCCTCATACGCCCCCATTGGCGCTCCTTGAATCTTGCGCTGTCACGTCTTCACGCGGGGCATCACGATAGCGACGCCGCCAGGCTTTGTGTAGGGCGCGGAGGACGCCGCTTCGGTGACGCCGCCAAATCTCTTCCCGGCGGCGGGCTTCCGAAATTTTTACAAGACGTTTCCAAGTTGTAACTTCCCCTCTGTGACGAATGTCACTGGAGACTGGAAGGTCCCGTGCTATAGCAAAGGCGGCCGATGAAATAGAACGGCCGCGGTTTTATTTACGTTTTTGTATTGCTGTTGGACGGATCGGATCCCAAACGATCCCCTAGAAAGTCGACATCTAAACCGATCGCGCGCGTTGCGCCGAGCGGAGCGCCATTATTTCCATTGAAGGAGATCTACCATGGCGAACACCAAGACTTCGTCCATCGACCTGACAAGATTGTCGCCCCAGCAGGCGCGCGACAATTTCAAATTTCTCCTGCAAATCAACCCGAACTATTTCGGGACCATACCGGACAGCAAGATCGGCCCCGTTCTCCCGATCGCGAAAGAGACAGGCTACGAGGAGCTCACCTGCGTGGGCTTTTCCGCGCCGCTGAACCGGCTCGAGGCCGTCGTCAACATCAAGCAAAATTTTGGGTACGGCGGAGGAATCTGCACCGACGGCTCGCACGAATACGTGCGCTTCTACGTATCCTGGGACAATGGCGCGACCTGGATCGACCAGGGCTTCGCCGGCCTTTCGGCCCATGACATCGCCGGACCCAAGCCGCTGCGCTACGCGGTCTCGGTCCCCTTCGCGCCAAGCCACAAATGGTGCTTTGTATCCAACCTGCCGAAGGTTCGCGCGATCCTGTCCTGGAACATAATTCCGACAGCCGGGACTCCGGGCTTCATCCCTGTCTGGGGCAATATTCTCGAGGCCGTCATCCAAATTCCGGGATTCAAGTTCCTTCCGCTCGTGGATCTGCTTGCGGAGGCGAAGCTGACGTTGCCGGCTCAGTACGCGAATCTGATCGAACTCGAGCCAGCCGATTCCGCTGACGGCTCAGGCAAAGGTCCCCACGGCTCAACTCCTCGAAACTTATAAAGCCGAGGTCCCGCCGCATCGCTCGCTCTATTCTCACGTTGCAAACAGCGCCGCGATGGCCGCGCCTTCGCCCATCGCGCCGACGCTGGTCGAGAAGTACAAGCTCGATCTTTCGGCGATCATATCGGCGATCCTGGCGACAAACGGGAACACCACCTACGAAGGGCTCGAATGTCTGGGCCTCGATCCCAATCGCAGCGCTCTCTCCGCGGTCGTGAACGTGAAGAAGTCGAGCGGCTTCAGCGGAGGGCCATGCACGGCGGGCAGCACGGAATATGTCGCCTTCTGGATCAACTGGGGGGCCGGATTCGAATATCTCGGCACGACGACCATCAACGCCCACGATTTCTCCGGCATCCCGGCTACCGGGCTACACTACGCAACAGCTCTGCCGGTTGATTTCTCATCCCACCAACAGCCCTGCGCCGCAGGGCCCAAGCTGGCGGTCGTGCGCGCGATCCTCTCATGGGAGACGGCTCCTCCGCCGGCGAATCCCAACTATGTTCCCGTGTGGGGCAACAGAGTGGACGCCGAGATCCAGATTCCCGCCGGAGACCCCTTCGTCATCGGCACGCCCAACATCGCCATCATCGGCGGCATCGGGGTCGCGTCGATCGATACGAACAGTGCGACCGCGCATCCGGGAATGACGCTGCCCAATGCGGTCTTCGCGCTGACCGGAACGCCCGCGGATCCATGGATCCACACGCGCTCCTGCGCATTCGGAGGCCGGGTCGTCATCCAGGGCCTGCCGTCGCCCGGAAGCAAATATCGGGTGCGCGTCCGTGAGGCCGGCGCGGCCGCGGCGTCGACTCTGGTCACGCCGATCGCCGTCACCAACGGCCTCGGCCAGACCTCGACCTCCTATCCGGACGCGAGCGGATTCTTCACCTATCTCAATGCGACCCAGAATATCGACAACAACCTCGCGTACTGGGACTCCTCAGGGGACAGCGCATACGATGTCTGGCTGGAGATCGCCGACAATTCCGACACTGTCCTCGGATCGACGCCGCTCTATCGCATCCAGCTCGACAATACGGCGCCGTATGTCGACATCCACATCGACAGCGGCGGCGACTGCAAGCAGTTCAGTCTCAAGACCGTCCCGTCGATCACCGGCAAATTCACGGCGACCGACACGCATTTTGGCGCCTTCAGTCTCGATACGACGCCGGTCTCGATAAACCCGAACCAGCCGACGACTTCCGCAGTCGCGACCTCGCCTGCGACGGATGCGGCGTGGACGCTGAGCACCGCGGGGATGCAACCCTGCGGCTACGTGATCGAACTCTGGGCCTACGACAACACGATCGTGCATAGCAGTCCGGGCAATCACAACGGCAACCGTGCCGACGTGGGCTTCTGCCTCATCGCATAGGCCCTGAGTGTCCGTGCGGACCGGCGAACTGGGGAAACCTGGCTTCGCCGGTCCCACGTTCTTGTGACAAGGGAAGCGCCGCCCATGGACGCGCAGCCTTTCTGGGTCCAGTTTGTCGTCGCGGCGCTCGCCACGTGGCGGCTCAGCGTCTTCTTCGTCAACGAGGATGGCCCTTTCCATCTCGCGACGCGCGCCCGCGCGCTGGCCGCGGGCTCCGAACTTGGCCGCGCCTTCGATTGCATCGCCTGCACGAGCCTCCTGATCGCCCTTCCGGCGGCGTTCTTTTTGTGCGCCCGCGTGCAGGACATCCCCGGCTGCTGGCTGGCGATTTCGGGCGCGGTCATCCTGCTTGAACGCGTCACAGGGGAGCGGTTGCTGATCGAACCGCACCGGGACTCAGAGGGAACGTGATCCATGGCCTGCTGCGGAAGACGAAGCGCGTCGGAGACGCCCGGTTCGGCGACTGGCTCGCCTGCAGCGGAGTTCCCCGCAATCGCCGTGCAGTATCTCGGGACCGCGACGGTGACGGTCCGGGGACCGATGACCGGGCGCCGTTACCTCTTCTCCCTGGGCGCCGCGGCGCAGCCCGTGGATGCCCGCGACGCGCCCGCCATCCTTCGCTCCAGTCTGTTTCGCCCGCTCTGAGGGCTTCCGCTGACGGCGTAGCCTGTCGCTAACCCCTCCATTCCCGCCGCTTTTCGCCAGCCTCTCGCAAAGTAACGCGCCCTTAACCCTATCAGGGGCTTAATGACGGGCGACAAATCGGCGCCGCGCCAATGCCGACCGAAGCCCAAGTTTCGGCCCATTTGGCGGGCAGACCGCCCGGCGCGCGGCCGCCCTCGGCGCTCCTTGGAAGAGCGGCGCCGACGCGAGGGTTCCGCCCAGACATCCGAACAAAGGTCCGAAAGCTCCCATGAATCCAGCCGACGCAGTCGCAGTCGCGCCTCCGGACGCGAGCATCTTGGCGATGTTCTGGTCAGCTCATATTGTCGTGAAAGCGGTGATGCTGGGCCTGTTTCTGGCGTCTCTCTGGTGCTGGACGATCATCTTCGACAAGACGCGGCTCTTCCGGCGCTTCCGCAACGAAATGGAGAGTTTCGAGCAGATTTTCTGGTCCGGCCAGTCGCTCGAGGAGCTTTACGCGCAACTCTCGACCCAGGAAAATTCCGGAGCGGCGGCGTTGTTCGTCGCCGCGATGCGCGAATGGAAACGCTCCTTCCAGCACGCCGCCGGATCCTTCCGCGGCCTGCACGCCCGCATCGACAAGGTGCTCGACGTCGCGACCGCGCGCGAGGTCGAGCGGCTCGAATCGAATCTGCTTGTGCTGGCGACCGTCGCTTCCGCCGGCCCCTTCATAGGCCTGTTCGGAACGGTGTTCGGCATCATGAACTCGTTCCAGTCGATCGCGGCGTCCAAGAACACGTCGCTTGCCGTCGTCGCGCCCGGGATTGCGGAGGCGCTTCTGGCGACCGCAATCGGGCTCTTCGCGGCGATTCCAGCGCTCATCGCCTACAATAAATTCCAGGGCGACGTGGCCAAGGCTCAGGCGAAGCTCGAAAGCTTCGCCGACGAATTCTCCTCCATCCTCTCGCGGCAGATCGACCAGCATCTGTCCGTCGAGCGGGTCTCCTGAGGAAGAGGAGCCGGGAATGGCGGTCTCGATCAGCGGCGGCAGCCGCAAGGGCGGCAGGAGCCGGCGCGGCGTGCCCCGCTACGGCGCGATGGCCGACATCAACATGACGCCCTTCATCGACGTCATGCTCGTGCTGCTCATCATCTTCATGGTGGCCGCGCCGCTCCTGACCTCGGGCGTCTCGGTCGACCTGCCCAAGACCAGCGCCGCGCCCCTCAACGTCGAGCGGAAGCCGATCGCCATTTCGCTCAACGACGAAGGACAGCTCTATC
Source organism: uncultured Alphaproteobacteria bacterium (assembly GCA_963741845.1). GTDB lineage: Bacteria > Pseudomonadota > Alphaproteobacteria > Rhizobiales > Beijerinckiaceae > Roseiarcus. The sequence goes on from CAVUJV010000016.1 coordinate 414,665, forward strand.
TCATGGACCAGCCGATCGCCGAGGCCGACCTCGTTCCGAAGCTGCAGGCGGCGGCCCAGAACGACCTGGAACAGCGGATTTACGTGCGCGCCTCCAAGACCGTGACCTACGGGCGGGTCGCGGAGATCATGGCCGCCGTGACGGCGGCCGGTTTCAAGAAGGTGGCGCTGGTCACCGAGCCGATCAATCAATAGCCGGGAGCGGCATTGGACGAGCGGCGGCCATACTGGGCGTGGACGGTCTCGAGCGTGCTTCACGGCGCGCTCCTGGCCCTCATTCTGCTCGGCTTCGCTTCCGCCCCACGTTTCGAAGACAGCGAGGAGGCGATCCCGGTCGAGACCATCTCGGCCACCGACGTGAACCAGATCATGGAGGGCGAGAAGACGGCCAAGCCCGCGCCCGCCCCGAAACCGCAGCCCGAACCGACGCAGACGCCGCCCGCTCAGCCGCCGGAGCTGCGCCAGGCGCAGGAGCCCGCCCCGACCCCTCCGCCGAAGCCGGACACGCCCCCTCCCCCGCCAACACCCGAGCCGCCTAAGCCCGCGCCCGAGCCGCCGAAGGAACTGGCCGAAAACGCGCCCGAGCCGCCGGTCCGTCCGAAGGAGAAGCCGCCGGAAAAACCGCCGGAGAAGCCGGAGCGCCCGAAACCTGACCAACTCGCGAAGGAAGTCGAGAAGGCCCTCGCGCAGGACAAGACCGAACCAAAACCCAAGCCGAAGCGCACCTACGACCCGAATGCGATCGCCAAGCTTCTTGACAGCCGGCAGCAGAACGCAAGCGCGCCAAACGCGACCGGGTCCGCCACGCCTCAGGGGCTGCCGCATCACAACGCGCCCAAAATGTCGATGTCGATGGCCGCGGCGCTCGACGCCTGGCTGACCGAGAGCTACCTCAACTGCTGGACGCCGCCGCCAGGCATGCCAGAGGGCGACGTCTACGTCGCCCAGATCAAGGTCGTCTTCAATCCGGACGGGTCGCTGTCGACGCGCCCGGTCCTGCTCAATCCGCCGGGCGACGCGGCGTGGCGCGCCCACGCGGATAGCGCGATGCGCGCCGTGCGGAAATGCGACCCGCTGCACGTTCCGCCCCAATACGCCCCCTATTTCGAAGAGTGGCGCGTCGAGACGATCCATTTCGATCCGCGCGACACCCAGGGATGAGGGCTTTGTTTCAGCACCGAGGAGTAGCCGCAATGAAAATGCGTCTCATCATCATCGCCGCCGCGGTTGTTGTGAGCGTCGTCGCCTACGATCGGCTCCGGCCGTCGAAAACGCGGGCCCCGAAAGAGCCGCAAAAGATCGCCGCCGTCGCCCCGATCCCGACGCCCCAGCCGACCCCGGCCTCCGAACCGGCCTCCCTCCAGCGCATGGACGCGCCAACCCCGCCGCCCCGGCCGCAATACATGACCGCCTCCGAGGAGGCGGGCTTCAACGCCTGGGTGGTGAAGACCTATCTGAGCTGCTGGAAGCCGGCCGCGCAACCGGCGGACTCGGACCCCTACGTCGCCTTCGTGCGGGTCGCCTTCAAGCCCGACGGGTCGCTGTCGAAGGCCAAACTCGTCAATCCGCCGTCCAATCCGGAGCTCAAAGCTCTGGCCAAGAGCGTGCTTGCCGCGGTGCAGGCCTGCAACCCGCTGCAGGTCCCGGCCCAATATCGCCCCTTTTATGATCAATGGAAAACCAAGACCATCTCCTTCGACCCCCAAGTCGCCGCGAAGTGACCGAGCTTTCCCGCCGAGCGGCCGAGTCCTGAAATTCAAGAGAAGAGCGTAATGGTTTCCTCCCAGGTCGTGTCCCGTCGTCGCGCTACTGCGTTGCTCGGCGCAACGCTCATTGCTTTCGCCGCCGCGCCCGCCCTCGCCGCCACCGGCGACGTCTATGTGCATGCGGGCGCGGATTTCAAACCGGTGACGGTGGCGGTCACGTCCTTCGCAGGCGACGAAGGTCCGCAGAAGATCAGCAGCATCGTCGGAAACGATTTCGCCCGTTCGATATTCCTGTTGCCGGTCAATCCGTCCAGCTTTCCCGAACAAATCGCAAATCCGGATGTGCGCCCCGGCCTCGACGCCTGGAAAACGGTGAACGCGCAATTCGTCCTGACCGGCCGGGTGCTGAAATCGGGCGCCGGCCAGGTCACCGCCCAGTTCCGCCTCTGGGACGTCGCGACCGGCGAACAGGTGGCCGGGCGAGCAATATACATCGGAAGCATCCAACGCCCGGCGGGTCGCGCATATGATCGCGGATGCTGTCTTCTCGCGGATCACGGGCGAAAAGGGCTTCTTCGACTCGAGGGTCGTCTTCGTCGACGAGAGCGGCCCGAAGGAAAAGCGGCGCAAACGCCTCACCGTCATGGACATGGATGGCGCGAATCTCAAATACCTGAGCCCGGGCGATGCGCTTGTCGTGACGCCGCGCTTTTCGCCGTCGGCGCAGCAGGTCGCCTATATGTCGTTCCGGTCGCAGGATCCGCAGGTTACGCTGCTCAATCTCGAGACCGGGCAGCGTGAGCCGGTCGGCAATTTCCGCGGCATGACTTTCGCCCCGCGCTTCTCGCCCGACGGACAGAAGATCGTGATGTCGCTCTCGGATGGCGCGAGTTCGAACCTTTACACGATGGACCTGCGCTCGCGCGAGACGACGCGGCTTACCGACACGTCCGCGATCGACACCTCCCCGACGTTCTCGCCCGACGGATCGCAGATCGCCTTCGAATCGGACCGTGGCGGATCGCAGCAGATCTATCTGATGAGCGCGAGCGGCGGCGAGGCCAAGCGCATATCCTTCGGCGAGGGTCACTATTCGACCCCGGTCTGGTCGCCGCGCGGCGACCTCATCGCCTTCACCCGCATCAAAGGCGGCTCATTCGGGATCGGCGTCATGAAGCCCGACGGATCGGGCGAGCGCATCCTCGTCGAGGGCTTTCACAACGAAGGGCCGACCTTCTCGCCGAACGGGCTCTTTTTGATGTTCTTCCGCGACGCGGGCGGCTCGGGGGGTCCGAAGATCTACATGACCGACATCTACGGCCACGGCGAATTCCTGGTGCCGACGCCGAACTACGCCAGCGACCCCTCCTGGGGCCCGCTGATGCATTGAGGATGGGTTATTCCGCCGGCGCCGGAGTCGGAGCCGGGCCGCCGTTCTTTGTCGCGCGAGCGCCACGCCCGCCAAAGGCCCTGGTCAGCGCGACAATGACCGCCAGCGTCGCGACATAGACGACGACCTGCAGAACCGAAGGCTGGTCCGAATAACCGACGAGCGTATGCAGCACCCGCCCGAACAGGCTCCTGTCCGAAAGGACGGCGGAGGTGTCCCAGGCGGTCTGCGAAAGCGCGGTGACACGCCCGCCTGTTGCAGGAATAGGACCGCCTGCGCGGCCAGACCTGCGGCGAGGAAGCTGATGAGCAGCGTCGTGACGGCGAACAGCTTGCGCTGCGGGATCGTGACGAGGCCGAGGTAGGTCACGGCCGTCAGCGCCACGCCGGCGAGGAGCCCGAGCAGAGAGCCGACGACGAGGTCGAACGGCGTCGATCCGGCGGAAGCCACGAGGCCATACATGAAGAGCGCGACCTCGGAGCCTTCGCGCATGACGGCGACCGCGCAGACGACGCCGAGCGCCGCGATCGAGCGCGTCCCCACGCGGACGTCGTTGCCGACGCGCTTCACCTCGGCCGCAAGCTCGCGGCCGTGGCTCGCCATCCAGACGTTGTGCCAGACGAGCATCACGACCGCGATCATGAGGATCGAGGCGTTGAAGATCTCCTGGCCGACGCCCGCGAGCGCCTCGGCGATCGCGCCCGCGAAGCCTGCGATCAGCGCCGCGCCGACCACGCCCGCGCCGATCCCGAGCCCGATGACCGCGCGGCTCCCGCGCACGCCCTGCGTCACCGCCATCACGATGCCGACGATGAGGCCGGCCTCGATGACCTCACGGAAAACGATAATCAGGGCGCCGAGCACGGCATTGTCCTCACAACATTCGGTCGGTCACTGAACCACGAGAAAGCCCACGGCGGTCGTCTCGTGATAGTCGTCGAAGAAACGATAGCGTCCGGGCGTCAGAGGGCGCACCCGCACGGAAACCTTGCCGCCGGCCGGCACGACCTTCTCGACCCGGAGCTCCTTGCTCTCGAATTCGGCCGGCGTCATATCGAGGTTCGTCACCTCGATGACGATCGGCTTGCCCGCCGGCGCCGTCGGCTCGGCCGGATCGAAGCGATGATCCTTCAGCGTGACCGCCGTCTTCACGGGTTCATCCGCCGCGGCCGCGCCAGCGGCCAGCACAGGCGCGAGAAGCGCGACGGCGAGGGTGACAATTCGGGCGTCGATCAAGGCGAACTCCGGTCCGCCGTATCAGACGGAAGGCCTGATCCGCAGCGGTCCTGCCGCAACTAACAACCGCGCGCCCATGCGACAAGGATGGCGGGCGAACTTTAGAAACCTTCAAACTACGCCCGTGTTTCGCGCCCGCGAGCCGGCCCCCTGCCCCATGCGACCTTTCCGCGCGGTCTTTTTTGCCCTGCGGATCGAAAAAGGCCTTGCGCGCGGACCCGACTCGCACACATAAAGCCCCTGCCCAATACGCACGTGCCTGTGGTCGCGTGTCGGCCGGCGGGGATCTGGACAAGAGGCCAGTCAACCGCCCTGAGAATGGTCGGCAGCCGGAGGCGAACCGGCGCACCCCGCCCAACGGGGGACGCGACTTGAAGCAACGACGGACCGGGCTTTTTTGGTCTCTGCTGGCCCTCCAAAGGTCGGCGATCAAAGAGGCTTGTCTATCTTTGCCGGGCGTGCGGACGGGACCTTTTCCTCCGTCCAAACGATGGCCCTGGAACGTTCGAGCCGCTCAGGCTCTTGCGCGCTTTGGCCACGGCTTCAGCAGCTGATCGCTTGACGGCGATGCGCCGGGGACTCTCCGTCTCCGCAGCAGAGCCGGAAGCGGTCGCGTCGGCGGGTCAACGAGCGCCGCTCTCGCGTCTCCAAAGCGCGGGCGCGTCGGACGCATCGCCGGCAAATCCTTCGTTTGCCAGGACGCGCGCGGCCTCGCCGCCAGCGTCGAAGGAGGCCGCTCACATGACGGACCGCATCAAGGACTTCCTCGCCCGCAACCGCGAGGACGGACCCCGCCTCGTCGTCGACCTCGACGTCGTGCGCGACAATTACCAGAGCTTCGCCCGGGCGCTGCCGGACACGCGCGTCTTCTACGCGGTGAAGGCCAATCCGGCGCCCGAGATCCTGAGCCTGCTCGCGGACCTCGGCTCCTGCTTCGATACGGCCTCGCTGACCGAGATCGAGCTTGCGCTCGCCGCGGGCGCGACGCCCGAGCGCGTCAGCTTCGGCAACACGATCAAGAAGGAAGCCGACATCGCGCGCGCCCATGCGCTCGGCGTCCGCCTCTTCGCGGTCGATTGCGAAGCGGAGGTCGAGAAGGTCGCGCGCGCCGCGCCGGGCTCGAAAGTGTTCTGCCGCATCCTGTGCGACGGCGCGGGCGCCGAATGGCCGCTCTCGCGCAAGTTCGGCTGCGCGCCGGAGATGGCCGCGCGGGTGCTGGAGCGCGCCCATGCGCTCGGCCTCGTGGCGCACGGCCTCTCCTTCCACGTAGGCTCCCAGCAGCGCAATCCGCGCATGTGGGACCGCGCGCTGAAAAGCTCCGCCGAAATCTTCCGCGACCTCGCGGAGCGCGGCATCCAGCTCTCGATGATCAACCTCGGCGGCGGCTTCCCGACGCGGTATCTCAAGAACGTGCCTCCGGTGAAGGCCTACGGTCAGATCATCTTCCGGGCGCTGCGCCGCCACTTCGGCAACCGCATCCCGGAGACGATCATCGAGCCGGGCCGCGGCATGGTCGGCAACGCCGGGATCATCGAGGCCGAGGTCGTGCTCATCTCCCGCAAGTCCGAGGACGACCGCTGCCGCTGGGTCTATCTCGACATCGGCAAGTTCAACGGCCTCGCCGAGACGACCGACGAGATGATCCGCTATCCGATCCGCACGGAATACGACGACGACGCGCTCGGCCCCTGCGTGATCGCCGGCCCCTCCTGCAATTCGATCGACGTGCTCTACGAGAAGGAGCCCTATCTCCTGCCCGTGTCGCTCGAGATCGGCGCCAAGGTGCTGATCGAGGGGACGGGCGCCTATACGACGACCTATTCCTCGGTCGGCTTCAACGGCTTCGCGCCGCTGAAGTCCCATGTGATCTGAACCGGGCGGCGGCGCCGAAAGACGGCGCCGCTTCCCTTTTCACGCGCTTCCGCGCGTTATTCTGTATTTCGCGCCCTTTCATCTTTTCAGCGCCTTACCGGGCGATTTGTTTCGCGGCTTCGCGGCATAACTCCGGGGCCCGATTTGCGCTGGCGTGTCATCGCGAGCGAAGCGAAGCAATCCGGGGGACGTAGGGCGTCCCCCGCGTCCCTGGATCGCCGCGTCGCCGCTTATCGCGAGCTCCTCGCGATGACAGCCCGCGCCTTGGCATCAGTCTACCCAGATTTCTGATTTTGGGAAGAATTTGTTGAAGCCAGCGTTCTCGCGGCCGAGAGCGCGAGCGGCGCCGGCTAGGTCACTTTGCTTGCCGCATAGATCGCCCTATATCTAGGGCAAAGGAAGCGGCAATGTCTGTGAAGCCTTCAAGACGCGAGCAGGCGGGCGATCCGGAGCGCCTTTACGGCCTGACCAAGAAGCAGCTCGCGGAGACCGCGGGGCTGGCGCCCGAGTCGCTCTACAAGCGCGACCGCCTCGCCGCCCCGCGAACCCAGACAAGACTTCGCGAGATGAACGAAATCCTGACCCGCGTTTCCGACTGGGCCGGCGGCCCCGCGCAGGCGATGGCGTGGTATCGCTCCGAGCCGATCCCCGCCTTCGGAGGGCGCACCGCCGAGTCCCTCGTCAAGTCCGGCGAAGCCACCGCCCTTCGCGACTATCTGGACTCCATCGCCCTCGGCGGCTTTGCTTGAGGCTTTCAACCTTCCGGTTTCAGGGGCTTGCGTGGCGCGCGCATGATCCGCGCTGGTCATTCAAACCGCTCTCCGGCGCGGGCGCAGCCGTTCATGGCGGCCGTTTCAACCCCAGGGGAACGCCCGCGCTTTACCTCGCCCTCGATCCGATGACGGCGATCCGGGAAGCCTCGCAGGGATTCGCCCACAAGTTCGAGCCCTGCGTGCTCTGCACCTACGAGATCGACTGCGAGGACGTCGTCGACCTTGCAAGCGAGGCCGGACGGCGCAACGCGGGCGCCGACGACGCCGGTCTCGCCTGCGCCTGGTTCGCCGAAGCCGCGGCCGGGCGCGAGCCGGCCTCATGGACGCTCGCGCGCCGCCTCATCGCAGCGGGCGCCGCAGGCGCCGTCGTTCCAAGCTATGCTGCGTCGGCCGGCCCCGAAGATCGAAACCTTGTCCTCTGGCGCTGGAGCGGCGAGGCTCCGCACCGGGTCATGGTCTTCGATCCGAGCGGCCGCCTGCCGAAGAACCAGCTGTCGTGGGATTGATCCGCGATGCCGAAGGTCAGCGCCGGAATCCTGCTGTTCCGCAACCGCGCGGGCCGCGTCGAGGTGCTGCTCGCCCATCCGGGCGGGCCGTTCTGGGCGAAAAAGGACGACGGCGCCTGGACGATCCCGAAGGGCCTTGTGGACGAGGGCGAGGACCTCGCGGCGGCGGCGCGGCGCGAGTTCTTCGAGGAGACCGGGGCGGCAGTCGAGGGCGAGCTGATCCCGCTCGGCCCGCATAAGCAGCCGGGCGGCAAGACGGTCGTCGCCTTCGCCGCGCAAGGCGAGTTCGACCCGGCGGCGCTGAGAAGCAACACGTTCGCGATGGAATGGCCGCCGCGCTCAGGCAAGACGGCCGAGTTCCCCGAGATCGACCGCGCGGAATGGTTCGGGCTCGACGAGGCGGCGCGGAAGATCCTGAAAGGTCAGCGGCCGATGCTGGAGGCGCTGAAGGGCCGACTTTCGGAATAGTGGATGGCCTCCTGATTGGATGGCCTCGCCGGGTCGATGCTAGTTTTCCATTCGCCAGGGCGAACGATCCTTCCAGTGGCTCAGAATTTCCTCCGCCCAATCAATCGACTTGTCTGCGTGGCACAATGTGCACGGGTTCGGGATGTTTGAGGCCTGGGTCGCGGCCGGAGTGATGAAGCGGAAGGTGTGCGCGTGCACCTTCACGTCGCCAAGCGTCTCCTCGATCAGCGGCATGTGGCAGGAGACGCATTGGCTTCCGGTGCTGTCCGGCTTGTGATGCGTATGGGCGGAAATGCTCGTCGCGAACGGTCCGATGGGAGCATTCGGGCCGTGACAGGTCAGGCAGAGATTGTTGCCTTTCTCCCGCAACATCGCGACGTTGTCGCTGCCGTGCGGATCGTGACACGAGAAGCAGGTCACGCCGCGCGTGTACATCAGGCTCTGGGCGAAATCGTTGCCCTGCATCCGGTTCTTGTGCGCCGTGCCGTCAGGGAAGTGCGTGAACGACAGTTCGCCTGGCTTGTGAGCCTCGAGCTCCCAGAAGTCGGACAACCGCAGTCCCATGTGAAAGCCGACCGGCCAATCGTAATATTTGCCGTCGATCGGATTCGCGGGCGGGCGTCCCTGCGAATGACAACGGATGCAGGTGTCGCTCGCGGCGACGAAATCGAGGCGGGCCGGATTGACGATGGTGGCGCGTACAGGATGAGCGACATGAGCGCTGCCGGGGCCGTGGCAGCTCTCGCAGCCGACATTCCATTCCGTGACCGACTTCGTCTTGATATCGTAGTTCACCGAGTGACAGCCGTCGCACAGGGGCCCGGTCGGGCGCTGCATGTTGTCGTCAGGATAGAGCGGCGCCCACCAGTCGGCGTTTTTCGGAACGTGATAGGGAAGCCAGCGGGCGTGCGTGACGTCCCATTGCGCCGGCAGCGGGAAAAAGTCGTCGCCGCGCCGTGTGAAATACCGCTGCTTCCATCGGCTGCCGTATACGAACGCGACATCGTCCTTCGTGAAGGTCAGGACCGGATTGGGTTGCGAGAAATCCGGGATGATGGCGTCCGGATGCTCGCGCGGATCGCGCACGACATTGGCCATCCGCGTCCGCCGCCAGCGCCCGAAGATTTCCTTGTGGCACGACTTGCAGGCCGCCGAGCCGACGTAATGCGCGCCAGCAGCGATCGGCGCGATCGTTTCCTGTGCAGAGCCTGGCTCGACGGTTGGCGGCAGATGACGCAGGAACGACACAATCTGCCAGATTTCGCGGTCGGGAAGGTTCCAGGCCGGCATCGCCGTATTGCGGATGCCGTCATGGATGAACGTGAAGATCTGACCATCCGTGAGCGAGGGGAGAGCGTCGCGAAGCGAGGGGACGCGAGGATAGACGTTTTCGCCGATCGTCGTCCGCCCCCCGCCGTCGAACCCGTGGCAAACAGCGCACCGCTGTTGGAAGAGAGCCGCCCCGGCCGCGATATTCGCCTCGTCGGGTTTCAGGGGATTGACCATCGCGGCAGCTTCGGGCGGCACGCTGTGCCGGAGAAGCCAGGTCGCCACCGCGACCTCGACCTTCGGAGGTGACGGCCGAGCGCTCGAAAGTCCGGGCAATGCGAAGCGATACAGTATCGCGAGGGCAACGAGAACGCCCGCGAGAACCGCGACGGCGAGCCTCCATCGCATGCGCTGTTCCTATAAAGGAAGATGAGCGACGAGCGACTGATTTATATCTGGATTCCGCCCGGCCTGACAATCCTGGGCCATTTGCGCGTATTGGGTCGCCGCGTCCGCCGCCGGTCCCTCTCCCGCATTGGGAGAGGGCAGGAAACCCAACGGCAAATGCGCTAATCCGGCGCTCCTCCGCCCGGCTGCTTCAGTTTCAGCATGATGTCGTCCATGTTGAAGCTGGCCGCCTTCTGGCGCGGCGGATAGTCCTTCAGCGTCCCGAGGAACTGGCCGACGTAATCCTGCGCGGGAACCAGCAGGAATGCGTGATCGAGCAGCCAGTCGTAGTAGGTGTTCGACGTGATGCTCGCCCGCTCATACGGGTCGGTGCGGAGGTTATACATCCCCGGAATCCGCAGCTCCGTGAAGGGATTCGCCCAGACAAGCAGCGTTCCGGGCGCGCGCTGCTCCATGAAGACGAGCTTCCAGTTGTCGTAACGCAGACCGACCAGCTGCTGGTCGTCGTTCACGTAGAAGAACGAAATCCGCGGACCCTTCGCCTCCTGCCCGGTCAGGTAGGGCGCGAAGTTGAAGCCGTCGAGATGGACCCTGTAGGTCATGTCGCCGACCTTGTCGCCTTTCAGCAATTTGTCCGTCACGTCGGGATCGCCCGCGATGGCGAGGATCGTCGGCAGCATGTCGAGATGGGACACGATCTCGTTGGAGACCTGATCGGGCTTGATCTTGCCGGGCCAGCGGAACATGGCGGGCACGCGGTAGGCGCCTTCCCAGTTCGAATTCTTCTCGTTGCGGAACGGCGTCATCGCGGCGTCCGGCCACGAGTTCATGTGCGGTCCGTTGTCCGTCGAGTACATGACAAAGGTATTGTCGGCGATGCCGAGATCGTCGAGCGCCTTCAGGACCTCGCCGACGTTCTTGTCGTGGTCGATCATGGTGTCGTGATAGGGGCTCTGCCAGCGCCCCGCCTGACCGATGCTCTCCGGCTTGGTGTGGGTGCGAAAGTGCATGTGGGTGAAGTTGACCCAGACGAAGAAAGGCTTGCCAGCGTCCTTCTCCCGCTTGATGAAGTCGACGGCGCGGTTGGCGATGTCGTCGTCGATCGTCACCATGCGCTCTTTGGTCAGCGGGCCGGTGTCCGTGCAGACCTGTCTGCCGACCCTGCCGAAGCGCGGATCGACCGTCGGGTCGTCCGTGTCGGAGGCCTTGCAGTCGAGCACGCCGCGCGGTCCGTATTTGGCGCGAAACGCCGGGTCCTTCGGATAGTCCGGCAGTTGCGGCTCTTCCTCGGCGTTGAGGTGATAGAGATTGCCGTAGAACTCGTCGAAGCCGTGCACCGTGGGCAGGAACTCATTGCGGTCGCCGAGATGGTTCTTGCCGAATTGCCCCGTCGCATAGCCGAGCGGCTTCAGGAGTTGGGCGATGGTCGGGTCCTCCTTCTGCAATCCGAGCGTGGCGCCGGGCAGACCGACCTTGGTCAGGCCCGTGCGCAGGCCGGACTGGCCGGTGATGAACGAGGATCGCCCCGCCGTGCAGCTCTGCTCGCCGTAGAAGTCGGTGAACATCATGCCTTCCTTGGCGATGCGGTCGATGTTCGGCGTCTTGTAGCCCATCACGCCATGCGAATAGGCGCTGATGTTGGACTGGCCGATGTCGTCGCCCCAGATGATGACGATGTTGGGCGGCTTCGACTGCTGGGCCTGCGCGGCGCCGCCCGCGAGAAAAACGGTCGCGAGCGCGAGAGCCGCGAATGCGTGCGTGCTCCGTTTCATGCTTTTCCTTCCCGCTAAAATAGCGTTATTCAATTGTAATTCTACGCAATCCCGGCCTGCTCGAACGCCTGCACGCCGGGCGTTGAAAGGATCGGCGGCCGGCGGGGCCCAATAATGGATCGGGACGGGCCGGCGGCAGGCTACCGCAACGCCACGCCCCCGGCCAGTCGGGCAAAAAGCCGCAGACCTCCGGTTAAGGCGCGCTCGATCCGCATTTAAGTCCCGGCTCCGGCGATCAGCCCGCTTGCCATCCGCACGGCCTCATGAAAATGCGAACGGGCAGCGCCTATGCGACCTTCCGTTTTTGAGGACCCTTCATGCCCTTCTGGCTCGACATCGCCGCCTTTCTCGTCAAGGCCGTCATCATCGTCGCGGCTGTCGGCGGACTCGCCGTCCTGATCGCGCGGCTCGCGCACTCCGCCGAGGAGAAGGACAAGGAGCCCCGGATCAAGGTGCGCTCGCTCAACGAGCGTTACGAGGACATGCGCGACGCGCTGAACGCGGGCCTCCTCGACCGCAAGGCGCGGAAGGCGCTGATGAAGGCGCGAAAGAAGGAGCGCAAGGCCGCGAAGGGCGACGACGGCCGAAAGCGCGTCTTCGTGCTGATCTTCAAGGGCGACCTGCGCGCTTCCGCCGTCCGGCGCCTCGGCCGCGAGATCGACGCGGTGCTGACGGTCGCGCGCGCGGCGACCGACGAAGTGGCGCTTCGCCTCGAAAGCCCCGGCGGCACGGTGACGGGCTACGGCCTCGCGGCGGCGGAACTCCTGCGGCTGCGCGAGCACAAGGTGAAGGTGACGGCGCTCGTCGATCAGGTCGCGGCGAGCGGCGGCTACATGATGGCGGCCGCGGCCGACCGGATCGTCGCCGCGCCCTTTGCGATCGTCGGCAGCATCGGCGTCGTCGCGCCGATTCCGAACCTGCACCGGCTCCTCAAGAAGAACGACGTGGATTTCGAGGAGATGACGGCGGGCGAATACAAGCGCTCGGTGTCGGTGCTCGGCGAGATCACGCCCGCGGGGCGCGAGCATTTCCGCGGAAAGCTCGACGACATGCACGGCGCCTTCAAGGACCATGTCGCGCGCTGCCGCCCGTCGATGGACATTGCGCGCGTCGCCAATGGCGACACATGGCTCGCGAGCGAGGCGCTGCCGCTCGGCCTCGTGGACGAGATCATGACCGGCGACGAATGGCTGTTCCGCGCCCGCGAAAGCGCGCGGCTCGTCGAGGTGACGACGGAAGCGCACAAGTCCATTCTGGAGCGGCTGATGAGCGGGATGGGCGCGATGGCGCGGCGCGCGGGAGATTTTGCGCTGTCTCGCGGCCTGCGCTGACGTCCCCTCTCCCCGCACGCGGGGAGAGGGATGGGGTGAGGGGCCTTCTCCCCGCAGGCGGGGAGAAGGGACGCCAATTACCCTTCCGGGAAATCCTCGATGCGGAATTCGCGCTCGGCCCGCTCGCCCTTCTCGGCGAGCGCGTTCTCGCGGCCGCGCAATTCGACGCGCCGGATCTTGCCGGAAATCGTCTTCGGCAGCTCGAAGAACTCGATGCGCCGGACGCGTTTGTAAGCCGAGAGGCGCTCGCGCACATGCGCGAAGATCGAGGCCGCCGTCGCCTCGTCCGGGACGAAGCCGGAGGCGAGCGCGATATAGGCCTTGGCGACGGTCATGCGCACCGCGTCGGGCGCGGGCACGACGGCGGCTTCCGCCACCGCCTCGTGCTCGATCAGCGCGCTTTCCAGTTCGAACGGGCTCAGGCGGTAGTCGCTCGACTTGAACACGTCGTCGGCGCGGCCGACATAGGTGATGTAGCCCTCGGCGTCGCGCGAGGCGACGTCGCCGGTGCGGTAATAGTCGCCATCGACGCCGGCCACTTCGCCCGCCTCGTTCTGATAGCCGCGCATGAGCCCGACCGGGCGCGGGTGGAGCGGAAGCGCGATCTCGCCCTGGTCGGATTCGAGCCCTTCGGGATCGAGAAGCACGACGCGATAGCCCGGCAGGGGGCGGCCCATCGAGCCTTCGATGATCCTCTGCCCCGGCGAATTGCCGATCATCATCGTCGTCTCGGTCTGCCCGTAGGAATCGCGGATCGTCAGGCCCCAGGCGTGGCGCACCTGCTCGATCACTTCCGGATTGAGCGGCTCGCCGGCCGAATTGAGTTCGCGCAGCTTCACCGGCCAGTTCTTGAGCGGGTGCTGGATCAGCATCCGCCACACCGTCGGCGGCGCGCAGAACACGGTGACGTCGTGCTCGACGAGAATGTCGAGAGTCTCCCGCGCATCGAAGCGCTTCGCCAGCGCCAGAATGGCCGCGCCCGCGTTCCACGGCCCGAAGAAGCTCGACCAGGCGTGCTTCGCCCAGCCGGGCGAGGAAATGTTGAGATGCGCGTCGCCGGGCTTGAGGCCGAGCCCGTACATGGTCGAAAGATGGCCGATCGGATAGCTCGCGTGGCTGTGGACCACGAGCTTCGGCCGCGCCGTCGTGCCCGAGGTGAAATAGAGCAGCATCGGATCGTCGGCCTTCGTCGGCCCGTCCGGCTGGAAGCGCGCGTTGGCGCTGAGGACAGACGAGAAGGCGCGCCATCCGTCGGGCGTGTCGCCGACCGCGATGCGCTCGACGCCCTCGCCGGCGGATTCGACGAATTTCTCCGCGTCCGATCCGTGCGCGACGAGGAACTTCGCCTTGCCGCGCTCGAAACGGTCGGCGATGTCGGCGGGCCCAAGCGCCGGCATGGCGGGAATGAGCACGAGGCCGAGCTTCATCGCGGCCAGCATCGTGACCCACAGCTCGGGCGTCACGCCGAGCATCATGAGGAGCCGGTCGCCGCGCTTCGCGCCGAGCGCCCTCAGGCCATTGGCGAAGCGCGAGGAGTCCCGCGAGAGTTCCGCGAAGGTGCGCGTCTCGACCGCATCGCCGAAAATCTTGAGCGCGGTTCTTTGTCCGTGCTCGCCCGCCGCAAGCTCGGCGTCGAACCATTCGAGCGCCCAGTTGAACGTCTCCGGCCTCGGCCAGACGAAGGCCGCCTTCGCGGCCGCGTAATTGTCGCGCAGTTCGAGCAGGAGATCGCGCGCCTCGCGGAAGGTCGGCGGCGGCGCGGCAGGCTTGGAGCCGGGAGAGAGAACGGAGGACATGAGCGTTTCTTCGGACTTTTTCGTTGAAGCGTTTTCGCGGTGTTTACTCTGCGCCGGCGCCGAAGGCGAGACGCGTTTTACCTCTTCCGCTTCTTCGGGGCGTAGGGGTTCTCGCTGCCCCCGCGCATCGAGAGGCGGAGCGGCACGCCGAAGAAGCCGAAGGTCTCGCGCAGGCCGTTCACGAGATAGCGCTTGTAGCTCTCGGGGATCGCCTCGACCGAATTGCCGAACAGCACGAAGTAAGGCGGGCGCGCCTTGGGCTGGGTCATGTAGCGGATCTTGACCCGCCGCCCCGACACGGCGGGCGGGGGCGTTCCGTCCACGACCGGCCCGAGCCAGCGGTTGAGGCGGCCGGTCGAGATCCGCATGTTCCAGACTTCATGCGTCGCGACGATCGCTTCCATGAGCTTGTCGATATGCGCGCCCGTGAGGCCCGAGACGGGAATGACGCGCGTGCCGCGAAGCTGCGGCAAGAGGCGGTCCGCCTCGGCGCGGAGTTCCCGCGCGCGGTCGCTCTTGTTGTCGACGAGGTCCCATTTGTTGAGGCCGATGACGAGCGCCCTGCCCTCGCGCTCGACGAGATCGGCGAGCGTCAGGTCCTGCTTCTCGAAGGGGATCGTCGCGTCGAGAAGCAGCACGACGACTTCGGCGAAGCGCACGGCGCGCAGCGCGTCGGCGACCGCGAGCTTCTCCACCTTCTCGATGACGCGCGAGCGGCGCCTCAGACCCGCCGTGTCGAAGAGCTTGAGCTTCCGCCCATGCCATTCCGTTTCGAGCCCGATGCTGTCGCGCGTGATGCCGGGCTCGGGGCCCGTCAGCAGCCGGTCCTCGCCAAGAATATGATTGAGCAGCGTCGATTTGCCGGCGTTCGGGCGGCCGAGCACGGCGATGCGCAGCGGCTTCGTCGGGTCGAGTTCGCTGCCGTCCTCCTCCTCGCCGAGCACGAGGGGCGCGGCGTCTTCCTCTTCGTCCGGATCGAGCCGCGCCGCGGGCGGGAGCGCCTCCACGAGCGCGTCGTAAAGCTCGCTCAGGCCCTCGCCGTGCTCGGCCGAAAAGGCGATCGGCTCGCCGAGCCCGAGCGTGTAGGCGTCATAGACGCCTTCGCGGCCCGCGGTGCTTTCTGCCTTGTTGGCGACGAGGATCACCGGCTTGCCGGCGCGGCGAACGGCGGCGGCGAAATGCCGGTCCGCCGCGGTGACGCCGGCGCGCGCGTCGATCAAAAACAGAATTGCGTCGCAATCGAGAAGCGCCGTCTCGGTCTGGGCGCGCATGCGCCCCGCCAGCGTCTCGGGATCGCCCTCTTCGAGTCCGGCCGTGTCCACGATGGTGAAGGCGAGATCGGCGAGGCGCGCTTCGCCCTCGCGCCGGTCGCGCGTCACGCCCGGCTGGTCGTCGACGAGCGCGAGCTTCCTGCCGACGAGCCGGTTGAACAGCGTCGACTTGCCGACGTTCGGCCGTCCGATGATTGCGACCTTGCTCATATCGATGGGCCCGTCGAGCCGCGCTCTCAGGGCTTCGCGGCCTTCCGGTTGGAGGCGACGAGGCCGAGCCAGCGCTCGGCATATTGCCGATCGCTCGAAGAGGCGGCCGGGTCGCTCAGAACGAGATCGAGCTGCTTCGCGGCTTCGTCATATTCGCCGCGCGAAATCGCCAGCGCGCCGAGCGCAAGCCGCGCCGTGCGGCGGAACGGGCCTTCGGCGCCGGCGAGCGAAGTGAGCCCCGCGGCGCCCGCCTGCTCGTCCTTCGGCTGGTCGAGGCGGATCAGCGCCGCACGCAGTCGCGCGGCGTCGCGGAAGAGCGGATCGACGGAGGCGTCTCCGGCGATCGCGTCGAAGGCGGCGACGGCGGCGCCCGGATCCTTCTGGGCCTTGGCGCCGGCTTCCGTCATCTGCGTCAGCACGCGATAGCCGCCCGGGGCGTTGGCCGCGAGATTGGCCAGGATGCCGTCGGCATCGTTGATCTTGCCCGCCTCGATGGCGGCGATCGCCGACTGGAACTGGTCGCCGGCCGCGGCGGCCTTCTGCTCCGTCTCGTACCGCCAGTAGCGGAATCCCGCGGTGGCCAGCACGATCACCGCCGCGCCGGCGATGATGAAGTTCTGGTACTTTTTCCAGAATTCGGCGGCCTTGTCGCGCCGGACTTCCTCGTCGACTTCCTGGAATATGTCGGCCATTTCATGAACTCACGCGCACGGCCGGTCTCCGCCGAGGCCGGACCGGAAAAGATTGGCCGCCGCCCTAACACAAGGGGGCCGGGAAAGCGAGCGCCGCCCGCATGGCGGCCGGGATCGCGAGGCAAGGCGCCGACAGCCGCTCGCCCTTTGGAATCATTCAAAAATGGAAGGATTCCAAGGTTGGCGTCGCCCGATTGTCAGCCTTTCGCGGCCGGTCTAAGCGCAAGGCCCCCGGCCACAAGCCAGGCGTTTTTCGGAAGTTGCCAGCCATGTCGCGCCTTCGCGCAGCCCTGCCTTTTTTCCTCGGCTTCGTCGCCCTTGCAGCCCAGCCGACGCGCGCGGATTCGCCCGCTCCCGCCGCCCCCTTCACGCGCTCCGACGATGAAAAGGCGCTGACGGACCTCCAGCTTTTCGGCAAGCGCCTCTTCGAGGACACGAACCTCTCCGAGCCGCGCGGCCAGTCCTGCGCGAGCTGTCACGATCCGAAGCGCGCCTTTCAGGGCGGCGACGAGGCGATCCCCGGCATCGCGCGGGGAGCCGCGCCCGGCAGGGTCGGCATCCGCAAGATCCCGACGATCATGTACAAGACCTACAGTCCGGCGTTCGGCTTCTACAAGGACACCGACGACGGCAAGGAGACGCTGGAGGCCAAGGGCGGCCAGTTCTGGGACGGGCGCGCCGACGACCTCGCCGAGCAGGCGACCGGGCCGATGCTCAATCCGATCGAGATGAACAATCCGTCGATCGAGGCGGTCGTCGCGAAGGTCAAGGACGGGCCCTACGCTTCGATGGCGACGACACTGTTCGGCCCGAAGGTCTTCGACGATCCGAAGACCGCGATGACCGATATCACGGGCGCGATCTTCGCCTACGAGGCGACCGACCGCTTCGCGCCCTTCTCTTCCCGGTTCGACGACTATCTCCGCGGAACGGCGGAACTCACGCCGCTCGAAGCGAAGGGCTTCGCCATCTTCAAGGACCCGCAGAAGGGCAACTGCATCGCCTGCCACACCGGCAATCCGGACTCCAAAGACCCGACCGACTGGCTCTTCACCGACTTCACCTACGACGCGCTCGGCGCGCCGAGAAACCCGGCGATACCCGCCAACGCGGACGCGACGAATTTCGACCTGGGCCTCTGCAAGCGGCCCGGCATCGAGAAGACGCTGCCGAAAGAGATCAAGCTCGAATCGCTCTGCGGCGCCTTCAAGGTGCCGACGCTCCGCAATGTCGCGGTGAACAGCGCCTTCTATCACAACGCCGCTTTCACTTCGCTGCGCGACGCGGTGGCCTTCTACGCGTTCCGCGACGTCGACCCCGGGCGCTTCTATCCGAAGCTGAAGACCGGCGAGGTCGACAAGTTCGACGACCTGCCGGGCGGCTACAAGAATAGCGTCAATTCGGAGGAGGTTCCCTACGACCGGAAGCCCGGCGAGGAGCCGCGCTTCTCGGACGGGGAGGTCGACGCGCTCGTCGCCTTTTTGAAGACGCTTACTGACAAAGGCATGAAGTAATAGCCCGAATGTCTGACCGGCGGTTACGTCGAGCAATTATAAAAATAATTATAGTTTCCTCCGGTTTTCTGACATCTTTCAACAGACACTGAGTTCTCGCGTGACTGAATACGCGAATCTGCGATAATCCGTCGCAACCTGCTTCGTTGATTTCGTTCTCGAAGCGCGTAGTTTCGAAACAAGCGCCGAAGCAAGCAGATTCGCGGCTTCAGCGTGATGTGTCCGTATGTATCCGGAGAATAGTGTTATGAGCGACGTCCGTTCTGTTTCCCTCATCAGCCGCCGCGGCCTGCTGATCGCCGCAAGCGGCGCCGCCCCGCTTCTCGCGCTCGGAGTCAACCCGGCACAGGCGGCCAAGCTCGCGCAGACCGCCGTCCGCTACCAGACCTCGCCGAAGGACGGCAAACAGTGCAGCGGCTGCAACCTGTTCGTCGCCCCGGACTCCTGCAAGAGCGTCGACGGAAAAATCGCGCCCTCCGGCTGGTGCGCGCTTTGGGTGAAGAAGGCTGGATGAGCTGGAACGGCTGAACCGTTGTCTCCCATGCGTCTCGAGAGTCTCGGGACGCAGGAGCAACGGTGTGAGTGTGTGTCCCAGGGCAAGGGGGCAAGACAATGATGGCAAGGCGATCTGAGCAGGCTGTCGGGCGCGAGGCGTCCAGGCCGAGAATTTTTGCGGCGGCTCTGACCGCTGTCGCGCTTCTGGCGGGCATGGCGGCCGTTCTCGCGGTCGGCGTTCGCCCCGCGAACGCGTTGCCCTCCTACGCCCGGCAGACAGGCCAGCCTTGCGCCGCCTGCCACACGGCCATTCCCGAGCTCACGCCCTTCGGCCGCCGCTTCAAGATCGCCGGCTATACCCTGCAGGGCGGCGACTGGCAGGGGCCGCCGATATCGGCCATGTATGTCGCGGGCTTCACGCACACCTCGGCCCCACAGGACGGGCCCCCTGCGCCGGGCCTGCGCACGAACGACAATCTCGTCTCCCAGCAGATTTCGGGCTTCATCGCCGGCAAGCTCTTCGGCAATGTCGGCTCCTTCATCCAGCTGACGGGCGACCCGGTCGCAGGAACATTCGGCCTCGACGCCTCCGACGTCCGCTACGCCGACACTTTCAAGCTGTTCGGCGCGGACGCGATCTGGGGCATCGACGCCAACAATGCGCCGACCGTCGAAGACCCGTGGAACACGACGCCGTCCTGGGGATGGCCGCAGTTCTCCTCGACCATCGCGCCCGCCTTCGGGCCGCCGCTGACCCACATCGAAGGCAGCTACACGGGCACGGTCGGCGGAGCAGGCGCGTATGTCTTCTGGAACGACATGCTCTACGCCGACTTCACCGCATACAAGGGACTTTCCATTCCTGCGCTCCAGGCGCTCGGCGCCGGCAATTCGACGACGGACGCCGTCACCAACGTCGCGCCCTACTGGCGCGTCGCGTTCGAGCCGCATTGGGGCCCGCACTATCTGATGGTCGGGACGTTCGGCATGTACGGGCAGATCGCGCCCGCCCGTCAGACCGGCATCGGCACGGACAATTATCTCGATGTCGGCTTCAACTCGCAGTACCAGTACGACGGCGACCAGTACAGCGTCACCGTCAAGCTCACCGACATCATGGAATGGCAGCAGCTGAACGGGACCTACAATCTGGGTGGCGCGTCCAATGTCGGCAACACGCTCAACAGCTTCAAGGCCAACGCAACCCTGGTCTGGGATCACACCTACAGCTTCAGCTTCGGCTACTTCAACATCTCCGGCTCAAGCGACTGCAACATGTACGGATCGCCGGGCGCTTTCTGCCTGCCGAGCGGCGCCGGCGCCTTCCCGAACAGCTATAACGCAAGTCCGCTCGGCGACGGTCTGATCCTCGACCTCTCGTACATCCCCTTCGCCCACGGAGCGCCAGGACCCTACAGCTATACGACCTGGAACGCGCGGATCGGCGTGCAGTTCACGCAGTACCTGCACCTCTACGGCGGCACGAACAACTTCGACGCATCGTACCTTGGCGGCACTCACAACGCTTCCGGCAACAATTCGGTCTTCGCCTATGCGCTCGTTGCCTTCTGAGACGAACGGAGCCGACTTCGCGCGCGCCGCGAGAAAGACAATGAGGGGGAGGAGGAAGCGATGTCGACTGCGTCCTTGAATCTGAGCATCTTCGGACGGGGCGCGATCCTGGCGGCGCTGGCGGGCGCGGCCCTGATCGCGGCCAGTTCGGATGCGCTCGCTCTCAAGATTCCGATCCAGGCGTCGCTGAGCGGCGGCGGCGAAGTGCCGCCGAACGACAGCGCCGCGCGCGGCGTGATGCAGGGAACGTTCGACACCGATACGAATACGCTGCAATGGACGGTGACCTATTCGGGCCTTTCGTCCCCGCCCATCGGCGCGCATTTCCATGGGCCGGTTTCCTATCTCGGACTGACCCCCGAGGAGAACGCGCCGATCCAGGTCGGCACGCCGGGCAGTCTGGCCAGCCCCTTCCATGGCGTCGCCAAGATCGACAATACCCAGGCGAAGGACCTCAAGGACGGCCGCTGGTATTTCAACCTCCACTCGAAGAAATTCCCCGGCGGGGAGATCCGCGGTCCCGTCGTCCGTCAATGACGATTGCCTGGCGTGGGTGGGGGATGACGATGGCGATGGCCGCGCTTGTGGCAAGCGCGGCGACGCACGCGGGAAGCGTGGAGGCAGGAAACCCGGAAGCGGGGAAGCATATCTTCGAGACCGTCTGCCACAGATGTCACGCCGCCCTGCCCTACACCGGCCGGATCGGCGTCGAGAACCTTCCCCGTTTCCTGGCCAATCCGCGCGCCTACAAGCCAACGACGGCGATGACCTTTCCCGGCTTGCACAGCCGGAAGGAGATCAACGACGTGATCGCCTACATTACGCAACCTCGGTAGAACAGCCTTCGACGTGAGGACGCCGCCAGAGGACGGGCGTTTCGACAATGTCGACAAGACGGAGGAAGATCGAAAGCAGCGGAGCGAGGCGAAGGCCTCTGCCTGTCGCGCTCGTTGTCGCTCTTGCCGCGCTGTCTCTCCCGGCGGGCGCACGCGCCGAGGATGTGACGCCGCAAGTCCTGCCGGACCGCATCGAGGACGTACCCTCGACCAAGCCCGATCCGTTCCCCGCCTTCGACAATTTCGCGTGGCGCGCGTTCATCGCGCTCAACTGGCCCTCGCTTCCCGATCTCGCGCATCGCGGAGAGCCCGACCGGACGAAGACGATCGGCGACGCAGGTCCGCGCGTCTGGGAGACGTTCAAGTCCCGCTACGAGCTCTTCCAGCTCGGCGCTGACGGAAAGCCCCTTCCGCCTTCGTCCTGGATCGAGCGACGAAGGCCGAAACCCATGCGGCCCGGATGTCGGCAATCGCGGCAGGACGCTCGCGAGTTTCGTTCCCTTCGCCGATTTCAATCAGGCGAGCTTCAACCCCGGCGTGTTTCTGAACCCGCTCGTCGCGCAGAACCGGACCTATACCCGCTACGAAATCCGGATCAACCGGGCCGAATACGACGCCATCGCCTCGAAAGGATGGAGCCGAGGGCCGCGACCTGCCGGACGAGGCTCATCCCGCCGATCTGCCGATCGGATCGATTGCGGTGAAGGCCGCCTGGCGCCCCCTGACGAGCGCGGATTCGCCCGCCGTTCGCGCCCGCTACTACGTCGTGCGCGGCGCGGAGATCGTCGATGTCGCGAAGAGCGTCGCCGCCCGCCGCGTCGTCTGCTCGCCCGCCGATGTCGCGCTCGTCGGCCTGCATATCGCGATCAAGACCCGCTACCGTCCGCAATGGATCTGGAGCACGTTCGAGCATGTCGACAACGTGCCGCCCGCGGGCAAGGGGGACGCGCGCGAACCGGACGCGAAGGACGCAGGCTTCCCCTATTCCTATTTCGACCCGTCGCGGCCCGGGTTGAGCCTGCCGCCGCTGGACTCGCCCGAAAGCGACCCGGTCAGTCTCGACAATCCGCCGAGGATCGATCCGACGCCGATGCAGGTCACGCGCCTCCACCCGATCCGCGCCCGGACGATGGCGCTCAATCGCGCCTACTGGGCGCTGCCCGGCATCAAGGGAACGGTCTGGGAGCATTACATGCTCGTCGCGACCCAATGGCCGACGGTCCCCAATCCTCCGGGGCCGAAGAATGACGGAACCTATTTCCCGGGCCTGACGGTCGCGCCCGGCGATCCGCGCGAACCCTATCAGTCCGACGATCCTTCGCTGGAAGGCAGGAAGAACCTGGCGAACACGACGATCGAGACCTATCTGCAGGATCCGCCGTCAAGCTGCATGGCCTGTCACGCGAGCATCGCCAATGCGCGCGGATTCGATTTTTCCACCGTGCTTGCGACGGCGACGCATTAGCCCGCTCTACTTGCGCGTGCGAAACGAGCTTGATGTCGACGATGACGTATTTTGCGGCGTCGATCGTGAAGTCGATCACGTCGCCGGGATGCAGGTTCTTGATCAGGTCGGGCGAGCGGACACGGTACATCATTTCCATCGCCGGCATGAAGCCCTTGATCTCGTCATGCGCGATCGTCAGCGCGCCGGTCGTCGGCGAGACCACCTTGACGACGCCGTGCCCTTCGAAGAGGCCGGAAGCGGCCTGCTCCTGCTCATCGGCCGAAGCGGCGGCAAGCCCGAAGGTAAACGCCAACGAAGCGATAGCGAGCCGCGTCCATCTCATCGCAATCCTCCGGCATCTCGGGCGAGCTCGATCATCTTCCGGAATTTCGCCTGCCGCAAGAGATCGCAGGCGACCTCGATTGCGGGCGGCGGGCGCTCGCAGATAAGCGCCGGCGGGCGCGCGACCTCCTGCATTCTGGACTATGGTAGAGTTTCGAGGCGACTCGCGGCGGCGCCGTCGCAGGTCCGTCGAAAGACCAATTGAGCGCCGCGCGGCGGAGTCTTGCCCGTCCAGATGAGATCGCGATGTCCACCGAAGGAACTCACCACGAAGTCCACTACGGCGCCCGCACCGGATGGCTGCGCGCGGCCGTGCTCGGCGCCAATGACGGGCTGATCTCGACCGCGAGCCTGATCGTCGGGGTCGCGGCTTCCGCGAGCGGCCGGTCGGAGATCCTGACCGCCGCTTTCGCGGGCTGGGCGGCGGGCGCGCTGTCCATGGCCGCCGGCGAATATGTGTCGGTGAGCTCTCAGGCGGATCTCGAGACCGCCGACCTCGAGCGCGAGCGGCAAGCGCTGCGCGATGAGCCGCAGGCGGAGACCCACGAACTCGCCGATATCTACGTGCGTCGCGGACTCACGCCCGCCCTCGCCCACGAGGTCGCCAGGCAGCTGATGGCTCACGACGCGCTCGGCGCGCACGCCCGCGACGAACTGGGTTTCAGCGATGAGTCCGCAGCCAATCCGATTGTCGCGGCGGCCGCTTCCGGCGCTGCGTTTTCGGTCGGCGCGGTGCTTCCGACGCTCGCAGCGATCCTGTCGCCGACCGGGGAGACGATAGTCGTCGTCGCGGCGACCACGCTGATCTGTCTCGCCGGATTGGGCAGCCTCGGCGCCCGGCTGGGCGGCGCCCGGATCGTCGTCCCCGCGCTGAGGGTGGCCTTCTGGGGCGCGGTGGCGATGGGCGTCACGGCCGGAATCGGCGCGCTTGTCGGGAAGGCCATCTGACATCGTCGTCCCCGACGTGAGAAAGCCCAGTTTCGTTGCGGTCCTTGGCTTTATGCGAAGCGGAACTTGATCTCTGCCTCTCCGTTTCGCATGGTTCGAATACAGTCGCGGCTTCGCCGCTGTCCCGGAAGGAGAACCCGTATGAACAAGGATATCGAAAAGGGCTGCGTCAGCCGCCGGACCCTTCTCATCGCCGCCGCGGCGGCCGCTCCCGCGCTCGCGCTGATGACCTCCGCGGCGGAGGCCAAGATGGCGCAGACCGCCGTCAAGTATCAGGAGACGCCCAAGGACGGGAAGCAGTGCGACGGCTGCAACTTCTTCGTCGCGCCGGATGGCTGCAAGATGGTCGACGGGAAGATCGCCCCGACCGGCTGGTGCGCGCTCTGGGTGAAGAAGGCAGGCTGACGACCCCTTCTGCGAAGTCGTCCTCACGACAACTTGTCCTGAGGACGGCTTCGTAGAGGCCGCCGCCCCGGTTCAGCCAATTCTCGCGTCGGCCTCGATCTCGACCTTCATCTCCGGCCTGAGCAGACCCGACACGACAACAATCGTCGCCGCCGGGCGGATGTCGCCGAAGACCTCGCCCTGAACCTTCAGCACCGCCTCGCAGAAAGCGGCGTCCGTGACATAGGTGCGCAGCCGCACGATGTCGGCGAGCGAGCCGCCGGCCTCCTTCAGAACAGCCGCGATCGTCGCATAGATGTTGCGCGCCTGATCGCCGGGATCGTCCGGCATCGCCATCGTCGCATAATCGTAGCCGGTCGTGCCGGAGACATGCACCTCCGCGCCGCTCACGACCGCGCGCGAATAGCCGTAAGTCTTCTCGAAGGGCGAACCGGACGAGATCAGCCGGCGGGCGCTCACGCGAATTCCATGATGACCGCATCGACCGCGAGCAAATCGCCTTCCTTGGCGAGCACCGCCCTGATGGTCGCGTCGCGCTCGGCGGCGAGCACGTTCTCCATCTTCATCGCCTCCACGATGCAGAGCTGCTCGCCGGCCTTCACCTCCTGTCCGGGCTTGACCAGGATCGCCTTGACGAGACCCGGCATCGGGCAGAGCAGCGTCTTCGAGCCATCCGCGCCCACGCGTTCGATCATCAGCGCCGCAAGCTGGGCCTCGCGCCGCGTATAGACGCGCGTATCGACCGCGACGCCCGCATGGGAAAGCGCATAGCCGTTGAGGAGCGGGCGCGTCTGCACGGCGATCGCCTCGCCGTCCAGCGTTCCGAGCCAGAGAAGGTCGCCGGGCTTCCACCCGGAACGAACCTCCACCCGGCGGCCGTCGGCGAAGACGATTTCCGTCTTGCCCGCCTTCGCCTCGACCTCGACGTCGATTCGCGCGCTCCCCATCGCGACGACGCGCTTGGTCTCGAACCGGAATTGATCGGCAGAGCGCAGTTGCCCGGAGATCCGGCGCTTCCGTTCGTTGAGCACGTGATCGACATGGGCTGCGACCACGGCGAGCCTGCGCTCGACGTCGCCCTCGGCTTTGAGCGGATGAAAGCCGTCGGGAAATTCCTCCGCGATGAAGCCGGTCGAAAGCCGCCCCTCGCGCCAGCGCGGATGCTGCATGAGCGCGGAGAGGAACGGAATGTTGTGGCGGATGCCGTCGATGACGAATTCGTCGAGCGCGGCCGCCTGCGCGTCGATCGCGGCGAGCCGGTCCGGCGCATGCGTCACGAGCTTGGCGATCATCGGATCGTAGTGGATCGAGATCTCGCCGCCTTCATAGACGCCGGTGTCGTTGCGCACCGTCACGCCATCCTGCGTCCCCTCCGGAGGCGGACGATATCTGACGAGGCGCCCGGTCGAGGGCAGGAAGCCGCGCGTGGGATCTTCGGCATAGACGCGGCTTTCGACCGCCCAGCCCTTCAGCTTCACGTCGTCCTGCGTCAGGCGCAGTGTCTCGCCCGCGGCGCTGCGGATCATCTCCTCGACGAGATCGACGCCGGTGACGAGCTCGGTCACCGGATGCTCGACCTGGAGCCGCGTGTTCATCTCGAGGAAATAGAAGCTGCGGTCCTGGCCCGCGACGAATTCGACGGTGCCGGCGGAATCGTAATCGACAGCCTTCGCGAGCGCGACCGCCTGCTCCCCCATGCGGCGCCGGGTCGCCTCGTCGAGCAGGGGCGAGGGCGCCTCCTCGATGACCTTCTGGTTGCGGCGCTGGATCGAGCATTCGCGCTCGCCGAGAAAGATCACGTTGCCGTGCTTGTCGCCGAGCACCTGGATTTCGACATGGCGCGGATTGACGATGAACTTCTCCACGAAGACGCGATCGTCGCCGAACGAGGATTTCGCCTCCGACTTCGCCCGCGCGAAGCCGTCCAGCGTCTCCTGCCGATTGTAGGCGATGCGCATGCCCTTGCCGCCGCCGCCGGCGGAGGCCTTGATCATCACCGGATATCCGATCTCCCCGGCGATCTCGGCGGCGCGCTCGGGCGATTCGATCACGCCGAGATGGCCGGGGACGGTCGAGACCTTCGCGGCGTTCGCGAACTTCTTGGATTCGATCTTGTCGCCCATCGCCTCGATGGCGCGCGGATTGGGGCCGATGAAGACGATCCCCGCCTCCGCCAGCGCCTGCGCGAAGGCGGCGCGCTCGGAGAGGAAGCCGTAGCCGGGGTGAACCGCTTCCGCCCCGGTCTGCTTGCAGGCGGCCACGATCTTCTCGATCACGAGATAGGATTGGGCGGCGGCGGGCGGCCCGATGAAGACGGCCTCGTCCGCCATCTCGACATGGAGCGCGTCCTGATCCGCCTCGGAATAGACCGCGACCGTCTTGATGCCCATCCGGCGCGCCGTCTTGATGACCCGGCAGGCGATTTCGCCGCGGTTGGCGATCAGGATTTTCTTGAACATCGATCCCCTCTGAGGCGTCGCGGCGTCCAACGCCAAGCTACAAGCTATTAGAAGAGCGCGCGCGGGGCGTAAACGGCCAGCCGGACGCGAACGTCTAGCGCTTTGGTCGGGTCTAGCGTCGCAGGGGCGACGAGCCCCTGGCCGCAAGCCAGGGCGTCAGCGGGCCGATTTGAGTCTCGGAATCGTCCAGACTGTGGACGCCTGCGTTTCAGCCGCAAGCCGCCGCCAATCCGGATATGAGCGCCAAAGCGCGGCGGAAGGCGCCCTGCCCTCGCGCCTAGTAGCAGACCTCGACCGGCCGCCAGGCGTTATCGACGCGAGCGCGGGTGAAATAGCAGCCGACCGATGGCGACACATAGGGTCCGGGCGGCGTCCACGGATAGGCGTTCCTTCCGTCCCCGCCGCCGCCAAAGTAGCGGCCGCCGAAGAAGCCGTCGACCAGCGAGAGCGGAACTCCAGCCGGGAACGATGACCGGATCGGCCCATGCGGCGGGCGCGGCCGATACGCATGCCGTCAGCGCCGCCGCCATCATCAAGCTCGCCGTCTTCATGTCTCGAAACCCCGGTCCATCGTTCAGCGGGGCATCATGCCGACGGGACGGGGCCGCGACAAGTGCAAAGCGACGCTGCGTCGGCCGCGGAACTGGCGCCTCACCCCGCCACGGCCCTGAGCGCGGCCTCCACGCCCGGCCAGCCCCCGGCCGCGCGAGCCCGCACCGCGCCCACGAACCATTGAGGAACGCGATGCGCCTCCGCGACCACATTGACCAGCGCGGCCAGCGCCTCGACGGACTTGCACGCGTCCGCCCGGCCGATCAGCCACTCGGCCTGGGCGTCCGTGACCACCCCGGTCGGACGCGCCTGCCAGACGACATAATCCGTGATCATCTCGACGAAGAGTTCGATCCATTCCGGGGCGTTGTTCATCTGCGCCCGGGCGACCGTGAACAATTCCTCGGCAATGTCTTCGGTGACCTCTCCATCCGCGAAGACCTCGCGCCGCAGCCACGCCACATCCTGAGCCGTGACTCTCCGGCCGTAAATCATCGCGCTGATGATCGTCCGGCTCCTGTCGATCGCTACATTCATCATACGCATAACTCCACTCGACGCCCAACTCGCCGCCGGCTCTCGAAACAACGGCCGGCTGGCCTCCATGGGTCGAACCCTGCGCCTCAATATTTTCCAGCTTGTGAATCCCGGACGCAGCGGCGCGCAAAGCGCGGTGGACAGTTAAGGCGAAGGAAAGTCTCATGGTTTCGCGAAGATGAAAGCCGAAGGCGACGCCCCGGACCTGGGCGATGAGGGGTCGCGGGTTTCGCGGGTCTTGGGCTTTGCGGCTTTTCGCAAGGGTCAGAAGGCGCCGGTCGGGCTCGCCCGATCGCTTCAAATCAGCGTCGCGACAAATTGAAAGGGCCGCCTTCCGGGCGGCCCTTTTTTGTCTCGATCCCCGCGGAATGGCGCTGGCTGCTCTGTTGGTTCTCGCGCGCCCGCGTCTGGAGGCCGGTCTTCAGGCCGCGAGCGCCTGATCGAGATCCCGTATCAGGTCCTCCGCCGTCTCCAGCCCGATCGACAGGCGGATGACGTCGTCGCCCGCGCCTGCTGCGATTCGCTGCTCCTCGGTGAGCTGACGATGGGTCGTCGACGCCGGATGCAGGATGAGGCTGCGCGTGTCGCCGATATTGGCGAGATGCGAGAAGAGCCGAACCGCTTCGACCAGCTTCACACCGGCCTCGTAGCCGCCCTTGACGCCGAAGGTGAACACGGCCCCCGCCCCTTTCGGCAGATATTTCTGCGCCAGCGCCCGATACGGACTGCCTTGAAGGCTCGCATAGGACACCCAGGCGACCCCGGGATGGGCGTTCAGGAATTCCGCGACCTTTCGCGCATTCTCCACATGACGCTCCATCCGCACATGCAGCGTCTCGACGCCGGTGATCGTGAGGAACGCATTCATCGGCGCGAGCGCCGGGCCGAAGTCGCGCAGCGCCACCGCCCGCGCCTTCATCGTGAAGGCGAAATCGCCGAAATTCTCGAAGAACTTGAGCCCGTGATAGGCGGGCTCCGGATCGGTCAGCGACGGAAACCGGCCCCCTTGCGACCAGTCGAAGCGCCCGGATTCGACCACGACGCCGCCAAGCGCATTGCCGTGACCGGCGAGGAACTTCGTCGTCGAATGGACGACGATGTCGGCGCCATGTTCGATCGGGCGGCAGAGGTAGGGCGTGGCCAGCGTATTGTCGACGATCAGCGGCAGGCCGAACTCATGCGCGACCTTCGCCACCCGCTCGATGTCGACGACGATTCCGCCCGGATTGGCGAGGCTCTCGATGAAGAACGCCTTGCATTTCGGCGTCAGCGCCTTGCGGAAATTCTCGGGATCGGACGGGTCGACGAAATGGCAGGTCCAGCCGAGCTTCCGGAACGACAGGCCGAATTGCGTGAGCGAGCCGCCGTAGAGGTTGCGGGAGGCGACGAACTCGTCGCCCGGCGAGAGAAGCGTGAAGAAGGTAAGGAACTGCGCCGCGTGGCCCGACGCGGCGGCGACCGCCGCCCTGCCCCCTTCGAGCGTGGCGATTCGCTCCTCAAGAACCGAGACCGTCGGATTCGTCAGGCGCGAATAGATGTAGCCGAAGTCGTGCAGGTTGAAGAGCGAGGCCGCGTGATCGACGTCGTCGAACACGTAAGCGGTCGTCTGGTAGATCGGCGTCGAGCGCGCGCCGGTCGTCGGATCGGGCGCGGCGCCGGCGTGGATCGCGCGGGTCTCGAAGCCGTAATCGAGATTGCGCGGCGCCGCGGCGCGCTGCTTCATCCGGCGCGGCAGCGGCGGCGCCGGAGGGCGATTGCGGATGATGCCGCTGTTGACCCCGCTCCAGGAGAGTTCGCCGCCCAGCCGGCCGAACTCGATCTTCGGGCACCGGTTCATCACGACTTCGAGGCCGGCGGCTTCCGCGCTCGCCGCCGCCTCGTCGTTGCGGACGCCGAGCTGCATCCAGAGCACATTGGCGCCGATGGCGATCGCGTCGGCGGCGACGCCCGGCGCCTCCTCGGAGGCGCGGAACATGTCGACCATGTCGATCTTGTCCGGGATGTCGCGGAGCGAGGCATAGGCCTTCTCGCCGAGCAGCTTCTGGCCCGCGATGGCAGGATTGACCGGGATCACCCGATAGCCTTTGCCCTGCAGATATTTCATGACGAAATAGCTCGGCCGGTTCCAGTTCGGCGAAGCCCCGACCAGGGCGATCGTATGCACCCGCTCGAGGATGGAACGGATCTTGGCGTCCGGATAGGGAATGGGTTCTAAGTCGGCCACGCGCGTCTCCTGCGAAGGGCGTCTGTGTAGCGCAAAAGCGTGAGGCGCCGAACCGTCGCCGCCCGGCAATTTTTGGCGTCGTCGACGATGGGCCCACGGTCACCGGATTCGGGACGGCGGCCCCTTTCTGCCCGCGTGGCGGCCTCTTTGTCAGACTTTGGCCGCCGCTCGCCAGCCCCTCCGGGCGCGTTTCGCCGTGCGACCTGGCCTGCAAACGCCTCGCGACGGCGCCATGAGTCCACAGAGATCATTTCAAACAATCTGCCCAATTCTTGCGATTACGTGGCGAAAATATCGGCATTTGCACGGATTGACGTGAAAGTTTCATTTTGCATACAATTTGAAAATCCGACGCATCCTGTCTCGGATATGGAGGGGTCTCGCCATGAGTAACGCCGCCGCTG
Source organism: uncultured Alphaproteobacteria bacterium (assembly GCA_963741845.1). Lineage (GTDB taxonomy): Bacteria > Pseudomonadota > Alphaproteobacteria > Rhizobiales > Beijerinckiaceae > Roseiarcus. Next base: position 445,099 of record CAVUJV010000016.1, read on the forward strand.
TTTCCGGACTCAACACGCCCGCCGCGCCGACAAAAGACATGCCCGACGTTTCGCCGCTCACAAAGGGTCAGGTGACCTACACCGCGATCGTCGCGCTCTTCGCCTGGACCTTCGCGGTCTACGACCTCATCACCTTCGGCAACCTCCTGCCCAAGATCCAGCAGGAGTTCGGCTGGTCGAACGCCACCGCCTCCTATGTCGCGACTTTCGTGGGTCTGTCCTCGCTGGTCGTGGCGCTGAGCGTCGGCCCTGTCATCGACCGGCTCGGCCGCCGTTTCGCCCTTGTGCTGACGACGGGCGGCGCGGCGCTCAGTTCCGGGCTCGCCGCCTTCGCGATCGGTCCCGTTTCGCTGGTCGTCTTCCGGGCGCTGTCAGGCTTCGGCATGTCGGAACAGGCGGTCAACGCCGCCTATCTCAACGAGGTGTTCAGCGCGCGCGCCAAGGGCTTCCTCTATGGAATCGTGCAGGCCGGCTGGCCGCTCGGCGTGATGCTTTCGTCAGGCCTCGCCGCGTGGCTTCTGCCCCAGCTCGGCTGGCGCGGCGTCTTCCTCGTCGCGACCTTTCCGCTGATCGTCATGGTGATCTTTCGCTTCGGACTTCGCGAATCGCCCTATTTCGTGAAGATCCAGCATCTTCGGAAACTGCGCGCGCAAGGCGACGTCGCGGCGTCCGACGACCTCGCCAAACGCTGGAATCTCGACATGAAGGGCGACCGGCCGAACACTTACGCGGAGCTCTTCACTCCGGCTTTGCGCAAGCAGTCGATCGCCCTTGGCGCGATGTTCTTCTTCAAGATCATCGCCGACTTCGCAATTGACGGTGCTGGCGACATCGGTGCTCGGCCAGGCGAAGGGCATCGACCTCACCAGCGCGCTCTGGACGATCTTCTTCGGAAACGGCGTCGCGGTGCTCGGCTATCTGTTCCTCGGCTGGCTCGGAGACAAGATCGGCCGGCGCGAGACCGTCATCATCGCGCAGACGCTCGCCGCCATCTGCACATTCGTGCTGCTCTTCGGCGCGGGCAGCCTCACGGCCGTGGTCATCGGCTATGCGCTTGTCCTGTTCTTCGCGCAGGGCGCCGCGGCCCCCTTCTTCGCCTATGTCGGCGAATCCTTCCCGACCCGGATTCGCGGCACGGGCGCGGCCTTCATCAACATCACGGGCCCCATCGGCGGCATCTTCGGGCCGCTCGTCTATGGCGCGCTCCAGCAGGCCGGGGCGAGCCCGACCGTTGCGGCTGCGTCGGGCGGCGTCGCCGCCCTCATCGCCGCGGGCTGCATGCTGGCCGCCCGCTCCATCCGTCCCGGCCAGGAACTGACTGCGATCTCGCACTGACCTCGGGGGAGGCGACTGGCGCGTCACGCGACGCGCCGGTCGCCTATGTCAGCTTCTTCAGAGGCAAGCGTTCCTGATGGCCCGTCAGATGCCAATTCATGAGCTCCCGCGCGCCTTCGGCGTTTCCGGCCGCCATGAGATCGATGAGCGCGGCATGTTCTTCAATCGCGCAGGCGGGCGGTTCCCCGTCGTAAAGCAGAACAGCCAGCGAGGTCTTGGCCGCCAGCTGTTGTACGAAGCTTTCGAGAAGCCGATTTTCTCCGAGGGAGGCCAGCAGCGAGTGGAATTCGGTCAGCAACTGCACGAATCGTCCGCGGTCTCCGGACGCCTGCGCCTCGATCTGCCGTTCGAGATGTTTGCGGAGGGCGCGGATGTCATGCGCCGTGCAGTGACGACAGACATCGTTGACGACTTCGCCCTCGATCAGCCGGCGCGCCGCGTAGGCCTGCTGCACTTCGGTCAGGGACGGGTCCGCGACGAATGCGCCGCGATTGCGGTGAAGCGTGACGATGCCCGCGAAAGCCAACCGCCGCAGCGCCTCCCGAATGAGCGTGCGCCCAACGCCGAGCTTGGCGGCGAGGCCCGCTTCGCTGAGCTTCTGCCCGGGCTGGAGCCGCTCGTTGACGATGAGCGAAGCGATGGCGTTCGCCACGCGGTCGTCGGAAGCGAGCCCATGGAAAAGTCCTCCGAGCCCAAGCTGACGAACCGGGCTCGCGGACCCGCGCCTCGTCGACTCATCCGGCGGTTCGCCGCGCGCGGACTTCATCTTCTCGCCCGAGCGCTTGAGCACCTTGAGGATCGTCTCCGCCGAAAGGTCGATCCCGTGTCGCCGTCGCAGTTCCGCCTTCAGCCGATGCACGCCGAGATCCTCGCTCTTGCGAAGTTCAAGGATCAGCGCCTCCTCCCGCTCGAACACCTTCTGGTTGGGCGAGGAAACGGGCCTGCGGCTGGAATCCTCAAGGCCGGCCGCGCCGGAATCCTTGTACCTGCGCCACCATTTGCGGAGGGTCGGGCGGGAGATGCCGAAGCGGGCGCAGACGAGGCCCGCGCTCCCCGTCGCCTCGTAGGCCTCCATCCAGCGCAGGCGCTCTTCTCCGGACATCAGGTCGTCCCGCAATAGTCTATAGACATCGATTCACAGATCGCTTTAGCCGGAGGCAAGCCGCGATGACAAGCATTCCCGGGCGGGATTTCAGAGGCTACGGCAAAAATCCGCCCCGGATTCAATGGCCGAACGAGGCGCGCGTCGCGGTCTCGTTCGTCGTCAATCTGGAAGAAGGCGCGGAGCTTTCCGTTTCGGACGGCGACGAGCGGAACGAGGGCGCCTACGAGGCGGTCGAAGAGATCGAGGGCTATCCGGATCCCTGTCAGGACTCGCATTTCGAATATGGAACGCGGGCGGGCTGGCGGCGGGTCGCGGCGGCGCTCGCCGAGCACGGCGCGGTCGCGACGCTGAACGCCTGCGGACGCGCCGTCGAGCGCTCGCCCTGGCTTGCCCGCGAGGCGGTCGATCTCGGCCACGAAGTGTCCTGTCACGGCTGGCGCTGGGAGCGGCACGCCGGAATGAGCGAGGCGGACGAGCGCCACGCCATCGCGAGAACCGTGAGCCGCGATCCGCAAGGCGACCGGCGTCACGCCGGTCGGCTGGCACACGCGCTCGGCCCCCTCCGTCAACACGCGCAGGCTACTCATGGAGCACGGCGGCTTTCTCTACGACAGCGACGCCTATTGCGACGATCTTCCCTTCTTCGTCGAGGTCGGCGGCGAGCGCCGGCTCGTGCTTCCTTACGCCTTCGACACGAACGACATGAACTTCTTCCGGACGCCGCGCTTCGTGACGGGCAAGGATTTCGCCGATTACGTGATCGCCGCCTTCGACCGGCTGTGGCGGGAAGGCGCGAATGCGCCGCGCATGCTCTCGATCGGATTGCACCTGAGGATGATCGGCCGTCCCGGCCGGATCGGCGGGCTGGAGACGATCCTCGACCACATCGTCCAGCGCGGCGGCGCCTGGATCGCGCGGCGCGATTCCATCGCGCGCCACTGGCTGGCCCAGACGGAAGCGACGGCGCAGCAATGCGAAGCCTCCTACTCATAAACCCGAACACGACCGTCGCGATGACCGAGCAGATGGCGGAGGCGGCCGCGCGCTATCTCCCCGCAGGCGTCAGGATCGAGGGGCTGACGGCGGCTTCCGGTTTCCCGGTCATCGCGAGCCGCGAGTCCTACGACTTCGCCGCGCGCGAGGTGCTGGAGGCTTATGCCCGAGCCTCGGGGCCTCACGACGCGGTCGTCATCGGCTGTTTCGGCGATCCGGGGCTCGAAGCGCTGCGCGGAATCGCGAAGGAGCCTGTCTTCGGGCTCGCGGAATCTTCGATCCGCGAGGCCGACGCGCTCGGCGAGCCTTTCGCCATTCTGACGATGGGCCAGGCCTGGGTCGAGATTCTCGGGGAGCGGGTGGCGCTGGCGGCCCCGAGGTCGCGCTTTGTCGGCGTCTTCGCGGGCAATGGAACGGGGCTCGACGTGCGGCGTCGCGAGGAGGCCGTCTTCGCCGAACTTGCCAGACTGGCGGACGAGGCGGTCGCGGCCGGCGCCCGCACGCTCATCCTCGGCGGCGGCGCCTTCGCGGGGCTGGCGGCACGGCTGCGGACCGACGCCCATCGGATCGACTGCATGGAGGCGACGATGCGGGCGGCGGCGATGGCGTCAGGAGCGGCGGCTTAGCGGGATTGTCAGAGAGCAGGCTCTCTCCAATCGAGCTTCGGGAAGCGACGAAAGTCGCGATCGCACGTGATCCACGTGCAGCCTCGCTCGATCGCGAGGGCCGCATACCACGCGTCCGCGACAAGCCCGCCGCGGGCTCCCGACGCACGGCACAAGTTCGTGAAGATGCCCCAATGCCGCGCTCCGGGCGTCACGATCTCGCAATGCGGCTGATTCCGAGATCGTCCAGCTCCTGCAAGTCTGCGGTTTTGTCGAGATTGATCCCGGGACGGACGCCCCCTGTTGCTGAACTCACTGGCGGCAGCGTCCTCCGGTGGGTTCGCGACGACCTCGGGTCGCTTACAACAAGCCGAAGGCCCTCTTCGATCAGCGATGTCAATGACCGACCCTGCTCCAGCGCCTTTCGCCTGGCGCGCCGGACCAGATCGTCAGGAAGGCGTACGGTCGTTCTCTCAGTCATATGTCATGACAAACAATTGGCGGCGCCATATGTCCAGTCCTGACCGGCGCGCGGGCCGGGCTCTTGCCCTTGCGGATCATCGCCTCAAGCTGCCGACGCTCTTCCGCGCTCAGCCGCATACCGCTTCACCGAAGGCACGCGCGCCGCCATAACCCTCTCCGTCGCTCGAATCGCGATGGATAAGGATCATTAAATCCCGTCGCAATCGTTGAAGCGAGCCACTGGGCAAGGCGGTCGTTCGGCCGCGAATGCCCTTTCGTCATTCTTTCTGGGAGTAAGAGACATGCGGGTGACATGCCGTTGCGGGGAAGTCGAAATGGAAATATCCGGCGAGCCGGTCGCCCAGTTCTTCTGTCATTGCGACGATTGCCAGGCGGTGCACGGCGCCGCATACGTTCCAGAGTCTGTCTACCGGGCCGACGACGTGGTGATCGTCAAAGGTGAGCCGGCATCCTGGACCTTGAGGCGCAATCCGCGCCTGTTCTGCCGGACCTGCGGAACCAGGCTGTTCATCGAAGTCGCAGTGCTCAAGATGCGCGGCGTGAACGGTTACGTCCTCCCAGAGGGCATGTTCCACCCACAGTTCCACATGCAATGCCAGTTCGCGGTGCGGCCGGTCGTCGACGATTTGCCGCATTATCGGGGCCGCGCGCCGCAATTTGGCGGCCCGGAGCAGCGCATGGACTGGTAGCCCGGGTTGCGCGAATGTCCGTCCGGCGATGGTTGTGAACCCGGCCTCGGCGCCCCCGCGCCGCAGGGGGTTTCGCGCGCGCAATCGGCAATCTCGCTTCAGAGCGGAATGTTGTCGTGCTTCTTCCAGGGGTTCTCGAGCTTCTTGTTGCGCAGCATCGCGAGCACGCGCGAGAGGCGCTTGCGGGTCGCGTGCGGCATGATGACTTCGTCGATATAGCCGCGCTCGGCCGCGACGAAGGGCGAGAGGAAGGCGTCCTCGTATTCCTTCGTGCGCTGCGCGATCTTCGCCGGATCGTTGACGTCGGCGCGGAAGATGATCTCGACCGCGCCCTTCGCGCCCATCACCGCGATCTGCGCCGTCGGCCACGCAAGGTTGATGTCCCCGCGCAAATGCTTGGACGACATGACGTCATAGGCGCCGCCGAACGCCTTGCGGGTGATGATGGTGACCTTCGGCACGGTCGCCTCCGCATAGGCGAAGAGCAGCTTCGCGCCGTGCTTGATGAGGCCGCCATATTCCTGCGCCGTGCCCGGCAGGAAGCCCGGCACGTCCACGAAGGTGACGATCGGGATATTGAAGCAGTCGCAGAAGCGCACGAAGCGCGCCCCTTTGCGCGAAGCGTCGCTGTCGAGCACGCCGGCGAGCGCCAGCGGCTGGTTGGCGACGATGCCGACGGTCGATCCCTCGATGCGGGCAAAGCCGGTCACGATGTTCTTCGCGTGCGCCTCCTGGATCTCGAAGAAGTCGCCCTCGTCGGCGATCTTGTAGATCAGTTCCTTGATGTCATAGGGCTTGTTCGGATTGTCCGGGATCAGCGTGTCGAGCGACATGTCGATCCGGTCGGGATCGTCGAAGCTCGGCAGGCTCGGCGGCTGTTCGAGGTTCGAGGCCGGCAGGAAGTCGATGAGCCGGCGCATCTGCAGAAGCGCCTCGACATCGTTGTCGTAAGCGCGGTCGGCGATCGAGGAGCGGGTCGTGTGCACCTGCGCGCCGCCGAGCTCCTCCGCCGTCACCGTCTCGTTCGTGACGGTCTTCACGACGTCCGGGCCGGTCACGAACATGTAGCTCGTGTCGCGCACCATGAAGATGAAGTCGGTCATCGCCGGCGAATAGACGTCGCCGCCCGCGCAGGGGCCCATGATGAGCGAAATCTGCGGAATGACGCCCGAGGCCAGAACATTGCGCTGGAACACTTCGCCATAGCCGCCAAGCGCCGCCACGCCCTCCTGGATGCGCGCGCCGCCCGCGTCGAAGAGGCCGATGATCGGCGCGCGGTTCTTGACCGCCATGTCCTGGATCTTGGTGATCTTCTGCGCATGCGTCTCGCTCAGCGAGCCGCCGAACACCGTGAAATCCTTGGCGAAGACATAGACGGTCCGGCCGTTGACGGTGCCCCATCCGGTCACGACGCCGTCGCCCGGGATCTTGGTCGCGTCCATGCCGAAATCGTCGCAGCGATGCTGGACGAACATGTCGAACTCCTCGAAGGAATCGTGGTCGAGGAGGAGCTCGATCCTCTCGCGCGCCGTCAGCTTGCCCTTGGCGTGCTGGGCGGAAATGCGCTGCTGTCCGCCGCCGAGGCGGGCGGCCTCCCGGCGGGCGTCGAGGCGGACGAGAATATCTTTCATGCGGGGCTTCCGGCTTCGTGCGAACAGGCGCTCCGTTCCGCATAGCATGGGGCGCGCGGCGCCGGAACGGGCGTCGCTTGCGACGTTTGTATGAAGGCTAGCGAACCCTTCAGCCGGACTGCGAGGTCGCGCCAGTCAACGCCGCCACCGCCCCCGCAGCCGCCTCCATCTCCCGCCAGCGCGCCTCGCGGCGCGCCCTCGCCTCGGCGTCCACGCCCCAGCGCTCGGCCTGGAAATCCTCGTCCACATGCGCGGCGCGCCAGGCCTCCTCGGGCGTGATCCGCCCGTCCGCGACGGCGAGCGCAAGGAGAACGGAGCCGGTGAGCGCCGTCATCGTGCTGAGCGCTGCGAGCGCCGTCGGGTCTTCGACCGCGTCGAGCGCCGCGCGGACCGCCGCCAGCGCCTCCGGCGGCTGCCGGACATGCATCACGCCCGCCGCGAGATTGAAGCGGACGCCGAGCTTTTCCTCCGCCCAGTCAAGGACGGGATCGAAAGCCTGCCGCTGGCGCTCGGCGAGCGATTCCGGCTCGTCGGCGCGGTAGCAGACGAGATCGGAATCCGCATAGGCCGCCGTCGCCGCGCGCGTCTCGGCCATCTTGCCCGCAACGCCGTCGATGGCGACGTTCAAAAGCCGGGTCAGCGGCATGTCGGGCGGGTCGATCGTCTCGCCCTGCCGCCGCCATTCCTCGGCGACGCGCTCCATCAGGGCGCGACTTTTCGAGGCGAGCGGATTGCGGCCGGGCGTTCTGGCGAGCCGTCCATCGAGGGCGAGCGCAAAAGCGCCGTCGGCCTGCTTCACCTCGACGTCGCTGATAGAAGCGCTTGATCTGCGGCTGCCGCATGTTGGCCTGCGCCGCCCGCATGGGATTGGCCTCGTCACTCATCGGGCGCGTCCTCGATCGGGTCGCGGGCCGGCGGCTCGAAGCCGAACATGTCGAAGCTTTTCCGCATGTGCTCGGGCAAGGGCGCCGTCACGTCGATGATGCCGCCGCGCGGATGCGGCAGCACGAGACGGCGCGCGAGCAGATGCAGCTTCGGCTCGATCCCCGGCGGCACGGCGCGCAAGGGATCGCTGCGGGCCGGGTCGTTGGCGGCCTTCCGGTTGTATTTCGGGTCCCCGATCATCGGATGGCCGATGGCCTCGGCATGGGCGCGCAGCTGATGGGTGCGCCCGGTGATCGGCCGCATCGAGAGCCACGCGAGGCGGGGGGCGACCTTGTCGATCGTGGCGTAGAGCGTCACCGAGTGCTGCGCGTCGGGGTCGCCGTGCTTGGCGACCCGCATCCGTTCGAGGTCGGCCCTGCCCTGCCCCTTCGGCCCGCGCTCATCCCCCATGCCCTCGCCCTTGGCGAGGAACATGGAGATGCGCCCCTGCGCCGGCTTCGGCACGCCCTCGACCAGCGCCCAGTAGATCTTCTTGGCGCGGCGCGAGCGAAAAATCTCGCCGAGGTCGGCGGCCATCTTGCGCGACTTGGCGATGAGCAGGACGCCCGACGTGTCGCGGTCGAGGCGGTGGACGAGGACCGGGCGATTGCCGTTCTTGTCCGCAAGCAACTCCAGCATGCCGTCGATGTGACGCTTTGTGCCGGAGCCGCCCTGCACGGCGAGACCGTAGGGCTTGTTGAGGACAAGGACGTCCTTGTCCTCGTAGAGCGTCATCGCGCGGATCGCTTCCGCGTCCTCGGGATTGGCGCGGCGGACCGCGGGCGCGGCGGGCTCGGGCCGGCGGACCGGCGGAACCCGAACCGACTGCCCGGCTTCGAGCCGCGTCGAAATCTCGGCGCGCTTCCCCTCGACCCGGACCTCGCCCTTCCGCACGATCTTCATCAGATGCGTCTGGGGCATGTCGGGGAAGCGGCGCTTCAGCCAGCGGTCCAGCCGCATGCCGTCCTCGTCCTCGGTGACGGCGACCGTGGCCGCCTTGTCGGGCGGCGCGGAAACCCCCGGCGCGTTTGCTTTGTCCTGGCGCATTGTGGCCTGATAGCGCAGCGGCGCGGCCAGCGCGACCCCTGCCCGGCGCGTTCCGGCGCTGCGACGGGTCGGCCGCCCGGATGCGCCCCCGATGGCGCAGCGCCGCGCGAACGGATAGAGTTGAGCCGGAGCGCGGGCCGCGTACAAGGCGCGGACGCATTCGCGGTGGATCTTTGGGGCGGGGAAGAGCGTTGCGAAGGAGCTGTGACTTCCATGGCCGCGCCCCTGATTGAGGTCGTCAATCCGCGCGTCACGGGGCTCGCCGCGCTGGAGCGCGGCGCGACGCCCTCGGAGGCGCTCGCGTTCTTCGACAGCCTTCCGCCCATGCCCGCGGGCGCGATGATCGGCGCATGGAAGGGCTCGGGCCTTCGCACCGGCCATCCGCTCGACGGCCTCCTCGAAGTCTTCGGCTGGCACGGCAAGCGCTTCGAAAGCCCGGAAGCGGTGCATCCCCTCATTTTCGGGAAGCCCGGCGCGCTCTTCAGCGTCGATCCGGCTTACGCGCCGATCGGGCTCATCGAACATTGCGCGAAAATCGTGAAATCCCCCGCGGTCGCGCCGATTGCGCGCGGCGCGCTCGAATTCTTCCGGACGGACAAGCCGAAGGCCCGTCTGCGGATGACGGAGTTTCGCGGCGCGGCGACCGCGACGATGATCTACGACGCGCTGCCGATTCATGACATCTTCCGCAAGGTGGACGCCGACACGGCGCTCGGCCTCATGGACCGGCGTGGCGACAAGGCCCCGGCCTATTTCTTCTTCGTGCTGCGGCGGGAGGGACATGCGACAATTCCCCGCCCCATCGAGGCGAAGGAAACGGTTTACGCTGGCGTCCAGCCGGTCTAGCGACCTTTCCCTTTCTTCAGGCCAACTTCCGAGGAGCCGACCCCATGGCCCATTTTCACGCCGTCGTCTGGATCGACCACAAGCAGGCGCGCATTCTCCATTTCAACGCGGACGATGCGGACAAGACCGTGATCCACGCCAATCATTCGGTCCGCGACGTTAGCCATGGCCAGAAGCGCACAGGTCAGCGGACGCCCGAGGACAAGGTCGTTTTTCGAGGATGTGGCGACGAGATCGCCAGCGCCGGTTCGATCCTCATCGTCGGCCCCGGTCGTCGAGAAGACCGCCTTCGCCAAATTTCTCGCCGAGAAGCACCCCCGGGTCCGCGCCAATGTCGAAGGCGTCGAATCCGCCGATCACCCGACGGACGGCCAGCTTCTCGATCACGCCCGACGCTTCCTGAAAGCCGAAGACCGGATGCGCCCGCAGATCTGACCGCCGGAGCTCCGCCCATGGCCTACGAGCTCTTCTACTGGCCCGGGATTCAGGGCCGCGGCGAATTCGTGCGGCTCGCCCTCGAGGAAGCCGGCGCGCCTTATGTCGACGTCGCGCGCGAGAAGGGCTCCGGGCGGGGCGTCAAGGCGATGACGGCGATGATGGGCGACGAGGCCGCGCCCTTCCCGCCCTTCGCCCCGCCCTTCCTGCGCGACGGCGCGTTCATCGTCTCGCATGTCGCGAACATCCTGGACTACCTCGGGCCGAAGCTCGGGCTCGCGCCGAAGGACGAGAAGCTGCGCCGCTTCGCGCATGGGCTCCAGCTCACGATCACGGATTTCGTGGCCGAGGTCCACGACACGCATCATCCGATCTCGACGGGCCTCTATTACGAGGACCAGAAGGCGGCGGCGAAGAAGCGCGCGGCCGCGTTCCTCGACGAGCGCGTCCCGAAATATCTCGGCTATTTCGAGCGCACGCTCGCAGCCAATCCGGCCGGCGAGACGCAGGCCGTGGGCGACACGCTTTCGACGGTCGATCTCTCGCTCTTCCAGATCTGGGCCGGCATGGCTTACGCCTTCCCGCGCGCCTTCGCGGACGCCGCCGACCGCTACCCGAAGCTCGCGGCGCTTGCCGCGCGGGTCGCCGGGCGGCCGAATGTCGCGCGCTATCTCGCCTCGGACCGGCGCCTGCCGTTCAACGAATCCGGCATCTTCCGGCATTATCCGGAACTGGACCGGGCGCCGAGGAAGGCGAAGACGTAAAGCGCTTCGCCGCGGCGCTATCAGACGCCATCATTGACGTCGGTGCGTTCGAAGTCCCGACCCACGTAAAGCAGGCGCGCCCTCTCGCGTCGCGTCGGCGAAATCCCTACCCCTTCTTCCCCGCGATCTTCGCGATCTCGCGCATGACCGTCAGCGTCCCGTCGAGGCGGTCCTTGAGCTTCTCGAAATCGTCGACCACGACGATCCGCATGTCGGGCCGCACGCGGGCGAGCGAGCCTTGCGACGCGACCCATTTCACGAGGCCCGTCGGATTGGCGAAGGCGTTGCCGCGGAAGGCGAGCGTCAGCCCCTTCGCGCCCGCGTCGAGCTTCTCGACATTGGCCTTGCGGCAGAGCGCCTTGATGAGAACGAGCTTCATGAGCAGCCCGACTTCCGGCGGCGGCGGGCCGAAGCGGTCCACGATCTCGGCGCCCATCGCGTCGATCTCCGCCTCGTCCTCCAGCGACGACAGGCGCCGGTAGAGCGAGAGCCGCGTCGGCAGGTCCGGGATGTAGGCCTCCGGGATCGTCACCGGCGCGCCGAGCTGGATGGTCGGCGACCAGACATCTTCCGCGGGCGCGTCGTCGCCCGACTTGATGCGCTCGACCGCCTCGCGGACCATCTGCTGATAAAGCTCGTAGCCGACCTCCTTGATATGGCCGGACTGCTCCTCGCCGAGCAGATTGCCCGAGCCGCGCAGGTCGAGATCGTGGCTCGCGAGCTGGAAGCCCGCGCCGAGCGTATCGAGCGACTGCAACACCGCGAGACGCTTCTCCGCCTGCGGCGTGATCTGCGCCTTGGCCGGAGTCGTGAAGAGCGCATAGGCGCGGATCTTCGAGCGCCCCACCCTGCCCCGCAACTGATAGAGCTGCGCAAGGCCGAACATGTCGGCGCGATGCACGATCATCGTGTTGGCGCGCGGAATGTCGAGGCCCGAACTCGACGATCGCCGTCGAGAGCAGGATGTCGTACTTGCCGTCGTAGAAGGCGCCGATCTTGTCCTCGAGTTCGCCCGCCGCCATCTGGCCATGCGCGACGACGAATTTCGCTTCCGGCACGTTCTGGCGCAGGAAGCTCGCCGCCTCGTCCAGATCCTCGATGCGCGGGCAGACGTAGAACGACTGGCCGCCGCGATAGCGTTCGCGCAGCAGCGCCTCGCGCACGATCAGCGCGTCGAAGGGCGAGACGAAGGTGCGCACCGCGAGCCGGTCGACCGGCGGCGTCGCGATGATCGAAAGGTCGCGCACGCCCGTCATCGCAAGCTGCAGCGTGCGCGGGATCGGCGTCGCCGAGAGCGTCAGCATGTGGACTTCCGCGCGAAGCTCCTTCAGGCGCTCCTTGTGCGCGACGCCGAAATGCTGCTCCTCGTCCACCACGACGAGGCCGAGGTCCTTGAACTGCACCGTCTTGCCGAGAATCGCATGCGTGCCGATCACAATGTCGACGCCGCCCTCCGCGAGACCCTTCTTCGCCTCGCGCTGCTCGGCGGCGCCCACCATGCGCGAGAGCTGGCCGATCCGGACGGGAAGGCCCGCGAAGCGATCGCGGAAATTCTTCGCATGCTGGCGCGCGAGCAGCGTCGTCGGCACGACGATCGCCGTCTGCTTTCCGCCCATCGCCGTGACGAAAGCCGCGCGCAGCGCCACTTCCGTCTTGCCGAAGCCGACGTCGCCGCAGACGAGGCGGTCCATCGGGCGGCCCGCCGCGAGATCGTCGAGCGTCGCCTCGATGGCGTTCGCCTGGTCCTGCGTCTCGTCGTAGGGGAAGCGCGCACAGAACTCGTCGTAGAGCCCTTCGGGCGGAATGAGGCGCGGCGCGGGTCTCGTCATGCGCTGCGCGGCGACGCGGATGAGTTCGCCCGCCATCTCGCGCACGCGCTTCTTGAGCCGCGCCTTCCGCGACTGCCAGCCCGCCCCGCCGAGCTTGTCGAGTTCGCCCGTCTCCGAGCCGTAGCGTGACAGAAGCTCCAGATTCTCGACCGGCAGGAACAGCCTGTCGCCGCCCGCATAGTGGATTTCGAGGCAGTCGTGCGGCGCGCCCGCCGCTTCGATCGTCTGGAGCCCCACGAAGCGCCCGACGCCGTGGTCGATATGGACGACGAGATCGCCCGCGGTCAGCGCGCTCGCTTCCGCCAGCACGTCCTGAGCGCGGCGCTTGCGCCTGGCGTGGCGCACGAGCCGGTCGCCCAGAATGTCCTGCTCGCCGATGATCGCGAAATCCGGCGTCTCGAAGCCCTGCTCGAGCGCGATCACCGCGAGCGGCAGCGCGCCCGGGCGCGCGGTCCGCGCCTGATAGAACGAGGAGACGAGCTCAAGCGATTTGAGCCCATGCTCGGAGAGCACATGGCTCAGGCGCTCGCGCGAGCCGTCGCTCCAGCCCGCCACGATGACGCCGAGGCCCTTCGCGCGCAAAGCCTTGATATGCGCGACGACCGCGTCAAAGACGTTCGCGCTTTCTTCCTGCCGCTCCGGCGCGAAATTGCGCCCGACATGACCGCCGCAGTCGATGATGTTCGCGGCGCCGGGTTGCGCTTCGAAGGGCGTGAGGCGGGCGAGCGGCGCGGCGTCGAGTCGCGCGCGCCATTCGTCCTCGGCAAGATAGAGCCGCGTCTGCGGCAGCGGCTTGTAGTCCGAGCGCCCGGGCCCCTCATTGTAGGCGGCGCGCCGCGCCCCATAGGCGTCGGCGACATGGGCGATGCGCTGGCTCGCGGCCTCCTCGGCCTTCGCGTCGAGCACGAAGGGCGCGCCATCGACATAGTCGAAGATCGTATCGAGCTTGTCGTAGAGCAGAGGCAGCCAGTGTTCGAGGCCGATGGCCCGTCTGCCCTCGCTGACGGCGGCGTAGAGGTCGTCGCTCGGCGCGGGCGCGCCGAATTCCTTGGCGTAGGCCTGACGAAAGCGCTTGATGGACTCGGTCGTCAGGCGCGCCTCGCTCATCGGCACGAGGTCGAGCGAGCGCAATTGCCCGGTGCTCCGCTGCGTCTCGGGATCGAAAGCGCGGATCGATTCCAGCGTGTCGCCGAAGAAATCGAGCCGGATCGGCGCCGCCGCGCCGGGCGGATAGAGGTCCAGAATGCCGCCGCGCGAGGCATAGTCGCCGACGTCGCGCACCGTGCTCGCACGGCTGTAGCCATTGGCCTCAAGCCAGAGGACGATGTCTTCCATCCGCACCGTGTTGCCCGGCGCGGCGGAAAGCGCCGCGGATTCCATATAGGCGCGCGGCGGCGCGCGCTGCGTCAGCGCGCTGACCGAGACCACGAGGACGCGCGGGCGCTCGACCGAGCCGCGGCTCTTGGCGAGACGCGCCAGCGCCGTCATCCGTTCGGCGGAAATGGCGGCGTTGGGCGAGACGCGGTCGTAGGGCTGGCAGTCCCAGGACGGCAGATAGAGCGCCTCGATCTCGGGAGCCGCGAACGCGAGCGCGTCGATGAAGCTTTGCGCCCGCACGCCGTCGCGCGCGACAAAGACCAGCGCCACGGCCCGCTTTTCGCCTGCCGCCGCAAGCGAGCGGGCGAGATCCGCCACGACGAAGGCGTCGAATCCCTCGGGCGCGCGGGCGAGCGTGACCACACCGCCCTCGCCGAGGCGGCGCACAGCAGAATCGAGGCGAAGCGGGGCGGTTTCGACCAGACTCATCGCGCGCTTGCCGTCCTTTTCAGCGCCTCTCGCGGCGCGTCCGCGACGCGCGCGAACAGCGACGTGTCGTATTGAGGCGGCGTCGGCTCCGAGCCCGTGATCCAGGCGAGGACCTGCGGGTCGGGAACGCCGAGCAGCGCCTCGAATTCGTCAAGCTCGGCCTCGTTCAGCGCCGCGAGATTGGCGTCGGCGAACTGGCCCATCACGAGGTCCATTTCGCGCAGGCCCCGCCGCCACGCCCGGAACAGGATCCTCCGCCGCCTCTCGTCGAGGCCGGCGCTGCTCAAGCCGGGCATGAACGGACCCTTCGTCTCACGAAATCCAAAACCATCCCGGCCGGACTCGATCCGGCCCTCCCATTTCCGTCTGTGACACCGCCGTCGTTCTGGCAGCGCCAGCCGGTCGGCATGCTTCATGTCAGATAGGACATTGATGACCGGGACAGGCCCGCCGAGGCGGCTTCGGGCATGGGACGCGCGGGCTTATAGCGGGCGCGAAGGCTCCTGTCAGCGGCGATGAAGAGTTCAGGCCCGCCGCGTCATGGACGGTTCAAGCCCGTCCATGACCCTCCCCTGCGCCTTCACACCCGAACCAACCCCTAACGCCATAAGCGTCGAACAATTACTTCTGTTTTTCAGGATCATCGGCTATGATGCTCCCTTCGCCGTCAAGCCGAAACCGATCATGCCATGGATTTTCCGAAATCTCCCGGCTCCCGACGCCATCTTTCCACCTCATTTCGGTCACCATGAGGCCATCGACCCCGATGCGCCGGAAGGAAATGTCAGCGCAAGCCCTTGAAAGGGCACAATTCGCGGAAGGAATTGGCATGGTTTTGGGCTCATTTGATGCCCGTTTCTGCGAAAAAACCGGCGAAAACAGCCTCGCAATCGCTCGTTTTCATCTGAAAAGCGGTCTTTCATGCGCTTTTTCGTGCGGCGCCCCGACCGATCCCGTCACGCCCGCGCCGCTCTCCGCAGGAACAGCGGCTCGATCTCCACCGCGATCGCGCCGGCGAGGATCAGGACGCAGCCGGCCGCGCCGACGGCCGTCAGGCGCTCGCCGAGCAGCACCGCCCCCGCCGCCGCTGCGAACACGCTTTCGAGCGAGAGGATCAGCGCCGCCTCCGCCGGCGGCGTATGACGCTGGGCGAAGATCTGCAGGGTGAAGGCGAGCGCGCCCGAAATGAGGCCGGAGAACAGGATCACCCCCGCGGCGTCGCGCAACTGTTGCGGCTCGACCGTCTCGAAGAACCCGGACCAGAGCGTCGCGAGCGCCGCGCAGACGACATATTGCACGAAGGCGAGCATGAGCGGCCTGCGCGAGCGGGCGAGATAGATCGGGGTCAGCGCGATGCCGGTCGCCCATGCGAAATCCGAGATCAGGACCAGCCCGTCGCCAACGCTTGGCGCCGCGAGCCCGCCGCCCGAGGCAAGGAGCCACGCGCCGAACAGCGAGACGAAGCCGGCCGCGATCACCAGCGCGCGGGGTCGCCTGCCGACCAGCGCCCAGACGACGAAAGGGGTCAGCACGACATAACAGGCGGTCAGGAAGCCGGCGTTGGTGGCGCTCGTCGTCTCGATCCCCGCCTGTTGCAGGCTCGTGCCGATAAACAGCGTGAACCCGATGATGACGGCAAGCCGCAATTCGTCGCCGCGAGGCTTGCCCGGCAGGCGGCGGAACTCCCAGAACGCAAGCGGCGCGAGCGCCACGGCCGAGACGATGAACCGCGACGCGACAAAGGCGATGGGCGGCGTCACGAAAGCCGCCTCCTTCTGCGCGACGAAAGTCACGCCCCACAGGAAGGCTGTGAAGAGCAGCAGCCCGTCCGCCCCGAGACGGCTCATGCCGCCCCGGCTGGCGGATGGCTTCATGCGTCAAACCTGCTCGATCTCGACCAGCGTGCCGAGGAAATCCTTCGGATGCAGGAACAGCACCGGCTTGCCATGCGCGCCGATCTTCGGCTCGCCATCGCCGAGCACCCGCGCGCCCCCGGCCTTCAGCTTGTCGCGCGCCGCGATGATGTCGTCGACCTCGTAGCAAAGGTGGTGGATGCCGCCCTCGGGATTGCGCTCCAGGAACTTCGCAATCGGAGAGGCGTCGCCGAGCGTCTGCAGAAGCTCGATCTTGGTGTTCGGCAATTCGACGAACACCACCGTCACGCCATGCTCGGGCTGATCCTTCGGTTCGGAGACGCGCGCGCCCAGCGTCTCGCGATAGGTCTTCGTCGCCTTCGCGAGATCGGGAACGGCGATGGCGACGTGGTTCAGTCTTCCGATCATGGCGGTCCGGACTGTGAGGATTGGCGAGTAGCGAATAGCGAATGGCGAAGGGTAACGATAGCCCCTCGTTTGGCGGCGGGCAGTCGGCAGGACGCAGTCGGCGGGAGACGATATTCTTCTCTAGACTTCAACCACCAGCACATGCACCTGAGGCTTCTTGCCCCACACGTTGCCGACTGCGCCGCGCACGCCGCGTTCAATAGCGCTGGACAGGAAATCCGGGTCGCGCCGCTTGCCGCGCGGCAGGCCCTCGAAAGTCTCGAAGATCGCCGAATCGATGATCCCGTCGAAGCCCGCGCCGTCGCGCGTTCGCTCCGGCAATCCCGAAATCATCACATCCGGATCGCCCGCCATTTCGCCCTTCGGCGTCAGCGCGATGGCGATGGACACGACGCCCGAGAAGGAAAGCCTACGGCGCTGCGCGACGCAATCCTGATCGGCAGGCAGGAGGATGTTGCCGTCCTTGAGCCGCCGGCCGGCGTTGATCTTGCCGATCGCTCCCGCCTCGCCCGGCCCGAAACGCACGAGATCGCCATTGAATGCGCGAATGACGCGCTTCGCCCCCATCTCCTTTGCGAAGGCCGCGTGCTCGGTGAGATGCAGCGGCTCGCCATGCGCCGGGACGGCGATCCGCGGCCTCAGCCACGCATACATTTTCGCCATTTCCTCCCGGCGCGGGTGGCCGGAGACATGGACCAGCCCGTCACGGTCGGTGACGACCTCGACCCCCGACTTGGCGAAGGCGTTGACGATCCTGCCGACAGCCTTTTCGTTGCCGGGGATCGTGCGGGACGAGAAGATCACCATGTCGCCGGACGCGAGTTCCGCGACCGGGTGCTCGTCTTCCGCCATGCGGGCGAGCGCGGCGCGCGGTTCGCCCTGGCTGCCGGTGGCAAGCGCCAGAATCTTGTTGCGTGGCAGACGGTCGAAAGCGTCCATGCCGAGAAACGGCGGCACGCCGTCGAGCATGCCGCGCTCGCGGGCGACCGCGATGACGCGCTCGATCGCCCGGCCGAGGATGCAGACCTGACGCCCCGACGCGAGCCCGGCTTCCGCCGCCGAGCGCAGGCGCGCGACATTGGAAGCGAAAGTGGTGACGACCACCCGGTTCTTCGCCCGGCCGACGATGTCCTTGAGCGTCGCCGCGACGTCGCGCTCGGACGGGCTTTCGCCCTCGCGCAGCACATTTGTGGAATCGCAGACAAGTCCGAGGACGCCCTCGTCGCCAAGGGCCATGAGGCGCGCTTCGTCGGTCGGGGCGCCGACGACGGGCGTGGGATCGACCTTCCAGTCCCCGGTGTGGACAACGAGCCCGGCAGGCGTCCGGATCGCGAGCGCCATGCTTTCGGGGATCGAATGGGCGACGTTGACGAACTCGACGTTGAACGGCCCGATGTCGATCCGCTGGCCTGGACGGACGACGCGGATCGGGATTTCGGGCGCGCCCGGCTCGCCGAGCCGCCGCGCTTCCGCGAGCCCTGCGGCAAAGGCCGACGCGTAGACTTGCGTCTTCAGGCTCGGCCATAGCTCCGCGAGCGCGCCGATATGATCTTCATGCGCATGGGTGATGACGATGCCGACGAGATCCCTGGCGACCTTCTCGACAAAGGAGACGTCCGGCATGATGAGGTCGACGCCGGGCGCTTCATCGCCTGCAAAGGCGACGCCGAGGTCGACCATCAGCCATTTGCGCGCCCGCTGCGGCCCGTAGCCGTAAAGGGCGCAGTTCATTCCAATTTCGCCGAGGCCCCCAAGGGCCGCGAATACGAACTCGTTCTCGTCGCTCATTTATGTTCGGCCTTCTCCCGCGAGCGCGGAACGATCCGCCGCGCGCGAGCCATCCGATGCAGGCAATATCCAGAGATCCGCGGTCTCGACTGCCTCGATCCCGCCCTCCCCGCGAAACAGCAAACGGCCGTCAAGGTCAAGCCCCTCGAACACGCCCTCCCGGCGGCCGTCTCGGCCGGAAATGCGGATTCGCTCGCCGACCGGGCCGGAATGCGCGAGCCAGGCCTCGCGGATGGCGGGGAAATTTTCGCCGGCGCGCCATTCCTGAAGCGCTTCGGCAAAGCGATCCCGAAGCTTTTCAAACAGCGCAGCCGCTTCGATCGGGTCGCCGTCACAAGTCTTCAGCGTAGCCGTCGGATAATCAAGCGCCTCCGGCGCCTCCGCGCAGTTCACGCCGATGCCCACGATGCAGGCGAAGCGGCCGCCCGCCAGTTGCAGGCCTTCCACGAGGAGGCCCGCGCATTTGCCGCCATCGAGCATGAGATCGTTCGGCCATTTGAGACGGGCCGCCGTTCCAAGATCCCGCGCGGCGCGCACGAGCGCCACGCCCGCGACAAAACCGAGCTCGGTCGCGCGCACCTGCGGGCACGGCTCGATCAGAAGCGCGCTGGCGTAGAGATTTCCCGCGGGCGAAGCCCAGACGCGCCCGCGCCGCCCTCGCCCCGCGCTCTGCTGCCCGGCGACGATCCACAGCCGCCCAGGGTCGCCCGCAAGCGCCTGGCGCCGCGCTTCCTCGTTGGTCGAGTCGATCGTCGCGAAGCGCGCGACCCGCCATCCGTCGGCCGCCGACGGCCTCTGCCCATCCTGGGTCAAAAGAGCGATTGGGCGGCCGCCATCGCGGCGTCGGTCACAAGCGAGGGCGCGAAGACGAAGAGGATGACCAGCGCCGCGGAAAGCGCAAGAACCGCCCGCGCTGTGAAGTTCGGCCGGTCGAAGGCCGGCGCCGGCTCGTCGAAATACATGAGCTTCACGATGCGCAGATAGTAGTAGGCGCCGACCGCGCTCGCCAGAACGCCAATGACGGCAAGCCCGTAAAGGCCGGATTTGATGGCCGCTGCGAAGACATAGAACTTGGCGAAGAAGCCGGCGAGCGGCGGAATGCCCGCGAGCGAGAACATCATTGTCGCCAGAAAGAAGGCCATAGCCCCGTCGGTGCGGGCGAGGCCCGCGAGATCGCCGATTGTCTCGACCGCCTTGCCGCCGCGCTGCATGCTGAGGATGGCGGCGAAGGTCCCGAGCGTCATGACAATGTAGATCGCCATGTAAACGAGCACGCTTTGCGCGCCCTCGACAGTGCCGGCCGCGAGCCCGACCAGCGCGAAGCCCATATGGCCGATCGAGGAATAGGCCATCAGCCGCTTGAAGCTCGTCTGCCCGATGGCCGCGAAGGAGCCAAGCGCCATCGAGGCGATCGACACGAAGGTGAGGATCTGCCGCCAGTCGTCGACGATGCCCGGAAAGGCCGCAAAGACCACGCGCACAAGCATCGCCATCGCGGCGATCTTCGGGGCGGACGCGAAGAAGGTCGTGACCGGCGTCGGCGCGCCTTCATAGACGTCGGGCGTCCACATGTGGAAAGGGACGGCGGAGATTTTGAACGCGAGGCCCGCCAGTAAAAAGACGAGGCCGAAAAGCACGCCGATGCTGTTGTGGTCATGCACGGCAGCGCCGACGTCGGCGAACGCGATGGAGCCGGCGTAGCCATAGATCAGCGATACGCCATAGAGCAGCATGCCGGACGAGAGGGAGCCGAGCACGAAATACTTGATGCCCGCTTCTGTCGCCCGCAGATCATGCCGGCGATAGGCCGCGATCACATAGAGCGGCAGGCTCATGAGTTCGAGGCCGAGATAAAGCGCGATGAAGTCGTTCGCCGAGATCAGCATCAGCATGCCGAGCGTCGACAGAAGGATCAGCACGGGAAACTCGAAGCCGGCCATGCGCTCGCGCCGCATGAACTCGAGCGAGAGCAAAAGGGTCACCAGCGAGCCGATCAGCATGAGCCCGCTCATGAAGCGGGTAAAGGCGTCGTCCGACAGGCTGCCGTAGAAGGTCAGGCCCATCGGCCGGTTCTTGGCGACGACCAGAATGAACACGAGCCCGAGCAGCGCGACCGAAATCTCGGTCACCAGATTGTACGACCGCTCGCCGCGAATGGCCCCGTAAAGCACCAGCATGAGCAGGCCGGCCGCGAGCACCGCCTGCGGCAGGACAACGGGAAGGGAAATCGCCGTCAGATGCATGGGACGCGCTCGTCTTCAAAATGGCTGGCGTGCATGACCGCTCAGAGCCCCGCCGTCTTGGTTGCGGTGAGGGCCTGCGAGAAGCCCTTGAGCAGCGAGTCGATGGACGCGGCGCTCGCGTCGATGATCGGCTGCGGATGGACGCCGTAATAGATCACGAGCAGTCCGAGCGGCGCGAGCATCGCGATCTCGCGAGCGTTGAGGTCGAGAATATTGGCGAGGCTCGCCTTCTCGATCACCCCGAAGACGACGCGCCGGTAGAGATAGAGCGCATAGGCCGCCGAGAGGATCACGCCGAAGGCCGAGAAGAAGGCCACCCAGGTGTTGGCCTGGAAGGCGCCGATCATCGTCAGGAACTCGCCGACGAAGCCGGACGTGCCGGGGAGCCCGACATTGGCCATCGTGAACAGCATGAAGGCCAGCGCATAGAGCGGCATCCGCTGCGCGACGCCGCCGTAATCGGCGATCGCCAGACTGTGCGTCCGGTCATAGAGGACGCCGACGCAAAGGAAGAGCGCGCCCGAGACGAGGCCGTGGCTCACCATCTGATAGACGGCGCCCTGCACGCCCTGCGTATTGGCGGCGAAGATCCCCATCGTGACGAAGCCCATGTGAGCGACCGACGAATAGGCGATCAGCTTCTTCATATTGTCCTGCGCCAGCGCCACGAGCGAGGTGTAGATGATCGCAATCACCGACAGCGCATAGACGAGCGGCGCGAAGTACATGGAGGCGTCCGGGAACATCGGCAGCGAGAAGCGGATGAAGCCATAGCCGCCCATCTTCAGCAGGATGCCCGCCAGGATGACCGAGCCCGCCGTCGGCGCCTCGACGTGGGCGTCGGGCAGCCATGTGTGGACCGGCCACATCGGCATCTTCACGGCAAAGGACGCGAAGAAGGCCAGCCACAGCCAGGTCTGCACCTTCGGATCGAAGGGGGTCTTGAGCAGGACGGTGATGTCGGTGGTCCCCGCCGTCCAGTACATGAACATGATGGCCAGCAGCATCAGCAGCGAGCCGGTCAGCGTGTAGAGGAAGAACTTGAAGGCCGCATAGACGCGGTTCTTGTGGCCCCAGATGCCGATGATGAGGAACATCGGGATCAGGCCGCCCTCGAAGAACAGGTAGAACAGCAGGAGATCGAGCGCGACGAACACGCCGATCATCAGCGTCTCGAGCACGAGGAAGGCGATCATATATTCCTTCACGCGGTTCTGGATCGAGGTCCATGAGGCCGCGATGCAGATCGGCATGAGGAAAGTCGTCAGCAGCACAAAGGGCATCGACACGCCGTCGACGCCGAGTTTGTAGAGAATGACGTGCGAGAACCAGTCGTGCTCCTCGACCAGCTGGAAGCCGGACTCGGCCAGGTTGAAGCGGCCCCACGCGAAGAGGCTCACGATGAAGGTCGCAAGCGTCGTGACCAGCGCGATCCAGCGCGCATTCTGCTTGCCCGCTTCCGAATTGCCCGGAACGAGCAGGATGCAAAGCGAGCCCAGGATCGGCAGCGCCAGCAGGCCCGAGAGGATCCACGAACCGGACATCAGCGGACCCCCGTGAACAGATACCAGGTCGCGAAAGCGGCGACCCCGAGCAGCATTGCGAAAGCGTATTGATAAATGTAGCCGGTCTGGAGCTTCACCACGCCGCGCGTCACATCGAGCACGCGCGCCGCAATGCCGTTCGGCCCGAGGCCGTCGATGACCGCGCCGTCGCCGCCCTTCCAGAACAGGCGCCCGATCCAGAAGGCGGGCCGGACGAAAATCAGATCATAGAGCTCGTCGAAGTACCACTTGTTGAGGAGGAAGCGGTACAGGTCCGGGAACATCCGGGCGAGCTCGCGCGGCGCTTCCGGCTGGACGATATACATGTACCAGGCGACGACAAGGCCGCCGAGCATCATGAGCGTCGGAGACAGGGAGACCCAGAAGGGGACGTGCTCCATCTGTTCGAGGATCTCGTTGCCCTTGCCGAAGAACAGCGAGTGCCGCCAGAACTCCTCGACCCCGCCGCCGATGAACCAGTAGCGGAAGAGGACGCCCGAGAAGACCGCGCCGACCGCGAGCGCCGCGAGCGGGATGAGCATCACCGGCGGCGATTCATGCGCGGGGTGCGCGCCGTGGTCATCGTGCCCGTGATCGTCGTGACCGGCGGCTGCATGGGCGCCATGGTCGCCCGCCCCGTGAGCGTCCTCCATCCACGATTCACGCTGCCCGCGCGCGCCGAAGAAGGTCATGAATACGAGACGCCAGGAATAGAAGGAGGTGAAGGCCGCCGCGACCACGACGCAGATGAAGGCGTAAACCGCGCCATAGCTGTGCGACGCGTAGGAGGCCTCGATGATCGCATCCTTCGACACATAACCCGCGAAGCCGAAAGAGGTGAACGGAATTCCAACGCCAGTCAGAGCCAGCGTGCCGGCCATCATCATCCAGAATGTGGCGGGGATTTCGGTGCGCAATCCACCCATGCGGCGCATGTCCTGCTCATGGTGCATGGCGTGGATCACGGAGCCGGCGCTCAGGAACAGCAGCGCCTTGAAGAAGGCATGCGTGAACAGGTGGAACATGCCGAGGCTGTAGCCGCCGACGCCGAGGCCGACGAACATGTAGCCGAGCTGAGAGCAGGTCGAATAGGCGATGACGCGCTTGATGTCGTTCTGCACGAGGCCGACGGTCGCGGCGAAGAAGGCCGTGGTCGCGCCGACGATGAGCACGACGCTCAGCGCGGTCGGCGAGGCCTGGAAAAGCGGCGACAGACGCGCCACCATGAAGACGCCGGCGGTGACCATGGTCGCCGCATGGATGAGGGCGGAGACTGGCGTCGGGCCCTCCATCGCATCCGGCAACCAGGTGTGCAGCAGGAACTGCGCCGACTTGCCCATCGCGCCCATGAAGAGCAGCAGGCAGGCGAGCGTCACCGCGTCCCAGTCCATGCCGATGAAATGGAAGACCTTGCCGTGAAGCCCGGGAATGGCGGCGAAGATCTGGTCGAAGATCACCGAACCCGTCAGGACGTAGGTGAGGAAGATGCCGAGCGCGAAGCCGAAATCGCCGACGCGGTTGACGACGAAGGCCTTGATGGCCGCCGCGTTGGCGGAGGGCTTTTCGTACCAGAAGCCGATCAGCAGATAGGAGGCGAGGCCGACGCCCTCCCAGCCGAAGAACATCTGCACGAGATTGTCCGCCGTCACCAGCATCAGCATGGCGAAGGTGAAGAGCGACAGATAGGCGAAGAAGCGCGGCCGCGACGGGTCCTCATGCATGTAGCCGATCGAATAGACATGCACGAGGAAGGAGACCGTCGTCACGACGATCAGCATGACGGCCGTCAGCGTGTCCACCCGCAGCGCCCAGGCGACCGCGAGCTTGCCGGACGTGAACCAGTTCGCGACCGGCACATGCGCGTCCGCCCCGCCCGCGACCTGAAAGAACGCGATCCATGAAAGAAGGAATGAAATGCCGAGGAAGCCGGTCGTCACGAATTCGGCGCCGCGCGCGCCGATGAGCCGCCCGAATATGCCCGCGATCAGGAAGCCGAAGAGCGGCAGGAAGACGATCAGATCATACATAGCGTCCGCCTCAACCCTTCAGCGAATTGATGTCCTCGACCGCGATCGAGCCGCGGTTCCGGTAATAGGCGACAAGGATCGCAAGACCGATGGCCGCTTCGGCGGCGGCCACCGTCAGGACGAAGAGCGCGAAGGCCTGCCCCGTGAGGTCCCCTCGGAAGGTCGAGAAAGCCACGAGGTTGATGTTGACCGAGAGCAGGATCAACTCGATCGACATGAGGATGATGATGATGTTCTTGTGATTGAGGATGATGCCGGCGATCCCGATCGTGAACACGATCGCAGCGAGCGTCAGATAAGCGGAAAGATCCATCGGCTTCGTCCTCAGATCCCGGCCCGCGAAGGCGCCTTGCGTAACTCGACCCCGGTCTCGGGCGTGCGCGCCACCTGGTCCGCGACGTTCTGGCGCTTGACGCCCGCCTTATGGTGCAACGTCAGAACGATTGCGCCGATCATCGCGGTGAGCAGGATCATGCCTGCGGCCTGGAAGAAGTAGAAATAGCGGGTGTAGAGCACCTCGCCGAGCGCGGCGGTATTGGAGAGGGTCCCCGACGGGGTCGCGGGCGACGCGGCTTTCGGCGAGACATGCCAGCCGGACATGACATAGATGAGTTGCGCGGCCACGATCAGCGCAATCAGCGCCCCCTGGGGGAGATACTGGACGAAGCCTTCCTTGAAGCGGGCGAAGTCCACGTCGAGCAGCATCACGATGAAGAGGAACAGCACCGCCACCGCGCCGACATAAACGACGACCAGAATCATCGCGAGGAATTCGGCCCCGAGCACGAGAAAAAGTCCGGCCGCGCAGACGAAGGACAGGATCAGAAACAGGACCGAATGCACGGGATTGCGCGCGACGATCACCGCCAGCGCCGATCCGACGAGGACGATCGAGAAAATCCAGAAGAATACCGCGTCGGCCATCGTCGCTCAGCCCTTCCAAACCCATCGCGCCGACCTCCTCCGCTCGTGGGGAGAAGGTCCGGCGCCTTGGCGGTCTTAAGGCCCCGCCTCAGCCAAACCCTTCAGATCCGCGCACGCCCTACCTGTAGGGCGCATCCATTGCGATGTTGCGCGCAAGCTCCCGTTCCCAGCGCGCGCCGTTCGCGAGCAGCCGGTCCTTGTCGTAGAAGAGTTCCTCGCGCGTCTCGGTCGCAAATTCGAAATTCGGCCCCTCGACGATGGCGTCGACAGGACAGGCCTCCTGGCAGAAGCCGCAGTAGATGCACTTCGTCATGTCGATGTCGTAGCGCGTCGTCCGGCGAGTGCCGTCATTGCGGCGCGGACCGGCCTCGATCGTAATCGCCTGCGCCGGGCAGATCGCCTCGCACAGCTTGCAGGCGATACACCGCTCTTCGCCGTTCGGATAGCGGCGCAGCGCATGCTCGCCCCGGAAGCGGGGCGAGAGCGGCGACTTCTCGTGCGGATAGTTCAGCGTCGCCTTCGGCTTGAACATGTAGCGGACCGAAAGCGCGAAAGCCGCGAGGAATTCGAGCAGGAACAGCGAGCGGGCGGACTGCGCCAGTCTGAGAGCCATCTGTCTCTCCCTCAACCCTGCCCCGGCATGCCGGCGCCGGTGAACTTCAGCACGGCCGCCACCGCGACGACCATGAACAGCGAAATCGGCAGGAACACCTTCCAGCCGAGCCGCATCAGCTGGTCGTAGCGATAGCGCGGCACGAAAGCCTTCACCATCGAGAAGCAGAACACCACCGACCACGACTTGATCAGGAACCAGATCACGCCGGGCACCCAGGTGAAGGGCGGGAACGGCAGCGGCGAGAGCCAGCCGCCGAGGAAGAAGGTCGCCGTCATAGCCGACATCGCAAGCACCGCCACAAGCTCGGTGAGGAACTGCAGCAGAAAGAGCGACGCCGAATATTCGACCTGGTAGCCGGCCACCAGCTCCGACTCCGCTTCCGTGAGATCGAAGGGCGCCCGATTCGTCTCCGCGAGCGCGGAGATGAAGAAGATGATGAACATCGGCAGAAGCGGGAGCCAATACCAGCCGAGGAAGCCCCAGCGCGTATCCTGCGCCCGCACAATATCGGAGAGGTTGAGCGAGCCCGCGCACATCACGACCGTGACGATCACGAAGCCGATCGACACTTCGTAGGAGACCATCTGCGCGGCGGAGCGGAGCGCCGAGAGCAGCGGATATTTCGAGTTCGACGCCCAGCCCGCCATGATGATGCCGTAGACGCCAAGCGAGGACACGGCGAACAGATAGAGGACGCCGACATTGATGTCGCTGACCACCCAGCCGTCCGCCGCCGGGATCACCGCCCAGGCCGCCATCGACAGGATGACCGAGACGAGCGGCGCGAGCACGAACACCAGTTTGTTGGCGCTCGCCGGGATGATCGGCTCCTTCAGGATGAATTTCCCGAAGTCGGCGAAGGGCTGCATGACGCCCCATGGCCCGACCACATTCGGCCCGCGGCGCAATTGCACCGACGCCCAGATCTTGCGCTCGAGATAGATGAGCACTGCCGTCGAAAGCAGGACGCAAACGAGAAGCAGCAGGCCCTCGAGGATGTAGCGGACGGCTGCGCCGAGATCCGTCTCGTGCATCCAGCGGCCGATCTCCGCGAAGACGCCGACATGCGCCAGCCACCAGATCAGCGCCAGGGCGACGATCGCAGCGACGATCAGACCCGACAGCGCCGTCGAGACGGAGAGCGAAGCGCGCGGGCGCGTGGGAGTGACGCTCGTCATGGGTCTATTCCGCAGCCTGCAGCCTCACGCCGCGCGCCAGCGCCGAACATTCGGCCATGGTGCGGGACGCGCGCGCAATCGGATTGGTGAGGTAGAAGTCTTCGATCGCCGAGCCGAACGGCGTTTTGTCCAGGGAGCCGACAACCGCCGCGAGGCCCGAGAGCGCCGCGGGATCGGCGGGCGCGACCGTATCGAACCGGACGAGGTGCGGGAAGCCCGCCCCGAGCGTCGCGCGGAGCTGGCTCAGGGAATCATAGGGAAGCGTCGCGCCGAGCACGTCGGAGAGCGCCCTCAGGATCGACCAGTCCTCGCGCGCGTCGCCGGGCGGGAAGATCGCCCGCTCCGCGAACTGCGGCCGCCCCTCCGTGTTCACGTAGATGCCGGTCTTTTCCGTATAGGCCGCGCCCGGCAGGATCACGTCGGCGCGATGCGCGCCGCGGTCGCCGTGCGTTCCGATATAGACCACGAAGGCGCCCGGCTGCACGTCGATCTCGTCGGCGCCGAGGTTGAACAGGACGTCGAGCGCGGTCGCCTTGGCCATGTCCGTCGCGTCGAGCCCGTCCTCGCTCGGCGTCAGTCCGAGATCGAGACCGCCGACGCGGGAGGCGGCCGTCTGCAGAACGTTGAAGCCATTCCATCCGTCTTTGACGACGCCCATCGTCTGAGCCGCATTGGCCGCCGCCGCCAGAACCGCGACGCCGTCGCCGCGCGCAAGCGCGCCCGCGCCGAGGATCAGCATCGGCTTCTCGCCGGGCGGCGGCTTCAGAGAGGAAAGCGAGTCGGGTCCCGCGCCAAGGTAGGCGTAATTGTAAGTGAGGTCCGCGCGCTCGCCGATCAGGCTCACGGGCGCGCCCTTGAGCCAACGCTTGCGGATGCGCGCGTTGAGCACGGGCGCCTCGCGGCGAGGGTTCGCGCCGACGATGAGGATCGAATCCGCCTGCTCGATGCCGGCGATGGTCGAATTGAAAATATAGGATGCGCGGCCGAATTTCGGATGAGCGCGCGACCCGTCCTGCCGGCAGTCGATGTTCTTCGAGCCGAGCCGCGTCATCAGACCTTTCAGCGCGAACATTTCCTCGACGCTCGCGAGGTCGCCCGCCAGCGCGCCGATCCGGGCCGCGTTCGTCGCCTTCACCTTCGCCGCAATCGCCGCAAAGGCCTGCGGCCAGCTCGCGGGCTTCAGCTTGCCGTCCGCGCGGACATAGGGCCGGTCGAGGCGCTGGGTCTTGAGACCGTCGACCACATGACGTGTCTTGTCGGAAATCCATTCCTCGTTGATCGCGTCATTCGTGCGCGGAAGGATGCGCACGACCTCGCGGCCCCGCGAGTCGATGCGGATCGACGAGCCGACCGCGTCCATGACGTCGACGGACTCGGTGTGCTCGAATTCCCATGGGCGGGCATGGAACGCGATGGGCTTGGCGGTCAGTGCGCCGACGGGGCAGAGATCGACCACATTGCCCTGGAGTTCGGAGGTCAGCGCGCTTTCGAGATAGGAGGTGATCTCCATGTCCTCCCCGCGCCCGGTGGCGCCGAGTTCGGGCACGCCGGCGATCTCGGTGACGAATCGCACGCAGCGGGTGCACTGGATGCAGCGGTTCATCACCGTCTTGACCAGCGCGCCGATATATTTGTTCTCGACCGCCCGCTTGTTCTCGTGGAAGCGCGACGAATCCGCGCCATAGGCCATCGACTGGTCCTGCAGGTCGCATTCGCCGCCCTGATCGCAGATCGGGCAGTCGAGCGGATGGTTGATGAGCAGGAACTCCATCACGCCCTGACGCGCCTTCCGCGCCATCGGCGAATTGGTGAGCACGACCGGCGGCTCGCCGTTCGGACCCGGCCGCAGGTCGCGCACGGCCATCGCGCAGGAGGCGGTCGGCTTCGGCGGGCCGCCCTTCACTTCGACCAGGCACATGCGGCAGTTGCCGGCGATCGACAGGCGCTCGTGGAAGCAGAAGCGCGGGATCTCGGCGCCCGCCGCCTCGCAGGCCTGAAGCAGCGTATATTCGGCCGGAACGTCGAGCTCCTTGCCGTCGATGATGATCTTGCTCATGCGCGCTCCGCCCAGCAGCCGGCTCGGCAATAAGCGAGCCCATCGGCGACGGCAACCCCGTTGAACATTGCGCCTTCCACGCGCGCGACTCGCATTCCGCTCATCCGCATTTCCGGCTCATCCATAGCTTGATATGCGGCAGGTGACTCCAGCCGAAGGCGAAGTCGCTCTCGCCATGCTTTCGCAAATGATCGAGCCGCGCCATCGCTTCGTCGAGGTCGGGGATATATCCCTTCTCGACCGGCCACATCACAAAATGCGCAGACTCCGGCCGCTCGAACCACTCGGCCTTGCGATTGTAGAACTGCTTGTGGACGGTCGCCCAGACGAAGCGCTCCAGGGCCTCGACGCTCTCCCAGACGGAGAGGTTGACCGCCATGGCGGGGTCGCCCGCAGGCCGGATCGCGGTGGCGTTGTTGCTCTCATCCTTCAGCCGCCAGATGAAGCCCTCCGTGCGCTCCGCGATGGCGTTGACCCGGTCGAGATTGTCCATGAACGCGCGCATGCGCGAATCATCCGTCGGGTAGCGGAACCGGCCGATGTTGAGCTGCGCGATGTGGGTCACTGCGCGCTACTCCGCCGCGACCCGTATGGGCTCGTCATGCGGGTTCGCCGCATACTGGTCGATGCGCTTTTCGATCTCGTCGCGGAAATGGGCGATGAGGCCCTGGATTGGCCACGCGGCCGCGTCGCCGAGCGCGCAGATCGTATGGCCCTCGACCTGCTTCGTCACGTCGAGCAGCATGTCGATCTCGCGCTTCTGCGCGCGGCCTTCGGCCATGCGGGTGAGCACGCGCCACATCCAGCCGGTGCCCTCGCGGCACGGCGTGCACTGGCCGCAGCTCTCGTGCTTGTAGAAGTAGCTGATCCGCGCAATCGCGCGGACGATGTCGGTGGACTTGTCCATCACGATCACCGCCGCGGTGCCGAGGCCGGAACGGAGCTTGGCCAGCGAGTCGAAGTCCATCGGCGTGTCGATAATCTGCGCCGCCGGCACCATGCGCACGGACGATCCGCCGGGAATGACGGCAAGCAGATTGTCCCAGCCGCCGCGAATGCCGCCGCAGTGCCTGTCGATGAGTTCCCGGAACGGGATCGACATCGCCTCTTCCACGTTGCACGGTTTGTTGACGTGGCCGGAGACGCAGAAGAGCTTGGTGCCCGCGTTGTTCGGCGCGCCGAAGCTCGAAAACCACGCAGGCGCCGCGCCTGAGAATCGTCGGCGCCACCGCGATCGACTCGACGTTGTTCACCGTCGTCGGGCTGCCATAGAGACCCATGCCCGCGGGAAATGGCGGCTTCAGCCTCGGCTGGCCCTTCTTGCCCTCGAGCGATTCCAGCATCGCCGTCTCTTCGCCGCAGATGTAGGCGCCCGCGCCGTGGTGGACGTAGAGATCGAACGGCCAGCCGTGGACATTGTCCTTGCCGATGAGTTTCGCCTCGTAGGCTTCGTCCACCGCCGCCTGAAGGTGCTCACGCTCCAGAATGTACTCGCCGCGGACATAGATATAGGCCGCATGAGCGCCCATCGAATAGGACGCGACCAACGCGCCTTCGACCAGCGTATGCGGGTCGTTGCGCATGATCTCGCGGTCCTTGCACGTGCCGGGCTCGGACTCGTCCGCGTTGATGACCAGATAATGCGGACGCTTGGGGTCCACGGTCTTGGGCATGAACGACCATTTGAGGCCCGTCGGGAAGCCCGCCCCGCCCCGCCCGCGAAGCCCGGAGGCCTTCATCTCGGCGATGATCCAGTCGCGCCCCTTGTCGAGGAGCGCCTTGGTGTTGTCCCACTGCCCTCGGGCCCGCGCGCCCTTCAGGCTGCGGTCGCCGAGACCGTAAATGTTGGTGAAGATGCGATCCTTGTCTTCCAGCATCGCTCAGTTTCCCGGCTTACCCTGGTCGTTGGCGGGCGGCGGCGCGGCCCCGCCCTTGCCGTCGACCCCATAGAGCGTCGTCAGCGCGGTGAGGCCGCCGACCGGCTCCGACGAAACGCGGCCGATCTGCGAACCCGTCTTCACGGGCCGCCCCGCGGCGAGGTCGTCGAGGAGCTTCTCGAAATTCTCCCGCGTCAGATCTTCGTAGTAATCGTCGTTGATCTGCACCATTGGCGCATTGCAGCATGCGCCGAGGCATTCGACCTCATTCCAGGAGAACAGGCCGTCAGCCGTCACATGGCCGGGCTCGCCGACACGCTTGCGCAGCACAGCCTTGATATCCTCGGCGCCGCGCAGCACGCAGGGCGTGGTGCCGCAGAGCTGGACGTAATACTTCCCGACCGGCTCGAGATTGAACATCGTGTAGAAGGTCGCGACTTCCAGCACGCGGATCTTCGGCATGCCAAGCATCTCCGCGACCTTCTCGATCGCCGGCTTCGACAGCCAGTAGCCGCTCTGCTTCTGCGCGCGCCACAAGAGCGAGATCACCGCGGAAGCCTGACGCCCCGGCGGATATTTGGCGATCTGCTGATCGGCCCACGCCCTGTTCTCCGGCGTGAACTCAAAGCTCTCGGGCTGCTTCTCGGCGAGACGGCGGACGGACATCGATCAACGTTTCCTGGAAAGATCCGGAAGAAGGGCGGCTGCGCTCCGAGGCGTCATCGCGTCTCCCCTCCCCGCGTATCGTTGAGGACGAGGAAGAGCGTCACAAGCGCAACGCCCACGACGATTCCGAGATCCGCCTGCGGCTGGATCAGCGGCTCGCCGCCCGTGAGGCGCATGCCCCCGATCACGACCGCGAAGGAGACGATGCCGGAAAGGATCAGCGAAGCGCGGTTCCTCAAAGACTGGAGGACGGTCATCGGTCGACCTCCCCGAACACGATGTCGAGCGAGCCAAGGATGGCGCTGACGTCCGCCAGCATGTGCTTGCGGCAGAGGAAATCCATCGCCTGCAGATGCGCGAAGCCCGGCGCGCGAAGCTTGACGCGATAGGGCTTGTTCGAGCCGTCGGACACGAGAAAGACGCCGAACTCGCCCTTCGGCGCCTCGACCGCCGCATAGACCTCGCCGGCCGGAACCTTGTAGCCCTCGGTATAGAGCTTGAAGTGATGGATGAGCGCCTCCATCGAGGTCTTCATCTCGCTGCGCCGGGGCGGCGCCACCTTGCCGTCGTCGGTCGCGATCGGCCCGCGCCCGGCGTCGACGCTCAGCTTCTCGCAGCACTGCTTCATGATGGAGGTCGCCTGCCGCATCTCCTCCATGCGGACGAGATAGCGGTCGTAGCAGTCGCCGTTCTTGCCGATGGGGATGTCGAACTCCATCTCCTCGTAGCATTCATAGGGCTGCGCCTTGCGCAGGTCCCACACCGCGCCCGAGCCGCGCACCATGACGCCCGAGAAGCCCCAGGCCCAGGCGTCCGCGAGCGACACGACGCCGATGTCGACGTTGCGCTGCTTGAAAATGCGGTTGCCGGTCAGCAGCGTTTCGAGATCGTCGCAAACCTTGAGGAACGGGTCGCAAAAGGCATAGATGTCGTCGATGAGCTTCTGCGGCAGGTCCTGATGGACGCCGCCCGGCCGGACATAGGCCGCGTGCATGCGCGAGCCGCTGGCGCGCTCGTAGAACACCATCAGCTTCTCGCGCTCTTCGAAGCCCCAGAGCGGCGGCGTCAGCGCGCCGACGTCCATCGCCTGCGTCGTGACGTTGAGAAGATGCGAGAGAAGGCGCCCGATCTCGGAATAGAGCACGCGGATGAGCTGCGCCCGGCGCGGGACCGTGATGTCCAGGAGGCGCTCGACCGCGAGCGCGTAGGCGTGCTCCTGGTTCATCGGCGCGACGTAATCGAGCCGGTCGAGATAGGGCACGTTCTGCAGATAGGTCCGCGCCTCCATCAGCTTCTCGGTGCCGCGATGCAGCAGGCCGATATGCGGATCGACGCGCTCGACCACCTCGCCGTCGAGCTCCAGCACAAGTCGCAGAACCCCGTGCGCGGCCGGGTGCTGCGGTCCGAAATTGATCGAGAAGTTGCGGAGGTTTTGCTCGGTCATCGGCGCCACTCCATGGCGGGCGGGCAGTCGGCAATAGGCAGTAGGCAGTAGAGAGCCCTCATGTCACGGCTCCGCCGTGCGCTGAACGCTGCGAATGAGCCCTCGCAGCATTCGTCCGACAGAGTCGCATCGACTCGAGAAGCCCTTCCGCGACCTCGTTGACGCCAAGCTTGAGTCTTTGGGCAAGGATCAAATGCGTCTCAAGTTCTTTCAGCGAGCCCTGCGCGGTGCGCAAAAACGTGACATAGAAGCCTCGACTCTCGCGCCCATAACCCTCAGCGATATTGGCGGGCACAGACACCGCCGCGCGACGCAATTGAGACGTCAACCCGAAAAGCTCTTCCTTCGGGAAACCGTTCGAAAACCGATAGCAGCCTTCAACCAGAGACATGCTCTCCTGCCAGACTTTGAGGTCGCGATAGGACCTGATCTCTCCCACCGGACCCACTGCCAATCTGCCTTACTGCCTATTGCCTCCGCTCGCCTTCTCATCCCCCGGCAGCGGCGGGCCTTCCCACGGGCTCAGGAAGTCGAAGGCGCGAAATTCCTGATTGAGCCGCACAGGCTCGTAGCGCACCCGCTTCTCCTGGTCGTCGTAGCGGACCTCCATGAACCCGGTCATCGGGAAGTCCTTGCGCAAGGGATGGCCGTCGAACCCGTAATCCGTGAGAAGGCGGCGCAAGTCAGGATGGCCGGCGAACAGAACCCCGAACAGATCGTAGATCTCGCGCTCGTACCAGTCGGCGCCCGGATAGACCGCCGTCGCGCTCGGCACGGGCGTATCTTCGTCCGTCGCGACCTTCACGCGGATGCGGCGATTGATCTTCGGCGACAGCAGAAGATAGACGATGTCGAATCGCTTCTCGCGCTCCGGATAATCGACCCCGGAAATGTCGATGATCGACACGAACTGCGCAGACGGGTCGTCGCGCAGCCAGGTCAGCGCCTCGAGGATCCGCGTCGCAGCGACCTCCACGGTCAGCTCGCCGAAAGCCTCCGTCCGCTCGAGCGCCGCGCCCGGCAGCGCAGCCATGAACTTCTCGCCAATCGCGTGAAGCGTCTCGTCCATCATTGCCACTCGTCAGCGTTCGATCGTGCCGGTGCGGCGGATCTTCTTCTGGAGCATGAGGACGCCGTAGAGCAGCGCCTCCGCCGTCGGCGGGCAGCCCGGGACATAGATGTCGACGGGAACGATCCGGTCGCACCCGCGCACCACCGAATAGGAGAAGTGGTAGTAACCGCCGCCGTTCGCGCATGATCCCATCGAGATCACGTAGCGCGGCTCGGGCATCTGGTCGTAGACCTTGCGAAGCGCGGGCGCCATCTTGTTGGTCAGCGTCCCGGCGACGATCATCACGTCGGACTGGCGCGGGCTCGCGCGAGGGGCGGCGCCGAATCGCTCGAGATCGTAGCGCGGCATCGAGACCTGCATCATCTCGACCGCGCAGCAGGCGAGACCGAAGGTCATCCACATGAGCGACCCGGTGCGCGCCCACTGAATGAGATCGTCGGTCGTCGTGACGAGAAAGCCCTTGTCGGCAAGCTCGTCGTTGATCGTCCGGAAGTAAGGATCGTCGGCCCCGATCGGGCGCCCGGAGGCGTCGACGATGCCTTTGGGCTGCGGGGCGACGATCGGCGCGGCCGTCAGTCCCATTCCAGCGCTCCCTTGTTCCACTCGTACACGAAGCCCACCGTCAGGACCCCGAGGAAAAGGATCATCGACCAGAAGCCGAAGCTGTCGAGCGAATGGAAGACGATCGCCCAGGGAAAGAGGAAGGCGACTTCGAGGTCGAAGATGATGAACAGAAGCGACACCAGATAGAAGCGTGCGTCGAAGCGCATGCGCGCGTCGTCGAAGGGCGGGAAGCCGCACTCGTAAGGAGAGAGCTTTTCCGAATCGGGCGCCTTGAAGGCGATGAGGAAGGGCACGACCATCAGCGCGCCGCTGATCAGCGCCGCCAGGATCACGAAGACGACCAGCGGCAAATAGTCGGAAATGAGGCTCGGCATTGGCCTTGCTCACAAGGTTCGGAAGAGGGCCGTCGGAACCTCGTGTCCCGGCGTCTTGGACCCCTTCCGAGAGGGCCTATCGCAGTGCAGCGAACCATGCAAGGCGAAAGGCGAAATTCCCGCGGGGACAGTCGTACATTGTCGCGCAATATGCGCGACAGTCGCCGACGGCTGGGTCTCCGGGTAGGACTGCCCGTTCGCCGCGCCAAGAGGCTTCAAAAGTCCGCGATCAAGGGGGCGGTGAGCAGGTCGAGAACTTCGACGGTCGGTCAAAAGGACCGGGGCTCTCCGGTAACTGTCTGGTTCTATGAGGAAAAATGGCGAGAGAGACGGGACTTGAACCCGCGACCTCCGGCGTGACAGGCCGGCGCTCTAACCAACTGAGCTACTCCCCCGCGAGGAGGTCCGCCGGATAAGCCAGTGGGACCGCCAAGTCAAGGCGAGTGCGGGAGTTAAATGCGGGCGCGCAACCCTATTCAGAAGCGGCCGGTCGCGAAGGACCAGCGACGCATCTCGGCCGGCGTCAGGATATGCATGTTGTCGGGCGGCAACAACTCGGCGAGCGCGACCATCGCTGGATTGACGCCCATTCGCCGGGCGTAGCGCTTGAGAACGGAGACCATTGGTTTGTCGGCGAAATTCCGCGTGACATGCGCCGGCGCGCCCCAACCGCCGCTTTCGCTTTCGACGATGGACATCCGGTGCAGCGCCACCTGGCTGCCTTCCGGAGCGACCCGCCGCACGGCCCCCATCATCGCGTAGACGCAGGCCGAGAGGCATTCGCCCACAAAGGGGCCGGCGTCCGCGCCCCCCTCGAAACGTCCGACGATCCCGGCGATCCGCAATTCTCGCAGGATGTGACCAAAGACCATCGAGGCGACGACGTTGCCGCCGCGCGAATTGAAGAAGATGATTCGTCTGAGGCGCCTGTCGCCGCTTGCCGAACGCAGGAAATCGACGAAAGCCTGCGGCGTGTTCGCGTCGATCACCCCTTCCGCGACGATGACGTGCGGGCATCGGGCGCCGCAGTTGCCGCTGTTGAGCGGCGCGACACGAAAACTCATCGAATCGGAAGCGGCGCGCGCCTGCCCCAGATGGAGAGCTGCGATCGCGAGGAACACAAGCGCCGCGACAACGATCCCCCGCCGGAGCTTGAGAAGCGGCAGGCTCACAGCCACAAGCCATTCCGCAGGAACTATCGCCTCTTTCATTTGGTATTTGTGCGTTCGATCCAACCTTTGCGTCCCTGCGCGGAAAGCTCGCCTGTCTCTCTTCTTCTATTGCGCCAGGGGATCCGCGCGAAGGCGTCGATCCATCAGGATGACGCCTTTCCGGCTCTTGGCCGTCCAAAGAAAATACGTTCGCCGGAGGCTTTGCAAGGGTCTGTCCGAAAGAGGCAGACTGGTGGGCGGTGACGGGCTCGAACCGCCGACCCTCTCGGTGTAAACGAGATGCTCTACCAACTGAGCTAACCGCCCCAATCGCGCGGCGGACACTACAGGCTCCCCGCCCCTCCGCCAAGGCGCCTCGCGCTCGGGCGCAAATGCAAACGGGCGGCCCGAAGGCCGCCCGCCGCGACGCGCATGCGCCGAAAACTTACTTCCTGGCGCTGCTCTTCTTGTTCAACGTGGCCTTGAGCGCCGCGCCGGGCTTGAAACGGGCGTTCTTCGAGGCGGCGATCTTGATCTCCTTGCCGGTCGCCGGGTTGCGACCCTTGCCGGCGGCGCGCTCCTTCACGAGGAAGGTTCCAAAGCCGACGAGCCGGACTTCCTCACCCTTCTTCAGGGTCTTGACGATGCCGTCGAGCACCGCTTCCAGCGCGGCGGCCGCGCTCACTTTGGTCAGTTCCGCTTCTGTCGCAATGTGATCGACGAGCTCGAGCTTGTTCATGTCCTGCCTCTCTCCGTAACCGAAGCGGCGCCGTTCCCGGCGACCGCCGTCCTTGCGCGGGCCCTGTCGTCGCCGCGCCTGCCCGACCGCTCCTCCCCGCCCTGCGGCTTTCCTGGAAGCGCCGCTCTTTGCGCGAATTGACGGCTGAGTTCGCCTCATTGCTCTCCTTTTCCCCTAGAGAACGCAAGAGTCTGCGGGGATCGGTCACAGAAAAAGCGCCGCTTTCCGGTGCAGAAACGGCGTTGACAAGAAAAAAGGCCGCGAATCCGGGGGATTCGCGGCCTCTTCGTCAGCTCGGATCGGCGCTTAGTGGGCGACCAGGCCCTTGCCGTCCTCATCCGCCGGGACCGGCCGGGCGGCGGCGGTCTCGTCTTCTTCCCACACGATCGCCGTCGGCGCGCGAACGAGCGCATGTTGCAGCACCTCGTCCATCCGCGCGACCGGTACGATCTCGAGACCATTCTTCACCGAGGCCGGAATTTCGGCCAGGTCCTTCACGTTCTCTTCCGGGATCAGCACCTTCTTGATGCCGCCGCGCAAGGCCGCGAGCAGCTTCTCCTTCAGCCCGCCGATCGGCAGGACGCGTCCGCGCAGCGTGATTTCGCCGGTCATGGCGATGTCGCGCCGGACCGGAATGCCGGTCAGCATGGAGACGATGACCGTCGCCATCGCGACGCCCGCCGAAGGCCCGTCCTTCGGGGTCGCCCCCTCCGGCACGTGCACATGGATGTCGCGCTTGTCGAACAGAGGCGGCTCGATGCCGAAATCGACAGCGCGCGAGCGCACGTAGGACGCGGCGGCGGAGATCGACTCCTTCATCACGTCCTTGAGGTTGCCGGTCACTGTCATGCGACCCTTGCCGGGCATCATGACGCCCTCGATCGTGAGCAGCTCGCCGCCAACCTCCGTCCAGGCGAGCCCGGTCACAAGCCCGACCTGATCGGCCGCCTCGATCTCGCCGTAGCGGTATTTTGGCGGGCCCAGGAACTCGTGGACATTGGCGCCCGTGACGACGATCTTCTTCTTCTTGGTCGTGAGAATCTCCTTCACCGCCTTGCGGGCGAGGTTCGAGATCTCGCGCTCAAGATTGCGGACGCCCGCCTCGCGCGTGTACCGGCGCACGAGCTCCATGAGGCCGCTGTCCTCGACCTCCCACTCCTTCTCGTCGAGGCCGTGCTTGGCCCGCGAGTTCGGCAGGAGATGGCGCTTCGCGATCTCGACCTTCTCGTCCTCGGTGTAGCCCGCGATCCGGATGATCTCCATGCGGTCCATGAGCGGCGCCGGGATGTTCAGCGTGTTGGCGGTCGTCACGAACATCACGCCCGAAAGGTCGTAGTCGACCTCGAGGTAATGGTCGTTGAAGCTCAGGTTCTGCTCGGGGTCGAGAACCTCGAGGAGAGCCGACGACGGATCGCCACGGAAATCCATACCCATCTTGTCGATCTCGTCGAGCAGGAAGAGCGGGTTGGAGGTCTTCGCCTTCCGCATCGACTGGATAACCTTGCCGGGCATCGAGCCGATGTAGGTGCGGCGGTGACCGCGGATCTCCGCTTCGTCCCGCACGCCGCCGAGCGACATGCGAACGAACTCGCGTCCGGTCGCCTTCGCGATCGACTTGCCGAGCGAGGTCTTGCCGACGCCGGGAGGACCGACGAGGCAGAGGATCGGCCCGGTCAGCTTGTTCGCACGCTGCTGGACGGCGAGATATTCGACGATGCGCTCTTTGACCTTCTCCAGGCCGAAGTGGTCGGCGTCGAGAATGGCCTGCGCGGCCGGCAGATCCTTCTTGATCTTCGAGCGGCGCTGCCACGGGATCGAGAGCAGCCAGTCGAGATAATTGCGCACGACGGTCGCTTCCGCGGACATCGGCGCCATCTGGCGGAGCTTCTTGACTTCGCCGAGCGCCTTCTCGCGCGCTTCCTTCGTGAGCTTGGTGGTCTTGATGCGCTCTTCCAGCTCGGACATCTCGTCCTTGCCCTCTTCGTCGCCAAGCTCCTTCTGGATCGCCTTCATCTGCTCGTTGAGATAGTACTCGCGCTGCGTCTTCTCCATCTGGCGCTTGACGCGCGTGCGGATGCGCTTCTCGACCTGAAGGACCGAGATTTCGCTCTCCATCAGCGCAAGGCACTTCTCGAAGCGCTTCGAGATCGAGCGCATTTCGAGGATCGCCTGCTTGTCGGCGAGCTTGATCGCAAGATGCGAGGCGATCGTGTCGGCCAGCTTGCCGTAGTCATCGATCTGGCCGACCGCGCTCACGACCTCGGGCGAAATCTTCTTGTTGAGCTTCACATAGCTCTCGAACTCGGACACGACCGAGCGCGACAGGGCCTCGGCCTCGATCTTGTCGATCGGCTCGTCGGCCACCGCCGTCGCCGCCGCCTCGAAATACGAGTCGCCCGAAATGTAATCGCTGACCTCCGCGCGCGTGACGCCTTCCACGAGCACCTTCACGGTCCCGTCGGGCAGCTTGAGCAGCTGCAGCACGCTCGCGAGCGTCCCGACCTTGAAGATCGCGTCCGGCGCCGGATCATCGTCCGCGGCGTTCTTCTGCGTCGCGAGGAGAATGGGCTTGTCCGTCCGCATCACCTCTTCGAGCGCGCGGATCGACTTCTCGCGGCCGACGAACAGCGGCACGATCATATGCGGGAAGACCACGATGTCGCGCAGCGGCAACACGGGATAGGTGTCGAGCGTGCCGGGAACGATGGATTTGCGTTGGCTGGTCATGGCTGTCCTTTGCGGGGATCGGCTTCAAGGACCGTCCCCTGTTCGATTGACGACGCCCGCCGACAAGACAGACCCCTCAAGAAGCGGCGACCTGCCCCGTCGTCCATGCACTCCCGCCCGTCTCTTGGCAGACCGGGCGGGATCGTTTCGTTGCGTCACGCAAATCCTGTGCCGCGTGACGCGATTCGCGCGTCTCAGGGAAGGAAGATGGGCGCAGCCGAACAGACTTTCAAGCGCCCGCAAAATGAGCGCGCCTGCTCCGACCTGACGCGCCTATGACGAGCCCTCACGCTCAGCAAACGCGGGCGAGCCTTCCCCAAGACCCGTCGCCCGCTTTCTCCCCGGACTTAACCCGCGCGCTCCGCCCTTTCGGCGTAGATGTAGAGCGGCCGCGCCTTCCCCTCGACGACTTCCGGCCCGATCACGACCTGCTCGACGCCGTCGAGGCCAGGCAGATCGAACATCGTATCGAGCAGGATGCCCTCCATGATCGAGCGCAGGCCCCGGGCGCCGGTGCGCCGTTCGATCGCCTTCTTGGCGACGACGTTCAGCGCCTCGTCCTGGAAGGTGAGGTCCGTGTTCTCCATCTCGAACAACCGCTGATACTGCTTGACCAGCGCGTTCTTGGGCTCGGTGAGGATCTTCTTCAGAGCCTCCTCGTCGAGATCCTCAAGCGTCGCGATGACAGGAAGGCGGCCGACGAATTCGGGGATCAGGCCAAACTTCAAAAGATCCTCGGGCTCGACCTGGCGGAACACCTCGCCCGTGCGCCGGTCGTCCGGCGCCTGGACCTTCGCGCCGAAGCCGATCGAGGTCCCCTTGCCGCGCGCGGAAATGATGCGCTCGAGACCCGAGAAGGCGCCGCCGCAGATGAAGAGGATGTTGGTCGTGTCGACCTGCAGGAACTCCTGCTGCGGATGTTTGCGGCCGCCCTGCGGGGGCACGCTGGCGATCGTGCCCTCCATGATCTTGAGCAGCGCCTGCTGCACGCCCTCGCCCGACACGTCGCGCGTGATCGACGGATTGTCGGACTTGCGGCTGATCTTGTC
The DNA here is from genome assembly GCA_963741845.1 of uncultured Alphaproteobacteria bacterium. Lineage (GTDB taxonomy): Bacteria > Pseudomonadota > Alphaproteobacteria > Rhizobiales > Beijerinckiaceae > Roseiarcus. The sequence continues at coordinate 485,912 of CAVUJV010000016.1, forward strand.
GATCTCGTCGATATAGACGATGCCGCGCTGCGCGCGCTCGACATTGTAGTCGGACGCCTGCAGAAGCTTCAGGATGATGTTCTCGACGTCTTCGCCGACATAACCGGCTTCGGTGAGCGTCGTCGCGTCCGCCATGGTGAAGGGCACATCGAGGATGCGCGCGAGCGTCTGCGCAAGCAGCGTCTTGCCCGAGCCGGTCGGCCCGATCAGCAGGATGTTCGACTTCGCAAGCTCGACGTCGCTGTGCTTCGTCGCGTGGTTGAGCCGCTTGTAGTGGTTGTGCACCGCGACCGACAGCACGCGCTTCGCCTGCGCCTGGCCGATCACGTAATCGTCCAGCACCTTGCAGATTTCGCGCGGGGTCGGGATGCCGTCCTTGCTCTTGACCAGCGAGGTTTTGCTCTCCTCGCGGATGATGTCCATGCAAAGCTCGACGCATTCATCGCAGATGAACACCGTTGGCCCGGCGATGAGCTTTCGCACCTCGTGCTGGCTCTTTCCGCAGAAGGAGCAGTAAAGCGTGTTCTTGGCGTCGCCGTCGGCCTTGGCCATTGTCTTCTCCATAGAGGCCGCTTCGAATTCTCAGTCGAAACCAGCAGCCTAAAGATACCATCCTAACGAAACGTAGCCTTCGACCCCCTCTGCCGTCCGCCGCGTTGGCCTTACCCAACCCTTGCAATCTCCGGGCCACCTCCGAGGCGGCCCGGACGATCGCAAGCAACCATCAAAAGCGGGGCGAAATCAAGTCCGCCGGTTTTTTGATGCCGGGCCGTTCTCGGCCGCCCCTTGGACGAGACGCGAAGTCGGGCGTCAGGCAGGCGCCTTGGCTTCGTCGGCCTCCGCTACGGCCCGGGTCGTGGTCACATCGTCGATCAGGCCGAAGGCCTTCGCCTCCTCAGCCGACATGAAGTGGTCACGATCCAGCGTTCTTTCAATGACTTCGTAGGGTTCGCCGGTATGTTTCACATAAATTTCGTTCAGCCGGCGCTTGACCTTCAGGATGTCCTCGGCGTGCCGCTGGATGTCCGAGGCCTGCCCCTGGAAGCCGCCCGACGGCTGGTGAACCATGACGCGCGCGTTGGGAAGGGCGAAGCGGTGGCCCTTCTCGCCGGCGCAGAGCAGCAGCGACCCCATGGACGCCGCCTGGCCGATGCACATGGTCGTCACTTTCGGCCGAATAAACTGCATCGTGTCGTAGATCGACAGACCCGCGGTCACGACGCCCCCCGGCGAATTGATGTAGAGCGCAATGTCCTTCTTGGGGTTGTCGGCCTCCAGGAACAGAAGCTGCGCCACGATCAGCGACGCTGAGACATCCTCAACCGGGCCGACCATGAAGATGATGCGCTCGCGCAGGAGGCGCGAAAAGATATCGAAGGAACGCTCGCCCCGCGCCGACTGCTCGATCACGATCGGCACGAGGTTGTTGTAATAATAGTCGATCGGATCGCGCATGAGACTTTCTCTTGAAGGGAATCTGTCGGCGGACGCCTCAGACCAACATAGGCGCCAGCGGCCCCCACGAAAAGGGGCATGGCGCCTTCGTCACCGGAAGCGCCCGCCGCCCCGCCGCGCTCCTAAGCCTCCGCCGACGGCGCTCGGCCTCAGCCTCAGCCTTCGCTGGCATCTCGTCCTCGATCGGCTTCAAGAGCTCTTCCTTCGAGACTTTCCGATCCGTGACTTTCGCAAGCCCGATGATGTGGTCGACCACCTTCTCTTCGTAGATCGGCGCGCGCAGCTCCGCGAGGGCGTTGGTGTTGTTGCGGTAGAAGTCCCACACCTGCTTTTCCTGGCCGGGGAACTGGCGGGCGCGGGCGATCAGCGCCTGGGTCATTTCCTCGTCGGAAATCTTCACCTCGGCTTTCGCCCCGACTTCCGCGAGCAGGAGACCGAGCCGAACGCGGCGCTCGGCAATCTTGCGATAGTCGGCGCGCGCCGCTTCCTCGGTCGTGCTTTCGTCGGCGAAGGTTCGGCCGGACATCTGCTGCTCGCGCGTCACCTGCGCCCAGATCGAATCGAACTCCTGCGTGACGAGACCCTCGGGCAACTCGAACGCATAGAGCGAATCGAGCTTGTCGAGGAGCTGCCGCTTCAACTTGTCGCGTGACGCTCGCCCATAGTCGGCGCCGATTCGCTCCCGAATCGCTTCCTTCAGCTTGTCCAGGCCTTCGGTCCCAAGTCCCTTGGCGAACTCGTCGTCAATCGTCAAAGGCTCGCGCGCTGCGACCGCCTTCACGGTCACGTCGAAATCCGCTGTCTTGCCGGCGAGCGGGCGGACGGCATAAGCCTCCGGGAACGTCGCCTTGATTGTCCGCCTTTCGCCCACCGCGACGCCGAGAAGCCCGTCCTCGAAGCCCGGGATGAAGGTGTTCGACCCGAGGCGAACCTCGATGTCCTTGCCCTCGCCGCCCTCGAAGGGCGCGCCGTCGACCGTGCCGGTGAAATCGACCGTGACGCGGTCCGTCTTCTCCGCCGTGGCGCCCTCGGGCTTGTCCGCGTAGGTGCGGCGGTCCTCGGCGAGCCGGTCGATCGCGGCGTCCACCTCCTCGTCGGACACGTCGGCGACCTCGCGCTCAAGCTCGATGGCCGAGAAATCGCCGATCTCGAAAGACGGCAGCACCTCGAGCGCCACCTTGAACTTGAGGTCGCCGCGCGCTTCGAGCGCCGCCTCGATCTCGGACTGGTCCGTCGGGAGCTCGACCTTGGGCTCGCGGGCGAGACGCAGATTGTTGTCGTCGACGATCTTCTTGTTGGCGTCGGCGATCGTCTGCTGGACGACGTCGGCCATCACCGACTTGCCGTAGACCTTGCGCAGATGCTCGACCGGCACCTTGCCGGGCCGGAAGCCGTTGATGCGGACCTTCGATTTCAACTCGGCGAGTTGACCGTTGAGTTTCTCCGCGAGGTCGCTCGCCGGAAGAAAAATATCGTACTCGCGCTTGAGCCCCTGGCTCAGCGTCTCCGTTACCTGCATGATCCAATCGCCTTCTCTTGGCTTTGGGAGACCCTTAGCCGATTTTTCCTCGCCTGTCGCCAGACCGTCACAATGAGTCGACGCGCGGACGCCTCCCGCTGGCGCGTCTGGCCGGCCTTTGAGGAACTGGTGCGGGCGGAGGGACTCGAACCCCCACAACTTTCGTCACCGGAACCTAAATCCGGCGCGTCTACCAATTCCGCCACGCCCGCCGACGCCGCCGCCGAAAAAGGGCCGCGCTCTTGCGTTTCGGGCGCGGTCTATATCAGCTTGCAACGCCAGCGCCAGAGAAAAAGGCAGTCGAGCGAACCGGCTTTGCCGCTTGCGGCCGCTCACGCTAAGTCTTTTGGCTCAAGCCGACGGATAAACCCCGGGGACGCTATGGATTTCCGCCGCCCGCCCGCCCCGCCGCCGACCCCGAAACAGATCCGCGTCGATCCCGCCTGCGGGGAGGCGAGCCCGTGCTGACCCGCCGCGCCCTTCTGACCGGCTCGCTCGCCGCCGCCGTATGGCGCCTCGCGCCCGCGTCGGCCCAATCGGCCGCCGCGCCGGGCGACGGCTTTATCCCTTTCGACGCCGCCCCCGCGAAACTCGCCCTCATGCCCCCGCCCGCCGAGCCCGCCGCCGCCCTCGCCTATGCCGGAACGATTCCAGGCCCGCTCTTGCGGATCAAAAAGGGCGAGGAGCTGAAGCTCAGGTTCATGAACAAGCTCGCCGAGCCGACTCAGCTCTGCTTTCCGGGCCTGAGGCCGCCGAACGCCTCCGCGGGTTACGGCGGCCTCACCGGCCCGAAGCTTGCCGCCGGGCAAAGCCTCGACATCAGATTCGCGCCGCCCGACGCCGGCTTCGGCCTTTATTTTCCGCATGCCGGCAAGACCGACGCCGCCCAGCAAGGCCGGGGCCTGTTCGGACCCATCATCGTAGACGAGACGGAAAAGCCCGACATCGACGAGGATTTCGCCGTCCTGCTCTCCGACTGGAACGTCGACGACAAGGGGCAGGTCAAGGACGATTTCGCCGATCCGGCGCTCGCCCGCGGCTCGGGCCGCAAGGGGAGCCTCGTCTTCGCCAACGGCGCCGCCGCGCCTTTGAATCTGGTCGCCCGGCCAGGCGCGCGGGTGCGTCTGCGCATCGGCAACGCGGCGACCGCGCGCCTCACCAATGTCGCCATTCAGGGCGCGAAGACCGTGATCGTGGCGGTCGACGGCCAGCCGAGCGACCCGTTCGAACCGTTGCGCAACCAGTTCCCGATAGGTCCGGGCGCGCGGTTCGAGCTGATGTTCGACATGCCGCGCGAAAAAGACGCCAGGGTTGGCTTTTCCCTTCGCGACCCCGCCGGCGCCGACCTGCCCTTCATCACGATCAAAGCGGCGGGCGATCCGGTCGCGGAACGGACGACCGCCTTGCGCCTCGCCCCGAACCCGCTGCTGCCCGCCGAAATCGCCCTCGAAAACGGGCGCCGCACGGACATCGTCGTGACCGGAGGCGGATCGAGCCCCTTTGCGGTCAATGGCGTGACTTTCACGGACTGGGGGCCGAAGCCCGTCGTCGCCCTGCCCCGCGGCGCTGTCTCCGTCTTCGCCATCGCCAACAGGACAGCGGTCGTGCAGGCGATGCGGCTCGGCGGACATGCCGCGCGCATCCTCCATTCGATGGACGACGGCTGGGAGCCCTACTGGCGCGACACGATCCTCGTCCAGCCCGGCCGCACCCTCAGCATCGCCTTCGTCGCCGACAATCCCGGCAAATGGCCGATCGAGTCCTCGATCCCGGAGCACCGCGCGGCGGGCGTGGGGGCGTGGTTCCAGGTGGGGTGAAATGCCGCGTTGACTTGCCCAGGCCCGCGACCTAGCGTTTGACAGAAGTTAACAGTTAAAGAAAGAGACGCGATGAGACGCGGCCCGGTCCCGTTCCTTCTGTCGCTCGTCCTCTGCCTGTTCGCGCCGCCCGCGTTCGCCGACCCGCCGCCAAAGCCAAACATCGTCTTCATCATGGTCGATGATCTGGGCTACGCGGATCCCGGTTTTCAGGGCGGCGAAGCCAAGACGCCCAACATCGATAAGCTCGCGATGCAAGGCGTTCGGCTGGAATCCTACTATGGTCAGCAGGTCTGCACGCCGGGCCGCGCCGCGATGATGACCGGGCGCTATCCGATGCGCTACGGCCTGCAGACTCTCGTCATCTTCCCGTCCCACACCTATGGCCTTGCGACCGATGAGCGCACGCTCTCAAGCGCGTTGAAGGATGCGGGCTACGACACCTGGATTGTCGGCAAGTGGCACCTCGGTCACGCCGACAAGAAATACTGGCCGCAGAACCGGGGCTTCGACTACTTTTACGGCAACGTCGTCGGTGAGATCGACTATTTCACGCACAAGCGCGCCGGCGTCATCGACTGGCAGAGAAACGGCGTCTTTCTGAAGGAGAAGGGCTATGCGACCGATCTGGTCGGCGAACGACGCAGTCCGGCTCATAGACCAGCACAACGACGGCAAGCCATTCTTTCTCTATTTCGCGCCGCTCGCGGTGCACGCGCCTTATCAGGTTCCTCAGCTTTACGCGGACCTTTACGCCTCGAACCCCGACCCGAACAGGCGCGCCTATCTCGGCATGCTGACCGCGCTCGACGATCAGGTTGGCCGCATCGTCGACGCGCTCGACCGCAAAGGGCTACGCGACAACACGATCATTCTTTTCCAGAGCGACAATGGCGGCCCGACAAGTCAGGGCTCTTCGCGACAGGGCGCCCGAGAGCGAGGCGGAAAGGGCACGGAACAGGGCGGCGATCACAGCCAATGAAAAGCCGCCGCCCTCGAACGCCCCGCTGCGCGGTGGAAAGGGCAGCCTTTACGAGGGCGGCGTGCGCGTGCCCGCCTTCGTCAACTGGCCCGGCAAGCTCGAGCCTCGCGTCGTGACGGAGCCGGTTCACGCCGTCGACGTCATGCCGACGCTGCTCGCGCTCGCAGGCGGACACGCCGACCCCGCCCATCCGCTCGACGGCAAGGACATCTGGCCGACCCTCGGAGGCAAGGCCTCCCCGCACGACGACATTCTCATCAATGTCGAGGCCTTTCGCGGCGCGATCCGCAAGGGCAAGTGGAAGCTCGTCGAGATCGCGCTGCTGCCGCGCCGCGTCGAGCTCTATGATCTCGTCGCCGATCCCGGCGAAGCAACGAACGTCGCCGGCCAGCATCCCGACGTCGTCGCGGACCTGACCTCGCGGCTCGACGCCTACGCAAAGGAGCAGAAGCCAAGTCTCTGGATGAAGGCGCAGCTCAATTTCCTCGGCGCCCAGGGCAAGACGATCCTCGATCCCGATTACGACATCGACGACGACGGCCTGCCCGGCCAGAAGGTTGCGCTGCCCGCGCATTGACGGGATCAGCATCGCCTTCGTCGCCGACAATCCCGGCAAATGGCCGATCGAGCCCTCGATCCCGGAGCACCGGGCGGCGGGGGCGTGGCTCCAGGTCGGATGAACGAACTTGCAGAGCCGAGAAACGACAGAATGTTAACCTCGGCGACACACTTATGCCCCGACGCTGAAGAAAGGTGCTCACATCGTTTGCCGTTCCGGTCGCGATGAATGACGCCTGCCCGGCAGCGAGTATAGGGAGAAATGAAATGCCGTCTCGAGTTAGCAAAAAATTGCCGCTCCTGATCCTGACCTTGCTCGTTTCGACCGCGACGGGGCGCGCGGCGACGCCGACGATCGTTCACGTCGATCTGATGGATCCGTCCACCAGTCCGTCGGTCAAGGATATGACGATCAAGGCCGACGAGCAGAGCGTGAAAGCCGGGCCGGTGACCTTCATGGTCTCAAACGATTCGAAGAATCTGGTGCATGAGATGATTGTCGTGTCGGTTGACAAGCCCGACGCGCCGTTGCCGTACGACAAGAAGGACGACCGGGTGATCGAGTCCAGGATCAAGGATCTCGGCGAAGCGTCGGATCTGGACCCCGGCCAGAAGAAGACCCTGAAGCTGACGCTGAAGCCGGGAACCTATCTCCTGATGTGCAATCAGCCGCATCATTACATGGCAGGCATGAAAACAAGGCTGGTTGTGACCCCGTAGGGTTGCGCCGGGCCGCGCATTCCCTGAGAGACAGACGCCGCCGCGCGACGTCGAGCCTGCCGACCCTGGCTCCGATCCGGGCGGGACGGCGAATGTCGCCGGCCAGCATTCTCACATCGTCCCAGACCTGACGGCCCGCTCGGCTCCGGCTTAACGGTAGGGCGCGCGCAGCAAATCGAAACAATTGCTTGATTATTCTGTTTTTCAGGATATGATGCCAGATCGATCAAAAAATTCCGCATAAGACCACCACAGGAAGGGGACGGCCATAAAAAGCGCCTGCAAGCTGTCGCCGAATTCCCTCGAAAATGCAGGGGGTGCGAGGAACCGGTCTCTAACCCCCTGAAAAGAGGGAATCCCGCGCGACGAAAGTGCGAGACATGAGTTGTCTAACGTGCTCCGAACGCCGGTTCCTCGTCGCCGTTCAGTCCAGCGGCAAGACGAAGCGCCGTTCGAGGTCGGTGTGCTTCCAGGCCCCTATCGAATCGAACCCTCGTCAGGCTGTCGCTATTCATTGAAGAATATATCGAGCAAGAATCCGAAGATGTTAGAGCCACTTCTTCCAGCGGAAATAGAGGTAAGGCCCGATGGCGACCAGCGCCATCAGCGCAAGAGCGATCGGATAACCCAAGGGCCATTCGAGTTCGGGCATCGCCTTGAAATTCATCCCGTAGATCGAGGCGATCATGGTCGGAGGCATGAAGATCACCGCCAACACCGAGAAGAGCTTGATGATGTCGTTCTGGGCGAGGTTGATGAAGCCGAGCGTCGCATCGAGCAGAAACTGAACCTTCTGCGCTTTGAAGCTCGCGTCCTCCTCCAGCGACTGGAGGTCGCGGAGCGCTGATTTTGTGGCCTCGCGAACGGGCCTCGGAGTCTCCAGGTTCTTGCCCTCCGCCGAAAGGAATAGCAGCAGGCGCTCGATCGAGAGCAGGCTCTCCCGCAGGTTGGAGATGCGCTCATCCTCGCGGCCGAGCGCATCGAGCGTCGCGGAATAAAGTGCGCTCCGCTTGGAATTGTCCCCCGTCGCCTTGAAAACCGCGTTGCCGATCCGATCGAGGTTGTCGCCGACCTTGCCGAGCGCGCGGGCGGAGAGATTGATGATCGTGTTGACGAGACCGACGGCGATCGCGTCGGGCATCAGCGCCTGCCCCCAGGACCGGCAGAGCTTCTTGCCGAAAATCTCGAAGGAATCGCTTTCGTCGTACCGGACCGTCACCAGCGTTGCGGCGCAGATCACGAAGGTGACGTCTGTGACGTCGGGCGTTCCGTCAGCCTCGCTGACGACCCGGGCCTGAAGGTAGCGGACGCCCTCCTCCGCATAATGGGCTTCGGGCGGCTCGGCGAAATCCGGATCGGCGCGGGTCGGGATCTTGCAGCCAAGATAGTGCTGGACCTGCTGATCCTCCTCCATCGTCGGTTCGGTCATGTCGATCCAGATCGCCCCCGCCGGGATCGGCTCGGACGGACCGAGAACATGCCGCGCAATCGGAACGGGCGCCGGGGCGTTCGCCGCATGATTGGGCGCGGTGACGTAATGGACGACGATCAACCCCACCCCCACGCAATGGCCCGAAGGCGCGCGGGGAGATTACACCAGAATCGGCGTATCGCGCGATCAGGCGCAAATGCGCAAAGCCGGTCCAGACCAGCCGGATCGCGAGACTGTCGCCAGGCCGGTTCAGTTCTGGTCGCTCACAAGCGTCGCGACCGAGCCGCGTTCCTGAGCGTGGCGCTCGTCCTTGCCGGTCGACGCGTCGAGCGATGCCAGCGCCGCCAGAGCCAGCACCGAGAAGGTCGCTACGAAAAGCATGCCGCGGATGTTCATGTCCCAAGGCTCCTTCCGTCTGCTGGCTCGAAGAACCGCCGACGGCCTATTAAGGTTCCATTAACCTTTACGGGCAGGATCCGCCGTGAGCGGCGTCACGTTGCGGGCTGGGCGCCACGTCCTCCCTGGCCCGCCGTTGGCGGAGCGGTCGCGGATAGGTCGGCGGCGGCGGAGCCGAAAGGCGGGACGCGTCAGTTCAGGAGACTTGCGATCTCATCCCTCAGTCGGTCCGCGGTCTCGGTCTGCAGCCCGAGGTCGGTCAGCGCGCGAACGGAAGCCCCAACGAGATCCGCGTTGGCGCTCGCCCGTTCTCCGTCGGGCATGAAGAAGTTGTTCTCGAAACCGACGCGGACATGCCCGCCGAGCAGGGCCCCCGCTGTCACGCACGCCGCCTCGGCCCGTCCGAAGGCGCAGACGCTCCATGGGGCGAAGCGGGGAGCGTCCGGCGCGAGGAACGGCAGAAGATCGGTCGGGGCGGCGGTTCTCAGCAGGGCGAACCGTCCCAACACATAGAGGACTGCGATGCGCTCGAAGGGTATGAAGCCCTGCTTCTGCATCGCAGCCAGCCTCAGCGCATCGTCAATGGAATAAAGCACGATCTGAGGCCAAATACGCAATCGCTTGAGTTTAATTAGAAATTCAAAGAAGATCTTGTCGTGGGACCGGTCCGGCGCGATCTCTCTGAGCGCCAGCGACACGGCCTCCGGGTTGGTCTGCAGCACCGCCTCCTGCTGCTCGAACGGCGAATAGCGCCCGATGGACTCGCTTGTGATCTGGACCACGAGACGGTCGCCGACCGCGGCGCACACCGCGGCGATCGCGGCGCGGTAGGCGTCCGGATCGAGCACATGCGCTCCGTCCGCGTCCCGGACGTGCAGATGGATCATCGAAGCGCCGCGCTCCAGGCATTCCGCGGCGGTTCGCGCCAGTTCCTCGGGCGTCACCGGCAAGGCCGGATGATCCTCTTTCGTGCGCCGCCCGCCGTTCGGCGCGACCGCCACGACAATCCGCCTTCCCCGCCCCAAAGCCACCTTCCCTCCGACCCTTCCCCTCGCCCTGCGCCGCCGCCGGACCATCGAACCCGGCCGAGCGCGTTTGCATCCCCATGCCGCATGATTTCCAGAATGCGCCATAGAAAACGCAAACTTGGATCGGAGGCAGCGTGGCCGCACGCGCAGCCCTTCCCTCACGGAGCCATTTGGCCGAAAAGCGTGCGACCGTCGAGAGGACACGAATGCCAAAAAGGATGTCTTGGCTGGCGCTTGGGCCGGCCGTCGCGCTTCTGGCCGCGTTGGGGGCGTCCGCGCAGGACGCCCCGCTCAACCTTCAGGCGACCCCGGCCAAGGCCGCAAAAACGGGCAAGGCCCCAAAAAGCGGGCCAGCCGCCCAGCTTTCAGCCGAGGAAGCCGTGCGGCGCGCCAATGAATGGCTGGACTCGGCGCGCGTTCTGACCGCCGATTTCGTGCAGGTCGGCCCTGGCGGCAAGCGGTCGGAAGGGGAGCTCACCGTCATGCGGCCGGGTCGCATGCTGTTCAAATATCAGCAGCCGGCCCGTTTCGAGATCGTGGCCGACGGCCGTTCCGTCGCGATCATCGACCACAAGCTGCATACCCAGGACGAATATTTCATCGCGCAGACCCCGCTGAAATTCCTGCTGGCCGACCATATCGACCTCGCGCGGGACACGCGCGTCCTCAGCGTGGCGCAGGACCAGAGCTCCGTGACGATCGAGATCGAGGACAAGGCGACGCTGGGCGGCACCGCTCACGTCGAGCTCATCTTCGATCCGGCGACCTTCGCGCTCAAGCAGTGGACGGTGATCGACGCCCAGGGGTTCCAGACCATCGTCACCCTGTTCAACCTCGATCTCAAGACGCCGCCCGATCCCAGCATCTTCCGCATCGAGGAAACCCCGGCGACGCTCCTGGGGCGCAAACGCTGAGGCGCTTCGCCTGTGAGAAAGCCGCGGCCGCCTCTTGCCCGGCGGACCGCGATCCGTGTTTGCTGCGCGCGAGCGATTTCGGGGGCTGGCTTGGATTTTTCGATTACGACCTGGAACATCAATTCGGTCCGTCTGCGCATCGACCTCGTGACGCGATACCTCGCGGAACACCGTCCCGAGGTTCTCTGCCTGCAGGAAACAAAGTGTCCCGACGCCAATTTCCCCCACGCGGCTTTCCGCGCGGCGGGCTATCCGCATATCGCGATCTGCGGGCAGAAGGGTTATCACGGCGTCGCCATCGTCTCGCGCATTCCCTTTGCCGGATCCTCGACCCGCGACTTCTGCGCCAAGGGCGACGCGCGACACCTGTGCGTGACGCTGGATGGACAGATGGCGGGCGTCGACATCCATAATTTCTATGTGCCCGCAGGCGGCGACGAGCCCGACCCGGAGATCAACCCGAAATTCGCGCACAAGCTCGCCTTCGTCGACGAGATGGCGGATTGGGGGTCCCGTGACGGCCCGGCGCGGGAGCGCGCGATTCTGGTGGGCGACCTTAATATCGCCCCGCTCGAGAATGACGTCTGGAGCCACAAGGCGCTCCTGAAGGTTGTCAGCCACACGCCCATCGAGGTCGAAAAGCTGAACAAGGCGCAGGCAGCGGGCCCCTGGCTCGACGCGCTCAGGAAGTTCGTGCCCGAGAACCAGAAGCTCTACACTTGGTGGAGCTACCGTTCCCCGGACTGGTCGAGCGCGAACAAAGGGCGCAGACTCGACCATATCTGGGTGAGCCCGGCGCTTGAGCCTTCGGTCGCCTCCATGGAAGTGCTGCGGGACGCGCGCGGCTGGGAGCGACCCTCGGACCACGCGCCTGTGAAGGCGACGCTTTCCTTCTGAGCGTCACGATCGTCGGGAGCAGGCGGAAATGAAGTGGCGACTGTTCCGCGGGCTTCTGAGACTGCTCATCGCGCTCGTGGTCGTCGCGGTCGCCGGAACCGCCTGGCTCTTCTGGCGCGCGATGCCGACCATGTCCGGAACGGAGGCGTTGCCGGGGCTCTCGGCCGAGGTTCGCGTCTGGCGCGACGCCTACGGCGTTCCGCATGTCTTCGCGGGCTCGATGGACGACGCCGCGCGCGCGCTCGGCTACCTTCATGCGAGCGAACGGCTCTTCCAGATGGAGATCCAGCGCCGCGTCGGCCAGGGGCGCATGGCGGAATTGGCGGGCGCGGATCTCCTCGACGTCGACAAGTTCACCCGCACCCTCGGCCTCTACCGTGAAGCCGAGGGGAGCTTCTCGGCTCTGTCGCCCATGGCGCAGAGACGGCTCACGGCCTATTCCGAGGGGGTCAACGCCTTCCTCGAGAGCCATCGGAACGCTCTGCCGGTCGAGTTCCTGCTGAGCGGCGTCCGGCCGGAGCCCTGGAAACCGGCGGACTCGCTCGTCTGGGGCAAGCTGATGGCCCTCCAGCTCTCCCACAACTACGAGCTTGAGGGTCTTCGGGCGAAGCTGCGCCAGAAGCTCGGACCCGACAAGGCGGCCTGGCTCTTCCCCGGCATGAAGCCGGACGACCCGATCACGACCCGGCCCAGCGTCAACGAAAGCCACGCAAGCGCGGGCAGCGTCGAGGACAGGATCGGCGAACTTCTCGGTATGAACCGCGGCGCTTCCAACGAGTGGGTCATCGCGGGGTCGCGCACCGCGACGGGCAAGCCCATTCTTGCAAATGACCCTCACCTCGGCCTCGGCGCGCCGATCCTCTGGTATCTCGTGCGGATCGTGACCCCCGAAGGATCGGTCAAGGGCGGCTCGGTCCCCGGAACGCCCGGCGTGCTGCTCGGCCAGAACAACTCCATCGCCTGGGGCTTCACCACCGCCAACACCGACGCGCAGGATCTGTTCATCGAGACGATCGATCCCGCCAATCCAGCCAATTACCTGACGCCGGACGGGCCGAGGCCCTTCGAGGTCCGCGAAGAAACGATCCACGTCAAGGACGGCGCGGACGTGAAGCTGACCGTCCGGACGACCCGCCACGGACCGGTCATCTCCGGCGTCAGCGAGCGCGTCCGCGACATCGCGGGACCCGGACAGGTCGTTGCGCTCGCCTTCACGGGCCTCGGCGACCGCGACACGTCGACGGAGGCGGTCCTTCGGCTGGACGTCGCCCGCAACTGGGACGAATTCCTGGACGCCCTTCGCCTCTTCCAGACCCCGACCCAGAATATCGTCTATGCCGACAGGACAGGCGACATAGGCTTTTTCTCGCCCGGCCTCATCCCCTTGCGGAAATCGGGCGACGGGCTGGCCCCCGTCGACGGCGCCTCCGGAGCCTTCGACTGGGTCGGGACCGTGCCGTTTGAAGAGATGCCGCAACTCCATAATCCGGAAGTGGGCTTCATCTTCAACGCCAACAACGCCAACGTGTCGGACGATCATCAGCCGACCTTCGGCCAGGACTGGGAGGAGCCGTTCCGCGCCCGCCGCATCCAGCAGTTCTTCGACACGATCGACAAGCACAGCCTCGATACGTCAGCCCGGATGCAGGCCGACCGTCTCTCCCTCGCGGCGAAGGCTCTGCAGCCGTTCATCGCCGCGATCGCGCCCTCCGACGAGCGGGCCCGGCAAGCACAGGCCATGCTCCTGCGCTGGGACGGCGTCATGGACGAGGACCGCGTCGAGCCGCTGATCTTCACCGCCTTCATGGGCTCGCTGCACCATATTCTCCTCGAGGCGAAGACCGGCCTCAAGATGGAGGCCAAGGGACCGTTCGCGGTGACGACGATGATTTCCCTCATGCGCGACCATCCGGAGTGGTGCGACGAGGCAGGAACGCCGGATCCGGGCTGCCGGAAGACGCTCGGCCGCGCCCTCGACGCCGCTCTCGCCCTCCTCGTCAAGCGAGACGGCCCCGACATGAGCCAGTGGCGCTGGGGCGCAGAGCACGTAAGCCTGCTCAGGAATCGGGTCTTCAGCCAGGTCCCGCTGTTCGACCGGCTCAGCGATCTCAGCGTCCCCTCGGGCGGCGGTTTCTACACCCTCGATCGGGGCGGCGGCGTCGAACCATCGAAGGACAAGCCCTTCGCCCGCACCCACGGGGCCGGCTACCGGGCGATCTACGACCTCTCGGACCCCGCGAAATCCCGGTTCATGATCACGACGGGCGAGTCGGGACATATCTTCTCGCCCCACTACCGCGATCTGGTCCCTCTCTGGAACGCGGTGAAGTCGATCCCGCTCGCCGGCTCCGAGGCGGACCTCGAAAAAGCCGGAGCGCGAAAGCTGACGCTGACCCCATGATCGCCCAGCCCCGAAGCACGGGCGCCATCGCCCCGCCATGCTTGCCATCCTAAACCACCCCGTGGCTCTTCGGATCGCTCTTATTGTCCTCATCGCGCTTGCGGTTCTGGCCGCGGGTGGCCTGGGCTATGTCCGGTACGAGCTGAGGCCGCGCTCCGCCCGTCTCGATCCGCCGGCCGGACTGCCCGTCCAGAGCGTCGTCATCCCCTCGCGCTCGGGCTCCCGCCTGGCCGGCTGGTATCTACCCGGCGAGGGCCGCGGCGCGGTCCTGCTCCTGCATGGCGCGAAATCGAATCGGCTCGTCGTCGTCGATCGAATGCGAATGCTCCGGGAGGCGGGCTACGGCTCCCTCGCCATCGATTTTCAGGCCCATGGGGAAAGTCCCGGCGACATGATCTCGATGGGGCGGCTCGAATCGCTCGACGCCCGCTCGGCGCTCGACTGGCTGCGCGAGAAGCAGCCCGGAGAACCGATCGCCGCGCTGGGAATCTCGATGGGCGGGGCTGCAATTCTGCTGGGCGAGCCGATCAAGGCGGATGCGGTGATTCTCGAATCGGTCTTCCCCGACCTCGCCGCCGGATATACGCGGCGTGTCGATGCGGCGCTCGGTCCGCTCGGGCCGCCCGTGGCGCGGCTACTTTTGCTGGCCTTGCGGATTTGGGGGGTCGACGCCGACAAGCTGCGGCCGATCGACGGAATCCGGCGCCTGCACGTCCCGATCCTTCTGATGTCGGGGGGCGCCGATCAGAGAGTGACCGCGGACGAGGCCCGGGCGCTCTTCGCAGCCGCAAACCCGCCCAAGGAATATTGGGAGGTTCCGGGCGCCGGGCACATCGATCTCGCCTATTCCGGAGGCGAGGCCTATCGAAACCGGCTGCTGGGCTTTCTCAATTCCACCTTGCGTGAGCGGAACTTTATCGGGGAGAAAGCGCCATGATGCGGCTCGGAACACGTGGCCGCTGGCGGCCGGACGCAGCCCAAGGTATTGTGATCGCATGATGCAGGCTAGGCGAATCCTTATCGTCGACGATGATGTCGAACTGCGCGGCGCGCTTGTCGAACAGTTCGGGCTTCACCCGGAGTTTGAAGTCGAAGCGGTCGGCACAGCGGAAGCCGCCCTCGCGGCGGTCGCCGAGTCGGGCCCCGAGTCGGTCATCATGGACGTCGGCCTGCCCGACATGGACGGGCGCGAGGCGGTCAGGATCCTGAGGCGCGACGGCTACAAGCGGCCGATCATCATGCTGACTGCGCGCGATTCGGATGCCGACACCGTGATCGGGCTGGATTCGGGCGCCAACGACTATATCAGCAAGCCCTTCCGCTTCGTCGTCCTGCTCGCGCGCATCCGGGCGCAGCTCCGGCAATACGAATCGAGCGAGGACGCGGAGTTTCAGGTTGGCCCCTACACGTTCCGGCCAACTTCGAAGAATCTGGTGGGCGCGGACGGCGTGAAGCTGCGGCTGACGGAGAAAGAGTCCGCCATCCTGCGCTATCTCCATCGCGCCGACCAGCAGCCCGTCGCCCGGGAAATGTTGCTCAAGCATGTTTGGGGCTACAATTCGAACGTCACGACCCACACGCTCGAAACGCATATCTACCGGCTGCGGCAGAAGATCGAGACCAATCCGGCGGACGCGCAGCTGCTGGTCACCGAGGGCGGCGGCTACAAGCTGATCGCCAATCCGCCGCCGGAAGAGGCCAAGGCCAGGGAGCAGGCGGAGTGACGCTGGACCGCGACGTCGCGCGGCTTTCCCGGACGAGGCCTTTCGATCTTATGCCTCGCGAGGCTGTGCAGCTCATCGCCTTTTCCTGCGGGAAGGTCAGAATTGAAAAGGGAGAAACCCTCTTTCTCGCCGGAGACGTCGGCGAGGCGGGCTATTTCGTCCATTCCGGGGCAATCGAGCTCATGCAGCGCGGGGAGCGCGCCGGTGTGCGGCGGGTCGAGGCGGGCGCGCTGATCGGCGAGAGCGCGCTTTACGCTCCGGTCGCACGGCAGGCGGACGCGCGCGCCTTAGAGGATACGGTCGTGATCCGGGTCCCGCGCGAGACATTCCGACGGGTGCTCGCGGAGTTTCCATCCGCCGCCGCAGCCGTCCGATCCGCCCTCGCTTCGCGCACCCGCGACCTTGTCGAGCGGCTGGACAGCGCGCGCGCCGCTTCGCTCGACCGGCCGCGCAGCCTGAGGACCGCGCCGTGACCGGCGCCGCGAGGGATGCGCTCGCGGCCCTGCGGTCGCCGACCCTCGCGGATATCGAAGCGCTGGCCGACACAGCTTTCGCGCGGCTTCCCCAAAGCTTCCGGCGCCTGTGCGAAGGCGTGGTCATCCGGGTCGATGATTTCCCGGACGACGAGACGCTCGATGAGATGGGCGCCGAGACCGAGTTCGATCTGCTCGGCCTCTTTCGGGGCCGAGGGCTCGCGCATCGCGGCGCCGCGAACGAAACGGGCGAAATGCCCAACATGATCTGGCTCTATCGCCGGCCCCTGCTCGACTATTGGTCCGATGGCCAGGACACGCTCGGCGAGGTCGTGACCCATGTGCTGGTCCATGAGATCGGCCACCATTTCGGCCTCTCGGACGACGATATGGCGGCGATCGAACGGCAGGCGGGCTGAGGCTTTTGACGGTGGCGCCTTCACAACGGCGTCACGTAAGCGGTAGACTGAGTTTGAGGCCGGAATCGCCTTCCGGCGCGTGCGACATGCGGAGGACGGAGCGTCTGGTTTGACGGTTCATGTTCAGGCAGTCACGCCGGGGAATTGCCCGGCTCTCGTGTTAAACGCGGACTTCCGGCCGCTCAGCTATTATCCATTGTCCATCTGGTGCTGGCAGGACGCGATCAAGGCCGTGTTCCTCGACCGGGTGAACATCCTCTCCGAATACGACACGCTGGTCCGCAGCCCCTCCTTCGAGATGCGGCTCCCTTCCGTCGTTTCCCTGAAGAGCTATGTGAAGCCCACGCGGTTTCCGGCCTTCACCCGGTTCAACGTGTTCCTGCGCGACCGATTCACCTGCCAATACTGCGGTGAACGCGAGGACCTTACCTTCGACCATGTCGTTCCCCGGTCCAAGGGCGGCGTCACGAGCTGGGAGAATGTCGTGGCCGCGTGCTCGGGCTGCAATCTGAAGAAGGCCGACATGATGCCCGCGGTCGCGCGCATGTGGCCGGCGCGGTCGCCTTACCAGCCGACCGTGCATGATCTGCACCAGAACGGGCGGCTGTTCCCTCCGAACTATCTGCACGAGAGCTGGATGGATTATCTCTACTGGGACAGCGAACTGGAAGAATAACGGGTCTTTCCCGGCTTCTTCGCAGATTCGCCGCGCGACCGCTGGGAATGCGGGATCGTATCCGGCACACCCAGGAGCGGCTCGGCGACCGGCGCGGGACTTCGGCCGGTCGCTCTCCGGAAGCGATAAGAGGCGTTACTCCAGCGCCTGATAGACGAGCGCCCGCAGGTCGAGCTCCGGCAGGTCGAAGCTCATCATCGACTGGGTCATGAAGAGCGCGACGATCTCCTCCTGCGGATCGACCCAGTAGTGAGTCTTGGCGGCGCCGGACCAGCCATATTCGCCCGCGGAGCCCGGCGCGCCGGTCGCCGCGACATCGAGCGCCACCCGGGAGCCGAGGCCGAAGCCGTAGCCGGGCAGAGGCAGGCCGCCGATCTCGAGCGGCAACAGCGGGGGCGCGATGCGGTTCGTGTGCATGAGCTCCAGCGTCTTGCGCCCGATCACGCGTGCGCCGTCGAGCGACCCGCCGTTGCAGAGCATCTGGGCGAAACGGAAATAGTCGCCGATCGTCCCGAAAAGTCCGTGGCCGCCGCGTTGGAAAACGTCGGGCGCATCGACCGGATAGGTCGCCGTCACATCGAGCTTGTCGTTGACGCCCTGCATCCAGGCGGCAAAGCAGCCGCCCATCGTCGTTCCGGGCAGCAGGACATCGGGGCGGCCGTACATCGCCGCGACCCGGTCGCGCTTGCCCGACGCCACGCCAAAGCCGGTGTTTGGCATCGAGAGCGGGTCGAACAGCCGCTCCTTGAGGAAGTCGCCGAGCGGCTTGCCCGAGATGACCTCGATCAGGCGCGCCGCGACGTCGATGCCATAGCTGTATTTCCAGCGCGCGCCCGGCTGGAAGGCGAGCGGGAACCGGGCGAGATCGTCGATGACCTCCGCGAGCGTCGGGTTCGCCTGCAGGATCCGGGCGTTCTCGTACATCCGGGAAACGGCGGAGTCGCCCAGAAAATGGTACGTGAGCCCGCTGGTATGCGCCATGAGATCGCCGACCATCATCGGGCGCTCCGGGTCCACGAGGCTTCCGTCGTCGTCGGCCCGAACCTTCACGCCCGCGAATGCGGGAATGTATCTCGCCACGGGATCGACCAGCCTGAACTTGCCCTCCTCGAGAAGCGTCATGAGCGCCGTGCAGACGATCGGCTTCGTCATCGAATAGAGGCGGAAGATCGTGTCGGCCGTCATCGGCGTCTGCGCTTCCCGGTCGCGCCAGCCGTAGTGGCCGGAATGGACCACTTTTCCCCGGCGGGCCACGAGCGTCGTGATCCCGGCATAGACGCCGCGATCCACATAAGCCTGCATCGCCGGGCCGATCCTTTCGAGCCGGCTGGCGCTCATGCCCACGCTCTCGGGCTTCTCTACGGCAATCGTCATCCATCCCTCCCAAAGGGGCCAACACTGTTTTCGGCGCCGTATAGCTGCCTGAAAACGGCTCCGAGGCAAGAGGGATATTGGGGAGACGCGAAGCCTGGGGCAGCGTCGCCCCGGAACGGCGCGGGTCATGCTATGTCAGCCCTCATGCGCGCATCCGACTTCGACATTCTCATCGTCCCCAGGCGTGGCGGCGGCCACGAAGGCGACTGGCCGAATCGCTGGCGGGCCAAGCTCTCGACGGCGCGCTTCGTCCACCCGCCGGACGCCCATGACGGACGCGCGCAGGCATGGGGCGAGGCCATCGTCGCGGCGGCGCGCGACGCGACCCGTCCGATCCTGTTCGTGGGCCACGGAACCGGGGCGGCGGCGATCGCCCACGCCGCGCCTTTGCTGCAAGGGGCTGACGTGCGGGGCGCCTTCCTCGTCGCTCCGCCCGATCCCGCGGCGCTCGAACAATTCGGCCGCGGGTGGCCCTTGCCGCTGAGCCGTCTCCCCTGGCGGAGCCTCGTCGTCGCGAGCCGGAACGATCCCGACGGCGGCTTCGAGGCGGTCTCCGCTCTCGCCGGCGAATGGGGCGCCGAACTCATCGACGCAGGCGCGGCCGGACAGATCGACGCCGCCAGCGGCCACGGACCGTGGCCGGAAGGGCTCATGCGTCTCGCCGGATTTCTGAAGACCGTCGAGACGCCGCAGCGGCTGCACTGAGGGCCGCGGCGCCCCTTGCCGGGCTTCAAATGCCTTCCGGGCGCCATTGCCTCCCCTGCCCGCCCCTGATATGCGCTGCGGCCAATTCCCTCCAATTCGCCGCGAAGGAGCGCCGTTCCATGGCCGCGCGCCAGTTCATCTATCACATGCAGGGCCTGAACAAGACTTGGCCCGGCGGCAAGAAGGTCCTCGAGAACATCAATCTCTCCTTCTATCCGGACGCCAAGATCGGCGTGCTCGGCGTCAACGGCTCGGGCAAGTCGACGCTCCTCAAGATCATGGCGGGGATCGACAAGGAGTTCACCGGCGAGGGTTTCGTCGCCGAGGGCGCGAGGGTCGGCTATCTGCCGCAGGAGCCTGACCTCGACCCGAACCTCGACGTGAAGGGCAACGCCATGCTCGGCGTCAGGGAGAAGCAGGCGATCCTCGACCGTTACAACGAGCTCGCCATGAACTATTCCGACGAGACCGCGGACGAGATGACGCGGCTCCAGGACGAGATCGAGGCCAAGGGCCTCTGGGACCTCGACAGCCAGGTCGAGCAGGCGATGGACGCGCTCGGCTGCCCGCCGGACGACGCGGACGTGACCAAGCTTTCCGGCGGCGAGCGCCGCCGCGTCGCGCTCTGCCGGCTGCTGCTGGAAAAGCCGGAGCTTCTGCTGCTCGACGAGCCGACGAACCATCTCGACGCCGAGACGGTGAACTGGCTCGAAGGCCATTTGCGCAACTATCCGGGCGCGATCCTGATCGTCACCCACGACCGCTACTTCCTCGACAACGTGACGGGCTGGATCCTCGAACTCGATCGCGGCCGGGGCATTCCCTACGAGGGCAATTATTCCTCCTGGCTCAAGCAGAAGCAGAAGCGGCTCGAGCAGGAAGGCCGCGAGGACGCCGCGCGCCAGCGCGCGCTCGCCGAGGAAAGCGAGTGGATCGCGGCCTCGCCGAAAGCCCGGCAGGCCAAGTCCAAGGCGCGCATCCAGGCTTACGAGGAACTGGTCAAGAAGCAGAACGACAAGGCGCCGACCACCGCCCAGATCGTCATTCCCGTGGCCGAGCGGCTCGGGCAGAACGTCATCGACGCGATCGATCTTTCAAAGGGCTACGGCGACCGGCTGCTGATCGACAAGCTGTCGTTCAAGCTGCCGCCGGGCGGCATCGTCGGCGTGATCGGCCCGAACGGCGCCGGCAAGACGACGCTCTTCCGCATGATCACCGGACAGGAGAAGCCCGACTCCGGGGCACGATCAAGATCGGCGAGAGCGTGCAGCTCGGCTATGTCGACCAGTCGCGCGACACGCTCGACGGCAAGAAGACCGTGTGGGAGGAGATTTCCGGCGGCTATGACATCATCACCCTCGCCAAGCGCGAGATGAACTCGCGCGCCTATTGCGGCGCCTTCAACTTCAAGGGCGCCGACCAGCAGAAGAAGGTCGGCATGCTGTCGGGCGGCGAGCGCAACCGCGTGCATCTGGCCAAGATGCTGAAGAGCGGGGCCAACGTGCTCCTGCTCGACGAGCCGACCAACGACCTCGACGTCGACACGCTGCGGGCGCTCGAAGAGGCGCTGCTCGACTTCGCGGGCTGCGCGGTCATCATCAGCCACGACCGCTTCTTCCTCGACCGCGTCGCCACCCACATGCTCGCCTTCGAGGGCGACAGCCACGTGGAATGGTTCGAGGGCAACTTCGCCGACTACGAGGAGGACAAGAAGCGCCGCCTCGGCATCGACAGCGTCATCCCGCACCGGCTGAAGTACAAGAAGTTCTCGCGGTAAGGGCGAGGCCGCGCCCTCGGCGGCTCGCACGCCCCGGATTTGGAAAAGCTTGAAACCGGCCGGTTTGCCCGCGATTCCGGCCGCGAAGGTCTATTGGTTTTTCTTGGATTTCCTTGGATTCTCTCGTCCAAATCGAGCCTTTTCAATGGGTTGCGAGGGAACAGCGACGAACAAATTTTGTGTCGCGCTTCCCCGCATCGGACGCCACGCGAGCCCGCCGCGCGACGGCGCAAACGCGCCAATTGATTGGTAACTCCCAAGGCGCCTCGTTTGGGGGGCGCCGCAAACCCACCTCATCCAGAGGAGCCGAGCGAAGCTCGGCGTCTCGAAGGATGATCCAGCAGGCGCCGCCGGTCGTGCGCTCTGGGGCGTCCTTCGAGACGCGTCGCCTTCGGCGCCGCTCCTCAGGACGAGGTCGTTGGGAGCTACACGCGAAGCCCGGCGATTGATCGTGTTTTCGCTGGATCGCCTCAGCCATTCCCGAGCCTTCGCGGACGCCTGCTTTTCAGCAAGAATGACGGCGGCGAGAATTGAGGTGTCCAGATAGACCGTCACGGTCGTTCGTCGCGCATCCGACGGATGATGTCGACCGAACTCTCGCCGAGCGGCGGCAGCGTTCGGGCGCGCGCGGCAATCCTGTCGATGAGTTCCGGCCCCGGAATTCCGGCGCCGGAGGCCTGCGCGGGCCGCAGCTCGACGACAGGCTTGCCATGCCGGGTGATCGTGACCTCCTCGCCCGCCAACGCCTCATCGATAAGCCTGGACAGATTGTCCTTGGCTTTCGCGATCGAATAGGAAGACATTCGCTTTCTCAGGTTCTGGCCATAGCTGGCCAGATTAGCGATGGCGGCTTCGTCAAACAAGGCTTTGTCGGCGCAGCCTCCACGAACCCGAAGCTCGGATGCCGTCGCCCTCGACGGCGAGGCGGCAGCGTCCTAGAAAGACACCAAGGCTCGAAACGCTCCGAAGAAGCGGTCGGGCCGACGGACGACGGGCCGAGCGCGGAACTCGGTCCCCCTGCCGGCGAGGGCGGGGTTTCGCGAGTCAACGGAGGAAACATGTGCCAGGTTTTCGCCAGCAGTCCCCCGGAGAGCTACGCCTACGAGACGCGCTCCATCCGGCTCAATGGCCAGAGCACCAGCATCCGGCTCGAGAAGGTGTTCTGGGACATCCTCGAAGACATCGCCGCGAGCGAAGGGATGACGGTGCCGCGCTTCCTCTCGACGCTGCATCAGGAGGTGCTGCTGCTCTGGGGGGAAGTCGCGAACTTCACCTCGCATCTGCGCTGCATCTGCGTGATGGCGATCGAGACCCGGCGCATCGAGCGCAGGCGCGAGCCCGCCGAGGCCGCGTGAACCCTCGCGTAGTAAGCCGATAACACCCGCGCGGGTCGCGCGCCGCTAGCCTTTCGCCACATGCGCCGCCTTAAGCGGCGTCCACCGGCGCGAGAGACAATGGCGAAAGCGATTCATATGATGGTCCGCGTGCTCGACGAGGCGCGGTCCGTGGCCTTCTACAAGAAAGCCTTCGGGCTCGATGTCGCCGACCGGCTCGATTTCCCGGACTTCACGCTCGTCTATCTCTCGAACGCCGAGGCGCCCTTCGAGGTCGAACTGACGATCAACAAGGGCCGCGCCGAGCCTTACAACCTTGGCGACGGCTACGGCCATGTCGCCTTCGTGGTGGACGACCTCGAAGCGGAGCATAAGCGCTTCGAGGCCGAGGGGCTCAACCCTCGCAAGATCGTCGAGTTCAGCCCCGGCGGAAAGCCGATCGCCAAGTTCTTCTTCGTCGAAGACCCGGACGGCTATAAGATCGAGGTGCTGCAGAAGGCCGGACGCTACAAGTAGCGGCCGCGCGATCCGCCAACAAAATTCTCAAAAGCAGGAGGAAACACCCATGACGGCAAATGATACGGCGCCCGCGAGGGCTGGCCTTTCCCGAAGAGGCTTCCTGCAAAGGTCGGCGGGCGGCTTCGCCGCCGCCATCGCCATCACCTCGACCGGCGCGCTGCTCAACGCGTCCGAAGCCTGGGCGCTCGACGTCAAGGGCCTCAAGCCCGAGACGATGAAGACCCTGATCCTCGTCGCGCGCGACATCTACCCGCACGACAAGGTTCCCGACCGCTACTACGCGATCGCGATGAAATCCTACGACGAGAAGGCCTCCGTCGATCCCGCCACGAAGGCTCAGATCGAGGCGTTCGTCGCCGCGCTCGACGGCGCGGCGGGCCCGGGAGGCTATGTCGGCAAGGGTTGGGAAGCCGACCGCGTCGCGCTTCTCAAGGCGCAGAGCGCCGATCCCATGTTCGAGACGATCCGCTCGGGCCTCGTCGTGTCGCTCTACAACCAGCAGGAGGTCTGGCCGATCTTCGGCTACGAGGGCGAGTCCTTCTCGAAGGGCGGATACATCCACCGCGGCTTCGACGACATCACCTGGCTCTGACCGCAGGCGCGAAACCAAAATTCAGGCGAGGAAACGGACATGGCAGCGAAATTCGATCTGAACGACGACAGCGTCGTCGTCATCGTGGGATCGGGCGCGGGCGGCGGCACGCTGGGCAACGAGCTTGCGCAGAAGGGCGTCAAGGTCGTCGTGCTGGAGGCGGGCAAGCGTTACGAATACGAGGACTTCATCAACGACGAGTGGGCGAGCTTCGGCCAGCTCGCGTGGAAGGAGATGCGGACGACTTCCGGCAGCTGGCGGGTCCACAAGAACTTCCCCAACCTGCCGGCCTGGATCGTCAAGGCCGTCGGCGGAACGACGACCCACTGGGCGGGCGCATCGCTGCGCTTGCAGGAGCACGAATTCAAGGCCGCCTCGACCTACGGCCACGTGCCCGGCGCCAATCTCCTCGACTGGCCGCTGACCCTCGCCGAGCTTGAGCCTTACTACGCCAAGGCCGAGGACAAGATGGGGGTCACCCGCACGAACGACCTGCCGGGACTGCCGGGCAACAACAATTTCAAGGTCTTCAAGGCCGGCGCCGACAAGCTCGGCTACAAGGAGTGCCACACCGGCCGGATGGCGATCAATTCCGTCGAGCGCGACGGCCGCAATTCCTGCCAGCAGACCGGCTTCTGCTTCCAGGGCTGCAAGTGGGGCGCGAAATGGTCGACGCTCTACACCGAGATCCCGAAGGGCGAGGCGACGGGCAACATGGAGGTTCGCCCGGAGTTGCATGTCGCGCAGATCGAGCACGACGCCTCGGGCAAGGTCACGGGCGTGACCTATTTCGACGCGGACGGCAAGCTGCAGCGGCAGAAGGCGCGCATCGTCGCGGTCGCGGGCAATTCGCTCGAAAGCCCGCGCCTGCTGCTCAACTCGGCTTCCGCGAAGTTCCCCGACGGCCTCGCCAATTCCTCCGGCCAGGTCGGGCGCAATTACATGCGCCACACGACCGGATCGGTCTACGCCGTCTTCGACAAGCCGGTTCACATGTATCGCGGCACGACCATGGCCGGCATCGTGCGCGACGAGGCGAAGAACGATCCGAACCGCGGCTTCGTCGGCGGCTATGAACTCGAGACGCTCTCCCTCGGCGTTCCCTTCATGGCCGCGTTTCTCGATCCCGGCGCCTGGGGGCGCGACTTCACCTCCGCGCTCGACGGTTATTCCAATATGGCCGGGATGTGGATCGTCGGCGAGGACATGCCGCAGGAAACGAACCGGATCACGCTCAGCGACAAGAAGGACAAGTGGGGCCTGCCGGTCGTCGACGTGCATTTCGACGATCACCCCAACGACGACGCGATGCGCAACCACGCCTATGGACAAGGCAAGGCGATGTACGAGGCGGTCGGCGCGACGCGCACCTTCCCCACCCCGCCCTATCCCTCGACGCACAATCTCGGCACGAACCGGATGAGCGAGAACGCGCGGGACGGCGTGGTCAACAAGCACGGCCAGACGCACGACATCAAGAACCTGTTCATCTCGGACGGCAGCCAGTTCACGACCGGCGGCGCCGAGAACCCGACGCTCACGATCGTGACGCTTGCGATCCGTCAGGCCGACTACATCGCCGACCAGATGAAATCGAACGCGATCTGAGACAGTCGGTCCATGTGAAGCGGCCGCGCGGAAGCCTCCGCGCGGCTGTTTCTTTTCTTTGTCTTGCCGCCGCCATCCGCTCAGGGCACGATCACGCCTTCACCCGCAAGAAGGAACCGTCTTCGTGATCGTCGTCTTCGACATCGGCAACGTGCTCGTGCGCTGGGACCGGCGCAATCTCTATCGCAAGGTCTTCGCCGACGAAGCGGAAATGGACCGCTTCCTCGCGACCGCGCTGAGCATGGACTTCGTCTCCCACACCGATCTTGCGCCGAGTTTCGCCGAAGCGATCGAGACGCAAGCGGCGGCCTTCCCCGAGTTCGCGGACGAGGTCCGGCTTTTCCACTCGCGCTGGGAGGAGACGCTCGGCGATCCCATCGAGGAGAATGTCGCGCTGCTGAAACGGCTGCGCGCAGCCGGAAGGCCCGTCCATGCGCTCAGCAATTTCGCGCACGAGACTTTCGAGGTCGCGCGCCGCCGCCACGACTTTCCTGGACGACTTCGACACGCGAATCGTCTCCGGCCATGTCGGCGTCGTGAAGCCGGACGCGCGTATCTATGAGATCCTGTTCGAGCGCGCAGGCCGGCGGCCCGAGGAGCTTCTGTTCGTCGACGATTCCCTCGCCAACGTGCGCGCCGCGGAGGCGCTCGGCATGGCCTCGATCCACTATACGCCGGAGGTCGACCTCGAACGCGAACTCGCCGCGCGCGGGGCGCTCGACTGAAGCAGGGCCGCCTTCATGAAAGGGGGCCGTCAACCTTCGCCCTTTCGGTAAGCCAGATCTTGATCAGCGACTGGTAGGGAACGTCCCGCTTATGCGCCGCAATCTTGATGTCCTCCAACAGGCTGACGGGAAGTCTCAGCGAGATCGCCGTCGTGCTCGGTTGCAGATTGGGCAGGCGGACGCGTTCCGCCCTGGCCCAGTCGACGCGCCCGGCGGAGTCCTCGCGCTCCCAATAGGCCCGCTCCTCAGCTTCGCTGGCGAACCGGGGGGTCGGCTTACGGGCTTTCGTCATAGATCGTCCTTTCCTTCCGGCTCATGTCCCTCGCCGAGATCACTCGGATCAGCGTATCATCCTTCGACAAGGAGAATCATGCGACGAACCTTTCGGCTTGGAGTCTTTCTCCTTTGGCTTGCGACGCTCGTGGCGGCGGCCCTTTCGCTCGCGGCGCCCGCTTTTGCCGTGGACGGGTCCGTCCCCGTCACGCCGGACAATTTTCCGCGCGCGGAATCCGACCTTCGCTTCAGCATCGCCGTCAAGAACGGCGCGTTCGGCAAGTTCCTGCACCCGCGCAAGCCCCCCGCCCTCGACAGGCAGACCGTCCCAAAAGCCGAGCGCGACGTCCTGACCTCGACCGCCGTGTTCGACCTCGACGCCGGCCCCGTGACGATCGCCCTGCCCGATCCCGGCAAGCGTTACCTGTCGCTCCAGATCATCGACGAGGACGGATACACCGACGAGGTCGACTACGGGGCGGGGACGCATGTCCTGAGCAAGGACCGGCTCGGAACGCGCTACGCGCTCGCCGCTCTCCGCATCGCCGCCAATCCCGACGACCCGCAGGACCTCGCGGCCGCGAACGCGCTCCAGGACGCGGTGAAGGCCGATCAGCCGAACGGCCCCGGCGCCTTCCAGACGCCGAACTGGGACGCGCCGAGCCAGGTGGACGTGCGGACGGGGCTTCGCGTCCTCGCCGACACCCTGCGCGATGCGAAGGGCATGTCCGGCGCACGCGGAAAAGTCGATCCCGTCCGGCGTCTGATCGGCTCCGCCGTCGCCTGGGGCGCGCCGCCCGAGACGGACATGCTGGCCCTCGACCGCACGCCGCCCGACAACGACGGCGGCGCGGTCTATCGGCTGGAGTTGAAAGACGTGCCGGTCGATGGATTCTGGTCGGTCAGCGTCTACAACGACCGGGGGTTTTTCACGCCCAACGCCCGCAACGCCTACAGCCTCACGAGCGCGACCGCGAAGCCCAATCCGGACGGAAGCTTTTCCTTGCAGTTCGGGGGCTGCGGCGACGCGACCCGGAATTGCCTGCCGACGCCCGCCAACTGGCGGCTCGCCGTGCGGCTCTATCGGCCGAAGCCCGAGGCTGCGAGCGGCGCATGGACGTTTCCGCAGCTTGCGCTCGTTCCCCAGCCTCCGGCGCCGCCCCTGCCCCCGCCGCAGACCGTGAAGGCCGCGCCGCCCGTTCAGGGCGCGGCGGGCGCCGCGACGGCGCAACCCGAAACGAAGGGGCAGCCCACTTCCGCCAAAGGCGCCGCGAAGCCGCCGCGCAATCGGAAGGTCAATCGCCCCTGAGGACCGGCGCCGCGCCGGCTCCCTCGCGCATGTGCACGACGGCGTGGGCGTCGGCGTAAGTTCTTCGCCATCCGGGCTCGCGATCGAGCGTCGCGACGATCGCCGCATCGGGCGAGAAAATGGTCCAGGCGATGTCGTATCGCTTGAGCGTGGCTTCGACCGTGGCGGGATTGCCGGAGACAAGCTTGAGGTAGAGGCCGAGCATGTCGCCGCCATACATGTCCGCGCGTCCGTCGATGAACGGGCGGACATGCGACCAGATGAGATAGCCGCCGAAACCGTACTCGTTCAGAACCGGCTTCCGTCTGAGATCGGGCGGAACGGATGCGAGCGCCGCGCTCGGCGCAGCCGGCGAGTCGGGCGGCCGGAGCGGCGCGGCGAGCCGGACGAGCCCCATCGACAGCGCGAGCGCCGCGCTCGCGCCGAGCGCGGTCCGCGCGACGCCCCGCCCGTCGTCCGGCCGGGCCGCGCCGATGGCGCGGGCGATCGGCTCCGCCAGCAGCATCGGCGCGACGAGTCCGAGAAGCTGCGCGTGACGCGCATGCTGAAGCGCCATGGCCGCGAGGCCCGCGACGAGCAGGGCTCGAATGAGCGGCGTCGCCATCGGCCGCGTCAGCGCGAATGCCAAAAGGGCCAGCAGCGCCGCCTCGAACGGCCCCATGGCGCCGAAATCCTGCGGGCGCCATTCGCTGATGCGCGAAAGGTGCTCGACGCGCATGAGGCGGAAGGGAAACGCCAGCGCCTCGAAGCCGTAAGGGTTGACGAGGGCGGCCAGCGTCGCCGCGCCTGCGAAAGCCGCCCAGGCCCTCGCCGCGGGAAATCGGCCGCCCGGCTGGGCCTCGAACACGGCCTCGGCGGCGAAGGGAACGATGAGGGCGAGCCCGAAGATGAAGCCGCCATGCAGGTTCGACCAGAGGATCATCAGCGCCGCAAGCCCGTAAGGCGGCGCGCGGCCCCGGTCGCGCGCCCTGAGCAGGCCGACGACCCAGAAGCGCCATCACCGGCAGGGCCAGCACATGCGGGCGCGCGAGCAGGCTCGGAATCCAGAGCCCCACCCCGAGCGCCGCGACGACCCCGAGCGCCGCGCCTTCGAGGTCGCGGGCGACGCGCAGGCCCATCACGAGCGCCGCGCCGCTCGCCGCAAGGCCCGTCAGGATGACGACGCCGCTCCACCCGGCGAGACGGAAGGCCAGCGCGAACAGAATCTCGGAGAGCCATTCATGCGCGGTCCAGGGCGGCGCTTCCGGCGCCCAGAGGCTGAAGGGGTCCACGCGCGGAACCGCGCGATGCGCCATGATCCAGTCGCCGGTCGCCAGATGCGACCACGTATCCCCGTCGGCGAGGACGCTCGGCGAAACGAGGCAGATCGCAAACAGGCCGACGGCGATCAGCGCGAGAACAAGCCCCGACGTTCGCGCGAGCGACGCCGGGGCGCGGGAGGCCGGAAAGGCGATGGGTTGGGCGAGCGACATGCCGCGACGCTGCCCAAGGCCAGATAAGATGCGGTAAACTTACCCTGCGGCAGATCGAGCGGTCCTGGGCGCGAGGCGCCGCATGCCCTGCCGGCGCTCGGCGCGTTCGAGAAGCATCGACGCCGCAAACACCACGATGCCGCCCAGCGCCAGCGCCGCGCCGAGGAAGCCGGTCGAGGCCCAGCCGTATCCCGCCGCGATCGCGGCGCCGCCGAGCCAGGCGCCGAGCGCGTTGGCGATGTTGAAGGCGGAGTGATTGAGGGCCGCCGCAAGGGTCTGCGCCTCCTTGCCGACGTCCATGAGCCGGATCTGCAAGGCGGGCGCGGACGCGAAGATCGTCCCGACCAGATAGACGGCGGGCACGGCCGTCCATGGGTTGTGGACCGCGATCGAAAAGAAGGCGAGCACGGCGGCGTTCCAGACGAGGAGTCCGCCCATGGTCGGCAGAAGCGCGCGGTCGGCGAGGCGCGGGCCGACGACATTGCCGGTGATCATGCCGGCGCCGAAGACGCAGAGCACGAAGGGAACGGCCGACTTCGGCAACCCGGCGACATGGATCAGCGTCGGCGTGATGTAGCTGAAGACGGCGAACATGCCCCCGAAGCCGACGGCGGCGACCCCGAGCGTCAGCCACACCTGCGGCTCCTTGAGGGCGCCAAGCTCCCGCAACGGCCCGGCGCCGCGCGCCGGCTTTTCGCGCGGGACGCACAAGGCGACCATTCCGACGGTCACGACCGCGATGGACCCCACGAAGGCGAAGGCCGTGCGCCAGCCGAGCGTCTGGCCGGCCCATGTGGCGACGGGCGTTCCGATCAGCGTCGCGATGGTGAGGCCCAGCATCACCCGCCCGACCGCCTGAGTGCGGCCGGACGGCCCGGCCATTCCGGCCGCCACGAGCGCCGCGACGCCGAAATAGGCGCCATGCGGCAGTCCGCTCGCGAAGCGCAGAGCCAAAAGGGCGAGGAAATTCGGCGCGAGCGCGCTCGCCAGATTGCCCGCCGCGAAGAGGCCCATGAGGATGAGAAGCAGCGCGCGGCGCGAGAGTTTCGCGCCGAGCACGGCGATCAGCGGCGCGCCGACGACGACGCCAAGCGCATAGGCGCTGATGCTGCGTCCGGCCTCCGGGATCGTCACGCCGAGGCCGCTCGCCACGCTCGGCAGGAAGCCCATCGCGGCGAATTCCCCGGTGCCGATGGCGAAGCTGCCGATGGCGAGCGCGAGTTCCGCCAGGCGCGCCCGTTTCAGGGACGCGCCCTCGCCTGCCGTGATCTGCGGCATCTCAAAACCTGCTTGTCTGGATTTTCCGGCGAGTCGCGAAGGCTCGTCTGCTGCACTGCAATATGCACCAGATGCGACGAATGGGGAAAGCAAAAATGTCAGCGCGCCGCGCTTTTGCGCTTCAGCGCCGGGCGGCTTGTCAAAGCGGGCGCCTCGCCGCATAAGAACGCCGGCCGAACGATCCGCCGCATGCGGCGCCCTCGCCGGGAGGCCCAGCACGACATTCGAGAGGAAGCGCGCCCCGGAGGCCGGCTTCAGGAACCCCGGTTTGTCTGCGCGCCCTCACCCCGGATCGCGCGGGAAGATGGAGACTTCACGCATGTTCGCCTGCACAGGATACGCCGCAAAGGACGCGACCTCGCCGCTTCAGCCTTTTTCGTTCGAGCGCCGGGATCCCCGGCCGGACGACGTGGCCATCGCCATCGACTATTGCGGCGTCTGCCATTCGGACCTGCATACGGTGCGCAACGAGTGGGGCGGCACGGCCTATCCCGCCCTGCCCGGCCATGAGATCGTCGGCAAGGTGACGGCCGTCGGATCGAACGTCACGCGCTTCAAGGTCGGCGATCGCGCCGCCGTCGGCTGCATGGTCAATTCCTGCCGCGCCTGCGCCTCCTGCCGGGAGGGGCTCGAGCAATATTGCGAGGTCGGATTCACCGGCACCTACAACGATCCGGACAAGGTTTCCGGCGGCCGCACCTTCGGAGGCTATTCGGACCACATTGTCGTGACGCAGGACTTCGTGTTGCGCGTGCCGGACAACCTCAATTCCGCGGCGGCCGCGCCCCTGCTCTGCGCGGGCATCACGACCTATTCGCCGCTTCGGCATTGGAACGCGGGCCCGGGCAAGAGGGTCGGCGTCGTTGGCCTCGGCGGTCTCGGCCATATGGCCGTGAAGCTCGCTCACGCCATGGGCGCGCATGTCGTGCTGTTCACGACCTCGGCCTCGAAGGTCGAAGACGCCAAACGGCTCGGGGCGAGCGAAGTCGTATTGTCCAAGGACCTGAAGGCGATGATGGCGCAGAGGGCGAGCCTCGACCTGATCGTCGACGCGGTCTCGGCGCCGCACGACATCAACCTCTATCTCGGACTCCTCAAGCGCGACGGCACGCTCGTTCAGGTGGGCGCGCCGGAGAAGCCGCTGCCGACGCAGGTCTTCAGCCTGATCCTCAAGCGCCGGAGCTTCGCCGGCTCGCTGATCGGCGGCATCGCCGAGACGCAGGAGATGCTGGACTTCTGCGGCAAGCACAATGTCGTCTCCGACATCGAGATCATCCCGATCCAGAAGATCGAGGAGGCTTACGCGCGCATGTTGAAGAGCGACGTGAAATATCGTTTCGTGATCGACATGCGCTCGCTGAAGGACGCCGCCTGAGCCATGATCAACGCCTTCGATGGAGCCCACAAGGGCTTCGCCTATCTCTCGCTCCTGCTCAGCCTCGCCTGGATCGTCGTCGTCCTGACGGCGAATCCGGCGAAGGGCGTGACGCGCCCCGCCCGCATTGTCTATGCCGCCGGCATGGCCTCGACCGGGTTCCTCGCCATCGCCGGGCTGGCGCTGGTGTTCGTGGGCTCCTGGCTCGGCACGGCTTTTCCGTGGATCGGGATGATCGTCGTGGCGCTTTACGGGTTTGTCGGCGCGATCAGCCGCCGCTCGCTCCAGGAAGGACGCAAGACGGAAGCCGCGGTCGGCTCGGTCGTCATGCTCATCCTGCTCCTCTTCGGCTACGCCATCATGGTCCTGAAGCCGATTTAGGCGGTTCCCTGCACAGGAGCGGCGCCCGTTGAAGTCAACGCAGCCCGGGTGACGCCAGAGCCGGCGCGCTATTCATCGAGTTTGGTTGGACGACCGCGCCCGAGCGCGCCATCGGCGCGGGCCTGAAGGTATGCGTAGATGTTGTCCACGTATGGCGCGACATTGGGATCACCGGCAAAGCCCTTCATGATCGACGCTCCGCTGCTTCGTCCGTCGCGGACAATTCGGCGGAAGATTTCGATGTCGGGCAGTCCACTGACGAGCGAAGGGCCGAACGTCGAGCCCAGTCCCTCCGGACCATGACAGTGGACACAAACCGCGTGATAGCGGCGGAAGCCGTCATAAGTCCGCGCGTCGACCTTGCCGTCCACGATCCGGTAAAGCTTTCCCGGCAACCGGTTTTCTTGCGCGACGGCGTCTAAGCCGACGGCAGCGGCGCAAAGAATGATCCACCGCATCGTTCGCCGGGCAGACCTGACCGCGGATGCGGGCGAGCGCATCCGTCGGTCCGATCGGTCGCGTTTCATCGACAATGGCCGCGTGCCGTCAATTCGGTCAGCTTACTGCCGAATCCGCCCGGCCATTTTCGTCGTTGCCGCCGAGCCTTGTTGCGCCATAAGCTCGGATCTCTCGCCGTAGTCGACGACAACCGTCGCCGCTCCCTCTCCACAGGTAAGATTCAGCGACCGGCCCTCCTCGCTATCGATGCCGGCGACCTGGCCGGGGTCAAGCGTGAGACGAACGCGAGCCGCCGTCAGTTGTGGCAAATCGGGATCAATTCTTTCACCGATCATCAGCGTCACGCGGCAAACTGAGTTTTCCTGAACAAAATACCCGCTCATCGCTTTCGAGCCGAAGGTGTAGCTCATGATCTGGATCGGCCGATAGACCGCGTTGCTTTGGTTATCCGGCGGAAATCCCCCAGAAACGGCCGCGCTGGACCCGGAAATGGCGGCGGCGATTAGCGCCGACGCTGCAATTAATTTAATATACATGTGCATCTCCCTTCTCCTTGGGGATTTGTTTACGTCTTAGGTCTTCAACCAGAACAAATGGTCCAGCCTCCATGCGGCAATTCTCTCGACCGTGCTGTGAGCCAGGACACACGTCGTCGGTTGTCCACCGCCCGCACACGCTCTTCGCGCGCGCAGGGCTTCGCACGCGCGGCTGAAACCAAAAAGGCCGCCGAGGCTCACGCTCCCGGCGGCCTTCCTGCGTCGTTGCGCCGTCAGGGCTGCGGCTGTGGCGTTCCGGCCCCGCTCGCTGGAAGGATTGGAAAAGTCACCTTCGGCTGGTCGCCCGTCAGACTGCCGAGGAAAGCGGTGATCTTGTCGATCTCGTCGTCGGTCAGCTGAACGCCGAGCTGGCTCGTGCCCATGATCGCCACCGCCTGTCGCAAGTCCCAGACCTGGCCGGTATGGAAGTACGGAGCGGTCAAGGCGATGTTGCGCAGCGTCGGGACCTTGAACACATATTCGTCGCTGGGCGTCTTGGTCACCATGAAGCGCCCCTTGTCGCCCGGCGGCAGAATGTCGGCTCCCGGTTTTTCGACGACGCCGAACGGCGCGTACATCCCGCCCCCGACATTGACGCCATTGTGGCAAGCCGCGCAGCCCTTATCCATGAACAGGGCGAGCCCCTGCTTCTGCGTGGCCGACAGCGCGTTCGCATCGCCATCGATGAAACGGTCGAACGGCGCGTTGGGCGTGATCAGCGTGGCCTCGAAAACAGCGATCGCCTTCTGCGCGTTCGCCAGCGTGACCGGATTCGCCTCGCCAGGAAACGCCTTGGCGAAAGCATCGGCATAGCCGGGAATGCCGTTCAATTGTTCGACGACATGCGCGGGCGGCGACGCCATCTCGAGCGGATTGACCATCGGTCCGCCCGCCTGCTCCTCAAGATCTTTCGCGCGTCCGTCCCAGAATTGCGCCTTGTTGAACACCGCGTTGAAGACGGTGGGCGCGTTGCGCCCGCCATGCTGCCAGCGGTGGCCGATCGAGGTCGACTCGGCGTCGGCGCCGCCGAGGCCGATGCTATGACAGGAACTGCAACTGATCGTATGGCTCGCCGAAAGTCGCGGGTCGAAATACAGCATCTTGCCGAGTTCGACCTTGGCGGCAGACGGCGGGTTGCCCGGCAATTCGGGAGGGACTGTCGGGATTGCCTGAAACTGCTGCTTCGCCTGCGTCATGACATCGTCCTGCGCCATCGCCGGAGCCGCGAAGCCAGCATCCGAGCGCGAGCAGCGAGATAGCGGCGGTCTTTCTGAACATCGCGACGTCCTCCATCTCTACAATATGGATTGGTTTCTAAAGGTCTTCGGGGCGCCCCCGGATAATCTTGCGACCCGTCAGCATGGCCGAGACGAGCGCGCCGCCCTCGCGCAGTTCGGTCGCGACCACCGCGACGACGTGCAGCGCGATCATCGCGATAAGCAGATAGAAAACAATCTCGTGGATCTCCGCGAACGGCGACCGGAACGACCGCATCGCCGCGTAGGCGTCCTTGTCCATGAGGTCCCGCGTCAGGGGCGTAAGCGTGGCTGGATCGACGTTTGGCGCAGCCACCCAGTGCGCGATCCAGCTCCCAAGCGGCGGGTAGAAGATGTCCGTCCCGGCCAGAACAAGTCCGGTCACGGCCTGGACGACGAGAAGCGCGAGGATCACAAGAACCGCGATCCGACCGATCGGATTGTGGCCGAGATAGTGCTTGGGCTCGCCGGCAAGGAATGCCGAGACATAGGCTTCCACCGCCGCCATGATATCCCCGGCCGCCTGGCAGAATGGCTCCCCAGCGCGCATAGCGGTTGCCGAAAAACGCCCAGACGAACCGCCACAACAGATTGAGGATCATCACGTAGCCAATCCAGACGTGGATTGTCTTCGCCGTCACCTTTCCGGCGGGCGACATGCCCAAACTGTTTCCAAAGAGGATGATGGTCCCGAGCGCGATGAGGGCAATCACCGCCAGGGCGTTGATCCAGTGGAACCACCGCGTAGGCGCGTCCCAAACAGGATAAGCAACAAGCGGTTCGCTGGCTGTCACTCGACTCTGCTCCGACAATATCAAAGCGGTTGCGCGCACCACTCTTGCGTCGGATCGGCTCGATCCGCTTCTGTAGCGCAGAGTCTGCTTCGCTGCTCACTGCCTACCCGCGCGGCAGAAGCAGTCTGCGCCCTTCCAACAGTGGCGACAAGGCTTATCCGTTGCGGCATCCTATCGCAGGGGCGACCTTATTGTGGCGCCATGCGGCAAGCGCGAAGCGTGCGGCTCGGCCGAAAAGGCAGCCCGGCCGGAAGCTCGTTGCGCCGTCAGGCCTTGTGGCGTCCCGCGTCCAGCTTGTCGATCGCGGCGACATTGCCGGCCGACGGACCTTCGGGATCGAATGCCGAAGCGAGCCACGTATCGACAATCGCCTTCGCCAGTTCCGGCCCGATGACCCGCGCGCCCATGGTGATGATCTGGGCGTTGTTCGATTTCGCCGCGCGCTCGGCCGAATAGGTGTCGTGCGTGAGCGCCGCGCGAATGCCCGGCACTTTGTTGGCGGAAATGCAGACGCCGATCCCGGTTCCGCAGAAGAGCACGCCGCGCTCATGACGACCATCGAGGATCGCATGGCCGACGGTCACCGCGTTGTCCGCGTAGAAGCCTTCGTGGCTGAGATCCACGACCTCGACGTCGGGCTTTTTGGCGAGATGGTCGGCGATCACGTCGAGCAGCGGCTTGCCCGCACTGTCCGCGCCTAGCGCAATCTTCATCGATTCCTCCCTTTGTCCGGCTTGAACCGCGACGAGCGACCCCCTCGGACACCCATTGAGCGGCAAAAGTTGAGTTAGGGGCGATTGAACCCTTGACAAGAAAGCCCCAGAGTGAAAAAAAAATCAAGCTCAGAAAAAAATGACAGGGCAGGACACGTGAGAGTCGCCATGCCAAAGGAGGCTACGGACGAGGAAGCAGACCTCTGCATCCGCGCCGCCTGGCTGCATTACGGCGGCGGACTCACCCAGGGCGAAGTCGCCGCCCGCCTCGGAATTCCCAACGTCAAGGCGCATCGCCTGATTGCGCGCGCCAACCGCATGGGCCTCGTGCGCGTCGAGATCGAGGGCGAGATCGGCGCCTGCATCGCGCTCGAAGAACAGATCGCGAAGCGCTATGGCCTCGCCTATTGCCAGGTCGCGCCGGATCTCGACGACGAACCGCTGCCGCTGAAGACCCTTTCGCTCGCGGGCAGCCGCTATCTCAAGCAGATCCTGCTCAGCGGCGAGCACGAGATGATCGGCTTCGGCCACGGCCGCACGCTTGCGGCCTGCGTCGCGATATTGCCGAACGTCAACGCGCCGGAGGTGAAGCTCGTCTCGCTGCTCGGCGGCCTCTCCCGCCGTTACGCCACGACGCCCTTCGACGTCATTCACAAGCTCGCCGAGCGGACGGGCGCGGAAGCCTATGTGCTGCCCCTGCCCTTCTACGCCAACACGATCGAGGATCGCGCCGTGTTCCTCGAACAGCGCGGCGTGAGACCCGTTCTCGACATGGGCGTCGAGGCGACGCTGCGCTTCGTCGGCATCGGCGGCATGGAGCCGGACGCCTCCATGGTGTCGACCGGCATGGCGGAAATCGAAGAGTTCGAGGAGGCGCGCCGCGCGGGCGGCGTCGCCGAAGTGCTCGGGCACATCTTCGAGACCTCGGGCCGGGTGATCGAGACGGGGCTTTCCGCAAGGGCGCTGTCGATGGAGGCCCGCGACATCGGGCGCCGGGACACGATCGCGATTGCGGGCGGCAAATCGAAGGTCGCGGCGATCAGGGCCGTTCTTGCGAGCGGATTGATACGCGGCCTCATCACGGATGAGCGAACGGCGCAAGCGCTGGTCGCCGACGAAGTTGGGCGGAAGACCTGACGTTGCGGACAACGACGAGACGTTAAGAGAAGGAGCGCGCAATGAGTGACAAGGCAAAGGAGTTCTTTCAGGCCTTCTCGGCCGGAAAGATGAGCCGCCGCGAGCTGATGCTCGGCGCCGGCAAGCTCGGCCTCGCGGCCGGGACCGCGAACTTCATGATGAACGCCGCCGCGACCCAGGCGCTCGCGGCCGATTTCGACTGGAAGAAGTTCCAGGGCAAGAAGGTTCACCTGCTCCTGAACAAGCATCCTTATGCGGATGCGATGATCGCCGATCTGCCGAACTTCAAGGCGCTGACCGGCATGGAGGTCACTTACGACATCTTCCCGGAGGACGTGTATTTCGACAAGGTCACGGCCGCCCTCTCGTCGAAGTCGACGCAGTACGACGCCTTCATGACCGGCGCCTACATGACATGGACCTACGGGCCGGCGGGCTGGGTCGAAGACCTCAACGGCTGGATCAAGGATCCCGCGAAGACCAATCCGAAATACGACTGGGAGGACGTGCTGCCGGGCCTGCGCGCCTCGACCGCGTGGAACGGCGTGCCGGGCGGCGAACTCGGCTCCAAGGACGCCAAGCAGTGGTGCATCCCCTGGGGCTTCGAGCTCAACTCGATCACCTATAACCGCAAGATGTACGAGAAGGCCGGCGTCCAGCCGCCGAAGAACCTTCCCGACCTCATGGAAGGCGCCGCCAAGCTCACCAAGGACCTCGGCGGCCCCTATGGCATCGGCGTCCGCGGTTCGCGCTCCTGGGCGACGATCCATCCCGGCTTCCTCTCCGGCTACACGAACTATGGCCAGAAGGACATGACGGTGACGGACGGCAAGCTGAAGGCCGCGATGGCGACGAAGGAGTTCGAAGGACTTCCACAAGATGTGGGTCAAGATGATCCAGGACTCGGGGCCGAAGAACTGGTCGACCTACACCTGGTATCAGGTCGGCACCGACCTCGGCGCCGGCGCCTCCGCGACCATCTTCGACGCGGACATCCTCGGCTATTTCATGAACGGCGGCAGCAACAAGGAAGCCGGCAACCTCGGCTTCCACGCTTTCGCGGCCAATCCGGAAGCCAAGGCGCCCACTCCCAACGTCTGGATCTGGTCGCTGGCCATGAACACCTTCGGCACGCAGAAGGATGCGGCCTGGTACTTCATGCAATGGGCGTCCTCGACCGAGCACGACCTGTTCGGCGCGCGCAAGATGGACTTCGTCAATCCGGTCCGCGCCTCGGTCTGGAAGGACGAGGAGTTCCGCGCCCGCATCGACAAGTCGTACCCCGGCTATCTCGCCCAGTACGAAGCCTCCGCGCCCGGTTCGCGCATCTACTTCACGCCGCAACCGCTCTTCTTCGACGTCACGACCCAATGGGCCGAGACGCTGCAGAAGATGGTCGCCAAGGAAGTGCCGGTCGACGAAGGCCTCGACCAGCTCTCGGCCTCGATCAACAAACAGCTCGCCGACGCGGGTCTCGGCTGATCGCGGCCTGACCTGAACCCGGACCGGAGGCCGCCGCGCTTCCGGTCCTCCTCTCCGTCGCTCGCGGACCCCTCCTCCCGTCCGCGAGCGACGGCGATGGAACCGATTGTTTTGGACCTTCGCCCATGACCGCAGTCGCGTCGCAGGCCGTCGTTCGCCGCCGCAAGACGAACTTCCTGCCTTATATCCTGAGCCTGCCGGCGCTGATCGTGTGCATCGGCATCCTCGTGCCCTTCTTCACCGCGGTCTATTATTCGCTGCTGCGCTATCGGCTGAACCTGCCGATGATGAAAGGCTTCATCTGGTTCGGCAATTACGTCAGTTTCCTCAGCGACTACGAGTTCTGGAACACGGTCCGCGTCTCCCTTGAATATACGGTGCTGACGGTCGGCGTCGAACTCGTGTTCGGCCTCGCCATCGCGATGCTTCTGCAAAGGCGCTCGCGCGTCAACGACGCGATCTCGATTCTGCTTCTCCTTCCGCTCATGACGGCGCCGGCCATCGCCGCGCTCATGTGGAAGCTCATGACCAACCCGAATTTTGGCGTGCTTTCCTATTTGGTGCAGCTGCTCGGGGTGCAGGATTTCAAATGGGCGTCCTCGCCGCAGACCGCGCTCTTCACCGTCGTGCTGGTCGACGTGTGGGTCTACACGCCCTTCATCATGATCCTCCTGCTCGCGGGGCTGCGCTCGCTGCCGAAGCAGCCCTTCGAGGCGGCCGCGCTCGACGGCGTTCCGCGCCGCTTCGTCTTCTGGCGGATCACGCTGCCGATGCTGATGCCCTATATCGTGACGGCGGGCCTCTTCCGGCTGCTCGATTCCATCCAGCAGTTCGACATCATCTACCCGATGACCCAGGGCGGGCCGGGCAACACGCTGATGGTGTTCCAGGTCCGGGCCTATCTCGAATTCTATTCCTACACCAATGTCGGCAAGTCGGCGGCGCTGCTGATCATCCTGTGGGCGATCACCTATGCGCTCTCGAATGTCTTCATCAAGCAATGGCTGAAGCTGCGCGAACGCGCGCGCGGCACGGCTTGAACGGCGGAGCGCGGCCATGGAGCACACGTCCGGACTCGAGCGCACGCTGAAAGGAATCGCGCTTGCGCTGATCGTGATCTTCTTTCTGTTCCCGATCTTCTGGATCTTCCTGATGTCGTTCCAGACGAACGACGACATCCTGAGGATCCCGCCAAGCCTGTTTTTCAAGCCGACGCTGTCGAATTACGAGGCGCTGATCTCGGGCAAGCTCGTGTCGAACGCGGGCACGCTCGACATCGCCTTCATGAAGAACCTCTGGAACAGCGTGCTGCTCTCGACGGCCTCCGTGGCCATTGCGCTGGTGCTCGGAGTTCCGGCGGCTTACGCCTTCGCGCGGTTCAAGTTCCGGCTCGGCGAAGACATCGCCTTCACGCTGCTCTCGTTCCGCTTCGCCCCGCCGCTGCTGGTGCTGCTGCCGCTGTCCCTCTATTTCCAGCAGCTCGGCCTCACCGACACCTATGTCGGCCTGATCTGGGTCTATCAGCTGATCGCGCTGCCGCTCATCCTGTGGATCGTGCGCGGCTATTTCGAGGACATCCCCGCCGACATCGAGCACGCCTATCGGGTCGCGGGACATTCGTGGTGGAGGGCGTTCACCCGGATCGCGGTTCCCCTCGCCGGCCCCGGCATCGCGGCGGCGGGACTGCTCGCCTTCATCTTCTGCTGGAACAATTTCGTCTTCGCGCTGATCCTGGCCTCGGCCAGCAAGCAGCCGGTGACGGTCGGCGCGCTGGCCTTCGTGACCGCCTCGGGCATCCAGTACGGGCAGATCGCCGCGGCGATCGTGCTCTCCGTCACGCCGACGCTCGCCTTGGCGCTCTATGCGCAGCGCTATCTGGTCGAGGGCCTGTCTCTCGGCGCGGTGAAGGGTTGAGGCATGACGCAACTTGCGCTTGAGCACCTGAGCAAGGCCTTCAAGACCAACGAGGTCCTGAAGGACGTGTCGCTTGCGATGGAGCAGGGCGAGATCGTCTGCATCTTCGGTCCGTCCGGCTCCGGCAAAACGGTGCTCCTGCGCCTTGTCGCGGGCGTCGAGTCGCTCGACGCCGGAACCATCGCGCTCGAAGGCCGCGACGTCACCGACGCGCCGCCGGAGAGCCGCGGCGTCGGCATGGCGTTCCAGAACTTCGCGCTCTTTCCGCATATGTCCGCCTTCGACAATGTCGCGAGCGCGCTGACGGCCCATCACGTGCCGCCGGATCAGATCCGGCAGAGGGTCGACCGCGTCGCCGCGCTGCTCAAGATCACGCATGTGATGAGCCATGCGCCGCGCGCCCTCTCGAACGGCCAGAAGCAGCGCACGGCGCTCGCGCGCGCCCTCGTCGGCGACCCGAAGATTCTGCTGCTCGACGATCCCCTCCGCAACGTCGACGCGAAGCTCCGCTACGAGATGCGGCTCGAACTGCCCTCGCTCCTCAAGATCTCGGGCGCGACGGTGCTCTATGTCACGCAGGACTACAAGGAAGCGATGGCGCTCGGCGACCGGATCGCCGTGCTGATCGACGGCGTGTTCGAGCAGATCGCCTCGCCGGCCGAAATCTATCGCCGCCCCGCGACGGTCGGCGTCGCGCGCCTGTTCGGCGACCCGACCATCAACCTCCTCAGCGGCAAGCCGGTCGCCTCCGATTCCGGGCCGAAATTCGAGGTCGGAGGCGCGCCGATGCCGCTCCCCGGCGGCTTTGCCCATACGATCGGGCGCCCCGTGACGCTGGGTCTCAGGCCCGAGACGCTGACGGTCGAGACGGCGCAGAAGCCCGAAACATTCCCGGTCGAAATCGTCGCCGTCACGCCGCTCAACGAGAAGACGGTGCTGCTCATGCGCACGCCCGACGGGCACGAGATCTTCGCGGCCGAATCCGGACTCGAAAACGACCCCCGCCAGCCCGGCCCGGCCTTCGTCCGCTTCGACGCCGCGCAGGCGCTGCTGTTCGACGAGGCGACCGGCCGGCGCATCGAGCCCGCGCAATGATCGGAAGGGAGGACATTTCATGAGCGACGTCGCCCTTGCGATCGACAATGTGGACAAGATCTATCTCAGCAACACCGCCCATCCGGTGCATGCGGTCAAAGCGCTCAACCTCGATGTCCGGCGGGGCGAGATCGTCGCGCTGCTCGGCTCCTCGGGCTGCGGCAAGACCTCGACCTTGCGCATGGTCGCCGGCTTCGAGGACGTGTCGAACGGCGCCATCACGCTTGCGGGCCGCCGCATCGAGCAACTGCCGCCGGCGAGGCGGGGCGTGGCGATGGCCTTCGAAGGCTATTCGCTCTATCCGCCCCTGACGGTGCGCGACAACATCGCCTTCGCGCTGAAAAGCTCGAAGCTGACGAGCCAGCAGGTCGACGCGGCGGTCAGGGAAGTGGCGGCGCTCACCGAGATCGAGCCGATCCTCGACCGCTACCCCTCTGCGATCTCGGGCGGCCAGCAGCAGCGCGCGAGCCTCGCGCGGGCGCTCGTGCGCTCGGCCGACCTTTATCTTCTGGACGAGCCGATGGGCCAGCTCGAGCCGCGTCTTCGCGCCGTCCTGCGCGGACGGCTGAAGAGCCTGCTCAACGAACGCCGCATGACCTCGATCTTCGTCACCCACGACCAGACGGAGGCGAACGCGCTGGCCGACCGCGTCGCGGTGATGGAGGGGGGCGTGCTGCAGCAATTCGCAAGCCAGATCGAGCTCAAGGAGCGGCCCGCCAATCTCTTCGTCGCGACCTTCATCGGCGAGCCGCCGATGAACGTGTTCGACGCCGCGGTGACGAACGGCGAGCGCCTCGTCTTCGACGTCGCCAACGGCCCGAAGCTCGATTATCCGGCGGCGGAAGTCGGCGAGCGGGCCCGGGCCGCCATCGGCCGGCGCACGAAGGTCGTCGTTGGCGTCCGCCCGCATGACGTGAGGCTCGGCGCCGGCGAAAACGAAGCGAAGGTCGTCTCGAACCAGTGGCTCGGCGACCAGAGCCATCTGGCGCTGGACGTTGCGGGCAAGCTGCTCGTCGCCGTGTCGCAGGCCGAGGTTCCCGCCAATCGCGGCGACAGGATCCGCTACCAGATCGGCAGCGCCAAGCTCCATGTCTTCGACCCGGACACGACGCGGGCGATCTCCCACGGGCGCGAAGCGGCGGCCGGGGAAATGGCCGCGGCGGCATGAGGCGACGGGCGAAATGAGCGCTGGCAAGGACATCCTGATCGGGATCGACGCGGGCACGTCGGTCATCAAGTCGATCGCCTTCGACCTCGGCGGAAAGCAGCTCGCCGTCGCCTCGACGCCGAACCGCTATCAGACGCGCCCCGACGGCGCGGCCTTCCAGTCGATGGACGAGACCTGGGAAGATTGCGCGAAGACCCTGCGCGAGCTCGTGGAAAAGACGCCGGGTCTGAAGGATCGCGTCGCCGCCGTCGGCGTGACGGCGCAGGGCGACGGGACCTGGCTCATCGACAAGGCCGGCAGGCCGGTCGCGGACGCCTGGCTCTGGCTCGACGCGCGCGCCGGCCCGACCGTGCGCAAACTCCGCGCTCAGGAGTCGGACCGCACCCGCTTCGCGGCGACCGGCACCGGCCTCAACGTCTGCCAGCAGGGCTCGCAGCTCGCCCATATGCTCGCCACCACGCCGGACATCGTCGCGGCGGCCGAGACGGGTTTTCACTGCAAGGACTGGCTTTACCTGAATCTCACGGGCGTGCGCGCCACCGACCCTTCCGAGGCCTGCTTCACCTTCGGCAATTTCCGGACGGCGAAATACGACGACGCCGTCATCGAGGCGCTGGGCCTCACGCGCGAGCGGCGCCTCCTGCCCGATATCCTCGACGGCCGGAAGATATGGCATCCGCTGACGGAAACGGCCGCGAAGGCGACCGGCCTCACAGCCGGGACGCCGATCGTCCTCACCGCCGTCGACGTCGTCTGCACGGCTTTCGGCGCGGGCATCCGCACGGGCGGAGAGGCCGCACGCTGCACGATCATCGGCTCGACCGGCATGCACATGCGCGCCTGTCCGGTCGAGGACGTCTATCTCAACGAGGAGCGCACCGGCTACACGATGGTCCTGCCGATCGACGGGCTCATCGCGCAGATGCAGTCGAACATGGCGGCGACGATCAACATCGACTGGGCGCTCGCGCTCGCCGCCGATCTCATGGCGGAGTTCGGCCATCCGGTCGCACGCGCCGATCTCGTCAAGCGGATCGAACCCTGGATCGAGGCGAGCAAGCCCGGCGCGGTCCTGTTCCACCCCTATATTTCGGAAGCGGGCGAGCGCGGCCCCTTCGTCAACAGCAACGCCCGCGCGAGCTTCGCCAATCTCAATTCGGCGCACCGGTTCTCCGATCTCATGCGCGGCATCATGGAGGGCTTGAGTCTCGCCGCGCGGGACTGCTACGCAGCGATGGGGGAAAGCTCGGCCGAAGTGCGGCTCAGCGGCGGCGCCAGCCGCTCGCGGGCGCTGCGCTCGATCCTCGCGGCGACGCTGAACGCGCCGGTGCGCACCGCCTCCCG
This sequence comes from uncultured Alphaproteobacteria bacterium, assembly GCA_963741845.1. Lineage (GTDB taxonomy): Bacteria > Pseudomonadota > Alphaproteobacteria > Rhizobiales > Beijerinckiaceae > Roseiarcus. The sequence continues at coordinate 529,943 of CAVUJV010000016.1, forward strand.
CGAGGAGGCGGGCGCAGCGGGCGCGGCGATGATCGCGAGCGTCTCGGTCGGCGCATACAGGGACATGGACGCGGCGATCGCGGAATGGGTGACGCCGACGCTCGGCCCGGTCGAGCAGCCGGACCCGAAGCTCGTCGCGACCTACGACAAACTCTACGACGCCTATCTGCACACGCGCGGCGCGCTCGAACCGGTGTGGGACAGAATGGCGGCTGCGCGGGACTGAAGGATGCCAAGACAGGTTGCGATCATCGGCGACTATTTCATGTTGCCGGAAGTGTTCGAGGAGAAGGTGCGCGAGGCCTGCGGAGACGAGGTCGCGGTCCGCACCCGCAAGGACAATTGGCCGGACGAGCCGATGGCGCACGGCTATGCGCTTCCGGGCATGGAGGGCCTGAAGGAATATTTCGGCAGCCCCGAGGGCGTGATCGACTTTGTGGGGGACGCCGAGATCCTGGTCACCCATCTCGCGCCCGTCTCGCGCACCGTTCTGGAGCGCCTGCCGAAGCTCAGGATGATCGCCGTCTCCCGCGGCGGGCCGGTGAACATCGACATGAAGGCGGCCCGCGCGTTCAACGTGCTCGTGGTCAACACGCCCGGCCGCAACTCGACGGCGGTCGCGGAATTCACCATCGGCGCGATTCTCGCCGAGACCCGCAAGATCCGAACGGGCCACGAGGCCTTGCGCGTCGGGACCTGGCGCGGCGACCTCTATCGCGCCGACACGACCGGCCGCGAGCTCAGCGAGATGACGGTCGGCGTCATCGGCTACGGCAATATCGGAACGAAGGTCGTGAAGCTGCTCCGCGCTTTCGGGGCGCGGATTCTCGTCAACGACCCTTACATCCAGCTCAGCGCCGACGATATGGCGGCAGGCGTGAAGCTCGTCGATTTCGACACGATCCTCGCCGAATCCGACGTCGTCACCATGCATGCGCGCGTGACCGGCGAGACCACCGGCATGATGAACGCGGAAGCCTTCGCGCGGATGAAGCCGGGTTCGCTCTTCGTCAACACGGCGCGCGGGCCGCTCTGCGACTATGACGCGCTCTACAAGGCGCTGATCGACGGGCCGCTCGGCGCGGCGATGCTGGAGACGTTCGGCGTCGAGCCCGTTCCCGTGGACTGGCCGCTCCTGCAATTGCCGAATGTCACTTTGACGCCGCATATCGCGGGCGCTTCCGTGCGGACCGTGACTTTCGCCGCCGAGCAGGCGGCGGAAGAAGTGCGGCGTTATCTCGCTGGCGAGGGGCCGCGCAACCCCTGCTGAGGCCGGCGCGGCCCGACGAGCCGCCCGCGTCGCTTCCCCAAGCGGCGCATGGGGGCGCTTAGGAGTTGGAAGCCATGAGCGATCAGGTCGACGTCTTCGTCATCGGCGGCGGCGTGAACGGCGCCGGAATTGCGCGCGACGCGGCCGGTCGCGGCCTTTCCGTCATCATGTGCGAGAAGGACGATCTCGCCGAGGGCACCTCGTCGCGCTCGGGGAAGCTCGTCCATGGCGGCCTGCGCTATCTCGAATATTACGAATTCCGCCTGGTGCGCGAGGCGCTGATCGAGCGCGAAGTCCTGCTCGCCGCCGCCCCGCATATCATCTGGCCGATGCGCTTCGTGCTGCCGCATTCCCCTGAGGACCGGCCCGCGTGGCTCGTCCGCCTCGGGCTTTTCCTCTACGATCATCTCGGCGGACGGAAGAAGCTGCCGGGAACGCGCACGCTCAACCTGCGCGACGCGCCGGAAGGCAGGCCGATCAAGCCGGAATACGCCAGGGCCTTCGAATATTCGGACTGCTGGGTCGACGACGCGCGTCTCGTCGTCCTGAACGCCCTCGACGCAAAGGAGCGGGGCGCGGAGATTCTCACCCGCACCGCCTGCACTTCGGCGCGCCGCGAAAACGGCGTCTGGCGCATCGAGATGACCGACACGCGGACGGGCGCGAAGCGCACGGTGCGGGCGCGCGCGCTCGTCAACGCCAGCGGACCCTGGGTCAATGACGTGATCGGCCGCGTGGCCGGCGCCAATTCGCAGCGCTCGGTGCGGCTCGTGAAGGGAAGCCACATCATCACCCGGAAATTCTGGGACGGGCCGCAGGCCTATCTCGTCCAGAACCACGACAAGCGCGTCATCTTCATCAACCCCTATGAGGGCGACAAGGCGCTGATCGGCACGACCGACATTCCCTTCTCGGGCGCGCCCGAGGAGGTGGAGGCGGACGAAGCGGAGAAGGCCTATCTGATCGCGGCCGTGAACCGATATTTCAAGAAGCCGCTCACAGCGGGAGGACGTGCTCGCCTCCTTTTCCGGCGTGCGGCCTCTGTTCGACGATGGCAAGGGCAACCCGTCGGCCGTCACGCGCGACTATGTGTTCGACCTCGACGAGGCGGGCGGCGCGCCGATGCTCAGCGTGTTCGGCGGCAAGATCACGACCTTCCGCAAGCTCGCGGAACATGCGATGCAGCGCCTCGCCCGCTTCTTCCCGAGCATGCAAGGCGACTGGACCGCCCGCGCGCCCCTGCCGGGCGGCGACATGGCGGACGCGGATTTCGAGACGTTCCTCGCGGCCTTCCAGCGCGAGCGCCCGTGGCTGCCGCAGGATCTCGCCCTCCACTATGCGCGCCTCTACGGCACGCGCGCCAGGACGCTCCTCGCGGGCGCCGCCTCGCTCGCCGCGCTCGGGCGCAAGTTCGGGCCAACGCTCTACGAAGCGGAGGCGCGCTATCTGCGCGACAACGAATGGGCCGAGACGGCGGAGGACATTCTCATCCGCCGCACGAAACATGGCCTGCACATGACCCCGGACGAGAAGGCCGCCTTCGCGAGCTGGTTCGAATCCGCGCCCGCTTCCGCACATTGAGGCCAGCCCGATGACGACGCCCGAAACGCTTCAGCCCCCCGCCGATCTCGCCGATTTGCGCGCGGTCTCCGCGCGCATCGGCGCCGACCCGCTGCTGATCCAGGGGCCGGGCGGCAATACGTCGGTCAAGCAGGGCGACGTCATGTGGATCAAGGCTTCGGGAACCCTGCTCTCGGAGGCTGAGACCAAGGACATTTTCGTCGAGGTCGACCTGCCGCCGCTCAACGCGGCCATCGCGCGCGCCGACCCGAAGGCCGACCAGCCGGCCGAATTCGCCCGCGTTCCGGGCGGGCTTCGGCCTTCGATCGAGACGAGCCTGCACTCCATCTTTCCGCATCGCGTCGTGGTGCATGTCCATTGCGTCAACACGATCGCGCTGGCGATCCGGCAGGATGCGCGCGAGCGTCTCGCCGAGCGGCTGCAACAGTTCGACTGGGCCTTCGTGCCTTACGCCAAGCCCGGCGCGCGGCTCGCAGCCGCCACGCGCGCGGCGCGGAAGCCGACGACCGACGTCATCGTGCTCGGCAATCATGGGCTGATCGTCGCGGGCGAGACGGTCGCCGGGGCGGCGGCGCTCATGGAAGCCGTCGTCTCCGCGCTGAGCGCGGCGCCCGTCAAAGGCGCGGCGCCGGACATGGCCGCGCTGTCGGCTGCGGCGGGCGAGAGCTTCGCCCCGGCGCCGGCCGATCATCCGCTGCACGCGGTCGCGCTTTCTCCCACCCGGCTTGCGGCGGCGACGGGCGGCTCGCTCTATCCGGATCACGTGATCTTCTGCGGGGTCGGCGCGACGGCGCTCAATCCGGGCGAGAGCGGCGACGCGCTTGCGGCGCGGCTGAAAGAGCGCGGCCTTGCCGTCCCGCCCTTCCTGCTCGTCCCCGGCGCGGGCGCGCTTCTGCGCAAGGATGCGAACGCCGGCGCTCAGGCGCTTTCCCGCTGTCTCGGCGACGTGCTCGCGCGCGTGCCCGAGGGCGCGCCGCTCAACTATCTCACCGACGCGGAGAACCGCGAGCTTATCGACTGGGACGCCGAGAAATACCGGCAGGCGCTCAATGCCCGCTGACCTCTATCTTGGACTCGACCTCGGCACCTCCGGCGCGCGGGCGGTCGTCATCGACGCCTCGGGCGAGACGCTCGCCTCCGGCAAGGCGGCGATGGCCGACTTCGGCGCCGAACCCTCGCGATCCCGGCACGTGGTGGAAGGCGGCCCGCGCGGCGATTGAAACGGCGCTCGCGCAGATCGATCGCGCGCGCATCGCGGCCCTTTGCGTCGACGGCACGTCGGGCACGATGCTCGCCGTGGACAAGGCCGGCGAGCCGCTCGGCGACGCGCTCATGTATAATGACGCAAGCCCCGACGCCGCCGCCGTCGCGAGCATCGGGAAGGCTGCGCCCGCGACAAGCGCCGCGCATGGGGCCACGAGCGGCCTCGCAAAGGCGATGGCGCTATGCGCAGGCAAGCCCGCCCGCATCGTCCATCAGGCCGACTGGATCGCCTCGCGCTTCTCCGGGCTTCTGGTCAGCGACGCCAACAACGCGCTGAAGACCGGTTACGACCCGGTCGCCGCCCGCTGGCCGGACTGGATCGCGGGCTTAGGCTTCGACGTGGCGCTGCTTCCGCAAGTGGTCGAGCCCGGCGTCGCGGTCGGCCCGATCACGCGCGGAAGCCGCGAAAAGCCTTCGGCCTCTCGCCGGACGTCCGCATCATCGCCGGCACGACGGACGGCTGCGCCTCCTTCCTCGCCACCGGCGCTTCGGCCCCCGGCGACGGCGTCACGGCGCTCGGCACGACGCTGACCCTGAAGCTGCTTTCCGACAAGCCGATCTTCGCGCCGGAATACGGGATCTACAGCCACCGCATCCTCGGCCAGTGGCTCGCGGGCGGCGCCTCCAACACCGGCGGCGGCGCGCTGCTCGCGCATTTCACCGCCGACGAAATGGACGCGCTGACGCCGCGCCTCGATCCGGGGAAGCCGACCGGCCTCGACTATTATCCGCTGACCAGGCCCGGCGAGCGCTTTCCAATCGCCGATCCGAATTTCGCCCCGCGCGTCGAGCCGAAGCCCGCCGACCGCGCCGTCTTTCTTCAGGGCCTGCTGGAAGGCGTCGCGGAAGTCGAAGCGCTCGGCTACCGCCGCCTCGCCGAACTCGGCGCGCCGCCGCTCAGATCCGTGCGCAGCGTCGGCGGCGGGGCGAAGAATCCGGCATGGACGAAGATCCGCGCGGCGAAGCTCAAGGTTCCGATGCTCGAGGCCGTCGCCGACGAAGCCGCCTATGGCGCGGCCATCCTCGCAAGAGCCGCGCGATGACCGAGCATGTCGAGGGCCTTGGCGAGCTTGTGGAGCGCTTCGACGCCTTCCTCGTCGATCAGTTCGGCGTCATCCTCAGCGGCTCGGGCGCTTACCCTTACGCGCCGAAGGCGGTGGCGACGCTCGCTCGCCTCGGCAAGCGCGTCCTGCCGCTTTCCAATTCCGGCAAGCGTTCGGGCCCGAATGTCGCGCGGCTCGTCGCGCGCGGATTTTCGCGCGACAGCTTCATGACGGTGCTGTCGTCGGGCGAGACCGCCTATGGGGAGATCGCGCGGCGGATCGGCAGGAGCATCGAGCCCGGCGCGAAGATATGGGTTCATACGACGGACGACACGGGCTCGCCCGTCGACGGGCTCGACCTCGCCCCCTGCCCCGATCCCGCCGAAGCCGACATCCTGCTGCTCGCGGGCGTCCGCCCCTGGGCGCATACGCTTCAGGACTATGCGGCGCTTCTGCGGCCTGCGGCGGAAGCGGGCGTACCCTGCATCTGCTCGAATCCCGACATCACGATGCTGGTCGGAGACGACCGGATGTTCGGCGCCGGCCGCGTCGCGCGCCTCTACGAGGAGATGGGCGGCAAGGTCGAGTGGTTCGGAAAGCCCTACCCCGCGATCTACGCCGAGGCGCTCCGGCGCCTTGCGGACGTGGACCGGCGCCGCATCGTCTGCGTCGGCGACAGCCCGGCCCATGACGTCCTGGGCGGAAAGCGCGCCGGCCTCGCGACCGCCCTCGTCCGCACGGGCATCCATGCGGATGAGAGCGAGGCGGAAGTGATGGCGCGCTGCGAGACGCTGAACGTGCGCCCCGACTTTCTGATGCCGAGAATGGATTTCTGAGCGGAGGCTTCCCGATGGCGTTCAGCCTTTCCCTCAACACCAATCCGCTGGTCAACCGCTTCGCCGAGCCGGAAGACCTCATCGATACGGTCGCGGACAGGCTCCGCATCCGCGACCTTCAGCTCACGCACGAGTTCATCAACCCGTCCTGGCCCGCCTCGCTCATCCGCGCGCTGACCCGCCGCATGCAGGCCGCGCTGAACCGCACGGGCGTCCGCGTCACCTCGGGCATGACGGGACCCTATGGCCGTCTCAATCATTTCGGCCATCCGGAGCCGGAGGTGCGCCGCTACTATGTGGACTGGTTCAAGACCTTCGCCGACATCATCGGCGATCTCGGCGGCCAGTCGGTCGGCACGCAATTCGCGATCTTCACCTACCGCGATTACGACGACCCGAAGCGCCGCGAAGCGCTGATCCGGATCGCCATCGACTGCTGGGCCGAAGTGGCCGAGCACGCGAAGCGCGCGGGGCTCTCCTATGTCTTCTGGGAGCCGATGTCGGTCGGCCGCGAATTCGGCGAGACGATCGAGGCCTGCCTCAGCCTCCAGACCCGCCTCACCGCCGCGAAGATGGCCGTCCCGATGTGGATGATGGCCGACATCGACCATGGCGACGTGACCAGCGCCAACCCGCGACGATTACGACCCCTACGCCTGGGCGCGCGCCGTCCCGCGCGTCTCCCCGATCATCCACATCAAGCAGTCGCTCATGGACAAGGGCGGCCACCGCCCCTTCACCGCCGAGTTCAACGCGAGGGGCCGCATCCAGCCCGAGCCGCTGCTCGCGGCCTTCCGCGAGGGCGGCGGCGCCGACAACGAGATCTGCCTCGAACTCTCCTTCAAGGAGCGCGAGCCGAACGACCGGCAGGTGATCGACCAGATCGCCGAGTCCGTCGCCTTCTGGCGCCCCTATATTGACACGGGCGAAGCCGGCCTCCATCCCCGAGCCGGAAGGAAGAAGGCCGGATGACCGAGACCCTGACGCAGAAGCTCATCAACAAGGGCGCCGACGCCGTCGACGAAATGCTCGAAGGGGTGCTCGCCGCGCACGGCGACAAGCTGACCCGGCCAGAGCATGCGCCGCGCGCGATCATCGCCCGAAACGGCCCGCGGCCCGGCAAGGTGGCGCTCATCATCGGCGGCGGCTCCGGCCATGAGCCGACCTTCCTCGGCTATGTCGGCAAGGGCCTCGCGGACGCAGCGGCGATCGGCAATGTCTTCGCCTCGCCCCCGCCCCAGCCGGCCGTCGACGCGGCGCTCGCCGTTCATGGCGGCGCAGGCGTGCTCTTCATGTACGGCAATTACGCCGGCGACGTCATGAATTTCGACATGGCGTCCGAGCTTCTGGAGCTTGAAGGGATCGAAGCGCGCACCGTGCTCACGACCGACGACATCGCCTCCGCCCCGCGCGGCGAGCGCGAGAAGCGGCGCGGCGTCGCGGGCAATGTTTTCATCTTCAAGGCGGCGGGCGCCGCGGCGGACAGGATGCTGCCGCTCGCCGAGGTCGAGCGGATCGCGCGCCACGCCAACGCGCGCACCTACACGCTCGGCGTCGCGCTCGCGCCCTGCTCGCTCCCCGAGACGCGCCGGCCCAATTTCGAGATCGCCCCCGGCGACATGGAAATCGGCATGGGCATCCATGGCGAGCCGGGGATGCGCCGCGAAAGGCTCAAGCCCGCCGACGCCGTGGTCGACGAGATCATGGACGCAATCCTCGGCGAGATGCAGCCGAAGCGCGGCGACCGCGTCGCCGTGCTCGTCAATTCGCTCGGCGCGACGCCGCTGATGGAGCTTTACATTATGCATCGCCGCGTCGCGCAGCGGATCGCCGAGGCGGGGCTTGTCCTTCATTCGTCGCTGGTCGGGCCTTACTGCACCTCGCTCGAAATGGCGGGCGCCTCGATCACCCTCATGCATCTCGACGATGAATTGCAGGCGCTGATCGAGCACCCCTGCGACTGCGCCATGTTCTCGGTCGCCGCCCGATGACGCGGGAGCTCACCGCGCGGGATCATGCGGCGGCGCTCGCCGCGGTCGCCGCCATCCTTGCCGAGAACCGCGACGAACTCTGCCGCCTCGATGGGCTCATCGGCGACGGCGATCATGGCATCGCGATGGCTTCGGGTTTTGCCGCCGCGGCGAAGGCGGCCGGAGCGCTCGATCCCGAGGCCGCCACGGTCGCCGATGTCTATAACGCCGCCGCGAAGGCTCTGCTCAACGCGGTCGGCGCCTCCTCCGGCCCGCTCTATGCGACGGCGCTCATGCGCGCGGCGAAGGCGGCCGGAGCGCGTCCCGCCACCTCGATCGAGGAGGCGCCGAGGCTGATCGCCGCGATGGCGGAGGGGATCAAGGCGCGCGGACAGGCGAACGAGGGCGACAAGACCATGCTCGACGCGTGGGGACCGGCCGCGCGCGTCGGCGAGGAAGCGGCGGCGCAGGACCGTCCGCCCGGCGACGTGATGGCCGCGATCAGCGGCGCCGCCGAAGCCGGCGCGGAAGCGACGAAGGCCATGGTGGCGGCCAAGGGCCGTTCGTCGCGGCTCGGCGAGCGCAGCCTCGGCCATATCGATCCCGGCGCCGCCTCCGCCGCCCTCGTCATCGCGACGCTGACAGGCGAATGGCTTCGCCTCTCGCAGGCGTGAATCCGGAAGGCGGAGCTCTCATGGCCGAAACGCCGCAGGTCTGGATCGGCACGAGCTGGAAGATGAACAAGACGCTGCCCGAGGCGCGCGCCTTCGCGGAAGCGCTCGCGGCGGCGGAAGCGACGCGCGACCCGCGCATCCAGCGCTTCGTCATCCCGCCCTTCACGGCGATCCGCGAGGTGAAGAGCCTGCTCGCCAAGGCCTCCGTGAAGGTCGGCGCGCAGAATATGCACTGGGCGGAGAGCGGCGCCTGGACCGGCGAGATCTCGCCGCCGATGCTCGTCGATTGCGGGATGGACATGGTCGAGCTCGGCCATTCGGAGCGGCGCGAGCATTTCGGGGAGACGGACGAGACCGTCGGCCTCAAGGTCGAGGCGGCGGTCCGGCACAATCTGATCCCGCTCATCTGCATCGGCGAGACGCTGGCGGACCGCGAAAGCGGCCGCGCGGACGACGTGCTGGCGCGCGAGGTCCGGGGCGCGCTCGGCAAGCTCTCGGCCCAGCAGAAATCCGCGCCGATCCTGCTCGCCTACGAGCCGGTCTGGGCGATCGGCGAGAAGGGCGTGCCCGCGAGCCCCGATTACGCCGACGCGCGCCAGGCGCGCATTCTCGATGTCGCGGCCTCCATGCTCGGGCGGCGACCGCTCTGCCTCTATGGCGGCAGCGTCAATCCGCAGAACTGCGGGGAGCTTGTCGCCTATCCCCATATCGACGGCCTGTTCATCGGCCGCTCGGCATGGGACGTCTCGGGCTATCTCGACATTCTGGCGCGCTGCGCGAAAGCGCTCTGACCGGCGCCGGAGGCTCGCGCAAAGCACAGGCCGCCGTCGCCAGCGGCCTGCGCGCCTCCGATCTCCCGCGTCTCAGCCGATCGCGGAGACAGGCGCCTTTCGCTTGCGCCCGAACGCGACGAGGCCCAATCCGCCGAAGCCTGCGAACATCAACGCCCAGGTCGGAGCTTCGGGAACCCCGTCCGTCAGAGACGCGTCGAGACTGAAGCCGCTTGGGCCATTCGCAGTGATCGTGAGCGCCTCCGTGACGGAGAAGGGCGCGGTCAGGCTCGCCGACGACGCGCTCCAGAAATAGGCGGGCAGGCTCATCGAGCCGGACGAGCCAAGCAGCGTCGCCGTCCCGAAGGGCGTGTTGCCCGCATCGAGATAGGCGGCGACCGAAACGGACCCGGGCTGGGACCCAAAGACCTGATGTCCCGACAATTGCAGGGTGAAATCGGTCCATCCCACAGGGGCCGTCAGATCATAGGCGGTCACCTCGACGGTGAGCGACCCGGCGGTTGCGCTGCTGAAATTGGTCGAGCCGAGATCGATCATCAGCGGATTTTCTGACAGCGCGCCCACCTCGATGTTGGTTGTGAAGTCGCCGAACGCCTGGTTGACGACGAGCGTGTCCCCCGTGAGGCTGGCCGTGCTGGAGCCATAGCCCGCCTCGCTCAGCCGAACCGCGATGGTCGCCGCATCGGCGACGGGTGGAACCAGATTAACAGCCGCCGCCAGTGCGGACGCCGCGAGAACCCCTTTCCCCACCATAAGAATGTCCTTCCCTGAATTTTTAGTTGCATATTGCAACTTTAACGAGAAATACAACTTTGTGTGCACCTGTCAACTCGAATCGAAAAACGGAAGGAATGGGCCGCCCAACGCCGGTCGGGCGCTCACTGGCCTGTCCGCGGCCCTCGGGCCGCTGACAGCGAGGCGCTCCGCTGGGCCGCGGAACGCGGCCGGCTGCAGTGTTAAACGCCCGCTAACACCCTAGTTTTATTGTTGCAACTAATCGGATGTATCGTAAGATGCCGTTCGCCGGGGTTGATCGCCCCCCGGCGCGCAGGCAAGGGCGTCAAGCTTGGATGTCGCCTGGAGGTGGAGGTTGCCTCTCCCGGTTCCTCGGCCTCGGCCGGCCGATTCGCCCCGGCCGCCCGCGCGCCCGTCATGCACATGAATTAGTCGTCTATTGCGCCGCCGGCCGCAGCGATGGGTTATCGGATCGGCGAAGCCAGCGCGCTCAGGGGCGTCTCCCGTTCCGGCTCCGCGGTGACGGCGTTGAAGATGAGCTTCACGACATCGGTCAGGATCGTCCAGACGACGACGTAGGCCCACACCACGCCGATCAGCGCCCAGGGCAGCGCCGGCACGAGCACGCCATAAGCGCACATCAACACCGCGACGACCTGGGTCGCGACGATGGCAAGGAACAATGGCGCCGACGGCCAGGGCGGCAGGATCATGGCCTTGCGCGATCGCACCACGAACAGGAGCATGTGGCCGCCGGCGGCGAGTTGCAGGAACAGCATCGTCTGCAGATGGCGAGGATCGATCGGGATCCACGACATCAGGCTTTGATCGTTCATCCACTCCTTGCCGAGCAGCACGAGGCCGAAGCTCTGCGCCGTCGCCATGAGGCCCATGAGACCGGAGAAGATGAGAATGCGGTGCATGTTCCAGCGTACGGGGGATTCGCCGGTGCGCACGTTGTCGTAGGCGATCGTCATGATCGGGATATCGTCCAGGAGGGCGAGCGCGACGATCATGATCGCGGTCAACGGCTGGATGTTGAAGATCACGCTCGACATCACGACGACGAGCATAATCGCAATGGTCATTGCGATCCGGTAGTAGACGTAGCTGGTGATGCGTTCAAAGATCTTGCGCGCCTCGACGATCGCGTTGACGATCGTCGAGAGGCCGGGCGCGGTCAGGATCAGCGCCGCGGCGCTGCGCGCGGCGTCGGTCGCGCCGCTCACCGCAATGCCGCAGTCGGCCTGCTTCAGCGCCGGCGCGTCGTTCACGCCGTCGCCGGTCATCGCCACGATGTGGCCGGTTTGCTGCAAGCTCTTGACGATCTCGAACTTGTGCTCCGGGAACACACGTCCGAAACCGTCGGCGCGCTCGACCGCGTGAGCGGCGTCGAGCGGGATGTGGTTCGGGTCCGTGCCCTTTGGGAACACGTCGCCCGCGACCAAAAGATGCGTGCCGAGGCCGAGCTGCGAGGCGATCTCGCTGCCGATCGCGACGTCGTCGCCCGTCACCATCTTGACCTGAAGCCCAAGCTTCTTGGTCTGCGCGATCGTCGAGGCGGCGTCGGGCCGTGGCGGGTCGAGCAGCGACAGGATGCCCAACAGCTTCCAGGTCTTGCCGTCGTCGGCGGAGCTGGCGACGCCGAGGGCGCGGTAACCGTGCCTGGCGAGATCCTCGACCTTGCCGTCGTAGGCGGCCTCCGTCGCGGCATCGAGCTTGCAGAGCGCGGAAATGGCCTGTGGCGCGCCTTTGGCGTATTGCCAGGTCTTGCCTTGCGCGTCGACGACCGTCGTCATGGTCCGCTTGTTGACCGGGTCGAACGGGACGAGCTTCGTCTGCTTGTAGGTTGCGAGCGCCTTCGCGTCGGGGACGGCCTTCAGCACAGCCTGGTCGATCGCGTCCTCGCTCTCGGCCTCGGTGGCGAGCGCCGCGCCCATCACGATGTCGTTCGGCTTGGTCCCGCCGAAAGGAATAGGCGTGGACAGAGTGAGCTTGTTTTGGGTCAGCGTACCGGTCTTGTCGCTGCAGAGGATGTCGACTCCGGCAAGCTCGTCGATCGCCGACAGGCGCGAAACGATCGCCTTCTGCTTCGACAGCGCAAGCGCGCCGAGCGCGAGCGTCACGGACATGACCGCGGGCAACGCCACCGGCACCGAGGCGACGAGGAGGATCAGCACGAACTGCGCGATCTGCCCGGCCTGATTCCAGCTCCAGTGCCCGGGGACGACCATGGTCCGGTAGACCTCGACGCCGACGAGCACGACGGCAAGAATCGCCGCGAGCAGGATAAGGAAGTCGCCAATCTCAAGGACGGCCTTCTGCGAGTGCGATTTGGCGCCGGCCGAGGCGACGAGCTTCGCGGTGCGGCCGAAGAATGTGTCGTTGCCGATGGCGGTCACCACGCCCTGCATGTCGCCCTGCTTCACGATCGAACCGGAATAGGCGACGTCGCCGACCGCCTTGCCGACCGGGAGAGATTCGCCGGTAAGCGCGGCCTGGTCGATTGAGAGGTAGGAGCCGCCGGTCAGAATGAGATCCGCCGGCACGATTTCGCCCGCGGTGACGTCGGCGATGTCGCCGACGACAAGATCGACCGCATTGATTGTCTGCCATTTGCCGTCGCGCAATGCTCTGGCGTTGAGCGCAAGGCTCTTGCGCAACGCCGCGAGCGCACTCGCAGCCTTCGCATCCTGCCAGAAGCCAACCGCGGCGTTATAGATGAGCAGCCCAAAAACGACCCCGAAGTCGACCCAGTCCTGGCGCACGAGCGAAATGAGGGCCGCTGCTTCGATCATCCAGGGGATCGGACCCCAGAAGTAGCCGAACAGCTTGTGCCAGAGCGGCTCCTCTTTCGCGACAATCGCATTCGGGCCGTCCTTGGCGAGGAGGGTCGTCGCCGCCTTCGAAGTCAGGCCTTTCGGCGAGCTCATGAGCTCCGCGAACTTCGCGGCGATGGCGGCTGCGTCGAGCCGCTTCGCCTGCCCCGAGCCCGCATCGGTCGACTTGGCCAGAGGCCGCGCAATCGCCGCGCTGGCTATCCTCGCGTCAACGGCTGTCATTTCGAAATCTCCAATTTTTGCCCGCCCCAGCCCTGTCAGCAGCGAAGTCACGTTGATGTCGAACAGACGTCCGTCGGCAGCGCGGAACGCTCCGCTCGACGGCGCCGACCCGATAATCCTTGAGCGCTTCCGACACGCCGGGCGCGTTTGGGCTCTTCTTGCGGAACGCCGGTTGCGTCGCAAAAGGATCGAACGCCGGCCGGGGCGAACACAGCGAGGGGAACGGATGGGGTCTCGTTCATGGCGTTACTCCAACACGAACGATAGTCAGATTGCAGTTCTCTTTGATGAGCGGATAATATTTCGCTCGTCGGAATACTCAGACGTTGCGCGTATCTTCAGTTCTGTCCGGGCGGCCATCGATCGGGCGCCCCCGGTTTTCAAACGTGGCTTTGGCGCTCGGATCGAATAGATCGCAGGCGCCGGAGCATTGACCTGGATCAATTCACGCTTCCGATTACCGCCTCGGTGCGCCTTTTCTGCCCTGTACATACACCCGCAACGCGCTTGCCGCGTTGCGCCATAAGGACGCACGAAAACGGTTTCTTGTCGCCGAAGACGGACGCCCGCCACGCGTGGCCGGCGATCCTGGGGAGGCCGGCGCCGTCAAGGGGACCGCCCGTCAGGTCACGGGCGCGATTCTCGGCAAGGATTGGCAATGCACTGCGGGTGGCCGCGGGCGGCCCCGTTACGTTGCCGCGCCGCTGTGCTCCATGGCAATTTCCGCGCGCAGGCTCTCCCTGTCGCGTTCGACCGTCGCCACGGCGAGATCGCGGCCGTCGCGACGGAAGCGCACGAGCCCGTCGCGCTTCGCAAGATCGCCCTCGACCACCGTCTCGTCCCACTTCTCCGCGTGCCCGACATAGCGGATCGACAGGTCGAAATGCTTGGTCCAGAAGAACGGGACCATGGTGAAGGCCTGGTCGCGCCCGAGCATGTTGGCCGCAGCCGTCTGACCCTGACGCTCGGCGACCACCCAATGTTCGACGCGAATGGTTTCGCCCGAATGAGGATCGGGCCAGCGCGCGATGTCGCCGGCCGCGAAGATATGCGGATCGCTCGTCCGCAGGCGCGTATCGACCAGCACGCCACGATCGAGCTTCAAGCCCGCAGCCTCCGCGAGCTCGATGCGCGGCGCAACGCCTGCGCCAACCACGACGATATCCGCTTCGATCGGTTCGCCCTCCCCCAGGACGACCCTGCTGCCTTCAATGCGCGCGACCTTGGCGCCGAGGTGCAGACGCACGCCTTTGCGCCTGTGCGCATCGACGACGAGGTCGGACAGCGCCCTTCCGAACACTTTCTCGAGCGGATGCGCTTCGGGCGCGACAACATCGACGGACAGCCCTCGTCCGCGCAAGCGACGCCGCGGCCTCCATCGCGATGAAGCTTCCGCCGATCACGGCGACGCTTCCGCCGGACCCCACGCCCGCAATAATCCGCCGGCAGTCGGCGAGCGAGCGCAACAGCATCACGTTCGGAAGATCGGCGCCCGGGAAATCCGGCCGCTTCGCAGCGGCGCCGGTCGTCAGCAGCAGCTTCGCATAAGCGTGCTCGTCGCCATTGGCGAGACGCAGCCGCCGCGCCGCGGGATCGATGCGCTCCACGCTCACGCCGCCGTGGAACGCGACGCCGAGATCGGCAAGGCCGTGCTGCGCGATCGCCAGACGGTCGTCGCCAAATGCGCCTTCCAGATAATCTTTCGTGAGCAGCGTCCGGTCGTAGGGCTCTTCTTTCTCCTCTGAGAAGAGAGCGATCGCGCCGTCCCAACCCAGATTCCGAAGCGCGTCGGCGGCCGCGAAACCCGCCGCCCCTCCTCCGACGATCGCCATGGTTCCGCGCGCGGGGTCGGCCGTCCATCGGCGCGAAACGGCCGGCGCCGCAGGCGGCTTGACGACGAAGCTATCCGCTTCCACGACAACCGGATATTCCGTCAGAGCGTCGAAAGCCGGAGCGCCAGTCGCAGCGCCGCTCTCGAGGTCGAAGCAGGCGTGATGCCAGGGGCAGCGGACGATGCCGTCGTCAACCACGCCCTTGTCGAGCGGCGCGCCGAGATGAGAACAGTTCGCGCCATAGGCCTTGAGCCGCCGGCCGCGGCGCCAGACCATGACCCGTTCCTCACCCACGAACCCGCCGAGCAGGCCGCCCTCTGGCGCAAGCTCAATGTTCGTCCGTTGGGTCAGGTCGAGCCGCTGGTCATTCTCGTCGCTCATTGTGCTTCCCCCGGATAGCGGTAACGCCGACTTCGGGCCGAGGTTCCCCGGCAGGCGGCGCCACAACCACGGCGGCGGCGATGGACAGGCCGACATAGACGAAGGCGACGGTTTCGAGCGAGGGATGCAGCCCGGCCTCCCGGTTCGCATGGGCATCGGCTTTGCCAGAAATCGCGGCTGCGCTGCGTCGGTTCCGCGTCCGCATGGCTCCGCCATCCAACGCCTGCTCACGTTTTTGTGATGGCGGACGCATGCAAACGACCGGTCGGCGCGCGGAACCCGCGGGCCGTTTCCCTCGTTCTGGCGTCTGAATTATGGGCTCGCCGTCCGGAGGAAAGGAAGTATGGCCTTCGTGCCCTATTGCGGTTCTCCTCCGGTTCCCGGCTCCGAGATATGGAATTTCGAACCTCGCCTCGTCGGCGCCCTCCTCGGGGCGCTCGGGGCGTGGGCTTTGTTGCGCTCTCGCCACCCGTCCTCCAGGCGCGACGATGCGATGTTCCTTGGCGGATGGCTCTTCCTGGCCGCCGCATTCGTCTCGCCGCTCTGCAACATCAGCGTCGCGCTTTTCTCCGCGCGCGCCCTTCAGCACATGATCCTGACTTTGGTCGCCGCGCCGTTGCTGATGCGCGGGCTTCTCGGTTGCGAAGCCTGGAGGCGGCCGGTATCCGGCCTGTCCGCGATGGCCTGCGCGATCGCCTTCACGGCGCTCTTCTGGTTCTGGCACAGTCCGCGCGCCTATGACGGGACGCTCGAGAACAATCTCGTCTATTGGGCGATGCATCTGAGCCTGTTCGGCGCGGCTCTCGCTTTCTGGGCGGCGGTTCTGCGCTCGCCGGGATTGATCGCCTTCTCGCTTGTTTCGGCGATCGGCCTGCAAATGTCGATGCTCGGCGCGCTTCTGAGCTTCGCTCGCGAGCCTCTTTACATCGTGCATGCCCTCACCACGGGCCCATGGGGCCTCAGCGCCCTTCAGGACCAGCAACTCGGCGGGCTTGTGATGTGGGTTCCGGCCGGACTCCTGCTCGCGCTCTACTCGACGCTTGCGCTGGCCACATACCTCCGGCGTGTGGAGGGCGAGCAAAGCCCGCCGCGCCTCGCCGTCGTCGAATGATGATCTGTCCATCGCCCGGAGCGGCCATGCGCCTGTCGGTTACCGCGCTCATCATTGGGGTGTTGTCGTCCGGGGTGGCGCGCGCACAGGATCTGCAAACGCTCTCGCAGGATCCGAAGCAATGGGTGATGCCGGCGCGCGACTATGCGAGCACGCGCTTCAGCCCTCTCGACCAGATCAACGCATCCAATGTCGGAAACCTGCGGCTCGCCTGGATGTTTTCGGTCGGCACGACGCACGGGCAGGAGGCTGCGCCGCTGGTCATCGGCGACACGCTCTATATCGTCAGCTCCTACCCCAACCGCGTCTTCGCGCTCGATTCCTCCAGCGGCGATCTCAAATGGACCTACGAGCCGCATCAGGACAAGGCGGCGCAGGGCGTCGCCTGCTGCGACGTCGTCACGCGCGGTCTCGCTTACGACGACGGAACCATCTTTGTCGTGACCCTCGACGACAACGTGACGGCGCTCGACGCCAGGACGGGCCAAGCGAAGTGGACGACCAAGACGGGCGAGATCAACCTCGGAGAAACGACGACGGCCGCGCCTTTCGTCGTGAAAGGAAAGGTCTTCGTCGGGATCAGCGGAGGCGAACTCGGGGTCAGGGGACGCATCACCGCGCTCGACGAGAAGACCGGCAGCATCGACTACGTCGCCTACGCGACCGGCCCCGACAAAGATGTGCTGATCGGCGCGGACTTCAAGCCGTTCTACGATTCGCTGAAAGGCCACGACCTCGGCGTCTCCACCTGGCCGCCGGAAGCCTGGAAGATCGGGGGCGCCACCATGTGGGGCTGGTTCTCTTACGACCCGGACCTCAATCTTCTCTATTACGGCACCTCGAACCCCGGCCCGTGGAACTCCAATCAGCGCCCGGGCGACAACAAATGGTCGACGACGCTGTTCGCCCGCAACCCCGACGACGGCGCGGCGCACTGGGCCTATCAGTTCAACCCGCACGATCTCTGGGATCATGACGAGATTCAGGAGAACGTCCTCCTCGATCTCGAGCTGGACGGCAAGCCGCGAAAAGTCCTGCTGCATCCGGGCCGCAACGGCTTCATGTATGTGATCGACCGGCAGACCGGCGAGGTGCTTTCGGCCGACCCTTACGACGCGATGAACGCCTATACCGGGGTCGACCTCAAGAGCGGCCTGATCCAGCCCAATCCGGAGCTGAAGCCCGAACTCAATCACACCGTGAAAAACGTCTGCCCCGCTTCGCCCGGCGCCAAGGACTGGCAGCCGACCGCGTGGTCGCCGCGAACTCGGCTGCTCTATGTCCCGCACCAGCACCTGTGCATGAACTACCGGACGTCCGAGGTCGGCTATATCGCCGGTACGCCCTTCGTCGGCGCGGCGGTCGACATGTTCGCGGGACCGGGCGGCTACCGCGGCGAATTCATGGCCTGGGACCCGATCCAGCGAAAAAAGGTCTGGTCCATCCATGAGAACTTTCCCGTGTGGAGCGGCGCGCTCGTCACCGGCGGCGATGTCGCTTTCTACGGCACGATGGACCGCTGGTTCAAAGCGGTGGACGCCAGGAGCGGCGACGTTTTGTGGCGGTTTCACGCGGGCTCGGGGATTATCGGCCAGCCGATCTCCTATCAGGGCGCCGACGGCCAGCAATATATCGCGATCATGAGCGGAGTGGGCGGCTGGCCCGGCGCCATCGCCAACGCGCAGATCGATCCGCGCGTGCGCAACGCTGCGCTCGGCTTTGTCGGCGCGACGCAGGATCTGCCGAGCTACACGCAGGGCGGGGGCGAATTGCTCGTCTTCGCCCTGCCGAAGCCAGGCGCCGCGCCGAAGACGAATCCGTGAGGAAGAGGCCGATGCCCCCACGCGCAGCCTTCGCCTTCACCCTCGCACTCGCTCTCGGGCCTCAACTCGCATCGGCGCAGCAAGCTCCGCCCGTCGCGCCCGAAACGCCCGACCGGACGGTCTCACGCCCGCTCCAGAGCGAGGCGCCGCCCGATGCGCTCGCGCCGGCGTCCGCCTCGGCCAACGCCATTCTGCGCGTTCCCGTCTCGAACCTTCACCCGGGCAATGTCGCGTTCAACGCGAAGATCGCCAATCCCCTCGCCAACGATCCGCGCGCGGCGCTAAGGGGGATGCAGGACTTCAACACGTTCAATTGCAGCGGCTGTCACGCCGCCAACGCCGGCGGCGGCATGGGGCCGGCGCTCAGCATGGGACTGTTCACCTACGGATCGTCGCCAGCCAATATCTTCTTAAGCATCTATCAGGGCCGGCCGAACGGCATGCCGGCCTGGGGCGCGATGCTGCCGGAGGAGACGATCTGGGAGCTTGTCTCCTACATCCAGAGCATCGCCGACCACCCACCGCGCGGAACCACCATTTCCCGCACGCCGCCCTCGCCGAACATCGAGCAGGTTCCGGCTGAATTCCTGCAGACGCCGACGCCCTGGCGCTACACCGAGTCGTTCAGCGCCGGCCAGAAGCCGAAGGGCGAGTGATGCGCGCGCGCCCCGAATTGCTGGCGGCGATGGCGGGCGCTTCGGCCGCCGCGCACCCTGCGGCCGCCGCCGAGCCGCCGATGGGCTACCTCCACGCCGACGGAAGGATGGGGGCAGCGATCCTGCCGCTGATGGAAGGGCTGCTTGCGGTCGCGGTCGCAGTCACCGTCATCATCACAATCCTCGTCGTGCTCGGGATCGCGCTGCGCGCGCGGCGGCAGCCCTTGCGGTCCGTTCCGCTCAGCGAAAGTCCGGCGACCGGCTGGATTACGATCGGTCTCGCGATCTCGACGCCCGTGCTGCTGGCGCTCGTCGCATGGACCTCGATCACCATGGCGCGGATCGCCAACCCGCCCGGCAAGCCAGCCTTTTCCGTCGAGGTGCGCGGCCATCAATGGTGGTGGGAGTTCGTCTATCGCGATCGCGATCCGTCCCAGACCTTCCGCACGGCCAACGAGCTTCACATTCCCGTAGGCAAGCCGGTCGAGTTCGATCTCAAGGGCGTGGACGTCATCCATACGTTCTGGATTCCGAGCCTCGGCGGCAAGACGCAGATCATTCCGGGGCAGACGAATGTCACCTGGCTCGAAGCCGACCGGCCGGGCGTCTACCGGGGCCAATGCTCGCAGTTCTGCGGCGAGCAGCACGCCCACATGATCCTCACCGTCTTCGCAGACCCGCCCGACGTTTACGAGCGCTGGCGCAAAGCGCAGCTTGCCGCCGCGACGGCGCCCGGCACGGACGAGGGCCGTCTCGGCGAAGCGACTTTCATCCAGCGGTGCGGCGCCTGCCATACGGTCCGGGGAACGCGGGCGGGCGGAAGCCTCGGGCCGGACCTGACCCATCTGATGTCGCGCTCGACAATCGCCGCCGGCATGCTGCCGAACAACGCGGGCTATCTCTCCGGCTGGATCGCGGATCCGCAGGGGCAGAAGCCCGGCGCCCTGATGCCCCGACCCGACCTCTCCGGGCCGGACCTCGCGCATATCCGATCGTTTCTGCTGACCCTGAAATAGGAGCGATCATGACCGCCGCCGAATATGATCGCGTCCCGCGCGTCGTGACCGCCGATTACGAGTTCCCGGCCGCGCGGTCTCTGGAGGCGATCTGGGCCACGAAGCCCGGCCTCTACGGCTGGATCTCGACCGTCGATCACAAGGAGATCGGCATCCGCTATCTCGTGACCGCCTTCGCTTTTCTGATCGTCGGCGGGCTCGAGGCCCTCGTGATCCGCCTGCAGCTCGCGCGGCCCAATCAGGCGATCGTGACGCCGGAGCAGTACAACGAGCTGTTCTCCGCGCATGCGATCACCATGATCTTCCTGTATGCGCAGCCCGTTCTCTCCGGCTTCAGCAATTATCTGTTCCCCCTCGTGCTCGGGGCGCGCGACATGGCGTTCCCGCGCCTCAACGCCTTCTCCTACTGGATCTATCTCGCGGCCGGACTCTTCATGTATTCGAGCCTGTTCGCCGACGCGGTCCCGAACAACGGCTGGTTCAACTACGTCCCCTATGCGCTGAAGGAATTCGATCCCGGCGCCGGAATCGACTTCTATGCGCTCGGCATGATCTTTCTCGGCATGTCGACGACGGTCGGCTCGATCAACTTTCTCGTCACCTTCCTGCGGATGCGAGCGCCCGGCATGACGCTCGCGCGCGTCCCAATCCTCACCTGGGGTACGGTCACGATCTCTGCCGGCAACCTGCTCGCCGTTCCCTCTGTAAGTCTCGCCTTCTTCCTTCTGTGGACGGACCGGCAGTTCGGCACGCACTTCTTCCGCGCCGACAGCGGCGGGCATCCGCTTTTGTGGCAACACCTGTTCTGGATGTTCGCCCACCCTTGGGTCTATGTCGTGGTGCTGCCCGCGATGGGGCTCGTGTCGGACTCGCTGCCCTTCTTCTGCCGCCGCCCGCTGGTCGGCTATACGCCTGTGGTGCTCGGCACGATCACGACCATGACGCTCGGCTTCGGCGTCTGGCTGCACCACATGTTCGCGACCGGCATACCGTTTCTGGCGCTGGCGTTCTTCAGCGGCGCCTCGTTCGTCATCGCGATCCCGAGCGCGGTCGCCGTCTTCGCCTGGATCGCGACCATCTGGTCCGGCCGGGTGGTCGTCACCTGCGCCTTCCTCTATTACGCCGCCTTCATCGTGATGTTTGTGATCGGCGGCGTGTCGGGCGTCATGACGGCGTCGGTGCCGGCGGACCTGCAGCTCACCGACACCTATTTCATCCTGGCGCATATTCATTACGTGCTGATCGGCATCAACTTGTTCGCGGTGCTGGGGGCGCTGCACGTCTGGTTTCCAAAGATGACCGGCCGGCTGATCGACGAGCGGCTTGGACGGGTCGCTTTCTGGATCATCACCGTCGGCTTCAATCTCGCCTTTCTGCCGATGCACTGGACGGGCTTTCTCGGGATGCCGCGCCGTATCTATACCTATCCCGCGGGGCTCGGCTGGGAGACGCCGAACCTTATTACCTCGGCGGGCGCCTTCGTGCTGGCGTTCGGCCTCCTCGTCTATCTTGTCAATCTCCTCATCAGCCGCAGCAGGGGCGCGCCGTCAGGCGCCAATCCCTGGGACGCGCCATCGCTCGAATGGTCGACGCCCTCGCCCCCGCCTCCCTATAATTTCGCGGTGATTCCGCAGGTCGCGAGCCGTCACCCGCTCTGGGAAGGGCGCCTCGCCAGCGCATCGGGACGGTCGGACCTGCGCACCGGCATGGCGCTGCAGGATGGCAAGGAAGCGCTGGCGACGACGGCGGTCGAGGCGTTTCCCGACGCCATCCTCAAGATGCCCGAGGATTCGCCGGCGCCGTTCATCGTAACGCTGGCGCTCAGCGTTTTCTTCGCCGGGCTTCTGTCGCAGATCTGGTGGATAGCCGGGGCAGGCGCACTCGCGACCTTCGCAGGCGCGCTGGTCTGGCTCTGGCCGGAGCAGGCGTTGCAGCAGCGCGCGGAGCCGCGGCGATGACTTCGATTTCCCCGACGACAACCCTGCCGGTCGGCAGCATGGGGCGCCACGCCAACGGCTGGTGGGGCATGATCATGCTGATCGTGACGGAGGCGGCGCTCTTCGTCTATCTGCTCTTCGCCTATTTCTACACCGCAGTGCAGGAAGGCCCGGACTGGCTTCCGTCCCCACTGCCGGGCTTTCGGCTGTCCGGGACCGACACGATCGTCCTCATCTTGAGCAGCGTTGTCGTCTGGCGCGGCGACCGGCTGCTCAAGCGCGGCGCCTCCGGCCTCACCGTCGCGCTCCACGCCTTCCTCGGCGCAATCATGGGCGCGGTTTTCATTGCCATCCAGGGCCTTGAATGGGCGGGCAAGACCTTCACGCCGTTTTCCGGCTCGTACGGATCGCTCTATTTCCTGACCACCGGCTTCCACATGCTGCATGTGGCGGCGGGCGTGGTGATCCTGCTGATCCTCACGCTCTGGAGCGGTCTCGGCTATTTCGACCGCCGCCGCACCGCAGCCTTCAGCATCGGCGCAATCTACTGGCATTTCGTCGATGTCGTGTGGCTCGCGCTGTTCTTCACATTCTACGTGTCGCCCCGTCTGTTCGCCGGATGAATCTCATGAGCGCGCAAGCTTCGCCTGCCGCCCACAAGGGCTTCAGGACGCGGGAAACAAAGGTTTCCGCGCTTCAGCTCTACTATCCGCTGCTCGCGCCGCCGCTTCTGTGGGCGTTCGAGATGATCGTGAATTTCGCGGTGTCGAGCCATGCCTGCTTCCCGTCAGGCGCGCCGCGTGCGGACTTTCTGCCGGGATGGGAACAGGCGTGGCGGCTCGCCCTCGCGGTCAATGTCGCCTGCGCGGCGGCCGCGGCGCTCGGGCTCGCACTGTCCGCTTCCCTCTGGCGCTCGCTACGGCGCCGGGCGGACGAAGGAACGGACAGCCAGCTTCTGCGCGTGCTCGCCGTTTCTGGTCTGCTCGTCAGCGCCCTGTTCACGCTCGCCATTCTGTTCAACACCCTGTCCCTTGGAATGCTCTCGACATGTTCCCGCGCCTGATTTGCGCCGCTCTCGCCGCCGCAATCGCCCTTGTGGACGCAGGCTCGTGCGCGGCTCAGGAAGACGCGCAGGCGCCGCTCGTCGGGTCGCCCGCTCACGGCGCCGAGCCTCGTCGCGGCCAAGGGCTGCGGCGCCTGCCACATGATTCCGGGGATCGCGGGGGCGAACGGCCTCGTCGGTCCGCCGCTGACCGTGATGGGGAGGCGCGTGTTCGTCGCCGGCCTTTTGCGCAACACCCAGCAGAATCTCGCCGCCTGGGTGCTCGATCCGCAACGCATCGTTCCGGGCAACGCCATGCCGTCGACCGGCCTCACGCCTGCGGAAGCCATGGACGTGGCGGCCTATCTCGAAACCATCCGCTGACGTGTGGAGGGATTGATGAGCGTCAAACTCTTGCTCGGCCCGACGATTGTCGCTGCATTGGCGGCATGGACCCCTGCCCCGGCGAAAGCGGCCGATTGTCCGGCCGACCACGCCAAGCTGCTTCAGGCGCTGAGAGCCAGCGTGAAGCCCAGCGGCGGCCCGAGCAATGGCGGCTTCGACAACAACGAATGGGCGGCGCTCGTCACGCGGGACGGCGCCGTCTGCGCCGTCGCCTTCAGCGGCTCCGCCCCTACGGACCAGTGGCTCGGCAGCCGCGCCATCGCGGTCGAGAAGGCGGGCACGGCGAATGCATTGAGCCTCAACGGCTTCGCCCTCTCGACCGCGAACCTGTTCGCGGGCGTGCAGCCCGGCGGCTTTCTGTTCGGGCTCGCGACGACCAACCCGCCGAATGCCGAGCTTCTCTATGCCGGCGACGCCGCCAAATACGGCTCCGAAAGCGATCCGCTGATCGGCCAGCATGTCGGCGGCGTCGTGACGTTCGGAGGCGGACTCGCGCTCTATGACGGCTCGGGTCTCGTCGGCGGGCTCGGCGTCAGCGGCGACACGTCTTGCGCCGACCATAATGTCGCATGGCGGATAAGGCAGGCGCTCGGGCTGGACAAGACGCCGAACGGGCCGGGGCCCGACCACAACGACGAGATCATCTACGATTTCGCGCCCGACAAGACGAGCGCGTCCGGATACGGCCATCCGGTCTGCAAGGGAACGGAGCCCGAAATCGCCGGGCAGATCCACGCGGGCTATATGCCGCGCTGGGCCAAGGCGATGAAATGAGGCGATTGCTGCGGCTCGCGGCGGCGCTCGCCGTCGCGTCGCCCGCCTTCGCAGAGGAGCCGCTGCGAGTCTGCGCCGATCCGAACAACCTCCCCTTTTCGAACGCCTCGGAACGGGGGTTCGAGAACAGGATCGCGGCGATGGTCGCGGAGACGCTGCATCGGCCGCTGGTTTTCGTGTGGCGCGCCGAGCGGCGGGGCTTTCTGCGCGAGGGATTGAACGCCGGCGAATGCGACCTCGTTCCCGGCGTGCCGACCGGGCTGCCGATGCTGCGGACGACGCGCCCCTATTATCGCTCGACCTACGCCTTCGTGACGCGGCCGGACGAGCCGCGCGTCGCCTCGCTCGACGATCCGTTCCTCAAGCGCGCGAAAGTCGGCGTGCAGCTGATCGGAGACGACGGCATGAACGCCCCGCCCGCCCATGCGCTCGCGGCGCGCGGAATCATCGACAATGTGCGCGGCTTCCCGGTCTACGGCGACTATCGCAAGGACAGTCCCGGCGCCGACATCGTGCGCGCCGTGGCGGACGGACGGGTCGACGTCGCGGCCGTCTGGGGGCCGACCGCCGGCTATTTCAGCAAGCAGGCGTCGCCGCCCCTCGACGTCACCCCGTTTTCGTCAGCCTTCGACCACGGCCTCGGCTTCGCCTTCGACATTTCGATGGGCGTCCGCAAGAACGATGCCGAACTCGGCGACGCAGTGGACGCGGCGCTCGAAACGCTGGCGCCGCGGATCGACGCAATTCTCGCCGATTACGGCGTACCGCTGATCAAGCGATAGCGGGCGGCATGAGTCGCTGCGGCGCGGCGGCGCAGGTCATCGCCTGAAAGTCGAATCCGGCCGCAAAACGGCGTTTCCTTCGAACGGCGTTGGAACTTTTGAGGCCGCATTGGCTTAACTCCAGTTCCCTGTCGCCAGCGCCGGCAAGCAGCCCCTCGAAGCACGGTCATTAACCGCCCGGCGGCGGGACATATCCGGGAGGTCGTGCATGACAACGACAATCTATCGCATCGCAAGAGCCGAGAGCGGGTGGATCATTATTCAGGACGGAGACGAAGGCATGACCTACGCGACGCAGGAAAGCGCCTTCGAGGCTGCCGCGGCGGCGGCAAGCGGAGACTTGAGGATGGGACGCGGCATCCGCATCGAAGCCGACACGCCGACGAATCCAGAAGGCGCGCGTGACGGCGGCGGCGTTCCCATTGCAGGCGACGGATTCAGCAATTAGGCCAACCCATGCCTCGCAACGCCCGAAGAGGCAGCGCTCCGGCTGCTGCCGACCTTCGCGTTGTTCGAGGAAGCGCTGTCGTCCGTCCCGCTCCGGGTGAAGCGTCAGAGGGAACAAGGAGGGGCCGGGTGCGTTGGGGCGCGCGATCCCTTGCGAGCCTTCATGACGATTTCAGCCCTGCGCCCCCGTGTTCCGGACGATCTGCATTTCGCCGTGGAGCGGGTCGCGACGCTTGCCGCATCGCGGGCGGAGGGGCTCGACGCGGAGTCCGCGGCGCCCGAATGCGAAGTTGAAGCGCTTGCGACCAACGGCCTGCTCATAGCGCCGTTCGGGGCGGCGCTCGGCGGAGCGGGGATCGCGTCCGGAGACCCGGCTGCGCGCGAATTGCCGCGTTGCCTTTCCGCCCTGGGCCGGGCCAGCCTGCCGCTCGGCCGCCTCTATGAAGGGCATGTCAACGCCGTCCGTCTGGCGGAAACCTTTGGTTCGGCGGCCCAGAGGCGGCGCATGGCCGACGAGGCGCAGGACGGCGCGCTGTCCGGCGTCTGGGCCGCGGACGACATCCCGCGGAGTTTGGGTCTCCGGCGCGACGCCCATGGCTGGCGGCTTGAGGGGCGCAAGATTTACTGCTCGGGCGCGAGCCTCATCCGCAGGCCCGTCGTCACGGCGAAGGACGAAGAGGGGCGGGTCCGGCTCGTCATGCCGTGGCTGCCGCCGGATTACCCGGTGGACCTGACGGTGTGGACCGCGCAGGGCATGCGCGCGTCCCTGACCGGCACGGTCGATTTTTCCGGCCTTCCGGTCCGCGACGACGAGATCGTCGGCGAGCCCGACGGCTATCACCGCGAGCCGGACTTTTCCGGCGGGGCGTGGCGGTTCCTCGCGGTCCATCTCGGCGGAATGGAGGGTCTCTTCGAACAATTCGCGCGGCATCTGGGCGATAGCGGGCGGGGCGCCGATCCGCATCAGGCCGCCCGGCTCGGCGAAGCGGCCGCCGCGGTCGAAACGGCGCGGCTCTGGGTCGCCGAAGCCGCGAACCGTGTCGAACGAAGGCAGGGCGACGCCGCCTCGATCGTCGCCTATGTCAACCTCGCCCGTACGGCCGTCGAGAGG
Organism: uncultured Alphaproteobacteria bacterium; assembly: GCA_963741845.1. GTDB lineage: Bacteria > Pseudomonadota > Alphaproteobacteria > Rhizobiales > Beijerinckiaceae > Roseiarcus. The sequence continues at coordinate 556,485 of CAVUJV010000016.1, forward strand.
GCGGCGCTCGATCTGCTGGAGCGGGTCCAGCGCTCCGTCGGGTTACAGGCCTTCCTGCGGCCGAATCCGCTCGAGCGCATGGCGCGCGACCTCGCGACCTATCTTCGCCAACCCGGCCCCGATCGGGCGAAGACCAACGCCGCGGCGTGGTTCGTTTCGCACCCCTGTTCCTTCCGGCCCGAGCGTTAGATGGATCGCGAGGCCTTCTTCGCCGCCGCGGACGCGCTTCCCGTCGCCGGCATCGACCAATTGCTCGGCGGCGGCGGTCTGGTGGTGGTCGCCCCGCATGCGGATGACGAGAGCCTCGGCTGTGGCGCGCTGCTCGCGACAGCCGCCGCGACACGCATCCCGGCTCGCATCGTCGTGGTCAGCGATGGATGCATGTCTCACCCGAACTCCCGGCTCTATCCGCGCGCGCGGTTGCGCATGACGCGCCAGGACGAGGCGCGAGCGGCCGCGCAGGCGCTGGGGCTTGCGGCGGCCGATGTCGTCTTTCTCGATCTTCCGGATGCCGCGGTTCCCGTCGCCGGTCCGGACGCGGAGCGCGCTGTCGAGGCGATCGTGGCCGCCGTCGGCGAGGCCGGCGCCCGGTCGCTGTTCGTCACGTGGCGTCACGACGCCCATTGCGATCATCAGGCGGCCTATGCGCTCGCTCGCGCTGCGCAGCGCCGGCTCGGAGATATCCGGCTATTCGAATATTCCATCTGGGGACGAGGCGCATCGCGTGAGCCATTCGCTTCCGCCCCGCCCCGCGGCTGGCGCTTTCCCGTCGGCGGGCGTCGCGAGCGCAAGCGCGCGGCCATCGGCGCCCACGCCTCGCAAGTCTCGCGGCTCATCGCTGACGATCCGGACGGTTTCCTGCTGGCGCCCGCGATGATTGCGGACTGCCTCGATCGCGACGAGCTGTTTCTCGAGATGGCGCCGTGAGCCGTCCCTCCCTCAACCGCAAATATTTCGAGGACCTTTACGCGAAGGACGCCGATCCGTGGCGCTTTGCGACGAGCGATTACGAGCGGGCCAAATATGACGCCACGCTCGCCGCCCTTCCCAAAGGCCGCTACACGCGCGCCCTGGAGGTCGGTTGTTCGATCGGCGTGCTGACGCAAAGGCTTGCCGCGCGCTGCGACCATCTGCTGGCGGTGGACATCGCGGAGGAGCCGCTCCGCGCCGCGCGGCGGAGATGCGCCAAACTTCCCGGCGTCCGCTTCGCCCGCGCGAACGCGCCCGCGGACTGGCCAGAAGGCGCGTTCGAGCTCATCCTGCTGTCGGAGGTCGTCTACTATCTCGACTACGCGGACGTCGAGCGGCTTGCCGCGCGCGTGCGCCAGTCGCTGGACGACGGCGGCGACCTCCTGCTGGTCCACTGGACGGGGCCGACCGACTATCCCCTTTCCGGAGACGAGGCGGCTGACCTTCTGCTGGAGCACGTCTGCCCACCGCTGCGCATGGTCCGGCGCGAGCGGCGGCAGCAGTTCCGGCTCGATCTCGCAAGTCGCCCGCCCAGGGCGCGTCTAAAGCGAGGCCTCTATCCGCCTCGCAGGAACCGAGCGAGCGAAACGGGCGTTGTCGAGCCGTTCCGTCGAGGCCGCTCCTGCCATGTTTGTCGATCTCCCATCATCGTCCGGCGGCAATGTCGCGTTGCGCTGCGTCGTTGCAATCCCTGCGAAGGACGAGGCGGATCGGCTTCAGGCCTGTCTCGATGCGCTGGCGGCTCAAACCCGGCGATCGGGCGCGCCTCTCCCCTCGGGAACCTTCGAGGTCGTGCTCTTCGCCAACAATTGCGCGGACGAGACGGCGGACCTCGCGCGCATGGCGGCGCCGCGTCTGCCCTTTGCTCTCCACGTCGTCGAGGAAGCGTTGCCTCCTGCCCTCGCCCATGCAGGCGAGGCCAGGGCCCGCGCGATGGATCTCGCGCTTGCGCGGCTTTCGGCCGGCTGCGCCGATGCGCCCGTCATCCTGACCACGGACGCGGACAGCCGGGCGCGGCCCTGTTGGATCGACAACAACCTCTTCGAGATCGACGCTGGCGCGGACGTCGTGCTTGGCCGTCTGGCGCTGGACGAAGACGGGTTGCGACTGCCCGACGCCTTGCATCGGCGAGGCGCGCTCGAGGCCGAATATGAGGCGCTCCTCGCGGAGTTGAACGCCATCCTCGACCCGCTCGCCTGGAACCCCTGGCCGCATCACGCGACGGTCTCGGGGGCGAGCATCGCCCTTACCGCCGACGCGTATCGCGCGATCGGCCGCATTCCCCGGCCGCCGCTCGGTGAGGACAAGGCGCTGGTCTCGGAGTTGCTGCGTCGCGACGCGAAAATTCGCTACAGCAGCGAGATCGAGGTCGTCACCTCCGCCCGCCTGCACGGGCGCGCGGCGGGCGGAGTCGCGGACACGCTGCGGCTGAGAGTGGAGCAGCCGGATGCAGCCTGCGACGAAGGCCTTGAACCCTATCAAGTCGCCGAATTGCGCGCCGCCGCGCGGGGGCGTCTCCGCCGCCTTTGGAGGCGAAGCGCGCGGCGCGGCCTCGCTGCGTGGAGCGAGTCCCTCGCACTGTCGAGAGACGCAGCGCAGGAGGTCGTGACCGCCGGGACCTTCGGGCAGGCCTGGGGTTTCGCGGAAGCAGCGAGCCCGCGCCTTCGTGGGACGCCGCTGCGTCCCGCCGACCTGCCTCGCGAGATCGCGGTGGCGCGCAGCGGCCTGAGGCGGCTGCAGGCCGTGTCCGCCGAAGCCTGGCGCGCGCTCGGGCCGGCCGAAGGCCTCCTGACCGACGAGGAGGCTCGATAAAATGAACTCGGAAGCGTGCATCCGGCTTGCCGACGCTGGAGCCGATCAAAATCGGCTTCGAACACATCCTGTTTCGCGAACAAGGGGGAAAGATCGGAACATCCGATAGGGAACCAAACCCACGCGTTGGCAGTTGGGAAGCTTCGGAAGAGACACTGGAGGACGACTATGGGTCGCGGAATTCTGCTTTGGCTGCTGGGTGTTCCCATCCCGATCATCATCCTTCTCGCCCTGTTTTATCATTGAGGGCCCGATATGACTGATGTCCAGAATGTTCGACCTGTAGCTGTACCGGTCGTGGACGCGAGCAGCGCGGTCTCATGGGGCGCGATCCTTGCCGGCTCGTTCGTAGCGGCCGCGTTTTCAATCGCGCTCCTCGCTCTCGGCGCGGGCGTCGGTCTCGGCGCGATTTCCCCATGGTCGAACAACAATCCGAGCCCAGCCACGTTCGGCCTGCTCACAGCTGTCTGGCTAATCGCCGTTCAGCTCTTTGCCGCCGGCGTTGGGGGATATCTCGCCGGAAGGCTGCGAACACGCTGGGTCGGCGCTCACACCGACGAAGTCTTTTTTCGCGACACGGCTCACGGGCTGATCGTGTGGGCCGTGGGCGCGGTCGTCGTCGTATGGCTCCTCGGCTCGGCCGCCTCGTCGGCTGTGCAGGGGGCTTCTCGCGTCGCCGGCGCGGTTGCGCAGACGACGGCGTCAACGACTGCGGCCGCCATTGGCCACGAAGCGACTTCATCCGGCGCAGATCCGACCTATTTCACGGACATGCTTTTCCGAAGCGAACACCCGACCGCCGATCAACCGGGCGTGACGGCTGAATCAGGCCGGATAATCGCCAGGGCGCTCGCCAGCGGCGGTTTGCCGGACAACGACAAAAGCTATCTCGCCCAGGTCGTCGCGAGCCGCGCCGGTCTGAATGAGGCCGATGCCCGGAAGCGGGTCGACGAGGTGTTCAATCAAGCCAAGGCGGCACGGTCGCAGGCCGCGGACAAGGCGAAGGAAGCTGCGGATGCGGCGCGCAAGACGGGCGTCTATGTGGCGCTTTGGGGCTTCGTCGCTCTTCTGGTCGGCGCGCTCTCGGCGAGCTACATGGCGACTGTGGGCGGCCAAGCGCGCGACGAGTGGCCCATCGTGGAGTAAGGCGCGCGGCGAAACCGGGCAACCGGCTCTGCGTTATCGCGCCCTGCGGGGACAGGAACGTCAACGCAAGGCTTCGGGCGGAATTATCGTGTGATCGCGTTTGATCGTCCTGGCTTCGGCCACAGCGAGCGCCCCCGCAACGTAATATGGACGCCCGAGAAGCAGGCCACATTGATCCAGGACGCACTTCGTCGGATTGGCGTCTCCAAGGCCCTGGTTTTGGGGCATTCGTGGGGCGCCTCTGTCGCGATCGCCCTGGCTCTCAAAGATCCGGAGTTGGTTCAGGGCCTGGTACTCGCCTCGGGCTATTATTATCCGACGGCTCGTCCCGACCTCATTTTCCTTTCCGCGCCCGCGTTGCCGGTCATCGGCGACCTTATCGGGCACACCGTGGCCCCGCTTGTCAGTCGGCTGATGTGGCCCCGCCTCATGGCCAAGATCTTCGGCCCTCCGCCCGTTCCAGCAAAGTTCGTCGGGTTCCCGAAAGAGATGGCGCTTCGCCCCTCTCAAATTCGCGCATCCGCGGCGGAATCGGCGCTCATGATTCCAGACGCATTCGGCTTCGCCGACGAGTACGCGAAACTGAAAATGCCCGTTACGATCCTCGCAGGCGATGAAGACCGGCTGATCGACACGGATACGCAATCGGCGCGACTTCACAGCAATATACCGCAAAGCAGATTTCACCGCCTTGCCGGAAACGGGCACATGGTGCACCAGACAGCGACCGCCGCGGTCCTGTCGGCCATCGATGAAACTACCGAGTCGCTCAAGACGGCTGACTCTGCCGATCACAGCCGGCCATTCGGAACCTAATCCGAGTGGGTCACCGCGAGGCGGCGATCAAGGACGCGGCGTGATCGCGCTTTTATGCGACAGAAAGAACCGCACCATCTCACGGCTCGCGTCCGGGCCGCGCGGATCCGTGTAAGAGCCGCGCGGGCTTCCTCCCGACCAGGCGTGGCCGGCGCCGTGCAGGATCCATTGCTCAACGACCGCCCTGCCCTCGCCGTCGAGCTGAGCCGTGCGGCAATAGGACATTCCGGCCGGCGTCTCGCCTCGGCTTACGGCCGTCCTCAATGGCTCCTCCGGCGTCGCCTGGGCGATGACATGATCCGCATTGACGGGATTGACCGTCCTATCCGAGTCGCCGTGGAACACGATCGTCGGCAAGGTCGCTCCCTCGACGCTCGCGCACGGCGCGCCCTGACCGGCCATCGCGGCGAACGCGGATGGCATATCGGCGGCTGCGCCGCAGGCCAGCCCGGAGTGGACTCCGACCGCCGCGAACAGATCGGGATAGGCCGCCGCCAAGACAGCCGCCGCCGCGCCGCCCGCCGAAAGCCCCGCCACATAGACCCGGCTCGGATCGGCGGAGAACTCCTCGACCGCCTGGAGGGCGATGCCTGCGATGAGAGAGGCCTCGCCCCCGCCACGTTGCTGATCCGCGGCGTTGAACCAGTTCCAGCACTTCTGCATGTTCGCCGACTGAGACTGGCGCGGATAGACGACGAGGAACGTCTGCTCCTCGGCAAGTTCGTTCATCCGCGTGCCGAGGGCGAAGTCGTCGGGGTCCTGGGTGCAGCCATGCAGCATCACAACCACAGGCAGCGCCTGGCTGGTATAGCCGCTGGGAACATACACTTTGTAACTCCGGCTTCCTGCGTGATTCGAGAAGGTGCGCTCCTCGAATTCGAGCGCCATCCGGCACGGGGACAGGCGCCCGGCGTAGGCGCATTCGACTCTGGCCGACGCTTGAGATCGAACCAAGCCCGGCAAGCTGGTCATGAAGCGCCGGCATCTTCGGTGACCGATCCGACGAACGCGCGGTCTCCGGGGGCAGGCGAACCGCGGCAGACAACCCTTCGGAGTCCGTCCAGGCGCCGTAGGGCGTGGAGGGCGCCTTCATGTCTATGGTGGGAGAGCGGCTGGCGCCGTCATCCGCGTGAAGACTTCCGGTTTTGCTGTTGGCTTGAGAGGCGCCGGCGGATGTACGGCCCTGAAGCAGCGCCATCGCCTCGGCGAGCCGGCCCGCTCGCGTGAGGCGAGTTACTTCGCCCATGTCGACCTTCGAGAATACGCTCATGGTTGCGGTCTTTCTTTCATCATCGTTGAGACGAGACAGGCGCCCGCCTCCGGGCGCGCTGAACGGCGGCGTCAGGCAGTCCGATCAGACAGCGCGGCTTTCACCGCGGAACTCGCCTGGAAACCGCCGAGCACTTCAACAGAAGCGATGGCGGCGCGCGCCAATTCGGGCGTGACATCGCTCGCGATGCTGGCGAGACCCAAAACCTGGATATGGATCGGGCTTCCCGCGTCCCGCGCCGCCTCAAGATCCTGCTTCGTATAGTGCGCCAGCCCGAGCTTTAGCTGGCGGCGGGCGACGGATTGCCGGACCTCGCTGTCGTGCCGTTCGAGCTGGTTTCGCACCGCCGTGCGGATGAAATCGGCGCGATTGGCGTAGAAGCCATCGCGGACCATCAGATCCACGCGCCCGAGATCGATGAATCCGAGATTGACTGTAATTTTCTCGCTCTCCGGCGCCTTCGGTCGCAGCTCGTGAACATTCCCGGCCATCTGATATCTCCATCCAATCGGATGGTCTATAGATGGTCAACAGATGGGACGTTTCAAGAGGGGCAACCGCGATCCGTACCATCACGCCCGCTTCTTCTCGCGACCAGGACTTGCGACGCAGCTTTTTCAGCGCGCGCGAGCGCAAGCCGAGCGCGAGGTGCGTCAAAATAGCGCGAAGATCACCCGGGCTGTGGAGTTGGCGCCGGGAACGATTGATCGGCGAAAACCGGCGCCACGCTGCGTGCACCCCATCGACCGCGGCGAGATGGCGGCGGCTTCGGGCGACTTGGCGTAACCGATGCGTCCGCAGTTACAGCAAAGACGCGCGCGGTGTTACGGCGATTACGCCCGTTACATCCGAAAATGATCTTGGGAGGAAAAGGACAGCGGAGGCCCGATTTTCGCGCCGCTCTATCGTGAGCCGGAATTAGGACCGACTCAAGGCTCGTCCTAATTGTCGCTGAAATTTCAAAGCGTTAAAGGCCGGTATTGGCGGAGACGGAGGGATTCGAACCCTCGATAGGGCTTTACAACCCTATAACGGTTTAGCAAACCGCCGCCTTCAGCCTCTCGGCCACATCTCCGGCTCGCGCGGTGATATGCCCGACACATGCCCGCTTTGCAAGCGGGAACGCCAGGCGCGCCCAGCTTCCCGTGACGGTCCGACCAGCCTCATCCGCGCGGCTTCGCCAGGACAGCGACCGTCTTGCAAAGGAAACGGAACTACGGATCCGCACGAAGCGAACGTCGCACACAGTCACGGAACCCTTCGTGCGACGTCTGCGCTCTCGGCCAATGACGCCCGAGCTATCGCTCTCAGCGCGCCCAAGCGCCTTCCGGTTTGACTCGCCCGTCGCGCCTAGCTGCCGATCAGGCCGGCGAATCCGCCTCCGCACAGGCCTGATCGGTCAAGCGCGCGCTAGCGATTGTTTACATCCCGGACGAGGATTCGTCGGAAGCCGGAGGCAAAGCCGAAGCGATCTTCTTGCGCACGGCCCTCTTGACCACGGCCCTGCGCACGGCCTTCTTGGCCACGGCCCTGCGCACCGCCTTCTTGGCCACAGCCTTGCGCACGGCCTTCTTGGCGCACGGCCTTGCGCACCGCCTTCTTGGCTACGGCCTTGCGCACGGCCTTCTTCGCGCCGGCCTTCTTCATAGCGCCTTTGCGCACCGCCTTCTTGGCGGCGGCTTTCTTCATGGGCCGCTTCTTGGCGGCAGCTTTCTTCGCGGGTCTCTTTTTGGCGGCAGACTTCCTCGCCGCTTTCTTAGCTGGTGCTCTCGCCATAACGTAACGTCCCTCTCAATCGCCTGCATTTGCGCGCGTTTCAAAGCGGCTCGCAGGAACGCGAACGAAGGTACCTTCGTTTGCTCCGCACGCAAGAGAAAGACGAGAAGATCAAACGCGATGAAGGCCTTGAGCATCGAATTATCGCGCGCACTTTGCGGCCTCGATGCGCGTCGCTGCGCATCCAATACGCAACTCCACGGAACGCGACGCGTCGGCGCATCCTTGCTTCGCGATGCGATCGCCGCGCGTCGGTTCGTTCTGGCGAATCCCGGAGTAGCTATGAATCTCAGGCGTCTGCAGGAATCTCCGTACGGCCTTCCCGCGACTTCTGACTCTCACGAAAGTCCGTAGCCGAGCCTCGCGGAGCGCATTCGCGCAAGGCCTTGCGTTTCAGATCGAAACGACGAACGCATATGCCGCAATCGAATTTTTCTTCGACTGCGGACTCGCATTTTTCCTGTGCGCAACGCGTCGGAATAGCGGCGAGAGCGCACATCGCATGACGAATCGCGCGATTCGCACGCGCGAATCCGAATCAGTCAGAGGCCGAGTTGCTGCTTGAGCAGGTCGCTGACAGCCTGCGGATTGGCCTTGCCTCCGGTCGTTTTCATCACCTGACCGACGAACCAGCCGAGCATGCCGGGCTTGGCTTTCGCCTGCTCGGCCTTCTCGGCGTTCGCGGCGATGACCTCATCGACCGCGCGCTCGATCGCGCCGAGATCCGTCACCTGCTTCAGCCCGCGCTTCTCGACAATGACGCGAGGATCGACGCCGCGCTCTTCGCCAAAGAGAAGCGCGAGCACGTCCTTGGCGATCTTGCCCGAGATGACGCCCTCGCCGATGAGATCGACGAGCGTCGCGAGCGATGCGGCTGGCAATCCCGCGTCGGCGACGGATACGCCCTGCGCATTGGCCTGCGCGGAGAGGTCGCCCATCAGCCAGTTGGCGACAGCCTTGGCGTCGCGCTTCTCGCCGTCGTGCTTCACCGCGTTCTCGAAATAATCAGCCGTCTCCCGCTCGGCTGCGAGCGTCGAAGCGTCGTAGGCGGAGAGCCCGTATTCCGCCATGAAGCGCGCCTTCTTGGCGTCGGGAAGCTCCGGCAGTTCCGACGCCAGCATGTCGACCCATGCGGGCTCCAGCTCCAGCGGCAGCAGGTCGGGATCGGGGAAGTAGCGGTAGTCGTGCGCCTCCTCCTTGGAGCGCATCGAGCGCGTTTCGCCGAGGCCCGGATCGAAGAGTCGCGTCTCCTGCTGGATCGTTCCGCCATCCTCGATGATCGCGATCTGGCGGCGCGCTTCGGCCTCGATCGCCTGGCCGATGAAGCGGATGGAGTTGACGTTCTTGATCTCGCAGCGCGTGCCGAAAGGCTCTCCGGGCTTGCGCACCGAGACATTCACGTCCGCGCGCAGGTTCCCCTTCTCCATGTCGCCGTCGCAGGAGCCGATGTAGCGCAGGATCGTGCGCAGCTTGCTCACATAGGCCCTGGCCTCCTCGGACGAGCGCATGTCCGGCCTGGAGACGATCTCCATGAGCGCGACGCCGGAGCGGTTGAGGTCCACGAAGCTCATCGTCGGCGACTGGTCGTGCAGCGACTTGCCGGCGTCCTGTTCGAGATGCAGGCGCTCGATGCCGACCCTGATCGAACGGTCCGGCGAGAGGTCGACCTGGATCTCGCCCTCGCCCACGATCGGGCTCTTGTACTGCGAGATCTGGTACCCCTGCGGAAGGTCCGGGTAGAAGTAGTTCTTCCGGTCGAAGGTCGAGCGGTGGTTGATCTTCGCCTTGAGGCCGAGGCCGGTGCGGATCGCCTGCGCGACGCATTCGCGGTTGATGACGGGAAGCATCCCCGGCATCGCCGCGTCGACCAGCGACACATGGGTGTTCGGCTCTCCGCCGAAGGCGGTCGAGGCGCCCGAAAAGAGCTTCGCGCGCGAGACGACCTGCGCATGGACTTCGAGGCCGATCACGACCTCCCAGTCTCCGGTCGCGCCCTTGATGAGCTTTGCGTTCGCAGCGGTCTCAGCCATGTCGAATGCCTTCCGTCTCGCAATACCGTCGCAGCGTCCGCGTCACGCCCACCACGGCTCGGGCAGCGTGGCGCGCCCGGCCGACTGTTCGATGACCTCGCCGAGGGTGAACAGGGTTTCCTCGTCGAAGGGCCGCCCGATGAGTTGCAGGCCGAGCGGCAGCCCGTCCTCGGAAAGGCCGGCGGGCGCGACGAGTCCGGGGAGGCCCGCCATGTTCACGGTCACGGTGAAGACGTCGTTCAGATACATCTCCACCGGGTCGGCGGCGGCCTTCTCGCCAATGCCGAAGGCGGCCGAGGGCGTCGCGGGGGTGAGGATCGCATCGACGCCATCGGCGAAGGCCCGCTCGAAGTCCCGCTTGATCAGCGTGCGGATTTTCTGCGCCCGTACATAATAAGCGTCGTAGTAGCCGGCGGAGAGCACATAGGCGCCGATCATCAGCCGGCGCCGCACCTCCGCGCCGAAGCCTTTCGCGCGGGTCTTCTCGTAGAGGCCGACGATGTCGGGCGAGGGCTCGCGCAGGCCGTAGCGCACGCCGTCGTAGCGCGCGAGGTTCGACGAGGCCTCGGCGGGCGCCACTATATAATAAGCAGGCAGCGCGTAGCTTGTGTTCGGCAGGCTCACGTCGACGACCTTCGCGCCGGCCGCTCGCAGCCACTCCGCGCCTTTCGCCCAGAGCGCTTCGATCGCCGGGTTCATCCCGTCGAGCCGGTATTCCTTCGGGATGCCGATGGTGAGGCCTTTGACCGAGCGGCCGACCGCGGCCTCGTAATCGGGAACGGGATCGGGCGAGCAGGTCGAGTCCTTCGGGTCCGGCCCGGCCATCGAGCGCAGCATGATCGCGGCGTCTCTCACCGTGCGGGTGAGCGGCCCCGCCTGGTCGAGCGAGGAGGCGAAGGCGACCATGCCCCAGCGCGAGCAGCGGCCGTAGGTCGGCTTGATGCCCACGATGCCGGTGAAGGCGGCAGGCTGGCGGATCGAGCCGCCCGTGTCGCTCGCCGTCGCGGCGAGACAGAGGCGCGCGGCGACCGCGGCGGCCGAGCCGCCCGACGAGCCGCCCGGCGTGAGCAGCCCCTTTTTCCCGCTGTCGCCAAGCGCCGAGCGCGCCTTCTCCGCGCTCCAGTTCGGCGGCAGCCAGGGCGAGGCGACGGGGCCGTAATAGGAGGTCTCGTTCGACGAGCCCATGGCGAACTCATCCATGTTGAGCTTGCCGAGCATGACCGCGCCATCGCGCCAGAGATGGGCCGTGACGGTCGACTCGTAGGCGGGCTTGAACCCGTCGAGGATGTGGCTGCAGGCCTGCGTATGGACGCCCTCCGTGGCGTAGAGGTCCTTGACGCCGATCGGCAGGCCTTCGAGCGGACCCGCCTCGCCGCGCGCGAGGCGCGCGTCGCTGGCCTCCGCCATCTGAAGCGCCTTCTCGGGCGTGGTGGCGACATAGGCGTTCAACGCCCTGCCCTTCTCCATCGCATCCAGATGGGCGCGGGTGATTTCGACGCTGGAGGCCGCCCGCGAGCGCAGCCGGTCGCGCGCTTCGGCGAGCGTCAGGGAAGTAAGGTCGGTCAAGACGGATCCTTGGGAATGCGGGGCAGCGCCGGAGCGCGGCTCACTCGATCACTTTCGGCACGAGGAAGAAGCCGTCCTCGGTCAAGGGCGCGTTGGCGAGCACCTTGTCGACGATGTTCCCGTCGGTGACGACGTCCTCGCGCATCGGCAGTTTCATCGGGATCACCGAGGTCATCGGCTCGACGCCTTCGACGTCCACCGCCTGCAACGCCTCGATGAACTTGAGGATGGCGTTGATCTCGCCTTGCAGATGCGGCGTCTCCTCCTCGCTCACGCCGATGCGCGCGAGATGCGCGATGCGGCGAACAGCGGCGAGATCGACGGACATGCCGTGGGCTCCTCTAGGAAATGCAGGAAATTTCGGGTCCGCCCCTATAACGCGCGAGGCTTTGGACTGCAAACGCGGCGACCAGCGCGACGCGGTCGCTCCCTCTCCCCGCGAGCGGGGAGAGGGTCGGGGTGAGGGGCCTTCGCGGTCGGCTTCCGCCGCCAATGACCCGCGCCCCTCATTCTAAGGGACGCGGCGGCTGTGACCTCACGCCGGCTGTTTCAGCTTCACCACATTGTGCAGCGTCTGGTCGGCGGTTTCGAAGAAGCGGCGGATGCCGCGCGCGGCCTGGCGGATGCGCTGCTCGTTCTCGACCAGCGCAAGCCGCACGTAATCGTCGCCGTGCTCGCCGAAGCCGACGCCGGGGGCGACCGCCACGTCCGCCTTCTCGATCAGGAGCTTCGAGAATTCGAGGCTGCCGAGGTGACGGAAGCGCTCCGGCACCGGGCGTCCAGGCGAACATCGAGGCGCTCGGCTTCTGGATCGGCCAGCCCGCGGCGGCGAAGCTCTCGATCATCACGTCGCGGCGGCGCTTGTAGGTCGCCCGCATCTCTTTGATGCAATCGTCCGGCCCGTTGAGCGCGGCCGCCGCCGCCACCTGGATCGGCGTATAGGCGCCGTAGTCGAGATAGGACTTCACCCGCGCCAGCGCGGCGAGGAGGCGTTCGTTGCCGACCGCGAAGCCCATGCGCCAGCCCGCCATCGAGAAGGTCTTCGACATCGAGGAGAACTCGACCGCCACGTCGAAGGCGCCCGGCGCCTGCAGGATCGACGGCGGCGGCTCGTCCTCGAAATAGACCTCCGCATAGGCCACGTCCGAGAGCACGAAGATCTCGTGCTTGCGCGCGAAGAGGACGAGGTCCTTGTAGAAGTCGAGCGAGGCGACCATCGCCGTCGGGTTGGACGGATAGCAGACGACGACCGCGATCGGCTTCGGGATCGAATGCATGATGGCGCGCTCGAGCGCCACGAAGAACTCCGGCGAAGGGTCGGCCGGAACCGAGCGGATGACGCCGCCCGCCATCAGGAAGCCGAAAGCGTGGATCGGATAGGACGGGTTCGGCACGAGCACGACGTCGCCGGGCGCGGTGATCGCCTGCGCCATATTGGCGAAGCCTTCCTTGGAGCCGAGCGTCGCCACGACCTGCGTCTCGGGATCGAGCTTCACGCCGAAGCGGCGGGCATAATAGCCCGCCTGCGCGCGGCGCAGTCCGGCGATGCCCTTCGAGGCCGAGTAGCGGTCCGTGCGCGGCTTGCCGACCGTCTCGACGAGCTTGTCGATCACGTGCTTCGGCGCGGACAGGTCCGGGTTGCCCATGCCCAGATCGACGATGTCGGCGCCGGCGGCGCGAGCCTTGGCCTTGAGCTTGTTGACCTGCTCGAAGACGTAAGGCGGCAGTCGCCGCACGCTGTGAAAGTCGTTCATGGGCTCCACGGGTCCCTGGAAAACGGATCCGGCGCGTTCCTTGCGCCGAAAGGCCCTGTACCACCGCGCCGTATAGCGCGCCAAGCTTTCCTATTGCTGCGGCGCCGAAGGATTTGCCTGAGCCTTGGCGGCGGCCTTCGCGGCCGCCTTCTTCTGCTCCGCCGCCTTCTGTTCGGCCACGGCCTTTGCCGCCGGCGGGAATGCGGATCTCAACGCGTCGGCCCGAGTCTCGAGCGAGTCGAGGTCGCCCTTCAGCGCGCCAAGCTGCTTTTCATTGAGCACGGGCCGCTTGGGCTCCGGCGGAGGCCGGAACACCGGAATGAAATCGCCTTCCTTCTTGGGCCGCGACTGCTCGACGAAATCCGCTGGCGGATTCACGTCCGTCGCGAAGCCCAGAAACTTCATGGCGGACTTCAGCGGGCTGTCGTGCTGCGCCTGCTGCGCGCAAGCCGCAGAAGCCGAGAGCCAGAGGCATGCGCAGGCCAGACAAATCCTGCTCGCTCTCATTCGTCCCTCTGCCTTTCGCTGCATTGCAATCGCATGTGTCAATCGCACAAATCGGGCGCCTCGAGAAAGTCTTTTGTGGCCGACTTTCAGGTAGTCGCTTAATATGACCAAACCGGGACCAGACCTTCCCCGACGCCGACAGGAAGCGCTCAGTCATGGCCACAATCCCTGAGAATTCCGGCGCGTCCGCGCAAGACGCATCGCAGACGGAAAAGCGCGGCAAAAGGGCTCCGCAAAAGCGCGCGGCCAAGGCGGCCAAGCACGCCGCCGGCGAGAGCGTCAAGGGCGCCGGCGCCAAATGGATCCGGCCTCTCGCCCCGACGCAGCGCGGGCCGCAGCGCGCCAACGGCGGCCTCGCGAATGCGCGCGACGCGTGGGTCAAGGCCGCGAGCGAGCCCCCCGCGGAAGCTCTGCCGGAGCTGACGAAGCCCACGCCCGCGCGCGCCGGCAAGTCAACGAGCAAGACACCGGGCAAGACAGCCGCCGCGAAGGCGCAGGCCGCCTCGCCGGCTCCGAAGCCGCAGGCGGCGAAGACGCGCCGCAAGTCCGTGCCGATCGCGCCCGCCCCGAGAGCGAAGGCCAGCGGCAAAGCGTCCGCGACTTCGGCCGGTCCCGTCGAGGCCGTAAAACAGCCGGAGACAGCGCCCAAGCCCCGGCCCGACGCGCAAGCCGCTTCGCTGGCCAGGACCGAAGCGGCCGCCACGGGTCAGGGGCAGAGCGCCGCGGAAACCGCGGCGGAAGCCGCCTTCGGCTTCCGCTATCCGTTGCCGAATTTCGAGACGCTCGCCAGCAACATCAGCCGCGCCATCGAGCAGGCGGGCAAGGTTTTCGCCGCCTACATGCGCCCGCGCGAGAGCGGCGAGGCGAAGTCCAATCTCTCCGACGACATCGGAGAAATGACGCGCTCGCTCGGCCATGTCGCGGAATACTACCTTTCGGAGCCGCAGCGGGCCTTCGAGGCGCAAACGGCGCTGACCACACAATTCGTCAACCTCTGGGCGGAGACGCTCAAGCGCTTCCAGGGCGGCTCGGCTCTGCCGATCGCCGAGCCGGACAAGTCCGACAAGCGCTTCGCCGACGCCGAATGGCGCGACAATCCGTTCTTCGATTTCATCAAGCAGGCCTATGTGCTGACCGCGCGCTGGGCGGACGACCTCGTGCGCCGCGCCGACGAGATCGAGCCGCACCGGAAGGAAAAGGCGCTCTTCTATTTGAGGCAGGTGACGGCGGCGCTGTCGCCGTCGAATTTCGTCGGCACGAATCCGGAGCTCCTGCGCGCGACCTTCGAGGAGAGCGGCGAGAACATCGTGCGCGGCCTGAAAATGATGGCCGAGGACGTCGAAGCGGGCAAGGGCAGCCTGCGAATCCGCCAGGCCGACGCAAAGGCGTTCAAGCTCGGCGTCAATCTCGCGACGACGCCCGGCAAGGTCGTCTTCCGCAACGGTCTGATGGAGCTCATCCAGTACACGCCGACGACGCCCGAGGTTTACAGGCGCCCGCTGCTCATCGTGCCGCCGTGGATCAACAAGTTCTACATCCTCGATCTCAACCCCGAGAAGAGCTTCATCCGCTGGGCGGTGTCGCAAGGCCTCACGGTCTTCGTCGTCTCCTGGGTCAATCCGGACGAGCGCATGGCCGACAAGGGCTTCGAGGCTTACATGCGCGAGGGCATTCTCGCCGCGCTCGACGCCGTTCAGGAGGCCACCGGCGAGCGCGACATCGCGGCGATCGGCTATTGCGTCGGCGGAACGCTGCTCGCGGCGACCCTCGGCTACATGGCGGCGACGGGCGACAAGCGGATCACGAGCGCCACTTTCTTTACGACCCAGATCGACTTCACCGACGCGGGCGACCTCAAGGTCTTCGTCGACGCCGAACAGCTCAAGTCGCTCGAGGAGCGGATGGCCGAGCGCGGCTATCTCGAAGGCTCGCACATGGCGAACGCCTTCAACATGCTGCGGCCGAACGATCTCATCTGGTCGTATTATGTGAACAACTATCTCAAGGGCAAAGACCCGATGCCCTTCGACCTTCTGGTCTGGAACTCGGATTCGACGCGGATGCCCGCGGCGAACCACAAGTTCTATCTTCGCCACTGCTACTTCCAGAACGACCTGTCGCAGGGCCGCATGGAGCTTGGCGGCGTCAGGCTCGACCTCGAGCAAGGTGACGATCCCGGTCTACGAGCTTGCGACAAGGGAGGATCACATCGCGCCGGCGCGCTCGGTCTTCACCGGCGCGAAGAGCTTCGGCGGGCCGGTGCGCTATGTCATGGCGGGCTCGGGCCATATCGCGGGCGTGGTGAACCCGCCGAGCAAGCCGAAGTACCAGTTCTGGAGCGACGGCCCGCCGCGCGGCGAATTCGCGGACTGGGTCGCGAAGGCGAAGGAAACGCCGGGCTCATGGTGGCCCGACTGGATCGCCTGGATCAGCGCGCAGGCGCCGGAGAAGGTCCCTGCTCGCGAACCCGGCGGCGGCAAGCTCAAGCCCCTCGCCGACGCGCCGGGCGACTATGTGCGGGTGAAGTCGTGAGCGGCGCGCCGGGGTCGTTTTTCCGGGAACGCGGCGCCGTGTCTGGCGCTCTCGGGTTCCTGATTTTCCGCTGGAACTCCTCTCTCCGGCTGCCTTAGCGCCGACCATACGCCGATTTAAATCGTTTTTCATTCCGGACTGTATGCAATTATGCGATAATGTATTCGCCAATAGTACCATCTCCGTACAAGCACAGAGTTGCATCAGCTTCAATCGGGCCCGAACAGGGAAGGAAATTACTATGCCGTTCTTTGGCGTTTGTTATGGTCCATCGCATTTTGGCGGACAGGGCGAAGGCGTAACGGAAGGCACCGTCGACGCGGATCTCCAGATGATAGCGGCTCGCGGCTTTCGGAACATCCGCACCTACCGGGTCGAGGGGCCCAACCGGTGGAATGTCGACAAGGCTGGAAAATACGGGCTGCAGGTCGGCGCGGGATCTGGCCTATTCCGGGCAACACCATAGTCAACGAGGGCGCCGTCGACACCGCCCTGCAGCAGGCGCAGGACGCGGCGGTCCGCTATGGCCGCGACGTGATGCTGCATCTCGTGGTCGGAAACGAAGTCAACCGGACCGACGTCCAGACCTACAGCCCCGACGACATCATCCAGTGCATGAAATACGCCCTGGGGCGCAGACAAAACTATCCGAAGGTGAACGCCAAGATCACGAGTTGCTTCAGCGGGACGGTCCTCGTCGACCAGGGGGGCGCCCAATGGACTCCCGTGATCCAGCTTTGCGAAGGGCCGGTCTATCTACCATCTATCCGTGGTACGGCGACGCCGCGCCCGACAACATCGCCAAGCAGATGGATTGGTCGTGGAATAATGGTTTGCAGCAGGTCAAGAACCTCGGCAAGGACATCCTGATCGCGGAAATCGGCTGGCCGAGCGCCGGCGGAGGCGAGCGGTCCAGCCCTCGAACGAGGCCGTCAACTACGGCGTGACCAAGGCCTTCCTGTCTTCGAATCCGAACGCCAAGTGGCTGCTTGACACCTATTGGTTCGAGATGTTCGACGAGCCGTGGAAGACCGATGAGGGCGCCGTCGGCCCGCACTGGGGCCTTTGCGACAAAGAGCGCAATCCAAAGTTCGACTTCTGACCGTTCCCACCGTGAGCACCGGGAAGACGCAATGGCGCCGTACCGGCAACCGGCGCCGGGCTCCGCACGCGGAGGCCGGCGTGCGCCAGGCATGATCGTCCACAACGACGCCGCGCTCACGGCATGACGTAAGTCGCCCTGCCCCGCCCGAGCAGCGCCGAGCGGATCGCCCCCGGCTCGTTGACCGAGAAGACGACGATCGGGATGCCGTTGTCGCGCGCGAGCGCGAAGGCGGCCGTGTCCATCACCTGAAGGTTGCGGGCGATCGCCTCGTCATGGGTCAGGCGCTCGTAGCGCGTCGCCGTAGGGTGCTTCTTCGGGTCGGCGGTATAGATGCCGTCCACGTGCGTCGCCTTCATCACCGCGTCGCAGGAGAGTTCGCAGGCGCGCAGCGACGCGCCCGTGTCGGTCGTGAAGAACGGATTGCCCGTGCCGCCCGCCAGCATGATGACGCGGCCCTTGACGAGATGGGCGAGCGCCGCCTGCCGCGAATAGGGCTGGCAGAGCGAGGGCATCGCCACCGCCGAGAGCACCCGCGCCGGCTGGCCGATCTGCTCGAGCGCGCCCTCCATGGCGAGCGCGTTCATCACCGTCGCCAGCATGCCGATGGAATCGGCGCGCGCGCGCTCGATGCCCTTGTCGGCGCCCTGAAGGCCGCGGAAGAAATTGCCCCCGCCGACGACGACCGCCACCTGAACGCCGAGGTCCGCCGCGGCCTTGAGATCCGCCGCCATGCGCGCGACCGTCGGCGCATTCAGCCCGAACCGGTCGGACCCCATCAAGGCTTCCCCGGAAAGTTTGACCACGACGCGGCTAAACAGGGGCTTCTCAGTCGTCATGGCGCTCTCCGCAAGTTCGAGGGGGCGGACCGACAGGCTCGCCGCAGGCACAAAAAAAAGCGGCCCGAAGGCCGCCTTCTCCACGGAAATAAGGCCTCAGCCTTCTTCCGCCGGCTTCTCAACCCCTTCGCCAAGGGCGTAGCGCACGAAGCCGGTGAGCGCAATCGGCGCGCCGACCGTCTTCTCGGCTTCCTTCAGCGCCTGCGCGACCGACTTGGCAGGGTCATGCACATAGGGCTGATCCACGAGGCAGACCTCCTTGTAGTAAGTCTTGAGGCCGGATTCGACGATCTTCTCGAGCACATGCGCGGGCTTGCCCGCGTTCTTCTCCGCAAGCACCGCGCGCTCGCGGGCGACCGTCGCCGGATCGACGCCCTCGGCATTGAGCGCGATCGGGCTCGCCGCCGCGACATGCATCGCGACCTGACGCCCGAGCGCGGCGAGCGCGTCCTTGTTTCCCTTCGATTCGAGGCCGACGATGACGCCGATGCGGCCGAGGCCGTCCGCGACCTGCCCGTGCACATAGGAGCCGATGGCGCCCTCGGAGACGCGCAGGCCCTGCACGCGGCGCAGCGTCATGTTCTCGCCGATGGTGGCAATCGCGTTGGCGATCGCCTCGGCGACCGTGCCGCCGCCCATGTAGTGGGAATCGAGAACCGTCGCCACGTCGACATTCGGCGCCTTGTCGAGCGCGACCGCGACCACGCCCTTCACCAGCGCCTGGAAATCGTCGTTGCGGGCGACGAAGTCGGTCTCGGAGTTCACCTCGGCCACGACGCCGACCAGATCCTCGACCGCGACGCCGACCAGACCGTCGGCGGCCACGCGCCCGCTCTTCTTGGCGGCCTTGGCGAGGCCCTTCTTGCGCAGCCAGTCCACGGCGGCTTCGATGTCGCCGTTCGTCTCGGTCAGCGCGTTCTTGCAGTCCATCATGCCCGCGCCGGTCTTCTCGCGCAGGTCCTTGACGAGTCCGGCGGTGATCGCAGTCATGTCTGTCCCCATGGGTGAAACGTCCGGCGCGCGTTTCGCGCCGGACGGCGTAGATATCGGGAAGCCGGCGCCCTGACGGCGCCGGCCGGTCTCAAAACGAAAGTCTTACTCGGCGGCCATCAGGGCCTTGGCCTGCTCGCTCCACTTGTCGCGGGTGATGCGGCCATTGAACTTGAGATCGGCGTCGAGCTTGACGGCTTCGTCGTCCGTCATCGCGGCGATCTGCCAATAGTGGAAGACGCCGTGCTCGTTGAGCTTCTTCTCGATCTGCGGGCCAACGCCGGTGATCTTGGCGAGATCGTCGGGCGCGCCGCGCGGGGCGGCGAGAAGCTCGAAATGATCCGTCGAGGTCGCCTCCTCGGGCTCGGGGGCCGCTTCCGGCAGAACTTCGGCGAGCGGCGCTTCGGCCGCGCCGAGATCGACGCCCGCGGCGCCCTGGCTGCGGCCGATGCCGTCGATGGCGGCGCGCGCGACGAGGTCGCAATAGAGCTGGATGGCGCGGCCCGCGTCGTCATTGGCCGGGATCGGGAAGGCGATGCCGTCCGGATCGCAGTTCGTGTCGAGAATCGCGACGACCGGGATCTTGAGGCGGTTCGCCTCCTTGACCGCGAGCGCCTCCTTGTTCGTGTCGATCACGAACACGAGGTCCGGCACGCCGCCCATGTCCTTGATGCCGCCGAGCGCCGTCTCAAGCTTGTCGCGCTCGCGCGACATCATGAGGCGCTCTTTCTTGGTGAGGCCCTTCGCGCCCTCGGAGAGCAGCTCGTCGAGCTTGCGCAGGCGGGAAATCGAAGCCGAAATCGTCTTCCAGTTCGTCAGCATGCCGCCGAGCCAGCGGGCGTTGACGAAATACTGCGCCGAGCGCCGAGCCGCCTCCGCGATCTCGTCCGAAGCCTGCCGCTTGGTGCCGACGAACAGCACCCGCCCGCCCTTGGCGACCGTGTCGGAGACCGTCTTCAGCGCCTGATGCAGCAGGGGAACGGTCTGGGCGAGGTCGATGATGTGGATCGAATTGCGCGTCCCGTAGATAAAGGGCGCCATCTTCGGGTTCCAGCGATGCGACTGGTGGCCGAAATGCGCTCCCGCCTCGAGAAGCTGGCGCATGGTGAAATCAGGCAGAGCCATGGATTGCTATCCTTTTCCGGTTGAGCCTCGGCGGGTCTTGAACGACGAGGACGTCCTCGTCACCGGAGCGGAGCCTTGAACAGGGACCGCATGAACCCGCCTGTGGAATGGCCGCGCATATAGTCGAGAGACGCCGGAAAGGCAAGCGTGAGGCGCCCCAACATTCTCTTCTGATTTTCCGGATTTGCGACTATGATGCCCCTTCGTCGTCAAGCCGGAAGCCGCCATGCGCGAAGCCGCCAGAACCGCCGCCGCCCCTGCCGCGAAGGCCGCAAGGCCCTCTTTTCGCCGTCTTTCCGGCCACGTTGCGGCCATCGCCCGCGTCGCGCCGGAAGGAAATGTCAGCGCAAACCCTTGAAATGTCCCGATTCGCGGAAGGAAATGGCGCGATTTCGGGCTCGTTTTCAGGCGCTTTTCGCGCAAAACCGCATCGAATCGACCCCGAAACACACCGGTTTTGGCCGAAAATCGCGCGCTTCCCGCGACTTTTCGACAGCCGCCGCGCCACGCCTCCGCCACAAAGCGGGCCGGACCGGGTCTCGCTAGTCCCCCCTGTCCGGGATCGAATAGGTCCCGACCGCATGGGCGACGAGGTCGGCCTTGCCCTCCGAATAAAGCCCCACCTCCCCCACCGCGAGGCGCTTGCCGAGCTTCATGAGCTTCGCCTCGCCGATGAGGTCGGCGGGCTCGGGCTTGCGCAGGAAGTTGATCGAGACATTGGTGGTGACGGCGAGCTTCACCCGGCCGATCTCGTGCAGGATCGCGACATAGAGCGCGAGGTCGCAGAGCGTGAACATCGAGGGGCCGGAGATCGTCCCGCCGGGCCGCAGGTGATCGGGATGGTAGCGGAGCCGCACCGTCGCCTGCATCGGCGCCAGGGACTCGATGGCGTAATGCCCGTTCTTCCAGGCCTCCGGAAAGACCTCCGCGAGATAGGCGCGCAGTTCTTCAAGCGTGAAATGGCGGGGCTTGGCGGTCATCCGGCTCTCGTTGGGCTTTCGGGCGGCGCGGAAGCTATCCGATAGGCCGGACGAGGCAAAGCCGTTGCGCCGGGGGCCGCCTTCGCGCCAAACTCGGCGCCCATGACCGCACTCCCCCCGCTTCGGACCTTCTCGACCTCGACGCCGCCGAACTCCTGCGCCTTACGCGGAGCCGCAAGCTCTCCTGCGCCGAGCTCATGGCGGCGACGCTCGACCGGATCGAGGCGCTGAACCCGACCTTCAACGCCATTATCTCGCTGCGCGACCGCGACGCCCTCCTCGCCGAGGCGAAGCGCATGGACGGCGGCCCGGCGGAGGGCGCGCTGTTCGGCCTGCCGATGGCGGTGAAAGACCTCTCGGCGGCCAAAGGCCTGCCCATGACGATGGGCTCGCCGCTGCTCAGGGACTTCATGCCCGAGGAAGACTCGATCTTCGTCGAGCGGCTTCAGCGCGCGGGCGCCATCGTCATCGGCAAGACGAACACGCCGGAATTCGGCCTCGGCTCGCAGACCTACAATCCCGTCCATGGCGCGACGCGGAACGCCTACGATCCGGCGCTGACCGCGGGCGGCAGCAGCGGCGGCGCGGCGGTCGCGCTGGCGCTCAGGATGCTCGCCCTCGCCGACGGCTCCGACTACGGCGGCAGCCTGCGCAATCCCGCCGGCTGGAACAATGTCTACGGGTTCCGGCCCTCGATCGGCCGCGTGCCGAACGACGGGCGCGAGGCGTGGCTGCCGTCGATGGGCGTCAACGGGCCGATGGCGCGCAACCCTTCGGACCTCGCGCTCCTGCTCTCGGTGATGGCGGGATACGACCCGCGCGAGCCGCTCTCGCTCGAAGGCGACGGAAGCGCATTCGCCGCGCCGCTCGCCAGCGATCCGAAGGGGACGCGCATCGCCTGGGCCGCCGACTGGAACGGCGCCTTGCCGTGCGAGCCCGGCGTGCTGGCGGTCTGCGAGCAGGCGCTGAAGGTTTTCGAGGGGCTCGGCTGCGTGGTCGAGCCGGCCGTCCCCGACTTCTCGCTCGACGCTCTGTGGGACGCGTGGGTGACGCTGCGCCACTGGCAGGTCGGGACCAACCTCTTGCCGTTCTGGACCAATCCCGCTCTGCGCGGGCAATTGAAGCCCGAGGCGCAATGGGAGGTCGAGCGCGGCGCGAAGCTCTCGGCCTTCGACATCTCCGCCGCCTCGGCGCTACGCACGCGCTGGAGCCATGCGCTGAACCGCTTCTTCGCGCGCTACGACTTCCTCGTGCTGCCGACCGCGCAGGTCTTTCCGTTTGCCGTCGAGACGCACTGGCCCGCGGAGATCGCGGGCCGGCCCATGACGACCTATCACGAATGGATGAAATGCGTCGTCCCGGCCACGATGGCCGGGGGCCCGGCGCTCGCGGCGCCAGCCGGCTTCGACGCGCGCGGGCGGCCGATGGGGATCCAGATCATCGGCCCGAACCGCGCGGAGCTCGCGTGCCTGCGGCTGGCGTGGGCCTATCACGAGGCGGCGGGTCTGGAGGCGCGGAGGCCGGACGTCCTGCGCTAGCGGAGAGAGGGTGAGGGGCTCAGGCGATTGGCCTCGCGCCCCTCATCCCGGCCTTCTCCCCGCGAGCGGGGAGAAGGGGCGCCAATCGCCTCAGCGTTCGCCCTACGCCTTCTCCGGCAGGTTCAGCCTTATGTGCAGTTCCCGCAACTGCTTCGCCGTCACGTTCGACGGCGCGCCCATGAGCAGGTCCTCGGCGCGCTGGTTCATCGGGAAGACGACGACCTCGCGCAGGTTCTCCTCGCCCGCGAGCAGCATCACGATGCGGTCGACGCCGGGCGCGACGCCGCCGTGCGGCGGGGCGCCGCACTGGAAGGCGCGGTACATGCCGCCGAACTGTTCGATCAGCACCTCCTCGCCGTAGCCCGCGATCTCGAAGGCCTTCAGCATGACATCGGGGCGATGGTTGCGGATCGCGCCCGAGGACAGTTCGATCCCGTTGCAGACGATGTCGTACTGGAAGGCCTTGATCGTGAGCGGATCCTGCGTCTCCAGCGCCTCGAGCCCGCCCTGGGGCATGGAGAACGGGTTGTGGGAGAAGTCGATCTTCTTCTCGTCCTCGTTCCACTCGTACATCGGGAAATCGACGATCCAGCAGAACTCGAACACGTCCTGTCGCGTAAGGCCGAGATCATTGCCGATGCGGACGCGCGCCGCGCCCGCGAGCTTCGCGGCCTTCTCCGCCTTGTCGCAGGCGAAGAAGACGGCGTCGCCGGCCTTGAGCTTCGCCTTGGCGACGAGCGCCTTCTGAGCCTCGGCCGGCAGGAATTTCGCGATCGGCCCCTTGCCAGCCAGAGCGTCGCCCTCGCCTTCAAAGATGATGTAGCCGAGGCCCGGCGCGCCCTCGCCCTTCGCCCAGTCGTTGAGCTTGTCGAAGAAGGAGCGCGGCTGCTTCGCGGCGCCCGGCGCGGGGATCGCGCGCACGACGCCGCCCGCCTTGATGACCTGCCTGAAGGCGTTGAAGGTCACGTCGTCGCGCTCGAAGACCTCGGTCACGTCGGCGATCTTGATCGGGTTGCGCAGGTCGGGCTTGTCGACGCCATATTCGAGCATCGCCTGCGCATAAGGGATCATCGGGAATTTCTGCGTGACCGGACGGCCGCCGCCGAATTCCTCGAAGACGCCGCGCAGCACCGGCTCGACCGCCGCGAACACGTCCTCCTGCGTGACGAAGCTCATCTCGATGTCGAGCTGGTAGAATTCGCCGGGCGAGCGGTCGGCGCGCGCGTCCTCGTCGCGGAAACAGGGCGCGATCTGGAAATAGCGGTCGAAGCCCGCGACCATGATGAGCTGCTTGAACTGCTGGGGCGCCTGCGGCAGCGCGTAGAACTTGCCGGGATGCAGGCGCGAGGGCACGAGGAAGTCGCGCGCGCCCTCCGGGCTCGAGGCGGTGAGGATCGGCGTCTGGAACTCGAAGAAGCCCTGCGCCTTCATCCGAGCGCGGAGCGAATCGATGATCCGCCCGCGCAGCATGATGTTCTCGTGCAGCTTTTCGCGGCGAAGGTCGAGGAAGCGGTAGCGAAGGCGCGTGTCCTCCGGATACGGCTGGTCGCCGAACACCGGCAGCGGCAGGTCGCCCGCGGGGCCGAGCACCTCGATCTCCCGGACATAGACCTCGACGAGGCCGGTCGGCATGTCGGCATTCTCGGTGCCGGCCGGGCGCTTGCGCACTTTGCCGTCGATCCGGATCACGAACTCCGAGCGGAGTTTCTCGGCGTCGCGGAAAGCCGGCAAATCCGGATCGGCCACGCATTGGGTGAGCCCGTAATGGTCGCGCAGGTCGATGAACAGCACGCCGCCGTGGTCGCGGATGCGGTGGCACCAGCCGCTGAGGCGAACCTCCTCGCCCTCCTGCTCGAGGCCAAGGGCGCCGCAAGTGTGCGTGCGATACCGATGCATGGAAATTCCGCCTTCTTGAGTTCCAACTTTGCGGGAAGGCCGCCGCTCTACCGGAAAACGGCGGCATGGGGAAGGGCCGGACGATCGAGGGCCGGGCTTCGAGGGTCGACGGAACGGATCGGGCGCAGTAGTTTCCGCCGGAAAACGCCCTGAGGAACGTTCCCCATGTCCGTCGCCCCCTCCCCTGCCGCATCCGCAGCGCCGTCCGAGCTTCTCCGGCTCGAAAACGCCTGCCGGAGTCGTGACGCTGACCCTCGCGACCCCCGAGAAGCGCAATGCGCTTGGCCTTACGATGATCGACACTCTGATCGTGACGCTCGCCGACCTCGGCAAGGACGAGAGCGCCCGCGTGATCGTGCTGACCGGCGACGGTCCCGCGCTCAGCGCCGGCCACGACCTCAAGGAGATGCAGGCGCATCGCAACGACCCCGACCGCGGCCGGGATTATTACGAGACGCTGTTTGCGCGTTGCTCGACTCTCATGCAGGCGATCGTCGCCTCGCCGAAGCCGATCATCGCCGCGGTCGAGGGCATTGCAACCGCAGCGGGGTGCCAGCTCGTCGCGACCTGCGATCTCGCGGTCGCGGGCGAGAAGGCGCGCTTTGCGCTCTCCGGAATCAACGCCGGGCTTTTCTGCTCGACGCCGCTCGTCGCGGTCGGCCGCGCCGTTTCCCGCAAGGCGGCGCTGGAGATGGCGATGACCGGGAAAATGTTCAGTGCGGCCGACGCGCTGCGCTTCGGCCTCGTCAACCGCGTCGTCCCCGAAGGGACCGCGCTCGCCTCGGCCCAGACGCTCGCCCGCGAGATCGCCGAACATTCGGAGGCCTCCCTCGCCATCGGCAAGCGCGCCTTCTACGCGCAGATCGAGGAACCGCTCGACCTCGCCTACGGCCTTGCGGGCAAGGCGATGATCGAGAACCTCGCCGAGCCCGATTGCGTCGAGGGGATGGCGGCCTTCATCGAGAAGCGGAAGCCGCGCTACGGGTCAGACCGTGGCCATTGACGGCCTCAGCGACGAGACGATCCGCGATATTCTCCTGAACGTCCGGACAATTGCCGTCGTCGGCGCCTCGCCCAATCCGGCGCGTCCCTCGAACGAGATCCTCCAATTTCTGACGAACGAAGGCTTCGAGACCTGGCCTGTCAATCCCGGCCACGCGGGCGCGCTTATTCACGGGCGGCTGGTGAGCGCCCGGCTCGCCGACGTCCCCGCCAAGATCGACATGGTGGACGTGTTCCGCAACTCGAAGGCGGCGGCGGGCGTCGTGGACGACGCGCTTGCGCTCGATCCCTTGCCCCGCGTGATCTGGATGCAGATCGGGGTCGTCAATGAGGCGGCGGCGCAAAAAGCGCGCGCCAAAGGCGTGACGGTCGTCATGAACCGCTGCCCCCAGGTCGAGATGGCGCGGCTGGGGATTCGCAATCGGATCGGAAAGGTCGGAGCCTGAAGAGTGGCCTTATGAGGCGGCGGGTAGATAGATGGCCGTTCCCTCCGCCAGCGCGGTGAACGTGCTGTAGGCCATCCAGACGTAGCCGTAGCAGTTGTCTGTCCCGGACTCGCCGGTGATGGTGGTGCCCCAGCTCGTGCCCTGACTGTTCTGGATCAGAAAGCCGGTCGCGTTGTATCCGATGATCAACATGCAATGTTTTGCGCCCGACGGTTGGCCATTGCCGACATAGGGAACCGGGAGGTTCGGCCCTGTATAGTCCACCCAGTCGGTGTAGAGGTTTGTTCCCCACGCGAGAGCGTTTCCCGCCGCGATTTGAGCCTTTATACTGTCGAGGTTTGAGGTCTTGAGCGAGAGGGGCTTCGGGACCTTGAAGCTCGCGTCCGGCGCGATGGGCGCATTCTTGTAGTTCGTCCACAGAGACCCACAGTCCGAATAGTACGGGGCGTTCTGCAGGGTCGGCGCGCCCGACTGCCTAAGGATGCTGAAATAGTCCGAGAAGGCGGACCCTTTGCACTGCCCCGGCGGATCGCTGACGGCCAGCATGACCTGGATATAGATTTGGGCGGGACTCGCCTGCCCGCTCGGCTGCGAGGGATCGACGAGGCCGCTCTGCGCTGCGTAAAATGTTGCGAGTTCGGTCGAAGCCCAGGAGCAGCACGTCGGCGGCGATCCGGGATGGGCGGCGGTTCCCTGCTGACCGACGGGCGGCAGGAACGCCAGGTTGACCTGCCCGGTCGGCGGTGGCGCGGTGATGGCTGCGGCCCCGGCTCGAAGGGCTGCTCGCGACTTGGGTCATAGCCGAAATCCGGAACCGGATTTTGCATTGGGTGTCCTCCCTCTGAAAGACGCCATAGCACACATCGCCGCGGCAGCGTTTAAGATCAATCCCAGAATCGGCTCGATTCCCTCTGGTTGGATCGCCACGCGCGCCCGACTTTATTGACATTTCTGCGTTTTCGCATATGTGAAGGTCGTCGGGAGCGAAGGCTCCGGCAATGCGGTTGTGTCGCTTCGCACTGCCGCCTTGGGGCGCTCATCAAAACGCCACGTATCGCGCGCAGGACGCGCTCCATCGAAGCCATTCACCCGAACGCGGATGAGAAATCATCCGCTATGCGAGATCTAATGAAGTTTAGCGAACTCGGCCTGAGCGAAAAGGTGCTCAAAGCCGTGGAGGCATCCGGCTACGACACGCCGACGCCGATCCAGGAACAAGCCATTCCCCACGCCCTTCAGGGCCGCGACGTTCTCGGCATCGCCCAGACGGGCACCGGCAAGACGGCTGCTTTCACCTTGCCCATGCTGTCCCTTCTGGAGCGTGGCCGCGCCCGCGCCCGAATGCCGCGGACGCTGATCCTCGAACCGACCCGCGAACTCGCGGCGCAGGTCGAGGAGGCTTTCGCGAAATACGGCGCGAACCACAAGCTCAACGTGGCGCTTCTGATCGGCGGCGTCTCCTTCGGCGACCAGGAAGCCAAGATCGCTCGCGGGGCGGACGTCGTGATCGCCACCCCCGGCCGCCTGCTCGACTTCACCGAACGCGGCGGCCTTCTCCTGACCGGCATCGAAATCCTCGTCATCGACGAGGCGGACCGGATGCTGGACATGGGCTTCATCCCGGACATCGAGCGCATCTGCAAGCTCGTGCCCTTCACCCGCCAGACGCTCTTCTTCTCGGCGACCATGCCGCCCGAGATCACCCGGCTGGTGGATACGTTCCTTCATAACCCGGTGCGCGTCGAAGTCGCCCGAGCCGCGACCACGGCCGAGAACATCACGCAGACTCTCATCCCCTCGGGCAGCGCTCCGCACGACAAGCGTGCGACATTGCGTTCGATCATCGGCGGCGCCGAGAACTTCAAGAACGCCATCATCTTCTGCAACCGCAAACGCGACGTGTCGGTCGTGTACCGCTCGCTTCAGAAGCACGGCTTCTCGGTCGGCGCGCTGCATGGCGATCTCGACCAGCGCGCGCGCATGGCGGCGCTCGACGCGTTCCGCTCCGACCAGTTGCAACTGCTGGTCTGCTCCGACGTCGCGGCCCGCGGCCTCGACATTCCGGACGTCAGCCACGTCATCAACTACGACCCGCCTCACCATGCCGAGGACTATGTCCACCGCATCGGCCGCACCGGCCGCGCCGGCAAGATGGGGGCGGCGTTCACCATCGTCTCGCGCGCCGACGCCAGGGCGATCGCGGAGATCGAGAAACTCATCGCCCGCAAGATCGAGTGGCAGCAGGGCGCAGAAATGCCGGCGGAGGATGAGGCGGAGCCAGACACGCGCCGCCGGTCCAGCCGACGCGGCGAGTCGCGCCGCGGAGCGCGCGCGGCGGATGAACCTCGTCCCGACCGTCACACCGAGCGGCGCTCCGAATCCCGCCACCATCGTGCGTCACGGCCCACGCAGGAGCGCGCCACGGTCGAGGAGGAGCATGCCTCGACCCGACGCGGAGCGCGCACGGAGGATGAACCTCGTCCCGACCGGCACGCCGAGCGGCGCTCCGAGTCCCGCCATCATCATGCGCCGCGGCCCCCGCAGGAACGCGCAGCGGTGGAGGAGGAACGCGCCTCGACCCGCCGCGCCGCCCGCTTCGGCGAGCCGGCCCGTCGTCGGGAGCCTTCGCGCCCCGACATCGAGCCGCCGGTGATCGGCCTCGGCGACCATATTCCGAGCTTCCTCTTGCGTCCGGTGCCGAAGCGCTCCCGTCTCCCGCGCGAGCAGGCCGCAGTCGAGGAATAAAGGCTTCAGTCGGCGACAGCCGGACGCGGCTCTGCAGTGGCGTCCGCTTTCGCTTCGACCCGCAGAATGCGCTCGCCCATCTCGACCTGATCCCCGACATTGGAAACGAGATCCCGCACGACGCCCGCGAAGGGCGCCGTGAGGGCATGCTCCATCTTCATCGCCTCCACGACGGCGAGGCGCTGCCCCGCCTCAACGCCATCGCCATCCTCGACGTAGAGCGCAACGATGCGTCCGTTCATGGGCGCGCGCATCGCGCCGTCGTTGTCGCCCGCTTCGCCGGCCGAGAACTCGAGCGGATCGATCAGCTGGACAAAGGCCTGCCGACCGCCCGCGAATGCATAGACCCCGCCGCTCGTCTCGAAGAGGGTCATCGCATCTGCGCCGCCGAGGTCGCCGGAGGTCGCCGGAATGCGTTCCGGCTTCCCGTCGATCAGAAGGTCGAGACTGAAGAGGCGCGGCCCGATGAGGTCGAAGGAATCGGCGACGCGCCACGGATCGTAGGGCGGCAGGGGCGCAGGGATCGCCGCATCGCGCTCCGCGATCAACCGCCGCGCAGCGGCGAGCGCGGGCCGAGGGTCCGGCGGCCGCGGGGCAGCGCCAAGGCGTGTGAGATTGGCGTCGATGAAGCCAGTGTCGTAGGCGCCGCTCACAACTTCGGGACTTCCCATCAGCGCGCGGAGGAAAGCCAGATTGGTCTTCGGGCCGATGACCACCGCATCGTCCAGCTCCTTGTTGAGCATAGCCAGCGCCTCCCCGCGGGACGCCCCATGGACGATCAGCTTCGCGATCATCGGATCATAAAACGGCGTGATCTGGTCGCCCGCGACAATTCCGGCGTCGACGCGAACGCCCTTCCCCTCCTCGCTCCTGAGGTCGATGACCTGAACGCGACCGGGAGACGGAAGGAAGTCGTGCTCGGGATCTTCCGCATAGACGCGGACCTCGATCGCCGAGCCGTTGCAGGGAATGTCGTGTTGCGCCAGAGGCAGCGGCTCCCCGGCTGCGACCCTGAATTGCCACTCGACCAGGTCAAGGCCGGTCACGGCCTCGGTCACCGGATGCTCGACCTGCAGCCGCGTGTTCATTTCCAGAAAATAGAAGGCGTCCGGCCCGAGCCCACGGGATGCGTCCGCGATGAACTCGACCGTCCCTGCCCCGACATAACCCGCCGCGAGTGCAGCCTCGGTCGCGGCCCGCGTCATGGCGTCGCGGGTTTCCGGCGGCAGGCCAGGCGCCGGGCATTCCTCGACGACCTTCTGATGGCGACGCTGCAGCGAGCAATCACGCTCGAAGAGATGCACGCAGCTTCCATGCGCGTCGCCAAAGACCTGAACCTCGATATGGCGCGGCGAGGCGACATATTTCTCGATGAGCACCCGCCCGTCGCCGAACGCCGCCACTGCCTCGCGGCTCGCGCTTTCGAGCGCCGCCTCGAACTCCACATGGGCGTCGACGCGCCGCATGCCGCGTCCCCCGCCCCCGGCGATCGCCTTGATCAGTACGGGATAGCCAATCTCGTAGGCCTTCTCGCGCAGGAATTTCGGATTCTGGTTCTCGCCATGATAGCCGGGCACGATCGGAACGCCCGCTCGCTGCATCAGCGCCTTGGCCGAGTTCTTGAGCCCCAGGGCTCTCATCGCCTGCGGCGGCGGCCCGACAAAGACCACGCCGGCCTTCGCGCAGGCTTCCGCAAAATCGGCGTTCTCCGACAGGAAGCCGTAGCCAGGGTGAAGGCACTCGGCGCCGACCTTGCGCGCGAGCGCGATGATCGCCTCGCCGTCGAGATATCCGGCCGCTCCCGCGCCGATCTCATGAGCCTCGTCGGCGAGGCGCGTGAAGAGCGCGCCTCGATCGGCTGGCGTATGCACAGCGATCGTCCGGATGCCGAGACGCCGCGCCGTGCGGATAATCCGGCAAGCGATCTCGCCACGATTGGCGATAAGGACGTTTGAGAACATATGCAGCTGCCTCCCTGCGCTCTCTCTAGCGAAAGCGCCCGGGCTTGACGAGACAGAAGGGCGTGACCCCGGCGAGCTTTGGCTTCCGAATCCGCCGCTCATTCCTCTCGTGCGCGCCTCGGACGCCGAGCACGTGCTCATCGTCCAGCTGACGCCGACAATCTGGGACAGGGTTCCGGTGACGGCCCGCGAGGTGGCGAAGCGGCTCGAGCAGATCCAGTTCAATGCGACGTTGAACAGCGAGCTCGAGGCCTTGAAATATGGCAAGATGGTCGGCGCGACGGCGAAGCTTCGGCGCCTTCGGATCGGCCGCATTTCCGCGGAGGAGCAGGTCGAAGGTCTCGTAGAAGAGAGCGCCGCCAACCTCGGTCGGGAGTTTCTCGAACGCCTGCATCAGGCCGGGCGCCAAGGGGCCGAGGCGTGGCTCAGGCAGGACATGCCTGCCATGCCGGTTCGGACCCTGTCTCCGTTTTGACATCAGCGCGGGCCAGTCTCTGCTGTGAACGCCGAGCAAAAGCGCTTCGCGGATGGCCGAAAGGCCGTTTGGAGACCATAAAATGATGATTCGACATGTTCTGACCGCCGCTTCGGCAATTCTCGTTCTAGGGGGCGCCGCGCGGGCTCAGCCGGCGACTCAGGTCGGGCAGCTTTCCTGCGATGTCTCGGCAGGCGTCGGAATGATCCTCGAACAGAAACAGACAATGCATTGCGTCTTCACTCCGCTCAGCGGCGGACCGACCGAGGCGTATCTTGGTCACATCGACGACTTCGGCCTCGCCCTCGGAGCGGTTGGAGAGGGCCGTCTGATATGGTCTGTCCTCGCTCCTCACTCGGGCATGCCGAAGGGCGCCTTGTCGGGAACCTATGTCGGCGTCGGCGCGCAGGCGTCGGCCGGCGCGGGCGTCGGCGCCAATGTCCTCGTCGGGGGAACCGGACGCTCCTTCTCGCTCCAGCCGCTGTCCATTCAGGGTCAGACGGGCCTGAACATTGCAGCCGGCGTCAAGACCGTGACGCTGCTCCCGCCTCCGCCCAAGTAGCGGTCGGCGCATGAGGTCGGGCCGCCCCGGCCCGGCCTCGCAGCCCGCGTAAGGGGCGCGGTCAAGAAGGCCTTGTCCGGCATCGCGCGGCAGCGCTAGGCTTCCTCCCAAGCGCGAGACGCGCATCGGAAACGGGCCCATGACAAAAGATGACAAGGAACCCTCAAAAGCCTTTGGGACCGCTGCCGATCAGGCGCAGAAGGCGTTCGAAAGCGCAAAGGAATTCGTGGCCGGCGCCGATTTCGACGGATTGCGCTCCAAGGCGTCTGACACAGCCTCATCCCTCCTGAAAGAAGGGCGTGAATTCCTCGCAAACAGTGACGAATTGAACAAGGCCGCGGATCAGCTCGCAGCTTCGATTCGGAAGAATCCGCTTGCAGCGGTCGGAATTGCTTTCACGGCTGGCATTGTCCTCGCGCTCCTAACGCGCGGTTAGGCAGGAAGCATCGCAGTGGGGAGTGGAGGGTTCCCAAACACGTATGTCTACGGAGGCCGTTATTCAACGAAGTAGTCCTCGTCGATCTTCTTCACCTCGTATGTCGTTTTGACGCGCACTCCGACGCGGTGCCGGATCATGAGTCGGGCGAGCTCCGGCCCGTCGATGAGCACCACGCGCTTCGAGACTCGCGTGATGAATTCATAAGCGGTGGACGGAAAATAGGAGGTCGTGACGAAGACGCCCTTGCTCGCCCTATGGCCGTCCAGCGCGCCGACGAAGTCCCGAATTTCGCGAACCGGCACGCCGTTCTCGGGATTGAGCCGCTTGGCCTGAACGTAAACAACATCCAGTCCGAGCTCATCTTCCTTGATGACGCCGTCGATACCACCGTCGCCGACCCGGCCGAGCGCTCGACCCATCTCCAGCCGGCCGCCGCCATAGCCCATCCGCACCAGCAGATCGACGATGAGCCGCTCGAAGAAGGCAGGGCTGAAGGAGTGGACGCGCCTGATGATCTCGCGCGCAAGCTCGGCATTGAGCCGTTCGAAGCTGGCGTCGATCGCTTCGTCAGGGTTCCCGCGGGAGGGCATGGGAGAGGACACGTGTTCGACCTTCTGCTGGGCGCGCCAGGCGTTG
The DNA here is from genome assembly GCA_963741845.1 of uncultured Alphaproteobacteria bacterium. Lineage (GTDB taxonomy): Bacteria > Pseudomonadota > Alphaproteobacteria > Rhizobiales > Beijerinckiaceae > Roseiarcus. Next base: position 589,399 of record CAVUJV010000016.1, read on the forward strand.
AACTCGGGATATCGCTCGAGCACGGTCAGGTTGATTTCGGAGACGCCCTCGGCGAGGAGGTCGCGTCCCTTCTGGGTTGCGCGGCAGAAGCCCCGCTTCGGCAACTCGATCAGCCCGGCCTTGGAGAGATAGGACCGCGCCCAGTTGAGACGGTTGGAAAACACCGTTTGGGCGCCGCTGGGCAACATGCGCGTCCGCTCTTCGGACGAGATGCGCAAAGCCCCGACAAGCTCGTCCTCGAGCCCGATTATGCTGACTTCGTCGTCCCTGCGCCCGAGCGCCTGCAGCGCCGGAAGCATGAGCTGCTGAAACGTCGGCAGCCCGATATCGGTTCGCAGCGAACGGTCTCTGGCTACATGCGGAACACGCCGAAGCGGGTCTCCTCGGCGGGCGCATTCAGCGTCGAGGACAGAGCTAGCGCGAGAACGCGCCGAGTCTCCTCCGGGGTGATGATGCCGTCGTCCCACAAGCGCGCAGTCGCGTAGTATGGCGACCCCTCCTTCTCGTATTTTTCCCGGATCGGCGCTTTGAACGCTTCCTCCTCCTGCAACGACCATTGCCGCCCCTCTGCCTCAAGAGCATCGCGGCGCAGCGTCGCCAGAACGCTTGCCGCCTGCTCCCCTCCCATCACACTGATCCGCGCATTCGGCCAGGTGAACAGATACCGCGGGCCATAGGCGCGCCCGCACATGCCGTAGTTTCCCGCGCCGAACGAACCGCCAACGATCAGCGTGAGCTTTGGAACGCGTGCGCAGGCGACAGCCGTGACGAGCTTCGCGCCATCCTTGGCGATGCCGCCGGCCTCGTAGCGCTTTCCGACCATGAAGCCGGATATGTTCTGGAGAAAGATCAGCGGCACGCCGCGTTGGGCGCAAAGCTCAATGAAATGCGCGCCCTTGAGAGCGCTGTCCGAGAAGAGCACGCCGTTGTTTGCGAGGATGCCGACCAGCATGCCATTGAGTCGCGCAAAGCCCGTCACCAACGTCACGCCATAGCGAGGCTTGAAGGGATCGAACTCGGATCCGTCAACCAGGCGGGCGATGATCTCGTGCGCGTCGACTTGCCTGCGCAGGTCGAGCGGCGCAATGCGAAACAGATCTTCGGCCGGATAGAGCGGCTCGACCGGCTTCGCCCAATCGATCGCCCGTTTCGGAGCCCGGTTGAGATTGGCGATCGCCCTGCGGGCCAGCGCCAGCGCATGCGCATCATCCCGAGCCAAAGCGTCCGCGACGCCGGAGACGCGCGTGTGCAAATCGCCGCCGCCGAGTTCCTCAGCGGTTACGGTCTCGCCTGTGGCCGCCTTCACCAGCGGCGGCCCGCCAAGAAAGATCGTGCCCTGGTTCTCGACGATGATCGTCTCATCGGACATCGCGGGCACGTAAGCGCCGCCGGCCGTGCAGGACCCCATCACGACGGCGATCTGGGCGATCCCCGCCGACGACATCTGCGCCTGATTGTAGAAGATCCGTCCGAAATGCTCGCGGTCCGGGAATACTTCCGCCTGATGCGGCAAGTTCGCCCCGCCGGAGTCGACCAGGTAGACGCAGGGCAGCAAATTTTCCGCAGCGACTTCCTGCGCGCGCAGGTGCTTCTTGACCGTCATCGGATAATAGGCGCCGCCCTTGATCGTCGGGTCGTTGGCGACCACCATGACCTCGCGGCCGTGGATGAGCCCAATACCCGTGACCAACCCGGCTCCGTCGACGTCGCCCTCATACATGCCGAAAGCGGCAAGGGCGCCGATTTCGAGAAAGGGCGAGCCGGGATCGAGCAGACGGGCGACCCGTTCCCGGGTCAAAAGCTTGCCACGCGCGACATGACGCTCGCGCGCCCTCGTCGACCCGCCTTGCGCGGCCGCATGGCGGCGCGCCCCAAGCTCTTCGACCAGCGCACGCCAGCCCGCGACGTTCGCGTCGTCATCTTCCGTAGGAGCGCCCAGCGCGCTCTTCAACTGTGCCATACCGCCCGCTTTCCGGGTCCGTTCTTTTCGCCTTGCGTCGATCCGCGCTTGCCCGTCGCGTTCAACTTTCGGCTTAACTTGGGACCCAACCTTTGCAAATTCGATAACATTACCCTGAGGAAGCTACGGATCTCGCGTTTTCCGCCGCAGGTTTGATCGCGTTTATCCTTGCGTAGTCGATGTGCCTGATGCCGTCGTCATCGCTCCAGATGATGTCTTCAAACTCATGACCGAAACGGACTTCCTCCGCGGAGAAGACACTGCGGGAATGGACCGTCTGCCCCGAAGTTTCCTCGAATCCGGTGATGCTGACGACAAAATTCGTTTCGCTCGCGACCAGCGCGTCCTCGTCCATGCCAAGCAGCGGACTATCTTCTTCGATGGGATGGAACAACACCCAGCTCAAGGCGAGCGTCGGGTTTTCCGACCGCAAAAGCCGCAAAGGTTGAAAGCCAACCATGCGGCGCCCCTCTTGCGAAACGCTCGGCCCGATAGCCCAGGCCTTGGCTGTCGCTTCGGTAATGAAGTTGCTGCGTGCGTTGGCGAGGCGAAACATCAGGGTCGGAACGCCATTGTGGTTCGCAACCACCGGGTTCCGCGCGAAGAGAATACGCGCCCGCGGCCGGGATATCCGGGCGAAGACAAGCCCGGTCATCGTCGCAAGCAGGAGGATGCCCGTGAAGCTCTCGGCCATCGCGACAAAGCGCCCGTAATGCGTCTGCGGATGCATGTCGCCGTAGCCGACGGTCGAGGAGGTCTCGACGCTGAAGAAGAAGAGGCTGGCGAACCCGTCCTCCGCATTCGCGATCGGGTGATCGCCAAGGTTGTAGATCAGCGCGAAGACGATGTTCAGGGCGACAAAAGCCCCGGCGAGCGTTGCGACGAGGACCAGCCAGGAGGCCGTCATCGCATTGTAATAGATGTCCTTCCAGAGGTTGCTTTCGAGGCCCTCCGCAATGATGCGGCGCCCCCCAACCCTGCGGACGCGTGCACGTCTTCCAATCGGGAAGCGCGCTGACGTCTTCTTCCGTCCGCTCAAGACGCTTCCTTCAGATGATCTCGTAACGCTCGATGCGCCACGGCTCCGCCTCGGCGGCGGCGATCCAGGCCTTCCAGGCGGGCAACGCCATGATCGCGTCCATGTAGGCGCGCGTCCCCTTGCCGACCGCAATGTCGTAGACGTGGAAACGGTTGACGACTGGCGCGAACATCGCGTCCGCCGCCGAGAAGCGGCCGAACAGGAACGGCCCGGCCTTGCCGAAAGTCTCGCGCGCATGCGCCCAGGCCGCTTCGATCCGCGCAATGTCTGCCTGGACCTCGCCGCTCAGGGGAATAGCCTTCGGCTTCCGCCGGAAGTTGGCCGGGCAGGCCTGCCGCAGCGCCGAAAAGCCGGCGTGCATTTCGTTGGCGAGCGAGCGGGCATGCGCGCGGGCGGCCTTGGCCCTCGGCCAGATCGCCTTCTCGGGATAGGTCTCCGCGACATACTCGATGATGGCGAGGGATTCCCAGACCGCGATCTTTCCGTCATGGAGCGACGGGCACTTCCCCGTCGGCGCATGCTTCAGCATTTCGGCCCGCGTCTCCGGCTGGTCCATCGAAATCGTCACGTCCTCGAACGGAATCCGGAAGTGCGTCATCAGGATCCACGGCCGCAGCGACCACGACGAATAGGCCTTGTTGGCGACGACAAGTTTCAGAGGCATCGGGCGTTCCCGTTCGCAATTGCGGGCGATTGATCGGCGGGCCATAAGCCCAAGTCAAGCTTGAGCGGAGGAATTCGTGTCCCGCGGAAACATTGCGCTCCTTGTCGTGGCCGCGGGACGCGGGACGCGGCTCGGGGGAGCGCAGCCGAAGCAGTACCTGCCATGCGCCGGCAGGGCGCTGCTGACCCATACCCTGCAGGCGCTCGCGGACGCCTATCCCTTCTCGGAAGGAACGGTCGTCATCCATGCCGACGACCGAGACCTTTACGAAGCCGCGCTCGCCCCGCTGGGAGCCGCCGCCCGCGCCATGCTCGGGCCGCCCGTGATTGGCGGCCAGACCCGTCAGCAGAGCGTGCTCGCCGGCCTCGAAGCCCTTGCCGAAGCCTCGCCCGCCATCGTGCTCATCCACGACGCCGCCCGGCCCTTCCCGACCCCAGCCCTGGTCGCCCGCGCCATTCGCGCGGCGGAGGCGCATGGCGCGGCGGCGCCGGGGACCCGGCTCAGCGATACGGTGAAGCAGGTCGACGCCGATGGCCGGGTGCTCGCCACCCCTCCCCGCGCAAGCCTGCGGGCGGTGCAGACGCCCGCAGGCCTTCCGTTTTCCCTTGATCCTCGAGGCCCACCGGCGCGCGGCGCGGGAAGGCGTCGCCGACCTTACGGACGACGTGGCCGCCGCGGAATGGGCCGGCGCCGAGGCCTATGTGTTCGAGGGCGACCCCGGCAACATCAAGGTGACGACCATGGAAGACCTCGCCCTTGCGGAAGCGCGCCTTTCCGGCCGGACAGGCGAGACCCGGGTCGGCCAGGGCTTCGATGTCCACGCCTTCGCGCCCGGCGACCATGTCTGGCTCGGCGGCGTCCGCATCCCGCATGGCCAGACGCTCAGCGGCCATTCCGACGCCGACGTGGCCCTGCACGCCCTCGCCGACGCCATCTACGGGGCGATCGCCGAAGCCGACATCGGCGCGCATTTCCCGCCCACCGACCCGAAATGGAAGGGCGCGGCAAGCCATGTCTTCCTCGCCCATGCGGCGGAGCGCGTCCGCGCGCGGGGCGGCGCGATCGTCAACCTCGACGCGACCCTGATCTGCGAGGCCCCCAAGATCGGCCCGCACCGGGACGCCATGCGCGCCCGGATCGCCGAGATCGCGAGCCTCGACATCGACCGCGTCGCGGTCAAGGCGACGACAACCGAGCGCCTCGGCTTCCCCGGCCGGGGCGAGGGGATCGCCTGCCTCGCGACGGCGACGGTGCGGCTGCCCTGAGCGATCGCGCGGTCTTGACAGTGCCCGGCTCCGGGCGACACTCGCCTTGGCCAAGCTGAAAAAGAACGGCAAGGAGGAAGCTCATGCCCGCGACCATCAGCCTCGGATCGACAGGCGACGACGTGAGGCGCCTTCAGCGCGTGCTTGCGCGCCAATTGCTCTGGAACCCGTTCGGCCCGATCACCGGCGCCTTCGATGCGACGCTCCAGACCAGCGTGAAGGACTTTCAGCAGGCGAACGGCCTGACCGCCGACGGAATCGTCGGCCCTTCGACCTGGGCGAAGCTGCCGGCCTATCGGGAAGCCTCGCCGACGCTGGGACTGGGCGCGCTCGGTCCCGGCGTGGCCTGGCTGCAGCAGGCGCTGGCGGGCAAGGTCGTCAGCGTCGGCTTCGCCCCCTATTCCGGCGCGATTGACGGGATATTCGGGCCGCTGACCGAAGCCGCGGTCAGGGCCCTGCAGGCCTGGGCAGGCGTCGGCGCGACCGGCATGGTCGACGATACGACCTGGTTCGTCTGGCTGACGCCCGGCTCCGCCCAGCAGCTCACGCTGGAGCGCGCCTGCGGATTCCTGGACAGGCTGTAGCCGACTTCTCCCGCCAGGGAGGGGATACGTCCTTACCCCTCGCTCCGGGCGTAAGCGCTGACCTCCGGCCGATGCCAGCCTTTCAGCGCCTCGGGCCGGGGCTGGTAGATCTCGACCTTCAGCGGATGGCATGGCGCGGCGTCGCTCGAATGGCCGGCGCCGCAATCGCCGCCCGGACAGGCGGACAGGGCGCCGATCAGGTCGATCTCGGCGAAGAATTCGATGAAGTCGCCCGGCCGGACCGGGCTCGCCTTCATGAAATAGCGGCCTTCGTCGCGCGTGAAGCCGGTGCACATGAAGACATTGAGCACATCATGCACATGCGGCTCGGCCTCCTCGAAGGATTTGCCGAGCCGCCGCGCCAGCGCCCGCGTCAGGTTCGAGTGGCAGCAGTGGTGATAGTCGCCGCCGGTCAGAAGCCTGTTGGTATAGGGGTCGCAGCGCGTGCCGATCACGTCGTGCACCCCTGCCCCGTCGGCGTCGAACCCATACCAGCCGAGGGTGTCGCGAAGAATCGTCGCCATCGGCCTCAGATAGGGCAGCGCGCTCCAGAGCCGGTCGCCCGCGCCGACATGCGTGCCGTGAAGCGCGCGGGTCTTGCCGCTGTAGAAGCGCTCGGCGAGGTTGCTCGCGTTCCACAGGTTCAGGTCGCCGACCTGCGGTCCCTCGATGGATACGATGCGGAAGACGCGCCCAGCCGGAACGTCGAAAGTCGCCGCCTCGCGCGGCGGAACGACGACCTCGCCGACCTTCGTCATCCCCTCGCACGCGAACTCGTAGAAAGCGCGGTCGACAGGCGGCAGCCTGTCCGCCGGATAGACGACGACGGGCTTTGCCGAGCGCCGCTCCGCGGCGTCGGGTGGGGGCGTATTTTCAGACTCGAAGAGCATGGCGCAGGATAGCCAAATGCGCAGCGAGTCGCGAGCGCTCAAAGGGTGACAGTTGCGCGCAGGCGAGCCAACGGAGCGCGCTCACACGATCTTTACCGTTGGCGGCAGGAGCGTGAGGTCCTCCCAGAACGCGTCGCGTTCGTAGCGCTGGAAGAGATCGGGCGGCAGGACGGTCTTGCGCTCACGCGCCGCGACCGAGCGGCCGACCTCGTGCAGCCCGGGCGTGCCGAGCCGCTGGTCGAACTCGATCATGTCGTAGCAAGGCTCGATATTCTTCGGATCGTGCGGGACGAGGTCCTCGCCGACGAAGCCGTATATGGCCGCGAGCGCGCCGAGCGGATTTCCGATCAGGGTTTCGTAGCGCACGAGCAGGAGCCGGTCCGACTGCGCGCCGTAGACGGCCTCGCGCAGGGCGTTCAAGGCGAAGCCGTACATCCCGTTGGCCGAGGCGAGGCCCTCCACCCGCGAATAGACCGTGCCGCCGGGGTCGAAGTTGAAGATGCCGGAGAGTTCAAAGGCGTTGCGCCGGACCAGGCTCTCGACGCTGTCGAGCACCCAGGCCGGGTTGCGGACGCAGCAGATGACCTTCGCGTCGGGAAAAAGCTCGACCAGCGCGGGCAGCTTCGTCGTCCAGCCGCGGTTCGTGTCGAAGACGACCGCATCCGGCGCCGCGTCCTCATAGTAGGCGTCGAACACGCCCTTGAGGAGCCGCTTGCGGATCGCATCGTCGATGAACACGGCGCCTTCGCTGCGCTGGCTCGTCTCGGAGAGCATCGCGCGGAAGAGCGAAAAGACCGGGCTCGTCATGCTCGCGACAAAGCGCGGATTCTGCCGGAGCAGCGCCGCGAGCAGCGTCGAGCCCGCGCGCGGCAGGCCGGAGATGAAGTGCAGGCGACTTTTCACGGAACCGCTACGAAGCCGGAACGCGAGCCCGCGCCTAGGCGGAGGACGCGGGCTTTCGCGCGCGCCGCAGCCCGGCCAGGCCGAGCGCGCCGAAGCCCGTCGCCATCATCGCCCAGGTCGAGGCCTCGGGAACGGCCGGAGATGGGGAGCTGACCAAGTCGATCGTCACGTATCCGTCCCCGCTCCTGACGCCCGACAGAAGAACGGGGTTGGTAAGCGTGGGCGCCACATAGGAGCCGCCGCCCCCGCCGGCGCTCCCGGCGACGCCGCCGCCCCCGCCCGAGAACCCGCCGCCGCCGCCGCCGGAGCCGTTCTGGTATCCGCCGCCGCCTGTTCCGCCCGCGCCCCCGCCGCCGACAGCCCCGCCGGCTCCGCCCCATGCTCCGACGCCTGCTCCGCCGTAGAGGATGTTGGGCGCGCCGTGGCCCGAGGAGCCGCTCGCTCCGTCTCCTCCCGCGCTCCCGAGAGGCAAGGGCAGCACGCCGGCGCCGCCTCCCCCGTCCAGGCTCGACTGCTGCCCTGCCTGGCCGCCCCTTCCATTCGTTCCGCCGACGCCGCCGCCGGCGAAGCCTGCGCCGCCAGAGGTTCCGGTCAGTCCGGGACCGCCGCCGCCGGTTCCGAGATAGCCGGCCCCGCCGCCCCCGCCCGCGGCGAACAGCACCGACGAGCTTCCCGTGATGTCGAAGACGATGCTGGCCCCGCCGCCTCCGCCCGCGTAGCTCCCGCCAAACCCCTGTTCGCCGACGAGGATCAGGAGTTCCGAGGATGCGGAGATCGTCAGGTCGCCTCCGACCTCGGCCCCGAGGCCGCCCGCAAGATGCGAGGATCCGCCGCCCTGCGCGCCATAGACCGCGACGGCGTAGGTTCCCGTCGCGGGCGCGGTCCAGTTGAACGCGGCCTGCCCCGTGCTCAGGTCGTAATTAAAGACGTAGTCGTGCGCGCCGGCTTTCGCGGCGCCGAGGGTCATCGCCAGCGCCGACACGCCGGTCAGGAGCACCCGATGAAAGAAGGTCGCGGGTTTCATCCCCAATCCTCGCTGCCGAAGTCAGCGACGCGGCCGACTCTGTGGAAAAGGCTCGAAAGGTGTGGCGGCCTCTCAGCGGGGCCGCATCGCCGAACGGCGGCCCCGTGCCGCAGCGACATTTAACACTCTGGCGCGCGTCAACATTGCGGTCAAGCGAAGCTTTCCGATCGTCGGCGCGTCTTGCCGCTCCCCCGAGGCAGGCTGCTTTGTGGCGGCCTTGTGGCGGAGGCGCCTGTCAAAAACGCGCTGAAATCGCCCGGTTTCGCTCCGGAATCGTCCGATTCTCGGCTATTATCGGCGAAAATCGCCCCAAAACACCCCGAAAAACAGCCTCAAAACCTGCCATTTGCTTCCGCGAATCGAGCCTTTTCAAACCCTTACGCTGTCTTTTCCTTCCGGCGCCCGCCGCTTCGTGGCGAAAACGCGGCGAACATACGCCCCGCCGCGCCTGCGCGCCCTTGTCCGGGGTCTCCCGCAGGGCGGCTTCACCAACCGCTCTCCCGCCGCGGAAATTCTTCTTTCGGCGAGGGTTTCACCCTACCATAAATTTCTGATTGGCAGAAGTAATTTTCGATCCTGCCGAAAGGATCGGGACCGGCCGTCCCCCGGATAGGGGAAAACGGGAGGGGCCGGTCCCCGGGCCATGGCGGGGCGTGAGCCGTTCAAGCGACGAAGCTGAAACCGGGCGGAATGCAGCTTCGTCGCAAGACCGTGCGCGGATGGCGGGAAGACCGCACCGCGCATTCCGCAACGGCACGATGGTTTATAAGCGAGAAAACCCGAGCATTGCTTGCTTTTTGCGGCCAAGCTTTTGCCTTTTCAGGCCGTCCCACACCACGCGCCCGGGGCTTATCGGGCCGGAGCACAACCGCCGGGCGCCAACACCTCGGGCGCCCGAGAGGGCGGAGGCAAAGGGCGGGCCCTGTCCGGCCGCGCCTTGACAGCGCCAAGCGCCGCAGACGACATGACGCATGTCCGATCTGGTCGACCTCCTCGGCAACACGCTGCCCGACCTCGCGATTCTGGCCATCTCCGCGCTCGCGTTCGCCCTGTTCGGCGGCACGGTCGCCTATCTGGCCAACCGGATCTGGTTCCGGCGCTGGCCGGGACACAGCGCATTCGAGGACAAGCTCGCGGACACCGCCCACGCGAGCCTCCTCGGCCTGTCGGCCTTCGTCCTCGCCCTCATGGTCACGAATGGGCTGATGAGCCTCGCCAAGACGAACGACAACGTGCTCCAGGAAGGCGTCGCCATCTACCGCCTCGGCCGCGAGTTGGACGCCCTCGGCGCGCAGGCGCAGGACGCAAAGGCCGCGCTCGCCGCCTATGCCCGGAACGTCGGGAAAGACGAGTGGCGGCGGCTCGGGACCGCGCCCACCTCGCTTTCGCCCCTCGCCGAGCGGAACCTCGACGACCTGTGGACAGCCCTGCGCGCCATCCAGAAGGATCTCGATGTGGCGGATCCGCGCCGCGGGGACCTCTCGCACTACGCCGACCAGATCGAGACCCTGCGCCAGAGCCGCCTCGCCAATTCGTCCAGCAGCGTCCCCGGCATCTTCTGGCTCATCCTCATCGCCTATGTCTCCTCGATCTCGTTCATCGCCGGGCGCGAGTCCCCGAAGCGCTTCGGCACCCAGGTCAACATGGTCCACATGTCGGCGATCGGGCTCGCGGTCGGCCTCGTCATCATCCTCGACAACCCCTTCCGCGGGCAGACAAGCGTCGACCCGGCGATCATCATGAACGCTTTGACGCGGTAAGAGGGACGGGACCCGGGCGAGGCGGTCAGGCTCGCGGCGCGCCGGGCTCACTCGCGGGAATAGACGCCGACATGTTCGCCGTCGAAACGCCGGATCAGGCGGCGGCCCGGCGCAACCTCAAGTTCGAGCCGCTCGAATTTTAGAGGATCCTCCGCATTGGCCTCGAACCGGGCCGCGTGGAGCGTGACCACGCCGTTCTTGCGGGTCCAGCAGCCGGAGGCCAGCTCGTCCAGCGCGCCATAGGCGAGCATGTACTCGAACCGCCCGTCCGGCCGGAGCAGAAGTTCGGATCCCACCTCCATCACCCCGCGAAGGAAATAATGGCCCGCAAGCGACGGGTCGGCGGGCGCGCAAGGAGCCGCATGCGCGGCCGAGACCGCAAGGGCGGCGAGCAAAGGAGCGGCAAGCGCGCGGAACCCGTTCATGATCCCTCCCCGGCGCGGGCTCTCCTGTTGAGGCGAAAGCGCCCGCGCTATCCACGCCGTTCGGCGGCCCGGCGCAAGGCGTCGGCAAGCGCGCCGTCGGTCTTCGGCTCCGGCTGACGGACGAAACGCTCCTGCGAACGCGCGACGCGCTCGCCCGCCTTCGGCCGCGCTTCGGCGGCGTCGTCCAGCCGCATCGAGAGCGAGATGCGTTTGCGGGGCGCGTCCACCTCCAGCACCTTCACTTTCACGATGTCGCCGGGCTTGGCGACGGCGCGCGGGTCCTTCACGAAGGTCTTCGACATGGCCGAGACGTGAACCAGCCCGTCCTGATGCACGCCGATGTCGACGAAGGCGCCGAAAGCCGCGACATTGGTGACGACGCCTTCGAGGATCATGCCGGCTTTCAGGTCGCCGATCGTCTCGACGCCCTCCTTGAACTCCGCCATGCGGAAGGCCGGACGCGGGTCGCGCCCCGGCTTCTCCAGCTCCTTCAAGATGTCGATGACGGTCGGCAGGCCGAAGGTCGCGTCCACGAAGGCGGCGGGCTTCAACGACGACAGAAGCCTGGCGTTGCCGATCAGCGCGCGCACATCGACGCCCGCCGTCTCGGCGATGCGGCGCACGACCGGATAGGCCTCGGGATGTACGCCCGAGCGGTCGAGCGGATCGTCGCCGCCGTTGATGCGCAGGAACCCCGCCGAAAGCTCGAAGGCGCGCGGGCCCAATCGCGGCACCTCCTTCAGCGCCTCGCGGGTGCGGAAGGCGCCGTTGGCGTCGCGATGGAGGACGATGGACTGCGCGAGCGCGTCGCCCACGCCCGAGACGCGCGCGAGCAGCTTCGCCGAAGCCGTGTTGACGTCCACGCCGACGGCGTTGACCGCGTCCTCGACCACGCCGTCGAGCGAGCGGCCGAGTTTCCCTTCGGACACGTCGTGCTGATACTGGCCGACGCCGATCGCCTTCGGCTCGACCTTCACCAGTTCCGCGAGCGGGTCCTGCAGGCGCCGCGCGATCGACACCGCGCCGCGCAGCGTCACATCGAGCTCCGGCAATTCCTGCGCCGCATAGGCCGAGGCCGAATAGACGGAGGCGCCCGCCTCCGACACGACGACCTTCGTCGCCTTGATATCCGGATATTTCTTCAACAAATCGGCCGCGAGCCTGTCCGTCTCGCGAGAGGCCGTCCCGTTGCCGATCGCGATCAGTTCGACGCCGTGCGTGGCGCAAAGCGCCGCCAGCGCGGCGAGGCTTTCGTCCCAGCGCCGCTGCGGCTCGTGCGGATAGATCGCCGTCGTCGCGACGACCTTGCCGGTCGCGTCCACGACCGCGACCTTGACGCCGGTGCGGAAGCCCGGATCGAGCCCCATCGTCGCCCGCGCGCCGGCCGGGGCTGCGAGCAGGAGATCGCGCAGGTTCGCGCCGAACACGCGCACCGCCTCGTCCTCGGCCTGCGTCCAGAGCCTGAGGCGCAGGTCGATCCGAAGCTGCAACTCGATCTTGGTGCGCCAGGCCCAGCGGACCGTGTCGAGAAGCCAGCGGTCGCCCGGCCGTCCCCGGTCGGCGACGGCGAAGCGATGGGCGATGGCGAGTTCGTAAACGCCCGGCGCGCGCGAGGCCGGATCGGCGGCGGGATCGGCGACGAGCGTCAGGTCGAGCGCCTCCTCGCGCTCGCCGCGCATGAGCGCCAGAACGCGGTGCCCGGGAAGCTTCGTCAGCGGCTCCGAGAAGTCGAAATAGTCGGCGAATTTCGCGCCGGCCTCGCGCTTGCCCTCGCGCACGGCGGCCTTCATCTGGCCGCGCGTCCAGAAATCCTCGCGCAGGCGCCCGATGAGTTCGGCGTCCTCGGCGAAGCGTTCGGTGAGAATCGCCCGCGCCCCGTCGAGCGCGTCCTCGACGGTCGCGACCGCCTCGGGCTTGAGGAACGCCGCCGCCTCGACCTTCGGCTCGCGCTCGGGATGGGCGAGCAGCGCCTCGGCCAGCGGCTCGAGGCCGTTCTCGCGGGCGATCTGCGCCTTGGTGCGGCGCCTGGGCTTGTACGGGAGGTAGAGGTCCTCGAGCAGCGCCTTCGTGTCGGCCTCGTTGATCCGCGCTTCCAGCGGGGCGTCGAGCTTGCCCTGCTCGCGGATCGAATCGAGGATCGCCTTGCGGCGGTCCTCCAGTTCCCGCAGGTAGCGCAGCCGCTCGTCGAGCGTGCGCAATTGCGTATCGTCGAGCGCCCCCGTCGCCTCCTTGCGGTAGCGGGCGATGAACGGCACCGTCGCCCCGCCGTCGATGAGTTCGACCGCCGCGACGACCTGACGTTCCGCGACGCTCAATTCCTCGGCGATGCGCTGGGCAATGGACTTCATGAAATCGCAACTCGCTTCGACAACGGGAGCGCAGGACTAAGCGCCGGGAGCGCGCGGGTCAAAGGGAGGCGGGCATGACCAATTCGCCGAAGCCCGTGGACTCGTTGAGAGCCGCGCCCGTCTCCGTGTCGCCGCCCGAAAGCCGCCACGCGCAGCGGGGCTCGATGATGAAAGTTCATCTTGAGAATTGATCGCTGTAAACAGGCCTTTTTGATTGTAATTTCAAAAAACAAGCCCATGTATTAGCTGCAGTTCGGATGCAAATATCCGAGTTTATATTTCGTTTTATTTTGGAGAATAAAAAATGGACACGAAATCCCACACCGAAAACCTCAGTATTCACCACAAGGTCAAGGACTATGCTTCATGGCGCAAGGGCTATGACGAGCATGAAAAGATGCGCGTCTCGGCGGGCGTCACGAATGGCAAGGTCTTCCGCAGCGCCGAAGACCCGAACGATATCCTGATCCTTCAGGATGTCGCCGATGTGGCGAAGGCGCGCGCCTGGCTCGGCGGAGCCGATCTGAAGACAGCGATGGAAAAGGCCGGCGTCGTCGGCCCGCACATCGTCCGCTTCGCGGCTTAAGGCTCGCGAGCATCGGCGGGTTCTCGGAAGCGCTCGCGGCGCGACCTTTGCGCCTTTGTTGCGTAAAGAGAGTGGCTTCCGATTGTCCGCCATTTCGCGAAGGCTCAGCCGGCGCAGCCGGCTGGGTTCCTTCGCGGCTTGCGCGCCGGACGCGGCGCCGGGAGGACGCTGCGTCTGGCGCGTACGGCGGGCGATCCCGCGTCCTCTGCCACGACCAAGATCGACGCTCCGCCGATTGCAACGCCAATCAAGGCGTCAATCTCTCCGCACAGGGCACAAGGCACCCCGGCCCTGACTTTCCCGATTACAATCCTCACAATCCCATCGCCTAAGCGCAGACGGGCGGCTTATGCTGGCCTGTCCCCATGGAGCGCGCCTGCGGGTTTTGACAGGCTATGAGGAAAGTCGATGAGGCTTCTGGTCACCGGCGCGACGGGCAAGGTCGGCGCCAATCTCATCGCGAGGCTTCGGTCGGCGCCGCCGCCAAACCTCACGATCCGGGCGCTCTGCCATAACCGGATGATGGAGCCGAAGCCCGGCCTCGAAGTCGTGAAGGGCACGATTTCGGATCGCGGCTGCGTCGAGCGGGCGATGGACGGCGTGACCCATGTCGTGCATCTCGCCACCTGCAAGGAGACGCCCGACGACGTGATGGACGTGACCGTAAAGGGCCTCTTCTGGCTGACGGAGGCGTTCCGCACGAGCCCGACGGCGGCGCAGTTCATCCTGATCGGCGGCGACGCCAGCGTCGGGCATTTCTTCATCGACCACGGCGCGCCGGTGACGGAAGCGACGCCCCATGCCGCCTATCCGGGCTGCTATGCGCTCTCGAAAGTGCTGGAGGAGGTGCTGCTCCAGCAGACCCATATCCAGTACGGCCTCAACGTCTCCTGCCTGCGCGCGCCCTGGATCATGGAGAAGGACGATTTCCGCTACTCGCTCTCCTTCGGCGACGACGTGTTCGGCGGGCCGGACTGGAAGACGCTTGTGCCGCCCGACGTCGCCGAGCGCTGCCGCAGGGAGGGCGTTATTCCTTTGTTGCGAGACGCTTCCGGCCGCCCGCTGAAGCGCAATTTCGTCCATGTCGACGATCTCGTCGAGGCGATCCTCGCCGCGCTCGACAATCCCGCGACGAAGGGCAAGCTCTACAACATTTCCATGGACGAGCCGGTCGATTACGCCGAAGTCGCCGCGCTATCTCAAGGCGACGCGGGACTTAAGCTCGATCGACATTCCGAGCGCCTACCATTCCAACTGGCTCGACAATTCGCGCGCCAAATTCGATCTCGGCTGGCGGCCGAAATACGATCTGCCGAAGCTGATCGAGGCGGCGTGGACATACGAGCGGGCGCCGGACGATCCGCGGAAGGTCTGGTATCCGGGATGACGCCGGCGCCTGCCTTCTGCCCCCTTGCCAACGCCCAAAACGTCGGCTCAACTCCAGCGGCTCACGGGTCCTTCGATGCGGGCGCGGGAGCCAGTCTGTTAACGCCCAAGGCAATTCCGATGCTTCGAGCCCCAGCTTTATTGTCGCTCCTGATCGCCGTGCCGGGCGCGGCGCTCGCGCAGGACGCCAAGCCCGACACCGTTCAGGTTCACGGCAAGTCGCTCCTGCTGAGTTGTTCGGAGTGGAAGCGCAATCCGGACGGATCCTGGGGCAATATCAGTCCGCTCCTCGTCGGGGATAAGCCCGTGAACGAGGTGACCCTGCGCGGGCGGGATACGAAGGTCCTCGAGGACAAGTGCGGGAACGGCGCGGCTGCCTCCGCGCCCCCGCAGCCCGCCGCCGCTCCCGTGCGACATGCGGCGCATAAGCACGCCCCTCAGGGGGCGTCCAACGGCGGAACCTGAAGGCGGCGCATTCCGAAAGACCGCCGCCTCGCGTTCAAGCCGTTTCGATGTCGGTCTGCGGGAAATCGTCGCCTTTGTAGAGCAACGGCGCCCCCGCAAAGCGCGCGCAGCCATAGGCGAAGCAGTCCCCGAAATTCAGGGCTGCCGGATGCCGCCCTTTTCCGAACCGATCGAAGGCCTCCACTGCGAGGCCCCGAACTTCGGCCGGCACGGGACGCACTTCGATCTCGGTCAGGATCAGAAAATCCTCGGCCGCCGCAGCCGCGGTCTGCACGTCAATCCCCAGGACCCGTGCGACCGCGATGACCGTCTCCCACACGGCGAGCGGCGACGTGAACCGCACCGGATATTTCTGGGCGCGCGCCAGAAGCTCACGCGCATCCCTCTCGTCGGTCAACATCGCCGTCAGGGCGGAAGCGTCAACGAACATCAGGACTTTTGTTCGTCATACAGGCTGTCGATGAAGGCCCTGTCCGCCGCGCGGGCCGCGGACGGCTGCGCCCGAGCCTTCAGCGCGCGGACGAAAGCAACCCCTTTCTCCACGAGAGACGGCCTCGCCTCTTCGCGTTCCAGTTCATGCTGAAGCGCCTGCCGCACGACCTCGGTCTTGCTCACGCGGCGCAGCGAAGCCAGGCGTTCGGCCATGCGATCGACCTCTAAATCCTTCACATAGAGCGGCACTTATATCCTTCGCGTGATATATAGATATATTCTACAATATATACAGTCCCCTCGCATCCGCTGCAAGCGCCGCCGCCGCAAACTTTGACTGGCGCGATCCTGCCCGCGCGACGCCGCGCAGTCTTGGCGCCGATCTCATGATTTCAGCAGCTTGGGCGCCAAAACCTGTCCGACTGTCCGACTCTCCTGTTGCACCGCACAATTTCCAACGGGAGGCGGCCCCCTGCCCCGGACCGGCCCGTCAGCCGAAGGCCACCGCTTGCTTCAACGGCCGGAGAGCCATCTCTACCACGGACTTCTCTTTTTCCAAAGAGATTGTTGAACTGCTTTCCGTATGCCGCAGCCCCGGCCATCCCTCTCCGTTTCCCCATAAGGGCGCATTGTGACAGCCGACGGCAAGCGCGCTTCTTCAACGTCGTCCGCCGCCATCCGTATCTGGCGGATCGGGTCGTGCATGGGGAGAGTTCGGGGGCGGGTTGAGAGCCGGCAGTGTCATGCCCGCGAACGCGGGCATCCAGCCTCAGCGCCGCCGCTTCTCGCCGCGACGACTTTGCCGTCGCTCTGGACTCCCGCTTTCGCGGGAGTGACACGGGATCATCCGCGGGCCACGCCCCTTCGACCAGCGACCCGGAGCCGCCGCCGCGCGGAAGCGCGGGCGATCACGACCGCATAGCGCATGGGTTATCCTTAAGCCCGGAGGACCAAGCCGTCGGCTAAGTACGCTCCTTTGTCACCCCCGCGAAAGCGGGGGTCCAGACGGACGCGCTCCACGTTCCGGCGTCGCTCTGCCCGCATTCGCGGGCGCCGCTGTCAGTTACCGCGCTGGCGTCTGGATGGTCGCTAGACGCTCGGCGACGGCCTTTTGCAAGTCGGTCAGATAATTCTTCTCCCAGGCCCAGCCCTTCGTGGCAACCACGGCCTCGTCCTTGTCATTCCATTGGACGCGACCCTTGCCGTCATAGTCTGGCACACCCTTGCCACCTTCGCAGTTCGGGCATGAAAAGCGATGAACGTCAGAGCCGCGGAGCGGACCATACTGTATGTTGCAACCGGGGCAGGGAATGAAGAACTTGCGTTCAGGCGCACTCATGGAGAGATCCCCTTCTCCGCGGCTCAGCGAAAGCCGAACGTATCGCTCAGTATGTCGAAAAGTGCGCGAGCCGACTTGTCGTCAAACTGAAGGCTTTGGCTGATCTTGCCTGGCATTTCCCGCTCAGTTCGGCCGTAGGTGTCGATCTGGACGAATGTTCGCCCGTCCCGCTCGAACACCGAATAGGTCGCATCGATCGCGTCATGGATCGACTGGCGATCCCTTCGCTTCTCCTCGAACGCCTTGATCAGCGCCATCGCTACCCCCGCTCCCCCGACGCCGCGCGGCGCCGGACTATTGGCTCGTGCTCTCGCCGCCTCTGCCCCGCCGGGGCTCATGCCTCACCGTCTGATCTCCCCGCCCGGCCAGAAGACCGGCGATGGAAATATCCTCGTCGATGTCTTCCCAATGCAGCCCAAGACGGCCGATTTCGACCGCCGCGCGTTGCTTCAGCGTCGCGTTCAAGAGGCGCGGAAACCACGCATAGGGAACGCCGAGCGTGCGGCCGTCCGAAAGGTCGAGCCACATCGAGTTGTCGTCAAACCTGACTGCCGTCGCAGAAATATTCATGGTCGCGCACTTTCTGAAGACCGAAGTCAATTCGTGCGTACGGATAGCTATTCCAAAAATGCAAAGTCGGCGCGTATTTGATGCCAGAGAGCCGGCAATCGAGACGCTCGACGTCAAATTCGGTGGAAAATCCGGGGCCGAACGATCCATGATGCCGCCCACAGGTGGGCTTGATCGCTTGAGCCGCCCACACTGCGCCAGCGGCAGGGATCAAGCCCTGGACACGTTACGGCGAGCGAAGCCTGAACCGCCATCGCGCGCCCGAGGTCGTTGACGACTGGTCGGGGTGACCACAATCCATTGAGGCCCAGGTCAACGTCGTCGATCGCGTTCAAGAAGCCCGCCAGATACCACCGGAACCTGCGCGAGGGCCCGCTCCCTCGGCCAGGAAGGCGAAGCTGGAAGCGGAACGCGTGGGGCGCGAGCTGCTGGCGCCGCATGAAGTGCGCGGGTGTCGCGGCTCTCGAATGCGGCGTCCGCAGGATGGTTGCGGCGCGGGCCTCGGACTGCCGGGACCATCGGGAGGTCTCTATCGCTGCAAAGGTTCGATCAACGCGACCAGTAATATTCCGCTGCCCCTTCGGCTGACAGGCTTGTGTTTTCCCGTCGGCCCATGGTCGCCAACCCGCGCCGCTTCATGTAGACGCCTAACGGTCAATTCGACCGCAGGGTTTCGTTGCGTTCCAGTCGCCGGCTTGATCGTTGTATGAAAACGATATTCCGCGCCCAGAACATCCCGCCAAGGGCGATCTTGCATCGCGCGATGGCCTCGCCGTGCCGGTAGACCACGGTGGTGAACCATTCGCGTCGATGCGCCTGAAGTTGGCATGTCGGGATTTCGGTCTGTAGCTCTCCAAACGAGTTGTCGAAAAACGACGCTATGTACTCGAACGTCTGATGGAGAAATTCATCCTTGTCTGAGTCCGTAAACTCCTTTTTCAGGCGCAAATTGCTGGCGAGCGCGGCCCCGACTGGGTGGCCTTCGTTGTCACCTGAGGTGGCGACCCCGCCCGCGCAGTCTCGCCCTTGCGGCAACGCGGCGCGTACCCGCTTGACGCCGTAGGAAGGTTTCGTCAATGTCTGGCCAAGCCCTTATCGGCTTGCCATCCCTTCGCGAGAAGTTGCCGAAAGGCGCAGCTGCCAAGCGCAATGCCGGAGGATCACCGGAATCACGCCGGTTGCAGGCAGCGTGCCGTCATCGCGCGGCCCATCTCAATGTCGTAGCAGTATTTGGAGGCCAGGAAATCTGAGGAAACCAGGAGGAGAATGACGTCGGCCGCATCCATGTGGTCCTATGCTGGTTAGAACTCCTCCCAGCCGGTATACGCCTGTCGTGCCAAGCCTCTATAAGCCCCTCATTCTTGAGCATCGCGAGGTGCGTCTCAAGGCGATCGCGGAGGTCCTCATCCTTGTGAGAATACGAAAAGAAAACTGTTGTCATCGCGTTTTCCTGCGAGCGCCGTGGCGTAGAGATACGCCACGGCGCTGTTAGATTGCTCGATCTCGTTGAAGTTACCGAACGCGCTCGACGTCGGTCCGATTGCATCTCGGGCAATGAACGGACGACAAGTACCGTCCCCGCCTCTGCGCTTCACATACCTCATCAGGAGAAAGCACATCGCAGACAAAGTCGTGGCCGCAGTTCAAACATCTGAAACGCGTGGAGGACATAAAATTTTCTCCGAGCATGGCGCCTTGGGCGTATCAACTCGGAGGCTCGAATCCCAATATCCTGAATTTGCCAAGACAGGGGAGGTTGGCCTCTTCGCCCCGCGCGGCCCAAGGCTTTCCGCGGTGACCGGGGCCGACATATGTCGGCCCCGGTTTTCTTTTGCCCTCGCATCGACGAGGGCGATTCGATCTCCTTTTGTTCCGACAGCAATTTGAGCAGCGAGCCGCGCTCGCTGCCGTCGTTTACTTCTCCTTCCGGACGCCCTTGAACGAGTCCGTCCTCTTGCCATCGATGAAGCGTCCGGAGGCCGGGTCGAGCTCCGGCCAGGACGTTGGGGTTCTAAACTTGGACCGGTCGCGGACCGCGCCGCTGCGATGACCATCGCCCGCAGGAATTCGTAGCCATATCTCCGCTCCTTCCAACCGGTCGGGAAGCAGCAGCGTCCCCGACCTCGTGATTTTTCACCTTACAGATTTGTCTTTATTGGAACAAAACTTCACAAAACTTTGCGACGCTCACCAGGTCGTCGGCATGCCTCACGAACACCCCGTCGTCCCGCCGCACGTGTCGCACTTCAGGCACGTGCCGTTGCGGACCATCGTGAAATTCCCGCATTCCGGGCAGGCTTCGCCGACATAGCCCTTCATCCGCGCTTCCGCCCGCTTGCCGGCGACGGACTCGGGCTGCGCGAATTCCGCGCCTCCAAACGTCAGCGGCGCGGATTCGGCGGGCTCGCCTTTCAGCGCCGTCGCGCCCTGCACATAGCCGCTTGCCGACGAGCCGCCCGAGGCGATCACCGCCGGGGCTTCGCCGCCCGTGCCGCCGCGCACCAGCATCAGCTTCTCGCCCTTCGAGCGGACGAGGCCCTTCGACACGACCGAGGAGGTGGCGGGCACGGGCGCGGGCGCGGCGTCGCGGGCCCTGTCCTGCTCCACCCCGCCGCCGAGCACGGTCGAGCCGATCTCGTCCGGCGAGACATGCGCGAGGTCGTTGCGGCCGAGATAGGAGATCGCGAGTTCGCGGAAGATGTAGTCGAGGATCGAGGTCGCGTTCTTGATCGCGTCGTTGCCCTGCACGAAGCCGGCCGGCTCGAAGCGGGTGAAGGTGAAGGCCTCCACATATTCCTCGAGCGGCACGCCATATTGCAGGCCGAGCGAGATCGCGATGGCGAAATTGTTCATGAGGCTCCGGAAGGCCGCGCCCTCCTTGTGCATGTCGATGAAGATCTCGCCGAGCCGCCCGTCCTGATATTCGCCGGTGCGCAGGTAAACCTTGTGGCCGCCGACGACCGCCTTCTGCGTGTAGCCCTTGCGGCGGTCGGGCAGCTTTTCGCGCTCGCGGGTCCGCTCGATCCGCTCGATCACGCGCTCGACGATCTTCTCCGCCACCTGCGCGGCGCGGGCGGGGATGTTGGCGGCGATCAGCGCCTCGACCGCCTCGTCGTCCTCCTCGTCGTTCTCGATGAGCTGGCTGTTCAGCGGCTGCGACAGTTTCGAGCCGTCGCGGTAGAGGGCGTTGGCCTTCAGGGCCAGCCGCCAGGAGAGCATGTAGGCGTCCTTGCAGTCCTCGACCGTCGCGTCGTTCGGCATGTTGATGGTCTTGGAGATCGCGCCCGAGATGAAGGGCTGCGCCGCCGCCATCATGCGGATGTGGCTCTCGACCGAGAGATAGCGCTTGCCCGTCCGGCCGCAGGGATTGGCGCAGTCGAACACCGGATAATGCTCAACCTTCAGGTGAGGCGCGCCCTCCAACGTCATGGCGCCGCAGGCATAAATGTTGGCGGCGTCGATCTCGGCCCTCGAGAAGCCGAGCGCCGAGAGCAGGTCGAAGCCGGGCGCCTCGTAGCGATCGGCCGGGATTTTCAGCGCCTCGCTCAGCGTCTCCGCCCCAAGCGTCCATTTGTTGAAGACGAAGCGGATGTCGAAAGCGCCGCGCAGCGCCGCCTCGACCTTGCGGATCGCCTCGTCCGGCAGCCCCTTCGCCTTCAGCGCCGCGTGGTTGATGGCGGGGCTGTGGGCGAGGCTCGCATGGCCGACGGCATAGGCGATGATGTCGTCGATCGCCGACTGCCCGTAGCCGAGCGTGCGCAGCGCGTCGGGCACGGCGCGGTTGATGATCTTGAAATAGCCGCCGCCCGCGAGCTTCTTGAACTTCACGAGCGCGAAGTCGGGCTCGATGCCGGTCGTGTCGCAGTCCATGACGAGGCCGATCGTGCCGGTCGGCGCGACGACGGAGACCTGCGCGTTGCGGTAGCCGTGCTTCTCGCCGAGCGTCAGCGCGGCGCGACCAGGCGTCGCGGGCGGCTTCCGACAGGCCCGTCCAGGCCGGACCCGCATGGATCAGCAATTCGTGGTCGAGCGGCGTCGGCAGGGTGGAGAGGCTTTCGTAGCCCGCGACCTCGCCGTCCGCCGCGCGCTTGTGATTGCGGATGACGCGCAGCATCGCCTCGGCGTTGGCCTTGTGGCCGGGGAACGGGCCGGAGCGCGCGGCCATCTCGGCCGAGGTCGCATAGGCGCGGCCGGTCATGATCGCCGAGAGCGCGGCGCAGATCGCCCGGCCCTCGTCCGAGTCGTAAGGGATGCCGCAGGTCATGAGCAGGCCGCCGATATTGGCGAAGCCGAGGCCGAGCGTGCGGTAGTCGTAGGAGAGGCGCGCGATCTCCTTCGAGGGAAACTGCGCCATCGCCACCGAGATTTCGAGCGTCAGCGTCCAGAGCCGGACGGCGTGCTCATAGGCTGCGATATCAAAGGCTTTCGTGTCGGGGTTGAGAAACTGCAGGAGGTTCAGCGACGCCAGATTGCACGCCGTGTCGTCGAGGAACATATATTCCGAGCACGGATTCGAGGCGCGGATCGGCCCCGATTCCGGGCAGGTGTGCCAGTCGTTGATCGTGGTGTGATACTGGAGGCCCGGATCGGCCGAGGCCCAGGCGGCGTAGCCGATCTTCTCCCAAAGGCTCCGGGCGCGCACCGGCTTCGGCTTGCCGCCGAGGCGCGGAACGAGATCCCACTCGCCGTCCGTCTCGACGGCGCGCAGGAAGGCGTCCGTCACGCGGACGGAATTGTTGGAGTTCTGGCCCGAGACGGTGAGATAGGCCTCCGACTCCCAGTCGGTGTCGTAGGTGTCGAAGTCGAGCGTGGTCACGCCCTGCCGGGCGAGCTGGATCGTGCGCTTGATGATCCCGTCCGGCACGTCGGCGCGGCGGGCGAGCTTCACCTCGCGCTTTAGGGCGGGGTTCTTCTCGATGGCGAAGCAGTCGTCGCCCGGGCCTTCGCAATTCACGCAGGCCCTGAGGATCGCCTTGAGGTGCTTCCGGACGAGCTTCGAGCCCGCGGCGAGCGCGGCGACCTTCTGCTCCTCCTTCACCTTCCAGTCGATATAGGATTCGATGTCCGGGTGGTCGGCGTCGACCACGACCATCTTGGCCGCGCGCCGGGTCGTGCCGCCGGACTTGATCGCGCCCGCCGCCCGGTCGCCGATCTTGAGGAAGGACATGAGGCCGGACGAGCGCCCGCCGCCCGAAAGCTTCTCGTTCTCGCCGCGCAGCGCCGAGAAGTTCGAGCCCGTTCCGGAGCCGTATTTGAAGAGCCGCGCCTCGCGGACCCAGAGGTCCATGATGCCGCCCTCGTTGACGAGGTCGTCGGCGACGGACTGGATGAAGCAGGCGTGCGGCTGCGGATGCTCGTAAGCGGACTTCGACTTGACGAGCGCGCCCCGTCTCGAAATCCACGTAATAGTGGCCCTGGCTCGGCCCATCGACGCCATAGGCCCAGTGGAGGCCGGTGTTGAACCATTGCGGGGAATTGGGCGCGGCGATCTGGCGCGCCAGCATGAAGCGCATCTCGTCGTAATAGGCGCGCGCGTCGTCCTCGCCCTCGAAGTCTCCCGCCTTCCAGCCCCAATAGGCCCAGGCGCCCGCGAGGCGGTCGAAGACCTGTTTCGCCGAAATTTCAGAGCCATAGCGCTCGGCCTTCGGCAAGGCTCCGAGCGCGGTCTCGTCGGCGACCGAGCGCCACAGGAAGGAGGGAACGCTTTCCTCCTCCACGCGCTTCAGGCGCGCGGGCACGCCAGCTTTCCGGAAATATTTCTGGGCGAGCACGTCGGCCGCGACCTGGCTCCAGGCGGCGGGGACCTCGATATTGTCCAGCGAGAAGACGACCGAGCCGTCCGGGTTGCGAATCTCGCTCTTGGTGGTCGCAAACGGGATCAACTCGTAGGGCGACACGCCCGCCGTGGTGAAATGCCGTTCGATCCGCATCGCTCTCGCCCCTTGGATGCGCGGCCCGCCGCGCGGCGCCGCTTTTGGTTCCGATCCGCGAACGCAAGCCTTCCGGCCTGCGTTCCTCTCATGAACGGGCGCCCGCGCACGCCAATGCGTGCGACCGCCTTTCCGCTTGAAACTCTGAGACTTGGAAGCGTCGGCAGCGCCGGAGAGGCTCTCGCCCGACGAACTCGAACATTACAACTCGATGACGGCGGCGGTCAACAGATAGTTAGGGAGCGCCGCTGAACACACAAGATATTGTGGACAGAAATGTATAACCGGGAGTTAACGGCTCCGATGATTGACAAGGGTGCGCCGAGTCGGGCGGCGGGCGCAAGGGCAAGTCGGCCGCTTTCCCCGCTGTTCAACGCCGAGGCTGGACAGAGGCCGCCTGCCCCGCCATAAGTCGGCGCGACGCGCGCGAAAATTCTGGCGCGCCCTTCTCAACCGGCGGCGTCGATGCAGCTCAAAGAGTTCCTGCTTTACTGGGCCACATGGTGGAACGGCGCGACTCTCAACACGCGCTTCTATACGGCCCGCCACGGCGAGCTCGTCGGCCACGACGAGTTCGGCAACGCCTATTACCGGAAGCCGGGGATCGATCCGGCGCTCGGCTTCGAGCGGCGCTGGGTCATCTACAACGGGGTCGCCGAAGCCTCGATGACGCCGCCCGGCTGGAACGGCTGGCTTCATCACACGGTCGACACGCCGCCGACCGAGGAAACCTACCAGCCGCGCGAATGGGAGCTGCCCCATATCGGCAATCCGACCGGCACGCCCGACGCGATTGTCCCGAAGGGCTCGACGATCGGCCTCAACCGCAGGCAGGCTTCGACCGGCGATTACGAAGCCTGGACGCCGGGCGGCTGATCTGTCCGGCTCATCCGCGCCTTGTTTCCGCCGCCGTTCAACGGCAGACCGCGCCTCATGACGCCGGTCCCCCTCAAACTCCTGGCTCGCCGCGCGCGCGCCCTCATGCCAGCGCTGGCGGTCTGTCTGTGCGCGGCGCCGGCCTTCGCCGACAAGATCAGCAATCCGATCGCCGTGTTCGACGGGCTGGACAAGATCACCGGACGCATCATTTCCTTCGAGGTCGCGCTGAACGAGACGGTGCAGTTCGGCACGCTCCAGATCACGCCCCGCGTCTGCTACTCGCGGCCGCCGACCGAGGCGCCGCAGACCGATGCTTTCGCCCAGATCGACGAGGTCGATGAGCAGAAGCAGGAAAAGCGCATTTTTTCGGGCTGGATGTTCGCCGACAGTCCGGGCCTGCACGGCGTCGAGCACCCGATTTACGATATCTGGCTGATCAGCTGCAAAGGCGGCAAGACCGTCATCCATGAAGCGCCGGAGACGGCGTCCGCCTCCCCGGACGACAACGTATTCCCCGACGCCAACAACGATCCGAACGCGCAGTCTCCCGACCAGCAGCAGGCGCAGCAGGCCCCCAGGAAGCGAAAGCCCAGGCCCGCGGTCGTCGCCGCGCCGCTCCCGGACGCCGGCGCAAACGCGCCGCTCAATCTCGGGGGTGGCGACAATTCTGGCGGCGGCAACGCGCGAGGGCGCTAAACGGGCGTCGTCTGCGGCAGGTTGCGGGCCCACAAGCAGCGACCCGCTACGGATCCCCGAGAATCGCTCCGCATTCGCCCGCTTGACGACGGCGGCCGTCTAAAACCCCTGCGCTCCGGCGAAGGTCGAGATGCTCCGCGCCACCCTTGACCGTCGAGCGGCAAGGGCAATTTCCCCAAACTCCGGCCGCGAGCACCGCCCGGGCCGAAGCTTCAGGAGCGGCGATAAGGTTTGGATCCTATAGGCTTTGGCGGACCGACCAACGGTCGGGAGATTCGGCAGCAATCCACGCCCGTTTCGACTTCCGGCGATAGGCTATGGCGCCAACGCCTGCGAAGCTGAGGACCATCATGACCCAGGTGGAGGTTTCAGGGACCCCTGAACTCACTCCGAAAACGCCGGGACTAAATATGAATTGGCCTCCCTGGTCCGAAGAGAACATAGGGTCGATCAATCCGCTGACTTGTACCCCAGTTGGTTGCGGCGCGATAAGCAAATCCATCTGCAGAAAATAAAGCGTATTGGCGAGCATCTGAACTTGATGATTCGGTGTAAAAGGCGCTGTGGCAATCGCAAATCCAGGCGACGGGCACCCGTTGAGGCAATCCGCCTCCTGCAACGTTAGGGACACAAAGTTATTGAAAGAGGTGGTCGCCGAACCCGCCGGACCAAAACGCAAGGAAGCCGACATCGACGTCCCATCCGGCGCAGAAAGATTATCGATAGCATACAGATTTACGTTGTATAGCCCGGCCGGGTTGAGGTACTCAACATAATATCCGAGGCTGGCGGCAACAACGCCGCCGCTTGTCTGATAGATATCAAAATAGACCTCATTGACCGTTGCCGAGACAAATGGAGATCCGCCAAGTTGGGTGGTCGCACTGCAGACGCCGCCGCATCCGGGATAGCCCGTATAGTCTAACGTTCCAACTGCATTGCTGGTCATGATGTTATTCGCGTAGTTTAGCCCGAAATATTCATAGGATATCGCATTGGGCAGAGTCGGCGCCGCACCAGCAGGAACCGCAACCATTCCCAGGAGCACGGACGAAATAAGCAAAGCGGACATTTTCATCCCAAATTTCCCCTTTTTCGTCTCGAAACAACAGCTTGGCTTTTTGTATTGTCGTAGACCTTAGCAGGACGCGGAACGACAGCACGCAAAGCTTGTGCCGATCACGATCCGCCCCGGATCTTCAACCGAATTGGCTAATCGATCTGGTCAATCCTCCTTAATGCTTACCTTAAAAGAATATTCATTAACTTCTTTTTTTGTCGCCGTAAAGAGATACCAAATCGAATGATTTTCCTGCACGACACACGTGCTTTATGTAATTAAAGATTAAACGACGTCGAAATTCTTGTGGTCGTTGGCGATGTACCGAAAATCGGGTGTGCTACCCGAAAGAGCACCAAGTCGCGGAGCCGTATTGCTCAGCGGAACTTGACGCTCAACCGTACAGGCGACCGGGGACGCTCCGACCTCGACATCGACGCGGGCGCGATGAACGACGTTCGCTCGGAATTACGCCGGCTTGGGAGCCGGCGTCCGACGATTCCTCTCGTGGGCTCCCCGCCTACAGCGCCGACAGCGCCCGGCGGAAACGGGCGAACATCTCGTCGATCTCCGCCTCCGTGATGATGAGCGGCGGGCAGAAGGCCATAACTTCGCCGATCGCGCGGATGATGAGGCCCTCGGCCTGGCAGAGGTCGAGAAGCTTGAGCCCGACCGAGCCCGGCGGATCGAAGGGCGCCTTGGTCGCCTTGTCGGCGACCAGCTCCAGCGCGCCGATGAGCCCCACGCCCCGCGCCTCGCCGACCAGCGGATGGGACGCGAACTCCTGAAGCCGGCCCTGGAAATGCGGCGCGAGCTGTTTGGCGCGCGCGACGAGGCCCTTCTCCTCGAGGATGTCGAGGTTCTCCATCGCCACCGCCGTCCCGACCGGATGGCCGCTCGCGGTGAAGCCGTGGGCGAACGTGCCGATCTTCGCCGAATTGTCCGCGACGGCCTGATAGATCGCATCCGAGATCATCACCGCCGACAGCGGGAAATAGGACGAGGTCAGCGCCTTCGACACGACCATGATATCCGGCTCGATGCCGTATTTGTGGGAGCCGAAAAGCTCGCCCGTGCGCCCGAAGCCGGTGATGACCTCGTCCGCGATGATGAGAATGTCGTGCTTGCGGCAGATCGCCTGCATCATCGGCCAGTAGCCGGCCGGCGGCGGAATGACGCCGCCCGCGCCCATCACCGGCTCGCCGATGAAGGCGGCGATCGTGTCGGCGCCTTCGGTCGCGATCAGCGCCTCGAATTCCGCGCCGAGCCGCGCGACGAAGGCCGCCTCGCTCTCGCCGGGCTGACCGTTGCGCCAGAAATGCGGCGCCATGAGATGGCGCACGAAAGGCATCGGCAGGTCGAACTCGCGATGGAAATTCGGCATGCCGGTCAGCGAGCCGGAAGCCACCGACACGCCGTGATAGCCCTTCTGCCGGCTGACGATCGTCTTCTTGTTCGGCCGGCCGAGCGCGTTGTTGTAGTACCAGACGAGCTTGACGACGAAGTCGTTGGCCTCGGAGCCGGACGACGTGAACTGGGTCTTCGTGAGCCGGCCGCCCGCCATTTTCACGAGCCTCTCGGCGAGCGCGATGGCCGGCGGATGCGATTTGCCGCCGAAGGAATGGTAGTACGGCAGTTGCTCCATCTGCCGCTTCGCCGCTTCCGCGAGCCGCTTCTCGCCGAAGCCGACCGCGACGCTCCAGAGGCCCGCGAGGCCCTCGATATAGTCCTTGCCCTGGTCGTCCCGGACATAGACGCCATGCCCGCTTTCGATGACCAGCGGGCCGATCTGCTCGTTGCGCCGCGCATTGGTGGCGGGATGGAAGTAATAGGCGATGTCGCGCGCTTCGAGCGAATTGGGCAGGATGGTCATGGAAGGGCCGCTCCGGTTTTTCGGGTACCGTTTGCGCGACGGGCGAGCGAATGTCCAGTTTCTCCCGTCCGCCGCCCCGGCGGCAAAGATCCGGTTGCGCTGTATTCATTTTTGATTAAAATGAATACAGACAGCAAGAGGAGGCGTCATGTCCCGGACGACAACGATGACCGTCCGTCTCGGCGGCGCACTGAGCGATTTCGTGGCCGCGAACGTGGGAGAAGACGGCGCCTATGAGAACGTCAGCGAGTACATCCGGGACCTGATCCGTCGCGACAAGGATCGAGCGGAGCAGGAGACGTTCGAACGGCTGAAGGCCGAGTTGGCGCACGCCTTCGCGGCGCCGGAATCATCTTACCAGCCGTTGACCGCCGCCGAGGTGATCAAGCGCAACCGGTAACCCGGATGGCCGCGATCCGCATTCAGGAGGCCGCCTCCCATCGGCTCGACGAGATTTATCGCTACACGCGGGACCGTTGGGGAGCGGACCAGGCGGATCGCTACATTACCGGACTGTTCGAGGCCTTCGGTCGAATCGAAACTCATGCGGTCGCGTCGAGACCTGTTCCGGCGGAATTCGGCGTCGATGGATACTTTTTCCGCTACGAACGCCATTTCGTCTATTGGCGCAGACTGTCGAACGGCGACATCGGCATCGTGACGATCCTGCACCAGCGGATGCACCAGATCGACCGGTTTCGTGACGACTTTGGATCGTGAAGCCGGGGCCGCGAAGGGCTGAGCCTCACATCCATGTCAGCCACGCCGTTCCGGCGGCGAGGGTCAGCAGCGTCAGCGGCAGGCCGACCTTGAAATAGGCCCAGAAGGTGATCGGGACGCCCTCGCCTTCGCGCCCCCTTGGCGACGATCAGGTTGGCGACCGAGCCGAGCAAGGTGAGGTTGCCCGCCAGGGTCGAGGCCATGGCGATGACGAGCCACGCGCGCGCCGGATCGTGCAGGCCGGGCACGAAGGGACGAAGGATCAGCACCGCCGGCACGTTGCTCACGATATTGGAGAGGACTGCGGTCACGACCGAAAGCCGCCACGGCACGTCGAGGCCGATGCCCTGGACGAGCGCGATCCGCTCGGGCGTCAGCAGCGCCTTCTCGGCCCCGGCGACCACGATGAAGAGGCCCGCGAACAGGACGAGCAGTTCCCCGTCCAGTTCGGCGTAGATCCGCTCCGGCTTGATCGAGCGCGTGAACAGGAGGATCGCGCCCGCAATCAGGGCCGCTTCCGCGGGCGGCGCGCCGGCGAAGAAGCGCAATCGCGAGCCCGAACGACACGACGCAGGCCTTCACGACCTGACCTTTATGAACGCGCTCGACCCGGAGGTCGGGGCTGAAGGCGCCGTTGCCCGCGAATTCCTTCCGGAACACCAGCCAGACGATAAGGACGCTCGCGACGAGGCCGAAGACGGCGACGGGCCCGAGCGAGAGCGTGAATTTGGCGAAGGGAATCCCCGAGGCCGCGCCGATCGCCATGTTCTGCGGGTTGCCGGTAATGGTCGCGACGCTGCCGCAATTGGAGGCGGTCGCGGTCGCGATCAGATAGGGGACGGGGTTGCGCTTCAGCGCCCGCATGACCTGAAGCACGATCGGCGTCATCACGAGACAGATCGCGTCATTGACGAGAAAGGCGGACAGGACTCCGGCCAGCACCGTCACGGTGACAAGCAGAACGAAAGGCGCATGCGCGTGGCGGATGACGAGCGCGCCCAGCATCCGGAAAGCGCCGGAAACCTTGAGATGCGCGACGACGATCATCATGCCGGTGAGCATCGCGATCGTGTCGAGCTCGATGGATCGGAACGCCTCGTCGAGCTTCATCGGCCCGAGCGCGATCATCGCCGCCCCGCCGAGGAAGGCGAAGCCGGTGCGGTCGAGGCGCAGGCCCGGAATGCGGCCCGCGGCCACTCCGACATAGGTGAGGACGAGGATGGCGAGGGCGACGGCGGCGGAAAGACTCATGCGTCAGGCTGGTTCCACGGCCGCCGCTTTGCCGCCCGCACGAGCGGACGAAGCTTCGTCGCGCGTCTCGGGCATGAAGAGAAGGAAGACCCCCCAAGCGACCGCGGCGGCGGCCCCAAGAAAGAGGAACGCCGCCGAATAGCCGAAGCGATCCGTCACGGCCCCGGCCGCCAGCGCGCTGATCGCAGCCCCGACCCCTTGCGTGGTGGCGACGGCGCCCTGCGCGAGATTGTAGCGGCCGGTCCCGCGCATGATGTCGGCGATCAGGAGAGGCGTCAGCGCCTCATAGACGCCCGCGGCGACGCCGTCGAGAAGCTGCACGCCGAGAAGCCAGAAGGCGTTGTTGGAGAAGGTGTAGAGAGCCGCGCGGATCGGCAGCACCGCGAAGGCGACGAGGAAGATCGGCCGCCGCCCGATCCGGTCGGCGTTGCGGCCGACAAAGATGGCGATCGGCAGCATGACGCCCTGCGCCGCCACCATGCAGGCCGAAAGCATCGCGGTCGCCTCCCCCGGATATTGGAAGGCGAGTTTCTGGCCGACCAGCGGCAGCAGCGGCGCATTGGCGAAATGGAAGAGCAAGGCGCAAACCGCGAAGATCACGAGGGGCTTCGTGCGCAGAAGCACGCCGTAATCCGCCGGCGCGCCGTCCCCCTCGCCCTCGCGCCCAAGGTCGCGGGCGCGGTCGTGGTCGATCTTGCCGGGCGGGATCGACAGGACCGCGACCGAGGTCAGGATCGCGAACAGCGGCGCCAGCAGGAACACCGCCCGCTGCGTGAAAAGATATCCCACCCCTGCCGCGATGATCGCGATGGCGATGTTGCCGGCGTGGTTCCACGCCGAATTGCGTCCAAGCCGCCGCGCAAGCGCCGCTTTGGGCGTGAGGCCGAGGGTCAGCGCGGAGACGGCCGGGACGAAGAAATCGCCTGCGACCGCGATGATGACGGTCGCCGCCGCGATCGGCCAGAATTGCGGAAAGCGAAAGAGAATGAGCGCAGCGACCGCCAGCGCAGCCATGACGCCGACGATGGCCTCGCGCTTTCGGGTCGTGAGGTCCATCCAGGCGCCGACCGGAGTCTGAACGGCGAGTCCGAGCAGTCCGCTCGCCGTGACGATGAGACCGACGTCCGTCTGGCTCCAGTGATGGACGGTGACGAGATAGACGTTGATGACGGGGCCGAAGAGATTCCGCACGTCGGCGGACAGGAAGTTCACCGCGTCGAGCGCGTAAGCGACGGCCATCTCGCACCCGGCTTGGGCGCCGCCCCTCCGGCGCATCCCGTTAAACGCGAATTTGGGCGAGGGCGTTCCCGGCTATGGCGCTTCGAGGCCAACCGCGCGGCTCTTATAGTATCTGTTGGCCAATAGGTTGGAACGTTTCAGGCCCGCGGTGTCATGGCCGGCCTTGAGCAGGCTTGACCCGGCCATCTACGAAGTTAAGCTGAGATTCGTGTGTCAACTTGAAGGGCCAGAAGTGGGCGCCTCTGCGACGGCAGTCAGGTTTGACGACAACTCGATGTGGGTCGACCTGTCGGACGGGCGGACGCTCGGCGTTCCCTATGCGTGGTTTCCGCGCCTCTTGAACGCGACACCAACGCAACGCGCGGCAGTCGAAATCGGCCGTCTTGGGCTGCATTGGGAAGACATCGACGAGGATATTTCCATCGCTGGGCTTCTGGCCGGGCGGGGAGATCAGACGGTGAGGCATGAGCCGCCGTCACGAGAGGGCGGAAGCGGGCATGAAAGGCTACGTCGGCGAAGCCTGCCCGGAATGCGGCAATTTCACGATGGTCCGCAACGGCACGTGCCTCAAGTGCGACACGTGCGGCGGGACGACGGGGTCGTAAGCGACGCCGTCCCGGCAGCGAGCGTAAACAGCGTCAGCGGCAGGCCGACTTGAAATAGGCCCAGAACGAAATCGGGACGCCCTCCCCATGCGCACGCTTGGCGACGATCAGATTGGCACCGAACCGAGCAAGCGTGAGGTTGCCCGGCAAGCGTCGAGGCCATGGCGATACGAGCCAGGCGCGCGTCGGGTAGTGCAGGCCGGACACGAAGGGACGCAGGATCAGCACCGCGGGACGTTGCTGAAGATGTTGGAGAGGACCGCGGTCAGGGTCGAAAGCCGCCAGAGGCACGTCGAGGCCGAAACCCTGGACGAGCGCGAAACGCTCGGGCGTGAGGAGCGCCTTCTCGCGCGGGCGATGACGATGAAGAGCCCGGCGAACAGGACGAGCAACGCCCCGTCGAGTTCGGCGATAGATCCGCTCCGGCTTGATCGAGCGCGTGAAGAGGAGGATCGCGCGCCGCAATCAGCGCCGCTTCGGCGGGCGGCGCGCCGGCAAAAAGCGCAACCGCGAGCCCGACCGAGACGACGCAGGCCTTGATGACCTGACCTTTATGAACGCGCTCGACCCGGAGGTCGGGGCTGAAGGCGCCGTGCCGCGAATTCCTTGCGGAACACAAGCCAGACGATAAGCGACGCTCGCGACGAGGCCGAAGACGGCGACGGGCCCGAGCGAGAGCGTGAATTTGGCGAAGGGAATCCCCGAGGCCGCGCCGATCGCCATGTTCTGCGGGTTGCCGGTAATGGTCGCGACGCTGCCGCAATTGGAGGCGG
Organism: uncultured Alphaproteobacteria bacterium; assembly: GCA_963741845.1. GTDB lineage: Bacteria > Pseudomonadota > Alphaproteobacteria > Rhizobiales > Beijerinckiaceae > Roseiarcus. Next base: position 622,065 of record CAVUJV010000016.1, read on the forward strand.
TCGCGGTCGCGATCAGATAGGGGATGGGGTTGCGCTTCAGCGCCCGCATGACCTGCAAGCACGATCGGCGTCATCACGAGACAGATCGCGTCATTGACGAGAAAGGCGGACAGGACTCCGGCCAGCACCGTCACGGTGACGAGCAGGACGAAAGGCGCATGCGCGTGGCGGATGACGAGCGCGCCCAGCATCCGGAAAGCGCCGGAAACCTTGAGATGCGCGACGACGATCATCATGCCGGTGAGCATCGCGATCGTGTCGAGTTCGATGGAGCGGAACGCTTCGTCGAGCTTCATCGGCCCGAGCGCGATCATCGCCGCCCCGCCGAGGAAGGCGAAGCCGGTGCGGTCGAGGCGCAGGCCCGGAATGCGGCCCGCGGCCACTCCGACATAGGTGAGGACGAGGATGGCGAGGGCGACGGCGGCGGAAAGACTCATGCGTCAGGCTGGTTCCACGGCCGCCGCTTTGCCGCCCGCACGAGCGGACGAGGCTTCGTCGCGCGTCTCGGGCATGAAGAGAAGGAAGACCCCCCAAGCGACCGCGGCGGCGGCCCCAAGAAAGAGGAACGCCGCCGAATAGCCGAAGCGATCCGTCACGGCCCCGGCCGCCAGCGCGCTGATCGCGGCCCCGACCCCCTGCGTGGTGGCGACGGCGCCCTGCGCGAGATTGTAGCGGCCGGTCCCGCGCATGATGTCGGCGATCAGGAGAGGCGTCAGCGCCTCATAGACGCCCGCGGCGACGCCGTCGAGAAGCTGCACGCCGAGAAGCCAGAAGGCGTTGTCGGAGAAGGTGTAGAGAGCCGCGCGGATCGGCAGCACCGCGAAGGCGACGAGGAAGATCGGCCGCCGCCCGATCCGGTCGGCGTTGCGGCCGACAAAGATGGCGATCGGCAGCATGACGCCCTGCGCCGCCACCATGCAGGCCGAAAGCATCGCTGTCGCCTCCCCCGGATATTGGAAGGCGAGTTTCTGGCCGACCAGCGGCAGCAGCGGCGCATTGGCGAAATGGAAGAGCAAGGCGCAAACCGCGAAGATCACGAGCGGCTTCGTGCGCAAAAGCACGCCGTAATCCGCCGGCGCGCCGTCCCCCTCGCCCTCGCGCCCAAGGTCGCGGGCGCGGTCGTGGTCGATCTTGTCGGGCGGGATCGACAGGACAGCGACCGAGGTCAGGATCGCGAACAGCGGCGCCAGCAGGAACACCGCCCGCTGCGTGAAAAGATACCCCACCCCGGCCGCGATGATCGCGATGGCGATGTTGCCGGCGTGGTTCCACGCCGAATTGCGTCCAAGGCGCCGCGCGAGCGCCGCTTTGGGCGTGAGGCCGAGGGTCAGCGCGGAGACGGCCGGGACGAAGAAATCGCCCGCGACCGCGATGATGACGGTCGCCGCCGCGATCGGCCAGAATTGCGGAAAGCGAAAGAGAATGAGCGAAGCGACCGCCAGCGCAGCCATGACGCCGACGATGGCCTCGCGCTTTCGGGTCGTGAGGTCCATCCAGGCGCCGACCGGAGTCTGAACGGCGAGGCCGAGCAGTCCGCTCGCCGTGACGATGAGACCGACGTCCGTCTGGCTCCAGTGATGGACGGTGACGAGATAGACGTTGATGACGGGGCCGAAGAGATTCCGCACGTCGGCGGACAGGAAGTTCACCGCGTCGAGCGCGTAAGCGACGGCCATCTCGCACCCGGCTTGGGCGCCGCCCCTCCGGCGCATCCCGTTAAACGCGAATTTGGGCGAAGCCGTTCCCGGCTATGGCGCTTCGAGGGCCAACCGCGCGGCTCTTATAGTATCTGTTGGCCAATAGGTTGGAACGTCTCAGGCCCGCGGTGTCATGGCCGGCCTTGAGCAGGCTTGACCCGGCCATCTACGAAGTTAAGCTGAGATTCGTGTGTCAACTTGAAGGGCCAGAATGTGGGCGCCTCTGCGACGGCAGTCAGGTTTGACGACAACTCGATGTGGGTCGACCTGTCGGACGGGCGGACGCTCGGCGTTCCCTATGCGTGGTTTCCGCGCCTCTTGAACGCGACACCAACGCAACGCGCGGCGGTCGAAATCGGCCGTCTTGGGCTGCATTGGGAAGACATCGACGAGGATATTTCCATCGCCGGTCTTCTGGCCGGGCGGGGAGATCAGACGGTGAGGCATGAGCCGACGGCGAGAGGGCGGAAGCGCGCATGAAAGGCTACGTCGGCGAAGCCTGCCCGGAATGCGGGAATTTCACGATGGTGCGCAACGGCAGGTGCCTCAAGTGCGCCTGTGGCGGAACGTACGAGGTGCGCGGGAGTGAAACGGGGACGCGACACCAAGTCAGAGAGAGAACTTCACTTTCGTCTCCCGAATGACACAGTTAGACGCGGGCATGTGACGAATGAAAGAAAAGCGATATCAGGTCTTTGTAAGTTCGACGTACGAAGACCTGAAAGAAGAGCAGAAATTCAGTCTTCGGTACGATGGCACAAGGCTAAATTATATTCCTGCTGGAATGGAATTTTTTCCAGCCTACGATGAGGATCAGCTCCAATTCATAAAGACTATAATTAGACGACAGTGACTACTACGTTCTGATCGCTGCCGGACGGTACGGAACAGTAGGGCCGGATGGAATAAGCTTCACCGAAAAAGAGTACCTGTATGCAATGGACCGTGGATTGCCGGTGCTGTCGTTCCTTCACGCAAAACCAAACACTCTTCCTTACGAGCACTCGGAGCATTCAGACGAGGGCCGCGCCAAGCTTGAGAAATTCCGAGAGAATTAGGGACGGTCGGATTGTTAAATTTTGGAACTCGAAGGAAGAGTTAACGCTACAGGTCGCAGAGTCACTGGCGCAAACAACAAAGATAAAACCAGGCATTGGGTGGGTTCGAGGAGACGTTGTTGGTAGTGTTGAATTGCTTTCAGAGCTTAATGAACTCCGGAAGAAAAACGATCTACTTGAACTTAATGTTGATAAACTAGAATCCGCCGCGCATCTGGACGATTTGGCGGACATGGAGGATGAAATTATACTGAAATTCATGACGAGATCAATTAATCGAAAATCAAAGAGTACAGTCAGTTAAGCTTATTCATGGAAAAAATTATTCGTCTATGATTGGCCCTACTTTCATGGCTCCTCATAAAGAGGATAATATCAACGGATTATTGGTTTCATATGTTCGGCAACAATTCGGCTGGCGTGGGGCCTGGATCGATGTCCTTGATGAAGACATAGACACAATAAAAATCCAATTTATCGCGATGGGATTCTTATGCAGCAGAATAGTAACTGAAGGTTCGGTTCAAACGGAAGTCCTTCAATTGACGCCTACTGGCACACGAGCTCTAATAAGCTATAAAGCAGTGCGCGCAACGCAAGCTGATACCCATTAGATTACTGTGACAGCGTTACACCCGCTCAAACCGCATTAGCACCTACGCCGCGCTCCCGGCGCTATCGCGCGCAAGACCCGAGCTCTGACGACAGCAGTCGTGTTTCGCTGCATGTTCATGACCGCTTCATGCACGTGTCATGCAGAGAAAGGCAAGTGGCCGAAGCGGAGCGCGCCGTCGGACCCCGCTTGGCGATAAGGAGTACTTAGCCGACGGCTGTCCTCCGTTGAGGATAGCTCTGCGCTGAGAATGTCGTGAGCCCGCGCTTCCGGCGGCGCGTTAAGTCGCGGTCGGGTTGGCCGCGGTCATCCCGGGCGCCTCCGGGTCGCTGGTCGAAGGGGCGTCGCCCGCAGTCGGTCGATCGTGTCATGCCCGCGAAAGCGGGCATCCAGAGCGACGCCGGAACGTGGAGCGCGTCCGTCTGGACCCCCGCTTTCGCGGGGGTGACAAAGGAGCGTACTTAGCCGACGGCTTGGTCCTCCGGGCTTAAGGATAGCCCATGCGCTATGCGGTCGTGATCGCCCGCGCTTCCGCGCGGCGGCGGCTCCGAGTCGCTGGTCGAAGGGGCGTGGCCGCGGATGATCCCGTGTCACTCCCGCGAAAGCGGGAGTCCAGAGCCACAGCGAAGTCGTCGTGGCGAGAAGCGGAAACGGAGAAGGGATGGCCGGGGCTGCGGCATAGGGAAAGCAGTTCAACAATTTCTTTGGAAAAAGAGAAGTCCGTGGTAGAGATGGCTCTCCGGCCGTTGAAGCACGCGGTGGCCTTCGGCTGACGGGCCGGTCCGGGGCAGGGGCCGCCTCCCGTTGGAAATTATGCGGTGCAACAGGAGAGTCGACAGTCGGACGGAAATTGCCCAGCCGATCTCGGCGCGACGAATTCGTCATCTTGAGGAGCCGTGCAAGGCACGGCGTCTCGAAAGATGATCCAGCGCGCGGCGCCCGTTGTGCAAGCGGGATCGTTCTTCGAGGCCGCTTCGCGGCGCCTCAGAACGAGGTCTCAGGGACGGGCTGGGGCGTGACGGTCGGACCACGACGCTAAAATCGACCTCAAGCCTCTGAAATCCCGAGAATCGAAACGCTGAAATGCGGCGGCCCGCCACAATCTCGCCGCCCCGATTTCCGGCTGGGGTCATTGACCTCCGCCCCATGTTCCGGGCAAGCCCCCGCCCATGCGCAAGCGCGCCGATATTGTCCTCGTGGAGCGGGGTCTCTTCCCAAGCCGGACGCGAGCCCAGGCCGCGATCGACGCGGGCCTCGTCAGCGCCAACGGCGAGCCGGTCGCCAAGGCGTCGCAGGAGATCGCCGCCGACGCGGAGATCGCCGCCGAAGCCCCCCACCCCTATGCCTCGCGCGGCGGGCTGAAGCTCGCCGCCGCCCTCGACGCCTTCGGCCTCGATCCGGCGGGTCTCGCCTGCCTCGACGTCGGCGCCTCGACCGGCGGCTTCACCGACGTTCTGCTCCGGCGCGGCGCGCGACGGGTCGTCGCGGTCGATGTCGGCCACGGGCAGTTCGATCCGAAGCTCGCGGCCGATCCGCGCGTGCTGTCTCTGGAAGGCCGCGACGCGCGGACGCTCACGCTGGCCGATCTCGGGGAGGCGCCGGGAGCGATCGTCTGCGACGTGAGCTTCATCTCGCAGCGGCTGATCCTGCCGCATGTGCTGGCGCTCGCGGCGGAGCCCGCGTGGCTTGTCAGCCTCGTCAAGCCGCAGTTCGAGGTCGGCCCGCGCGACGTGGTGAAGGGCAAGGTGAGGAGCGAAGCGGCGCTCGACCGGGCCTGCGCGGACGTGCGCAATGCGATCGAGGCCGAGGGCTGGGCCGTGCTGGGGCTCATCCCCTCCCCGATCCTCGGCGGCGGCGGCGCGCGGGAATTCCTGATCGCGGCGCGGCATGGCTGAGGCGCCCGAAGAGCTGGCGGTCGTCGCTCTCGATTCGCATGGGCGCGGCGTCGCCGAGGGTGGCGCGCTCATACCCTTCGCCCTGCCCGGCGAGCGGGTCCGCGCCCTTCGCTCCGGCCGACGCGCGGAGCTGGTCGAGATCCTCGCGCCATCGCCCGAGCGGGCCGAGCCCTTCTGCGAATGGTTCGGGCGCTGCGGCGGCTGCGCGGCGCAACATATGGGCGAGAGCCTCTATCGCGCGTGGAAGCGCGATCAGGTCACGCAAGCCCTCGAGCGCGCCGGAGTCGAAGCCGAAGTCGGCCCTCTGATCGACGCGCATGGCGAGGGACGGCGGCGCGCGGCCTTCCACGCACGCTTTCCCCATCGCGGTCCGGATGAAGTCGGCTTCATGCGCGCGGGCTCGCATGAGATCGTGTCCATCGACGCCTGCCCGCTCTTCGCGCCTTCCATGGCGGGCGCGGTTGCCGCGGCCCGCGCTCTCGCGGGCGACCTGCGGGGCCTGGGCAAACCCCTCGACATCTGGGTCACGGCGACCCTCGACGGGCTCGACGTCGACATCCGAGGCTCCGGACCGCTCGCCCTGCCGGAGACGCGCAAGCTCGTCCGCACAGCGGAGTCGCTCGACCTCGCGCGGGTGGCGAACCACGGCGCCGTCGTGATCGAGCGGCGCCCGCCGCGCGTCGCCTTCGGAGCGGCGCTCGTCTCGCCTCCGCCCGGCGGCTTCCTTCAGGCGACGGAGGAAGGCGAACGCAGGCTCGCCGCATTCGTGGAAGCCTCGCTCGGGAAAGCGAAGAAGGTCGCGGACCTCTTTTGCGGCGCGGGCGCCTTTGCGCTGCGGCTCGCCGGGAAGCGCGAAGTCTTCGCCGTCGACTCGGACGCCCGCGCGATTGCATCGCTCAGGCGCGGCGCCTCGGAAGCGCCGGGCTTGCGGGGCGTGACCGCGGAGGCGCGCGACCTCTTCCGCCGGCCTCTGAGCGCCGCCGAACTCGCGCCCTTCGACGCCGCCCTGTTCGATCCGCCGCGCGCAGGCGCCGAAGCCCAGGCGCGGGCTTTCGCCGACAGCAGGTTGCCGCTCGTCGTCGCCGTCTCCTGCAACGCCGAGACCTTCGCGCGCGACGCCCGCATCCTCATCGACGGCGGCTTCCGGATCAGCGATGTCACGCCGCTTGACCAGTTCCGCTACTCCCCCCATGTCGAAATCGCCGCCGTCTTTCGCCGGGAGAGGGCGAAGACATCTGCCCGGAGGCTCCTCAGGTGAACGCAATCGCGCGCGACGCGGCGCTTTCCGCATTCCGCGCCATTGTCGGGGACAACCACGTCCTCACCGATCCTGCGATGATCGAGGGCGCGCTTGTCGAGCCGCGCGGCCTTTATCGCGGCAAGGCCCTCGCGCTCGTGCGGCCGGGTTCGACCGAGGAAGTCGCCGCTATCGTCGCCTTCTGCAACGACGCGCGCATCGGGATCGTGCCTCAGGGCGGCAACACGGGGCTCGTCGGCGGGCAGACGCCGGACGAAAGCGGCGACGAGATCATCCTCTCGACCCAGCGGCTCAGGGCGATCCGCGAAGTCGACCCGCATGCGGACGTGATGATCTGCGAGGCGGGCGTGACGCTCGCGGAAGCGCAGGCCGCCGCCCTCGCGGCTGACCGGCTGTTTCCGCTCTCGCTCGCCTCCGAGGGGACCTGCACGATCGGCGGCAATCTTTCGACCAACGCCGGCGGCGTGACGGTGATCGCTTACGGCAACATGCGCGACCTCGTGACCGGGGTCGAAGCGGTGCTCGCGGACGGCAGCGTCATCCATACGCTGAGCAAGCTGCGCAAGGACAATACGGGCTACGATGTGCGGGGCCTGTTCGTCGGCGCGGAAGGAACGCTCGGGATCGTCACGGCGGCGTCGCTGCGCCTCTTTCCGAACCCACGCGCCCGCGCGACGGCTTTCGTCGGCCTCGCCTCGCCCGAGCACGCCCTCGACCTGCTCGCGCTGGCGCGCGAACGGCTCGGCGCCGGCGTGACCAGTTTCGAGCTCATGGCCCGGATGGCTTACGAAATGCCGATCGCGCACGGGCTTGCCCGACCGCCCCTTCAGGCCGCGCATCCCTGGTACGTCCTCCTGGAAGTCTCGTCCCAGATCGCCGCGGGCCTGGACGAAGCCTTTGCGGACATGCTCGGCGCAGCGCTGGAGCGCGGCATCGTGCAGGACGCGGCCATCGCCGCGTCGCTGGAGCAGCGTCACGACTTCTGGACTCTGCGCGAGACGATCCCCGAGGCGCAGAAGCACGAAGGCGGCTCGATCAAGCATGACGTTGCGGTCGCGGTCGGCGATACGCCGCGCTTCATCGCCGAGGCGACACGAGCGGTCGAGGCGTTCGAGCCAGGTTGCAGGGTTGTGTGCTTCGGCCACCTCGGCGACGGCAACATGCATTTCAATGTGTCGCAACCGACCGACGCCGACACTGCGGTTTTCCTCTCACGCTGGGACGCGATGAATGAGGTTGTGCATCAAATTGTCGCACGGTTCGGCGGCTCTTTCTCCGCCGAGCATGGAATCGGCCGCCTGAAACGAGGTTTGCTGGCCCAATCCAAGGATCCCGCCGCCCTGGCAGACGATGCGCGCCGTCAAAAAGGCGCTCGACCCCAACGGAATCATGAACCCCGGCAAGATTTTCTGATCCGATAGCGTCCCGCCCTCGATCGGCGCCGCAACGCAACCACTGTTGACACGTTACGTAAGGTTGCGTTATGCCTTACTCGTTAAGGCAAATAAGTTGGTTGCGGTACCATCGGGGAGAATAATCATTATGGGTAAGGCTCTTACAACCACTGCCGGTGCAGCCCTTGGCTTGGGGCTTGCCGTTCTCGGCGCGATGAACGCGTCCGCTGCGACCCAGTTCACGGTCGGCGACATCACTGTTCATTATCTGGGCGAGGTCGACACCAGCTTCCCTCTGGTCAGTCAGCCTCTGGCCACGAGCACGAGCAGTCCGTTTGTCGGACAGATCATGACGGGTTCGCCTGGCACCCTGCCCGGCAATCCGGGCTGGGATCCCTACGGATCCACCGACACCACCCATGAGTGGTGGGGTATTTACCAGGGCTACGCCAACTTCGCTCAGTCGGCGGTCTCATCGCTGGCCTTCATCTGGGGATCGCCCAACTACAACGATCCCGCCAATACGAACTACCTGACGTTCTCCTACGCCGGGGGGTCGGCGACGGTGAAGGCCTCCGATCTTTACTCGAACTTCAACAACGTCGCGCCCCCGATCGACAACGGCAACCACCCTGGTTATCTGCTGTCGTTCACCAGTTCGTCTCCGATCAACAACGTGCAGGCTGGCTTGCTCGGCAACTCCGCCGACTTTGAGTTCGCGTTCACAACCGGCGTTCCCGAGCCGGCGACCTGGGGCATGATGCTCGTAGGTTTCGCCGGGGTGGCCTTCCTCGGATTGCGACGCAAGCGGCAGCCGATCGCGCTATCGCTCTGAACGAGTCCTGACAAGCGCGAGCGCCTTAGGCCGCATCCGGCGCTCGCCATAAGTCCGGACCCGCGACGAACACCAAAGAAAGGCCGCCCTTCGGGGCGGCCTTTCGGCGTCCGAGGCGGGTGGCGCGGTCTGGCGCAGCCCTCTATTCTTACGGGGCAATTTGAGATTCGTGCGGATTCGAGCGCGAAATTGCGCCTGAGCGTTGGACGTCGACCGGGAATGAAAGCGGAAGGAGCATCGAGGCTCGCGGCATTGGCCGCGCTGACCAGTCTGCTTGCGCTCATCGCCCAAAGCGCCCTTGCCGCCTGCGCGCCAAAAGACTTCGACGGCGCGAGTTTTGTCGCCTGCGCCTTCGATCCCCGCCGCGATGACATGCGCCTCTTCTGGAAGGGACCCGACGGGCAGGCCTTCGGGTCCTTCCTGGCGCTCGCCGAGGCCCTGAAGGCCCGAGGGCAAAAGCTCGTCTTCGCCATGAACGCCGGGATGTTCGAGGAAGACCTATCGCCCGTCGGCCTCTTCATCGAAAACGGGCGCAGATTGCGCAGGGCGAACACCCGGAACGGCGGCGGCAATTTCCACATGAAGCCGAACGGCGTCTTCTGGATCGGCGACGGCGTCGCGGGCGTCGCCGAAACGGGCCGCTTCCTCGCCAATCCTCCGTCCGCGCGATACGCGACCCAATCCGGCCCGATGCTCGTCATCGACGGCCAGATCCATCCCCGCATCCGCCCCGACGGCACATCGGAGAAGATCCGAAACGGCGTCGGGGTGCGCGAGGACGGCTCGGTCGTCTTCGCCATCGCCGAGAGCCCGGTCACCTTCAATTCCTTCGCCCGCCTGTTCCGCGACGGGCTCGGTTGCCGCAACGCCCTTTTCCTCGACGGCTCCGTGTCCTCGCTCTATGCGCCCGGGCTCAACCGCGACGACGAACTGACGAAAATCGGGCCGATCGTCGGAGTCGTCGAGAAATAGAGCCTTCTCCCGCTCGCGGTCACGGAGGGCTGGTGGCGGCGCCCGCCCCGAGCGGCCTTTGCAGAAGCGGCACGTCGACCCAGCGCCCGAACTTGAATCCGACCGCTTTCAGCACCCCCACGGGCTCGAACCCGAAGCGGCGATGCAGGGCGACCGAACCCGCATTCGCGCCATCGCCCACGACGGCGATCATCTGCCGCCAGGGTCCGGCCTCGCAGCGGGCGATCAGGTCCCGAAGCAGGGCAGAGCCGACGCCCCGCCCCTCAAGACCGCTCGCGACATAGACGGAATCCTCGATCGTGTGACGATAGGCGGCCCGAGCATGGTAGAGCCCCGCATAGGCGTAACCTGCCACCCCTTCCGGAGCCTCGGCGACGAGATAGGGCAGCCCGGCATCGAGAACCTTTCGGCGGCGCGCGAGCATCTCGTCGAGCGAGGGCGGATCTTCCTCGAAGGTGGCGAGCGAATTCAGGACGTAGTGGGCATAAATGTCCCGGACCCGGACCATGTCCTCCTCGGTCGCGTCGCGAACATGGCCCTGAAAGCGTGCGCCCCTGCTCACGGGAAAAGCCCCCTCGCCTGCTTGGCCTTCCGCACGCGCTCGACTCCGATCGCCATCGCGGCGGTGCGGGTCGAGACCCCGTCGCGCTTGGCGCGCGCGACGACCATCATCCACGAGCGGTCGAGAGCGCGCTCAAGCCTGTCCATCACCTCGTCCTTCGACCAGAAATATTGCTGCAGGTCCTGCACCCATTCGAAATAGCTGACGATGACGCCGCCCGCGTTGCAGAGGATGTCCGGGATCACGAAGACCTCGTCGTTGCGCTCGGCGAGCACGCGGTCGGCATCGGGCGTGGTCGGACCATTGGCGCCCTCGGCGATGATCCGGCAGTTGAGGCGGCGCGCGACATCGGCGTCGATCACCCGCTCGATCGCGCAAGGCGCGAGAACGTCGCAGCGCTGCTCCAGAAGCTCGCGCGCCCCGATCGCCGCCTCCCTCGACCAGCCCGCGAGCGCGCCTGTCCGGTGAGCGTGGTCGACGAGAGAGCCGACATCGAGGCCCTTCGGGTCGTAATAGGCGGCGGTGTGGTCGCCGGCGCCGATCACCTTCACGCCCCGCTCGTTGAGGCCGATCGCGGCGTGAGAACCGACATTGCCGAAACCCTGAACGATGGCGGTCGCGCCCATCGGATCGATCTCGAGATGCTCCATCGCGCGGAAGGCGAGGAAGGCGACGCCGTGACCGGTCGCCTCGCGCCGGCCGAGCGTGCCGCCGGTGCCGACCGGCTTGCCCGTGACGATCTCCGGCACCGTGACGCCCTGATACATGGAATAGGTGTCCATGAACCAGGCCATCACCTGCTCGTCCGTCCCCATGTCGGGCGCCATCACATCGACCCGCGGACCGACGAAGGGGATCATCTCCTGCATGTAGCGGCGGGAGAGATTTTCGAGCTCCCGCAGGCTGAGCGAGCGCGGGTCGACCGCGACGCCCCCCTTGCCGCCGCCGTAAGGCAGTTCGGCCAGCGCGCATTTCCAGCTCATCCAGATCGCAAGCGCCGCCACCTCGCCGATATCGACATTGGGCGCGAAGCGCGTGCCGCCCTTGGCCGGACCGAGCGTCAGGTGATGCTGCACCCGAAAGCCCGCGAAGACCACCTCACGGCCGTCATCCATATGGATCGGCACCGAGACGACGATCGCCCGCTTCGGATAGAGGAGCCGGCTGCGGTTCGTCTCCGGAATGTCCAGATGATCGGCAATGACGCGAAACTGCTCCCGCGCCATCTCGAAGACGGGACCCGCATAAAGAGCTTTGCATGGGGATTCTCTTGGAGACTGGCGTTGCAGCGGGACTGCGACGGAGGACGCCGACCTGGGAGGGAATGTTTAGCGTTCCGTTTTGTGGGATTCCAAGGCGTTAAGGCCGAATTTAGCGTCGTGTCGCCGCGTCCGACCTCCCCGCCCTGGCGATTGCCGCTTCCGCAACTCGCGGATGCGGCCCCCGACCCTTGTGGACCCGGCCCACGATAGTTCGGATTATCAGGGCGCCCCGCCTGTTCGGCAAGAAAATGTCGATTCAATTTCGCGCGCCGGAAGAAGAGGCGGCCTGTCGGTCATTGGCAGGAATTGGCCGGGACTTCCGCTTGACTTCGCGGCTTCGCTGACTAATGTGCGCGGCACGAAGCGCCCGGGGCTCGTCCTCGGGCCTTTTTCTGTTTCCGGCGCCTTGGGCGCCTCTCGTTCAAGGACTTCACGCCCATGGCCAAGGCCGCTTCGCTCAAGATCAAGCTGCTGTCGACCGCCGACACCGGCTATTTCTACGTGACCAAGAAGAACGCGCGCACCAAGACCGAGAAGCTCAGCTTCACGAAATACGACCCGGTCGCGCGCAAGCACGTCGAGTTCAAGGAAACGAAGATCAAGTAAGCCGCTTCGGCTTCGGATCGGACGGAAAAGGGCGCCGGATCGGCGCCCTTTTCTTTTCATGCGGCCTCCGGCGAAGCGCGCCTATTCCGGCTTCGGCATCTTCGCATAGACCTGCGCCCGGCATGATGGCGAAGACCAGCGTCGAAGGCGTTTCCCCCGGCTTGAAGGGGCCGGGCACGGCGTTCTTCACGGGCGGGAGGCTTCTGAGATAGGCGACGATGGCCCGCGCGTCGTCGGGCGAAAGATTCGCGAGTGCGCGCCAGGGCATGATCGGCGCCAGTTCGCGGCCGTCGGGACGCATTCCCGAAGTCATCGCGACGATGATCTGATCGTCGGTCCAGTTCCCCAGGCCAGTTTCCTTGTCCGGCGTCAGGTTGCGGCCTGCGAATACGCCCTGCCCCGGAATGGCGAAGCCGACCTCGGAGCCGCTCAGCGCCTTCGAGAAATCCGGCTTGCCGAGAAAAGACCCCGGCGTATGGCAGTCGTTACAGCCCCCGAGCGTCACGAGATACTTGCCCCGCTCGACCGGCGATTCGGCGGATGCCGCACTCGCGGCAAGCATCGCGGCCGCTGCGAGCGGCACAGCAGATTTGCGCATGAAATCCTCCCCTTCCCCATTGGCATGACCAGCGCCACCGCTGCTCACGCAATTGTGATAGTCCGCGAGAACAATGGCGGGAAGTTGACGGCCGGATTGCAGCCGGTGAGGCTGTGCGCTGCAGCAACCGATGCGGCTCTCCCCTCGGCGCCCGCGGGTCTGTCCCCCGTAGGACCGCTTCTGGCCATGATCACGAAAATGTGATCGTTAGCGGAAGCGGCAGCTAGAGCTGACGAAGGGGTACTGTTTTATTTTTTATAAAGAAATCCGACGCTTGGCGATCCACTGTGAAACCGCGGGAAACCCGCTCGCTTTTGGCTTATTCGAACAGTTCATTGGAGAGATTGACGGCCTCCTAAATTGCAGTTCATTGTTGGTATGGGATCCGGGTAGTCCGAATCCCGTGGTGGGCTATTTTCACGTTCACTCTGAAGGGGAAGTAACTATGGCAAAGCTTTTGCTTGCTACTGTCGCGATTGGAGCGATTTCTCTCTCAACCGCCGCTTTTGCGGCGTTCCCGGGTTTTGGACAGAACCCGCAGGGACCGGAATTTCTGATCACGTTCACCGACAACGGGATCAGCACGGCGCTGAATCCGGTGTATTCCACCGATCCGGGACCTTATGACGGCATCGAGGATACGTATTTCGGGGTCGTCAACAACAGCTCGAAGACGGTTTCGAGCTTCACGCTGACCAGCACAACCAACCAACCTATTGGCGCCTTCGACGGCGATGGGATCGACACTTACGGCGCTGGCACGAACGGGATGGACACGTCGGGTTATGGCGGCCCGAATGCGTACTTCACCAATATCGCCTCCAATTTCGCCTCCCTGACGGTCAACTTCATCACGCCGATTGCTGCGAACGGAGGAACCGACATCTTCTCGCTCGAGGAGTCGGTCAGTCTCTCCAGCACGGTCGTCGGGACGCCTGAAGCCTCGACCTGGGCGATGATGCTGCTCGGTCTGGGCGGCCTTGGCCTCGCGGGCGTGCGCGGCGCGCGGCGGAAGCAGATGGCGCTTTAAGCGCCAAACCGCGGGACTTTTGTCCCGCTGAACTTGAAAAGCCGCCTTCGGGCGGCTTTTCTTTTGTCCCGCGCCGACCCGCGCGCACCCCTCCATATTCCGCTGACCATCCGCCGTCTTCTCGCAGTCACCGTGAGAATTGTCGCAAAAGCGTCGCGCGTTCACGGAAACGTCAAGCGCCTCGAAACACAATCCCTTGTCGCGCCCAGGAAAACGGCGCAGATTCGCGTTTCAACCTGCCATCCTCTGGTGAATGCAGGGATAAGCGGAGGGAAACGTTCATGAGGTCAAACAACCTCGCCAAGCTGGCATTGGCTAGCCTGACTATCGCTTCGCTCGGGGCGATGCCGACCGTCGCGACCGCCGACGACGCGGCGCTCGCCCCCCGGGAAGTGGCGGCAAAGTCGCTCCCGGTCCCGATGGATGTCAGCCCCGGCATGCAGAAATTCATCGCCGCGCCTCTCAATCCGGATTGGAACAAGCTCTGGAAGACCGGCGAGGAATGGCGCAAGGCGGCGGACAAAATGGCCGCCGGGATCGTGCCGACCATTCCGGCGATGGCCGAACGGCTCCATGTGAAAATCGAGCCGGCGACAATGGATGGCGTGAAGGTCTTCATCGTGACGCCGGACGAGATCCCGCCCGAGAACCGCAACCGGGTGCTCATTCATGCGCACGGCGGATGCTACGTTCTGTTCCCCGGCGAGGCCGGAGCGACCGAAGCGATCACCATGGCCGGGCTGGAGCACTTCAAGGTGATCTCGGTCGATTACCGCATGCCGCCGGAGGCCTACTTCCCCACCGCCGTGGACGACGTGCTGACTGTGCTCAAGGCCGTCGAAAAGACCACCGACCCCAAGAATATCGGAGTCTTCGGCACCTCGGCCGGAGGCGCCCTGACCCTGGAGGTGGTTCTTCGCGCGAAGGAAAAGGGCGTGCCGCTGCCTGGGGCCCTTTCAGCCGGCACGCCGATGTCCGACGCGACCAAGACCGGCGACAGTTTCTACACGAATGAGTTTGTCGACAACGTGCTGGTGTCGCCAAACGGGTTCTGCGATGCGGCGACAGTGGTGTACGCAAAAGGTCACGATCTGAAGGACCCGCTGCTGTCGCCTGTCTATGGCGACATGCACGGATTCCCGCCCACGATCCTGACCACCGGGACGCGCGATCTGCTGTTGAGCAACACCGTTCGGTCGCACCGTGCGCTGCGTGCGGCGGGCGTGGAGGCGCAACTCGAAGTGTACGAGGGCCAGTCGCACGCGCAATATCTGTTCGACGATCGCTTGCCTGAAACGGCCGTTGCATTCGGCGAGATTGCCGAGTTCTTCAACAAGCATCTCGGAAAGTAGCGGTCCGCCGAGGAGGGACCAGTTCCAAAGGCCTTCGGCGGAAATCTGGTTTCCTCCGGTCGCTCGCAACGATCCCGGGCAGCGGATCTTTCCTAACGCCCCTCCCCCGGCTCCTCATCCGGATCGGCCGGGTCGGCGCCGTGCGAGACGGCATGGCCGGGACGGATCACGCGGTCGTCGCCCTTCTCGCGGGGCGCGGGCGACCACGGACGATCTTCGCCGGGCGACCGGTCGCTCGTCAGCGTGAAACCTGCCTCGTCGCTCCATTGGAGGCCGACGGCGCCGAGCCGCGCCAGCGCCCGCTCGTCGAACACGAATTTCGCCTTGCAGCCCGCCGGCGCCGAAAGCGCGCTCACGACGATCTCCGCGCGCGCGCAATCCTCGTCGAAGGCGAGGCGGTCGATGACCAGGCTCAGCGACTCCCCTTCCGGCAGGTCGGCGACGCAGCCGAGACGGTCGCACGGCGCGCCGGTATCGCGCGCTTCGCGCGGATCGCGCCCGTCGCCGTCCGCCGTCAGCCATTGCTCGGCGGCGAAGGCGTTGAAGCGCTTGCCGACGACCTGCAGCAATCCGTCCGCGTCGCGCACCGCCGCCTGCTCGCCGGTCGGCGCGACGATCACGTCGTAGCGGGGCCCGTGCATCGCGCCGAAGAGGCCGACGAGCGCGAACGGAATTGCGCCGAGGCGGAAGGTCCACGTCCGCCAGAGCGTCGCGCATAAGACGGCCAGCGCGAGGAAGGGCAGCGCATAAGGCGCGAAAGCGCGCAAGTGCACGGTCGAAGCGGGCGCTTCCGCGATGAAGCGGGCGACCCACAGGATGAAATGAATGCCCGCCCCGACATAGAGCCAGACCGGCCCATCGAGCCCCAGCGGATAGAGCGCCGCGCCGAGCAGCGCGCCAGGCACCGCGAAGAACTCGATGATGGCGAGCGTGAGCGGATTGCCGATCAGCACATAGGGGCTGAGATCGTGGAAATGATAGGCCATGAAGGAGGCCGTCGCCCCGGTCGCGCAGGCCGTCGCCACCAGCAACGCAAGCGGCTTGTGAACGAGCTCGGAGACAAGGCCCCGCGGCGCAGGGGCGCCCCTTGGCGGAAGATAGGGATCGGGATCGCGCTCCATGCCCGCGAGCCGCGATTCCATCACCGCGACGAGCGCCGCCACCGCCGCGAAGGACAGTTGGAAGCTCACGCCGAGGATCGCCTCCGGCTCGATGGCGATGACGGCGAAGACCGCGAAGGCGAGATTGCGCATGGTGAGCGCGCGCCGGTCCATGAGGACGGCGCCGAGCACGATCAGCGTCATGAAGAGCGCGCGCTCCGTCCCGACGCGGGAGCCGGTCGCGTTGTCGTAGGCCACGGCGCCGGCCATCGCGACAACGGCGGCCCATTTCTTGATCGGGTAGTTGAGCGCCAGCGTCGGCGAGAGCGCAAGCAGGCGCCGCGCGCCGACGAAGAAGATCCCGGCGACGAGCGTCATCTGCACGCCGGAAATCGTGATGATGTGGAAGATGCCGGCCTCGCGGATGAGGTCCTTCGCGTCGTTCGACAGGAAGTCGCGCTTGCCCGTGACCATGGCCGCGGCGATCGCGCCTTCGTCGCCGCCGATGACCGCATTCACCCGGAGCGCGAGCCGGTTTCGCGCATGGTCGACGGCGGCCGAAAAGCGCTGTCGCCAGCTTGCGTCCGCGGGCGGCGGAACGACCCGGATCGCGCCGAGAACCGAGCCGACGGCGCCGACGCCGGCGAAATAGGCGTCGCGGGCGAAATCATATCCGCCGGGCATCGCCGCGCGCGAAGGCGGAAGCAGGCGCGCCTTCAGCGCGACGAAATCGCCGGCCGCGAGGTCGGGCGTCTTGCGCGTCGTCACGCGAACACGGCGCGGGACTTTCCCCGCCGGCATGCCGCCGCCGTCCACGGCAATGATGATGCGCGCGCCGACCGTCCGCAAATCCACTTCCTCGACCCAACCGGTAAGATCGACGATGCGGATGCGATCGAGCACCGGCGCGGCCACCCGCGCCGTGCGCAGCGACATGGAGAGAAAGCCGGCGACAAGCGCCAGCGCCGCGAGCGAAAGTCCGCGCGCAAGCGGACGCGCCCGGCTCGCCCAGGCGAGCGCGCCTGAGGCCAGCGCGAGCAGCGCGGGCAGCCACAGGACCGGCTCGCGGTCGGCGGCGAGGTTGAGCGCGACGCCGCCCATCGCCGCGACCGGCAGCCAGAGGAAGAAGCGCCGCTCCTCGGCCTCGCGGGCGAGCGCCGCGGCGAAGAGCTTCCGCCAGTCGGGTGCGTAGGCGCGTGCGCGCGAAAGGCTCGCGACGCCTGCGAGAACGCTGGCCCCCCTCGTACCGACCATGCGTCAAGTATACGGCGTAAGCTACGGAAGGCCAGACCTCGCGTCTCCCCCTGAGACAACGAGCCGCATCAGCCGTAGACAAATTTTCGTTTAATGTTACGTTTGACGTAGAGGAAATGAGTAATCGACCGGGTCGCCAACTGCGGCCGTAAATCTTGAATACAATATGCGTATGGTATTTGTGTGTTTTCGTCGCTCCGTGGCGGTGGAGCTTTACGTAAATTTATGACGCAAGAGAGCGAGAGGGGTTCTGGCTATGGCCGATAATATTGTCCAAATGGACTTTACGAACGTCGGAGTATCATTTTTTGGCCTCCTGCCTGCGCCCGTAACGGGCTCTCTGGACGTCAATTATACCGCGTCGACCGTCACAGGAACACTGTCAGGAACCATATTCGGGGTGCCGGCAACCATAAGTTCTTGGACCCTTGTCCCGCTTGGTCCTGGATCTTACTCCATTGAATCCGAGCCTTATCTTCTCGAAACCCCCGAAAACGGCCTCCTGAACGTTCAGTTCATCTTCTCCTATTCGAGCGAAACGCCGTCGCAATTGACAGAGGCCCATCTATCCAGCTCCGTGGTCGATATAGGCCTTGTCGTAAGCCCGAATGCCCTGAACTCGTCGCCTGTCTGCTATGCGGCGGGGACGCTGATCCGCACGCCGCGCGGCGACGTTCCCATCGAGACGCTTTCGGCGGGAGACGTGGTCGTCACCGCCTCGGGCGAATACCGGCCCGTCAAATGGGTCGGCCATCGCGTCATCGATTGCCGCAACCATTCCGCGCCGCGCGCCGCCTGGCCGATCCGCATCGCCGCCGACGCCATCGGGCCGAACCAGCCCTCGCAGGATCTGCTTGTCTCTCCGGCGCATACGATCTGCGTCGACCTTTTCGGCGAGACGCTGGTCCATGCGGCCCATCTCGTGAACGGGGCGAGCATCGTGCAGGTCGAGGTCGACGAGATCGATTACTGGCACGTCGAACTGGAAAGCCACGACCTGCTGGTCGCCAACAACCTCGCGGCCGAGAGCTACATGGAGATGGCGAACCGCGCCTTCTTCGTCGAAGGCGGCGCGACGCTTTCCGCCTATGCGGCCGGCGCGGGCCGCACCTATGACGACTTCTGCCGTCCCGTGATGCAGGACAGCGCCGATCTCGCCTTCGTGCGGCGGCGGCTCATCGCCCGCGCCGAGGCGATCGGCTGGACGCGCTCGCGCGACACGGATCTGCGGCTCGTGGTCGACGGCGAGACGATCCGCCCCGCCGTCAGCGGCGACGCCGCGGTCTTCCGGCTGCCCGCCCATGCGAAAGACGTGCGGCTGGTCTCGAATACCTTCGTCCCGGCGGATGTCGGCGTGTCGGACGGGCGGCGGCTCGGCGTCTCCCTCCTCGGCCTCGCCTTCGTGGGCCAGGGCGAGACGCGCGAAATCGCGCTCGACGACCCGCGGCTTGCCGACGGCTTCCATCCGCAGGAGGCCGAGGCTGGCGCGCACTGGCGCTGGACGACAGGCGAGCTTCGGCTCAGCCCCGAACTGTTCGCAGGCCTCGCGGGCGACGTCGCGCTGCATGTGAGGCACAACGACTCGGCGACCCGCGCATGGGTTGCGCCGTCTCGCGCCGAGACGCGCCCGGCGCTCCGTCTCGTGAAGGCCGGCTGACGCGTCCCCGGCGGCGCGCCGCAGGTCAGGCGAAATTGTATCTGGCCGCGAAGATCGGCCCGGCGCGGCGTTTGCTCCGAACCCTTTCACGTTTGAGCGACGACAGGCGACCTGAACGACGGCTTGGCGGCGGCGCAACACGATTGAGCGCGGATCGGTTGTGCCCGCCCGCGCCGAGACGCCACGAATTTCCGCTGCTGCGACCGCGACTTTCCCTAAAGTTGGCGAAAAAGCGGCTTTTACTTGAAAATCGCTGTAGACAAATTGCAACCTCATGATACATTTTTTGCATTGTTAACTCTACGTCAGCGGGGGGTTCCTTATGGCCGACACGATCGTCAACATCGATTTCACCGGCGTCAGCATCACGGTCGATGGCTTCCCGGGATCGTTCACGGGATCGGTCGAGGTCGACTACACAACGAGTTCGATCGTCTCGTCGTCTCTCGTGTTTACGTCGCTCGCGGCGCCGGCGCCGTTTGATGTCCCCATTCCGTTGCCCGTCGTATCCGTGTCGGGCGGCTTTACGATCACCGCGCAGTCGGGCACGGTCCCCAATCTTGTTTTCAACTTGAACTACACGGGCCAGACGCCGACGACGCTGGATTCGGTCAGCGGAACCCTCGGCGGCCTCCCCCTCGGAATCACCCCGACGACGCTTACCGTCACCTCCACCATCGTCTGCTATGCGGCGGGGACGCTGATCCGCACGCCGCGCGGCGACGTTCCCATCGAGACGCTTTCGGCGGGAGACGTGGTCGTCACCGCCTCGGGCGAATACCGGCCCGTCAAATGGGTCGGCCATCGCGTCATCGATTGCCGCAACCATTCCGCGCCGCGCGCCGCCTGGCCGATCCGCATCGCCGCCGACGCCATCGGGCCGAACCAGCCCTCGCAGGATCTGCTTGTCTCTCCGGCGCATACGATCTGCGTCGACCTTTTCGGCGAGACGCTGGTCCATGCGGCCCATCTCGTGAACGGGGCGAGCATCGTGCAGGTCGAGGTCGACGAGATCGATTACTGGCACGTCGAACTGGAAAGCCACGACCTGCTGGTCGCCAACAACCTCGCGGCCGAGAGCTACATGGAGATGGCGAACCGCGCCTTCTTCGTCGAAGGCGGCGCGACGCTTTCCGCCTATGCGGCCGGCGCGGGCCGGACCTATGACGACTTCTGCCGTCCCGTGATGCAGGACAGCGCCGATCTCGCCTTCGTGCGGCGGCGGCTCATCGCCCGCGCCGAGGCGATCGGCTGGACGCGCTCGCGCGACACGGATCTGCGGCTCGTGGTCGACGGCGAGACGATCCGCCCCGCCGTCAGCGGCGACGCCGCGGTCTTCCGGCTGCCCGCCCATGCGAAAGACGTGCGGCTGGTCTCGAATACCTTCGTCCCGGCGGATGTCGGCGTGTCGGACGGGCGGCGGCTCGGCGTCTCCCTCCTCGGCCTCGCCTTCGTGGGCCAGGGCGAGACGCGCGAAATCGCGCTCGACGACCCGCGGCTTGCCGATGGCTTCCATCCGCAGGAGGCCGAGGCTGGCGCGCACTGGCGCTGGACGACAGGCGAGCTTCGGCTCAGCCCCGAACTGTTCGCAGGCCTCGCCGGCGACGTCGCGCTGCATGTGAGGCACAACGACTCGGCGACCCGCGCATGGGTTGCGCCGTCTCGCGCCGAGACGCGCCCGGCGCTCCGTCTCGTGAAGGCCGGCTGACGCGTCCGCGGCGGCGCGCGTCGAAGCGCCGCCTTCCACAATCCAGACGATAAGAAAGGCGGCTCTTCGGGGCCGCCTTATTCGTCGTTGCTGGCGTTGAGTTCGTCCGCGCCAATCGCCTCTTTCGTCGAGCGCTCGCCCAGCTTTTCGCGCAGGCTGTTGATCTCCTCGATCGCGCGCCGGATCAGCGCGACTTCCGCTTGCCGCGAATGCGGGTCGGCGCCGGTCAGCCAGTCCTCCAGATCGTGGACGATATCGTTCGATTTGCTCATGCGGCGGCGATCCTTCTTGCGCGACGTCACCCGTTCAGGGCGCGATATCGGGTCGGCGTCATGCCGAAAGTTGCACGAAACCTGGCGTTGAAAGTCGAGAGATCGCCGAAGCCGGCGTCGAGCGCAACCGAAATGACGGGCTCCCGCGACCGCGCGAGCCTTCGCGCCGCCCGAGCCATCCGGGCACGCAGCAGATACTGATGCGGCGTCATGCCGACGGAGCGCCGGAAGACCCGCAGAAAGTGATGCTTGCTCAGGCCCGCGACCCGCGCGAGGCTCGCGAGATCGGTCGCCGCGTCCGGGCGCTCCTCCATCACGCGGAGCGTCTCGACGATGCGTCGCGCCTCCCAGCCGGCCGGAGCCGGCGGCGACCGCCCCCCGCCTGCAAGCGCCGCCGACGCCGTCTCGGCCAACGCGACGGCGATCTCCTCGGCGCGCAACGGGGGAGCGTCGCGCCGCAGATTTTCGACCGCCGCGAGAAGCGGCGTCAGCCGATGCGAAGCCGGCAGCATCGGCTGACGGAAGCCTGCCTGCGCGCCCGACGAAATCCCGCCCGCGATCGCCTCGAATGCGTCCTCGCGGAAATTGAAGGAAATGCAGCGGTCGCCCGCGCTGTGGTCGTGGCCGCAGGCGAAGCAGGTCCCGCTGTTCCCCAGCAGCAGCGCGCCGGGATAAAGCAGGCTCGGCTCCTTTCCGGCCCGGTAGGTGAAGCAGCCCTCGATCACGGCGGCGATGCTGTAGCCGTCGTGCCGCTCCTCGACCGGCCGGTCCTGCGGACCCGCCGTGCAAAGAAATTCCGATACGCTCCAGTCGTCCCCGCCGGCGATGCGCCGGACTGCGGGCGCGCTCGCCGGCCCCGAGCCGGAAGACTGTCCATCCATGTCCGCCTGAATAGCAATTTTCCCCAAGCCGGTCACCGACCGCGGCCTTAACGTTCGACGCTCCGATGGAAGGAGAGTTCTGAAATGTTCGATCACATCTCGTTTGGCGTCCGGGACATCAAGCGCGCGAAGGCTTTCTACGATGCCGCGCTCGGCCCGCTTGGCTATGCGTGCTTGAGCGAAGGCGCGGATTCGCTTGGCTACGGAAAGGATGGCGTGGCGTTCTGGCTAAGCGCGACCGAGTCGCCCGTCGCCGCCGATCCGAAGTCCGGCCTGCATGTCTGCTTCTCCGCGCCGAGCCGCGAAAGCGTCGCGCGCTTTCACGCCGCCGCGCTCGCGAACGGGGGGCGCGACAACGGCAAGCCCGGCATCCGGGGCGACTACGCGCCGAACTACTACGCCGCCTTCGTCATCGACCCGGACGGCTACCGCCTCGAAGCGCTTTGCCTCGGAGACTGACCCATGGCGACCATCCGGCGGGAATGCATCGTGTCCACGTCCCCCGAGGCCGCGTGGGACGCGATCCGCGATGTCGGCGCCGTGCACACACGACTGGCGCGCGGCTTCGTCACCGACGTGCGCGTCGAGCCGGGCGCGCGCATCGTCACCTTCGCCAACGGGACGACCGTGCGCGAGCCGATCGTCACGATCGACGACGAGGCGCGACGCCTCGTCTGGGCGGCGGAAGGCGGACGGGCGACCCACTACAACGCATCGCTTCAGGCATCGCCGCGGCCGGACGGCGGCGCGACGATCGTCTGGATCGCCGACTTCCTGCCCGACGCCATCGCGCCGCAACTCGCCGGCATGATCGACGCGGGGATCGCGGCGATCGAGCGGACGCTGGAAGCGCGACGGGCTCCGCCCCCACATCCTTGAGGCCGAGATGGCGAAGGCCGAGACCCTCTCGACGAGTTCGAGCGCGTTGCCGGCCGTCGCGTCGTTGCGCGTCAGAAACCGTGTCTTCCTTGCGCCCCGATGCTGTGCAGTTTTGGCGCCGATCCCCCATTTTCAATGGGTTGGGCGTCAAAATCTGTCACAAATCACAAGTCACAAACTCACGGGCGCCCCGCCACGTTCTCCAAGGACGGGCTCCGATGCAGCGCAGCGCCCGTTGTGCAAGCTGGATCGTTCTTCGAGGCCCGCTTCGCGGCGCCTCAGAACAGTCTCAGGGACGGGCTTGGGAGTTACGTCACTTCTTCCCAATCGCTCTGCTCCTCGCATGCGGCGTTGACCTCCGACAAATCATGATTATCACGACTTTCTCTTTTTCCAAAATAAATGTCGACTGACCAGGCTCGTATGGCGTAAGGGGTTGTTTGGGTTTGAATGCGAGAGCGGACTGGCAGCGTCATGGACGGGCTCGACCCGTCCATCCACGTGGAACATTGACATCGTTGTATAATACACTGATTTTGTTAGACTATCCATATCAATCAGCTGCATTGTACTGGCTCGGCGTGGATGGCCGGCGCAGGCCGGTCGTGACGGCAGAGCGGGTCCCGGCAACCAACAAAGAACACCATAAGAGCCACCGACGGGCTTTTCGATTTCCACACCTCGGCAGAAGGCGCGACCTGGCGCGTCCTCCCCGCCTTCGGGGAGAACACCATCGGCCTCCGCCTCGCGCCGGTTCTGGAATTTCAAAATTTGGGCGCCGCGCCTGCGCCGCTATGCCTGCGCGGCCGTCTCTGCTAGAGGCTGGCGCCAATCCCCTTTCCGTCAGAATCCGCCCCCCGAAAGCGCCCCATGCCCGACATCGTCACCCGTTTCGCGCCCTCCCCGACGGGCTTTCTCCATATCGGAGGCGCGCGCACGGCCCTTTTCAACTGGCTCTACTCGAAACACTTCGGCGGGACCTTCCTTCTGCGCATCGAGGACACGGACCGCGAGCGCTCGACCGACGCGGCGGTGGACGCGATTCTCGACGGAATGAAGTGGCTCGGCCTCGACTGGGACGGCGAGGCGATCAGCCAGTTCGCGCGCGCCGAGCGCCACCGCGAAGTCGCCGAGCAGTTGCTCGCGAGCGGCGGCGCCTATCGCTGCTACGCGAGCCCGGAGGAACTCGAGGAGATGCGCCAGAAGGCGCGGCTCGAAGGCAAGCCCATGCGCTACGACGGGCGCTGGCGCGACCGCGACCCTTCCGAAGCGCCTCCCGGCGTCAAGCCTGTCATCCGCCTCCGCTCTGAGGACGAAGGCGACACGGTCATCGACGACAAGGTGCAGGGGAAGGTCGTCTTCGCGAACAAGGACCTCGACGACCTCGTGCTGCTCCGCTCGGACGGCAATCCGACCTACATGCTCGCGGTCGTGGTGGACGATCACGACATGGGCGTGACCCATGTGATCCGCGGCGACGACCATCTCACCAACGCCGCGCGGCAGACGCAGATCTATCAGGCGCTCGGCTGGAAGACGCCGGTCTGGGCGCATATTCCGCTGATCCACGGTCCGGACGGGGCGAAACTCTCCAAGCGCCACGGCGCGCTCGGCGTCGACGCCTATCGCGCGATGGGCTACCTGCCGGCGGCGCTTCGCAACTATCTCGTGCGGCTCGGCTGGAGCCAGGGCGACAAGGAGTTCTTCGCCACCGACGAGATCATCGCCGCCTTCGACCTGCCGGCGATCGGGCGCTCCGCCTCGCGCTTCGACTACGCGAAGCTCGAAAACATGAACGGCCATTTCATGCGCGCGATGAGCGACGACGAACTCTTCGACGCGCTGGTCGACACCCTGCCCCATCTGCCGGACGGCCCCGCCATCGCCTCGCAACTCGACGAAGCCCGGCGCGCGCAATTGCGCGCCGCGATTCCGGGCCTGAAGGAGCGCGCGAAGACTCTGGTCGAACTTCTTGACGGCGCTGGTTTCCTGTTCGCCGAACGTCCGCTGACGATGGACGAGAAGGCGCAAGATATCCTCGCAAAGGGCGGCCGCGCGCATCTCGCCGTGCTCCTGCCGAGGCTTCAGGCGGTCCCCGAATGGACGGCGGCGGCGACGGAAGCCGTGGTGCGCGCCTACGCCGAAGAGACGGGGGCGAAGCTCGGCTCGGTCGCGCAGCCTCTGCGCGCGGCGCTCACCGGCCGCTCGACCTCGCCCGGAATTTTCGACGTACTAACCGTGCTCGGCCGCGAGGAGAGCCTCGGGCCGCATCGCCGATCAGGCCGGATAGCCGGCAAGGCGGGCGAAGCACCCGCTTGATAAGCACGGTCTGTCGGACGTCATCCTTTACGATTGTCGCGTAACCGAGCGCCGAGGCGCCGGACGCGGCTAGCAAAAGGCCCGGCGCTTTCGGCGCCGGGCCCTGTCTTTAAGCACACGAAGTCTGCGCGACTATTCCTGCGGCAGCGCCAGCGGCTGATCGGGAACCGCCGAGGCCAGCGGACCGGGGCCCGCGCCGTCGCGCTGATAGATGTCGGGACGGAACTGCACGAGCCCGTTGGGGGTCGACCAGGCCGTGATATAGACCCAGTAGACAGAAACCGGCTGGGCAAGCTTGACGTCGAGCCGCTGCCCGGAACGGATCACCTCATCGATCTGATCGCGGCCCCAGCCCGGATTGTCCTTGAGCAGCCACGCGACATAGTCGCGGACGTCCTGCACGCGCACGCAGCCCGACGAAACGAAGCGGAAGTCGTCGCCGAACACGCCCTTCTCCGGCGTGTCATGCATGTACACGCCATAAGGGTTGGGGATGTTGATCCGCACGAAGCCGAGCGAGTTGATATCCGCGCCCGTATCCTGGCGATAGGTGTAATGCGTCGCGTCGTCGGTGTTCCAGTTGATCGAGGCCGGAGCCACGTCCTGTCCGTCCTTGTCGAGGATGTGGATCTTCTCTTCCGCGAGATAGTTCGGATTCGCCTTCATCTTCGGAATCAGATCCTTTTTGATGAGCGAAGGCGGCACATGCCAATAAGGGTTGAAATTGATCTCGGTCGCACGCGTCTGCATGATCGGGGACTGACGGTCCATCCTGCCGACGCCCGCGCGATGATGCGAATAAACGACGCCGTTCTCGACCGTCTCGACGGAGGCCGCCGGCAGGTTCACGATCACGAACCGCTGACCGAGGTCGCCCGAATAGGTGCGCAGGCGGACGAGGTTCGTCTGAAGCTGCTGCAGACGCGCCTGCGCCGACACGTTGAGCGCCGCGAGCGTGTCGCGATCGACGGCGCCGGTGCGGTTCAAGCCGTTGCGCGCCTGGAACCTGTCGACCGCCGCCTCGACGAACGAATCGTACATCGGCCCCTCTCCTGCGATCGGATCGAGATCGCCGGAAACGACGAGCCGCTGCCGCAACACCTCGACGGCCTTGCCCCGCGCGCCGATCTTCAACTGGCCGCCCGGAACCTGAGGCCAGCCGCCCTTCGCCACGATGTCCTGATATTTCTGGATCGCCGTCTCCGTGGCCGCGACCGTCTCCGGCGAGAGGATCGGCGTCGATTCGCGATGGATCGCGAGTTGAGGCGATTTCTCGTAGCTCTGGGGCCATTCCGCCTGATCGTCGGCGTCGTCTGCATGGGCCGCCAAAGGCGCGGAGCAGAGGGCGAGCACGGCGACAGCCGCCGCGCCGACGAGAGAGCGGCGGGGGAGCCGCCAGGCGATCAGGTCACGCATCGAATCATCAACTCCTCAAGGCCGCGCCGGGAGCCGCCGCCCCGAACGGCGGCCGGCAGCCTCACCCGAAAGCATATTGTGCTTTGATAGGCTGCAAGATCAGGGCGCAGTCAGGCGTTTTTATGGCTTCTCCGTCCATCGAAAGACGAACGGGGCGTCCGATGGGACGCCCCGTTGATATGCGCCGATTATGGTGAACGGATGGTTTCAGAGGCGATACTTGATCTGATCGGTCCAGTAGCGCTCGAGACGCTGCAGCGACACATTCACCCGCGCCAGGTCCTCCTTCGGAAGGCCGCCGATCTGCTCGACCGTGCGGGCGTGCTTGTCGTAGAGGCCGGCGACGATGCGATGAACGTCCTTGCCCTTCTCGGTGAGGCTGATGCGCACCGAGCGGCGGTCGATGCGCGAGCGGGCGTGATGGAGAAAGCCCATCTCGACGAGTTTCTTGACATTGTACGAGACGTTCGAGCCGAGATAATAGCCCTTGGTGCGCAACTCCCCCGCGGTCAGTTCCTTGTCGCCGATGTTGTAGAGGAGCAACGCCTGGACCGCGTTGATGTCCGAGCGATCGCGACGGTCGAACTCATCCTTGATGACGTCAAGAAGGCGACGATGAAGCCGCTCGACCATCGTCAGAGTTTCCAAGTAAGCGTTCGTAACCGAAAGTTCAGGCTCGGCCCGAACAGCGATATCATGAATTCTGACTGCGTTGAGCATAAGCACACCCGTTCGTTCGCCTCGACGCTGCCGAGTTTTCCTCGGTCATTTGATAGTGAGAACTGTAACGGAAGCGCGTGAAGGGGAGCCTAAGAATCAGGATGAATTCGAAGGTTTTCGCGGGTTGGTGAATTTCAATTGAATCTCAGACTCTGTTTACGTTGACGAAAACCCCAACGCAGGAGCGCCATCAGCCGCGCTCCCGAACGGCGCGCCAGCTCAGGAGAAAATAGCCGAGGATCAGCGCCATATTCAGGAAGGCGCCGAAATAGCCGATCGAGGCCGCGCGCGGGCTCATGAAGGGCGAAGCGGATTCGACCACCGCGCAGAGGAGCCAGATCGCCCCGCCCCAGGGCGCGGCCAGCCACAAGCCCACGGACGCGAGCAGATTGAGGCAGGCGAAGGCGATCAGCGAGGCCTGGAGCGGCAGCGCCATGGTCGCGAAATCCCGCGCGCCGGGAAAGACGCCAAGGATGATCGCCCAGCTGAACAGGCCCTTGCCCAGCCACACCCAGGCGAGCGTCCGCATGTACCAGACGACCACGGTCCGCCATTTCACCTGGGCCAGGACGGCCGCGAGGCCGTGCTCGGCGCTCGGAGGCGATGTGTCGATGAGCTCCACTTCGCCGTCGCGCGTCTGGCGCATGATGTATTTGCTCATGCGCGCGGACGGAACCTGAAGCTCGTCCGCGCCGAGCGGCGCGAAATAGGCGCCGACCTCTTCCGGGGTCGGGGCCGGCGCCCATTGCGGGCGATTGTCCTTGTCGATGATGACGGCGCGGACGCCTTCGTAGAAGTCGTGTCCATGCGCGATGCGCGAGACGATCCGGTATTCCGTCCGCATCGCCTCGGGAAAGTCGAGCGCGCCGCCGATCGTCACCTGACGCAGCGCGATCGCCTGACTGGTGGGAGATTTCTCCAGCATCGCCGCGCGAGCGGGCCCTGCGAAAGACGCGCCGCTCGCCTCGGCCTCTTCGAGCGCGGCGAGAATCGCCTCCCGGCTCGCGCCCGCGAACGCCGCCTCGATCGCGTCCGCTTCCTTCATGAGCGCCGAGGGCGGAGGCGGAGCCGCAAAACGCGCGAGCGTCTCTTCGACAGGCGCGTCCCGCTCAAGAGCCTCGGCGAGCGCGGGGAAACGATCCGACGGCGCGAACGTCCGCGCAAGCCCGACCGCGACGGCGTCGCCGGCCTTCGCGCGAAGGCCGGTGAGCGCGAAATAGGCGCCAAACCGATGCGGGAGCCTCGGCAGAAAATAGGTCGCCCCCACATCGGGGAAGAAGCCGATGCCGACCTCGGGCATCGCGAACAGGAAACGCTCGCCGACCACCATGTGCGAGGCGTTGACCGAGACGCCGACGCCGCCTCCCATGTCGATGCCGTCGACGAGCGCGACGATCGGCTTCGGGCAGGCGCGAAAGCGGATATTGAGCTGATATTCCTCGCCCCAGAACGCAAGCTGGGAGGCGTGGTCGCCGGCGCGCCCGAATTCGTAGAGCTTGCGAATGTCGCCGCCCGCGCAAAAAGCCTTCTCGCCTGCGCCGCGAATGACGATTTGCGTGATCGCGGGGTCCTGCTCCCATTCGTCGAGCGCGGCTGTCATCAGCCGCACCATCGTCAGCGTCAGGGCGTTGAGAGCCTGCGGGCGGTTAAGCGTAATCACGCCCGCCCGTCCGCGGCGCTCGATCAGCGCCTCCGCGCTGGCGGCCGCCGCCGTCATGCAGACGCGGGCGCCACCGCCGTGAGGACGGCGTCGATGTCGGCGGTGACCTTGTCGATCGGCGCCATGCCGTCGACTTCGTGCAGGAGGCCATGCTGCCGGTAGAACGGCGTCACGGCCGCAGTGTCCCGCTCGTAAGCAGCGAGACGGGATTTGAACACTTCGGGATCGTCGTCCTTGCGCACCGGCTGGCCCGCGGCCTTCGCCTCGGCCGCGCGATTGACGATGCGGTGAACGAGCTTCGCGGCGTCCACGGTAAGCTCGATCGCGGCGTCGAGCTTGAGGCCCTTCTCGGCGAGCATCCGCTCGAGCGCCTCGGCCTGCCCCACCGTGCGTGGAAAGCCGTCGAGGATAAAGCCGTTCCGCGCGTCCGGCTCGCCGATGCGATCGGCGATGATGCCGACGACGATCTCGTCCGAAACGAGCGCGCCCGATTCCATGACCGCCTTCGCCCGGAGCCCGATCGGCGTGCCGGCCGCCACGGCCGCGCGCAGCATGTCCCCGGTTGAAAGCTGGGGCACGCCATATTTCTTCACCAGTCGCGCCGCTTGTGTTCCCTTCCCCGCGCCTGGCGGCCCGAGCAATATCAGCCTCATCGTTTCCGCCCCTTGAGCCTCGCCCTGCGGATCAGCCCTTCATACTGATGCGCCTGCAAGTGTCCATGGATCTGCGCCACCGTGTCCATCGTGACGTTCACGACGATCAGAAGCGACGTGCCGCCGAAATAGAACGGCAGCGCGGCATAGGAAATCAGCCATTCGGGCAACAGGCAGATCAGCGCCAGATAACCCGCGCCAAGCACGGTGACGCGCGTGAGGATATAGTCGATGAATTGCGCCGTCCGCTCGCCGGGGCGCACGCCCGGAATGAAGCCGCCGTGCTTCTTCAGGTTGTCGGCGGTGTCGGCCGGATTGAAGACCGTCGCCGTGTAGAAGAACGCAAAGAACACGATCAGCACGACGTAAAGGATGAGATAGAGCGCGCTGCCGTGCCCGAGCAGCGTCGAGACCGTGTTGAGCCAGCCCGAGCTAGTCGACCCTTGCGCGAAATTCGCGACCGTCGCCGGCAGAAGCAGGAGCGAGGAGGCGAAGATCGGGGGAATGACGCCGGACGTGTTGAGCTTGAGCGGCAGGAACGAGCTCTGCCCCTCATACATCTTGTTGCCGACCTGCCGCCGCGGATAGGTGATCGGGACGCGCCGCTGCGCGCGCTCCATGAAGACGATGAAGGCGACGACCGCGAAGGCCATCACGACGACGGCAAGGACGATGCCGGTCGAGATCGAGCCCTGCCGGCCCATCTCGAACAACTGCGCGGTCGCCGACGGGAGTCTCGCGACAATGCCCGCGAAGATGATGAGCGAGGAGCCGTTGCCGACCCCGCGCGACGTGATCTGCTCGCCGAGCCAGACGAGGAACATCGTGCCGCCGGTCAGCGTG
This sequence comes from uncultured Alphaproteobacteria bacterium, assembly GCA_963741845.1. Classification (GTDB taxonomy): domain Bacteria; phylum Pseudomonadota; class Alphaproteobacteria; order Rhizobiales; family Beijerinckiaceae; genus Roseiarcus. The sequence goes on from CAVUJV010000016.1 coordinate 652,559, forward strand.
ACGATCGTCGAAATGCGGAACAGCAACCCCGGATCGCTGACGACGCCCGCCCTCCCCTCAAGTCCGATCGCGATGCCATAGGCCTGAAACACCGCGAGGATGACCGTGAGATAGCGCGTGTACTGATTGAGGATCTTGCGGCCCGCCTCGCCCTCTTTCTTGATGGTCTCCAGCGACGGCACCACCGAGCTCAGAAGCTGGATGATGATCGAAGCGGAAATGTAGGGCATGATGTTGAGCGCGAACACCGCCATCCGTTGCACGGCGCCGCCCGAAAACATGTTGAACATGTCGAGCACGCCCTGCCTCTGGCCGAGGAAGGCGGTCTGGAAGGCCTCGGAATCGATGCCCGGAAGCGGGATGTAGGTGCCGAGACGGTAGATCACCAAAGCGCCCAGCGTGAACCAGATGCGCTTCTTGAGTTCGTCGGCCTTCGTGAAGGCGGACCAGTTGATATTGGCTGCGAGCTGTTCGGCGGCCGAAGCCATCAGGCCCTCCGGGCGGCGCCCCGCCTGTTCGCGCAGGCGCCTATGCTTTGAAACGTCGTCTCCGCCGCGAAGTCCCTCCTCCGCGGCGGAAGCGCTCTACCATATGGATGCTGTCGGCGCCATGCGTCAGGCAAACTCCGGCGTCGGCTCAGGCGGACGCCGCCTGAGCCTCCTCGCGCAGGGTCTTCAGCGTGCCGCCCGCCTTTTCGATCGCCGCCGCCGCGCTCTTCGACGCAGCCGTGACTTCGAAATGCGCCTTCGCCTTGAGCTCGCCGGAACCCAGAATCTTCACGCCGTCGCGCGGATGCGTAACGACGCCGGCCTTGAGCAGGCTGTCCAGGGTGATCGGCTCCGCGGCGTTCAGCTTGCCCGCGTCGATCGCGCTCTGGATCCGGCTGAGATTCACCTCGTTGAGATGGACCTGCGCCGGCGGAGTGAAGCCGCGCTTCGGCAGGCGGCGATGAAGCGGCATCTGGCCGCCTTCGAATCCCTTGATGCGCACGCCCGAGCGCGCGGTCTGACCCTTGCCGCCGCGGCCCGACTGCTTGCCCTTGCCCGAGCCAATGCCGCGGCCGACCCGGATGCGCGGCTTGGAAGAGCCGGGATTGTCCCTGATTTCATTGAGCTTCATGGCGCGATCCTACTCACCGTCCACGACGCGCACGAGATGCGCGACCTTGGCGATCATGCCGCGATTGGCGGGGGTGTCGGCGACCTGGGAACGGCGGCCGACCTTGTTGAGGCCGAGACCCTTGAGGGTCTCGCGCTGCGAGCCGGGGCGGCCGATCGGGCTCCCCTTCTGCTCAATCGTGATGGTCTTCGCTTGGCTCATGGCTCAACCTCTCAGGAGTCCGAGGCGTCGGCTTCGACGCCCTGGCGGCGCGCCTGGATGGTCGAGACCTTGAGGTTCCGGCGCTGCGCGACCGAGCGCGGGCTGTCCTCGCGGGCGAGCGCATCGAAGGTGGCGCGGATCATGTTGTAGGGGTTGGACGAGCCCTGGCTCTTCGCCACGACGTCGTGGACGCCGAGCGACTCGAACACCGCGCGCATCGGACCGCCCGCGATGATGCCCGTGCCGGCCGGGGCAGCGCGCAGAACGACGCGGCCCGCCCCATGACGGCCATTCACGTCGTGATGCAGCGTGCGCCCCTCGCGGAGCGGAACGCGCACGACGCTGCGCTTGGCGGCTTCCGTCGCCTTGCGTATCGCTTCCGGCACTTCGCGCGCCTTGCCATGACCGAAGCCCACGCGGCCCTTCTGGTCGCCGACGACGACGAGCGCGGCGAAGCCGAAGCGACGTCCGCCCTTCACGACCTTCGCCACACGGTTGATGTGGACGAGGCGGTCGACGAATTCGCTGTCGCGCTCCTCGGTCCTTCTGTCGCGGCCGCGGCCGCCTTCTTCACGCGCCATTGTCTCTTTCCGTCACTCATGCGCGGCGCTCTGAAGAGACGCCGCTCGCTTCCGTTTCCTCAGAACTCGAGGCCGCCCTCGCGCGCGCCCTCGGCGAGCGCCTTGACGCGCCCGTGATACATGTAGCCGCCGCGGTCGAAGACAACCTTCGCGACGCCGGCCTTCTTGGCCCGCTCGGCGAGCTCCTTGCCGACGAGATGCGCGGCCTCGACGGTCGCGCCCGTCTTCAGCTGCTCGCGCATCGTCTTCTCGAGCGTCGAGGCGGCGGCCAGCGTACGGCCCTTCTCGTCGTCGATGATCTGCGCATAGATCTGCTTCGAGGAGCGGAACACGCTCAGGCGCGGACGATCGCCCGCCTTGGCGGCGATCGTGCGGCGGACGCGCGCCTTGCGCCGCTCGGTGGAGTTGTTGGACTTGGCCATCGCGGCGCCCCTTACTTCTTCTTGCCTTCCTTGCGGAAGATAAATTCACCGGCATATTTCACGCCCTTGCCCTTGTAGGGCTCGGGGCCGCGGAAGGCGCGGATCTCGGACGCCACCTGACCAACCTGGCGCTTGTCGATGCCAGCCACGTTGATCTCGGTCGCCTTCGGCGTCGTGATCGTGACGCCGGCCGGGATCGGATACAGGATGTCGTGGCTGTAGCCGAGCGAGAGCTGCAGGTTCTTGCCCGCGACCGCCGCCTTGTAGCCGACGCCGCTGATCTCGAGCTTCTTCTCGAAGCCCTGCGTCACGCCGCCGACGAGATTGGCGATCTGCGCGCGGGCCATGCCCCACATCGCGCGAGAACGCTTGTCCTCGCCGAGCGGCTTCACATGGACGGCGCCGCCGTCGATCGACACCGCCACCTCTTCAGGCGCGGTGAACTGGAGCTCGCCCTTCGCGCCTTTGACGGCGATCGTCCGCCCTTCCAGCTTCGCAGTGACGCCGGAGGGAATGACGACGGGCTTCTTACCGATACGTGACATCGTTCGAATTCCGTTTCTTCTCGCCCGCCTTAGAAGACGGTGCAGAGGACCTCGCCGCCGACGTGCTGCTCGCGCGCCGCATGGTCCGCCATGACGCCGCGCGGCGTCGACACGATCGCCACGCCAAGTCCATTGGCGACGCGCGGCATCGAGTCGACCGTCGCATAGACGCGCCGGCCGGGCTTCGAGACGCGCTCGATCTTGCGGATGACCGGCTCGCTGTCGAAATACTTGAGCTCGATCTCGAATTCGGTGCGGCCGTTGCCGTAATCGGTGGTCGAATAGCCACGAATGTAGCCCTCCGACTCAAGCACGTCGAGCACCTTCTGACGAAGGGAGGAGCCGGGCGTCGTCACCTTGCCGCGCTTGCGCATCTGCGCGTTGCGGATGCGGGTCAGCATATCGCCGAGCGGATCGTTCACTGCCATGGATCAGCCCTCCTCACCAGCTCGACTTGACCAGGCCCGGGATCAGGCCCTTGTTGCCAAGCTCGCGAACCGCGATACGCGACATCTTCATCTTCCGGTAATAGGCGCGTGGACGGCCCGTCACCTCGCAGCGGTTGCGGATGCGCACGGCCGAGCCGTTCCGCGGCAAAGCCGCGAGCTTGAGGCGCGCCTCGAAGCGCTCCTCCATCGGCCGCGACTCGTCATTGGCGACTTCGAGCAGACGCTGACGCCGGGCGGCGAATTTCTTCACCAGCCGCCGCTTCCGCTCATTGTTTTCAACCGCACTCTTCTTTGCCATCAAAGGCCTCCAATTTTCCGCGTCTGAGCCCTTGAGCTCACTGCCGGAACGGGAAGTTGAACGCACGCAGCAAAGCCTGCGCTTCCGCGTCGGTCTTGGCCGTCGTGCAGACCACGACGTCGAGGCCCAGCATGGACTCGGCCTTGTCGTAGTCGATCTCGGGGAAAATAATGTGTTCCTTGATGCCGAGGGCATAGTTGCCCCGGCCGTCGAAGGACTTCGCATCGAGGCCGCGGAAGTCGCGAACGCGCGGCAGCGCGATCGTGATCAGCCGGTCCAGGAACTCGTACATCCGCGTCTTGCGCAGCGTGACCTTCGCCCCGATCGGCATGTTCTCGCGCACCTTGAAGGTCGAGATCGCCTTGCGGGCGCGCGTCACGACCGGCCTCTGGCCGGCGATGAGCGCGAGATCCGCGGCAGCCGACGTCACCTTCTTGGTGTCGTTGACCGCCTCGCCCACGCCCATGTTCAGGACGATCTTGTCGATCTTCGGCACTTCGAGCGCGTTCTTGTAGCCGAACTCCGCGACGAGCTTCGGAATGACCTCGTCCTGATAGTGCTTCTTCAGGCGCGCGACATAATCCTTCGGCGCGGCCTTCACGGCGCCGGCGGCCGCGACCTCGGAGCTTGCGTCGCGCCGCCCGCCCTTGGCCTTCGTCTCCGCAACCTCGGACTTCCCGCCCTTCGGGGCGGCGCCCTTGTCGGCCTTGGGCGCCTTGCCGCCCTTATCCTTTGCCTCAGCCATCGATCAGGTCTCCGGAACGCTTGGCGACGCGGACCTTGCGGCCGTCGTCGAGAACCTTGAAGCCGACGCGCGTCGGCTTGCCAGTCTTCGGGTCCACGACCGCGAGATTGGACAGGTGGATCGGCGCTTCCTTGGACAGGATGCCGCCCTCGGCGTTCTGCGCGCTCGGCTTCGTGTGCCGACGCACGAGATTGACGCCCGTGACGAGCGCGCGGTTTTCCGTCGGCATCACCTGGCGGACCTCGCCGGTGCGGCCCTTGTCCCGGCCGGTCATGACGACGACCCGATCGCCCTTCTTGATTTTGGCGGCCATCACAGCACCTCCGGCGCGAGCGAGATGATCTTCACATGGTTCTTGGCGCGCAGTTCGCGCGGCACCGGCCCGAAGATGCGCGTCCCGACCGGCTCGGACTGATTGTTGATCAGCACCGCCGCATTCGAATCGAAGCGGATGACGGAGCCGTCGGCGCGGCGGATGTCCTTGGCCGTGCGCACCACGACCGCCTTCATCACGTCGCCCTTCTTCACGCGCCCGCGCGGAATCGCCTCCTTGACGGAGACGACGATGATGTCGCCGATCGAGGCGTAGCGCCGCTTCGACCCGCCGAGAACCTTGATGCACATCACGCGGCGCGCGCCCGAATTGTCGGCGACGTCGAGATTCGTCTGCATCTGTATCATGGCCTACTCGCCTTTCTGCTCAGACCGGTATCCGACGATCGAAGCTCGCCGGACCTCGCCTGAAGGAGGCTCGACGCCTCCGGAATGAACTCTCTTCGCCTTGTCGGCGACCTCACGCGTTCTGCGCCGTCTCCTCGACGACCTTCCAGCGCTTCAGCTTCGAGATCGGCGCCGTCTCCTCGATGGAGACCACATCCCCGACCTTCTGCGTCTTGTTCTCGACATGAGCGTGGTAGTTCTTCGACCGCCGCACCGTCTTCTTGAACAGCGGATGCGTGAAACGGCGCTCCACCTTCACGACCAGCGTCTTTTCCTGTTTGTCGCTGACGACGACGCCCTGCAAGATTCTCTTCGGCATTGACTCAATCCTTCGCCTTCTCGGCGGCGCGCTTCTGCGCAGCGATGGTCTTCACGCGCGCGAGGTCACGGCGCACGACGCGCACCCGCGCCGTGTTCTGCAATTGCCCGCTCGCCTTCTGGAAGCGCAGGTTGAACTGCTCCTTCTTGAGCTTCAGCGCCTCGTCGTTGAGCTGGTCTTCCGTCATCACGCGGATATCGGAAAGACGACTGGTCCTCTTCATTGCGTCCCCCTTACTCGGCGATGCGCTGGATGAAGCGCGTCTTGATCGGAAGCTTGGCGGCCGCGAGCGCGAAAGCCTCGCGCGCCAGCGGCTCCGGCACCCCGTCCACCTCGAACATGATGCGGCCCGGCGCAACGCGCGCGACCCAATACTCCGGCGCGCCCTTGCCCTTGCCCATGCGGACTTCGATCGGCTTCTTCGAAACCGGCAGGTCCGGGAACACCCGGATCCACACCCGGCCCGCGCGCTTCATGTGACGGGTGAGCGCGCGACGGGCGGCTTCGATCTGCCGCGCGGTGATCCGCTCGGGCTCCAGCGCCTTCAGGCCGTATTCGCCGAAATTCAGGGCAAATCCGCCCTTGGCGTTGCCGTGAATCCGGCCTTTGAACGCCTTGCGGAACTTCGTTTTCTTGGGCTGCATCATGGTCGTGAACTTTCAAATAGCTTGGCGCGCTCAGGCCGTCTCTCGGCTGCGCTCCCGATCCCGGTCGCGGCCCCCTTCGCGCTCGCGCGGCTCACGGCGCGGACGGTGCGTCGAGGAATGGTCAGCCTCCTGCTGGCGCTTGTCCTGCGCCATCGGATCGTGCTCGAGAATCTCGCCCTTGAAGATCCAGACCTTGATGCCGCAGGTGCCATAGGCCGTATGAGCCGTCGCGACCCCGTAGTCGACATCGGCGCGCAGCGTATGCAGCGGCACGCGGCCTTCGCGGTACCATTCGAGGCGGGCGATTTCCGCGCCGCCGAGGCGGCCGGAGCAATTGATGCGGATGCCTTCCGCGCCAAGACGCATGGCCGACTGAACGGCGCGCTTCATCGCGCGACGGAACGCGACGCGGCGCTCGAGCTGCTGGGCGATCAACTCCGCGACGAGCGTCGCGTCGGTCTCGGGCTTGCGCACCTCGACGATGTTGATCGCGACTTCCGAATTCGTCAGCTTCGAGACCTGCTTGCGCAGCTTGTCGATATCGGCGCCCTTCTTGCCGATGACGACCCCGGGACGCGCGGAATGGATGTTCACGCGCGCCTTCTTGTGCGGACGCTCGATGACGATCTTCGAGATCGCGGCCTGCTTCAGACCCTTCTGAAGCGTCTCGCGGATCTTCATGTCCTCGTGCAGGAGCTTGCCGTACTCGGCCTTGTTCGCGAACCAGCGCGAATCCCAGGTGCGGTTGATGCCGAGGCGCAGCCCGATCGGATTGATCTTCTGACCCATGGTGTCCTCTCAGGCGGCTTTGGCTTCGTCGGCGCCGACTTCGCGCACGACGATGGTGAGATTCGAGAACGGCTTCTCGATGCGGCCCGAACGGCCGCGAGCGCGCGCCGCGAAGCGCCGCATCACGATGTCCCGGCCGACCCAGGCGCCGGCGACGACGAGATCGTCGACGTCGAGCTCATGGTTGTTCTCGGCGTTGGCGATCGCCGACTCCAGGGCCTTCCGGACCTCGGTCGAGATGCGCTTGTTCGAGAACTCGAGGTCGGCGAGCGCAACCGACACCTTCTTGCCCCGGATGAGCTGGGCCAGAAGGTTAAGCTTCTGCGGGCTCACGCGCAGCATGCGCACGGTCGCCCGGGCTTCGTTTTCGGCCTCGCGGCGCTTGTTGGCGGCTTTGGACATCGTTACGCCCTCTTCGCCTTCTTGTCGGCCGCGTGGCCGTAGAAGGTGCGCGTCGGCGCGAACTCGCCGAACTTGTGACCGATCATCTCCTCGGACACGAGCACGGGAATGTGCTTGTGGCCGTTGTAGACGCCGAACGTAAGGCCCACGAACTGCGGCAGGATGGTCGAGCGGCGGCTCCAGATCTTGATGATCTCGGAGCGGCCCGAACCCCGCGCGGCTTCGGCCTTCTTCAGGAGATAGCCGTCGACGAACGGCCCTTTCCAAATCGAGCGCGTCATGGGCTCAGCCTCTCTTCTTGCGCGCGTGCCGCGATGCGACGATGAACTTGTCGGTCGACTTGTTCGACCGGGTCTTCTTGCCCTTGGTCGGCTTGCCCCAGGGGGTGACCGGATGACGGCCGCCCGAGGTGCGGCCCTCGCCGCCACCGTGCGGATGGTCGACCGGGTTCATGGTGACGCCGCGGTTGTGAGGCCGCTGGCCGAGCCACCGGGCGCGCCCGGCCTTGCCGAGCGAAGCGTTCATGTGATCCGGGTTCGACACCGCGCCGATCGTAGCGAAGCACTGCCCGTGGATCAGACGCTGCTCGCCCGAATTGAGCCGCAGCGACACGTAGCCCTGGTCGCGGCCGACGATCTGCACGTAAGTGCCGGCGGAGCGCGCGATCACGCCGCCCTTGCCGATCTTCATCTCGACATTGTGGACGATCGTGCCGACCGGAATGTTGGCGAGCGGCATGGCGTTGCCGGGCTTCACGTCCACCTGCAAACCGGCGACCACCTCGTCGCCGACCGACAGGCGCTGCGGAGCAATGATGTAGGCGTGCTCGCCGTCGGCGTACTTGATGAGCGCGATGAAGCTCGTGCGGTTCGGATCATATTCGAGCCGCTCGACCTTCGCCGGCACATCGAGCTTGCGCCGCTTGAAGTCGATGATGCGATAGGACTGCTTGTGACCGCCGCCGCGGAAGCGCACGGTCACGCGGCCCGCATTGTTCCGGCCGCCCTTCTCGGACTTGCCGACGGTGAGCGCCTTGAAGGGCTTGCCCTTGTGGAGCCCGCTCCGGTCGACGATGGCGAGCTGCCTCAGGCCCGGCGTCGTCGGTTTGAATGTCTTGAGCGCCATGATCCGAAATCCTCAGAGGCCGGTGGTCACGTCGATGCGATGGCCATCGGCCAGCGTAACGATGGCCTTCTTGAAATCCTGCTGACGCCCGCGGACCCCGCGGAACGTCTTGGCCTTTCCCTTGCGCACAAGGGTGTTGACCCCGGTGACTTTCACTTCGAACAGCGCCTCGACGGCCGCCTTGATCTGCGGCTTGGTGGCGTTGCGCGCAACCTTGAAGACGAACTGGTTGTTCTCCGAGGCCATCGTCGCCTTTTCGGTGATCACCGGCGAGACGATCGTGTCGTAATGACGGGCGTCCTTGTTCATTGGAATCGCGCCTCCAGGGCTTCGACGGCGGCCTTGGTCAGAACGAGCTTCTCGCGGCGCATGATATCGTAAACGTTGACGCCCTGGATCGGCAGGACGTCGATCTGATGCAGGTTGCGCGCGGCAAGCGCGAACTTCTCGTGCACGCTGGCCCCGTCGATGATGAGCGCGCTCTTCATCGACGCCTTGGCGAACGTGTCGCGCAAAGCCTTGGTCTTGCCCTCTTCGAGCTCGGCCTTGTCCCAGATCACGAGGCCGCCGGCGCGCAGCTTGGCGGAGAGCGCATGACGGAGGGCGAGCGCCCGGACCTTCTTCGGCAGGTCATGCGCATGGGAGTGCACGACCGGGCCCATCGCGCGACCGCCGCCGCGGAATTGCGGCACGCGGGCCGAACCGTGACGGGCGCCGCCGGTGCCCTTCTGCTTGTACATCTTCTTGCCGGTGCGGTTGATATCCGCGCGGCCGAGCGTCTTGTGGTCGCCCGACTGGCGCTTCGCAAGCTGCCAGCGCACCATGCGCGCGATGAGATCGGCGCGCGGCTCGAGACCGAAGATCGCATCGCTGAGCTCGACCGAGCCCGCGGCGGATCCGTCCATCGACGTCATGTCGAATTTCATGACCGTCACTCTCCCTTCGCCGGCTCGGCGCTCTGAGCGCCCGCCTCGGCGGAAACACGGAACTTGCCGGGAACCGGCGCGTCCTTCGGCAGCGGCTTCTTCACCGCGTCGCGCACGGCGATCCAGCCGCCCGCATGGCCCGGCACCGAGCCCTGAACCAGGATGAGACCGCGCTCGACATCGGTCTGAACCACCCGCAGGTTCTGGGTCGTCACCTTGTCGACGCCCATGTGGCCGGCCATCTTCTTGTTCTTCCAGGTCTTGCCGGGGTCCTGACGGCCGCCGGTCGACCCGTGCGAGCGATGCGAGACCGAGACGCCGTGCGTGGCGCGCAGGCCGCCGAAGTTCCACCGCTTCATCGGACCGGCAAAGCCCTTGCCGATCGTCACGCCGGTGACATCGACATATTGTCCAACAGCGAAGTGATCGGCGGTGATCTCGGCGCCGACGGGGATCATCTTGTCCTCGGCGACACGGAATTCCGCGAGACGCATCTTCGGCTCGACATGAGCAATGGCGAAACGGCCACGCTCGGCCTTGGAGACATTCTTGACCTTGGCCTTGCCCACGCCGAGTTGAAGCGCGGTGTAGCCGTTCTTTTCCTGCGTGCGGTGCGCGACGACCTGGCAGCCCTCGACCTGGAGGACGGTCACCGGCACATGATCGCCCGCATCGGTGAAGATCCGGGACATCCCGAGCTTCTTTGCGATGATGCCTGAACGCATTGGCGTTGTTCCTTCGAGGGCGCGCGCTTTGAACGCTGCGGAGGCGCCCGGCAAATCCTTAGAGCTTGATTTCGACGTCGACGCCGGCGGCGAGATCGAGCTTCATGAGCGCGTCGACCGTCTGCGGAGTCGGATCGACGATGTCGAGAACCCGCTTGTGCGTGCGGATCTCGAACTGCTCACGCGACTTCTTGTCGACATGGGGCGAGCGGTTCACGGTGAACTTCTCGATCCGCGTCGGCAGCGGAATGGGACCGCGGACCCGGGCGCCCGTGCGCTTGGCGGTGGACACAATCTCCTTGGTGGAGGTGTCGAGCACTCGGTGATCAAACGCCTTGAGGCGGATCCGGATGTTTGTCGTGTTCATTTGATCTCAAATCCCTGGCCGGCCCGGGCGGGGCGAAAGCCGCCCCGCCCATTTCTCCGGAAGTCTTACTCGGTGATCGATACCACGACGCCCGAGCCGACCGTGCGGCCGCCTTCGCGAATGGCGAAGCGAAGCTTCTCCTCCATCGCGATCGGAACGATGAGCGAGACGTCGATCGTCACGTTGTCGCCGGGCATCACCATCTCGGTGCCCTGCGGCAGCTCGACGATGCCGGTCACGTCGGTCGTGCGGAAGTAGAACTGCGGCCGGTAGTTGGTGAAGAACGGCGTGTGACGGCCACCCTCTTCCTTGGTGAGGATGTAGGCCTCGGCCTTGAACTTCGTGTGCGGCTTGACGGAGCCCGGCTTGCAGAGAACCTGACCGCGCTCGACGTCCTCGCGCTTCGTGCCGCGCAGCAGGCAGCCGACGTTGTCGCCAGCCTCGCCCTGGTCGAGGAGCTTGCGGAACATCTCGACGCCGGTGACGGTCGTCTTCGTCGTGGGGCGGAGGCCGACGATCTCGACTTCCTCGCCGACCTTGATGACGCCGCGCTCGATGCGGCCGGTGACGACCGTGCCGCGTCCCGAGATCGAGAACACGTCTTCGACCGGCATCAGGAAGGGCTGATCCTTCGGACGCTCCGGCTGCGGGATGTAGTCATCGACCGCCTGCATGAGCTTGAGGATGGCGTCGTGGCCGATCTCGGGGCTCTTGTTCTCGAGCGCCATCAGGGCCGAGCCCTTGACGATCGGGATGTCGTCGCCGGGGAACTCATAACGCGAGAGAAGCTCGCGGACCTCGAGCTCGACGAGCTCGAGCAGTTCCGGATCGTCGACCATGTCGACCTTGTTCAGGAACACGACGAGCGCCGGAACGCCGACCTGGCGGGCGAGCAGGATGTGCTCGCGGGTCTGCGGCATCGGGCCGTCGGCCGCGGAGACGACGAGAATCGCGCCGTCCATCTGCGCGGCGCCGGTAATCATGTTCTTCACATAGTCGGCGTGGCCGGGGCAGTCGACGTGAGCGTAGTGGCGATTCTTGGTCTCGTACTCGACATGCGCGGTCGAGATCGTGATGCCGCGGGCCTTCTCTTCCGGCGCCTTGTCGATCTGGTCGTAGGCGGTGAAGGTGGCGCCGCCCGTCTCGGCCAGAACCTTGGTGATAGCCGCCGTCAGCGACGTCTTGCCATGGTCGACATGGCCGATCGTGCCGATGTTGCAGTGCGGCTTGTTACGCGAAAATTTTTCCTTGGCCATGGCCGGACTCCTTCTCGTGACTCTTTAGTTTTGACCCGCGGGAACCGCTTACTTGAACTTCTCGATGATCTCGGACGCGATATTCGCCGGGACCTGCTCGTAGTGATCGAACTGCATCGTGAAGTTCGCGCGGCCCTGCGTGCCTGAACGCAACTGGTTGACGTAACCGAACATGTTGGACAGCGGCACCATCGCGTTGATGACAACGGCGTTGGCGCGCATGTCCTGTCCCTGCACCTGCCCGCGACGGGACAGAAGATCGCCCATCACGAAACCGGTGTGCTCCTCCGGAGTGACAACCTCGACCTTCATGATGGGCTCGAGCAGCACGGAGCCGCCCTTCTGCAGGCCCTCGCGGAAGGCCGCGCGGGAGGCGATTTCGAAGGCGAGCGCCGAGGAGTCGACGTCGTGATAGGCGCCGTCAACGAGCGTGGCCTTCACGTCAACCACCGGGAAGCCCGCCAGGACGCCCGACCCCATGACGCTGTTGATGCCCTTTTCGACGCCGGGAATGTATTCCTTCGGCACCGCGCCGCCAACAATCTTGGATTCGAACGAAGACCCCGCGCCCGCTTCCGCCGGCTCGAACACCAGAACGACCTTCGCGAACTGACCGGTGCCGCCCGTCTGCTTCTTGTGGGTGTAATTGATCTCGGTTTTCTTCGTCAGCCTCTCGCGATAGGCGACCTGCGGCGCGCCGATGCTCGCATCAACCTTGTAGGTGCGCTTGAGGATGTCGACTTTGATGTCGAGGTGAAGTTCGCCCATCCCCTTGAGGATGGTCTGTCCGGACTCCTGATCGGTCGAGACGCGGAAGGACGGATCCTCGGCGGCCAGCTTCGCCAGCGCGACGCCGAGCTTCTCCTGGTCGGCTTTCGACTTCGGCTCGATCGCGATCTCGATGACAGGCTCCGGGAACTCCATCTTCTCGAGGATGACCGGCTTCTGCATGTCGCACAGGGTGTCGCCGGTGCGGGTGTCCTTGAGGCCCGCGAGCGCAACGATGTCGCCGGCGTAGGCTTCCTTGATGTCCTCGCGGTTGTTGGCGTGCATGAGCAGCATGCGGCCAACCCGCTCTTTCTTGTCCTTGGTCGAGTTGAGGACCGTCGTCCCCGATTCGATCTTGCCCGAATAGACGCGGCAGAAGGTGATCGTGCCGACGAAAGGATCGTCCATGATCTTGAAGCCGAGCATGGAGAACGGGTCGGAATTGTTCGGCATGCGAACGATTTCTTCCCCCGTATTGACGTCGATACCCTTGATGCCGCCGCGATCGATCGGCGAAGGCAGATAGTCGACGACCGCGTCGAGCAGCGGCTGCACGCCCTTGTTCTTGAAGGCCGAGCCGCAGAGCACCGGAACGAACGAAATCTGCTTCACCGCCTTGCGGATACAGCGCTTCAGCGCGTCAATGTCGGGCTCCTTGCCGTCGAGATAGGCGCCCATCACGTCATCGTCCATCTCGACCGCGGCCTCGATCAGGATGTGACGGTACTCTTCGGCCTTGGCCTTGAGGTCGGCCGGGATTTCTTCGTCGTGATATTTCGCGCCGAGTCCCTCATCCTCCCAGACGACGGCCTTCATACGCAGAAGGTCGATGATGCCCTTGAAGTTCGATTCGGATCCAATCGGCAGCTGGATGCAGATCGGACGACCGCCGACCTTGGTGTTGATCTCTTCGACGCAGCGGAAGAAGTCGGCGCCGATCTTGTCCATCTTGTTGACGAAGACGATGCGCGGCACGTTGTATTTGTCGGCCTGGCGCCAGACGGTCTCGGTCTGCGGTTCGACGCCCTGATTGCCGTCGAGCACGCATACGGCGCCGTCGAGCACGCGCAGCGAACGCTCGACCTCGATGGTGAAGTCGACGTGGCCGGGCGTGTCGATGATGTTCAGGCGCTTGTCCTGCCAGAACGTCGTCGTCGCGGCGGAGGTAATGGTGATGCCGCGTTCCTGCTCCTGCTCCATCCAGTCCATCGTGGCGGCGCCGTCATGGACTTCGCCGATCTTATGGGACTTGCCGGAATAGTAGAGAATGCGCTCGGTCGTCGTCGTCTTTCCGGCATCGATGTGGGCCATGATGCCGAAATTACGGTAGTCTTCGATAGCGTGGCTGCGCGCCATGACGATTGGATCCCCGTTGCCTGAACGCCGCTTACCAGCGGTAATGCGCGAACGCGCGGTTCGCTTCAGCCATCCGGTGCGTATCCTCGCGCTTCTTTACCGCCGCGCCGCGATTGTTCGAGGCGTCGAGCAACTCGGCGGACAGGCGGTCCACCATGGTCTTGTCGTTGCGGTCGCGCGCGGCCGCGATGATCCAGCGAATCGCAAGCGCCTGCCGGCGGTCCGTGCGGACTTCGACCGGAACCTGGTAGGTGGCGCCGCCGACGCGGCGGGACTTCACCTCGATCGTCGGCGCAACATTCTCGAGCGCCTGCTTGAACACCGCGAGCGGATCGGTCTTGACCTTCGCCTCGACGTTCTCGAGCGCGCCATAGACGATCTGCTCGGCGACCGACTTCTTGCCCTCGTACATGATGGTGTTCATGAACTTCGCCACCACCACGTCGCCGAACTTGGCGTCCGGGATGATCTCTCGTTTTTCAGCGCTATGTCGGCGGGACATGGGCCTAACTCTCTCTTCGTCATGGCCGAACGAGCCGGCCATCGATTGAAATTCGTGCGGGAGGTCCGCTCAGATCACTTCGGCCGCTTGGCGCCGTATTTCGAACGGCGCTGCTTGCGGTCCTTGACGCCCTGCGTATCGAGAACGCCGCGCAGGATGTGGTAGCGCACGCCCGGCAGGTCCTTGACGCGGCCGCCGCGGATCATGACGACCGAGTGCTCCTGCAGATTGTGGCCCTCGCCGGGAATGTAGCCGATGACCTCGAAACCGTTGGTCAGGCGGACCTTGGCGACCTTGCGAAGCGCCGAGTTCGGCTTCTTCGGCGTCGTCGTATAGACGCGCGTGCAGACGCCGCGCTTCTGCGGGCTCGCCTCCAGGTGGCGCGCCTTCTCGCGATAGGTCTTCGGTTGCCGCGGCTTGCGGATCAACTGGCTGATCGTCGGCATGTCGAGCCCTTAACTTCCCGTCCTGGCGTCCGGCCGAAGCCGGACTTAGAAAATCCGTCGCCCATCGCGCATATCGGGGCAGCCCGATACACGAAACCAACAGCGCCCAGAAAACCCTCGCGGGTTCGGGCGCCGCCAAAAGCAGAGGATCACGGGGAGCCCCGCGATCATGCCAGATAGAAACGGCCCCTATCAGGGCCGGATTTGGCTCGTCGATGAGATCGTCAGTGTTTAGAGCCGTTAGGTATCGGACGCGGCGTCCTATACAGCGAAGCTCTACGACCTGCCGAAAGCGCGCGGACAATATCCACGCCCCTCGCGCCCGTCAACCCCTTTCCACGCCGGGAATGACGGTCCGGCAGGAAAATCTTAACGCAACGACGAACCGAGAGGCCGATCGTCTCCGAAGGACCGTCCCGCGCTTCGTGCGGCATTGGGCGCGGCGGCTCCTTTCTTGTTATATGGGGCCGGCCCGGCGATCTGTCACGACCGACCCGCCAGTCCGCGGCGAGACGCGGGCGAATTCGCCTGAAGAAACGGGGAGCGGCCCGATGCGAACGATCCCCGAAGGCCCAGAGGCCATCGCCGCCGCGACGGCGCTCAAGCGCTGGTCAATCTCTGTCACGCTGACGGTCGCGACCGTGCTGGCGCTGGCCAAATTCGCCGGCTGGATCCTGACCGGCTCGATGGCGCTGCTCGCCGCCGCGATCGATGCGCTGGTCGACACCGGCGCCAGCATCGTCACCCTGCTCGGGGTGCGATATGCGCAGCAGCCGCCCGACCACGATCACCGATTCGGTCATGGCAAGGGCGAAGCGGTCGCCGCCTTCACCCAGGCGACCTTTCTGGCCGGCGCCGCCGTCACCCTCGCCTTCCAGTCGATCGAGCGGCTGTTCTCTCCCGTGCCGCTCGAATTGCTGGCGATCGGCGTCTGGGTGATCGTGGCGAGCCTTGTCGCCGCCTGCGGGCTCGTGGCCCTCCAGACCTATGTGGTGCGAAAGACCGGCTCGACCGCCATCAGGGCCGACCGCGCCCACTACGCCACCGACATCGCCTTCAACGCCGCCGTCCTCGTCGCGCTCGCCGTCACCGAATGGACAGGCTGGACCCGCGCCGACCCGATTTTCGCGCTCGGGATCGCCGCTTACATGCTATGGAGCGCCTACGGCATCGTCGGCGAAGCGCTCGAACAGCTTCTGGACCGCGAACTACCCTCCGACGATCGACGCCGAATCAAGGAAGCGGTGCGCGCCTGTCCCGGCGTCCGCGACATCCACGACCTCAGGACGCGCTTTTCGGGAGACCGGACTTTTGTCGAATATCACCTCGAAGTCGACCCCGGCGTCAGCGTGGTCGAGGGGCATGCCATTGGAGACGCAACCGAAGCCGCGGTTCAGAAGCTTCTGCCCGGGCAGGTCGAGGCGACCGCCCATATCGAGCCACACGGCATCCTCGACGAGCGGCTCGACCACGCCGTGGCGCAACATTCTTCGACTTGACGGACCGGTCCTGTGACGCACGCCCATCCGGACGATTCCGGCCACGATCACAGGGCCGACGCGCATGATCACGCTCATCCGCATGAGCCCGGGGCCCATGGTCACACGCATGCGCCGGCGGACTTCGGGCGCGCCTTCGCCATCGGCATGGCCCTCAATCTCGGGTTCGTCGTCGCCGAAGTCGTCTTTGGCCTGATGGCCAATTCCATGGCGCTCCTTTCGGACGCCGGACACAATCTCTCGGACGTCCTCGGGCTGGGCGCCGCATGGCTCGCGAGCGACCTCGTCAAGCGCGCGCCCTCCGCGCGCCTCACTTACGGCTTGCGCGGCTCCAGCATCCTCGCCGCGCTCTTCAACGCGGTTTTCCTGCTGCTGACGATTGGCGCGATCTCCTGGGAGGCGATCCTGCGATTCGCCCACCCCGCCCCCGTGGCCGAGGGTATCGTGATGGCGGTCGCGGCGGCGGGCATCGTGGTCAACGGCGTCACCGCCTGGCTCTTCGCCTCCGGACAAAAGGACGACATCAACCTGCGCGGCGCCTTTCTGCACATGGCGTCCGACACAGCGGTGTCGGCGGGAGTGGTCGTGGCGGGCTTTGCGATCCTGATGACCGGCTGGCTCTGGCTCGATCCGGTCGTCGCCCTCGTCATCAACGGGATCATTGTCTGGGGAACTTTGGGACTTCTGCGCGAGGCGCTCGCCATGTCGATGGCGGCCGTTCCCTCCAGCGTCGATCCGGTCGAGGTCCGCGCCTTCCTCTCGGGCCGCCCCGGAGTCTCCTCCATCCACGACCTTCACGTCTGGGCCATGAGCACGACCGAGACGGCGCTCACCTGCCATCTCGTCATGCCGGGCGGCCATCCGGGCGACGCCTTCCTGCATCGGCTCTGCGAGGACCTGGCTGGCAAATTCCGCATCAGCCACGCCACATTCCAGGTTGAGATCGACCCGTCCATGGCCTGCGCGCTTGCCCCCGACGAAGTCGTCTGAGCCGAGCATGGAGGCAGCAAGTCTCTCGAAGGGCGAGCCCGCGCTCGAACCCGAATTCTTCCGCCAGGACGTCGTCGACGCGGCCCGCGCGCTGATCGGCGTGCGGCTGCTGGTCGAGGGCGTTGGCGGCGTGATCGTCGAGACGGAAGCCTATCATTACAGCGAACCGGCCTCGCACGCCCATCGCGGACAGACCGCGCGCAACGCCGTGATGTTCGGGCCGCCCGCGCATGCCTATGTGTATCAAAGCTACGGCCTGCACTTCTGCCTGAACTTCATATGCGGGCCTGAACCCGGCGCGGGCGTGCTGATCCGGGCGCTCGAGCCGGGCGACGGCCTTGCGGTCATGTCGGCGCGGCGCGGGACAAACGATCCGCGAAACCTGTGCTCAGGCCCCGGCAAGCTGTGTCAGGCGCTCGGCGTCACGCGCCCCGAACACAACGGGCGGGCGCTCGATCGGCCGCCCTTCGCGCTTTCCCGCGCCTGGATCGTCCCCCGGAAGGAGATCGCGGCCGGCGTCAGGATCGGCATCAGCAAGGCGGTCGACACGCCCTGGCGCTTCGGCCTCAAGGGCTCGCCCTTTCTCAGCCGCCGTTTCTGAGCTAGCAGGCTCCGAAGGCGACATAAGGAAACGACGGGAGGAATCCGGACGATGACGATTCGCGAAGAGCGAACCGCGCCAAAGTCGCTGGCCAGTTCGACGATCCTCGTCGTTGTCGCGGCCTATGCGGCGGCTTTCGTCGTGTTCGGCCTGCTTCGTTCAGTCCCCGGCGTCGGTCGTCCGGGGCCTGTGGGCTATCCTCACCACTCGCGACGCGCTGCTCACCGACTATTTCGGCGTCGGAGGCATTGGCGGCGGCTGCGTCAGCGCGGGCCTGCTGACGCTCGCGGCCTGTTGCGTTTACTGGCGCGCCGGCGCGCAGATGACCGGCGCGGCGGTCGCGTGTCTCTTTCTCGTTCTCGGCTTCGGCCTCTTCGGCAAGAATCTCCTCAATGTCTGGCCGATCGTCGCCGGCGTCTGGCTCTATGCGAAATTCCGCGGGGAGCCGTTTCATAGCCATCTCAACACGGCCTTCTTCGGCGCGGCCCTCGCGCCGGTCTTCACGGAAATTCTGTTCAGCACGACGCTCGCGCCGGCGATCAGCGTTCCGCTGGCGCTCGCGACCGGACTTGCGATCGGCTTCATGCTTCCGCCCGCCGCTGCGCAACTCTTTCGCGCGCATATGGGCTTCAGCCTCTACAATATGGGATTTACCGCGGGCATCGTGGGGACGATCGTCGTGGCCATGTACAAGGCTTACGGCTTCGTGCCCGACCCCGTCTTCATATGGACGCGCGAGTCGCAGGCGCTGCTCGTCGTCTTTCTCGCCCTGTTCTTCGGCTCGATGCTGGCGGCCGGTTACGGCCTGGACCGCGAAGCGTTCGCGCGCCTGCCCGACATCCTGAAGGAGCCCGGCCGCTCGCCCACGGATTTCATCGCGCTGGCCGGCTTCGGGGCGACGCTCGTCAATATGGGCCTCGCCGGGGCGATCGGCCTGATCTACGTGGTGGCGATCGGCGGCGACCTCAATGGCCCGACCATCGGCGCCATCCTGACGATCGTCGGCTTCGCCGCCTACGGCAAGCACGCCCGCAACATCACGCCGATCATACTCGGCGTTTTCCTCGGTTCGCTGGCGCGCCCCTGGCATGCCTCCGACCCGTCCGTCACGCTCGCGGCCCTGTTCGGGACCACCCTCGCGCCGATTGCGGGCCGCTTCGGCTTCGGCTGGGGCGTGGTCGCGGGCCTCGTGCATTCGTCCGCCGCGATGACGGTCGGCCCGCTGCATGCCGGACTGAACCTCTACAACAACGGCTTCGCGGCGGGCATCGTTGCGTCCCTGCTCGTGCCGGTGATCGTCGCGATCCGCGCGGGCTTCGGCTATCGCGACGACCTCGACGCGGAGGCCGCCGCGAAGGCGGAGGCGGCGAAGGCCGCTATTCCTCCGCCCCCTCGCCGAAACGCCGCGGCGGAAGCAGGAACATCCAGGAGACCAGAACGAAAGGAGCCGTGAGCGCCGGGATCGCAAAGGGCCGCAATGCGACATTGAGCGCAGCCTGCGCGATGAC
Organism: uncultured Alphaproteobacteria bacterium; assembly: GCA_963741845.1. Lineage (GTDB taxonomy): Bacteria > Pseudomonadota > Alphaproteobacteria > Rhizobiales > Beijerinckiaceae > Roseiarcus. The sequence goes on from CAVUJV010000016.1 coordinate 671,865, forward strand.
GGTGAAGACGACGCCGAGCGCGGCATAGGCGGCGATCCTGGGGCTCGGCCGGTGGAACGTCACGCCGAGCGCGATCGCCGTCAGCACCGGGCTGAACCCGAGCAGGCCTTGCGAGACGAGGTCGCTCTCGGCGCCGAAAAGATGCGCCACGATCACAGCGAGAATCGCCCCGCCGAGCGCGAAGGCGGCGGCCGCGACGGAGTTCACGGCAAGTCCGGCGAGCATGAGCAGAGCGGAAACGACGCTCGCTTTCAGGAAGACCTGAGAGATGGACATGAGCGCGCCGGCGAGGAATGCGCCTGCGCCGAGCGCAAGGCTGGCTGCGGGTTCGAAAGGCGCGACGACCTGGCCCGACGGCAGGGCCGTTCCCGGGAGGCCCGCGAAGCCATAAGACGCCAGCAGCAGGATCCAGGTCACGATGACGAAGGGAAAGGTCAGGGCCGGCGCCTCGAAGGGCTTCAGCGTGTTCGCCGCGCCGAGCGTCACGATGGTCGAGACCGCGCCGCCGATGACCACATAGGCCCAGAGCAACAGCCCCGGCGCGAGAAAGGTCGGCAGCGCGAGCCCCACGAGCACGCCGTTGTAGCCGCAAAGGCCAGCCCCGAGCGTCGCCCGATCGACCTTCATCCACTGGCCGGTCAGCGTCGCGGCGACGAGGCCGAGCAGACCGCCGAAGAAGATGGAGGGCGCGCCAGCCGCGACGGAGCCCCACGCGACGGCCACGAGGAAGAGCAGTCCCGTCAGCGGATTGTCCTGCAACATCACCTGCCCCACGCCGCGCAGGTTGACGTCGACAAAACGCAGGATGGCGGACGAGGCGCAGGCGGCCTCCCACCGCGCGAGCGCTTCCTTCATGCGTTTCCTCCCGTGGCGCGGCGCATCCGCCCCGCTTCGTCGTTCCGTCGCGCCTCATTAAGCCACGAATGCGGGTGCGAGGGAACGCCGCCGCGCCTCGCGCCAAAAAAGAAGCCGCCCGAAGGCGGCTGGCGATATGAGTGTCACGGCGCTACGTGCGGCGACGTCGCTCTGCGCGCGGAAGCGCATAACGGAGCGCGGCGAAGCCGTAAGCATCATCATCCAGGTCGGAGCCTCCGGCACAGTTCCGCGAACAGCGAAGTCGAAGACGAAGCCACGGGTTCCATTTGCAACGAGAGTGTAGCAGAAAGTCGCCGCCTGACGAGAATATGGGCGGAGATAGAAAACAGCGTCGCGGAAGAAGATCTCGGCGCTGGAAAGGAGGGTGAATGGCGGCGGGGCGAAAACGGTGACGCCACCGACGACGACGGTGAACGCGATAGACTGGAAGCCAAGCTCGGCGTTGAACGATCGTTTGATGTCTATCAAGCCGAGCAACAGGTCGCCGTGATAATAGATGTTGAACGTCGTCGAGGCGCTGTAGGCGTGAGACCGCGCGCCGTCAGCGGCAAAATTGCGCCGAGAATGGCGGTCCCGAACACGACGTCGGTGGACGGAGCATCGCCTGGGAGACGAGACCCGCACCGTCGATTAGGCTAGCCGAGTAGGACTAGTACGGAAGAACGGAGGAAAAAGAGTATGCGATATCTAGCGGATAGACAAAGGCTTGCGCAGCGCCGCCGCTCTGAGAGATGGCGTTAGTGGTAGAGGAGACACCGCCTTGAGAGGCGGCAGCGGACTGAGTCTTTGCAGAAGAGAAGCTCGTGGCCGCGCTCGCTGCAGCACTGGCGACGCCGTTAGCGCGGGGGGCGTCGGTACCTCTCTGCGCGCCGCCAGCTCCGCCGTAGGCGCTTGCCGTCGCTGAAGCCAGATGCCCTGCGGAGGATACGGCGTTGGCTATGCCGGACGCGTCGCCGCCGTTTCCGGCTGTGACGATCACTCCGCCTCCTCCTGAACGGCCGATCGCCGTCACGACTGCCGGGCGGGCTGCACAGAGCGGCAGTCGCAGTGGCGTCGCATTCGCGGCGCCAGGTTCGCATACGAAACATCGGAGCTCCCACCGACGCCGCCCGTCGCATACGCGTTCGCCACGATGGAAAGGAATGCGCGGAAGACACAGGATGGGAGGTAGCGGCGACGACGGAACAGACATAGGAAGAAGAATATCCCTCTGAGTCGCGCGCCTTTGGCGGTGGTGATGGCATTGGATGGACCATCCTCCGATGTAGAGGACAATGCGGTCGCCGTCGAAGAGCCGCCGCCCTGGCCGCCGCCGAAGGTCGCAGCTGGAGCGTTCCCGCCCATAGCGGTCGCGCTCGCCGAACTGCTTTTGGACGAAACCGCCTGGACGGATGCGTTCGCGGCCCCGCCCTGCCCCGCGGAACCTTCGCCCGCCACGCCTCCTGCGCCTCCCGTCGCACTTGAGGATGCCTGGGCCGAGCGCTGTTCGTAGCGCTCGATTTTGCGCTCGCGGTTGCGGCTCCGCCGGCGCCCCCTTGACCGTCGGCGCCGGCGCTAGCCCCGCTGCCGCCGCTTGCGGTGGAAGACGCATTCGCGACCCCGTCATGGCCGCTCTCGACCGCGGTGGACGATGCAACTCCGCTCCCACCCCCTTCCCCAAACGCGTTGAATTCCTCCCGAGCCCGCGGCGCCGCCAGATGCTGTGGAGGATGCGCTTGCGCCGCCGTTGTCGGTGGCGCTGCTTGCATTTGTGGTCGCCGTCGCATCGCCGCGGAGGCTGGGGCGCCACTCCCGGAATAGCCGATCCCGTCGCCGCCGGCGCCCCCCGTCGCGATGGCTGCGAGATTGTAGTCGATCGAGGACGATGGATTGACCCCGTGAGGGTGCTGGAGGCGCTGCCGGCGGCTCCTCCGCCGCCGTTTCCGGTCGCGCCCGTCCCGCCGCTGCCGCCGACGCCCACTGCGTCACGCTCAGCGTTCCGGTCGTGGCCCCTCCGACGGCGCTGTTTGGGCCGCCATCGCTAAGCAGCGTCACGCTCGCTCCGTTGCCGCCCGAAATTCCGTCTCCCTCCCCACCGCCGCCACCGTCGCCTGGGCCGTGACCGTGACCGTCCCGCCGGAGGTCGAGTATCCTGCGACGGCAGGCCCAGACCCGCCGGACGAAAAGGCGGCGCCGCCGCCGTTCCCGCCCCGACCGACGAAGCTGGCCCCGCCCGCGCCGCCAGCCGCGCTCGCTGTCACGGTCACCGCACCCGTAGCGGAGCCAGCGGCTCCCGCCACGGCCGCCCCGCCGTCACCCCCGCCGCCGCTGCCACTGAAGTCGGTAGTGGAAGGTCCGCCACCGCCGCCGATTGCGCCAGCATTGACGGAGGCCTGTTGAACCCCGGTCACGGTCGCGACCGCGCTTGCGTTTCCACCGTGCCCGCCATTGGCGTCGACTCCACCGCCGCCTCCGGCGCCGCCTGACTCGTGGCGGTCGCAGAGCCCGCGCCTGAGCCGTCGGGCGTGGTCGTAGTCGCGGCAGCGTTAGCATTGCCGCCGACTCCGCCGTCATAGCCGACATCGCCGGCTCCCCCGTTACCACCCGTCGCGCCGGCGGCATTCGTGGGATCTACCGTTGCGGCGATAGCGGTCGCGTCGCCGCCTGGGAGCCCCGGCCCGCCAACGCCGTCGGCGCCGTTCGCTCCAATGACATTGACGGTGGCTGCGTGCACTCCGCCCGCACACGCTAGCGCCAAGGCGGTCGACAGAAGGAAACGATTGAAAGGCGAATGATTTCATCGCGCGTCCTCCGTAAACGGCATAAAATCAATTTTAACAATACATCGCACTTGCGCCTCAACTTTGACGCAGGAGCTTTCGAAAGCGCCGGTCAGGCGACAAATGGCCGCACGGGAGAACAGGCAAGCGCCGTCAGCGCCGCCGAACATTGCGTCAAGAAAAGTCGCGCCAAAAAAGAAGCCGCCCGAAGGCGGCTTCCAAAGGTTCGTCAGGCGGGCCCGAAGGCGCGGCGGATCACTCCGCCGCAGACTTCGTCCGTTCGCGACGCACGGTCGGCTCCGCTCCGGGCGCAGCCAGGGGCAGCGCCTCGGGCGACTGCGACTTTTCCGCCTTCTGCGCGAGGATGAGCGTGTCGCGCATCGACGCGATGGAGCGCAGCTTCGTCATGGCGGCGCCGGTGCCGGCCGGGATGAGCCGGCCGACGATGACGTTCTCCTTGAGGCCTTCGAGCGTATCCACCTTGCCGTTGACCGCGGCTTCGGTGAGGACGCGCGTCGTCTCCTGGAACGAAGCCGCCGAGATGAAGGAGCGCGTCTGCAGGCTCGCCTTGGTGATGCCGAGCAGAACAGGCATGCCGGACGCGGGCTTCTTGCCCTCGGCGAGCGCCGCCTCGTTGGCCGCATCGAGATCGAGCTTGTCGACCTGCTCGTCCTTCAGGAAGTCGGTGTCGCCCGGATCGACGATGTCGACCTTCTGCAGCATCTGACGCACGATCACTTCGATGTGCTTGTCGTTGATGCTGACGCCCTGCAGCCGGTAGACCTCCTGAATCTCGTTCACGAGATAGGCGGCCAGCTCCTCGACGCCCTTGATCGCAAGGATGTCGTGCGGCGCGGGGTTGCCGTCGACGATATACTCGCCCTTCTCGATGACGTCGCCATCCTGCAGATGGATGTGCTTCGACTTCGGGATCAGGTACTCGACCGAGTCGGCCCCCTCCTCGCTCGGCTCGATCGTCAGGCGCTGCTTGTTCTTGAAGTCGCGCCCGAACCGCACCGTGCCGGAGATCTCGGCGATGATCGCGTGGTCCTTCGGCCGCCGCGCCTCGAACAGCTCCGCCACGCGCGGCAGACCGCCCGTGATGTCGCGCGTCTTCGCGCTGTTGATCGAGATACGCGCGATGACGTCGCCCGCCTTCACCTGAGCGCCGGGCTCAAACGAGATGATCGACTCCACCGGCAGCGGATAGCGCGCGTCGCCCCCGCGCGCGAGCTTGGCGATCTTGGCGTCGGCGCCCTTGATGACGATCGCGGGCTTGAGGGAGGCCGTGCGCGGCGTCGAGCGCCAGTCGGTGACGATACGCTTGGCGATGCCGGTCGCCTCGTCCACCTGTTCGGACATCGACGAGCCTTCGACCAGGTCCTCGAAGCCGACCACGCCGTCGACCTCGGTGAGGATCGGACGGGTGAACGGATCCCACTCGGCGATGCGCTGGCCGCGCTTGATCTTGTCGCCCTCGTCGACCTTGAGCCGCGCGCCGTACTGCACGCGATGCACCGCTCGCTCCGCGCCGGAACGATCATAGATGACGACGGCGACGTTGCGCGCCATGGCCATCAGATCGCCGTTCGCGTTGCGCGCGACATTGCGGTTGCGGATCTTCACCTCGCCATCGAAGTTCGACTCGATGAAGGACTGGTCCGCCAGCTGCGCCGCGCCGCCGATGTGGAAGGTGCGCATCGTGAGCTGCGTACCCGGCTCGCCGATCGACTGCGCCGCGATGACGCCGACCGCCTCGCCCATGTTGACCGGCGTGCCGCGCGCGAGATCGCGCCCGTAGCAGGCGCCGCAGACGCCGTTCTTCGCCTCGCAGGTGAGGACCGAGCGGATCTTCACCTCCTGGATGCCGGCGGCGTTGATCGCCGGCATATGCTCTTCGACGACCATCTCGCCCGCTTCCACGATGACATTGCCGTCGGGGTCGCGCAGCGTCTCGGCCGCCGTGCGGCCGAGAATTCGGCTCCCAAGCGAAGCCACCACCGTGCCCGCGTCGACGATCGCGCGCATCGAGATGCCGCGCTCGGAGCCGCAGTTCGGCATCGTGATGATCGAGTCCTGCGCGACGTCGACGAGACGCCGCGTGAGATAGCCCGAGTTCGCGGTCTTCAACGCGGTGTCCGCGAGGCCCTTGCGGGCGCCGTGGGTCGAGTTGAAGTATTCAAGGACGGACAGGCCCTCCTTGAAGTTCGAGATGATCGGGCTCTCGATGATCTCGCCCGAAGGCTTCGCCATGAGGCCGCGCATCGCCGCGAGCTGGCGCATCTGCGTGGGCGAACCGCGCGCCCCCGAGTGCGACATCATGTAGATCGAGTTGATCGGCCTGTCGCGCCCGTGCTCGTCCTTGCGGACGGCCGAGATGCCCGCCATCATCTCCTCGGCGAGCTTGTCCGAGCACTTCGCCCAGGCGTCGACGACCTTGTTGTACTTCTCGCCCTGGGTGATGAGGCCGTCGTTGTACTGCTGCTCGTATTCCTTCGCGAGCGACAGCGTCTCGGAGATTCGCTGCGGCTTCGTGTCGGGCACGACCATGTCGTCCTTGCCGAAGGAGATGCCGGCCTTGAACGCCTCGCGGAAGCCGAGCGCCATGATCCGGTCGCAGAAGATGACCGTCTCCTTCTGACCGCAGTTGCGGTAGACGATGTCGATCATGTTCGAGATCTCTTTCTTCGTCATCAGCTTGTTGACGACGTCGAAGGGAATCTTCGTATGGTCGGGCAGGAGCTGGCCAAGCAGCAGCCGGCCGGGCGTCGTGTCGAAGATTTTCGCGACCCGCTCGCCCTTCTCGTTATAGGTCCAGGCGCGACCCTTGACCTTCGTGTGCAGCGTCGCGGCGCCGGCAGCGAGCGCATGCTCGATCTCGCCGATGTCGCTGAAGAAGCCGCGCAGCGGCCGCTTCGTCTCGGGATCCTCCTCGTACTGCCCCGGATCGCCGTCGCGCATCAGCGACACGTAGTAGAGGCCGAGCACGATGTCCTGGCTCGGCACGATGATCGGCTGGCCGTTGGCGGGGTGCAGGATGTTGTTGGTCGACATCATCAGCACGCGCGCTTCCAGCTGCGCTTCGAGCGACAGCGGAACGTGCACGGCCATCTGATCGCCGTCGAAGTCGGCGTTGAACGCCGAGCAGACGAGCGGATGCAGCTGGATCGCCTTGCCCTCGATCAGCACGGGCTCGAAAGCCTGAATGCCGAGGCGGTGCAGGGTCGGCGCGCGGTTCAGCATCACCGGATGTTCGCGGATCACCTCGTCGAGGATGTCCCAGACTTCCGGCTTCTCCTTCTCGACGAGCTTCTTCGCCTGCTTCACCGTGGCGGAAAGGCCCTTCGCGTCGAGGCGCGAGTAGATGAACGGCTTGAAAAGCTCGAGCGCCATCTTCTTCGGCAGGCCGCATTGGTGCAGCTTGAGTTCGGGACCGACGACGATGACCGAGCGGCCGGAATAGTCGACACGCTTGCCGAGCAGGTTCTGACGGAACCGGCCCTGCTTGCCCTTCAGCATGTCGGCGAGCGACTTCAGCGGGCGCTTGTTGGCGCCCGTGATGACGCGGCCGCGCCGGCCGTTGTCGAACAGCGCGTCGACCAACTCCTGCAACATGCGCTTTTCATTGCGGATGATGATGTCGGGCGCACGCAGCTCCATCAGCCGCTTCAGGCGATTGTTGCGGTTGATGACGCGGCGGTAGAGGTCGTTGAGATCGGAGGTCGCGAAGCGGCCGCCGTCAAGCGGCACGAGCGGACGCAGGTCCGGCGGGATGACCGGGACTTCCGTCAGGATCATCCACTCCGGCTTGTTGCCCGAATGGATGAAGGCTTCGATGATCTTGAGGCGCTTCGCCAGACGCTTCGGCTTGAGCTCGCTCTTCAACTCGGCGATCTCGACCTTCAGGTCGTCCGCGATCTTCTGAAGGTTCATGCCCTTCAGCATCTCGCGGATCGCCTCGGCGCCGATCAAGGCGGTGAAGCTGTCCTGCCCGTATTCGTCGAGCGCGCGCAGATAATCGTCTTCGCTGAGCAGCTGACGATCCTTGAGCGGCGTCAGGCCCGGATCGAGCACGATGTAGGATTCGAAATAGAGGACGCGCTCCAGATCCTTCAGCGTCATGTCGAGCAGAAGGCCGATGCGGGACGGCAGCGACTTCAGGAACCAGATATGCGCGACGGGAGCCGCCAGCGAGATGTGGCCCATGCGCTCGCGGCGCACGCGCGACAGCGTGACTTCGACGCCGCACTTCTCGCAGATGACGCCCTTGTATTTCATCCGCTTGTACTTGCCGCACAGGCACTCGTAGTCCTTGATCGGCCCGAAGATGCGCGCGCAGAAAAGGCCGTCACGCTCCGGCTTGAACGTGCGGTAGTTGATCGTCTCGGGCTTCTTGATCTCGCCGAACGACCACGAAAGGATCTTTTCCGGCGAAGCGATCGCGATCTGGATCTGATCGAAGGCCTGCGGCGCCGCGACGGGTGCGAAGGGATTCGTGATTTCCTGGTTCATTCTCGTCTCCCGCGGACCTTAAGCGCCGACCGGCGCCGAAGCCCGCATTGATGGAAGAAAATCAGTCAAGTTCGGTCTTGCGCCCAATCGAGGGGCACGCCCGCCGGAAGCGGGCGCTCGCCTGCCTCATTCGGCGGCCTCCGCTGGCGGCGGCGCCTCTTCCGGCAGGCGCTTGAGCGAGGCGAGCTCGACATTGAGGCCGAGCGACCGCATCTCCTTCACGAGCACGTTGAAGCTCTCCGGGATGCCGGATTCGAACGTGTCGTCGCCGCGCACGATGGCCTCGTAGACCTTGGTGCGGCCCGCCACGTCGTCCGACTTCACCGTCAGCATTTCCTGCAGCGTGTAGGCCGCGCCGTAAGCTTCGAGCGCCCAGACCTCCATTTCGCCGAAGCGCTGGCCGCCGAACTGCGCCTTGCCGCCCAACGGCTGCTGGGTGACGAGGCTGTAGGGCCCGATCGAACGCGCGTGGATCTTGTCGTCCACGAGATGATGGAGCTTGAGGATGTAGATGTAGCCGACCGTCACCTTGCGATCGAAGGGATTGCCGGTGCGTCCGTCAAAGAGCGTCACCTGCCCCGACGGATCGTAGTTGGCCATCTTCAGCATCTCGACGATGTCCTTCTCGCGCGCGCCGTCGAAGACGGGCGTCGCGATCGGCACGCCGCGGCGCAAATTCTCGCCGAGCTCAACAAGGCTATTGTCGTCGAGCGCCTTGATCGTCTCGTCCTCGCCGTAGATCTCCTTCAGCTTGCCGCGCAACGGAGCCGCGTCGTTCGAGCGCATATAGGCGTCGACCGCCTGACCCACCTGCTTGCCGAGGCCCGAGCAGGCCCAGCCCAGATGAGTCTCGAGGATCTGCCCGACATTCATGCGGCTCGGCACGCCGAGCGGATTCAGGACGATATCGACCGGCGTTCCGTCCTCGAGGAACGGCATGTCCTCCTGCGGCACGATGCGCGAGACCACGCCCTTGTTGCCGTGGCGGCCCGCCATCTTGTCGCCGGGCTGGATCTTGCGCTTCACCGCGATGAAGACCTTGACCATCTTCATCACGCCCGGAGGCAGTTCGTCGCCGCGCTGCAGCTTCTCGACCTTGTCGAGGAAGCGGCTTTCCAGCGACTTCTTCGCCTCGTCGTACTGCTTGCGCATCGCCTCGATCTCCGACATCGCCGTGTCGGACTCGAGCGCGAAGGTCCACCATTGGGAGCGCGGGGTCTCCTCGAGAAGCTCGGGCGTCAGGATCTGGTCCTTCTTGAACCCCTTGGGCCCCGAGAGCGCGCGCTTGCCGTGAAGCGTCTCGGCGAGACGCGCATAGACGTTGCGGTCGAGGATCGCCTGCTCGTCGTCGCGATCCTTGGCGAGGCGCTCGATCTCCTCGCGCTCGATCGCCTGGGCGCGCTCGTCCTTGTCGACGCCGTGGCGGTTGAAGACGCGCACTTCGACGATCGTGCCCTGCACGCCCGGAGGCACGCGCAGCGACGTGTCGCGAACGTCCGACGCCTTCTCGCCGAAGATGGCGCGCAGCAGTTTCTCCTCGGGCGTCATCGGGCTTTCGCCCTTCGGCGTGATCTTGCCGACGAGAATGTCGCCCGCCTGCACTTCCGCGCCGATATAGACGATGCCGGCTTCGTCGAGGTTCTTCAGCGCCTCTTCCGAGACGTTCGGAATGTCGCGCGTGATTTCCTCCGGCCCGAGCTTGGTGTCGCGGGCCATCGCCTCGAATTCCTCGATGTGAATCGAGGTGAAGACGTCGTCCTTGACGATACGCTCGGAGAGCAGGATCGAGTCCTCGAAGTTGTAGCCGTTCCACGGCATGAAGGCGACGAGGACGTTGCGGCCGAGCGCCAGATCGCCGAGTTCGGTCGATGGACCGTCGGCAATGATGTCGCCCTGCTCCACCCGGTCGCCGACGCGCACGAGCGGCTTCTGGTTGATGCAGGTGGACTGGTTCGAGCGCTGGAACTTCATCAGCCGATAGATGTCGACGCCGGGCTTCGCCGCGTCCGTCTCGTCCGTTGCGCGGATGACGATACGGGTCGCGTCGATCTGGTCGACGATCCCCGCGCGCCGCGCCGCGATCGCCGCGCCCGAATCGCGCGCAACGATCGCCTCCATGCCCGTGCCGACGAGCGGCGCGTCGGAGCGCACGAGCGGCACCGCCTGACGCTGCATGTTCGAGCCCATGAGCGCGCGATTCGCGTCGTCGTTCTCAAGGAACGGAATCAGCGCGGCCGCGACCGACACGATCTGCTTCGGCGACACGTCCATGTAATCGACGCGATCGGCCGACAGCGTCACGACGTCGCCCGCCTGGCGGCAGACGATGAGATCGCCGGTGATATGGCCCGCCGCATCCAGCGGCGTGTCCGCCTGCGCGACCGCGTATTTCTGCTCCTCCATCGCCGACAGATAGGCGACTTCGTCCGTCACGACGCCGTCGCGCACCTTGCGATACGGGCTCTCGATGAAGCCGTACTTGTTCACGCGCGCGAAAGTGGCGAGCGAGTTGATGAGACCGATGTTCGGACCTTCCGGCGTCTCGATCGGGCAGATGCGGCCATAGTGCGTCGGGTGCACGTCGCGCACCTCGAAGCCCGCGCGCTCGCGCGTGAGGCCGCCCGGCCCGAGCGCCGAGAGACGGCGCTTGTGCGTGATCTCGGAGAGCGGGTTCGTCTGGTCCATGAACTGCGAGAGCTGCGAGGAGCCGAAGAACTCGCGCACCGCCGCCGCCGCCGGCTTCGCGTTGATCAGGTCCTGCGGCATGATCGTGTCGATCTCGACCGAGCTCATGCGCTCCTTGATCGCGCGCTCCATGCGCAGGAGGCCGATGCGGTACTGGTTCTCCATGAGCTCGCCGACCGAGCGCACGCGCCGGTTGCCGAGATGATCGATGTCGTCGATGTCGCCGCGGCCGTCGCGCAGGTTCACGAGCGCCTTCACGACCGCCAGGATGTCCTCGCGGCGGAGCGTGCGCTGCGTGTCGGGCGCGTCGAGATCGAGCCGCATGTTCATCTTCACGCGGCCGACCGCGGAGAGGTCATAGCGCTCTCCGTCGAAGAACAGCGACTGGAACATCGCTTCCGCGCTCTCGATCGTCGGCGGCTCGCCCGGACGCATCACGCGATAAACGTCGAACAGCGCGTCCTCGCGGGACGAATTCTTGTCGACCTTCAGCGTGTTGCGGATGTACGGGCCGATGTTGACGTGATCGATGTCGAGGATCGGCAATTCGTCGAAGCCGAGCTCGACGAGCTGCGCGAGCGACTTCTCGGTGATCTCGTCGCCGGCCTCCGAATAGATCTCGCCCGTCTCCGGGCTATAGAGATCCTCGGCGATGTACTGGCCATAGAGATCGGAATCCTGGGCGAGCAGCGCCTTCAGGCCCTTCTCGGCGAGCTGGCGCGCGGAGCGCGCGGTGAGCTTGCGGCCCGCCTCGATCGCGACTTCGCCCGTGTCGGCGTCGATCATGTCGACGGTGGCCTTGAGGCCCTTCATCCGCTCGGGGTCGTAAGGGATGCGCCACCCGCCCTGAACGCGCGTGTAGGGATTCTTGCGGTAGAAGGTGGAGAGGATCTCCTCGCCGTCGAGGCCGAGCGCGTAGAGCAGCGACGTCACCGGAATCTTGCGGCGGCGGTCGATGCGCGCATAGACGATGTCCTTCGCGTCGAACTCGATGTCGAGCCACGATCCGCGATAGGGAATGATGCGGGCGGCAAACAGGAGTTTGCCCGAGGAATGGCTCTTGCCCTTGTCGTGATCGAAGAACACGCCGGGGCTGCGGTGCATCTGCGAGACGATGACGCGCTCGGTGCCGTTGACGATGAAGGTGCCGTTCGGCGTCATGAGCGGCATGTCGCCCATGTAGACGTCCTGCTCCTTGATATCCTTGACGGACTTCGCCTGCGTCTCGGGATCGACGTCGAACACGATCAGGCGCAGCGTCACCTTCAGCGGCGCGGCATAGGTCATGCCGCGCTGACGGCACTCGTCCAGGTCGTACTTGGGCTGCTCGTACTCGTACTTGACGAATTCGAGCTGGGCGGTCTCCGCGAAATCCTTGATCGGGAAGACCGACTTGAACACCGATTGCAAGCCCTCGTTCGGCCGCTGCCCGCCGCGCGCGTCCCTGAGGAGAAACTGGTCGTACGAAGCCTTCTGCACCTCGATCAGGTTCGGCATTTCGCCGACTTCCTTGACGTGCCCGAAGACTTTGCGAACCCGCTTGCGGCCGGTGAATGTCTGCGCCATGTCGATCCTCAATGTTCACGTCCTGAGGACGCCGAAATTCGTCCCTGGACGGTATGGAGCGGTCTGCTCCTTATGAGCGTCCCCTCGAAGCCCGCCTCGGCGGCTCGGCGCCGCCCGCTGGCCCCGGCGCCCAAACGCCGTTCTTTCCAAAAACGCCGGAACGGCCCCGGGCCATGAGGGCCCGGGACCGTCCGTAACTCCCTTATCTTTTGAGCCCGCAAAGGGCTCGACGCCTTACTTGAGCTCGACCTTCGCGCCGACCTTCTCGAGGGCGGCCTTGATCTTCTCGGCCTCGTCCTTGCTGACGCCTTCCTTGACGGGCTTCGGCGCGCCTTCGACCAGGTCCTTGGCCTCCTTGAGGCCGAGCGAGGTGATCGCGCGGACTTCCTTGATGACCTCGATCTTCTTGTCGCCGGCGGCGGCGAGGACAACCGTGAACTCGGTCTTCTCCTCGACCGGAGCGGCCGCGACGGCGGCCGGAGCCGCGGCGACCGCGACAGCAGCGGCGGCGGAGACGCCCCACTTCTCTTCGAGCATCTTGGCGAGCTCGGCGGCCTCGAGAACCGTGAGGCCCGAGAGTTCGTCGACGATCTTTTCGAGATTAGCCATTTTGAGAGTTCCTTATATGGGTTCGATTCGAAGAATGGGAAGAGCCTGACTCAGGCTGCGTCTTTGGCGGCATAGGCCCCCACCACGCGCGCGACCTTGGCGGCCGGCGCATTGGCGAGCTGGGCGAGCTTGGTCGCCGGGGCGGTGATAAGCCCCAGGAGCTTCGCCCGAAGTTCGTCGAGCGAGGGCAAGGTCGCGAGCGCCTTGACCCCTTCGACGTCGAGGGCCGTCGTGCCCATGGCGCCGCCCAGAAGCACGAACTTCTCGTGATCCTTGGCGAAAGCCACGGCTGCCTTGGCCGCCGCTACCGGATCCGCCGAATGGGCGATCAGGGTCGGGCCCTTGAGAAGGGACCCGATCGAAGCGACGTCCGTGCCTTCGAGAGCAATCTGGGCGAGGCGGTTCTTGGCGACCTGCACGGTCGCGCCAGCCTGCTTCATCTGCTTGCGCAGACGCTGCATCTGGGCGACGGTCAGGCCGGAATAATGCGCCACGACCACCACCGACGTCTTCGCGAAGACGTCGTGGAGAGCCGCAACCGCTTCTTTCTTTTCCGCTCTGTCCACGGTGCTCATTTCTCCGGTCGGCGGGTTTCCCCGCCTGTTGCACATGCCGCGCCGCGCGAACCGCATGGGCTCGAGCGCCGCGACGACTTGCGCCTGTCCCCGGAGCTCAGGCGAACCCAGCGCCGGACAGAAGGTTCAAACCGCATTCAGCCCGCGGGAAAACCCGCCGGCTTAGAAAACCCGGTCGTCCCCGTCTATGCTGGCCCCCTCGGCCCTTTCGGACCTTCAGGAATTAAGCGCCTCGACCCGAAGGTCTTGCGCGCGCCGGCAGTCTCGGACAGGACATGGCCGAGCGGACCGCGAGGGTTGCCCCTCCGTCCCCCGGCCTATCCGCCGCCACCATCGCCGCCGGCCTCAAGGAGGTCCAGCCGAAAGGGGCGGTAGCCATGTATGATCATTCGGGGTCGCATCGCGCCGCCAACCCCGGCCGGTTTCCATAGCGGGTTCGGACCAGGGCCGCAAGGGGAGGCGCGAACTTTTTCTTACTTCGTCAACCGTCAAGACAGTCGCGAACCGACGCTCGGCGGCCTGAACAGGCCCAGCGCCGCTGCCGTCGCCTTTGGCGCAAGCCGCGGCGAAGAAAACGACGCCACGCCCTGGGGCGCATACGCCCCTATTCCTCTCGTATTCCCCCCGAATTACGGCCCGGCCACGATATCCCGGCTCATCGCCACGCAGATGATCTTCTCGAATTCCCCGTCCTTGGCCTTGGAAATTTCCCCGCCGGACGAAAGCAGTCCCTGCCTCACGCAGCCAAGTTCCGAATCTGCTTCCCCGATCTTCTCGACGACGCGCGCCCCAGCGCCAGGCACGCAATCTCTTGGTTCGACGCCGAGGGAGCAGATGAGTGCAATGATTTCAAAAGTCATGGGTTGCCCCTTTTTTTATTGTTCGATATTTATTTCAATACTTTAAGGCGCAACGATCATGCCGCTGGCTAAGATCGTTGCATAAATAGGGTTTAAGCATCGAAGGCTTTGAAGTCAGTGATCCGGCTCACTATCCGCTTGCGTGTTTTTGCAAAATCGCACGGGCTGGAGCCGTCCGCGATCGGAAGGCCGCTCAAGATCCCGCGGAAAATGAGCAGGCCGCTCCGCCCCCCGCCTTCTGGCGCACCTCAGCCGGGTCGATCCTGCAGACGAGATTCGTCACCGACGCATGGATCGAGCCCGCGGCTCCGCTCGGGGGAACGCCGGCTTCGATGAGCGTCGCATAAAGCGCCTGCGCTTCGCGGCCCTTGAGCAATACGGTTTTGGAGCCGAACGTCAGCGTGCAGGCCTTGTCCGCAATGTCGACATTGCTGATTCGGCAGTCGACCGCATCGGCCTTCACCTCGATGACGCCGCGGCCGAGGTAGCGGGCGCCGGACCGGCCGTCGAGATAGGCGCCGAGCAGGCCTTTCTGGAACAGCGAGAGCCGCGGGGATCGGTCGCCGATCCGCGCCGCCAGCGACAGCGCGGCGTTGCCGCTTGCGTCCGCCCAGGCGGCATGGGCGGCGAGACAAAGCGCCGCCGAGACAAGAGCCATCCGTTTTCGCATTCGGTCCCCCGGCAGCCGTCCGGCCTTCCTCCTACAGCAACGCGCGCACGCCTGCTCGCGCAATCTCAGGCGCCGAGTCGCGCCTTCAGCGCGCCTCGGACACCACGAGCGCCGCGGCGACCAGCCGGCTCTCCGCCAGCGTGAAGAGCCTCAGGCGGCGGCCGTCCCGCAGGATCGCCGCACCCTCGGCGAGCCGGATCTCGATGTCGGGATATTCGAGGGCCGAGCCGTCCAGCGGATGGACGGCCTTGTAGACCGCCTCCTTGGCCGCGAAGACGAGCCGCGCCGCGACCCGGTCGCCACCGGTCTCCCGACGCTCCCCCTCGCTCAGCACGAAATCCACAAGGTCGGCCGGCAGAGGCTCGGCCGGTTCGATATCGACGCCGAGGCCCAGCACGCGGCCCCTCGGTCCGACCGCCGCCACAGCGTAAGCCTCATCATGCGCGAGCGAGCCGACGAAACCCGCCGGCCAGACCGGGGCGCCGGAAGGCGCCTTCACCAGCGGCGCCTTCGGATCGGCGCCAAGCGCGGCGAGCAGTCCGCGCGCCGCAATCCGCGCCGCGCCGCTCGCCCGCCGGCGCGAAAGGTCCAGGGGCGCCGCGGCTCCTTCCGGGGCCGGAAAAGCCGCCTCGTCGCCCGCCCGGATGCGCCGGGCCGCGACGAGGACGCCGAACGGCAGAAGCGACGCCCGAAGCGGCGCGAGATCGAGATCGTCGCGCCGCTCTTCGCTCACGCCAGGGGGCAGCCCTGCCCGCCCGCGACCATTTTCGCGGGGTTGCCGCGCCAGCGGGAGCGGGGCGGCATGATTTCGCCCTTCATCAGGAAGGAGTCGGGATCGAGGTGGCTGTCCTCGCCGAGCGTCACGCCGTAGTGGACGAGGGCCGCCACGCCGACCGACGCGCCCTTCCCGATCTTCACGTAGTCGGACTTGAACACGCCCTCTTCCAGCGAATGCGCCTGCACCAGAACGTGTTCGTTGAGGTTGGCTTCGTCGCCAATCTCGATCAGGGTGCGCTCCGAGAGAATGCAGCCGGCGTCGAACACTTTGCGGCCGATCTTCACGCCGAGCATGCGGGAGATCAAGTTGCGCATCGGCGTTCCCCCGAAAGCGCCCGCGAGCATATTGTCGGACAGCTTCCAGTGCCGCTCGATCCGCCAGAAGGCCGGATCATAGACAGTCGCCATCTCCGGCTCGAGCCGGCCGAAGGCAATCGACGCGCGCTCCATGAAGATGAAGAGCGCGACCGTCGCCAGCAACACGGCGCCGGTGGCGATCGTCATGGCAAGGACGTCGTTTGCGCCGAACACCGCGGCAGTCCATCCGAAGGCATAGACGCCGAAGAAAGCGACCGCCCAGCGCGAGGCGATGAGGCCCGCGATCGCGGCGAGGTTGCGCCGCGTCTTCATGGCGAGCCGCCGCGCGCGCTCGGCCGGGCCGATGGCGGCGATCGCCTCGATGTCGCGCGCCGCGGCGCGCGGGATCTCGAAGGCAGGCGAGCCGAGCAGGCCGACATTCTCGCGCACCGGCCCATCCGTCGGGACCAGAACCTTGCTGCCGTAGAGCACGTTCTGCCCCGTGCGGGCGCCGGCCGGAACAAAGACCATGGCGCCGAGGAAACTGTCCGCTCCGACGCGCGACGTCGCCAGACGGAAGCCGTGGCTCGACATCGCGATATTGCCCATCCGGAGCCCGTCGGACGCGACCGTGTTCGCGCCGATTTCGACGAAGCCCGGATTGTCCTGGCTCTGGTCGCTGCCGAAATTCGAGCCCGTCTCCGCGCCCTTGTGCACTTTCCAGCCGAGCGCGCGCAGGTAGGGCTCGATATAGACGCTGTCCCCGAACAACAGGTTGAAGAAGGCCGAATTGCTGACGAGTTCGACGATCTGCTCCAGCGAGTGGTGGAAGCCGAACAGCGGATAGACGCGCCCTTCCTTCAGGAAGAGATTGGCGAGGCGCGGCAGGAGGATGTTTGCCGCAAGGCCGGCGACAAGGGTCAGGAGCGTGATGACGGCCGCGCTTTCCGCAGCGCCCGGCAGAAGCCCGACCGCCGCGCTCATCGGCCCCATCGCGACCGCATCCTCCGATCCTTCGATGAAGGCGAGCGCATAGACGAGAACCGCTTCCGCGAGCGCGCCGGCGATCGTCAGGACGATCACGAGACGCAACGCGGTCAGGAGGCAGCGCTTCAGCGACGACACGCGCACCTCGTCATTGAGCCGGAAGGTCGCCGTCGTCTCCTCCGCGGGCGAGCCGTGCCAGCTCTTGCCCTCGGGGATGCGCTGGCCGCCCTGCAGCGAGGACGCATGCGCAAGCTGGCCGAAGTCGCCGATCTCGGTGTTGAAGTCGACCAGGCTCTGCTCGCCGACATAAGCGGCGCGCCCAAGCTTGATGGGACCCATGTGGATGCGGTTCCCATAAGCCGAATAGCCCGTCATGAAGGCATGCTTCATGACGACGGCGTCCTCGCCGACCTCCAGCAGATCGGCGGTCACCGGCACGTTCATCGTCGCGATCACGGCGTTGCGGCCGATCTTCGCGCCGAGCAGGCGCAGGTAGAGGTTGAAGAGCGGCGTGCCGGCGAAAGCGTTGACGGGCGCCGAGCGCACCACGAGCTTCGCCGCCCAGAAGCGGAAGTAGGCAAAGCTCCAGACGGGGATCGCGCCCGCCTTCGCCCGGCCGATCAGCGCCCACTTCGCCGCGACCGCGAGCGCGGTATGGGCGAAGAACCACACGACCGCCACGGCAAGCGCCCGGGCGTAGAGATCGACCGGAGAGTCGACCGCCGCATAAATCCAGTTCAGCGACGCGAAGCTCGCGGCGACCAGGAGACCGCCAAACACTGCGTAGGCGGCCGTCTGCGCGACGCCGGTGGCGTAATAGGCGAAGTCGCTCGGGCGATGCCGCTCCGGCAGCGCCTCGATGGCGGCGCCAGCGGGGCGCGCGGCGTCGAGCGCCTGCGCGAGGCGGCGGATGGTCGTGTTCGCATAGACGTCGCGCATCGCGACCTGGAGCGAGCCGTCGATCTGACGGACCCGCGCGCAGAAACGCGCCATCAGCAGCGAGTGCGCGCCGTAATCGGCGAAGAAGTCGCCTTCGACCGAAACCTCCTTGAGGCCCAGCGCCGCCTCAAGCGCCTCGGCGAGCGCCTCCTCGGTCGGCGTCTCGGGGGGCACGACTGCCCCGCCGAAGCGCAGCCGCTCGCAGACGGGCTTCGGCAGCTTGCTGCGGTCGGCCTTGTTGCTGACGAGCGTCGGGATCGCCGGCAGCGGCTCCAGATAGGCCGGGGTCATGTAGCCCGGCAGGCGGGACCGCAGGAATGCCGCGATGGCGTTGCGGTCGGGCGCCTTCGCGCCGCGCTTCGCCGAATAATAGGCGACGAGTTCCGTCGCGCCGGGCGCAGGCTCGAAGGTGCTGACCGCCGCCTGCGCGATCTCGGGGATCTCCAGCAGGACCAACTCGATCTCGGTCAGCTCGATCCGATAGCCGCGCAGCTTGATCTGCGTGTCGATGCGGCCGAGATATTCGATCTCGCCATTCTCATCGAGGCGGCCGAGATCGCCCGTGCGATAGATTCGGCCCGACGGATTGTTGGCGAGGCCGAGGAAATCCTCGATGAACTTCGCCCCGGTGAGCTCGGGGCGGTTGAGATAGCCCTCCGCGACGCCGACGCCGGCGATGCCGATTTCGCCCGATTCGCCCTCTGCGAGCACGACGTCATGCTCGGGATCGAGAATGACGATCGTATAGGTCGGCAGCGGCCGCCCGATGGTCACGGGCTTGTCCGGCGCCATGACGCCAAGCGTCGCGGTGACCGTGGTCTCGGTCGGCCCGTAGCTGTTGAGCAGCGTGCGGTCCGGCGCGCTCCAGCGCTTCACCAGCGCCGGCGGGCACGCCTCGCCGCCAATGAGAAGAATGCGCAGCTTCGGCAGGTCGCGGTCGATCGAGGCGAGCAGCGTCGGCACGCAGGCGAGGCAGGTCACCTCCCGCTTCTCGAGAAGTTCCGCGAGTTCCTCGCCGAACAGGCTCGTCGCGGACGTGTTGGGAACCAGCGTCGCGCCCGCCGCGAGCGGCACCCAGATCTCCTCGATCGAGAAGTCGAAGGCGACCGACATGCCCTGATAGACCCGGTCGCCGGGCGCGAAGCCATAGGTTTCCGCCGCGACGCGGACGAAATTGCAGATGCTCGGATGCGCAACGGCCACGCCCTTCGGCTTGCCCGTCGTGCCCGACGTGTAGAGCACGTAGCAGAGCTTGTCGGCCGGCTGCGGGCGGTCGGCCTCGGTCAGGGGCGCGTCGGAGAAGGTCGCGACGTCCTCCCGCGCGCTTTCCAGCACGAGCGTCCTGACCGGGCATTCGCCCAGCCTGTCGACGAGACGAAGATGAGCGACGACCGCGGTCGCGCCGGCGTCGGAGACGATGTAGCCGATGCGCTCCGCCGGATGGTTGGCGTCGAGCGGCACATAGGCCGCGCCCGCCTTGAGCAGGCCGAACAGCGCCGCATAGGCCTCGACCCCGCGGTCGATGAGGACGGCGACGCGGTCTCCCGGCTTTACGCCAACCGAGAGGAAATAACGCGCCATGCGATTCGCGCGCCGGTCGAGTTCCGCATAGCTGACGTCCGCTTCCTCGGCCGAAACGGCGATCCGATCCGCGAAGCGGCGGCACGCCTCCTCCAGCACGTCGTTCAGCCGCTCGCCATAGCGCCAGCGAAGGGGAGACGCCTCCGAAAGGATGGAAGGCGGCCGCCGGGGCTCGAGCCGTCGCAGGGCGGCCAGCGGGTCATGGAGCTCCGGCTCCGGCGAAACGGACGCGACGGCGGAAACTTCGGCGGACATCGAAACGAAACCCATGAATGCAAGGACGCCGGGGCTGCCCTCGGCGGCGCGTCAAGCCGGTCGTTCTCGTGAGAATTGCCCCCACGGGAGGACAAGCCCTCCGCGCATCGCCGATAAGCGCCTTTCCGGGTGAATGCAGACTGAACGGGCGCCCAAGTAACGCCAGCCCGATGCGAAGGAGAGCCGCGAAACGCCCTGTCCCAGGCGCAAACTATTGAGAGCAATGAACAATGTTCGATTTTACCGGGAAGCTTTCCAAAAGGTTAATTTCTCTCCACTTGCGTTCCCTGCTCTATCTGGGTTTTCTGATTCCCGCGCGGCTTGCGGGCATCCAAAGCGCGAAGGCTGATTCGCAGGGGGCCGCGGTGGCTGAGAACGAGACGCTCGCTCTTTCCCCGCCAGCCCGCCGGCTCGCGCTGCCGAGCCTGCGTCAGGTGAGGCTCACCTGCGGCGTCATTCTCTTCACTTACGTCACGCTTCACTTCACCGACCATGCGCTTGGCAACGTCTCCGTGGCGGCGATGGACGCAATGCTCGTCTTCCAGAAGCTTCTCTGGCAGTCGACGCTCGGCGCCGTCGTCCTCTACGCCGCCCTCCTCACGCACATGGGCCTCGGATTCTGGGCGCTCTACGAGCGACGGCAGTTCCGCTGGACGCGAATGGAGGCGACCCAGCTCGTGCTGGGGCTCTCGATTCCCTTCCTGCTCGCCGACCACATTTTTGGGACGCGCGTGCCGCTGAGTCTCTTCGGCCTCGACAAGAGCTATCCGCAGGAGCTTTACAAGTTCTGGGTCAAGTCGCCGGGCTTCGGCGCCCTGCAGGCGCTTCTGCTGCTCATCGTCTGGATCCATGGCTGCATCGGCCTGCATTTCTGGCTGCGCCTTCGGCCCTATTACGCGCGGATTCGGAACCTCCTGCTTTCGCTCGCCGTGCTTCTGCCCACGCTCGCCCTGCTCGGCGACTGGCAGGGGGGAAGAATGATCCAGCAGGAAGCGACGAACCCGGCGTGGCGGGGCCGCGAACTGGCGCCGCAGCATACCGGCACGCCGGACCAGAACGCGCGGCTCGTCGACTACCGCAACGCCACCCTCGCGGCGCTCGCGGCCCTCCTCGCTGGCGCCGTCGTCGCGCGCGGAATGCGTCGCTGGCGCGAGCGCCGGCTCGGCACGGTGCGCCTCACCTATCCCGACCGCGCGATCCGCGTGACGCGCGGCTTGAGCGTGCTTGAGGCGAGCCTTCGCAACAACATTCCGCACGCCCATGTCTGCGGCGGCCGCGGACGCTGTTCGACCTGCCGCATCCGGGTGCTCGGCGACGCCGACCCGCTGCCGCCCGCGAGCGCAGCCGAACAGGCGGTGCTCGACCGCATCGCGGTCGGGCCCGGGGTGCGGCTCGCCTGCCAGCTGAGGCCCGAGAGCGATATCGCCTTCGTGCCGCTCCTGTCCGCCAATGTGTCGGTCGCGGACCTCCGGCGCGGCGGCCCGCTCGGATTCGGCGACGAGCGTTACCTCGTCATCATGTTCGTGGACATGCGCGGGTCGAGCCGGCTCGCCGAGAACCGCCTGCCTTACGATACCGTCTTCATCATCAACCAGTTTCTCAATGCGGTGAGCCGCGCGGTCATCGCGGCGGGGGGCGAGCCGAACCAGGTGCTCGGGGACGGACTGCTCGCGCTCTTCGGCCTCCGCGCGCTCCGCGGAGACCGCCTGCCGGCAGGCGGTCTCGGCCTGCGCCGGGATCGCGGCCAATGTTAAGGCCCTGAATAAGGCGCTGGCCCCCGGCCTCAACGAGCCGATCCACTTCGGCATCGGAATCAATGCGGGCATGATCGTCGCCGGCGACATCGGCTACGAGCGCCACGCCCAATTCACGGTGATCGGCGACCCCGTCAATGTCGCGGCGCGAACTCGAAGGCCTCACGAAGACGATCGGCTGCGAGGTCCTGATGAGCGAGGACGTCTATCTTCAGGCGGGCTTTCCGCCCGAAGCGCTTCCCGCTTACGAGGTCGATGCGCGCGGCCGTGAGGCGCAGGTCAAGGTCCGGGCGGCGATCCTGGCAGAAGACCTCGCGGTTCCCGAAAGAAGCACGGCGTAATCGCTCGCGCGCGCTTCAGATCAGCGCGCCGATTCCGGCCGCGACCCCCAGCGCCGACACCACGACCGACACGGCCACGACGAGCCACAGCCGGCCGCGCGACAGCGCGAGGGGCTTGGGCAGGATCGTCGCGGCCAGCGCGACGAGAAAGCCGACCACGAGCGGCAGGAGAAAGGCGTTGAGCGCCTGCGCCGCGACATTGAGCGCGACAAGGTCCGGGATCGCCCAGACGACCAGCGCGGAGCCGATGACCGCGGCGGCATAGGCCGCATAGAACCAGCGGCTCGCGAAGGGACTGCGCTCGAGTCTCCGCTGCATGCCAAAGATCTCTCCCACCCCCCAGGCGAGCGCGAGCGAGGCGACGATGGCGGCGACCAGCGACGCCCCGAGCACCCCCGCGCCGAACACGACCCTGCCCGCCGCCGCGCCGAGCGCGGGCGTCAGCGCCGCGCTGATGTCGCCGACGCTCGCGAGCTTCGCCGGCGCGCCACGGGAGGCGAAAGCAGCGGCGGCTGCGATCAGGACCGCGCCCGTAAGACATTGGGTCAGCGCCGCGCCGAGCCCCGTATCGGCCCGGGCGTGGGAAAGATCGGCGGCGCCGAGCCCCTTATCGACCGCCGCAGACTGCTGATAGAAGACCATCCACGGATTGAAGGTCGCGCCGACGATGGCGGCGACCATCAGCAGGAAGCTGCTGTCGCGCAGCGGCAGGCTCACGGATTCGCGCGCCATCAGGGAAAAATCGGGCCGAGCTTTCCATGCGACGACGAAGAAGGCGAGTTCGAACAGGCCGATGACGAGCGCGGCCCGTTCCACGCGCCGATAGGCGCCCGAACCCACGATCACGAGGAGCGCGAGCGCGGCGAGCGGCAGCGTGAGCGCGCGCGGCGCGCCGAACATCTCGCCGACGCCCGCAACGCCGGTGAATTCCGTGACGAGGGAGCCGATCGCAGCGACCGCGAGCCCCGCGACGGCGAGCGCCGCCCAGGGCAGGCCGTAGCGCTCGCGAATGAGTTCCGCGTGCCCGCGGCCGGTCGCAATTCCGAGCCGCAGCGTCAGCTCCTGGATGAGATAGAGCGCCGGCGCGAGGAGCAGCGTGAGCGGCAGGAGCCGGTAGCCGAAACGCGCTCCGGCGTCGGCGGCGGTCACGACATTGCCGGCGTCGGTATCGGCCAGCATGACGAGGAGCCCCGGCCCCCAGATGGCGAGCGCGCGGGCGAGCGATGGAACGCCTGTCGCTTTCGTCCCCGACTGACTGCTCAAAACCGGCTCCGGCGGCGCGATCCTCGCGCCAAGGAGACCCCTCGCCTCGTCTGGCGCGTTTTGGCAAGGGCGCAAAACGCCGCGCGTTTCGACGAACGCGATCTATCCCCGCGCCGCCCTGTCCTTCGCGTTCTGCGCCTCGATCGCGGCGCGGGCCGCCTGCCATTCGGCGTCGCCCCATTTCCGCAGTTCGTAGAAATTGCCGCCGGTCGCGAGCGCCTGCGCGCCGTCCATCGCGATCGTCTCGCCGGTCAGCCACTCGCAGCCGTCGGAAAGCAGGAAGGCCGCGAGATTCTGCAATTCCTCCATCCGCCCGTATCGGCCGAAGGGATTGACCGCCGCCGTCCCCATCCCCGAGTCCCCTTGCGGGGAGAGGCGTTTGCTCATCCCCTCGGTCGGGATTTCGCCCGGCGCGATGGCGTTGAGGCGAATGCCGTAGCGGCCCCATTCGGCGGCCAGCGATTTCGTCATCGCCTCGACCGCCGCCTTGCTCATCGTGGAAGGCACGACGAAAGGCCCGCCGTTGCGCGTCCACGTCACGGTGATCGAGATCACGCTGCCGCGATGCTTGCCCTTGATCCAGCGCTTGCCGACCGCCTGCGTCACATAGAACGTGCCGTGCATCACGATATTGGCGATGGCGTCGAAGCCGCGCGGCGAAAGGTCCTCGGTGCGCGCGATGAAGTTCCCCGCCGCGTTGTTGACGAGCGAGGTCAGGGGGCCCTCGCTGAAAATCTCCTCGACCATCGCGTCCACGGCGGCCGCGTCGCGAATGTCGACGCCATAGGCTTTGACGACGCCGCCGTGGGCTTTCATGAGCTCTTCCGCCGTCGCCTCGCAGACGGCCTTGCGCCGCCCGCAGATCGCGATCTCGGCGCCGAGCCCCAGGAGCCGCTCCGCCATGCCCCTGCCGAGCCCCGTGCCGCCGCCGGTGATGAGGATCTTCTTGCCCGCGAACAGGCCCTTCTCGAACATCGCTTCCGCCCTTGTTGTTTATGGAATCCGGTTCAGCCCGGCGTCGGCGCGTCCGGCCGGATCAGCTTGGCGCGCTTGAGCTCCGCCCAGAACTCGGCCGGGATCGGATGACGGAAGGCGGCGACGTTGCGCTCGACCTGCGCACGCGTGATCGCGCCGGGAATGATCGAGGCGACGATCGGATGGCCGAGCGGGAATTGCAGCGCCGCCGCGGGCAAGGGCACGTTCCAGCGCTTGCAGACCGCCTCGATCCGCGCGACCCGATCCAGGATCGCGGGCCCCGCCGGCTCGTAATTGTACATGGCGCCCGGAACCGCGCCGGTCGCGAGAATGCCGGAATTGTACCCGCCGCCGATCACGATTCCGACGCCGCGCTCGGCGCAGCGAGGAAATTCCTCGTCGAGCACGTCCTGTTCGAGCAGCGTGTAGCGCATCGCGATCAGGAAGAAGTCGATGTCGAAGGAGTCGAGATAGCGCGGGATCGTCCCCATGGTGTTGAAGCCCGCGCCGATCCCCCTGATGACGCCCGCGTCGCGCAATTCCTCAAGCGCGCGCCAGCCGCCGGTGACGAGCTGGGCGAAATAGGCGTCGATCCGCTCGCGGCTCTTGTGATGCCAGCCGTCGAGGTCATGGATCAGGAGGACGTCGATGCGATTGACGCCGAGGCGCTGGAGGCTGTCCTCGAAGGAGCGCATCACGCCGTCGTAGCCGTAGTCGAACACGGTCTCGAAATCGAGGCCGCCGATCCATTCGCCCCGATCGAAGGGGCCTGGCTTCAGCGGCCGGCGCAGGAGCCGGCCGATCTTCGAGGAGATGACGAATTCGTCGCGCGGCCTCCGGTAGAGCGCGCGCCCGACTCGATGCTCCGCCTGCCCGCGCCCGTACCAGGGCGAGGTGTCGTAATAACGCACGCCGCCCTCCCAGGCGGCCTTGAACATGGCGGAGGCTTCGTCGTCCTCGACAGGGTCGAACAATTCTCCGAGCGGCGCCGTGCCGAGCCCAAGTTCGCTGACCTCGACAGAGGCGCGACCGAGCTTGCGTTTGCGGAAGGCCTCGCTCATTCCTCGGGCTCGGTGCCGAAGCGCAGCGGATAGCCCTTGGCCGCGCCCGCTTCTGTCGCGCGCTGGGCTTTCGTCTCGGCGATGTCCTGCGCGAAGACCGCCACCACGCAGGCGCCCTTGCGGTGGGCGGTCAGCATAACCGCCATCGCCTGGGATTCGTTGAGCCGGAAGATCGCCTTCAACACCTGCACCACGAAATCGCGCGGCGTGTAATCGTCGTTGAACAGGATGACCTTGTGCAGCCGCGGCCGCTGCACATTCGTTTCCACCTTCGGCCGGATTTTCGTGACGGTCTTGCTCATAGCGGCCCTCGAAGGCAGGCTATAGATGCGTTAACGCGCATTCTCGCACGAGCCCGGCGTCGCATTCAAGCGGCGCCGATCTTGCCAGCGTACCGTCTGGAAAACCGCCGAGGCCCCGATGCTCGTCACCCGTCAGAACGTTCTGCGCAATTTCTGGTACGCGACGAAACCCCTCGGGACGCTGGCCGACGGGCCGAAGCCTTTTCGCCTGCTCGGGCAGGATATCGTGCTCTTCCTCGACAGGGAGGGCGAGCCCGCTGCGCTGGAGGATCGCTGCTGCCACCGCACCGCCAGGCTTTCGAAGGGCTGGATCAACGACGGCAATATCGTCTGCGGCTATCACGGCTGGGAATATGACCGCACGGGCAAGCTCGTGAACATTCCGCAGTTCCCGTTCGAGCAGCCGGTCCCCGACGCCAGAGCGAGATCTTTCCACGCCAGGGAGCGTTACGGCTATGTCTGGGTTTGCCTCGGCGAGCCGCTGCAGGACATTCCCGATCTGCCGCAGGACCAGGATCCGGCTTTCCGCCGCATCCACCAGTTCGACGACACCTGGAAATGCTCCGCGCTCCGGATGATGGAGAATTCCTTCGACAACGCGCATTTCTCCTTCGTCCACAAGAGCACCTTCGGCGACGTCACACAGCCGAAGCCGGAAAAATACGAAATCACGGAGACGGACTACGGCTTCGTCGCCGAAACGATCGTGCCTGTGAAAAATCCCCCCGAGGCCGCGCGCATCACCGGGACGAAGGAGCCCTGGACCAGGCGGATCATGCGCAACCAATGGTTCATGCCCTTCTGCCGCACGATGGACATGGAATATCCCTCGGGCCTGAGGCACCTGATCTTCAACTCGGCGACGCCGATCGACGACGGCTCGATCCAGCTTGTCCAGATCCTGTTCCGCAACGACCGCGAAGAAGACTGCTCGACCGAGGAGCTGCGCGCCTGGGACGGCAGGATCATCGAGGAAGACCGGGAGATTCTCGAATCGACCGACCCCGACGCCATCGTCGACATGAGCCGCAAGATCGAGATGCACATGCCCTCCGACCGGCCCGGCATGATGATGCGCAACCGGCTGAAGGCGCTGCTCGTGGAGCACGGGGAGCAGGAGGCGCCGCGCTGAAGCGCGGAACGCCTGTCTCCGTCCGGCACACCAAGAAAAAGGCCGCCGAAGCGGCCTTTGAGTTCGTAGTGAGCGGTTACAGTCAGGCGAGAGCCGACCGCGGCGACCGGCCGCGTCGGTAGCCCGCGAAGCCGAGACCCGCGAACCCGAAGAGCATCATCGCCCAGGTGGAGGCTTCCGGAACGGCGGCCTCCGCGTAAATGTCGCCGACCGCGAACGGTTGACTCGAGCTTACGGTGAAGCTGTTCACCGCGCCATTCGGCGCGGAGAAGCCGAAGAACAGCGCGCCGCCCTGGCCTGCGACGAGCTGGGTCAGAACCTCGGCGCCGTTTGCCGCGTCGAGCGTGATGTCGAATGTTTGGAACGCCTCGCGGTTCAGCATAGAAGCCAATGCCCGTCGTCTGCTGCCCCGGCGCCAGACGTGAATGTTACGGAGTTGGTCCCGTTGTCGAGAACTTGCCCCGTATAGCCGCAGCACCAAGTCGCCCAGCTGCTGCCAACCGTGTAAATCTGCGCGCTGGGGCTGACGTCCAGCGTCAGACCGCTCATCGAGCCGTCGTTGAGCGTCACGCTCGAGACCGTGCTTCCGTCCGAGCCGTAGTTGGTCGTCTCGTAGTTGGGCCCTACCAAGGCCCTGCCACGTCGCCAGATCCGTCGAATAATTGATTGCCGCCTGTGACTGGGAGACAGCTCCCCCAAGAATAACGGCGCCCAAAAGCCACGCTCTGTAACTCATGAGTCTCTCCCGATTTTTGAATGGAAAAAAATAAATCGCCCTACTCTGGCGATGCCAGGCGTTCACAGCTGTACATTCGATGAGGCGTCAGGCCGCATTAAATTCCCATTCGTTAACAGTGTTAATAGACGGCGCATAGCGAAATCATGGTTTACAGCCGCGACGTGGAGCGCCGCGGGAGCATTTCATAGATCAATCGAGTGGTTTCTTGCGCGCGACGGCCATTGGACTCCTGCGCGCAGGGGCTGGCGTCGCCCTCCCTTCGGGACCGGGCCGGCATGAGATCCGCACGCCCATGCCAAGAAACAAATCCATGGTCTGAAACGGCGGAAAACTCTAAAATGACGACGCAAGAAAGAAGTCGTAGGCAGGGGTCGAAATCATGAGGGTCTGCTTCGCAGTCATCGCCGCCGCGCCCATCCTCCTGGCTGGGCCGGTTCTCGCAGGCCCCTGCACGGGCGAGATCCACGATCTCGAGGTCGAGGTAAACGCGAAGCTCGACGCGATCGCCGGGCAAGGCAAGACCGCGCGGCAATCAACGGCCGCGCAGATGCACCGGCAGCCGACGCCCAACACGCTCGCCAACGCCGAGGTGGAGGCCGGAGACATTTCCGACGCCGACGTGACGCGGGTCCGCCAGTTCATCGCGCAGGCGCGCCAGGCGGACGGCATGGACGATCTCGCCACCTGCCACAAGGCGCTCGCCGACGCGCGGGCCCTGATGAAGTTCTAACCGGACGCGAAAGCGTCCGGCCCGAGGCTCGCGCGCATTCGCGAGCCGCGCCGATGCGCTCGCTCGAAGCCCTCAAGACATCGAGCGCCGTCAAACCCTCGCGGGCTGCGACGGGGGCGGGTCAACGCATTGTGACCGACGCCGTCGCCCGACATGGCCGTTCCGTCTTGCGGTGGCCGCCGCCGGGGGTCAGAAGACCGGCGGCTTTCTTATGCGCTCCTCAACCGTCACCGCCCTCATCATCGCGACCGCGCTCTTCATGGAAAACATGGACGGCACGGTCATTTCGACGTCGCTGCCGGCGATCGCGCAGGACCTGCATCGGGACCCGATCGTCCTCAAGCTCGCCCTTACGTCCTATCTCCTGACCCTCGCGGTCTTCATTCCCGCGTCCGGCTGGGTCGCCGACCGCTTCGGGGCGCGCACCGTGTTCTGCACCGCCATCGTGGTCTTTACCGTAGGCTCCATTCTCTGCGGCGCCTCGACGTCGCTGGAGACTCTGATCGCGGCCCGCGTTTTTCAGGGGCTTGGCGGAGCGATGATGGTGCCGGTCGGCCGGCTCGTGCTGCTGCGCAGCGTCGAAAAGTCCGATCTCGTCAACGCGATGGCGTGGTTGACCATTCCGGCCCTGCTCGGGCCGGTGGCCGGGCCGCCGCTCGGCGGTTTCATCACCACCTATTTCCACTGGCGCTGGATCTTCTGGATCAACGTCCCGATCGGGATTCTCGGAGTGGGGCTGGCGCTCAGGTTCATCGCCAACCTGCGCGAGGAGGCTGTCGCACGCTTCGATTTCAAGGGCTTCTTCCTGTCGGGGCTGGGTCTCCTTGGCCTCATCTCCGGCCTGTCGCTGATCGGGCGCGGCATGGCGCCCTGGTGGGTGGTCGTTGTGATGATTGCGGGGAGCCTCGCCCTGCTCGCGATCTTACGTCCGCCATGCTGGGGAAAACGAGGACGCGATTCTCGACCTGAAGCTTCTCCGAATTCCGACCTTCTTCTCCGGCGTGGCCGGCGGCCTGATCTTCCGCATCGGCATCGGCGCCCTGCCCTTTCTGATCCCGCTGCTGCTGCAACTCGGATTCGGGCTGAGTCCCTTCCAATCCGGCTCGCTCACTTTCGCCACCGCCGCGGGCGCGCTCCTGATGAAATTCTCGGCCTCGCGCGCGCTGCGCTGGCTGGGCTTCCGCACGGCGCTGATCGCCTTCGCTCTCATCTCCGGCGCCTTCATGGCGTCCTACAGCCTGTTCACGGCTGAGACGCCGCATTGGCTGATCTTTCTTGCGCTTCTGGCCGGCGGCTTCTTCCGCTCTCTGGTCTTCACCGCGCTCAACGCCTTGAGCTACGCCGACGTCAGCCCGCCGCGCATGAGCCGCGCGACCAGTTTCGCCAGCGTCTCGCAGCAGATGTCGGGCGCGGTCGGCGTCGCGGTCGCCGCGATCTGCATCCAGGTCATCCAGATCTCGCTTCGGCGACCAGACCCTCGTCGCGCGCGACCTTTCGATCGCGCTCGTCATGGTGGCGATCCTGTCGAGCCTGTCCGTGCTCGTCTTCGCCCGCCTCGCGCCGGACGCGGGCGCGGCGGTCTCCGGCAAGCTCGCCCCGGCGGAGGAAGAGCACGCCGCCGCAGCCGCGGAGTGAGACGAGGCCGTCTCACCCCTTCTTGTGCTTCGCCCGAAAAGCCTTGGCCCAGCCGGGCCGCGTCTCCTGCCGGCCGCGCGCCACCGCAAGCGCGTCCGGCTCGACGTCCTTGGTGATGACCGAGCCCGAGCCGACATAGGCGCCGTCGCCGATCTTCACGGGCGCGACCAGCGCGGAGTTCGAGCCGATGAAGGCGCCCGCTCCGATGTCCGTCTTCGCCTTCGAGAAGCCGTCGTAATTGCAGGTGATCGTGCCGGCGCCGATATTGGCGCCCGCGCCGACCCGGGCGTCGCCGATATAGGTCAGGTGGTTGACCTTGGCGCCGGCCTCGATGGTCGCCTGCTTGATCTCGACGAAATTGCCGACCCTTGCCTTCGCCGCGATGTCCGCGCCGGGCCGCAGCCGGGCATAGGGACCGACCGAGGCGCCGCCCGCGACGCGGGCGCCTTCGAGATGCGAGAACGCATGGATGACGGCGCCGTCCTCGATCGTCACCCCCGGCCCGATCACGACATGCGGCTCGATCAGGACATCCCGTCCGATCTTCGTGTCGCAGGACAGGAACACGGTCTCCGGCGCGACGAGGGTCGCGCCCTCCAGCATCGCGCGGCGGCGCAGCCGCGCCTGCATCGCGGCCTCGGCGGCCGCAAGCTGGACGCGGTCATTGACGCCCATCACCTCGGTCGCGTCCGCTTCCAGCGTCCGGGCCGGAAGGCCGCGGTCGTTCGCGATCTGCACAAGGTCGGTGAGGTAATACTCGTTCTGTGCGTTGTGCGGGCGGATCGCATCGAGCATGGCGAGCGCCTCCGCCCCCGAAAAGGCGATGGGGCCCGCGTTGCAAAGCCGCGCCTTCCGCTCCTCGGCGGTCGCGTCCTTGTGCTCGCGGATCGCGACGAGGCGTCCGTCCTGTTCGATGAGCCGGCCGTAGCCGGTCGGGTCGGCCGGCGCGAAGCCGAGCGCCACCACCGCCGCGCCCTCGGCGAGGCCGGCGCGCATCGCGGCCAGCGTCTCGCCGCGAATCAGGGGAATGTCGGCGTAAACCACGAGGACGTCGTCATAGCCGCGGGCGATCGCCTCCCGCGCGGCGAGCACCGCATGCGCCGTGCCGCGCCGCTCCCCCTGGACGAAGATCGACGCCTCCGGGATCGCCCGCCGGGCCTCGGCTTCCACGTCCGGGGCGTTCGGACCGACGACGACCGCCACCTCCCGAGCCCCGACAGCCTTCACGGCCGCGAGCGCATGCGCGAGCATCGAGCGCCCCGCGATCTCATGCATGGGCTTGGCCCGCTGCGAGCGCATCCGCACCCCTTCGCCCGCCGAAAGGACGATGGCGAGGCAACTTCTGGCAGGCGGGCTCATGACGTTCAGCTCCGGTCAGGCGGGCGTCCCGGGCCGGGCCGCTCGAATCGGCTTCGCCGCCTTATTGCCGAATAGCAGCGGCGGTTCCAGACGATTGAGACGCTCGCGCCGTTTTTACCGATACGACAAAATGCGGCTCGCTGCGTCGCAGGAAAGACGTTAGAACGGCCGTGGCTGGAGCGGGAACGTCAATTCAGGCGCCTTCCCTTCGCCTCCGCCCCCGGTCGAGGCGCCGTTTGACCCGCCTCGCGCGGGGAGAGCGATCAAGAACATGAACGGGCATGGTGGAACTGCAACGTCGCGAATTCATCGGTATGGCGCTGGGCGGCGCGATCGCCGCAGCCGGGACCGGCGCGAGCGTATCGCAGGCCGCCGCGGAGCCGCTCGCCCAGCCGGTTCCCTTCGCCCCCGACACCGTCATGAAGGCCGCCATGCAGCTCGCGGCCGCGCCCTTCAAGGCGCCCGAGGCGCCGTTGCCGAGCGTGTTCTCCAACCTCAACTTCGAGCAATACGCCTCGATCCGGCGCGTGCCCGCAGCCGCCATCTGGGCCGACGACAAGGTGGGCTTCTCCCTTGAGCCGCTGCATCGCGGCTCCGTCTTCACCACGCCGGTCGTCATCAACATCGTCGAAAACGGATTGTCGCAGCGCGTGGTCTACGACCCCGCCGATTTCAATTTCGGCAAGATCCAGCCGCCTCCGGAAACGGGCGATCTCGGCTTCTCCGGCCTCCGGATTCTCAGGGCCTCGGACCAGGGCTTCGAAGACGCGGCGATATTCCAGGGCGCGAGCTTCTTCCGCTCGCTCGCCAAGGGGCAGCACTTCGGCGTGACGGCGCGCGGCCTCTCCGTCCGCACGGGAGATGATCCGGGCGAGGAATTCCCGGTCTTTCGGGAATTCTGGATCGAGAAGCCCGCGCCCGCGTCGAACACGCTGACCCTGTACGCCCTTCTCGATTCGGCAAGCGTCACCGGCGCGTTCCATTTCACGATCCGCCCGCAGGAAATGACGATCATCGACACGGAGATGACGCTCATCGCCCGCGCCGCGGTGGACCGCCTGGGCCTTGGCGCCATGGCGGCCAGCTATCTGTTCAGCCCGCTCGATCATCGCCGGACGGACGACTGGCGCGCCGCCTCCTATGAGGTGACCGGCCTTCAGATCCTTTCCGGAAAGGATGAGTGGCTGTGGCGTCCGCTCGCCAATCGGGAAACGCTGCAGATCTCCGCCTTTGCGGACCAGAGTCCGCGCGGCTTTGGCCTGATCCAGCGCTCGCGAACCTTCGACGCCTTCTATGACGACGAAGGCCGGTGGGAGATGCGACCTACGCTCTGGATCGAGCCCATCGGCGACTGGGGCGAGGGCGACGTGAGGCTTCTGGAGATCCCGTCGCCTTCGGAGACCAACGCCAACATCGTCGCGCAATGGCGGCCGAAGGCAGGCGTCGCGGCAGGCGCGACGATGTCGCTGGCCTATCGCCAGTTCTGGTGCTGGACGCCTCCGAACAGGCCACGGCTCGCGGTATGCACGTCGAGCCGCTCGGGAAAAGTCGGGAACCACCGCCGCTTCACGGTCGAAATGACCGGGGATATCTTCGCGGATCCGCAAAAGGCGAAAGCCGCGGTCGCGGAACTCGCCGCCAATCCCGGCAAGATCGTCTCGACAATGATGTTCGCCTATAAGGATCGCCATTCAGTCCGGGTCATGTTCGATCTCGATCCGGGCTCGGAGACGTATTCGGAGCTGCGCCTGACGCTCACCATTGATAAGCAAGCGGTTAGCGAGACATGGCTCTATCGATGGACAGCCTGACGCTGACCGAAACCGACGAGAGGCCGAACGACGCCGGATCTTCGCTCGGCGCGTCGATGCCCGGCTATGCGCCGCTGGCGATGCCGGCTCAATCGTTTCGCCTCTTTTCGCGCCGGGACCGGCGCAGATGGGCGAATCCTCGGCTCGTCCGCCCGCCGATCCTGCCGCGTATCGCAGTCTTCGGCGGAGCGCTCGCCCTGACTGCATACGGCGCCTACGAGATGTACAAGGTGGTCGGCGTCAGCGCCACCATCACGCTGCTCGAATGGGCGATGGTCGTCCTCTTTGTCGTCACCTTTTCCTGGATCACGCTTTCCTTCACATCGAGCATCGTCGGCTTCCTGTATCTGATAACCCACATCTACAAGCGCCAGCCCTTGCCCGCGGCCCTCTCGCAGAAGACCGCGGTCGTGATGCCGATCTACAACGAGGCGCCCTCCCGCGTTTTCGCCGCCATGCAGGCAATTCTCGAGGACGTGGAGCGCACGGGCCTTGGTTACGCCTTCGACTACATCTTTCTCTCCGACACCACGGACGCAAACGTCTGGATCGCGGAGGAGCGAGCGTTTCTGGCGATGCGGGAGCGCCTCCCGGAGGCGCGGATCTACTACCGCCGAAGGCGAAAGAACACGAGCCGCAAGGCCGGAAACATCGCGGACTTCGTAAAGCGGTGGGGCGGCCGCTATCCGCAGATGCTGGTGCTCGACGCCGACAGCGTCATGTCCGGCGAGGCCGTCGTCGGACTCGCCGCGGCCATGGAGAAGGATCCCGACGCGGGCATCATCCAGAGCCTGCCGCTCATCATCAATCGCAACACCATATTCGCCCGGGTGCAGCAGTTCGCCGCGCGCATGGCGGGTCCGGTGCTTGCCGCGGGTTTGAGCGCCTGGATGGGGCGCGACGGCAATTTCTGGGGTCACAACGCCATCCTTCGCACCCGCGCCTTCGCGGATCACTGCGGATTGCCGGATCTGCCGGGAAAGCCCCCGCTGGGCGGCCACATCCTCAGTCACGATTTCGTCGAGGCGGCGCTCATCCGGCGCGCCAACTATTCCGTCTACATGCTGCCCGCGCTCGGCGGCTCCTACGAGGAGAGTCCGCCCTCGCTCATCGATCTGGCGGCGCGCGACCGGCGCTGGTGCCAGGGCAACCTTCAACACATGCGCGTGATCGGCGCGAAGGGCTTCGCGATGGCGAGCCGGCAGCATTTTGCGACCGGCATCATGGGTTACCTGGCCTCGCCCCTGTGGATGCTGCAACTGATCGTCGGCATCGTGCTGGTCCTGCAGTCGCACTACATCCGGCCGGAATATTTCACGGCCGACTTCTCGCTCTTCCCCGCCTGGCCGCGGTTCGACTACGAGCGCGCGCTGCAACTCTTCATTCTCACCATGGGCGTGCTGCTCGCCCCGAAATTCCTGGGCCTCATCGTCGCGCTGTTCGACCGGACGACGCGTCGCGGCTGCGGCGGGGCGAGCGCGCTTATCGTATCGACGCTGGTGGAAATCCTGATCTCCGCGGCGCTCGCTCCGATCATGATGCTGATCCAGTCGGCGTCGGTCTTTCAGATCCTCTCGGGCCGGGATACGGGCTGGAACCCGCAGCGGCGCGACGACGGTTCGATCCCCTTCCGCAGCATCGCCCGTCAGCACCGATGGCACGCGCTGCTCGGCGTCGTCACCCTGTTCGCCGCGACGCTCATCTCGCCCTCGCTGGTCCTTTGGATGTCGCCGACGATCGCGGGCCTCATCCTTTCCATTCCGCTGTCCTGGGCCAGCGGACAATTGTGGATCGGCTTGGGGTTCAAGAAGCTCGGGCTCCTGCGGACGCCCGAGGAGACCTCGCCGCCGGACGTCGTCCGCCGCTCGAATGCGCTCGCCGCGGAGCTGGCGCAGACCGGACACGACGACGACGACGCCTTGTCCGTCGTTCACGCGGACGCAGCGTTTCGGGCCGTGCACGAGACGTTTCTTCCCGAGAAGCCCAAACATCGCATGGGCGAAGTCGACGTGAACGACGCGGTCGCGGCGCTCAAGCTCAACGACGCCGAAACGATCGAGGACGCCTGCGCGTGGCTCAAGCCAAGGGAGCGCGTCGCCGTGCTCGGCGACCGGGCCCTCCTCTCGATGCTGGCGCGGTTGCCGACGGCGGCGGAGCTCGCACGGTCCAGAAGCGCGGAGGCATAGAAGTTCGCGCCTGGAGCGCGTTGCTCTTTGTTGAGGGACGGGTCTAGGCGCCGGAGCCTCAGGCGATGGCCGGGACGGCTATCGTCATGATCCGAGCGGAAATAAGACGCGCGCCGCCCGATTGTTCTCTAATTTCAATAAACCGAACATCGTAACATTTCATTCCGATTTTCCAGCGCCTCTGGTATGATGCCTCATCGTCGTCAATCCGAGAGCCGCCAAATGCGCGAAATCGCCGAAGCCGCCGCCGAAGCTGTGAGGACTGGGCAGCCATCGGCGCCGCCTTCTTCACGCCATCTTGCGGCTGCTATTCGGCCATCAACGGCGTCGAGCCGGAAGGAAATGTCAGCGCAAACCCTTGAAAAGTCCCGATCCGCGGAAGCAAATGGCGCGATTTTCGGCCGGTTTTTTGCTGAAAATCGTCCGCAAAATGCTTCGTTTCAGGCGGGAAACGCAGCAAATGAGCGCGCAATCGCATCAAGAATGCACGAAAACGTCGGCCACTTTTCCGGCAGAGGGCGGCCAATCGTGGCGGAAATCGGTTCAGTCTGAAAGCAGACGGCTCTCGCTCCGCGGCGCCCGGTCAAAGACGGGAAACAGGACCAGACCGGCGACGAAGCCCCCGAGATGCGCGATCCAGGCGACGGGCATGTCGGAGAGGCCCAGCGTCTGGCCGAACGCCCCGAACACGAAATTGGTGGCGAACCAGATCCCGATGAAGGCGAGCGCCCTGCCGTCGGTAAAGACCTCGCCCAGACTCGCCACCGGGGCGTCCTCGATCTCGACCCGCATCGCGCCGATCCTGGGCCCCAGCGGCGCGCCGGGCTGAAACATGAATCGCGCCACCGCGCCCATCATTCCCGAGACCGAAGCGGAAGCGCCGATGAGGGGGGCAAATTCCATCGGCGTCGCGGCCCATTGCGCGAGCGCCCCCGCCACTGCGGCGACCACGGCGAAGCCGAGGAATCGTGCCGCCTTCGTTCGCCGCGCAACCGGCGGTCCGAAAGCGATCAGCCAGATCGTATTGAGCAGGACATGCGTCCACGATCCGTGCAGCAGCGAATAGGTGATGATCGTCCAGAGTTTGAGGCCTCCGCCCATCACATGGAGATCGCGCATCAAGCGAAGCTGAGCGAGCGCATCGCCGTTGCGGCGGGCCTTCATCAGGAGATCGAGCGCCCGATCCGGCCAGATCGCGACGGTCAGGCGTCCGGGTACGAAGGCGAAGTTGCGGAGGATTGCGTCCTGGATCGGAGGACTGGCATAGGCGAAGAAGGCGTAAATCGCGATGAGGACAAGCGCGAGACCGACCACGACCGCGGGGGCGTTGAACATCGGTTCGTCGCGCGAAGCTCGGCGCCTTCCAGTCGTACTCATGAACCCCGCCAAGCCTCGATCGCCAAAAACACTCTGTCGCAATGCGGCTTAACGGCAAGTCGGCGTGGCGCCAAGCAACGTTAATGGGCATTTACCCGGATGTGCGCATTCGTGTCGGAAGCCGTTACCTCTACATACACATATCGTTGCGGAAGGCGCCGCTGGACGCTTGTGTCAGGGGCGGCCGACGTGTTCCCTGCCGCCATTGCGTTTTCGTGGCGTGACGGCCGGCCCTCATCATTTTGGGGCGAGCGGCCCGACGCATGGGGAGATGATGATGCTGGAAGTGTCGAGAGAGCTCTATGATTACTGGCGCAAGCTTAAAGGCAAGCGGCGCGCGCCTGACCGAAACGATGTCGAACCCGGCGCGATCCGGGCAATCCTGTCCGATACGTTCATCCTCGACTTCGACAGGGAGCAGGAGTTCCCCTTTCGCATTTCCGGAACGCGGGCCAATGCGCTGTTCCTGCGCGAGCTCCGCGGGTCCTCGTTCCTCCATCTGTGGCGCGCGGCGGACCGGAACGCGATCGCGACCACCCTTCAACGCTCGGCCGATCATGCGCGGCCCTATCTTCTGGACGTCGAGGCGCGGCCTCCAGGTCTCGGCCGGCTCGCAATGGAGATTTTGCTGCTGCCGCTCCGCCACCAGGGCTCGGCGCACGGGCGCATCCTCGGCGCGATCACGACGGACGCATCGCCGCATTGGCTCGGATTCGTGGGGGCGGGCGAGGTCGCGCTGATCTCCGCGCATCCCATCGCAGAACAGCGGTCCGCCGCGTTGGAGACGCGGCCCCGCGATGACGGGATCGTCAAAGGCTTCGCCCCGCGCCCACGCCTATACCTCTGCTCTTCCGATCATCGACCGATCTGACGTCACAACAAACTGGGGTAATACGGCCTTAATTCATTCGCCGATAAGTTCCGCGTGTTCACTTCTATCGACGCGGCTCGCCGGTTCCGACCTCTGACGGCGGCGCGAGCCCCGTCAAAGGAGCACGCGACTGAGCGCCGTAGCCTGGAACATCGCGGAGCCTGCGAGCGTCGAGCGCCGGCGTCATCAGCGGGTGAAGGTCCGGCTGACGGGACGCTTCATGCGTTCCGACAGGCAGGAATTCGACTGCGCGACAATCGACATGTCGCCGGGCGGCATTGCCTTCCTGGCGGATGCGCCGGTTCGGCAAGGCGAACGAATCGTGACCTATCTCAGTCAGGTCGGCCGCCTGGAGGGAACGGTCGCACGGACCTTTCCGGGCGGGTTCGCCATCCAGATGCGCCTGCCTCAGGCGAAGCGCGACCGGCTCGCCGACCAGCTGACGTGGCTTGCGAACCGCGCCTCCCTCGGGCTTCCCGACGATCGACGGCACGAACGCGTGACGCCGACTCGCCCCCGTACGATCGTAACTTTACCGGACGGAACCGGATACCCGGGCACGGTCGCCGATCTTTCGATGTCCGGCGCGGCCATCTTCGTCGATCCTCAGCCCGCGGCCGGGACGCTCGTAACCGTGGGCACGACAACGGCTCAGGTCGTCCGCGTCATCGACGGCGGCATCGCAGTCGTGTTCACGCGGCCGATCCGTCCCGAGGACTTCGGCGAGGACCTCATCCTCTGAGGTGCGGGCGGGGCCTCAGACCGGCTTGAGCGAAGCCGCGAAGCGCCGCCAGTTCTCGACATAATGCCTGGCGGACGCGATGAGGCCGGCGATCGCCGCGGCGTCGAGCGTTCGCACGACCTTCGCCGGAGAGCCGACGATCAGCGAATGGTCGGGGAACTCTTTCCCCTCCGTCACGAGCGCCCTCGCGCCGACGAGGCACCCGTTCCCGATCCGCGCGCCGTTGAGGACGACGGATCCCATGCCGATCAGACTGCCGTCGCCGATCGTGCAGCCGTGCAGGATGGCGTTGTGACCGACCGTGCAATCCTCGCCGATGGTCAGCGGAAAGCCCATGTCGGTATGAAGGGCGCAGAGTTCCTGAATGTTCGACCGCGCCCCGACGGTGATCGGCTCATTGTCGCCGCGCAGGACGGCGCCGAACCAGACGCCGGCGTCCTCGCCCATTCTCACGTCGCCGATCAGGGTCGCGTTCGGGGCGATCCAGTAGCGGCCCTCCGGCGGCAACGAGGGGCGACGGTCCCCGAGCGAATAGAGCGGCATGGAAGATCCTCTCCG
This sequence comes from uncultured Alphaproteobacteria bacterium, assembly GCA_963741845.1. Classification (GTDB taxonomy): domain Bacteria; phylum Pseudomonadota; class Alphaproteobacteria; order Rhizobiales; family Beijerinckiaceae; genus Roseiarcus. The sequence goes on from CAVUJV010000016.1 coordinate 710,649, forward strand.
AAGCCCGGGCTCATTCCTCGTCGAGATCGACGTCCAGGATCGCCATCTGCAGCGTGAAGGTCGAACCCTTCGGATCGTCAGCGGAGATCACGCCCAGGAAGTCGGGGCCGTTGTTGAGCTCGACCGAGTCGATCTTCTTCATCCGCGCCGCGATCTTGAGCTGGTCGTTCTCGAACAGCTTTCTCAGGTAATCCTGCAGGACGGCCCGGCCGACCGGAATGGGCATCTCGAACGCGAAGGAGCGGTCGCCGTCCTCGTCGTCGACCGTGATCGCGCCGATCTTCCGCTCGCCGAGCAACACGTCCGCTGCATCCTTCGCCTTCGCGCTCGGTGTGACCTGGATGACAGGCGAGCCAAAGGACTTGCGCAGGAACTCGCGCAACTTGACGATTTCGGCCTTTTCCACGGGGCTGTCCGCTCTTCCTTTTCGGTCGGGAGGCAGCCTTTGCCAGAACCGGCGTCCCGCCGCAAGACAGGAACGCGCGCCTAGCTCTCGGCGGCCTTCTCCGCGAGGATCTGGTTCATGTCGCGCGCCGGCTCGGCGCAGCCGGCCTCGCCAACGATGCGCGCCGGAACGCCGGCGACGGTCTTGTTATGCGGAACCGGGGCCAGCACGACCGAGCCCGCGGCGACGCGGGCGCAATGGCCGACCTCGATATTGCCGAGCACCTTGGCGCCCGCGCCAAGCAGCACGCCGTGGCGGATCTTGGGATGACGGTCGCCCGTCTCCTTGCCCGTGCCCCCGAGCGTCACGCCCTGAAGGATCGAGACGTTGTCCTCGACGACCGACGTCTCGCCGATGACGACCCCGGTCGCATGATCGAGGAAGATGCCCTTGCCGATCCGCGCGCCGGGATTGATGTCGACGCCGAACACGGCCGAGGACAGGCTTTGCAGCGTCATCGCGAAGTCGCGCCGGCCGGCCTTCAGCAGCCAATGGGAGAGCCGGTAGGCCTGAATTGCGTGGAATCCCTTGAAATAAAGCAACGGCTCGATCATCCGCAGGCAGGCGGGATCGCGGTCGGCGACCGCCATGATGTCGGCGCGGAACGCCTCGCCGATCGCGGGGTCGCGGGCGATGGCTTCGCCGAAGGTCTGGCGGATCAGCGCCGCGGGCAGGTCGCGATGATCGAGCCGCGAGGCGACGCGGTGAGCGACGGCGCCTTCGAGCGTTTCGTGATTGAGGACGGTGGTGGCCAGGAACAGCGCAAGCTCAGGCTCCCGCCGCGCCGCCTCTTCGGCTTCCTGTCGGATGCGGGCGAACAGCGGATCATTGCCGGCAAGTCCGACAATCCGCGCGGTGGAACTATGGGCCATGGCGACCTCCCAGACCTCGAAAAGACGGAACCCCTATCACGCGCGCCGCGATCTTGCGAGACAGGCGCTCACCCTCGACGTGGGCCCTCGCGAAGGCTTCCGCCAGACCCCCCGCCGCAATTTTGCCCAGGCGCATGCACGCCGGGGCGGCTCCCCTTCGTCCCGCTCGCGATCCGGATTCATGTTCCGCCGTTTCGTCGCGCGGGATTCAACCTTTTCAGGGCTTTGCGCGCCGCTTTTTCGCCGGGCTGCAAAAAGCCGCATGCCCAGCCCTCCACGCCTGGCCGGGAGGCTCCATATTTCGCGGGAGTCAACAATCTCAGGAACCTGGAGGTCATTTTGTTTCGCTGTCCCGCGCGCGTTCGCATCATGCCCACAAAAGCGGCCGCCCAAAGTCGCCTGCCGTTGAGGGCTGGCCGCGTCGCCGGCCCCGCGCTGCGCGGAGCGAGAAGGCCTCGGAGATAAAATCGAAAATGACAGACTTTTCATTCTGAAAATCATACCATAGCGCGCCCATTTCCCCAAGCAATTGTCGACTCCAATCGCCGCCGCTCACGGCGCCTTGAGGAAGAGCCCGATCGTCAGCAAAATTCCGATCGCGACGACGAGCGCCTTCAGGAGCTTCTCGTTCACCCTCCGCAGCATCAGCGCGCCCACCCAGCCGCCGAACGAGCCGCCGGCCGCGGTGATCGCGGCCTGCAGCCAGTGGACGTCCTTCGAGAGCGCGAAGATCGCGACGGCGGACGCGTTCATGACGCCCGCAAGGATGTTCTTGCTCGCGCCCGCATTGCGCACCGCGAGGCCGGCCATGGTCAGCGAGGCCATCATCAGGAGACCGATGCCGCCGCCGAAATAGCCGCCATAGACGGAGATGAAGAACTGGACGACTGCCGCGCCCCAGGGCGGCAGATGCGCCTCGCCCGGCTTCGGCGGCTTCCGGAAGAAACTGCCCCAGGCGAAGAGCGCGGTCGCAAACAGCACCAGCCACGGCACGAGATGGGCGAATACGGAAGGCGGCGTCAGCAGCAGGATCATGGCTCCGAGCGCGCCGCCGATCAGGCTGATGACGAACAGAACGGCCATCGACAGCCCCGGCGGGGTCCTGGCGTCGGCGCGACCCGTCAGGCCGGTCACGACCTGCGCCGGAAAAAGCGCGACCGTCGAAGTGATGTTGGCGGCGCGCGCGTCCATGCCCGTCAGCATCAGCGACGGCAAGGTGATGAAAGATCCGCCGCCCGCGAGCGCATTCTGAGCCCCCGCCCAGATCGACGCGATGAACAGAACGGCGAGGGAAAGGATCATGGCAATCGACTCACGCGGTCAGGGCGCCACTCCCCTGCAAGCCCAAGCGACGTTGGCGAACGACCTCGGCCCATCGGGACGGCCCGCTTCGTAGGCGTCGCGCACGGCGGTCTCGACGTCCGCGCGCTCCGCTCCATCGAGCGAAGCCATGTATTTGCCGAGCGGCCCTTCACCCGCGGCGATGGGCGACCAGTAGTCGTCGAAATTCCGGTAGTTCGTCCGAAGCAACAGCTGAGTCTCGGCGACATCGAGAAGTCCTTGCTGGACAAACGTCCGCTTCATTTCGCCCGGCGCCATCATCGGCTGGAAGCAGTACCGATTGCGCAATTGGCGCCCGCTCTCGCTCAGCGCCGCAACCGTGTCGACCATCATGCGCATGGAGGGCATGCCGCCAAGATGATCCCACACCGCCGCCGCAACCACGCCGCCCGGTCGCACGACGCGGCGCATCTCGGCGACCGCCTTTCCCGCCTCGGGCACGAAATGCAGCACGAGCAATGCAAAGGAGCGATCGAACGCGCCCGCCTCGAAGGGCAAGTCGCAGGCGTCCGCCTCCTGGACCCGAATGCGCGGATCGCGATTGCGTCCACGAACGGCTTCGACAAACACGGGCGAGTAATCGACCGCGACGATTTCCTTGAGATCGGCCGCCTCGGCGAGCGCGAAGGTCAGACTGCCGGCGCCGCAGCCGACATCGACAACCCTTTCGCCCTCGCCGAGCCCGGCGAAATCGATCAGTTGAGACGCCAGCAGCCTGCTCCAGCGGCCCATGAGTTGCTCATAGACGCTCGCATCCTGGACGTTGAAGCTCGAGGGCATCATAAACCTCCTTGCGGCCGCCGAAAGCGGGCGGTTCAAGCGAAATCCCTGGCCGCCGCCTTATGCTCCGCGATCAGGCCGCCAAGATCCAGTCCCACGGGCTGCCCGTCGATCACGCGCCACTGGCCTGCGATCATGACCCGGTCGGCCCTATGCGCGCCGCAAAGAACGAGCGCCGCCAGCGGGTCATGCGCGCCGGAGAAGCGCGCTTCATCGAGGGTGAAGAGCGCAAGATCCGCCTCGCGTCCTTCCTCGATGCGGCCGATGTCCGAGCGGCCAAGGCAGCGCGCGGACCCTTCCGTCGCCCAGCGCAGGACGTCGAAATGCGTCACCCCGTCGGCGCCGTAGCGAAGCCGCCCGATCATCAGGGCGTGCCGCACCGCCTCCATCATGTTCGAGGAATCGTTCGAGGCCGAGCCGTCGACGCCGAGCCCGACCGGCGCCCCGGCCGCTTCGAGATCGCAGGTCGGGCAGATGCCGGAGGCGAGCACCATGTTGGAGGCGGCGCAATGGCTGACGCCGACCCCTGCCCGGCCAAGCCGCGCGATCTCCTCAGGGCTGAAATGGATGCCGTGGGCGAGCCAGACCCTGCTCGACATCCAGCCGGTCTCTTCCAGAAGATCGACGGGCCGAAGCCCATAATGTTCGAGACAGAAGCGCTCTTCGTCGATCGTTTCGCAGAGATGCGTATGGAGCCGGCAGCCGCAGCGCTCGGCCAGCCGCGCGCTCTCGACCATCAGATCCTTCGAGATCGAGAAAGGCGAACAGGGCGCAAGCGCCACCTGAATCTGTGCGCCGGGCTCAGGATCGTGAAAGAGCCTCAGCACGCGCTCGCTGTCGGCGAGGATCGTCGCCTCGTCCTGCACCACGCTGTCCGGCGGAAGGCCGCCGTCCTTCACGGAGAGATTCATCGAGCCGCGCGAGACGGTCATGCGCATTCCGAGTTCGCGGGCCGCCTCCACCTCGATATCGACCGCGTCCTCGAGTCCGCCCGGATAGAGATAATGGTGATCGGCCGCGGTCGTGCAGCCCGACATCAGGAGTTCGGCAAGCGCAAGCCGCGTCGCGAGGCGCAAGTGGTTCGGCTTCAGCCGCGACCAGACCGAATAGAGCGACAGGAGCCACGGGAAGAGCGCCTTGTTGATCGCGCCGGGGTGGGCGCGCGTCAGCGTCTGATAGAAATGATGATGCGTGTTGATGAGGCCCGGCAGCACGACATGGCGCGAAGCGTCGAACACAGAGTCGAAGCGCTGGGGCGTCTGACCGGCGCCGACCCGCTCGACGATCCGGGTTCCTTCGACGACGAGACCCCGCCCGGCGCCTTCGGCGAAGATCGCCAGAGGGTCCTTGATCCATGTCCGCATGCGCGCCTGAGCCTCCGTCGCCCGAAAGGCGTTCATGGGGAGCCGCAGGGGCGCATGTCAACGGCGGGTCAATCGCCTTCGCTCAAACGATCCGGCTCGCGTGGCCCTTCCAGTACGGGTCGCGCAAGGGCTGCTTGTAGAGCTTGCCGGTCGGCAGGCGCGGCAGCTCGGTCTCGAAATCGATCGAGCGCGGACATTTGTGATGCGCCAGATGCTCGCGGCAGAAGCCGATCAGCTCCGCTTCGATGGCCGGCCCAGGCTCGAACCCGGGCATGAGCTGCACGGCCGCCTTGACCTCCTCGCCCATTTCGGCGTTCGGCACGCCGAATACCGCGGCGTCCGCCACCTTCGGATGCGTGACGAGAAGGTTCTCGCATTCCTGCGGATAGATGTTCACGCCGCCCGAGATGATCATGAAGGCGGATCGATCGGTGAGATAGACATAGCCCTCCTCGTCCACATGCCCGATGTCGCCGACCGTGCTCATCGCGCGGTTGGGAGAATTGGCCTCAGCCGTCCTCGCCGGATCGTTGAAATATTCGAAGGGCGAGGCTGTCCTGAACCAGAGCTTGCCCGTCTCGCCGGTCGGGACCTCGCGCATGTTCTCGTCGAGGATATGCAGTTCGCCCACCACCGTTCGGCCGACCGTGCCTTTATGCGCGAGCCATTCCGCGCTGTTGCAGACGGTGAGGCCCATCGCTTCGGTCGCGCTGTAATATTCGAGGATGATCGGGCCCCACCAGTCGATCATCCGCTCCTTGACCGGAACCGGACAGGGGGCGGCGGCGTGGATCGCAGTTTCGAGCGACGAAAGATCATAGGCTCGCCGCGTCGCCTCCGGCAGCTTCAGCATGCGCACGAACATCGTCGGCACGAGCTGCGTGTGAGTCACGCGATGCTTCTCGACGAGGCGCAGAAAGTCCTCCGGGTGGAAATGCTCCATGATGATCGCGGTCCCGCCATAGCGGATCGTCGACGCGACGCCGAGCGAGCGGAGCAGCGTGATAGAGCGGCGCGGGAGACAAATAGATCTGCCCGTCGCGCAATCCCCAGAATTTCGCGAAGAGCTTCAGGATGGGGAGCGGCTCTTCGGGCGGCTGCTCCGGCAGGGGCCGGAGCACGCCCTTCGGCCGCCCCGTCGTCCCCGACGAATAGAGCATGGCGCCGCCGAGCGCCTCGTCCGCGATCGGCGTCGTTGGAAACGCCGCCGTCGCCTCGTCGAGATTGCGCACGCGTATCCCCTCGCCGGGGCCGTCGACGATCAGGCAAAGCGCGACGTCGGGGCACTCGCGCAGAGCGGCGAGCGCAACCTCGCGCCGCGCCTGAGACGTGATGAGCACCTTCGAGAGGCTGTTGTTGACGATATAGGCGAGCTCGCCCGCGCTGAGATAAGAGTTGACGTTCGTGTAGTAGAGGCCCGAGCGCTCGCCCGCCGCGCTGCATTCGACGAAGCGCACGTGATTCTCCAGGAACACGGCATAGTGGTCGCCGCGCTGGAGTCCCTCCGCGCGCAAAAGATGCGCGAGCCGGTTGCTGCGCTCGTCGAGCTCGCGATAGGTGACCGTCTCGCCCGACCCGGCCATGATGATCGCGGGCTGATCGGGACGTGTCTTCGCCTGCATTCCGGGATACATCGGGCGCGCCCTCCCCTTGTCGCCGAGGATTGGTCTTCCCCGTTCGTGCCCCGGTCGGGACGGACGAATCATGCGTCAAGCCGCCGCCGATGTCGAGCCGCCGCGCAAGCGTGGGGTGTGGGGCGCGCTCTCGCGCGCCCCGACCGTTATGGAGGCGTTCGCGCCTGCGGCGTGACCGTGTTCGCTGGTCCTAGATCGCGGCGCCGATTGCCTTGCGCCGGCGATAGGCCGCCAGGCTCAGCGCGGCAAATCCGGAGAGCATCATGGCCCAACTCCTCGCTTCGGGCACCGCCGTCAAACTCCCGAACAGGCCGCCGGCCTCGCCCGCAAGCCCCGCCGTGAAATACAGGGAGTCGACGCCCCCGCCAGACCCGCCGTTGCCAGGCGAGAGCGCCCACAGATCGGTGATGACGATCGGCTGGCCATTCAGCCCGCGCAGGGCGTCAACGAAGGCGCCGGTCGTCGGGTCGAAGGCATTGATCGTCCCGTCGCCGAAATTGCCAACCAGGAGGTCGCCGGCGAAGGACCCGAAACTCGAGGGCGCGATCGTCAGGCCCCAGGGCGAGTTGAGCGCGCCTCCCGAGATGAGCCGTTTGTCGAGACTCCCGTCGAGGTTGAACACGTCGACGAAGCCGTTTCCCGGCCCGGGATCGTCATCCATTTTGCCCGCGTCCTGCTTGGCATACGTGACGTAAAGTTCGCCGCCGAGGACTTTGAGATTGAAGGGCGCATAGCCGGCCGGAAGGTTCGGATCGGTGAACGATCCGGGCCCGGTCACTTGCGTGAATGTGCTGTCGTATTTCTCGATATCGCCATTGTGGAAATCGGACGCGAACAGGAACGTGTTGGCGTCGTCGATCGCCAGCCCCTTATAAACGGCGCCAATCCCCGAGTGGTCCACCATGATCGCGGCGGTCGTTCCGCCGCTCCATCCCGAAATTGCGCCGTCCTCGGAATCGAAGAGGAAGCGTGCGGGGCTCGCGCCCACCACGAAGCCGGATCCGCCATTGAAGACCTGTCCGGTCGGCGGCGATGGCGGCCCGCCAATCGCGGGAGGGATCGTCACGACCAGCCCAAGCTTGCTGACCGTTAGATTGTCCGTGGAAACGCTGTAGAGCGTCGCAAGCCCGGTGTGGTTGTTCGCCACCCAGAACGGCGATGTTGGGCTTTCGGCCAGGCCCCAGGGATTAACCAGGTCAGGGTCGGTGAGTGTTGCCGGGACCGACCCATCGGAGACCAGATTTGTCTGCTTGAAGCGTGTTTGGGCGTGGGCCGGCGCGCTCGCGGAGAGCGCAGTCGCGCTCGCTAGCGAGACGATAAGGGCAGCAATAGTCCTCTCGATGCTCATGGCGCGTTCTCCACCGTTTGTGAATAAATCCGGATTCGGATTTCGATCAAGCGAACACGTGAACAGCGCAAGATATTCAAATTGCGTAGCGCGCGTAGATATTCAAATTGCGTAGCGCCCGTACGATTTTGGCGCTCCCCGCCACAATGTCGTCGTCACCGCAAGGCTAGGCCTTGCCTTCGAGACTGGCAATGGCCGTCTCGGCGCACACGACCGCATGGCCAGCGGCCGCCCCTTCCCTCCGCCCGGTCACGCCTGCGTCTGGAAGCCCGCCTGCTCGATCCAGACCGTCGAGTCGACCTTGTCCTCCACCGCGCCGGCCGAGCTTCGTACGAAGGCGGCGTCCTGGCCGTCGAAGCCAACGGCGACCCGCACATAGGCGTCGTCCGGGCAGATGGGGGCGGTCGCGTCGAAACCGACCCAGCCAAGGCCGGGCGCATAGGCTTCCGCCCAGGCGTGGGCGCCGGCTTCGTCTCCGTCCTCCCTCCGCGCCCGGTAGCCGGAAATGTAGCGCGCCGGAAATTCGAGGTGGCGCGCGCAGGCGATGAAGGCATGCGCGAAGTCGCGAGCGTCGCCGCGCCTCAGCGCAAAGGCTTCCGCGGCCGAATCCTGCCCGTCCGTCCCGCCCGGCTCGAAGGCCATGACCTCATTCAGGGCGTTCATCAGACGGTGCAGCGCGTCGAGCGGATCGGCCGCGCCAAGCGTCGCCTCGGCCGCAAAGGCGCGGAGCGCCCCGTTGGCGTGCGCGAGCGGGCTTTCGCGCAGATACATCTCCACGGGCAGACGTTCGATCGCGCCGCGCACGACCCCCGCGGCATCGCTCGTCTCGACTTCGCCGCGCGCCGTGACCGTCACCTGGTCGAGCGGCGCGCCATGATGCGAGAAGGTGGAGAGGATGTTGCCGTGCGCGTCCTCCGTCTGACGAAGCACCGCGTCGAGGTCGATGCTGATCCGCCAGCCCAGAATGTACTGACTGTCGAAGCTGGACGGGGTGAGCCTGAGGTTCTGGATCAGCATGCGCGCCGGCGGCGCGAAGCGATGCGCGATCTCGTGCAAAATGCGAATCCGCATGAGGCTTGCCGCTCAGGTGAAGAGATATTGTTCGGAGATCGTGCTGGAGAGGCGCGCGTTGTCCTCGATGAAGTCTGTGATGAACTCGTGCAGCCCGCCCTGGAAGATCTCCGTCATGCTCGACCGTTCGAGCTTCGCATGCATCGCCCGCGCCTGACGCTGTGCGACGCCGCTGCGCCCGTCGTCGCGCGCCAGAGAATCGAGCGCGCGATCGATGCTCTCATAGCAGGAGATCAGCGAGCGCGGCATGGCGCGCTTGACGATGAGCAGGTCGGCGATCAGCCACGGCTTCACCCGGTCGCGATAGACCCAGTGATAGGCGGTGGCGGCCGAGACGGCGCGCAGGATCGCGACCCACTGGAAATAGTCGAGCGATCCGCCGATCGGCTCGGTCGAGGGCAGCAGCAGGTGATACTTCACGTCGAGCAGGCGCGCCGTGTTGTCCGCGCGCTCGATGAAAATGCCGAGACGGTTGAACCAATAGGCGTCGTTGCGCAGCATCGTGCGGTAGCAGGCGCCGTCGAAGTCGAGCGAGGCCTTCTTGACGTAATCAAGGAAGCGGGTGAGCGCGAGCCGGTCGAGCGGGCGCGCGAAGCGATGGCTGGCCTCGAAACGCTTGAGCTCGAGCCACGCGTCGTTGATCGCGGTCCACGTCTCGGCCGTGAGCGCGGTGCGGACCGCCCGGCCCGCCGAGCGCGCATTCTCGAGGCAATTGCAGATCGATGAAGGATTCGTGCGGTCGAAGGTCATGTATTCGACCGCGCTCTCCTCGTCGAGCTCGTTATGTCCGGCCATGAAACCGTCGTAGGCGCCGGCCGCGTTGAGGGCGCTTTCCCATTCGACGGTGCGGTCTCCCTCCGATTTCGGCAGATATTCGAGACGGATGGTCGCCTCGATCGTGCGGGCGATATAATCGGCGCGCTCCATGGAGCGGGCGAGCCAGAAAAGGTTGTCGGCGGTGCGGGCGAGCATGGCGATCAGGCCTCGTCTTCCGCGTCGTCCACGATCCAGGTGTCCTTCGTTCCGCCGCCCTGGCTCGAATTGACCACGAGCGAACCCTCCTTGAGCGCCACGCGCGTGAGGCCGCCGGGCACGATGCGGACACCGTCGGTCCCCGAGAGAATGAACGGCCTCAGGTCGACGTGCCTTGGCGCGACGCCGCTCTCGAACGAGGCCGGACAGGTCGAAAGCGCCAGCGTCGGCTGCGCGATGTAATTGGTCGGATCGGCCTTGATCTTGGCCGCGAATTGCTCGCGCTGCACAGCGGTCGCATGCGGGCCGACCAGCATGCCGTAGCCGCCAGACCCGTTGACTTCTTTCACGACGAGTTCGTCAATATGTTCGAGCGTGTATTTGAGCCCATCCGCCTCGCGGCAGCGGTAGGTCGGGACGTTCTTGAGCAGCGGCTCCTCGCTCAGGTAGAAGCGGATGAGGTCGGGAACATAGGTGTAGATCGCCTTGTCGTCGGCGACCCCGGTTCCGATTGCATTGGCGATCGTCACATTGCCCGCCAAATAGGCGCCGACCAGCCCCGGCACTCCAAGCACGGACGACGGGTTGAAGACGAGCGGGTCCAAAAAATCATCATCCACGCGCCGATAGATCACGTCGACCCGGCGGGGGCCGAGGGTTGTGCGCATGAAGACCTGATCGTCCTCGACAAAAAGGTCGCGGCCCTCGACCAGTTCGACGCCGAGCTTGTCGGCCAGGAACGAGTGCTCGTAATAGGCCGAATTGAACGGACCGGGGGTCAGGATGACGATGGTCGCCTCGCCTCGATCCTTGCGCGGCGCGACCGACCGGAGGGTGGCGAGCAGCTGGTCCGGATAGTCGTCGACCGGCGCGACATGGTGGCGCGCAAAAAGATCGGGGAGAAGCCGCATCGTGACTTCGCGGTTCTCGAGCATATAGGAGACGCCCGAGGGAGTGCGGGCGTTGTCCTCCAGCACATAGAAGTTCTCGTCGTCCACCCGGACAATGTCGATGCCAGCGATATGCACCCAGAGGTCGTGCGGCGCGCGGCGGCCGATCATCTCCGGCCGATAATAGGGATTGCGCAGGATGAGCTCCCGCGGAATGATGTCCTCCTTCAGGATCGCGCCCGGCCCGTAGACATCGGTCAGAAACATATTGAGGGCCTTCACCCGCTGCGTGAGGCCCTCTTCGAGTTTGCGCCATTCGGCGCGGGAGATGAGGCGCGGGACGATATCGAAGGGGATCAGGCGTTCGGCGGCGTCCTTGTCGCCATAGACGCCGAAAGTGATGCCGATCCGGCGGAACATGTATTCCGCCTGCGCGCGGCGTGAAGCGAGAAGATCGGCCGGGGTGGTCGCCAGCCAGTCGGCGACCGCGCGATACAGGCCGCGGGGCTCGCTCGGCGGAAGCCCCATTTCGTCAAAAATCGCGCTACCCGCCATCCCGAGAACCTGCCTCCGAGCACCCGGTCAATTCTTACGCCGGGCTCGCAACTTCCATGCCGAAACTCAACGCCCGATCAAGCGCCTCCTCGCCGCTCATCGCCCGCTCCGCGGGCCATGCCCGGAAATTCGCGCGAATGGCGAGCGCCGCCGCGAGGCGCGAGCGAAATTCCTCGCGGGAGATCGAAACGGCGCCGAGGCTCGCCAGATGCTCCGTCAGGAATTGCGTGTCGAGCAGGCGAAAGCCGCCGGTCCTCAACCGCGCGAACAAGTGAACCAACGCCACCTTTGAAGCGTCGCGCGACCGGTGAAACATGCTCTCGCCGAAGAAGGCGCCGCCGAGGGTCACGCCATAGAGCCCCCCGACCAGTTCGCCGCTCTTCGTAGGCTTCGACCGAATGCGCGTGGCCGGCCTTGAAAAGCTCCGTGTACAGGCGGAGAATTTCGTCGTTGATCCAGGTCTTTTCCCGCTCGGCGCAGGCCAGCATCACCCCCCGGAAATCCGTATCGGCGACGACCCGGAACCGGTCGGAGCGGACGGTCTTCGCGAGCCGCCGCGACACGACGAGCCCATCCAGCGGGAATATCCCGCGCTCCCGCGGCTCGACCCAGTAGAGATCGCGCGCGTCGCGGTCTTCCGCCATCGGGAAGACGCCGATGGAATAGGCTCGAAGGAGAAGGTCGGCAGTCAGCTCGAAGGTTCGCGGACCGGCTCTCATGGGGACTGATCGTGGCGGCGGGGGATGACCGCGTCAAGACGAATCGCGGCAGGCGCCTTCCCGTTCGACGCAAGGAAACATCACGCCGCCGCCGCCTCGCGTACAGGCCTTGGCCGCTTTTCGGCGAAAGCGAGGATCTGTGAACAGGCGTCGCCGAGCGCGGCGCCCGCCTCTTCGACCGCGCGCGGAAGCCTGGCTTCGGGCGCGGCGACGACGACGACGTCCGCAGCCTCCGCCCCGGCGCGCGCGGCTGGCGTGCGCCAGTCCGACGCATGGAGAACGACGAACGAATAGGCCGAGGCGAGTGCGGCGAAGACGTCCGCGAGCCCTTCGGCGCTCACCTCGCCACCCGAAGGAATGACGTCGAGCGTCGACGAAAGATCGCGCTGGATCACTTTGCCGTAAGCGGCCCGGCCGGCCAGAAGATCCACGAGGCCCGGGATCTCCACCGCATCCCCATCGTCGCGGTCGAGAATATCCGACAACCAGTCCTGCGCCGCGCCAAGGTCGACCAGAAGCGTCGAGCCGCGCTTCGACAGGCTTCTCGCCGTCCCGAGCGCGAGCGCCAGCGCGCGCCCCGTTCCGCCGGCGACGACGAGCGCGGTGAGGTTCCTGTCCTGCGTCTTGAAGCGCATCAGCCGCGCCGCAAGATCGTCGGGCGCGCTCATGGCTCCAACCGCAAGGGCCCTGCGAGGCTCGAAGGCGGGCGGCGGTTCGGCGAAGTCGGTCTCGGGCGCCGCCGCCTTCCTGGGCGCGACAGCGGCCTCAGCCGCTGGGAGCGGCAAGGGCGCCGGCGGGGGCTGCAAGGGCGCCGATGCGGGAGCGCGCGTCGCGGTCGTGGCCTTATCCAAAGCCAGCGTCGCCGCCGCCGCGACCCCGACCGAAGAAACAAATGCGGCAAGCGTCGCGAGCAGCACGGTCGGCCACGCCTTCGGGAAGGTCGGCGTGCGCGGCGGCTCGGCGGTTGCGATGATGCGCGCGTCCGGCGTCTGGGCATTGTCCGCGTCGCGAGCGGCTGCTTCGCGATATTTCCGGAGATCGGATTCGAGCTGGTCGCGGGCGGCCCTGGCGTCCATCTCAAGCCCGCGCAGCCGCGCGTCTTCGACGGCGCCGGTCGCGACCGTCTTCGGTTGGGCGGCGAGCGCGGCGGAGAGCGAGGCTGCCTGATTGGAGGCGAGGGTCGCTTCGTTCTCCAGAAGCCGCGCATTGCGAGCCGCCGCGTCGTGGATCTGTCCATTCACGACGACAAGTTGCGCATTGAGGTCTTTCATCCGGGGGTGCAGCGGAAGGAGCGTGCGCGACGCTTCGGCGATCTCGGCCTTGAGCGTCGCGCGCTGCTCGGTCAGCCGGCGCATGGCGTCGTCGACGATCGAGGACGGCGCCTCGTCGAGCCGCCCGTCCTGTTCGAGCTTGCGCAGGAGCTGGACCTTCGCCTCGGCTGCGGCCTCGGCGGATCGCGCGGTCGCAAGTTGCGCATTGAGATCGGGAAGCTGCTGGGCCGGCGCCGTCTGGCCGTTCGCGCCCGCAAGCAGGCCGGACTCAGCGCGGAACGCCTCGACCTTCGCGTCAGCGTCCGCGACCTTGGCGCGCGATTCCTCGATCTCGCGCGACAGCCGCTCGCGCGCGGTCTTTGCGGCGAGCGCCCTGGCCTCCGTTCGCGACTGCAGGAAGACCTGCGCCGCCGTATTGGCCCCGCGCGCTGCGAGCCCCGGATCGCGCGAGACGAATTCGATCCGCAGCCCATGCGAACGCGGCGCGGGAAAGACGGTGAGGCGGGAGAGAAACTTGTCAACCACGCGCTCGTCCGGCTTGCCGCCCGCGCCTTTCGCGCCCAACCGGTTGAACTCGGAATTGTCCTGAAGCCCGAGCCTTTCGACCGTCCTGCGGGCGAGATCGACCGAAGCCGCCGCCTCCGCCTGGCTCTGCAGCGCCTCGGAATCGATCGTCGATTCGCTTCCCCGATCTTCGAGCAGCACCTTCGCGACGCCGGTATAGCGGGGCGGCGTCACCATGACGAAGGCCGTCGAGCCCACAGCGGCAAGCAGGGTCGGCCAGAAGATCCAGCGCCAACGCTTGCGCAAGCCCGCAGCGAGGCCCCCGGCCTCCATCGTCTGGCCGGCGCCCGAGGCCTCGCCGGTCGCTCCGCTCACGCTCATGACGCGGTTCCCACATGCGCCGCTTCGACGCGCTCCTGCGATATTCGTGCCGACATAGTTTCGGCGACGTTAAGGCGGAGCGCGCCGGGGCCGCGTTTCGTCTTCCTTAACCATAATTCCGATACATCCTGTCGCACGCGAACGGACGTTTTCATGCCCTTTCTTCGACTTGTCGCGGCGATGCTGGCGCTGCTCGCGTTCGCCGCCTGCGCCGCGCCGCCAGAGGCCGTCGCGCCGCCAGAGGCCGTCACGCCTCCGGCCTCGCCCAGCGGCCCCTACCGTCTCGGAAGCGGCGACGGGTTGCGCATCATCGTCTTCGGTCAGGACAACCTGAGCAATTCCTACTCCGTCGACGGAAGCGGCATGATCTCGATGCCCCTCATCGGGCGGGTGCGGGCGCAGGGCCTGACGACAGCCGAACTTGAAAGGTCGATCGAGGCGCGCCTGCGGCAAGGCTATATCCGCGAGCCCAGCGTCTCCGCCGAGGTCGAGGCGTTTCGGCCCTTCTTCGTGCTCGGCGCGGTCAATTCCGCGGGTCTCTATCCGTTCATCAACGGCATGACGGTCCAGAACGCCGTCGCGGTCGCCGGAGGCTTTGCGCCGCGAGCGGTCGAGAGCGCGGTGGACATCACGCGGACGATCGACGGACGGTCGGTGACTTTCCCGGCGCCCCTCGCCTATCCCCTGCGGCCGGGCGACACGATCACCGTGCGGGCACGCTTCTTTTAGAGCCCCCGACCTAACCCGGGGGCCGAGGGCGCGAGCCTTCGCGGAATCCGCGCCCTCGCGTTCGACCCGGCGGCGCGGTCATGCTAGCCGTCTGCGATGCCGCCCTTCCTGGACATCGACGCCTTCGGCTCGCATTTGCCGCCAAGAGGCCGGCTGATCGGAATCGATCTCGGATCGAAAACGATCGGCCTCGCCCTCTCCGACATCGAGCGCCGCATCGCCACGCCGCTTCGCACGCTCAAGCGGACAGCGTTCAAGAAGGAAGCGGCCGAGCTCATTGCGATCTTCGCCGAATTCGAGGTCGTGGGCGCAATCCTCGGCCTGCCGCTCGATCTCGAAGGCCGCGACACGCCGCGCAGCCAGTCGACGCGCGCCTTCGCGCGAAACCTCTCATCGGCGGTCGATCTGCCGATCGGCTTCTGGGACGAACGCTTCTCGACCGCTGTCGTGACGCGCTCGCTGATCGAGAATGACGTGTCGCGCAAGCGCCGCGCCGAGGTCGTGGATCGGATGGCCGCGGCCTATATTCTGCAGGGCGCTCTCGACCGACTGTCGCCGGACAAGATGGCCCCGACTTTTGTTCATGGATAGTTCCCCACATATTTGTCGGGAACTACGACTTGTTTTCCGAAAGCGAGTCAGCATTAATAGGTATTTAGGGGCATCGTAACGCGAATTCGCTTAATGCACGCGTAGAGCCCGCAGATCGGGACAACGCAGTAACTTCATGGTCAGCGAAGAGAGTTTCCAAAGGCGAAGAAGCGCAGGTCCTGCGCGCCCCATGAGTGGCGCGAAAAGGGCCGTTGCGAGGCCGTCCGGACAGGCGAGCGCCGCGAATCCGGAGTCGCTGGACATCATCCGCTACATCGCGGACATGACCGCGCAGCTCGAGAGCATGGCGATCGCCGGCCACTTCGACATGCTGGCCTATTTCCTTGGCATGGCGAAAGCGGAAAGCGAGCTGTTGGTGCGAATGAGTTCCTGCCGAAGAGTCCGGCCTTGCCGAAGGCCCCGCGCAGGACGAGACGGCGCAGGATCAGGAACAGGACGAGTTCCACCACAACGGCTCGCTTGAGTAGGCCGCCCGCTTAGGCCGCGTCGCCAGCCGGCCGCAGAGCGACACGGTCGGCGCCGGAAAACTCGATTCGTCCCGCCAGCTCCAGCTCCATGAGCGCCACCCGCACCTCGCGTGCGGATGAATCCGAGGCTCGCGCGAGATCGTCGAGCGAGATCGGAGAATAGCCGAGCAGCGCGACAATGCGTTCACGCGCGGCGCCTACCGAATCGCTCGCGCTGTAATGCGGCCCTGCGGCGTCATCGAACTCGTCCCCCGGTTGCGTGCGGGGCGTCATATCCGGATCGACGCCGAAGAGCGCCTGCTCGCCCCAGAGGGGCTCGCCCGCTTCCCCCGCTTCCTCAGCCGAGGAAAAAAGATCGCTCGGATGGGAAGGCGCGAGCGCCGAAACCACGTCGTCGGCGTTCGTGCAAATGCTGGCGCCCTGCTTCAAGAGAGCGTTCGTCCCTTCGGCGCGCGGGTCAAGCGGGGATCCCGGCACCGCGAAGACCTGACGGTTCTGCTCCAGGGCAAACCGCGCGGTGATGAGCGAGCCCGAGCCTCGCGCCGCTTCGACGATCACCGTGCCGAGCGAAAGTCCCGAGACGATGCGATTGCGCCGCGGGAAGTCACGGCCGCGCGGCTCCCATTCGACAGGCATCTCGGAGACGACCGCGCCATTCTCGATCATCCGTGGAATGAGGGCGACGGCCTCGGCCGGATAGGGTTTCGCATGACCCCCGGCCAGCACGCCGACTGCGCCGGTCTCCAGGCTCGCCGCATGCGCGCGCTGGTCGATGCCGCGCGCCAGCCCCGACACCACGACATATCCCGCATGGCCGAGGCCACGGGCCAGCCGCTCCGCGAAAGTCGAGTCCCGCGGCGGAGGCGTTGCGGGAGCCGACAATCGCCACAGCCGGCTTCTGCAGGATCTCCACCCGGCCGCTGACCGCAAGGACCGGCGGGGCGGAATCGATCTGGCGCAGGACAGGCGGATAGTCCGGCTCGCCAAGCGCGACGAAGCGGACTCCGAGTCGCCTGGCGACGGCCAGCTCACGCTCGACGTCGGCGACCGCGGCCACGCGGATCGGCCGGGACGCGCCGCCCCGTCGGGCGAGGTCGGGAAGCGCCTCAAGCGCAGCCCGCGCGCCTCCATAGGCGTTGAGCATCGCGCGAAAGGTGCGCGGCCCCACGTTCTCGCTGCGGATAAGGCGGATCCAGTCGAAGCGCTGCTCGTCGGACAGCCTGTAGCCGGCGGCTCGCTTCGCCATGCCTCAGGCCCGTCCGATCCTGGTCTCGGAGCCGCGGAGGAGTCGCGAAATGTTGGCTCCGTGCCGGAACCACACAAGAGCCGACAGGATCGCAAAGACGACCGCCGGATCGTAGCCGCCGAGCATCGGGTCCCGCAGCCCCAGGACAAGGACCACGATCGGAGAGACGAACGTGGCGGCGAGCGCGGCCGCCGAGGAATAGCGCGTCAGCGCCGCGACCGCGAGCCACACGAGCGCAAAGGCGATCGCCGCCGGCCAGGCGACGCCGATCAACGCGCCGAGATAGGTCGCGACCCCCTTGCCTCCCCGGAACTTCAGCCAGACCGGATAGAGATGGCCGAAGACCGCGCCGGCCGCCGCCGCCAGAATGCTGCCGGGGCCGAACAGGACATGGGCGAGCAGAACCGCGGCCGTCGCCTTCAGCGCATCGAGGGCGAGCGTGGCGGCGGCGAGGCCCTTGCGGCCGGTCCTGAGCACATTGGTCGCGCCGATGTTGCCCGAGCCAATGGAGCGCAGATCCCCCGCGCCGGCGAGGCGCGTGAGAATGACGCCGAATGGGATCGAACCGAGGAAATAGCCGAGGACGAGCGCAAGGGCCGCTCCGTGCGAAAACCCGATCATTGCGCTATGCCCCATCCCGCGACATTGGCGGCAGACTATTCATGCGCCACGCGGCCCGCAACCAGCGTGAGTTTGACCCGGCCTTCCAGGCGCGCCTGATCGAAAGGCGTGTTCCGGCAGCGGGAGTGCAGCGTCGCCGGATCGAGCACATAGGGCTCCTCGGGATCGAAGCGGATGACGTCCGCCGGCGCGCCCGCCTGAAGCCTGCCGACCGGCAGGCCCAGAATCTCCGCGGGTCTCAGGGTCATCGCCCGAATCATGCGCGGCAGAGTCAGGCGTCCCGCGGTCACGAGCCTGAGACTCGCCGAGAGCATCGTCTCAAGTCCGATCGCGCCCGCCGCCGCCTCGGCGAAGGGCAGACGCTTCGTCTCGACATCCTGCGGATCGTGATCCGAGCACACGACGTCGATGAGCCCTTCCGCGAGCGCATCGACCAGCGCTCCGCGTTCGTCCTCGCTGCGCAAGGGCGGGTTCAGCTTGAGGAAGGTTCGATAATCGCCGACATCAAGCTCGTTGAGGGTCAGATGATTGATGGATACGCCGCAGGTCGCGGAAACCCCGGCCTCCCGCGCGCGCCTCATCGCGTCGAGGGAGAGGGCGTTGGAGATGAGCGCGGCGTGGTATCGCGCGCCCGTCAGCGCCGCGAGGCGAAGGTCGCGCTCAAGCGCGATGGTCTCGGCCTCCCGCGGTATGCCAGGCAGGCCCAGCCAGCTCGCGCGCAGACTCTCGGCCATGACGCCCTCGCCGGCGAGCGAGCGGTCCTGGCAGATGGGCGCAACGAGCGCATCGAAGTCGCGGGCATAGGCCATCGCGCGACGCATGGTCTGCGCGTCGTCGACGGAGCGCGCGCCGTCGCTGAAGGCGACCGCGCCTGCTTCCACAAGCAGCCCGATCTCCGCGATCTCCCTTCCCTCGAGCCGCTTGGTGAGGGCGGCGGACGGGAAGATGCGGACTTTCGCGTCGTCGCGCGCGCGGCGCAGGATGAAGTCGACCACGGCCGGATCATCGACCGGGGGGTTCGTGTCGGGACGCATCACGATGCTGGTGACGCCGCCCGCCGCGGCCGCCGCGCTGGCGCTGGCGATCGTCTCGCGATGCTCCGCTCCCGGCTCCCCGACATAGGCGCGCATGTCCACGAGCCCCGGCGCGACGACATCGCCGCGGCAGTCGATGAGGAGCGCGTCGGCCGGAACCTGGTCGCGGGTGACGGCGGAGCCGACGGCCTCGATCACGCCGTCCCTGGCGATGAGCCCGCCGCGCGTCTCGGTCTCGCTCGCGGGGTCGACGAGACGGGCGTTGATGAGGGCGATCGGCGGGGCGGCGGGCACGGGAGGTGCGGATAGAGAAGGCTTTCGCCCTTGGCAAGGCGGCTTCCCGGCGCGACCCGCCGCTTCGGCGATGGCCCGGCCGCGCGCGGTCCGGATTCGCGCTTGCCTGCGAACGCAAAAGCCGCTAGAGGGCGGCCCTTCCTTTCGGCGAAAGACCGAAACGGAGCCTCGCGCGCCCGTAGCTCAGCTGGATAGAGCACCAGACTACGAATTTGGGGGTCAGGAGTTCGAATCTCTTCGGGCGCGCCAGTCAATTCAATCGCTTATGGCGAAAAGATAAGCTATCGATTGATGTGCACGCGGACACCGCTCGGAACATTCAGAGAATTGAATCCCCGATTTGGCCCCCGATGACGCGGAGCTGGGTCATTGTCCGGTCCAGTCTTGCGCGTGACGCGGCGCGCCCCTAAACCTCCGGCCGCGGCGGCGAGGCCGCCAAAACCGGCGAGGGAGCTTAGGGACGATGGCGCACAAGATCCTTGTGGCTCAAGGCGGGGGCCCGACGGCCGTCATCAACCAGTCGATGGTGGGCGTGGCGCTCGAGGCGCGGCGTTTCAAGGACGTGTCGCACGTCTACGGGGCGCTGCACGGCGTGCGCGGCATCGTCGACGACAATCTCGTCGACCTCGGCCAGGAGACCGTCGCCAATCTCGAAGCGGTCGCGGCCACCCCGGCCGCCGCGCTCGGCTCGACCCGCGACAAGCCGGACCTCAAATATTGCCAGGAGATCTTCAAGGTCCTGAAGGCCCACGCCATCGACACGTTCTTCTACATCGGCGGCAACGATTCCTCGGACACGGTGCGGATCGTCGCCGAGGAGGCGAAGAAGGGCGACCACGATCTGCGCGCGGTCCACATCCCGAAGACGATCGACAACGACCTCGTCGGCTTCGACCATACGCCGGGCTACCCCTCCGCCGCCCGGTTCGTGGCGCAGGCCTTCGCGGGCGCAAACCTCGACAATATCGCGCTCAAAGGGCGTCTATTGCGGCGTGGTGATGGGCCGGCACGCGGGCTTCCTCACCGCGGCTTCGGCGCTCGCCCGCAAATACCCGGACGACGGGCCGCATCTCATCTACCTGCCCGAGCGGACCTTCGTCGTCGACAAGTTCCTGGCGGATGTGAAGGCGGCCTACGAGAAGCACGGGCGCTGCATCATCGCGGTCTCCGAAGGCGTCCACGACGAGAAGGGCGAGGCGATCATCACCAAGCTCATGGGCCATGCGGAGAAGGACGCGCATGGCAACGTGCAGCTCTCCGGCACGGGCGCGCTCGCGGACCTGCTCTGCGAGGAGGTGAAGGCGAAGCTCGGCATCAAGCGCGTGCGGGGCGACACCTTCGGCTATCTGCAGCGCTCCTTCGTCGGCTGCGTGAGCCCGGTCGACCAGCGCGAGGCGCGCGAGGTCGGCGAGAAGGCCGTGCAATATGCGATGGGCGGCGCGCAAGAACGGCTCGGTCGCGATCAAGCGGGTCGCGAACTACGCCGTGGACTATCCGCTGATCCCGCTCGAGACCGTGGCCGGCAAGACCCGCGTGATGGAGGACGAACTCATCAACGCCGACGGCAACGGCGTCACACCCGCCTTCATCGACTATTTGCGGCCGCTCGTCGGCGACATGCCCGAGGTCGCGCGGCTGCGGGCGGCGAAGGTCGCCAGGGCGACCTGACGTTTCCAGGGTCGGGGCGAAGGATCAGCCCCCCGCCCTGCCCTGAAGCCCGAGCGCCTTCAGCGCGAAGGGCGCGGTGAGGCCCTGAACGAGGATCGAGAAGGCGACGACCGCGAAGGCGACGATGAGGATGTCCTCGCGGTTCGGCAGGTCATAGGGTAGCGCCAGCGCGAGGGCGAGGGCCAGCGCGCCGCGCAATCCGCCCCACCAGAGCAGGTGGAGCTCGGCCGGGGAAATGGCCCATCGGGATCGGGAAAGCGCGAGGCCGATCGGATAGACGGCAGTGGCTCGTCCGGCGAGCGCAAGCAGGATTCCGAGCGCGAGCATCCGCCAGCCTTCACGGCCGAAATCGACCCGCGCGAGCGCCGATCCGATCAGCAGGAACACCAGCGAATTCGCGAGGAAGGCCGCGAATTCCCAGAATTCGAGGACAAAGGTCCGACCGCGAGCCGTCAGCCAAAAACTTGGCCGCTCCTCCGGCCCGAGCACGCCGAGATTGCCCATCACGATTCCCGCCGCCACCGTCGCAAGCACTCCGGAGCCATGCAGCCGCTCGGCAATGAGGAAGGATCCATAGGCCGCGACCACGCTCAGCGCCGTCTCGACGAGATGGTCGTCCGTCCGCCCCGCAATCAGCGTCGCGATGAAGCCGATCGCCAGACCGACCAGGAGGCCGCCGCCCGCAATGCCGAGAAAAGCGACCGCGATCGGAAACGGGCCGCTCGCTTCTGGACTATGCGCCGCCCAGGCGAGGATGGTCACGAAGAGGACGGCCGCCGTTCCGTCGTTGACGAGGCTTTCCGCCTCGATCAGCAGTTTAAGCCGGCCCGACGCGCCCGCTTCCTTGAGCAGCGCGATCACGGCAATCGGGTCGGTCGCCGAGATCAGCGCGCCAAAAACCAGCGCCGCCTCGATCGGCCATCCGGCCCAATGGACGAGCCCCGCCGCCACCACGCCGCCGCACAGAAGCACGCCGACTGTCGAGAGGGCGAGCACGGGAACGAGTTCCCGGCGAAATTCCCGCCACCGCAGGTTGAACGCCGCCTCGAACAGAAGCGGCGGCAGGATGACGTCGAAGATGAGGTCATGGGTCAGCGCGAGGCCGGCGTCGATGCGGCCCGCGGCAAAGCCGGCGCCGGCGAGAACAAGCCCGACCGTGTAGGGGAGCCTCAACCGCCGCGCGGCGATCGCCACCAGAATGGCGAGGCCGAGCAGGGCAAGCCCGCGGAAGATCAGAGCGTCCATGCCACAAGTGTTAGCGCGGTCTCATTCTGCGCGGAACCCGATCCCGACCCTCCCCGTCCGCTCAAGGGATGAGCGTCTAATCGCCTTCCTTCGCGCCGGCTCCAAGCCGCCTGCGAGCGTCCTCCATGCCGGCGGAGACCTCGGCCACCTGCGCGGCCCTGGCGAGCCCCATGAGCGGCATGCCGCTGTAGATGTTTTCGTATTCGCCCGCGCGGACGAGATAGGTCTCGTGCCAGATGCCGACGTCGCCGCGCGAATCCTTCATCCGCCGATTGAACGCGACCCAGGCGGGCCAGTGCTCCTTGTCGCGGGCGCGCGCATAGGCCTCCAACTGATCGAAGCTCCGCCAGTACTGGACGAAACTCATGAGCCCGAGGCTCGTGTAGCCGAGCAATCCCGTCTCCGGCCCGGCCGCGTCGAGCTCCTTGAGCATCGCCGGCATCGCCTTCAACATCGGCAGCCACTTATGCACCTTCCACGGCTTGTTGATCCGCATGCCGATCAGGAAAACCACGAAGTCCCCGTCGATGCGCGCGGTCATCCTTCGGTCCAGAACTTCGGCCATGTCTCGCGTCTCCCCTGAGAACGAAAATCCCGTCGCTCGAAGTCCCGATCATAGCGCCATTCCGCCCCGGGCCTGAAACGGGCCGTCCCCAAGCGCGGCGCGAGCGGCGTCGGAGGAGCCTGTCCACAGCCCGCCCGCCCCCGCGCCTCGACGCCGCCCCGCCGCCTTGCGAGAATGGCGCCCATGGAATCGGTCCTGAAATCCATCGGCTTCGTCCATCTTCACGTCCACTCCGCCTATTCGCTGCGCGAGGGGGCGCTTTCGATCGAGACGCTGGGGAAGCTCGCCAAGGCCGACGACATGCCGGCGCTGGCGATCACGGATACGAACAACCTGTTCGGCGCGCTGGAATTCTCCGAGAAGCTGGCAAAGAGCGGCATCCAGCCGATCATCGGCGCGCAGGCGACCGTCGATTTCGGCGACGCGGCCGGCCTCTCGTCCCGCCTCGCCGAGCAGCGCGTGGCGCGGGCGCCGATCGTGCTGCTTGCGCAGAACGAAGCCGGCTACCGGAGCCTCATGCGGCTCGTCTCGGGCCTGTGGCTCGATCCGAAGGACGGAGACGAGCCGCACATTCCGGTGGAGAAGCTCGCGGAGGCCGATGGCCTCATCGCGCTGACGGGCGGGCCTTCGGGACCTCTCGACCGGGCTCTGGGCCTTCATCTGCTCGACATCGCGGAGCGCCGGCTCGCGCGGCTCGCCCAACTCTTCGACGGGCGTCTCTATGTCGAGTTGCAGCGCCACGGGCTCGAGGCCGAGCGCGCCGTCGAGCCCCAGCTCATTGGTCTCGCCGACAAGCTCGGGCTCCCGCTCGTCGCGACCAACGAGCCCTATTTCGCCAGCCGCTCCGACCATGAAGCCCATGATGCGCTGCTCTGCGTCGCGGAAGGTTCGGTGCTGTCGGCCGACTCGCGAAGGCGCCTCTCGCCCGATCATCGTTTCAAGACCCGCGCCGAGATGCGCGCGCTCTTCTCCGACCTGCCCGAGGCGACGGAGGCGAGCGTCGAGATCGCGCTGCGCTGCGCCTATCGGCCGACGACCCGCAAGCCCATCCTTCCCCGCTTCTCCATTCCGGGCGGCGAAGCGGTCGACGAGGAGCAGGAATTGCGCCGGCAGGCGCAGGAAGGGCTCGAAGCGCGCCTCGGCCTGCATGGCCTCGCCCCGGGACACACGCGCGAGGACTATGAAAAGCGCCTCGCCTTCGAGCTCGACGTCATCGTCAAGATGAAGTTTCCGGGCTATTTCCTCATCGTTGCCGACTTCATCAAATGGGCCAAGGCGCAGGGCATTCCGGTGGGGCCGGGCCGCGGCTCGGGCGCGGGCTCGCTGGCGGCCTGGGCGCTCACGATCACGGACCTCGATCCGCTCCGCTTCGGCCTCCTGTTCGAGCGCTTTCTCAATCCCGAGCGCATTTCGATGCCGGACTTCGACATCGATTTCTGCCAGGACCGGCGCGACGAAGTGATCGCCTATGTGCGGGAGCGCTACGGCGCCGACCGGGTCGCGCAGATCATCACGTTCGGCTCGTTCCTCGCGCGCGGCGTCCTGCGCAATGTTGGCCGGGTGCTCGAAATGCCGCTCGGGCAAGTGGACAAGCTCGCCAAGCTCGTGCCGCAGAACCCCGCCCATCCGGTGACGCTGAAGCAGGCGGTCGAGGGCGAGGCGAAGCTTCAGGAGGCGGCCGCGGCGGACGAGCGCGTCGCGCGCATGCTCGCGATCGCCGAGCGGCTGGAAGGGCTCTATTCCAACGCCTCGACCCACGCGGCGGGCGTGGTGATCGGCGACCGGGCGCTCACCGAGCTCGTGCCGCTCTACCGCGATCCGAAGTCGCCGATGCCGGCGACCCAGTTCAACATGAAATGGGTGGAGCCGGCGGGACTCGTCAAGTTCGACTTCCTCGGCCTCAAGACGCTGACGACGCTCAAGCGCGCCGTCGATCTCATCGCGCGACGCGGCGCGCGGATCGACCTCGGCGAGATCCCGCTCGACGACCGGAAAACCTATGAAATGCTGGGCCGCGGCGAAACGGTCGGCGTGTTCCAGGTGGAAAGCGCGGGAATGCGCAAGGCGCTCGTCGAGATGCGCGCCGACCGCTTCGAGGACATCATCGCGCTCGTCGCGCTCTATCGTCCCGGGCCGATGGCGAACATCCCGACCTATTGCGCGCGCAAACTCGGGCAGGAGACGCCCGACTACATCCATCCGATGATCGAGCCGGTGCTGCGCGAGACCTTCGGCGTCATCATCTACCAGGAACAGGTGATGCAGATCGCGCAGGCCCTCTCCGGCTATTCGCTGGGCGAAGCCGACATGCTGCGCCGCGCGATGGGCAAGAAGATCAAGAAGGAGATGGACGCGCAGCGGGCGCGCTTCGTGGATGGCGCGGTCCGGCACGGGCTGACGAAAGCAAAGGCCGACGAGATCTTCGACCTCCTCGCCAAATTCGCCGACTATGGCTTCAACAAGAGCCACGCGGCGGCTTATGCGCTGATCGCCTACTGGACCGGCTGGTTCAAGGCGAACCACCCTGCCGAATTCCTCGCCGCGTCGATGACGCTGGACAAGGGCAATACCGACAAGCTCGCGGAGTTCCGCGCCGAAGCTCAGCGGCTCGGCATCCGCGTCGCCCCGCCCTCCGTCAACGCCTCGGCGGCGGACTTCGACGTCAGGATCGAAGCCGACGGAAAGCCCACGATCGTCTATGCGCTGAGCGCCATCAAGGGCGTCGGCGACGCGCAGGCGCAGGCGATCGTCGTGGCGCGCAGGGGGCGCGCCTTCGGCTCGCTCGGCGATATGGCGGGCCGGCTCGATCCGCGGCTCGTCAACAAGAAGGCGCTCGAAAGCCTCGCGGCCGCCGGCGCCTTCGACGACCTCGAACGCGACCGCGCCGTCGCTTTCGCCTCCGTCGAGCCGATGCTGGCGGCCGCGAGCCGCGGCGCGCAGGAAAGGGCCGCCGGGCAGAGCGCCCTCTTCGGCGAGGCGGAAGCGCCGCCGATTCGCGTCCGCGTCGATTCCTGGCCGGACGGGCAGAGACTCCAGCGCGAATTCGAGGCCGTCGGCTTTTTCCTGAGCGGCCATCCGCTGGAGGCCTATGAGGCGGCGCTCAAACGCCTGCGCGCTACGCGCTGGGTCGATTTCGTCCGCTCGGTGCGCGCCGGCGCGACCACGGCGCGGCTCGGCGCGAGCGTCGTCGACCGGGCCGAGCGACGCACCAAGAGCGGCTCCAAGATGGGCATCATCCAGCTTTCCGATCCGTCCGGGCAATACGAGGCGATTCTCTTCCAGGAAGGGCTGAACCAGTGGCGCGACCTTCTGGAAAAGGGCGCGGACGTGCTGGTGACGCTCCAGGCCAATGTCGAGGGCGAGGACGTGCGGGCGCGCATCGTCGGCGTCGAGCCGCTGACCGAAGCGGCCGCCAAGGTCCACAAGGGCTTGAGGATTTTCGTTCGCGACGCCAATCCCCTGCCCTCGATCGAAAGCAGGCTCCGGGAGCGCGGCGACGGCGAGGTTTCGCTCGTCGTGATGCTGGGCGCAAAGGAAGGCGAGGTCGAAATCCGCCTGCCCGGCCGCTACGCCGTCAACGCGGCGACGGCCGGCGCGCTCAAGGCGGCTCCGGGCGTCGTCGCCGTCGAGCATGTGTGATAAAGCGAGAGGGGGCCGGACTCTGCGTCCCCGAGGCCATCCGGGGGCGCGCGAAAGACTTGCGCGGCATCGCCGCGTTCGCTAGGAAGCGCCCCTGCCTCGCGACCCGCAGCAAGCGCGCCGCGCCGGTGGGGGATAGTTCAACGGTAGAACAGCGGACTCTGACTCCGTCAATCTTGGTTCGAATCCAGGTCCCCCAGCCAATTCCAACCCTCCCTCAGCCAATATAGCGCGCGTCAGGCTGAGCCTTGCCCGTTGGGCCAGCGCCGGATCGGACATTCTGAAGAATGGCTTCCGCGGCCTCTTGCTACCAGATGGCGGGGTGCGCGACAGTGACAGGCGTAGGGGGGTCCCATCGCCGCCGCGCACCGGAGGCGGAGCCCGCGAGGACTTCGCCTCCGCCCCGGCCGCCCCGCCCAGCGACCGGGGCCAGTCGCGAAGCTAAGCGGAACAACGCCCGCGGTTCCATGGCTCAGAAGGACTAAGCCTCCGTACCCCTTTTTTGCCCGTATCGGGCCTTTTCGGCCCTGGTCAGGGGGAGCGAACGGGCCAAGAATGCCGTCGACGGGCCGCATGCGTGCGCCGCGCGCGCTTTGCGGGCAACGCCGGAGTTTTGCGTAGGGACGCGGCAGCGGATATCGGGAGACCGTCGACCGCTGCCGCGTCGCCTACAGGGAAGGCCGCTTCGGCCCTCCCCTCGCCCTCGTCGCCACCGGACAGGCGACCGGGCCAAGCATGTCCGTATCACGAAATCGTGATCAAATGAATTGATTTTGCACGGTCAGGTTGCAATCCGTTGCAAAAAGCTTTGGCCGAGGCTTCGAGGCGCCCCGCCTGTCGGGCGCGAAAGATCGTATGCGCCACGCCGCTCGGGGTGAGCTATGGAATGTCCCGATGCCCTTGCGCCGGGTTTCAAACGGGCCCCAGGCGCGGGACATCTCGGAGGAGCGCGCGGAAATCGCAAAGATCGTTCGGACGTTCCTCGCAACCCATCTCTGAGAAGGATGCGACATTCATGAGCAGCGCCATGACACCCGGCGTGACCCGCGCCAACGAAGGCTACGAGGGCGTGGTCTGGAACATTCTGGGTCAGACCTACACGCTCAAGGAGCAGTCCGAGCAGTCCATGGGCTGGCACGCGGTGTTTCCGCCGGGCACGTTCGTGCCCCCGCATGTTCATCCGACGCAGGACGAATTCATCCTGATGCTGGACGGCGAATTCGAACTTTGGCTGGACGGCAAGACCACGACGGCCAAGGCCGGAGATCTCGTGCGTATGCCGATGAACGTCCCGCACGGCATCTTCAACAAGTCGAACGGCACGGTGCAATGCTTCTTCTGGGTGGCGCCGACCCGTTCGCTCCGCGGACTGTTCGAGCGCATTCACAACCTCACCGATCCGAATGAGGTGGTGCGCATCGCGGCCGAGCACGAGGTCAATTTCCTGCCGCCGCCCGCCGCCTGAGCGGGAGCCTGATCCTTCGGAAGGATGCGACCTTCCGGCGCAAACACGCCGGAAGGTCGGGTCCCGAGCGCTGCGGAACGCTGCCCGGCCCCGGATCAGACGAGCGCCATCGCCGCGCGGAACAACGCGCCCTCGGGGCTCGCAAAGGCGCGGAGCAGGCTGAAATGGTCGGCCCCGTCGACGATCTCGGCGCGTTGCCGGTTCCCCGCCGCGGCCCAGGCCTTCGCCATCGTCAGCGTCTGATTCCGGAAGGCTTCCGTCTCGAGGCCGCCCACTGCGAACAGGGCCGGTGGCCGACCGTCCCGCACGCGCGTCACGGGCGAGGCGGCGGCGGCGCTGGAGGGGTCCAGCCGCAACCTGTCGTTCAACGCCGTGCCGAGCAGCGGCGAGAGATCATAGACGCCGCTGAGCCCGACGATTGCGGCGATCGGCGGCGTCGGATCGCCTCGCGCCGCCCAATCGGTGAGCGCCAGTTCGACCGCGAGATGCGCGCCCGCGGAATGACCGGCGATCACCATCGGAAGGCGCTCCGTCGCGGCCGCGATCGCTGGCGCCGCCGCCCGCACCGCCTCGGTGAGCTCGGCGACGCTGACATCGGGGCAGAGGGGATAGTTGACCAAAGCCACGCTCCACCCGGCGGCCACGAAGGCCGGCGCGAGGAAACGGAACTGGGATTTGTCGCGGCTCTGCCAATAGCCGGCATGAAGATAGATCATGACGGCTCGCGGCGAGGGCGCCGCAAAGAGGTCGTAACGCTGACGCGGATGAGGACCGTAGGCGATGTCGAGCCGGGGCGCGAGAGCCTGGACGGCTTCCTTCCCCTCGGCCTCGAACGCCGCGATGAGCGCCGGCTGGGAAGCGTTCATCTGCCCGGTGAGATAATCGAAAGCGGGGTCGCCGGGCTGTGTCACGCCGAGGCCTTCGCCTTGTTCGGAACGGCGAAGCCCGCGAGGCTTGCATAGCCGCGAACGGTCGCGGCCAATTCGTCCTGAGTGGCGACCGCCGCAATATCGTCGAAGCCGTCGGGCGCCCGTTCCGCCACGAGGTCGATCACCCTTTCCGGACCGCCGATGCGGTTCGAACGCACCACCTCGGCGGTCTTGGGCAGCCGGTCGGCCTGATAGGCCGCGAGCGCCTCGCCGACCGGGCCGCCGGCGGCGAGGAGATCGGCGAGGCAGCGCGCGTCGAGGATCGCCTGCGAAGCCCCGTTCGAGCCGACCGGGTACATCGAATGGGCGGCGTCCCCGAGAAGCGTCACGCGGCCCGAGGTCCACCAGGGCAGCGGGTCGCGGTCGCACATCGGATACTTGAAAATCTGGGCTGTCGCGCCGGCCAAGGCCTCCACGTCGATGAAAGGCAGGTGGAAGCGCTCGACGAGAGGCCCGATCTCATCGAAGAATCCGAGCTGCGACCAGCTTTCACGGGCAGGCGGAGGCGAAGACGGGTCCGCCGCGCGGGCGTAGACGACCCAGTTGGTCAGGCGCGTCGCAGGCGTCTCGCCCGGACCGATCGGATAGAGCACCAGCTTCGCGACGACGTCGCCCGCGATCACCATCGCGTCGCCGCCGTCGAAAACCGGCCAGTCGAGCGCGCCCCGCCACATCTGGATGCCGTTCCACCGGATCCCCGGATCCTGCGGAAACAGGATCGAGCGCAAGGTGGAGTGAATCCCGTCGGCGCCGATGAGACAGTCGGCCTCGATCGTTCGAGGCTCCGTTCCGCCGATCGAGACGCGGACGCGATCCCCGTCCTGCTCGAAGCCCGTCACCCGGGCGTTCGTGCGAACGGCTTCCGCGCCGAGCCTCTGCTCCGTCGTCTTCCACAGGAACTCGTGCAGACGGCCGCGGTGGATCGAGAATTGCGGCCAGTCATGGCCGCCGTAAGTCCCTCGCGCTTCCGACCAGATCGTCTGGCCGAGGTGATTCATGTAGGCCAGCTGACGGGTGCGAATGCCGATGGCGTCGAGGCCAGGCAGCAGGTCGAGGCCGGCCAGCTCGCGGATCGCGTGAGGCAGGGCATTTATGCCAACGCCGAGCGGCTTCACCTCCGCGGCGGCTTCGAGAACGGTGCTTTGGATTCCGCGCCGATGCAGCATCAGCGCCAGCGTCAGGCCGCCGATGCCGCCGCCAGCGATCAAAACGTGCATCGCACTCTCCCGCTCCGTCATCAGCGGACGGTTACAAACTTTCGCGCCGAACCGGCAGAATCCGGATTGCCGGCCCCAAGTCAACCGGCGAAAGATCCAGCCGAACGCCGGGGGCTTGTCGAATGGGTCAGTCCGATCCCTGGTCCGGCTTGCTCTTCGTCGATCGGACGACGGAGGGCAGGAAGCGGCCGGATTCCCGCGACAGAAAGTTCGCGAGCGCCAGCGCCGGCGGCAACAATTTCCGGTCGCGTCGGTAGACGACATACCATTGCCGCACGACGGGCAGACCGGCGACGTCGAGCGCAACGAGGCGCCCTTCGGCAAGCTCCGTCGCGACCGTATGGCCCGAGATGAAGGCGACGCCCAGGCCGGCCATGACAGCCTGCTTGATCGTCTCGTTGCTTTCGATCTCCATCCCCGTCTTCGGCTCGAATCCGCGGTCCGCGAAGGCCCGATGCATCAGGAGGCGCGTGCCCGAATCCGGCTCGCGAACGATGAAGGTCTCGTCCTTCAGGTCCTCCAGAGCGAGGCGCTGGCTATCGCGCGAGCGGATGATCCGGCGGCGCGATGATGAGGTGCGGATGATCGCCGATCAGAAGCCGCTCGAGGTCCATATCCTCCGGCGGGCGCCCCGTGACGGCGATGTCGAACGTATAGTTGCGCAAGCCGTCCAGAATCTGACTGCGATTGCCGATCGTCAGGCAAATCTTGATCTTCGGGAATTCGTGGGAAAATCCTGCGATCCCAAAGGGCACGAAATATTTGGCGGTGCTCACCGCGCCGATCGACACCCCGCCGCCCGTCAGACCTTTGACGGCGTCGATCGCCTCCGCGGCGTCGTTGAGCGCCGCCGTGATCCGATGGTGCAGCGCGACGAGATCGCGCCCCACCTCGTTGAGCGTCGTCCCCTCCGAGGCGCGCTGTAGCAGAGGCATCCCGACGAGATCCTGCAGGCTGCGGAGCTGCAAGGTCACCGCCGGCTGAGTGAGGCCGAGCCGTTGGGCCGCGCCGGTGACGCTTCCGGCCGCCTCGACGGCGGCGAGCGCGCGCAGTTGCCGCAACGTGATACTATCGGCGAACGTTGCCATATTAGAAAAACTTTTGTTTGACCCAAGCATTTTATATTTTCTTTATGATCGCGTCCATGTCAACCTCCTGGACAGCGAGAACCCGAACGTGAAATCGGGTCGCGCCGGGTGACGCGATGCTGGGACCCGGCCCAGGGCGGGAGGAACGCGTGGACCCAATGACGTTGCAACAGCATCTGGAGCGAGCGCCAAACGCCGGCGAGGGGCGAGACGCCTCAAGGCCGGAGATCCAGGCCATCGTCTCCGCCATCGCCAAGGCTTCCATCGAGATCGCGGATTTGCTCTCGCTCGGCGTGCTGGCGGGCGCTTCGATGTCCGACGTCGCCCTCCGGGCGCAGGCGATCCTCGTGGAGAGCCTCCGCGGATCTCGCGTGCGGGAGCTCGCCTCGGCCACAAGCGACGCGGCGATCGTCCTCGACGAGGCTGCACCCTTTCTGCTCGCAATCCAGCCCCTGGCCGGCTCCTGCGACATCGACACGAATCTTCCCGCCGGAACGATCTTCGCCCTGTCCGACGCGAACGCGCCGGCGGGAGAGCCGCTCGCCGCCGGCTTCGTCGTCTACGGCGCGCATACGACGCTCGCGCTCACGCTCGGCGACGGCGTCGACATTTTCACGCTCGACCGGCGCGACGGGACCTTTCGCCTGACGGCCGCGAAGGTCCGGGTCCCCGACTGGGCGGACGAATACGCCATGGACGCCGCGAACTACCGCCACTGGGATGCGGCGGCCCGCGCCTTCGTCGACGATTGCTTCAATAGCGCGGACCGCGAAGAGGCCCAGGGCTTCAACATGCGCTGGACCGGGTCGCTCGTCGCGGAGGCCTTCCATATCCTGCTTCGCGGCGGCGTCCTGCTCGATCCGGCGGACGCGCGGCGGGGTCGCGAGGGCGGCCGGGTGCGCCTCGTCTGCGAGGCCCGACCCCTCGCCTTTGTCATCGAGCAGGCGGGCGGACGGGCTTCGACCGGACGCGCCCGGATTCTCGATCTTCCTTTCGCCTCCCCGCAGGCGCGCACGCCCTTCGTCTTCGGCTCGCCCGCCATGGTCGAGCGGATCGAGCGGCTCTATGCGCGCCCGGAGAGCCTCGCCGACATATCGCCGCTCTTCGGCAAGCGCGGCCTGTTCCGGGCCTGATGGACGAGCACGATGTCAATCAAGCATCCCATCATCTCCGTCACCGGGTCTTCGGGCGCCGGGACCACTTCGGTCCGCAGGACCTTCGAGACCATCTTCCGCCGCGAAGGGGTCGAGGCCGCCTTCATCGAGGGAGATTCCTTCCATCGCTATGACCGCGCCGAGATGCGCGCGGAGATGGCCGCGCAGGCGGAACACGGCAACAAGCATTTCAGCCATTTTTCGCCGGAGTCGAATCTCTTCGACAAGCTCGAAGCCCTGTTCGCCGAGTTCGCCAAGACGGGCAAAGGCCAGGCGCGCCACTACATCCATGACGACGAAGAAGCGCGCCTCTACGGCGGCAAGCCCGGCACGTTCACGCCCTGGGAGCCGCTGCCGGCGGCCGACCTTCTCTTTTACGAAGGGCTGCACGGCGCGGTCGTCACGGACACCGTGGATGTGGCGAAGCACGCGGATCTCAAGATCGGCGTCGTGCCCGTCATCAATCTCGAATGGATCCAGAAACTCCACCGGGACCGCAGCGCCCGCGGCTATTCGACCGAGGCGGTGACCGACACGATCCTGCGGCGCATGCCGGACTACATCAACTACATCTGCCCGCAGTTCACGCTGACCGACATCAACTTCCAGCGCGTGCCGACGGTCGACACGTCGAACCCGTTCATCGCGCGCTGGATCCCGACGCCCGACAAATCGATGGTCGTGATCCGGTTCAAGAACCCGCGCGGCATCGACTTCGCCTACCTGCTCGCGATGATCCCCGGCAGCTTCATGTCGCGCGCCAATTCCATCGTCATCGACGGCGCCAAGCTCGATCTCGCGATGCAGCTGATCCTGACGCCGATGATCCTGAAACTGATCGACCAGAAGAGGCGCGCGCCATGACCCACGCCACGCTCGATGCCCTGTACGACCCCGAGCTCGCCACGCCGCCCGAGCCCACGCATGCCGAAATGGCGAACGCCATCCGCTTCCTCGCGATCGACGCCGTCGAACGCGCGAAGTCCGGCCATCCCGGCATGCCGATGGGCATGGCCGATGTCGCGACAGTGCTCTTCTCCCGCTTCCTCAAGTTCGACGCCGCCGACCCGGCGTGGCCCGACCGCGACCGCTTCGTCCTTTCGGCCGGCCACGGCTCGATGCTGCTCTACGCCCTGCTCTACCTGACCGGGACGGGCGGCATGGAGATCGAGGACCTCAAGCGCTTCCGTCAATGGGGCTCGAAGACCCCCGGCCACCCGGAATACGGGCACACGCCTGGCGTCGAGACGACCACCGGCCCGCTCGGACAAGGCCTTGCGACCGCGGTCGGCATGGCGCTCGCCGAACGGATGGCGCAGGCCCGCTACGGATCGGACCTCGTCGATCACTTCACCTATGTCATCGCCGGCGACGGCTGCCTCATGGAGGGCTTGAGCCACGAAGCGATTTCGCTCGCGGGACATCTGAATCTGTCGAAGCTGATCGTGCTCTTCGATGACAATTCCATCTCGATCGACGGGCCGGTCGGCCTTGCCTGCGACGACGACCAGCTCGCCCGCTTCGCGGCGTCCGGCTGGTCGGTTCGACAGGTCGACGGCCACGATCCCGAAGCCGTGGCGGCCGCGATCGAGGCCGAGCGCGAGACGGATCGGCCCTCGCTGATCGCCTGCCGCACGACGATCGGCTACGGCGCGCCGACGAAGCACGGCAGCGAGAAGGCGCATGGCGCGCCGCTCGGCGCGGACGAAGTCGCCGCTACGCGCGAGGCTCTGGATTGGCCCTATCCGCCCTTCGAGATTCCGACCTCCCTTCTCGAAGCCTGGCGCAGGATAGGCCAGCGCGGCGGCGCGGAACGCAAGCAATGGCTGGATCGCCTGGAAACCTCCTGCCGGACGACCCGCGTTGCGTTCCGCGCCGCCCATAGCGGCGCGCTCCCGGCGGGATACGCCGCCACGGTCGCCGGCTTGCGGCGCAAGTTTGCGGCCGAGGCGCCCAAAATCGCAACACGCCAGGCGTCCCAACTCGTGCTTGACGCGATTGCGTCCGAACTGCCGACGCTCATCGGCGGCTCGGCGGACCTGACCCATTCCAATCTGACCAAGGCGAGGACCCAGAGGTCCGTCGCGGCGAGCGATTATGCGGGCTCGTACATCCATTACGGCGTGCGCGAGCATGGCATGGCCGCGGCAATGAATGGAATTGCGCTGCATGGCGGCTTCATCCCCTATGGCGGAACCTTCCTCGCCTTCGCCGACTACAGCCGCCCGGCCATCCGGCTCGCGGCGCTCATGGGGGTCCGCGCGATCCACGTGATGACGCATGACTCGATCGGGCTGGGCGAGGACGGCCCGACGCACCAGCCGGTCGAACATCTGGCGGCGCTCCGCGCCATCCCGAACCTCCTCGTGTTCCGCCCGGGCGACGCGATCGAGACGCTGGAGGCCTGGGATTGCGCGATCGGCGCCGCGGACCGGCCGTCCGTCCTTTGTCTGTCGCGCCAGGCGCTGCCCGCCTTCCGAAAGGACGGCGAAGGCACGAACAAGGTCGCGCTCGGCGCCTATGTCGTGCGCGAGCCGGAGGCCCGCGCGCCGTGACGCTCATCGCCACCGGCTCGGAAGTCATGCTGGCGCTCGAAGCGGCCGAACGGCTCGCGGCCGAGGGCGTTCCGGCGGCGGTCGTCTCCGCGCCCTGCCTCGAACTCTTCGCCGAGCAGCCGCGCAGCTATCAGGACGCCGTGCTCGGCTTCGCGCCGCGCCTCGCGGTTGAAGCCATGGTCGAAGGCCTGTGGCCGAAGTGGCTCGGAACCGACGGCGCCTTCGTCGGCATGAAGGGCTTCGGCGCTTCGGCCCCAGCCGACGTTCTTTTCCGCGAGTTCGGCATCACGGTCGAAGCCGTGACCGAGGCCGCGCGCCGCATTGCTCACATCAAGGCCTGAAGGAGCGCCACACATGGCAAAGATCACGCTGAGGCAATTGCTCGACCACGCCGCCGAACGCGGCTACGGCGTGCCCGCCTTCAACATCAACAACATGGAGCAGGGCCTCGCCGTCATGACCGCGGCAAAGGCGGTGGACGCCCCCGTCATCCTTCAGGCGAGCCGCGGGGCGCGCTCCTACGCCAACGACATCATGCTCGCCAAGATGATCGAGGCGCTGGTGGAGATCTATCCCGAGATCCCGCTCTGCCTGCATCTCGACCACGGCAACGAGGAAGCAACCTGCGTGACCGCCATCCAGCAGGGCTTCACCTCCGTCATGATGGACGGGTCGCTGAAAGCCGACGCCAAGACCCCCGCCGACTACGACTATAACGTCGACGTCACGCGGCGCGTCGTCGAGATCGCGCATTCCGCAGGCGTGTCCGTCGAAGGCGAGCTCGGCGTGCTGGGCTCGCTCGAACATGGGACCGGCGAGCAGGAGGACGGCCACGGCGCCGAAGGCGTGCTGAGCCACGACCAACTGCTGACGGACCCCGATCAGGCCGTCGCCTTCGTCGCGGCGACCAAGGTCGACGCGCTCGCCATCGCCATGGGCACCTCGCACGGCGCCTATAAATTCTCGCGGAAGCCCGACGGCGATATCCTGGCCATGCACGTCGTCGAGGCGATCCACAGGCGCCTCCCCAATACGCATCTCGTGATGCACGGCTCATCCTCGGTGCCGCAGGCGCTTCAGGACGTGTTCAACGCCGCGGGCGGCGAAATGCCCCAGACCTATGGCGTGCCTGTCGACGAAATCGTGCGCGGCATCCGCTACGGCGTGCGCAAGGTCAACATCGACACGGATTGCCGCCTCGCCATGGCCGGACAGTTCCGGCAGGTGGCCAACGGCAACCGCGCCGAATTCGATCCGCGCAAGTTCCTGAAGCCCGCCATGGACGCGATGACCGCGCTCTGCCGCGACAGGTTCGAGCAGTTCGGCGCCGCGGGCAACGCTTCGCGGATCCGGGTCGCGCCGCTCTCCGAGATGGCCCGGCAATATCGCTCCGGCCGCCTCGACCCGAAGATCGACATGGACGCCGCCGCAGCCGCCTGACCCTCAACTTTACTCTCGAAAGGAGTTCCACGATGAACGCACCTGCCCTGACCGTACGCGGAGCGGAGCGCTATCGTTCCGGCGTGATGGAATACAAGCGGATGGGCTATTGGGAGCCCGACTACACGCCCAAGGATACGGACGTGATCGCGCTCTTCCGCGTCACGCCGCAGGAAGGCGTCGATCCGACGGAAGCGGCGGCGGCGGTGGCGGGCGAAAGCTCGACCGCGACCTGGACGGTCGTCTGGACCGACCGTCTCACGGCCGCGGAGAAATACCGCGCCAAGTGCTACCGCCTCGATCCGGTGCCCAATGCGCCGGGCCAGTACTTCGCCTATATCGCCTACGACCTCGATCTCTTCGAGCCCGGTTCGATCGCCAACCTCTCGGCCTCGATCATCGGCAATGTCTTCGGCTTCAAGCCGCTGAAGGCGCTGCGGCTCGAGGACATGCGGTTCCCCGTGGCCTATGTGAAGACTTTTCAGGGTCCGGCGACCGGCATCGTGGTCGAGCGCGAACGGCTCGACAAGTTCGGCCGCCCGCTGCTCGGCGCGACCGTGAAGCCCAAGCTCGGCCTCTCGGGCCGCAATTACGGGCGCGTCGTCTATGAGGCGCTCAAGGGCGGCCTCGACTTCACCAAGGACGACGAGAACATCAACTCGCAGCCCTTCATGCACTGGCGGGAGCGCTTCCTCTATTGCATGGAGGCGGTCAACAAGGCGCAGGCTCAGACCGGCGAGATCAAGGGCACCTATCTCAACATCACCGCCGGCACGATGGAGGACATGTACGAGCGCGCCGAATTCGCCCGCGAACTCGGCTCCTGCATCGTGATGATCGACCTCGTCATCGGCTACACCGCGATCCAGTCGATGGCGAAATGGGCGCGGCGCAACGACATGATCCTGCATCTGCATCGCGCCGGCCATTCGACCTATACGCGGCAGAAGTCGCATGGCGTGTCGTTCCGCGTCATCGCCAAATGGATGCGCCTTGCGGGCGTCGATCACATCCACGCGGGAACGGTCGTCGGCAAGCTCGAAGGCGATCCGAACACGACGCGCGGCTATTACGACATCTGCCGCGAGGACTTCAATCCGATGAACCTCGAGCACGGCGTCTTCTTCGACCAGCACTGGGCGAGCCTCAACAAGCTCATGCCCGTGGCGTCGGGCGGCATCCATGCGGGCCAGATGCACCAGCTTCTCGACCTGCTCGGCGAGGACGTCGTGCTGCAGTTCGGCGGCGGCACCATCGGCCATCCGATGGGCATCCAGGCGGGCGCCACCGCGAACCGCGTCGCGCTCGAAGCGATGATCCTCGCGCGCAACGAGGGCCGCGACTATGTGCACGAAGGCCCCGAGATTCTCGCCAAGGCGGCCACGACCTGCACGCCGCTGAGGCAGGCGCTCGATATCTGGAAGGACGTCAGCTTCAACTACACATCGACCGACGCGCCCGACTTCGTGCCGTCCGTCAGCGTCTCGGCATAAAGGAGCAAACCCATGCGCATCACCCAAGGCTGTTTCTCTTTCCTGCCGGACCTGACGGACGACCAGATCCGCGCGCAGGTGCAATATTGCCTCGACAAGGGCTGGGCGGTCAGCTTCGAGTTCACCGACGATCCGCACCCCCGCAACACCTATTGGGACATGTGGGGCCTGCCGATGTTCGATCTTCAGGACGCCGCCGGCGTCATGAAGGAGCTCGCCGAATGCCGGCGCGTCTATGGCGACCGCTACATCCGGCTCTGCGGCTTCAATTCCTCGCACGGCTGGGAATCGGTGCGCATCTCCTTCCTCGTCAACCGGCCGAAGGAGGAGCCGGGCTTCCGGCTCGACCGGCAGGAGGGCGCAGGCCGGAACATGCGCTACGCGACGCACGCCTATGTGTCCGACCGGCCCGAGGGCCAGCGGTACGGATGAAGGGTTCCTCCTTCTCCCCGTTCGCGGGAGAAGGAGGCTCTTTCAAGGAGACGCTACCCATGTCCGTCGAAGCGCAGATCGCCGACGCAGTTCCGGCGCCGGCCGTCATCCGCCTGCGCGCCGAGTTCGAGGGCGCGGGCGTCGAGGAGGTCCTGACCACGCTCGATCGCGAGCTTGTCGGCCTCAAGCCCGTCAAGACGCGCATCCGCGAGATCGCTTCGCTCCTCGTCATCGAACGGGTGCGCCAGAAGCTCGCGCTGACCAGCGAGACGCCGACCTTGCACATGTCCTTCACCGGCAATCCGGGCACGGGCAAGACGACGGTCGCGCTGCGCATGGCCGACCTTCTGCACCGGCTCGGCTTCATCAGGCGCGGCCATCTCGTGTCGGTGACGCGCGACGATCTCGTCGGCCAGTACATCGGCCACACGGCGCCCAAGACCAAGGAAATCCTCAAGAAGGCGATGGGCGGCGTGCTGTTCATCGACGAGGCCTATTACCTCTATCGCCCCGAGAACGAGCGCGACTACGGACAGGAATCGATCGAGATCCTGCTGCAGGTGATGGAGAACCAGCGCGACGATCTCGTCGTCATTCTCGCCGGCTACAGCGACCGGATGGAGCGGTTCTTCGAGAGCAATCCCGGCTTCCGCTCCCGCATCGCCCATCACATCGACTTCCCCGACTACACCGAGGATGAGCTGATGCAGATCGCGGACCTGATGCTTCGCGAGATGAACTTCAAATTCAGCGCCGAGGGGCGCGAAGCCTTCGTCCGCTACATCGCCGCGCGGATGCGGCAGCCGCTCTTCTCGAACGCGCGGTCGATCCGCAACGCGCTCGACCGGGCGCGGCTGCGCCAGGCCAACCGGCTGATGAGCGACCTCGATCGCGAACTCACCGCGGACGATCTCATGACGATCGATTCGCCCGACATCACCGCGAGCCGCGTCTTCGCGCTCGCAGAAAGGCAGACGCAGAATGACTGAGCCGATCGTCATCGCCCCCTCCATTCTGTCCGCGGATTTTGCGCGCCTCGGAGACGAGGTGCGCGCGCTCGACGCCGCCGGCGCCGACTGGATCCATTGCGACGTGATGGACGGGCATTTCGTGCCCAACATCACCTTCGGCCCCGACATCCTCAAGGCCATCCGCCCGTATACGAAGAAGACCTTCGACGTGCATCTGATGATCGCGCCGGCCGACCCCTATATCGAAGCCTTCGCGAAGGCCGGCGCCGACATCATCACGGTCCATCAGGAAGCGGGGCCCCATCTTCACCGCTCGCTTCAGTCGGTGAAGGCGCTCGGCAAAAAGGCGGGCGTGACGATCTGTCCCGCGACGCCCGAATCGGCCCTCGAATATGTGCTCGATTCCGTCGATCTCATTCTGGTGATGACGGTCAATCCGGGCTTCGGAGGCCAGAGCTTCATCGCGAGCCAGCTCGAAAAGATCCGTCGCATCCGCGCCATGATCGGCGCGCGCCCGATCCGGCTCGAAATCGACGGCGGCGCCAATCCCGAGACGGCCGCGCTTGTCGCCGAGGCGGGCGCCGACACGATTGTCGCGGGGTCCGCGGTGTTCAAGGGTGGCGACGAGGCCGCCTATCGCGCCAATATCGCGGCGCTGCGCGCCGCCGCCGAACGCGCGCATCCGCAACAGGGCGCGCGCGCCGCATAGCCCCGGCGGGCGGAACGCTCAAGAGGTCTGTCACGCCGGGCGAAGCCAGACCCGAATGTCGTGGAAAGCCGCGCCGCCGAAGGGCGCGACGCTGTCGTCCCCGACCAGAACGTTGATCCCCCAGCCGTCGAGGAAGGCGGAGGGCGGCCAGATTCCCTCGCTGATCAGGACGCCCTCCCCCGCTTCCGGCGAAACATGCGCATGGAGCCGCGTGCGGCCGCGCTCGTTGCCGAGCTCGACGACATCGCCGTCCGCAACGCCGAGCCTCGCGGCGTCGGCCGGATTGACGAGCACCTCCGGCCGCGCCTCGCGCGCGACCGAGGTTGGAGTCTGGGTGAAGGTCGAGTTGAGGAAATTGTGGGCGGGCGACGTCGCGAGCTTGAACGGGCGCTCGGAATCCGCCGCCTCGTTCGCCGCCCAGTGATCCGGCAGGCTCGGCATGGCGGACCAGTCGCCGACGAGACCTTCGTTGGCGTAGGGCGTGCGCGCCCAATCCGCCTTGAAACGGAATTTGCCGTCCGGGAACCCGAACCCCTTGAGGAAATGCGACTCCTCGAAGGGCGGTTGAAGATCGAGCCAGCGGTTCTTTTCGAGGCTCGCAAGATCGCCGTAGCCTGAGGCCTTCAGGGTCCAGTCGATGATCTCGCGCGGGCTCATGGCGAAGGCCGGATGCTCGGCGCCGACGCGCCGCGCGAGTTCGACGATCACCTCGTGGTTCGAGCGGCAGCCGGCGGGCGGGTCGATGACCTTCGGCGCGAATTGCAGATGCTGATGGCCGCCGGCCGTATAGATGTCGTCATGCTCCAGGAACATGGTCGCCGGAAGCACGATGTCGGCATAGCGCGCCGTGTCGGTCATGAACTGCTCGTGCACGCAGACGAAGAGATCCTCGCGCGAGAAGCCGCGCCGGACCTTTTCCTGATGCGGCGCGACCGCCAGCGGATTGGTGTTCTGGATCAGCATCGCCGTCACCGGCGGGCCGTCTTTCAGCGCCTCGCGCTCGCCGGTGAGGACCGCGCCGATCCGCGACTGGTCGAGGCGGCGCACTGAAGAATCGCGCTTGTCGAGCCCCTCGATCATCGTCTTGCGGAGCTTGAAAATGCCGCTGTTGCTGTGCAAGGCGCCGCCGCCCTCATGCGCCCAGGCTCCCGTCACCGCGGGAATGCAGAGCGCGGCGTGCATATTCGCCGCGCCGTTGCGCTGGCGCGAGAAGCCATAACCGAGGCGGAAGAAGGTGCGCTTCGTGCCGCCGACGAGCCGCGCGAAGTCCTCGATCTCCGTGACGCTGAGCCCCGTGATCGCGCTCGCCCATTCGGGGGTCCGCGGCGCGAGATGGGCCTCAAGCTCGGCGGGCGCATCCGTATAGCGTTCGAGATAGGCCCTGTCGGCCAGCCCCTCGCGGAAAAGCACATGCATGACGGCGCAGGCGAGCGCGCCGTCGGTTCCGGGCCGCAGGCGCAGCGCCATATCCGCCTGCCGCATCGTCTCGGTCTCGTAGATGTCGATCGCGACGATTTTCGCGCCGCGCTCTTTGCGCGCGCGCGTCGCGTGGGTCATCACATTGACCTGGGTCGCGACGGCGTTCGTCCCCCAGATGACGATGCAGTCCGACTTCGCCATTTCGCGCGGATCGGCGCCGATGAGCCGCCCGGTTCCGGCGATATAGCCGGGCCAGGCGACCCCGACGCAGATCGTGCCGAAGAATCGCGAATAGCGCTTGGCGTGGGTGAGGCGCTCGATGCCGTCGCGCATCACGAGGCCCATCGTGCCGGCGTAGAAGTAAGGCCAGACGCTCTCAGCGCCGAGCCGCCGCTCGGCAGCCAGGAACGCCTCGGCGACGCTGTCGAGCGCCTCGTCCCAGCCGATCGGCGCGAATTGGCCCGAGCCTTTCGGCCCGGTCCGCCGCAATGGCTGTGTCAGCCGGTCCGGGTGATGGATTCGCTCCGCATAGCGCGCGACTTTCGCGCAGACCACGCCCGAGGTGTAACTTTGCTCGCGGGCGCCGCGCACGCGTCCGATCCGCACGCCGTCGATAAGCTCCACGTCGAGCGCGCATACCGACGGGCAATCATGGGGACAGACGGACGCTCGGCGCTCGACGCCGACGACAGCGTTCATGGAACCTCCGGCCAGGTCGCGAGGCGCAGCATTTGCAATCCGGGCGGCCGCAGAATACAACCATATCGGTTGTATTGATTCTGCGGCGCGCCTTGGCGAAGCGACTTTCTCTCATTGTAGTGGTGGCGGCGCTGGCTCTGCAAGCCGCGCCGGCGCGTCCGACCGCGCCGCAAGCGTCCACTCGCGGCGCCGAGATTCACTATGCTCCTCGGGAAAACCTGGAAGCTGTGGACGTCCGCGAGATTGCCTCGGCCCGCCTCTCGATCGACATGGCCGCTTATGTTCTGTCGGACCGGCGGGTGATCGAAGCCCTGACGGACGCCGCCGAGCGAGACGTCGCCGTCCGCCTGTACTTCGACCGCTCCCAATTCTCGCAGCACGGCCTGCGCTATGGCGCGCCGATCGAGGCCCTCCTCGCTCATCCCAATGTGTCAGCGAAGGTCAAGGGCCAGGGGGTGCTGATGCATCTCAAGGCCTATGCGATCGACGGCAAAATCCTGCGCACGGGCTCGGGCAATTTCTCCGAACCTGGCCTTTCCCGACAGGACAACGACCTGATCCTCATTTCGGACCAGGCTACGGTCGACGCCTTCGAGCATAGGTTCGAGCGTATCTGGGCGCGCGCAAGAAACATCGACGCGCTCGATACGCCGGAAAGGCCCTGAAGCGCGCGAGACCCCGGACTGCTTTCGTTTTTGTGCGGACGCGCCTCCGGGCAAAGGCTTCAGACCACGGCCGGGACAATCGTCGTCTTCACGCGCGGCCCAGCTTCAGAAGTCTGGAAAACAGGAGCATCAAACAATTACTTCTGATTTTCAGACTTTGCGGATAGGATGCCTCATCGCCGTCAAGCTGGAAGCCGCCCCATGCGCGAAATTGCTGAAACCGCCGCCCCGGCCAAAAGGTCGCTCGGCCATCTTTCCGCCATCTTTCGGCCACTCGCAGGCCATCAACTCCGCCGTCGCCGGAAGGAAATGTCAGCGCAAGTCCTTGAAAAGTCCCGATTCGCGGAAGAAAATGGCGCGATTTTCAGCGAGTTTTCGGCTGAAAATCGCATCGAACACGCTTCTTTTCGCGCGTTTGAGGCCGAAATCAGCGTGGAATCGCATCAGAAACGCGCCAAAACGCACGCCACTTCGGCCGGACCTGTCGGGCTCGGAGCGGTTCAACCGGCAAGCAGCTCTGGACCGCTACTTTCGCTGGAGCAAACCGAGCGGGGTGTAGCGCTGATAGAGATGTCCGAAATCCGCGACCATATTTTGCGGCTTCGGCGCAGCCGCCTCTCGTTGTTCGTCCAGGATCGAACTCACGTGCCACCGCCAGGTCGCCGGGTCGGGGGTCGCAGTTCCGGGACTGGTCTGGGTTATTCCCGCGCCATAACTCGCGCTGCCACCGAGCGCGGTAAGGGCCAGAATGAGGGACTTCCGCATCGTCTCCTCCTCATCGCTTCCGCCGTCGCTGTCTCAAAAAGGCGCGCTCGCCGCGGCGAGCGTACCCATTAAGGATAACTTAACTACGACTTTGTGTCTCATGTGAGATAGAAGTCTTTCTTCGACGCCCCAATCCCCAATTTTGTGGAGAAAGAACCCTGCGCTGCTTCCAAAGCGCAAGTAACGGCGTTCCCTTCAGCTTTGTTCCATCGTCCGTAAAATCTCTCCCGCCAGCGCTCGCGTGAGACGGCGGCCGCGCGACAGCGATTCATGGTCGACCGCGGCGACGAAAGCCCGGGCTGCGCCGATCGACCGCTCCATCCTGGCGGCGACGTAAGCGACGACATGGGGCTCGACCTGCAACTGACGGTCGCTGAAAAGCTTGAACAGCACCGCGCGCATGAGTTCGTCGTCGGGCGCGCCGATCCGCAGGGTCGGCGCAAGCCGAAGGCGCGACAAAAGGTCCGGCGTCTTCAGCCCCCAGGCGTCGGGCGCCGTCCGAGCGGTGACGAGCAGCCAGGCGCCGCTGGCGATCGCGGCATTGACGAGATGAAAGAGCCTGTCCTCATCGTCGCCGATCCGGTCCGCATCCTCGATCGCGAGCGCGTTGGCCTCGGGCAGCGCAAAACTCGCGGACGCGAGGCTCTCGGCCGAAACAACCGCCCCGCCGCTCCGCGCGGCCCAGATCGCAGCGAGGTGGCTCTTGCCGGCGCCTGCCGGCCCGACAAGGAGCAGCATCCGCGCAGGCCAGTCCGGCCAGCGGTCGACAGCCCCGAGGGCTTCCCTGTTCGACGGGGCCGCAAGGAAATCCTCGCGCGCGAAGCTCGGCGCGTGCGGCCAATCGAGGGTGAGCTGCCGGGGGCTCG
Organism: uncultured Alphaproteobacteria bacterium; assembly: GCA_963741845.1. GTDB lineage: Bacteria > Pseudomonadota > Alphaproteobacteria > Rhizobiales > Beijerinckiaceae > Roseiarcus. Next base: position 754,783 of record CAVUJV010000016.1, read on the forward strand.
TCACGGCTCGGGCGACGCGTGGCCGCGATAGAGAGGGCTCTCGAGATAAAGCGCGACGATATGGCGCGCGACCACTCCAATCGCCGCCGCCGTCGGCACCGCAACCAGCAGCCCCACGAAGCCGAACAGTTTGCCGAAGGCGAGCAGCGCAAACATCAGCCACACCGGATGCAGACCGACCGATTCCCCAACGAGCTTCGGCGTGATCACATAGCCTTCAAGGAACTGCCCGAACACGACAACCGCGACCGAGGCGAAGAAAAGAGTCAGGTCCGGCCAGCCCTGAACGAGCGACACGCCGATCGAGAGAACGAGCACCGTCAGGGAACCGAGATAGGGGACGAAGCTCAAGACCCCGCCGATCACCCCGATCAGAAGTCCGAAGTCGAGGCCGACCAGCGTCAGGCCCACGCCGTACCAGACGCCCAGAAACAGGGCGACCAGCGATTGCCCGCGGATGAAGCCCGCCAGCGCGTGGTTGATCTCCCGCGCAATGCTGCGCAGCCGGTCGCGATGATCGAGCGGCAGCCAGTCGTCGATCTTGGCGATCATCCGGTCCCAGTCGATCAGGATATAGAAGGCGACAACCGGCGTGATGATGAGCAGGGAGAAGAACTCAAACACGGCCGCGCCGTCCGAAATCAGGGATTGCAGCGCCCTTACGAGCCATTGCGCGCCCTGGGCGACGAAGTCGCCGATCGGCTTTCGGATCTGGTCCTCGTTGAGACCGAGCGCATTGATCCAGCCGTGACCGTATTTCGCGAACAGCTTGTTGCCTTCGTCGATGGCGAGCGTCTGCAGGCGCATGGCGTAATCGGGCAGCGCGCCCGCGAAGACAACGAGCTGCTCGCCGACCACCGGCGCAACGACGATCATCGCCAGGACGGAAACCGCCGCGAAGACGAAAAGGATGACCAGCGAAGCGCCGAGGCGGTTCAACCCCAGCCGTTCCAGCTTGATAGACGACGGGATCGAGCATGTAGCCGAGCGCGATCCCCGCGGCGAAGGGCGTCACGGTCGAGCCGAGCAGATAGAGCGCAAAGCCGAACGCGGCGAACAGCGCCGCCCAGATGAAGACTTCGCGGCCGATGCTCACGGCGCGCTCAACTGCCGGCGCCGCCGGCGTTTTCGGGCTGCAACAGGTCCCATTTGCCTCCCCACGGATCGGCGAAGACCGCGACCCGGCCGTAAGTCTCGCGCCGAGGCTCCTCGAGGAAGCGCACGCCACGGGTCCGCATCGCCTCATAATCCCTTTCAAAGTCGTCCGTGAACAGAAAATACCCGACACGGCCCCCGGTTTGGTCGCCGATGCGGGCGCGCTGACGATCGTCGCCCGGGACCGCGATGACGATCCGTGCGCCTCTGCCGCCGCGCGGCGCGACGACTACCCAGCGCTTGCCCGGCCCCATCGCCGTGTCCTCCAGGACCTCGAAATCGAGCGTATCGCGGAAGAACTGCAGCCCGTCGTCGTAGCTGGGGACCAGGATCGTGACAGCGGCAAGGCTTTGCATCGGCGGGCCCCTATCGGCTCATGTGGTCGAACCACTGGGCGATGTAGATGCCGCCCGAGGCCAGCGTCGTCGCGGCCACGGTCCACTCGAGCGCCTGCTGCAGCAGGTGAAGATCGACGCCAAAGGCGCGCACCCCCAGCGCAAAGCCGGCCAGAGCGATCTGGGCGGCCGTATTGAACTTCAACTCCCACAGGGGCCGGATCTCGACCGGCTTGTCCATGAGCCACGAAATGACCACCGCCATGACGATCATCGCGTCCCTCGAGACGACCATGATCGCAAGCCACGCGGGCAGTTCGCCGTAAATCGCCAGCGATACGTAGATCGAGGTCAGGAGCGCCTTGTCGGCGAGGGGATCGAGATAGGCCCCCAGTTCGGTGCGCAGATTGAAGTGCCGGGCGATGAAGCCGTCGACCGCGTCGGATACGCCCGCGAAGACGAAGATGAGAAACGCCTCCAGAAACCGCTGCGACACGATCATCGAGATCGCCAGCGGCGTCATGAGAATCCGGGCGAGCGTGATGAGATTGGGGATGTTGCTCAACACGACGGAAATGTTCATGCGATCGCGACGCTTCCGGCGTTCGTCCGTCGGCGGCGTTCCGGCTCCCTTCTGATTCTGCGCCCGGCCTTCCAGGCGAGGCCTATCACGATCGCACGCAGATTGCGACGCGCACGGGCCCGCGGCCTTGCGCCGCCGGGCCCGACCGATTACCCGAAAGCGCCGTTCTTTCCGGAGCCCCCATGGCCGACGCCCCGAAGCCGCTGACCTACGCCGACGCCGGAGTGGACATCGACGCCGGCAATCGTCTGGTCGATCGAATCAAGCCGCTCGCCCGCTCGACGCAAAGGCGGGGCGCGGACGCCGAGCTCGGCGGGTTCGGGGGGCTCTTCGACCTCAAGGCCGCAGGCTTCCGGGACCCGATTCTGGTCGCCGCCAATGACGGGGTCGGCACCAAGCTCCGCATCGCCATCGAGAGCGGGCGCTACGACACGATCGGGATCGACCTCGTGGCCATGTGCGTCAACGACATCGTGGCGCAGGGCGCGGAGCCGCTGCTTTTCCTGGACTATTTCGCCGTCGGCAGGCTCGACGTGCCCGTGGCGGAGGCCGTGATCAGGGGCGTCGCCGAGGCGTGCCGCGAATCGGGCTGCGCCCTCATCGGCGGGGAGACGGCGGAGATGCCCGGCCTCTACGCCGGCCGGGACTTCGACCTCGCGGGCTTCGCGGTCGGGGCGGCCGAGCGCGGAACGCTCCTGCCCCGGCCCGACCTCAAGGCCGGGGACGCCGTCTTCGGCCTGCCCTCGACCGGCCCCCATTCCAACGGCTATTCGCTGGTCCGCCGCGTGGTCGAGCGCTCGGGCCTTGGCTGGGACGCGCCGGCGCCCTTCGCGCCCAGCCTCTCGCTGGCCGAGGCCCTGCTGACGCCGACCCGGCTCTATGTGCGCCCGCTCCTTCAGGCGCTTCGCGCGACGGAGGGGATCCGCGCCCTCGCCCACATCACCGGCGGCGGCTATCCCGACAACCTGCCCCGCGTCATCCCGAAGGACCTCGCGGTTTCGCTCGACCTCGACGCCTTCCGGCCGCAGCCCGTCTTTTCGTGGCTCGCCGCCGCGGGCGGGATCGCCGAGGCCGAGATGCTGCGCACCTTCAACTGCGGCTTCGGCATGGCGGTCTTCGTCGCGGCCGCCCACGAGGACGAAGCCGCGAAGGCGCTCGCCGAAGCGGGCCTTTCGCCGACCCTGATCGGCAGGCTCGTCCCGCGCGAGGGGGACGCGGTCGTCATGAAGGGCCGGCTCGCCCTATGACCGGGAAGGTGCGGACGGCGGTCCTGATCTCGGGCCGGGGCTCGAACATGAGCGCGCTGATCGAGGCGGCGCGCGCGCCGGGCTTCGCCGCCGAGATCGCCCTCGTCCTTTCCGACAAGCCGGACGCGGCCGGGCTCGCCATCGCCCGCGAGGCCGGGATCGCCGCGAGCGCCGTCGACCGGAAGGCCTATCCCGACCGGCCGGCCTTCGAGGCGGCGCTCCAGGCGGAACTCGACGCCGCCCGCATTGGCCTCGTCTGCCTCGCGGGCTTCATGCGCATCCTGAGCCCGGAATTCGTCGGCGCATGGGAGGGCCGCATCCTCAACATCCACCCGTCCCTCCTGCCCGACCTCAAGGGCCTCCACACCCACGAGCGGGCGCTGGCGGAAGGCCGGACCGAGCACGGCTGCACGGTGCATTACGTGTCCGCCGAGCTCGACGCGGGCCCCATCGTGGCGCAGGCCCGCGTGCCCGTGCTTCCCGGCGACACGCCCGACGCCCTCGCGGCCCGCGTCCTCGTCGAGGAGCACCGGATCTATCCCGAGGCGCTCGACCGGGTGGCGAGGACGGCCGCAGAGCCACGGTCGCGATAGGCCCGGTCCCCGGCGCGCAGGCCGCATTATGGCGGCTTTGCGGCGGAGCCGCCTGTCAAAAACGCGCCGAAACCGCCCGGTTTCCCCTCGAAACCCTCTGTTTCAGGGGTGATTTCCGCGAAAACCGTCCCAAAACGCCCTGAAAACGAGCCCCAAAACCTGCCATTTCCTTCCGCGAATCGAGCCTTTTCAGGCCTTTACGCTGGATTTTCCTTCCGGCGCCCTCCACTTCGTGGCGGAAATGGGGCAAAAGCCTCCGCCACTAGCGCCCGCCAATCCGCCCATGTCGCTCGCCGCAACGGAATTTGTCTCTCCGCAACAATTTCACTCTACCACAGACTTCTGCTTTACAGAATAGATATTTCGTCCGGCGGGCACGACGAGAGGGCCTTGGACGGCTCCAGCGACCCAATGCACGGGCGATGGCGGAGATGATGCAGCAAACGATAAGAACCCGCGCGCCGCTTTCGCACCACCCTGGCGATTTGGCGCGTCGATACGCCACATTTCCGGGCTAGCTTTTTTCGCCATTGGGAGGGTGAAGCGGCTCGCGGGAATAAGCATCCGCCTCACCGACGCCGTAGTGTGGACTTAGCGAATGGCAATCCACGATTTGACGAAGGGACCGACCTTCTTCCGAGGCGATCTTGGCGTCGGGAAAAAGGACGGTCATCTGACGCCTTAGTGAAAAGGTGGATCTCCTGTACAAGCTCGATGGCTTCTTCGTAGGTCTTCGCGCTGCGGAAACCGCGCTCTCTTCTTGAGCAACGAGGCGGCGCGCACGGATTCCGGCAACCAGTGAAAAAAGAGGGTGTCGGAAATGAGGTTCTACTGGAAATCCGAAGTTGCGGCGTTTGCAAGAAGTAGTGCGGTGCAAGTCGCCGCACTTCTCGCGCCATAGCTGAAGAATTCGGCCCAAGGTCCAACATGTTCGATGACACTGTTGGAATGGACGATATCGAAAGCGTTATCCGGATATTCCGACAGGTCACACGCGTTACCCTGACAGAACTCGTATCCAGGGACTGCCGGTACAGCATTAAGATTGACGATGGTAATCTCCATACGTCGGTCACCAACCAAATTCTTCATGGACTCCCAAAAAGAGGCGGTGCCCCCGATGTCGATTACGCGCACGGCGCGACCAGGTATCTTTGCGGTGAACTTCGTCAAGGAGATTTAGAAACGTTTGAAAGCGTCTACGGCGGAACCGGTTACCGTCAACATCCATTATAGCCCCCCCAAATTCAAAAGCCATCCTGAATTTCAAGTTCAGAATGGAATAACGCACCAAGGATATAAGTAGAGATCGAAGACGTCGTGCTAAGTTGATCCCCTAGCTTACGTCCCCGAGGCGAAAGCTCATCTTGGTTTTAAGCTGGAATAGGCATTCTAGATTAGACGGCCGAAATCCGAAGCTTGGCCAGAATTCCCCCGAGTAGGCAATCGTTGATTGCCCATCATTCCCCACCCTTCACATGGTCAACGTTGCTCAGGCTTAGCTGCGGGTCAATTCAGTATTTTTTTAAATACGCGCGCACGTCTCAGAATTTTTTTAAATGAGCGTCGGGTCCCGATTTCCGTCCCCTGCTACTTTGGCGGGGCCGGAGGCTGGCGTCCGGTCTCGCCGGCATAGGTCCGCGAACGCGCCGGTCGGCGCTGTCTCATGAAGCCTTGCGGCGATCATCATTCGTTCCCCGAACCGCCTGCCTGCCGTCTTTCGGCTTACCGAGCAGTTCACCAGAAATTTCTGATTTCAGAATCGACTTCGCCGTGTGGCGCGCAATCGCTGGCCCCCGCACAGACCGCGGACCGCTATGCCCTCACGCCGGGGCCCGGAAAAGAACAACTCGACCGGCTCCAACGACCCAGATATCTTGCAATCAACCTGCGTGGAGGCCCTCGAACTAGTGCCGCGCAAACATCGCATTGGCATAGTGGAGAGCGGCGTTCCCGGCCGTTCGATCAAGCGACTGGTCGTAAAGGCCGAAAAAGTCATAGCCCTGTGCGGAAAGGGCTGTCCGCACGCTCTCAAAGGGAACGTGAGCGGAATGCGCGGCCGGCCGGAAGCCGACTTCGACCACGACAAATTTTACGACGCCAGAGGACAAAACTGATTTCGCCCCCGCGATGACCTCCAAGTCGTGGCCTTCCGCATCGATTTTCAGGAGTCCGATTTGTCCAAGGTCATGCTGAGCGGCGAAGTCGTCGAGCGTCACGACCTGGACCTGTTCGCTGCCCCGCGCCGTATGCGCGGGGGCGTGAAACGAACTCGTCGCGGAGAAGTCGGTCAGATAGATCGTTTCCGTTTTCGACTGCGATCCCAAGGCCAGTTGATGGAGCTCAACGCCTAGCCCCTGCGTACGCTTTTTGAGAGCCTGAAAGGTTTCCGAGATCGGCTCGAAGCAAATGATGCGGTTCTTGGGGAAAGCGGCGCGAAATTTGAAGGCGGTCTGCCCGATGTTCGCCCCAATGTCGATCAGCGTGTCGGTAGGGCTGACCGATGGCCGAATGTCCAATACGTCGGCAATTCCGTGGTGCGGGCTTTGAAAGAAGAAAGCCTTACGGTCCAGGAGACCTTGAAGCCGATATTGAGCCTGCTTCTTATAGAAGTTCAGGCGGGACACCCCGAACGGCGTTCCGAGCGTTGCTGCAATTGTCATGCATTCCCCCTTCGAGTTGTAGCGATGATGCGTCGCGTCCAGCATACGTCAATTCAATATTTTTTTTAATATGCGTCGGGACCCGCTTCCTTCCTCTTTTGCCTTCGGCGGGCGCGGGTTCGCGTTGTCCGGTCTCGCCGGAATAGGGTCTGCAAACGCGCCGACGGGTGATCTGTCCGCATCCAAGCCGCCCTTTCTTTGCCCGGCGCCGCGCGATATAGGACCGCGACAGGCGGTTCCGCCCCATTCTTTCCAAGGTCCCTCAATGAGAAAGCCGAGCGCCCAGCGACCCGACGAGTCCGCCAGTCTTGTCGACATCGCGGCGATCGACCAGCTCGCCAGGATCGTCGCGCGCCATGACCTGAGCGAGGTCGAGATCGAGCTTGGCGAATTGCGGGTCCGGGTCGCGCGCGAACGCGCGTTCGTAGCCGCCGCTCCGGCTCCCGCCCACGCGCCGCAGCCGGTCGAGGCCGCTGCGCCGGCCCCTGCCCCCGCCGCCGCGGCCGAAACCGTGGTCGCGGAGGCCGCCGGCACGATCAAGTCGCCGATGGTCGGCACGGCCTATCTGAGACCCAATCCCGAAACGAAGCCCTTCGTCGAGATCGGATCGGTGGTGAAGGCGGGCGACAAGCTCCTGCTGGTCGAGGCGATGAAGACCTTCAACGACATTGTCGCGCCGCGCGCCGGCAAGGTCGTGAGCATCTTCGTCGAGGACGGCGCGCCGGTCGAATACGGTCAGCCGCTCATGGTCGTCGAGTGACGCCGCTCGATGTTCGATAAGATCCTCATCGCCAACCGGGGCGAGATCGCGCTGCGCGTCATGCGCGCGGCCAAGGAACTCGGCATCGCGACCGTCGCGGTCTATTCGACCGCCGACAAGGAGGCGATGCATGTGAAGCTCGCGGACGAAAGCGTCTGCATCGGGCCGCCTCCGGCCCGCGACTCCTATCTCAACATTCCCGCCATCGTCGCCGCCTGCGAGATCACCGGCGCGGACGCGGTGCATCCCGGCTACGGCTTCCTCTCCGAGAACGCCCGATTCGCCGAGATTCTCGACGAGCACGAGATCGTCTTCATCGGCCCGAAGGCCGAGCATATCCGGCTCATGGGCGACAAGATCGAGGCGAAGCGCACCGCCGAGCGCCTCGGAATCCCTTGCGTCCCCGGCTCGAAAGGCGCGATCGGCGACGAGAAGGAGGCGCTGAAGATCGCCGACGAGATCGGCTATCCGGTGATCGTCAAGGCGGCGGCGGGCGGCGGCGGGCGCGGCATGAAGGTCGCGCGTGAGCCGGACGAACTCGTCGACGCGATAGGGACGGCGAAGATCGAAGCCAAGGCCGCCTTCGGCGACGACGCGGTCTATCTCGAGAAATATCTGGAGAAGCCGCGCCACATCGAGATCCAGATCCTCGGCGACGGTCAGGGCGGCGCGATCCATCTCGGCGAGCGCGACTGCTCGCTCCAGCGCCGGCATCAGAAAGTCTGGGAGGAAGGCCCCTCCCCCGCCCTCAACGCCGAGCAGCGCGGCGCCATCGGCGAGACCGTCGCGCGCGCCATGCGCGAGCTTGGCTATTCCGGCGCCGGCACGATCGAATTCCTCTACGAGAACGGCGAGTTCTATTTCATCGAGATGAATACGCGCGTGCAGGTCGAGCATCCGGTCACCGAGATGATCACCGGCATCGACATCGTCAACGAGCAGATCAAGATCGCGGCCGGCTCGCCGCTCTCGATCCAGCAGGAGGACGTGCGGATTCTCGGCGCCGCGATCGAGTGCCGCGTCAATGCGGAGAACCCGCGCACGTTCATGCCGTCGCCGGGCAAGATCAGCTATTTCCACCCGCCGGGGGGCCTGGGCGTGCGCGTCGATTCCTCCGTCTATCAGGGCTATGTGATCCCGCCCTATTACGATTCGCTGGTCGGCAAGCTGATCGTGCACGGGCGCACGCGCACCGAGGCGCTGATGCGGCTCAGGCGCGCGCTCGACGAGTTCATCATCGACGGCATCGACACGACCCTGCCGCTCTTCCGCACGCTGGTGCGAAACGCGGAGGTGCAGAACGGCCAGTACGACATTCACTGGCTCGAAGGATTTTTGAAGACCGAGCCTGAGATGGAGGCGTAAGCGCGCCGCAGCGCGGCTCAGCTCGCGCTCACCCGCGCCAGCCCCGCCTTGGCTTCGCTGTTGTTCGGGTTGATCCCCACGGCGCTCTGATAGGACTCGACCGCCTTGGCGCGGTTGCCGAGCTTCTCATAGGCAAATCCGAGGCCTTCCCAGGCGTCGGAGTTGCGGTCGTTGACGTTGAGCGCCGCGTTGAAGTCGTCGACGGCCTTCTGATACTGGCCGGTGGACAGGAAGCTCTGACCGCGCGCCTGATAGGGCGCGCCGGCGAAAGGATCGCGGTCGATCGCATTGTTGAAATCGGTGATCGCCTGAACCTGATTGCCCTGGCGCTGATAGATGAGGCCGCGCGCGTGATAGGCCTGAGCGCCTTCGGGATTGAGGCGGATCGCCGAATTGAGGTCGTTGAGCGCGGAGGGGAAATCGTTGTGGGCGCGCTCGAGGTTTCCGCGGCCGAGATAGGCGGCGGCGTCGTTCGGGTTGGCGGCGATCGCCTGATTGAAGTCGGCCATCGCCAGTTCGTCCTTCTTGCTCTGGCGGTAGGCCAGCGCCCGATTGGTGTAGGCGCCCGAGAAATGCGGATCGAGCTCGATCGTCTTGGTGAAGTCGGCGATGGCGGCGGAATAATTGCCGAGCTTCGCGTAGACGACGCCACGGGTATTGTAGGCGGCCGGATCGTTCGGATGCTGCTGGATGACCTCGGTCAGCGACGAAATATTGCCGGTATTGGCGGCCTGCGCGTCCGGACTCGAATAGGTTTCGGCGATCTGAGACTTCGGCCCCAAAGTCTCGGAGCAGGCCCCGAGCCCGAGTCCCGCGACGACCGTCAGCGCGATGTGGTAGGCGGCCCCACGCGAGCCTGCGATCTTCGCCATCTGGCTTGCTCCGTGACGCGAATCGCGCCCGCGGCTCCTGTAGATCGAAATCTTGGCCGAAATGGAAACCCCGCCGGTTCCGGCGGGGCCAAACGTTCGCGCGCGGACACAACGACCCCGCGCGAAAGGACAGGATCAGCCCGCCGAGCGCGCCGGGCCGGGAACGGGCCTCGGCTTGACGGGAAGCAGGCCCTCGCGCTGCAGCTTCTTGCGGGCGAGCTTGCGCGCGCGGCGAACCGCCTCGGCCTTCTCGCGCGCCCGCTTCTCGGACGGCTTCTCGTAATGGCCGCGCAGCTTCATCTCGCGGAAAATGCCTTCGCGCTGCATCTTCTTCTTGAGCGCCTTGAGAGCCTGATCGACGTTGTTGTCGCGAACGAGTACTTGCACGGCCTGTCCTGTGTTGGCGGGCGCGAGCCCGGATATTGGAGAAACGCAAGCGCGCCCCCGGGACGGGGACGCGCTCAAAATCGAGCTTGCCCTTACCAGAGCGGGGATTTTCTGTCCAGCGTGAACAGCTGAGGGAAAGCGAAGGTTCCCGTCAAAGCCCCTGCCCTCGCGCCCCGTGTCATTTCGCCTCGCCCCGGTATTGCGCGTCCGTCACAGGCTCCATCCAGTCGACCGCCTTGCCGTCGAGCGATTCCTGGATGGCGATGTGGGTCATGGCGGTCGTCGGCGCCGCGCCGTGCCAGTGCTTCTCGCCCGGCGCGAAGGTCACCACGTCGCCCGGCCGGATCTCCTCGATCGGGCCGCCCTCGCGCTGCACGCGGCCCGCGCCCGCGGTGACGATGAGAACCTGCCCGAGCGGATGCGTGTGCCACGCGGTGCGGGCGCCCGGCTCGAAGGTGACGGCGTTTCCGGCGGCCCGCGCGGGGGGCGTGACGGGAAAGAGCGGGTCGATCCGCACCGTCCCGGTGAACCATTCCGCCGGGCCCTTGCCCGAGGCCTGCGAGCCGCTTCGCCTGATGTCCATGGGTTTCGTCCTTATCGGTCTGTCCAGCTTCAGCGCGGGTCCGCGCCCGGCTTCTTGTAGAGCGTATCGGGCTTGCCGAGGATGTCCGGCTTATGGACCTTCTCGTTCCAGTCCTCCGGCCGCACGTCCTCGATGCCGACCGTGATCGACGCTTCGGACGCGTTCGCGACCTCGATCAGGGCTCTGGCGATTTCCTCGGCGAGCCTGGTCTTCTGCGCCTCGGTCCGGCCGGGATAGAGCTTCACGATCACATGCGGCATGGTCTGGTCCTTCTTCGGATGCGCCCTTCTCTAGCGCGGAACCCGGCTCGCGATTAGAGGGCGGCGCCGAACAGGCTCATGACTTGAGCTCATGAATGACGGCGCGCCCGCGCCCGTTCCCTCCCCGCGCCGCCCGTGGCATAAGTCCGGACAACCATCCCTTTTCACGAACGATCCTCATGAACCGATTTGACAGACGGCCCGTGGACGCGGGCGAGGCCAAGGTCGAATATCTCGACGGCGATTTCCGCGTCGTGAAGCCCGGCTCCTATGTGACCTGCGCGGTCACCGGCGAGCCGATCCCGCTCGACGAACTCCGCTACTGGAGCGTCGACCTGCAGGAGGCTTATGCAACGCCGGAAGCCTCGATGAAGCGGGAACTCGAACTCCGCCGCTGAGGGGCGGCGCGGCCGTCTTTGTGGCGGAACTGCGGCGAGGCTTCCCCGCATCCCGGAATTTGGTTTTCCTTGGAGCGGCCGCGCTACGCGACTTTTCGCGCCGCCAAGTCCTTGAAACCGGGATTGGAAAAGCTTGGATTTGCTTGGATTCTCTCGTCCGAATCGAGCCTTTTCAAGGGGTTATGGGCGGCGAGCGTCCCAAAAAATAATCCTGCCCCCGGAAGGCCCGGGCGACGGCTGTCCGCCGCCCGTCGCTTGCGGCGAAAATGAGGCAGGCCCTCGGGTGTTCGCGGCTCGAACCGATGGATGAGACCCCACGCATTTTTCCTCGCCTCGATGGCGTCGTCCGCCGGCCGGAATGTCCTCGTCGAGATCGGAGACTAGCATAAATTTCTGATTTTGGGAATCTCGATTTCCGTTTCCGCGTCGTCCCTCGTCGCGCGGGTTCATATCCCCCAACAGGCGGAGCGATCCTGGGGTTCGATCTCTCGTCAAATACCAGGGAAGGGCGGGAAGCGGCGTTCGGCTTCCAGAACGACGGCCGCGACTTGCCGAGCGGGTCAAATCGGCCCTAGAGTGTCGCGGTGGGAATAGTAATTTACCACCCTATAAACGGGGCTCAAAGCGTTTCGTGAGCTGCTGCTTGACGCGAACGAAGTCCATTCGTTGGTCTGACCACTTTCTTTCACTAATCCTTCAATCGAACACAACATAATCATTGGCCACTAACGGCGTCGCGCCATGAGCGTTCTGTTGGAAATGATCGGCCGTGGTTGGGATAATTTTCTTGCACGGCCAAATGGCTCCCTGAGCTTGCGGTTTTACGTCCAGCCGACGATGGCGGGGCTATTAGCACTGCGGGCAGGCGTTCAGGACGCGAGGGAGGGACGGCAGGGCTATCTATGGGCGATGCTTACACGCCCGGAGAGGCGTCGGCAGTTGCTCCACGAGGGCTGGCGGGGAGCGATGACTCCGTTCCTGGCGGCGATCGCGCTCGACTGCGTCTATCAGCTCATGACGGTGCGGTTTGTCTACCCGCTGGAGCTGCTGTTTACGGCGACTTTGCTGGCGCTCGTTCCATACGCCTTGTTGCGAGGACCCTTCAATCGCCTGGCGCGCCTGTTCTTGCCGGCTGCTCGTGCGCCGCCTGTCGAACCACCCCGCAGCAATAAATTCGTTTCCTGAGGAAACACATCAAGGAAGGGCCAACACAATGTCGAACGAATCCAAGACACAGGACTGGTCGAAGCCCGCGGCGATGGCGATCCCCAAGGGAGGGTATTTCCAGGACAAGGTCGAGCAGGGGCGTTACGGGCCAATCTTTCCCAAGAGCCCGGCCTGCTACGGCTTCTCCATTCTCGCGAAAATAATCCCAGGCCGCGAGGACGTCTTCTACAAATACGCTAAAGACATCGAGAAGACGATCGCCGCGCAGCCAGAGGCCCTGGCTGTCCTGCAGCTACATTATCTGCGCTGGGTGCTCTTTCCCATCAAAGGGGATACCTACTTCATGTATCAGGGCATTTTCGACACCGATTTCGATAAGTATACCGAAGACGCCGTTACGCTGTTCGGCGTCACCGGTCTGAGGACGGTGTTCGAGAATCTCGAGGATTTCCCGATGGACTGGCAAACAAATCCCGCGGCATTCATCAAGTTTGTCCGGGATCATCAATGCCCGAGCTTCCTCGAATACGCGGAATATCCGTATGCGAGCGCCACTGAAATCAAGAAAGCCCTAAAACTGAAGGCCGCGTTCTCGACCATGCTCGACCAGATGCAGTGAATCCGGGATGCGATCGTCAGAGCTGACGGTCATCTGCCGTGAGGTCAGCTAATCGGGGACGTTGCAATGCTCGAATTCGAAGACATTCAGCACATCCTGCTGACGCGCGCCCCGGCGCTCGCGGCGAGGTACGAATTTCTTTCGTTTCGCGACGGAGCCGGCGGACGCGCTTGGGCGTCGGCAATCAAAGAGACGATTCATTCGGCCGCGTCGATGCGAGCCGGCATCGACAAAGACAAGCGCTGGGTGACGGCCGCTTTCACCTGGAACGGGCTTCGCGCGCTTGGACTGGACGAGACTTCGCTCGCCTCGTTTCCGGAGGAGTTCAAGCAGGGCATGGTGGCGAGGGCGGAGATGCTCGGCGACACCGGCTTGAACGCGCCCGAACATTGGGTGGGCGATCTAGCGAGCCCCGATCTGCATGCAATCGTCATTCTCTTCGCGCGGGACCAGCCGGAGCAAGATCGTTGCGTCTCAGAACATGCGAAGCTTGTCTCCCGCTGCCCCGGGGTTGAGGTTCTCTCCGTCCTCGACCTTGAGGCCACTCCGCCGTTCGACTACGCCCACGACCATTTTGGCTACCGTGATCGTCTCTCACAGCCGGTCATCGAGGGGGCGGGCGAGGAACCGACCCCAGGGTCCGGGGCTCCTCTGAAGCCGGGAGAGTTCATAATTGGCTACCCGGACGAATACGGTGTCATAGCCAACAGCCCGCAGCCCGAAATTCTCGCGCGGAACGGTAGCTTCATGGCGTATCGCAGGCTTGAGGAGCATGTGGGGAAGTTTCGCGCCTTCTTGCGTCAACACGGCGAGACCGCGGAAGAGCAAGAGCTGATCGCGGCGAAGCTGATGGGCCGCTGGCGCAGCGGCGCGCCGCTCGTGCTGTCGCCCGACAAGGACGATCCCGCGCTCGGGGCCGATCCGCAGCGAAACAACGATTTCAACTACAAGGAGATGGACCCTCACGGCTATGCGGTCCCGCTTGGCTCCCATGCGCGCCGCATGAATCCACGCGATACCGCGGCGAACATGAACCGTCGCCGAATGGTCCGCCGTGGCGCGACCTACGGACCGCATTTGCCCGACGGCGAGGCCGAGGATGGCGTCGAGCGCGGTATCGCGGCGTTCATCCTCTGCGCAAGCCTTATTCGACAATTCGAGTTCGCCCAGAATGTGTGGGCGAACGATCGCAATTTCCATGAACTTGGCAATGAACGCGATCCAATCATCGGAGCGCAGGACGGGACGCTGGAGTTCAAGATTCCGAAGCGTCCCATCCGCAAGAAAATCGTTGGGCTGCCGGCCTTCACCACCGTCAGAGGCGGCGCATACTTCTTTCTCCCGGGTCTCAAGGCGCTTGGCTATCTCGCCTCGCTGAACGAGCAGGGCCGGGCCTGAGCCGCCATCGCGAAATCAGGGAGAGGATCTCATGCCAGCGCAGGCTTCCGCCCGGACGTACAATCAGGATCACATTCCGCGCAAATATACGCCGGGCAAGCGGCGCGTGAGCATCTACTGGACGTGGAGCTATCCATGGGAATCCCAGCGCGACCTTGCGGAGATGGACAACCGGTTTTCGACCATGACGGAGGTTCGCCGCGTCGCCTGGCCCGCCTACGAGACGCCGGAATGGAGCGCGGCGCAGTTCCTTCAAGGCATCGCGGGAACGCTGGAGTTGTTTCACCGCTCGACGCTCAGTTTCCAGAAGATCGCCGGCGAAACGACAGGCCATCCGGTCGCCGTCTTCCAGCGCATCGACCAGGCCGGATACAAGCTGCCGATCGATGAACGCATCCTCGCCGACGCCGACACCCTGATGGTGTTCGAACTCGATCATATTGTCGCCGAGCAGGAGGCGGCGCCGGAGGAGATCGCGGCGATCCGCGAATGGCTCAAGCGGGACGGCGCCTGTCTCCTGCTCGCGCCTCATCATGACGTCGGCTTCACAGGGGACATGAAGCAACGGCAGGTGGAATATCTGCACCACGGCGACCCGCTCGTGCCCCGCCAGCAGCGATTCGGACAGTATACGCGCTCGTTGATGAAGGGGCTTGGCGTTCCCGTGCACAACACCTACGGCCTTCGGCCCGCGCTCGTAAAAGGCACAAACGAAATTGCTCCGCTCACGGCCTTCCACGACCTCGACGGCCTTGGCTTGTTGCAGAACGTCCCGACCCTCAACTTCCACCCGCATCTGCCGCATTACGAAGTGACGGGAGGCGCGGATTCCATTCAAGTGCTTGGGCGGCAGCCGGTCGACCTCGAACGTCCGCATCCTTTCACAGCAGCAGGCGCCAGGGAATTCAATTGCCTCTTGTGGATGCCGCCGAACGAGCAGAGGGCCGGGGACATCGTCCTGGTCGATTCCACCAATTTCACCACACTCTTTGGCGGCACGAAGAGTCTCGAGACCTTCTGGAGGAATCTCGCGGCGATGAGGTGAGCGGCGGTCGCGATGACAGCGCCTGCGGAGCTTGCGCCCGCTTTAGGAACGCGGGAAAGACGGTCTCTTATCATTCTTGCGCGCTGCGCTTCTGTCGCTGGCGTTCTGAGCGTGACGGGTCCTGCTTTTGCCGACTCGGATCCGCCTGACGTTGTGAATGGGACCGGTGACGATCCAACTCGGCCGTTAGGCAAGATCGAGCTCCTTGACCGCTATACCGGCGCCCCCGGTCCCGGCGTCGAAGAGGGAACGACCAAACGAGTCCAAACAAATACACCGTTCGCCAGGATCGACGCGCCGTTCAGGCTCGCGCCGCAATGGGAGTTGAACTTCCGAACTGAAATTCCGGTCGTGTGGACAAACGGAGTGACCCCCGAGAATCCGACCGGCGCGACTGTGTCCGGCTTCGGCAACGTGCTCACACAGGCGTGGATCGTGCACGACCTCGATCAACGTTGGGCAATCGCGCTCGGCGGCCAGTTGATCGCGCCGACTTCGACCAACGGGGTGGCGACGAATGCGTGGGAACAGGTCACGGGTGTCGTTGTCCGCGCCATGCTTCCAGAGATCAGCCCCGGCAGCTATTTCGCGCCCCAGGTGCGTTACGGTATCGACTTTCAAGGCAACGACGACGGCCGCCTGCTAAGGCAGTTGCGCATTGCGCCCACCCTCAACATCAATCTGCCGCACAACCTGTTCTTCACGCTTTACCCAAGCCCAGACATTCGACTGAACTATGGGACTCCGGTGTGGGGCCAGACCGGGCGATTGTTTCTGCCATTCAACTTCATGGTCGGCTGTAAGCCGACCGAGCATACAGTGATTTCGGCCGAGTTCGGCATTCCTATCATCAAGGATTTTCCCGTTTACACGTTCAAGACTCAATTGAGAGTGGGCTATTTGTTTTAATTCCGCCTCTGAAGGAAGTTCGGCGCTGAACTCGGCCGTCGAGACGGCTGGTGCATGGTCCAGAGCGCCATCGAGGCCCGCGACAACAACAGCGATCAACAATGACCGCCTCACGTCGATCTGCGACACT
>CAVUJV010000017.1:0-128449 GCA_963741845.1 uncultured Alphaproteobacteria bacterium
CGCCCTGATGACCCGTTTCGTGTCGCCTTCGTTCAGCGCATTCCGGCCGAGAAGGACGGCTTTTCCTAGAAAGAGATCGAAACGCAGCTACGGCACATTCGCGACTGGTTCGTCGACAAGCCCAACCCCGAAATCGTCGAGGGGCCGCACTATGATTTCTTCAAGCAGTCGGGGAGCGATCAAACCATCCTGACATGGGGCCGCGAATTTCAGGAACGCGCATGGCTCCTGGAATCAGGATATCGCCCGGCTGAACGATTTCAACACTCAACTCTACATGACGTTCAGCATGATGCCGATCCCACTGCCCGGCGGCGGAGACAAGCTCAAAAACCCGTCGGACGTGAAGCTGATCCTCACGTCCTCGAGCTTCGGCGTCTCGAACTACGGTCCCGAATTCGTGGAGAGTTTCCTCTCCCGTCTTGGGGTCAAGGTGACTGAGGAGCAACTCGATGCTCCCGATTTCCCGGGGGTCGATTTCAATATCAGCACACAGATGGATCCCTGGTTCACCGAGGACGCGGAAAATCCCCAGGAGGGGTTCCTGAAGACAATCGAGGACACCATTCGTTCGGAGATCTTAAAACAAATAAGGGCCTTGCGTGGGTCCTAAGCGTATTCCGCTGGCGTCGGGCGCTCGCCCGTCGTTCCGGAACAGCCAAGCGGCCATGAGTTTTTCAGAAGGGTAGGCCATATGTCTGATCACAAGGATTTCAGTTCGTCGACTCCCGTCCGATGATCGATATCGGGGATTTTTTTCTTTGGCCGGGAGAAAGCGGGCCCGTCTTCATGATTTCGCTGAATCCGCTAACGAACCCGGATCCGCGGATCACGCGCGAGATCCATCTCGACGCGAAGGCGGTCTATGAGTTCAAGATCGATCTCGACGGCGACGCGGTCGCCGATCTCTCATACAAGATCACGGTCGAAGGCAATGTTCCTACCCAGCGCGTGACCTTGCGAAAGGCGCATGGCCCGGATGCGGTGTCAAACAAACCTGTCGGAGATGTCATCGCGCACGGCGAGAGCACCGCCTATGGAGCAGGCGATGTCAATGTGATTTATGGAGCCGACGGGGAGAAGCTTTTCGTGGGTCCGCGACAGGATCCGTTCTTCTTCGATTTTCGCGGCCTGATTTCGCCGGTATCCGACGATCTGAGGTTTGCGCTCAGCGCCGATGGCCTCCCCACGGACGGCAGCGCCCAGGATACGTTCGGACCGACCAACGTAACAATTATCGCTCTCGAAGTCCCGGACCTCAAGGGCAGGAAAATTGGCTCCTGGAGCGTTACGTCGCTCGCGGAAGACGGCAAGGCGTTCGACCGCGCGGGCCGGGCGTCCATCACCGCAATTTTCCTGCCCAATACGCCGACGGGGCGGAATCCCAAGTCGTACCCCTATGGCGGCGAAATCAAACAAGTCTACAACGAGACCGTGCCGGCCGACGATCGAGAAAACTACGGCAAGATGTTTCGCTATCGTTTGCAGCAGATCCAGGCCGACGAATCCTGGGCGGACTTTTTCCTCCCCGACATCTTGACCTACGATCCATCTCACTCGCAGGAATATCCTAACGGCCGAAATCTGGTCGAGGATGCGGTTTTCTGGATGATCGTGAAGCTGAATCCCTTCTGCTTCATCCCTATTCCGGCGCCGTCAGACCCGCCATTCCCTCGGTTGAATCCGCAGCCTTTGCTGAAGACCTTCCCCTACGCGCTGCCGCCAGCCAACAGCTATCCCTATTTGGATCTGTCCAGATTGCCGTCCCATCACTCGCACGAGGGTTGAGCGCGGAGTGCCGCACTCCTTGCGGCGAATGATGCCTTGGGATTCGAGGATGATCTCTCGCGCCTGCACAAGGACGGCGACGCCGCTCTCGATCGCCGCCACGGTGATCTTCTCGGACTTTGACAGCGGCTCTCGGCCGACCGTCAGGAGCGCGACGGTGCGCACCGACGGAGCACTGGCCAATGCGGCGGGATCCGCCTTTTCCGACTTTTTACGCCGGGCGCTCCATTCGCTCACGACGCGAAGGCAGCCTCGGAATCCGCGCAGCCAATGAGCCGCTCCATTTCGGCAGCCGGCCTCCCATTGCTCGTCGAGCCAGGGAAGGTAAGGCTCAAGAGAGCTTTGTCGGACCCGGAAGACATCCGAGCGCTGTCCGCAAAGAATCTTCCGGATCAGCCCGCGGCTGTAACCTGTGCGGCGCGCGATCTCCTTGATCGCAATCCCTTGCTCGGAGAGCGGATGGCTGCGTTCGTTTCCTCGCGGCGCACGTAACCTTCGTATTGCAGTTTCTCGGCGACGTAAGTTAGAGCCAATATTCCACGCCGGATCACACTGTCGGATAGAACTTAAACCACTCGTGTGCTCTCAGGCGTGGAGACTAATCGCGCGGCTTCTTCGTTAGCCTCCAACAGAGCATTTGTGACCGGCTCACCCAACGATATCCGCGCAGCCAGCGTTCCAACGAACATATCGCCTGCGCCGTGGGTGCTCGCGACAGCAACGCAAATCGCCGGCAAGGCGAGGGGCTGATCGGCTTTGCTGAAGAAAGCGACCCCCGCGCCACCGGCGGTGACGATTGCAGACGGAAGTCGCGTCGCGAGTGTCTGAGCGGCGCTGGCGGCTGTTTCCAGCGATGACACGGAGCCTTTGCCCATTATTTCGGCTTCGATGCCGTTGACCACAAGGACATCGACGAGGTCCGGCAGGTCTGTGCAGAACGGGCGGGCTGGCGCCGCGTTGAGGATTATTCCGTTGATTTCCACTGAGAGCTGACCCGGGCGCTACGGGTTTTTCCACCGAGAACTGACCCATGTTCGAACCTACCCCCCTGGCCGACGGCAGGGGGCATCGGAGTGATCGACATGGAGTTATTGAGCGTCATCCGACGCTGGCGGTATCGCGACCATTTCTCGATCCGGGAGATCTCGCGGCGCACAGGTCTGTCGAGGAACACGGTCCGCAAATACCTGCGCTCGGACAGCGTCGAACCGAAGTTCAACCTGCCGGACCGCGCCAGCAAGCTTGACCCCTACGCCGACAAGCTGTCGCAGATGTTGCGGCAGGAGGCGGGGAAGTCGCGCAAGCAGAAGCGGACGGCGAAGCAATTGCACGCTGACCTTGTGGCGCTGGGCTACGACGGCTCCTACAATCGCGTGGCGGCGTTCGCCCGCGAGTGGAGAGCGGCCCGGCATCGGGAGCAGCAAACCACCGGTCGCGGCGCGTTCGTGCCGCTCGCCTTTCTGCCGGGGGAAGCCTTCCAGTTCGACTGGTCGGAGGATTGGGCGGTCATCGCGGGTGAGCGGACCAAGTTGCAGGTCGCCCACTTCAAGCTTGCCTACAGCCGCGCCTTCATTCTGCGGGCCTATCCGCAGCAAACCCATGAGATGCTGTTCGACGCCCATAACCACGCCTTCCGCGTTCTGGGCGGCGTGCCGCGGCGCGGGATCTATGACAACATGCGCACGGCGATCGACAAGATCGGCCGCGGTAAGGAGCGCAAGGTCAACGCCCGCTTCTCGGCCATGGTCAGCCACTTCCTGTTCGAGGCCGAGTTCTGCAATCCGGCTTCCGGCTGGGAGAAGGGGCAGATCGAGAAGAACGTGCAGGACGCCCGCCATCGGCTCTGGCAACCGACGCCGAGCTTTGCCTCGCTGGCGGCGCTGAACGACTGGCTGGAGGCGCGATGCCGGGAACTGTGGGCCGAGATCCCGCACGGCTCGCAGCCGGGGACGGTCGCCGACGCCTGGCGCGAGGAAGCGCAACACTTGATGCGGCTTCCCCGTCCGTTCGACGGCTTCGTCGAATACGCCAAGCGCGTCTCGCCGACGTGCCTGATCCACCTGGAGCGCAATCGCTACAGCGTGCCGGCGTCGTTCGCCAACCGTCCGGTCAGCGTGCGGGTGTACCCTGAGCGCGTCGTCGTCGCCGCCGAGGGGCAGATCGTCTGCGAGCACGCCCGCGTCTTCGCCCGCTCCCACAAAGTGATGAGCGGCGCGACGGTTTACGACTGGCGGCACTATCTGGCGGTTATCCAGCGCAAGCCGGGCGCGCTGCGCAACGGCGCGCCCTTCGCCGAACTGCCGCCCGCCTTCCGGGCTTTGCAACAGCGCCTGCTCAAGACGCCGGGCGGCGACCGCGAGATGGTCGAGATCCTGGCCCTGGTCCTCCAGCACGACGAGCAGACCGTGCTCGCCGCCGTCGAACTGGCGCTGGAGGCCGGCGCGCCGACCAAGACGCACATCCTCAACCTGCTGCACCGCCTGGTGGACGGCAAGCCGATGGACGCGCCGCCGGTGAAGCCGCCCAACGCCCTGACGCTCACCACTGAACCCCAAGCCAATGTCGAGCGCTACGACGCGCTGCGCAAAGCCCGGGAGACGAGCCATGCGTCATAATCCCGCCGCCGGCGCCATCGCCATCATGCTGCGCAGCCTCAAAATGCACGGAATGGCGCAAGCCGTCGGCGAGCTGACCGAGCAGGGCTCGCCGGCCTTCGAGGCCGCGCTGCCGATCCTGTCGCAGCTTCTGAAAGCGGAGACGGCAGACCGGGAGGTACGATCGACCGCCTATCAGCTGAAGGCGGCGCGCTTTCCCAACTACCGCGACCTCGCCGGATTCGACTTCGCCAGCAGCGAAGTCAACGAGGCGCTGGTGCGTCAGCTCCACCGCTGCGAGTTCCTGGAGGACGCCCATAACGCCGTCCTGGTCGGCGGAACCAAGCCCGCGTCATAATGCTCACCTCGCCATGTCATTGAAAGTTAAGGGGCAGCGCTGGCTGATTTGCAGACGACGGGGAACCAGCCGCACGCTTTCTGCGCTGCTCGGACGCGGCGACGACCGTGTCGAGCTGGATATCAGCGGTCTGGATGACCCAAGGCGCGCCTTTGCAGGATTGCGTGGCGGCAAGAACGCCTTCGGCAATCAGGCGACGGACAGTCGAGGGACTGACTGCGAGGGCCTTGGCGGCCTCGTCAAGCGTCGCCTCGCCACGCTCAGTGCGTTCACCCTCCCGATAGACGGTTATGGCGTGATCGTTGCGCAGCGAGGACACTCGCGATCGCGTCCACGAATTTCCCTTCCCCGTCGTCTTTCCCGCACGATTTAGGGCGGCAGCGATCGCCATGTCCGGCATCTGCCGGGCCATTGCCCGCACCAACTCGACAACGTCGGTCTCTACGCTCCAGCGATGCTGTCCCGTCCGGTTCTTGCGCACGCGCAGCGCTGTGTGATCGTCGCCGGCCCAGCGGATGACGAGATCGAGGCCGTCGTTCTCCACGCGCACGACGATCTCCTCGATGAGCATGCGCACGATCCGCTTGCGGGTGGCGACGGTTGCCCCTGGCGCATGCCAGGCGCGCTCGACATCGGCGCCCAACTTGAGCAGCGCCTCCCGCTCGGCGGGGCTCATGCCGGGCGAGGCCACGGCGTCGAGCGCGTCGAGTTCGTCCTGAAGTCGTCGCTCCTCCTTCAGGCGTTCGTTCCAGCGCCGTTCAAGCTCGCCCGCGACCAGACGGTTAGCGGGATCGACCGCGTCGTACTGCCGCCGGGCGTGCGCCGTCTCAAAACTCGCATGCTTCAGCGCCAGTCCGACGTGACGGCGTTTCTCGGCCTGCTCGCGCCCGCTCATCGCCAGAGCGGCGAGCGCAGCCTCGACGCCGAGCGGCTGGATTCGTTCGATCACTTCGGCGGCGACCGTGGCGTCGACGCGCAGGCTGCCGAAGGAGATGCAGCGCGCCGTGCCGTGGTTGATGGACGCGCCTCGGCAGTGATAGCGCGCGACGTCGCCCTTAGTCCCGCCGTAGGCGACATGCAGCTTGCGCCCGCAATGGCCGCAACGGAACAGACCGGCCAGCAGCGCCTCGCCTCGCCGCACGGCGCCGCGGGCGGCCCAGCTCTTGCCGTTGGCGTTGTCGCTGATCAGCCGCTGATTCCTTTCGAAGGCGTCCCAGCTGATATAGTCTTCATGATGGTCGCGGATCAAAACCTGCCATTGTGGTCGCTCGACGTGCAGCCCCCGCGAGATGCGCTTGCGCCCGTCCTCGATCGTCACCTTGCTCGTCGAGCGGCCAAACGCATAAGCGCCGGCGTAGACCGGGTTGGTCAGGATGTGATGAACGGTGTTGTAGACCGGCGCTTTCCATTGTAGGCGGCGGCCCTCCGGTCCGTGGCATACGGCGGGCAGCGCGACCCTTTCCTGCCGGAACCATAGATGAACCTGCCGCACACTCTGCAGTTCGACGAACTTGCGAAAGACCAGTGCGAGCGCCTCGCGAACACGTAGGTCCGGATCCGGCTCGAGTTCGATCGGATCCGTTGCGGACATAGCCAACCGCCACCGAGGTGAACAGTTCGCCGCGTCGGGCTTTCTGTTTGAGCGCTTCGTGGGCCCGTTGCCGCAGAATGGACAGCTCCATCTCGCTCATCGTTCCCTTCATGCCGAGCAGGAGCCGGTCATTGGGGAGCCGGGGATCGTAGACACCGTCCTCATCGGCGATCAACGTGCCGACCAGACCGCAGAACTCCAGCAGCGTGTGCCAGTCCCGCCCGTTGCGGGCCAGGCGGGAAGCCTCGATCGACACCACCACGCCGACGCGGCCTTCGCAGATGGCCGCGAGAAGCTTCTCGAATCCTGGACGGGAGACGCCCGAGCCGGAACGGCCGAGGTCGTCGTCAATGACGCCGACGTCGGTCCAGCCGAGCTGCCGAGCGCGCTCGACGAGCCCGTATTGTCGGCGGCGGCTTTCGACATTGTGGATCACCTGATCGGCCGTCGACTGGCGAACATACACGATCGCCGTACGGGCGAGATGGTCAGCCCCGATGCGGCTCATGGCGCGCCTCCTTGCCGGTCGGGGCCGGGGCCTCGGGAACAAGCGCCTCCGTCAGCAGCGCTCCCAGGATCTCGAGCATGGCCCGCTGGCGTTCGGGAGGGATCGCGCGCCGGTCTCGCGGCTCCTCGAACAGGTCGGGTTGTCGACGGCGGGCTAGACGCATGGTCGGCTCCTTCGCGCGGGGACGATTCTCCCGGTTCGGAGCCTAAGAGCGCATCGAGATGGGCGCGCAGATCGCGAAGGCGCACCATGCAAAGCAGCGGCGCCGCGAGAAGCGAAAATGCGGACGCCTCGGGCCGCGTCATCCACGCCGGCGTCAGGGTCAGCGTGCCGTCGCTCAGACGAATCGTGATGTGCTCAACGCCCGCGTACTGAACGCGCCGGCCCGTCGAGGCCACCGTCCGTCCCGCAAGCGGATGGAACGGATAGAAAACTGTCTCTTCGCCCGCCAGAATGCCGGCGCCATGTCTCTGTCTTGACCGGCACCGGCAAAACGCATCTCGCCACGGCGATCGGCGTCCAGGCGATCGAGCATCACCGCAAGCGCGTACGGTTCTTTTCCACCGTCGAACTCGTCAACGCCCTGGAAGCGGAAAAGCACCACGGCAAGCCTGGGCAGATCGCGGGACGGCTCGCCTACTCCGATCTCGTCATCCTCGACGAACTCGGCTATCTGCCGTTCAGCGCCTCCGGCGGGGCCTTGCTCTTCCATCTGCTGAGCAAGCTCTACGAGCGCACCAGCGTCATCATCACCACCAATCTGAGCTTCGGCGAATGGGCCGCCGTGTTCGGCGACGCCAAGATGACGACGGCGCTGCTCGATCGCCTCACCCACCGCTGCCACATCCTCGAAACCGGAAACGACAGCTTCCGCTTCAAGAACAGCTCGGCGAAAGCCGCCAAACCCGCGAAGGAGAAACCTCGGAACTTGACGAACGCCTGACCCCAAAACCATCATCAAGCCGGGTCAGTTCTCGATGGAAATCCCGGGTCAAATCTCGACGGAAATCGACAGCCGGCCACCGATTCCGATTTGAAGCCGGCCGGGATTCCGATTTGATGTCGGCCACTCGGCGTCTGCTTCCGCGGATCTCTGCGATGATGTTTTGCCCGGAGCCGTTGGTCAAGCGGCCGTGTTTTTTGGGTCTCCGCAAGAGCTCGGGTGGCGGTGGGTAACGGCGGGCGGAGCGCGCTTTCCATTGCGCCGTAGCGCAGCCCGCCGTTATCCACGGCCTTCGCGCCGAGGGTGCAGCGAGCCGGCTCTCCGCGCGCACGTCGGTTTCAGGATGAAGGCAGCCGCTTGCGCAAGCTCTCGCCGGACAGTTCGATGCGATAGGCGTTGTGAATGACGCGGTCGAGGATGGCGTCGGCGAGCGTGGGAATGCCGATCAGGTCATTCCAGCGGTCCACGGGAACCTGGCTGGTGATGATGAGCGAGCCCTTGTCGTATCGATCCTCGACGATTTCGAGCAGATCGCGCGCTTGATTGGGGGTGAGCGCCTCGGGGCCCCAATCGTCGAGGATGAGCAGCTTTACGCGCGCGAGCGAGCGTAAGAGCCGGGCGTAGCGGGCGTCGCCGTGGGCGATGGCGAGGTCGGCGAAGAGCCGGTGTCAATGGCGCCGGGATTTTCCTCAGAAGTGGCGCCGGAAAATTCCCCAGTTGGCGGGCTGGCGATCAGCCGTGAGATGGATCGGCGCCTCCGTTTTTTGGCGGTCGACCACGGCGCGTGAGCGTCGGTGGGATTGGCGTAGCGGAGGAGAGCGATTTGGCGCGAGCGACGTCAGGGAGAAGGTCTGCATGCTCGCGTAGGCGATAGCTGGATCCCTCGATCTGGACGACGACGGCGTGATGAAGCAGCCTGTCGAGAAGGGCGGTTGCGACGACGGAATCGCCGAAGATCTCTCCCCATTCCGAGAAGCCGCGGTTCGAGGTGAGGATCATGGCGCCCTTTTCGTATCGGGCGTTGACGAGCTGGAAGAACAGGTTTCCGCCACCGGGGATGACCGGCAAATATCCGATCTCGTCGACGATTAGGAGAGCGAAGCGGCAGAAGTAGCGGATGCGCTCGCGTAGCGTGCCATCGCGTTCGGCCTTGGCGAGAGATGCGACGATGTCTGCGAGCGAACTGAAGTAGACGCTGCGGCCGGCTTTGACTGCTTCGACGCCGAGGGCGAGGCTCAGATGCGTCTTGCCGGTTCCCGGCGGCCCTATGAGATGCAAGGCTTCGGCGCGATCGATGAACTGCAGCCCGGCGAGCGCCAGAATGCGGTTCTTGTCGAGGGAGGGTTGGAAAGCGAAGTCGAATCCCGTGAGGGTTTTGATAGCCGAAAGCTTGGCCATCTGAACGGCCATTTTGACGCGGCGGTTCTCGCGGATGGTGAGCTCTTCGGTCAACAACGCGTCAATGGCCTCGACGGCGCCGATTTCTCCACGCTCGATGCCGCGCAGGGTGACGTCAAGGATTTCCAGGGCGCGCGGCATTTTCAAAGCGACGAGGCTCGCCTTGACGTGCTCGATGACGGCGGAGGCGCTCATCTCACGGCTCCCCGAGCGGCAAGCCGCCGTCCCACAGCCGCATAGAAATCGAGCGAGCGCCGCGGGGCGTGGTCGCCTGCGCGCGTAAGGGTTGCAGGTTCGGAATTGGACGCGCGGCGCCGCAAAAAGCCGCTCGGCTTCCGATGGGCCGGATCGAGCCGCTTCTCGCCTCGCCCCTCCAGCGGCAAGTGAGAGGCCACGAGCTCGCCGTCCTCGAAGATGCGGATTTCGTCAGCAAGAACGTGGACGTCGAAGACGCGCCGCCGTGTGGTGTCGGGCACGCTGTAGAGATTGCCGCCGACGCTCACCATGCCTTCATGCGAAGCTCGCCTCTCGAGGCGGAGCACGGACCGGTAGGGCACGAGGGGCAGGGCTTGCAGCGACGCCCTTTCTTCGGCGAAGGCCTCATTGACGACCCTTCGGGTTGTTGCGTGCATGCGTGGGTTGGCGACCGTGTCGAGCCAATGGCGGAGCTGGTCGTTGAGATCCGCGAGATTGCGAAAGACGCCGCCGAGAAAGAAGTCTTCGCGGATATAACGGAACGGCCGCTCGACCTTGCCCTTCGTCTTGGCGCGATAGGGCCGGCAGGCGCGGGGCTGAAAGCCGTAATGGCGCGCGAGGTCGACCAGAGCGCGATTATAAACGACGAGCCCGTCCTCGTCCTCGCCGATGACCGCGGTCTTCATTCGGTCGTACAGGATGGTGCGCGGCGCCCCGCCGATCGCCTCCAGGGCCGCAATATGGCAACGCAGGACACTCTGCAGGTCCTGGTGAACGACGAAGCGCGCCCAGATCAGTCGGGAATGGCCGAGGACCATCGAGAACAGCCAGACGATGCGCCGGACGCCGGGCTCGTCGGTGAACTCAACCTCGAACCTGGCGAAATCGACCTGCGCCTGGTCTCCCGGCGGCGTCTCGAAGCGAACTTCGTACCCCGCGCCGCTGACGGGGCGGATATCGCGGACGCGGTCGCGTACGACGCTGTAGCCGCCTACAAAGCCGCGTTCTCGGATCTCGCGGAACAGCCGCCTCGCGGTCAGGCCGGGATAAGCCGCCATCCGATCGCGCAAATAGGGCTCGAAGGGCGCCACCAAGCCCTCTTTCGGCGGTCGCTTTTTGTAAGCCGGCAGCTCGAGCCCCTTGGCGATGTAGGTTCGGACGGTCTTTCGGTCCACGCCGATCTGTCGGGCGATTGCGCTGACGGACAAGCCTTGGCGATGCAAATCCAGGATCATGATGAGTTCCCCAAGTTTGATCACCGCGCCCTCCCGTCCGCCCGCGGGAGGAGCATCGGTGATTTGGCGAGCCCGCCAGCCATCCTGGGCATGCGCAGGATAGCCGGCAGTCAC
The DNA here is from genome assembly GCA_963741845.1 of uncultured Alphaproteobacteria bacterium. Taxonomy (GTDB): domain Bacteria; phylum Pseudomonadota; class Alphaproteobacteria; order Rhizobiales; family Beijerinckiaceae; genus Roseiarcus. The sequence goes on from CAVUJV010000017.1 coordinate 10,725, forward strand.
GAAAACTGGGGAATTTTCAAATGTCACAAGTGGGGAGAATTGCTCCGCCGCTCACAGCCGGGGCATGCGAGTATAGAGGACGGAGAGGTTTTCCCGGCACGCCTTATGGCCGAGGGCGCAGGCGAGCCAACTCTTGCCCAGGCCGCTCGCCCCGGTGATGAGCAAGCTGCGGCGCTCGGCGATCCAGTCGCAGGCGGCGAGCTTGAGGAACAGCGCGCGGTCGAGCCCGCGAGGACTTTGATAATTGACGTCTTCGACGCTGGCCGGGTGACGCAGTCGCGCGACTCTGGCGCGCGTTTCGAACTGCTTCTGTCGGGGTAGCGTCAGCTCGTATTCGAGCAGCAGGCCGAGCCATTCGGCGTGATCGAGGCCGCGCGCCTCGGCGTTGTGCTCCAGCTCCTTGAAGCCTTTGGCCAGGCCGTGGAGGCCGAGCGCGTGCAATTGGTCGAGGGTCGGATGAGCGAGCATGGGATTTCCTGTCAGTTGTAGTAGCGGGGACCGCGCACGTTGGCGTGGTCGATGAGCGTGACGGGGCTGCTGTCGGCGCCCGACGAATTGAACTTGCGGGCGAGCAAAGACGCGACGCCCTTGCAGTTGAGGACGCCCAGTTCGACGGCGCGGGCCGAGACCGCCTCGAGGCGGCCCGGATCGAGGCCGCGATAGGCGCGCAGAACGCCGAGGCAGGTGCGGAACCCCTGCTCCGGATGGGGCCGGCTTTTGAGCACGGCGCTGATTAAGGCTTCGGTGTTCGGCCCGATCTTGCCGGCCCAGCGGCGGAACCGATCCGGCGTCCACTCGGCGTAGCGCCGATGGGAGCTGGGCATATGGTCGGCGTCCGTGCCGTGCTTGCGGCCAGCGTAGCGGCGCTGATGGGCGCCGACGCGTTGCCCGCGATGGAAGATCTCGACCGTTCGCGCGGTGATCCGCACGTCGACCTCGGCGCGGATCAGCGCGTGCGGAACCGAATAGAGAAAGTCATGGGCCTCGATGTGGTAGTCGAGGTTGACCCGCGCGCGCCGCCATTCCGCGAACTCCCAATCGTTGGCGGGCAAGGCGATGAGGACGTCGCGCTCGATGGCCTCGAACAGATCGCGCCGGCTCAGGCCGAGGTTGCGCATCGGACGCTCGTTCATGCGTTGCATGACGAGGGTGATCGCCGCGTTGCATTCGGCGAGCGAGAAGAACGTCAGATGGCGCAATCGGCCGAGAATGTAGGTCTGGGCGAATCTGACACCGGCTTCGACTTTGGCCTTGTCCCTCGGCCGCCGTGGCCGCGCCGGCAGGATACCGACGGAGTAATGGGCCGCCATCGCGCCGTAGGTTCGGTTGATCTCGGGGTCGTAGAACGAGGCCTTGTTGACCCCGCTCTTCAGATTGTCGGGAACCAGCAGCCTCGGCGCGCCGCCGAAGAAGCGGAGCATGCGCACGTGGGCGCCGGTCCAGTCCGGCAAGGCTTGCGTCCAGGTGGCCTCGGCGTAGGTGAGGTTCGAGGCGCCGAGCACGCCGACGAAAATCTCCGCTTCGCGGATCTCTCCCGTCGTCGGATCGGCGATCCCGATCCGCTTGCCCGAATAGTCGACGAACGCCCTTTCCCCAGCGACGTGGTGCTGGCGCATCACGGGAGTGAGCCGCCGTTCGAACCCCCGAAGCAAATCACAGAACCTCGAGTAGCCGTACCCGTCGGGGTGGACCTCTCGGTATTCCTCCCAGAGGATCGACATCGTCACGCCGGGACGCTTCAGCTCGCGCGCCATGGCCGGCCAGTCCGGTTCGACCCGCCGCCGTTGGCCTTGCGTGACACCGGCTCGTCCAAACAGCCGGGTTTCCAGAGCCTCTTCGGTGATGTCGTCTGCCAGCGGCCATGCCAGCCCGGCCGCCGCCGCCCGCTTCAGATTGTCCTGGATCGTCGAGCGCGCCACGCCAAGACGTCGCCCGATCTCGCGCGCGCTCACCCCATCGTGGTGAAGCCGCAATAAGTGTCGCAATTGCCGCATGCTCAGTTCCCGCTTCGCCGGCATCCCGATCTCCTCGTCGACCATCGACGGGCCAGGAGTGCCGCAGTTGCCGAACCGCGGGGAGCAAACGACAAGAGCCGTGACCGGCTCAGGTGGCCGGCTTCATTTCGGAATGGTGGCCGGGATCAAATCGGAACGGTGGCCGACATCAAATCGGAATCCCTGGCCGGAATGCGTCGGAATTCGCAGGGAAGGTGTTGCGCTCGGGCGAGCGACGGGTGAACGGGCGAACGTTGGTCGTCTTGGCGACCGCTTTCTCCGCGGCCAGTTCGTCTTCCGTGGCGCTCGCCGCCTGCTCCTCGAACTCCAGCGACAATTGCTCGATGAGCCGAGCCGAGCGTTCAGAGCGCTGCCCGTAGACCTGGCGCTCCAGCTTGGCGATACGCAGCTTCTGCGCCGCGATCAGCGCTTGGTCCTCGGCGGCTTTCGCGTTCGCCACCGCCAGTTCCGCGGCGGTCTTCAGACCCTTCTCGCGCTCGGCGACGAGCGCCGCTTTCAGCGCGGCGACATCGTCGGGAAGGGCTTCGAAAGCGGGAGCCATAGAGACGAAGAGAATCACATTCCGGACGATTTGTGGCGCCCTAAAATGCTTGCATCCCCATGCTTTTTGCTAAAGTCTCCCGCGCTCTCAGCCCGCGCTCGCCGGCCTCCAGGTGAGTTGCGGATTGCGCCAGTCGATCCCCTCCAGCATGTACGCCATCTGCGCCGCCGAGATCGACACGACGCCCTCTTTCGCCGACGGCCAGACGAACTTTCCGCGGTCCAGTCGCTTTGCATACAACGACAGCCCGATCCCGTCGTGCCAGAGCACCTTCGCCAGATCGCCACAGCGTCTTTCATGATGCACCCCCATTTCAAATTCCTGGCAGTCGGATGACCTTATCGTATTGATAATCCTCGTAGTTCTTTGGACGGCGGGCGATCACGCCGTGCGCCCCTTGCTGGACTTCGGGGGTGTCGAGGGCGGCGCTTGGGACGAGCCAGGTCGCGCCGGGCATGAGTTGTGTCGCCGGCAGGACGCCCCATTCGACCAGGCGCCGCGCGGAACCGATGCAGACGTGGAGGCGCTCGGCCGCCTTGGCCAAGCTGATCATGCCGTCGTCGGCGTGGCGGCCCTCGGGAATGCCGAGACGCTCGCGAGTGTCGCGCACTCGGACGGTCGTCCAGGTCTCGCCGTCGCCGGTTTTGCAGCGCATTCGGTTGAGCGACACGGCGATCTCCCGGTCGGACCAGCGAGTGGCGAGCGTGCGGATCGCCTCGACGGCGCTCGGCGCCGGACCAGTCGGACCGCAACCCGTCTTCACTCGTGGAACGCGGAGCTCGCTGTGCCGACCGCCGGTCCAGTGGATCAGCAACACGACCTCTTTGGCGGCCTCGTCGAGATCGCAGACGATCTCTTGGATCAGGATATGGATGAGGCGCTGCTTGGTCCGGGTATCGGCTGTCGGCGCGTTCCAGGCCGCTGGCAAATCATGGGCGAGCCGCATCAGGGCGGTTCGATCGATCGTCGGGCGGGCGGCCGCGGTCGCACGCAGGTCCTCGATGCGGCGCTCGATCTCGGCGACCCTTTCCAAAGCGCCGTTCCAGCGCGCCTCCAGTTCGCGCGCGACGAACCGCTTGGCGGGGTCGACCAGCTCGTGTCGACGAGCCGCGAGGCTCGCCTCGTAGCGCGCCGCTTCGAGATCGCGCTCCGCAGCTGCGATGACGTCGTTCGCCGAGCGCTCAATCTGATCCGAAGCGAAGATGGCGGCTTCGACGGCGCGGTCAGAGACAGCCTCGAGCAGTTGCAGAGCGATGGCGCGATCGACCCGGACGCCGCCAGCGCCGATGCACAAGCCGGCGCCCACGTGTCCGTCGTCGCCGCGGCACTGATAGCGATGCGCGTGGGCGTTCCCCATGCCGTAGAACACGCGCATCATCCGGCCGCACCGCCCGCAGCGCATGAGGCCGGTCAGCAAAGCGCGCCCGCCGCGCGCCGATTTGCGAGCGCAATTGCGCTTCATGTAGGCGTTCTCCAGCAAGAGCTTCTGGTTGCTCTCGTATTCCCGCCACGAGATGTAGCCGGGGTGATTGTCGCGCAGCAGGACCGACCACTCCTGTTCCGGCTTCCGGATGCCGTTGACCTTATGGGCGCGTCCGTCGACGATCCGCGTGCGCTGGGCCCGCCTGCCGAACGCATAGGCTCCCGCGTACAACGGGTTGTGCAGGATCTGCATGACGGCGTGGTAGACGGGCGACTTCCAGACGATCTTGGTGACGTCGACGTTCCTCCGGACGACGGGCATCTTGATCTCCGCAGCCCGGAACCAGAGGAAGACCTGCCGCGCGCTGCCGAGTTCGCGGAACTTGGCGAACACCATGCGGACGGTTTCCTGCACGTGCTCGTCGGGATCGGTCTCGATCTTGCCGGCCTCGCTCCAGCAGAACCCGGGCGGAAGCATGAACCGGAACTCGCCGCGCCGCGCCTTCGAATCGCGGGCCGCCAGGCCGCGCTGTCGCATCAGGCTGAGTTCGTATTCCGACATCGTGCCCTTCAGGCCGAGCAGCAGACGGTCGTTGACGATTCGCGGATCGTACGCGCCTTCGGGATCGACGACGAGCGTCCCCGCCAACGCGCACAGGTCGATGAGGTGATGCCAGTCCCGCCCATTGCGCGCCAGTCGCGACGCTTCGAGGCAATAGACGGCGCCGATGTCGCCCGAGCACACCATCGCCACCAGCCGCTCGAAGCCGGGCCGTTCGACGGTTCCCGATCCCGACCGGCCGAGGTCGTCGTCGATCACAGTCACGGACTTGAAGCCCGTCTCGCGGGCGGCCCCAGCCAGATCGTATTGCCGGCGCTGGCTTTCGAGATTGCCGATGACCTGCGCCATGGTCGATTGCCGCACGTAGACGATCGCCGCGCGGGCGAGGTGGTCAGCCGTGATCTTGGGGCTCATGACCGCCTCCCTGTTCCGCCGCCGCTTCCGCGGTCTGCGCGCCGAGCGCTTCGAGCAGCAGGTCGGCCAGCGCTTCGACCAGTCCCTTGGCGTTCGGGATTGCCGGTAATGGCGGGTCCCGGGGTTCGAGAGCCAGCGCGAGTTGTCTTCGATCCAGGTTCCTTCTCTTCGGCACGAATTGCCTCCCTCGGTTCGGAAGGACGCCATCGTGAACCGCGCTTCGCCGCTTTGCCGCCTGCCGCCAACACGGCGACCAGTTCGTTCAGCGCCTCGATGCCGACCTGCGGCGGACCGAGGCTCATGCCTGCGCAATAGGTCTCGTCGAACATCCAGTTCGGGAGTTCGCGCGCCAGGTCGGGCCGCTCCTCCGTGTAGATGCAGGTCAGCTCCTTGCCGCGCCGGTTGCGCGAGACCTGGAGCGTCCGGTCGAACAGCGGATGCCAGCGGTAGGCAAGTCTCGCCCAGCGAAAACTATATGCAGAATGTCGGCCGTTGGCCTCTGCGACCGCGGAAAATGTAGAGATCGCCGGCGTGCGGGTCGCGCCTCAGTTGCTCCTGGACTTGGAGAGCCAGCCCCTGCATGCCGCGCCGCATGTCCGTGTGGCCCGTCGCGATCCAGACCCGCACGTTGCTGGGGATCGGGATCACGTCCGCAGCGCCTTCAACGTCGCTGCGATCAGCGCCGACGACGCTCCGGCGCCGATCCGTACGCGCGCGTTGTTCACCTCCACGATGATTGCGGCGGCGTCTTTGGGTTCCGCTGCCGTCGGCGAAGCCGCGATCGCCGGCGCCGGTTCGATCACCACCGGCGCAAATCCCGAGGCTGCCGGCCTGTCTTGCCTCAAAGCCTCCCGCCGCCATTTGTAGACGAGGCTGGTGCAGACATCGGCCCGCCGTGCGACTTCCGCCACCACCGCTCCGGGCTCGGCGATCTCCGCCAAAATCCGTGCCCGCTCTTCTCTGCTCCATTGCCGGCGGCGCTCGCCGCCCATCATCAACGTCACTCGACCCATGCTGTGCAGCTAGCCTCGCTCATAAAGCCGACTTAGGACGCTCCGAACAATAACTGAATCGCGCTTTTTTGGCGTGCGTCTGTATGACTCGGCTTGTTGGGATTCCGGATTTCGGCGAACGGGCGTACGCGTGTTGCATGATCGACGAAGGCGCCATTCGATATCGCTGGGATACAGTTGGGCGCAAGCTCGACGAACGCGGGCGGCGGTTGTTCGCGGCGGCTGAGGTGCGAACCACTGGGTGGGGTGGTCTCGCCATCGTGTCGCGGATTACGGGTCTTGCCCGCTCGACGATCAATCGCGGCGAGGACGATCTGGATGCGGAACCGCTCACAAAAGACAAGGTTCGCCGTGCCGGCGGCGGGCGTCGGGCTATTGTCGAGGTAGATCCCGGCCTCATTCCTGAACTCGAGCGGCTCGTCGAACCAGCGACCCTGGGCGATCCCATGCGGCCCCTGATATGGGTCTCCAAGAGCATGGACAAACTCGCTGGAACGCTGACGGCGATGGGACATCCGATCAGCGCCGACACCGTGCGCAAGGAACTGGTCAAACTTGGCTTTTCGCGCCAGTTCAATCGCAAGTCGCATGAAGGCTCAAATCATCCCGACCGCGACGCGCAGTTCGAGCACATCAACGCAAACGTCGTTGCGGCGCAGGCGAACCATCAACCGGTCATCTCCGTCGATACGAAGAAGAAAGAGCTGGTCGGCAACTTCAAGAACGGCGGATCGGACTGGCGCCCGAAAAGCTCGCCGCGCCGCGTCAACGTGCATGACTTCGTCGACAAGGAATTGGGCAAGGCGGCGCCCTATGGCGTCTACGACGTGACGGCCAACGCCGGGTTTGTCAGTGTCGGCATCTCCAGCGATACGGCCGAGTTCGCCGTCGAGGCGATCCGGTGCTGGCTCGACCGCATGGGGCGCCAGCGTTACCCCAAGGCGCGCGAACTGACGATCACAGCGGACTGCGGCGGCTCCAATGGCGCGCGCGTACGGCTGTGGAAGCTGGAGCTTCAGAAACTCGCCGACGAGACCGGGCTTGCACTGCACGTTCTCCACTATCCGCCGGGAACGTCGAAGTGGAACAAGATCGAACATCGCATGTTCTGCCACATCACGCAGAACTGGCGCGGTCGACCCCTGACCGATCGCCTCGCCATCGTCGAGCTGATCGGCGCGACCACCACAAAAGCCGGATTGAAGGTCGAGTGCGCCCTCGATACCCGCATCTACGAAAAGGGCATCAAAGTCAGCGACGCCGAGATGGAGGCGCTGAGCATCACCGGCGACGACTTCCATCCCGAATGGAACTACACCATCAACCCACGGCGGCCCGGAGATTCGTAGCAGTTATTGTTCGGAGTGTCCTAAGCTGCGCAGCATCACGATCTCCCTCACCTTGGGAAGGCGGCCGCCGCCGGAGGCGTACTGCGAAAGACGATAGCGGCGAGGATAGCCGGGTCATGTCACACGTAAGCCGACCGAACTTCCGCTGCGCCGTATGTGTCGCCGTCGATGTAGCGTTCGGTCGTCTCGATGGAGCTATGGCCGGCGAGCATCTGTACGTCGCGCAAGCTGCATCCTTTCGATCGACCCCGCTGCTACGCCGCCAAGGCCGGCTCGCGAGGCGCCTCTTCGGTGATCACGCTGAAGCGGGTCAGCGTATGCGGACCGAACGAGGTGATCACGGAACGTCGGCCGCGCCCGCCCCCCGGGCGATCAGGATGCGGCCAATTCTGCGCGTGGTGTGCCGCAGGTCAAAAGTGTACCGGCGGCCACCGAGATACGCCTCGAACCACGCGTTGAAGTCCATTGGCGCGGCTCGGCCGCGACGCCGATGTCGCCCAAGATAGCCATTGCAGTACCGCGCTGGAATGTCGAGGCAACGGCAGAGTGTTACCCCGAGATGGGTGAAGTCCCGGCAGACTCCAACCTGCTCGTCGATCTCGTCGGCCGCCGTCCGGGTTGGCCGCACCTCGGGGTAGCTGAAGCGCAACCGGCCATGAACGTAATCGCATATCGCCTGGACCTTGGCGTACCCTCCGGGGAATCGATCCAAACGCGCCCCAGCTGAAATCTGATATGAGTTCGCACTTGCGCATTTGCGTCTGCAGCTCTTCCGGTGCGGGCGGAAGGCGTGCCGCGGCGCCGGCGTTCTTGGCATGGGCCTCGCACATGCGCGTCTAGGAATGGAACCACTCTGGCGAGTTCGAATGCAGGGTTACGCGCGACAGCGAAACAAGTGATTGCGTTCCATAAAATGGATTATGCGAATCGCGGTTGTTGCTCTATCCGCCGCAAGCCGCACGCCTTTTGCGATGTCATCCCCGGGTTACTGCGATCCGTCGTCAGTGGCGTCGTTCGTCGCTGGCGAGAGCCACTCAGAGATTGCCGCTCGAACGCCTTCCGGGCAGCCTTTTCGATGACCTGGTCCTCGAGTTTTTGGCATGAATGGCGAGGCGGTTAACGATGAAGCTCTTCATGGTCTACGTCGGCGGCAGTCTCGGGAACGCGAATATCGAACTGCACGACGTCCGGTTCTCGATCGGCGAAACGATCGAGGCCTGTTACGATGACCTGCGACGGCAGTGGTGGGGCGATCCGAAGAGCCTGCATCTCGACTGCTGGGGCGCGGTCGAGCAAGCCGACGGATACGATATCGAACTCGTGCGCGGGCCGGCGTTCAATGGCGCCCTCAGCCTTTTCTTCGTCAATCTCGGCGGCTATAGGGCCGACGAATTCGGCGAACTCCATCGCAACGTGCTGATCGTGGCGCCCGGAGCGAGTTCGGCGAAGACGAAAGCGTTGCGCATGGTTCGTGGATGGGCGCAACCGCACAGAGACGAGCTGTTCGAAGTCGAGAAGACGATCGATATCGGCGCTGCGTCGCTGGGACTCGGGTTTTCAATTGCCCTGACCAGGGCGTCGGCCGAGCGGCCGTTCTCCTTCCAGAGCCGCTATGTCCCGATCGGATAGCGCGGTCCCCGCTCCATGCCGAAGCAATTTGCAAAATTCGCAACGCGTTACGGTGTTTCGCATTCGGCCGAGCCTCTGGTGTCTACATCACTCGCCTGCCGGAGCGGGGCAGTGTAAGGCGGTCAAGAATTTCGCCGACCAGAATATGCGCCTGAGCCGCGGTCAGGCTCTCTCCGACGACGGTCTCGTCGAGCCTCAACCGAAACATCGAACGGGAGTCGCCCGGCGTCTCCAGTTCGATGACGATCCGTTCGACCCTGCTCGTATCGCTTGCGGTCAAGTTCCTGCCTCGGTCAGCCCTCGCCCAGTCCGCGTGAGCGGAAGGCCGCAAGGGAAAGGAATGCAACGAAGGAAACTGAAGCACGGGACGCCCGTCCGCCGCAAAGGGTGGGTTCGCCCCGCCGCTGACGCTGGACGGGGCGAATCCCGGCGCTGAAGCCCCGCCTTTGCCCCGGCCGGATCGGCCGCGCTCTCACCGGTTTCGTCTTCGAGGAAGATCCTCGATCAGACGAAACCAGGAGAAACAAGATGGAACTGCGACGCGTCGATCCCCGTACCTTGAAGAAGAATCCAAGCAATCCCCGAAAAATCCAGCCCGGCGAAATGTCGGACGCAACGCTCGCCGCCAGCATCACCGCAATCGGCATCCTCCAGCCCCCAGCCGTCACCGAGAAGGATGGCGAGCTGACCATCGCCTATGGCGCCCGCCGCATCCGCATCGCCATTGCTCTCGGCCTCCCCGAGATCGACGTCCTCGTCAAAGATCCCGGCGAGGACGATCATATGCGGGCGGTCAGCGAGAATGTCGTGCGGGCTCCCATGGCGACAGTCGACCTGTGGCGCGCCATCGAGAGCCTAGCTTCCGAGAACTGGACCGAAGAGGCGATCGCCTCCGCTCTGGCTATCCCCGTACGCCAGATCCGCAAGCTCCGCCTTCTCGCGACCGTCCATCCGGCGATCCTCGACCAGATCGGCGCGGGGGATATGCCGAAGGAGCAGGAACTGCGCACCATCGCCGCCGCCTCCCGCGAGGATCAGGCCGCGGTGTGGAAGAAGTTCAAGCCCAAAAAAGGCGAGGCTGCCCAGTGGTGGCAGATCGACCGGGCGTTGCAGAAGACCCGTTTCTTCGCCAGGGACGCCAAATTCGGCGAGGATGAACGCGCCGCCTTCGCCATCGTCTGGCAGGAAGACCTGTTCGCCGAGGGCGACGAGGACAATCGCTTCACCGTCGACGGCGAGGCCTTCGTCTCCGCCCAGCGCGCATGGCTTGACGCCAACATGCCGAAGAACGGCGTCTGGATCGAGATCGACGCCTATGGCCAGGCGAAGCTTCCCCCGAGGGCGCAGAGGACATGGGCGAAGCCGAGGAAGGGCGACCAGATCGGCTTTATGATCCAGCCGCGCGACGGCACAATCCACGAGGTCGTGTTCCGTATCTCCGAGCCGGAGGTCCGGAAGGGCAAAGCCCGCACGGGAGCCGCTTCTGAGGATAGCGCGCCGACGCCGAAGAAGACCCGCCCGGAGATCACGCATAAGGGGACGGAAATCATCGGCGCGCTACGCACCGAAGCGCTGGTGAAAAGCCTTGCGGTCAACGATTGCGACGACGGAACCTTGATTGGGTTGCTCGTCCTTGCTCTGGACGCGCGCAACGTCTCGATTCAGACCGAGGAATCCACCCGCTCGACGCGAACAAAACTCGTCCAGTCGATCACGGAGGGCGGCCGGCTCTCCCAGGACGCCGGGCGCTTGCGTGTCGTCGCCCGGCAGATGCTGGCAAACGTTCTCTCTTGTTCGCTCGGCCGGAGCGATAGCGGGCTCGTCGCGCGCATCGCCGGCGACGCGCTCGGAGCCGACCCTCATATCGGCAACATGGCGACCGAGGATTTTCTCGGCTGCCTGTCGAAGGCGGGGATCGAGAAAGTCGGATCGAGCCTCCGCGTCCTGCCGCGCCCGCGCGCAAAAGAGACGCGCGCCGAGGTGATCAAGCAGGCGTCGGGCACGACCTATGTGCATCCGGCCGCATTGTTCGGGCTCACCGAAGCTGAAATCGCGCTGCACGCCGAAACGCCGAGAGACTATTCGTGGGCTCACGGCGATACCGGCGAAGACGATCAAAGCGCCGTCGACGTCCGCGAAGCCGACGTCATGACCAGGGGTGACGATGATGTCGTCGCCGAACATGAGCGTGACGATGACGCCCTCGCCGATGAAAACGCCCGTCTCGACGACGAGATCGAAGGCGAGCCTCCTTTGACGCCGGCTCGTTCTCGCCCCGCGCAGCGCGGACGCGCCATGGCGGCGTGATCCTCCGCCCACAACGACTTATTCCGAAAGTCTCACGCGAGCGCCGGTCAATGGACAGGCGCTCGCCTCCTTGGGAAACTCCACCACGATCCACACGATCCCCGTAGCCTCCGACCTTCCTGCCCGGGCCGCTTCCCGATGCTTCCCGACGCGCGCCCTTCTCCGCGAGGAGGCGCGTCATGGGCCATGCTGATCGATCCCCCCAGTCCACGATCCTCGAGGAGGATGCGGATCGCTTCGCCCTCGCTCATCCTCGAATGCGAGCGCGCGGCAAGCCGCAACAACCCGAGCGCCTGCAATCCGATCCGATGGAACAGGACCGCATGGCGGCGTTACCTCCATGCCGCGGCCCACGCGCCAAGCCTCACAGCTCTCGAGCGCATTTTCGCCCGCTGACGCCAAAGCGACAGCCTGCTCGTCTCGCAACTCAGCCGAGATGAAGTCCGCTTCTCTCTTCTGCAAGGGACGGCGGAACCTTTTCGTTCAATGATTGACGCCGACGCCAGGTTGCAAATGAAACATGATCAATCCATTCGAATTCCGCGAGAGAGTACAACCTCCCGTCGTCCCATCCGCCCTCCGCAGGGGGCGGACGGCGTTCTCCTCAAGCCATCCCGTCGTGCCGTCATAGCTCATGGCTTTTATGAAGCCGTTTTCAACGACCGGCGGCCAAACAATGTAGATTATGGTAGAGACTTGGCGCACCGCTTTTTGCGCCCTCCCTTGGCGTATCTAGAATCCAGGGGAATTTCGCCCCCGTCCGGAGATCATCCTGGCTCAGTTGCAAACCTTCGAATATTGATTTCGACGCACTGAAATCCGGACACTGCTTCACCCGTCGGCTTCGCAGAGGCTTCGCAGAACGTCAGCAGCGTCAGGATGGTTGAAGTGAAAATGACCGCCTTCATGAAGCTCTCCCTATCACTGAGCCAAAACGCTGTGACTTGCGGTCGCCGAGCCGAGCTTGGCGGTGACAGTAGCCCGCCACTCGCCAACCGTGCTTGATGTCGAGAGACCATTCGCTGCGAGAGAGGCGGCACCCAGTCCCGTAAGCTCCCCGATATTCTCGGAGTCGTCAGCGACCGCGACCGCTGGTCCCACGCCGGCGCCGAACTGATAGACCGCCCGCACGGCAAGCACTGTGGGGTCCTCGACACCGTTAGATTGCAGCAATTGCGCGTCGCTCCGCAACTCATAGGATGCGGCATAGGCTTCCGTCGTCGGATCCATCTGTCCCGCGAGCCCTGAAACGATGCTGCCCGCTATATCCGGATCGTAGGCGACCGCGCCGCCGATGTCCGCCGTGTAGGTCGAGTTGATCATCTGGAATGCCCCGGCCGCGCTGCTGCCTGAGGAGGCGCCGACATTTTGGCAGTTCGACTCCATCACGCAAGTCGCAGCGAGCGCTGTGGCGCTCACTCCCATCGCCGCCGCCGCCGCTTCCGCTTGCGACCCCCATTCCTGAGCCATCATCGTGTTATACGCATCGCCGCTTCCGCCACTGCTGACGCTTCCGCCTCCCCCGCTTCCGCCACTGCTGTAACCCGAACCGCCCAAAGACGACGAGCCGCCGGGGAACGAAAAGGCCGGCAAGCCCGGCTCTGAGAATGTCGGCTTGACCTGCACCGGCAAGCCGCTCGGAAGCACCAGGGTGGGATCGGCATGGGCAGCCGCCATTGCGGCGACCTCAATGCCGAGAGCGACCCCTGCGGTTGTCCATAGCGCTCGCGAGCGCCGCTTCTGCGGCGGCTCGCCCACGCGCCAAAGCCCCAGCTGCGCCCTCCCGAACATGAAGCCTCCTCGTCCAACAACGGGCCTCGATCGTTCCCCCGCGACGGCGCGAACGAGAACGCGGGATTTTTATGGGTCGTAAAGATTCCGGCCTGCGGGAATAGGCGTGCCTCAATGCACCCTTCGCGGCCTTGGAGGTTGCGCTGCCCTTCGGGCGCGCGGGGTCGACCGTGGGCGGGCGGCGCGGTGGCGATTGCATCGAAGTAGGGCACGCCTCATGCGCGCGGTTCGGCTTCGCCGCGGTGACAGGGGGCTTGCGCGCTCATCTCCGCCTCCGTCAGAAGCAGTGAATCCGTCGATCCTCATGCTCCCAGACGCACGTGTCTGCCAGAGTTACTGAGACATCTTTATTCGCGTAGCGACAGACCATCCTGAGCGGCCGGATCGCGGCATGCAGATTGTGCCATCGTTGCTCCTGCAATTCACCAGTCCCAAACCCCCTCTTCTTCCGTTCGTCCGTCCCGGCCGCGCTTCCGCGTCGCCTACGGACAGACGACCGGCCTGCTGTCTCCATATCCCGACTCTCTGAACGTCCTGACGTTCAGGGTCGAAGGTGGCGGCGCGAACAACTATCCCTTCTTGGCGGGAACCTGTCGGCGCGCCCCCAAAAGGCGCGATGTCGCCTCAGCGAGCCAAAGCCTTCTGCGCGGCTATGAGCGCATCGACATCCTCTTCGACGTTGGACGGACGCCACGGCTCGCCACGCTTGGCGAGCCCAATCGCCCGTCCGGCTCCATGGGCCGCCTGCGCGGCCGCATGGGCGACCAGCTGCATCCGCCCGGACTCCACCGCCCAGTAATTGGCGGCGTCCTCGAGCGGCGCCAGCCAGTAGCCGCCTTCCATCTGAGCGCCGGCGAGCTTCGCCCCCGCTTCGTCCGAAAGCAGCGCCGCCTGGCGCGCCTCGGCGCAGGCCGCGACAGCGCAATCGACGAGCGGCTTCAGCATCGCATTCAGCGCCGCCCGCCGCTCCTTCGGATCGGCCGGCAAGCTCGCCTTCGCGATCGACTCCGCCATGGCGCGGTCCGCTTTGCTCCGGATCTCGGGGTCGGGCGCGTCGAAGCCGAAGGCCTCGGCGATCAGCTCGACCTCGCGCGAATCCGGCGCGATCTCGCTCAGAAGGTCGATCGAAGGCTTCGCCCTCAGCTCGACTGGGAACCGGATCACGTTGCTGCCAAGGATCATCGTCTCGTAACGCATGACGCGGCCTCCAGTCGAACAAACAGGGAACAATTAGCAGGGGTTCAAAGCCCACGCAATACAAGATGTTGAGAAAAGCAGGAGAGGGCGCCCGAGAAGAATGTAAGGGTGGAGGAGAGAGAACGGATCGGCGCTTCGACGCTCATGTCCGTTCGGTCCCTCGGGTTATCTGGCGGCTTTAAGCCGGCCGTCCGCGCCGCAATGGCTGCGCTCGACGATTTTCCCCTTCGGCCTCATGGGCCGAATTCCTCGCGGGGCAAAATCGCTGCCCTCCGCCATCCTCCGCTTGACGCTTCGGCCCGCTCGTTCCTCGCGGGTGCTGGCGCGGCTCGCCCGGCTTCGTTCAGCCGCACCCGAGGGACCGACGGCATGAGCCGAAGGCCCGAGGGGAGACGGAAAGAAGGAACGAAGAGCATGAACACGATCGCGGAATTCACGATCATCGGCCGCGTTGGCGAAATCAGGCAGGTCGGCTCGACGCTGCGGGTCAGCGTAGCGTCGAGCTTCAGCCGCCGCGACAACAGCGGCGAATGGATCGAGCGCACCCGCTGGAACGAACTCACCGTCTTCGGCGAGGGCACGCGCGGCTACGTCAAGCGCAACATCGTCAAGGGCGATCTCATCTTCACCTCGGGCTCGATGGGCCAGACCAAGTGGGAGAAGGGTGGCGAGACGGTCTACGGCGTCACCCTCGCCTGCGAGCGGATCGAGCGCCTGGCCAAGGGCCCGAACCACGGCGAGGGCAGGAACGGAGGAGGCGCAGGACGGCCGCCGCTCGCCGGCGGATAACTCGCGACATTCCGTTCTGAGACGGTCGGCATGGGGAGGCCTCGGCCTCCCCGCGTTCTCTTCAACCGCGTAAGGCGAGTCGTCGGGCGCGTCGGCCAGCCGGAGAAGGGGAGAATCCCGTGCGGAACCGTGCTACAGTGTCGGCCATGAACCTCGCCGTGCGCAAGCCGATGTCGCTCGCCGAATTCCTCGAATGGGAGGATCGACAGGAACTGCGCTTCGAGTTCGATGGCGTCGAGGCCGTCGCTATGACCGGCGGCACGGCCGGCCACGCAACAATTCAGGGAAACCTTGCCGTCGCCATTGGCGGAAGGCTTAAGGGCAAGCCCTGCCGGTTTTACGGAAGCGATCTCAAGATACGCGTCGCTGAAGACCATATCCGTTATCCGGATGGTATGGTGGTGTGCTCGCGCGTCGACCGAACAGCCAAGGTCGTTACCGATCCCGTCGTCATCTTCGAGGTTCTCAGCCCGAGCACCGCCGCCAAAGACCGCATCGTCAAGGCGCGCGAGTACCAGGCGACGCCCTCTGTACAACGTTACGTCATGCTTGAGCAGGACCGCGTCGGAGCCACTGTCCACGTCCGCGCCCAGATGGCTGGACCGTCCTCGTCCTGAAGGAAGATGATACGCTTGCGATGCCCGAAATCGACCTCGCCGTCCCACTCGTCGAATTCTACGACGGTCTGGAATTTGAGGCGAACGAGGTCGAAGACGGCGATCCTCCGGCCCCCGCCACCGCCTGATCGGTTCCAGCTACGCGGATGGATGAGCGCGTGCGCGTCAGTTCGCGATCTGTTATATGCCTGACGACTTCAGTCGCTATCGCGTCCACGAGATCTTCCGTCGCCTCCGCGACGGACGCGCTCAGTAGGCGCCCGCGCAATTTCAAGGGCACAAAACTGTTCGAATTCGTCGCCTAATAGCTCGCCATCGGCGAGCTGCGCATCCCTTGATCAGGGGTTCCACGCCCGCCGCAATCAGGTCGGCGACATTGCGTTCGCATGCATTATGAAGAGCGCCCCCCGAGACGGCCGATGCGGGACCCCATGTCCGAGATCGATTGCAAAATGTTTCCTTGCGAGAGGAAGAGCGGCTGCTGAAGAGGGCGCTCGGCTGCGCGATCCCCGAATTTATCGCGCGCTTCGGAACCGCCGACGCTACCAAGCGAATCAATCGGAATTGCGGCGCGCGCGGTGCGCCCGGTCGCGAAAACTTTACACATTCTGGAGCGCCGTCCTGGCGCAGATCGAGACGCCCGCGAAAGAGAACTCAGTTCGGAAGCGAGGCGAAGAGCGCGGACCGTTCGACCCCACCGGGACGCCTCGTTTCCACAAAGGCGCTCAGGCAATGGCGGCAGTCTTCTCTCGACAGTAACGCCGGCCGGAGCCGCACCTCCAGATTGCCGTGAAATCCTTGTAGGCGTCAGCACCGACCGCGCGACATCGCGGCGATCAGGGCGCAAGCCTGCACAATCCCGCGGCGCCGGCTGCGAAGTCACGATGAACTGCGCCGACGGCCGGATGCGGTTGTGTTCGTCATCGCCGCGTCCCTGCGAGCGGCGATGACAGTCACGACGCAAGAGTTCTGGACCTTGGTGGAAACGCCGCAGAAACATCCAGCCCCGACCACGGAGTCGAGGACCGCTCGCCGACGAACAGCGCAGGGCTTCTCGGTCGCCTTGTCATCGAGGCGGGGACGCTTTGAGGCCATCGACGTCCATCCAGATGAGGGCTGAGCCCAGCGCGACCAAGTCCCACGCCATAGTCGGGGACGATAAGGCCGAAGTTTCCCGCGCCGGCGACGCTTTCCGCGATCAGACGTCCTCCGAAGAAGGGCAGAACTCACCGGGCCATCAAGATCGAGCCGCCCCAAGTGGATCCGAGCCTTGGGGAGGACGTCGCCGGTCTGTGCGCCGGCCATTTTCGTTGATCCTGTCTTACGCCAGCATTGGGCCGCGAGATCAGCCCGTCGCCAGCTCATTCCCCTCGGTTATGCGCGGCTCTTAAGCCCAACCCGTTCGGCCAGCAACGGCTCACGCTCGACGAATTTCCCCTGTCGGCGAAGCCGACATTCCTCGCGAGGCAAATTCGCCGCCCTTCGCCGTCCTCCGCATGCGCTCCGGCCCTTCGGGTGCAGGCCGCCCGGGCCGGGCTTTTTTGTGCCGCACCGAGGGGAACGCGCTGGCGATGGGCCAGCGGCCCACGGCGCAAGACAAGGATCTTCGAAAATGGCCTCCAATCGCTCCAAGTCCTCCCCCAAGGCCCAGACCCGCACCGCTCTCACCTTCGAGATGGCCCTCCAGCTCTGCCCCCACGAGGGCGTCGCGGAAAACGTCGCCGGCGCCTTCGGCCTCATCGTCCCCGACTACGACGCGATCCGCGCCGGGCACGCCAGCGCCCTCAAGCGGATGGCCGAGGCCTTCGAGAGCTCCCTCAACGACAAGGCGACCGAGATGCACTTCCAGCGCGTCGTCGGGGCCCTGGTCGGCTCCGCGGTCGGGGCGGGACGCTTCTACTCCACCAAGGTCGGCGAGGCCCGCGCCGCGACCGCCCGGGCCGCCGACGGGGGCGACGACGAGCACGGAAACCCGATCGGCCTCGAAAGCAAGGCGCAGCGCACCCGCGAATTCGCAGCCGACATGGCGATGCAGGCCTACGCCCTCCTCGCCGCCGCCCAGGGCGCGGTCGACGCCTACAAGGACCTCACCGGCGAAGACTGGAAGGCCTACGAAGCCCCGGCCGAAGCCCAGGTCGAGAAGAAGGCCGCCACAGCCCAGATGGGCGCCTTCGGGGGCTGACGCCCCGGCGGGGACTGAAATGTCCCCGCCCTTCTTCTCCTCCGACCGCAGAGCTAAACCCGGGACTCGCGAAATGACCCGCTACAACATCCGCTCGATGTCCACCACCGACTTCGTCCTGGGATCCAACGAACCGGTGAAGCCGTACCGCGGCTACCTGCTGCCGCCTGAAAAGCGATGCGGCGCGTACTGGTCACGCCTCGGGCCCGCCATGAGGAAATCGACGGCAATTTCCGTCGCGGCCCGCACGTTCGGCCCGGGGTTCCCGAAGGCAGTGAACGTGGAACGTGATCTGCGACCATTCGTGTCGGGGCCAAAGCTCTCCCTCCGATGGGGAGATGTTTTCATTCGGGCGTTCCCCTTCGGGGCCGCGCTCTATTCGCGGCGCCCCGCCGCTCACGAAGCCCGTGCCGGTCTTCGCCCTCCCGGGTTGCGATCGCTAACGCGGGAGGCAAAGTGGGTGGCTCCTTTTCCTATCCGCCGTCCTGCCTCGGCAGGAGATCCTGCAGACGGCACATCTCGACCCCGCCGCCGGCGTTGTCATGGAGCAGAACCGGCTTCTTCCAGCACCGCTCGACCGCCGCAACCACCGCCTGCTCGGCCGCGGTCTCCTTGTCGTGTCTCCATCCCGCCATTGCATAGCCGCCGACGAACACGACCATCGCCGCCGTCGCCACGGCGGTGGCGAGCCGCCACGCATCGCGCCGGTTGCGCGCCGACTGCTTCAGGACGAGCCACTGCTGACATTCATCGAGAAGCTTCACCGAAAGCTCCTTCGCGATCCGCGCCACCGAGGCGTTAAAAACCTTCTCGGCCTGCTCGCCTGAGGCGGCGGAGGTTTCCGCAGCCTGCTGCGCCATGGTCAGCGTCTGCTGTCCGGCGCTGATCATGAGGCCGATCCGGCGAAGCTCACCCTCCCCCGTCGCTCTTGTGCGCTCCAGGAGCGCCTCGATGTCGCCAAGGACCGCAAGGTTCGTGCGTCCGCTCTCCCGGATCGCCGCCAGCAGCGCGCCGATGAAGCGCCCTTCGAGCGCATCGACATGCACGCCCCAATCCGCCGCTGCTCTCTCGACCTCGCGGATATGATCCTTGAGATCGAGATCGCGAGGCCCCGCCGGGGCCTCCCTGTTGCGCTCGTCCGCCATCCCGGTTCTCCGATCTATCCGGCGGCCGCGCTTTCGCGCTCAGCCGCCGCGCGATCCGCGCCGCCAGGATCGGCCATCTCCGGCAGCCAGTTCGAAGGAATACTCTGGATCATCTCCGGAAAGTCCTTCGTCCACCATTTGCGAACCCGCGGTCTGTCGAGCAGCGCGAGATTCCGACCGTCGTCGCCTACTTTGCCGTTCATCGCGTCCCCGAACGTCAGCCTGCGGTCCGTCACCTCGCTCATGCAGGCAAGGCGGGGCATCCGCACGATGCGGGCGCCCTTCCTGAAGGTCCGCAGGATCGACTTGTGGCTGTTGATCTGCTGGAACGCATGACCCATCGAGCGTCCGGTCAGGACAAGGCCGCCGTTCATCACGATCAGAGTCGCCTCGGGGGAGAATAGATCGTCCTGTTCGAACCGGTCCAGATAATCGAGGTCGGCAAGATCGGGCCCGACCACATGGACGACGACGACCCGGACCCCTTCGTCCTCGAGCGTCGTGGCGATCGGCACCTCGGCGACGAGGCGCGCCAGCGGCGTATCGCCGCCCCCGACGTCCAGCATCGCGTCAAGCCGGCGATCGACAAGATCGGTGAAACGTTCCTCGAGCCATGCCTTGACGTCCTCCGGATCGCTCGAACTCGGCTGAAGCGCGGCCTCGTGGAAGAGCGACATATTGTTCGTCGCGTTCATCCTGTCCGCATCCCAGATTTCGAAAGAAGCGCCATGGCTACGCAGATATTGCGCGAGCGCATTCAGGAACGTTGTCTTGCCGACGCGCTGCCGGCCGACTACGATCATCAGGACCGGCTTGCGGTCATCGTTGAGAGTTTCGAAGGGCATTCAGCCGTTTCCTTTCTCGATCCACACGATTGTTCGGGTCCAGGACCCGATCATTTTTCCAGCATTCAAAGCGCATGTTGAGCATTCCAAACTTCACGCGCTGCCGCTCCTCGGCCGACAGCTCCGGGTCTTCCCAGGGCTCCCTGACCCCCGGCAGAACGAAAATGTTGAGGTCCAGGGGCTCGCCCTGGAACATCACGATCATCGGGGGATCGGCGGGAAGAGCCGCGCTCTGCCGAAGGCTCGCCGGCGGGTTGGGCGTCGGGTTGGCCAAGGCGTTCGGTTGTGGCGAGGCGACCGCTCGCCGAGGCTGAACCTCGGCGAGCGGCGCCTCGTATCGGCCCGACATCCGCGATGGCATGCTGCGTCTCGGATCCCGCGCGCGCCGGAGGGCGCGTTCGGCTTCCGCCTCGGCCTCCATGGCCCGCAGACGGGCCTTCTCCTTGCGAACGCGCCACCAGGTTTGCCGCGCTCGCTCCGGGGTGATGGGCGCGCCAGCCGCGAGGGTCAGCTCAAGCTCGGCGAAGACCGAACACATGGCCTTCCAGGGAAATCCAAGTCCGCCCTGCCCTTTTGCCTCGATCAGGTCGTCGTGGTTGTCGAACAGCCACCAGAAGAGGGATGAGCGGCGGGGAGAGCGGGCCGCGACCGCGAGGGCGGATTCGCGACCGATTGCCCCTTTACTCTTCCAGCTTTCCGACCTGCGAAAGGCGTCGCCCGCCGCGCTCATCCGAGAGCAAGCTCCCCGTGGAACGGCGCGAACGCTTCTTCCATCCGCCCGAGCCATGTCCGGACCGCGTGGCGCTCGAACGATGCGGCGTCAGCCTTCCCGGAGTTGCCTTCGGCAATGACCGCGAAGCTAGCGATCTCCGCGGCCCGGTTAGCGTCGAGATGCAGTTCCGGCAT
The DNA here is from genome assembly GCA_963741845.1 of uncultured Alphaproteobacteria bacterium. Lineage (GTDB taxonomy): Bacteria > Pseudomonadota > Alphaproteobacteria > Rhizobiales > Beijerinckiaceae > Roseiarcus. The sequence goes on from CAVUJV010000017.1 coordinate 31,449, forward strand.
CCGCACCACTCTAGCGCCCTTCTCCAGGGCTTGCCGAACGGCCGGATGCGCCAACACCGCGTCGAACCGATCCGGCTTCCGGTTGCCGACCGCGCCCTCGTTCAGCACGAGCAGCGTTGTCGCCGCGGTCACGCCCGCACCGGCATTGGCGAAGGTCACGGCGTCCCCGGCGTCCGGAGCGAAGAAGAACACCTTCGTCACGTCGAAGCCGAGCGCCGCATGGCGCTCCGCGAAGTCCGATCCCGATGCGTTGACGCTCCGGATCAGACCCTTGTCCGGGCTGAAGTCGACGACGACGGGACGCCCGGCGAGTTCCGCGCTGTTGGCCGTCAGCGTCGTCCACCAGGCCGCGAGCGCGTCAGGCTCGCTTCCGAGGCACAGGGCGCCATCATTATGTCGAGAGAGCCCGTGGGTGATGGTGTCCGCATCCGCCGCCACGGGGCTTACGCCCTTGGCGCGCATCGCCTCGACCAGCCATCGCGACCACAGGGTCTTGCCGGATTGTCCGCGCCCGAGGGCGAGGATCAGTCTGCGGCGCTCTTCCTTTTCTCCGGTTTTCGTAAGCGTATTCGTTTGCATGAGTCTGTCTCCTTTCGACAGGCCCATCCGAACCGCCCGCGGCGCGAACGCGAAATGCGATTTTCATTTTTTTCGAGCGCGCTCCGACGCCGTTCTTCGCTCGATTCTGGCCGCGCCGTGTCAGTCCCGTGTCATTCGCGTGCGCCTGACGTTGCATGCGCGTGTTAGATGCGTGACGAGCGGAGAAGCAAAGAAACACTGATACGGACCAATGCACCGTTGGTGCGGTCCGCTGCGCGGCGCGCAAGGCTGAAGTCTGACGGCGCCGGGCGGTCAAGCCGGCTGGATCAAGATACCGAAGCGACAGTCGAGACAGGAATGGCTTGCCAAGCCCATGGGAAGCCCGCTCAGCGGTCTTGGGCGATCGCGCTACCCCAACAAGGGCGGCCCGAGAAGATCGCTCCTGTCTACGTCCCTTCTTGGCGGCTCTACGGTCTCATCTTCACGAGCCGGAAGCCGGAGGCCAAGCGCTTCCGCAAGTGGGTGACGAGCGAGGTGCTGCCGGCCATTCGCCAGACCGGACGCTATTGCGGCTACTCGGCGTCCGGACCGACATTTGCCAGGGGCTTGCCCGATTGACCCTGGCCCTCGGCGGACACGACGCCGGCGAAGCGCTTCGCCTCGCCGGTGTAGTCATTTTCCGTTCGCGCCACGTGCGGCGAATCTTCCTGTCAGGTCTTCCTGACTGAAGGTTGCTTTCATGGCCGTCATCACCCCGCGCGAATCCCTCGACGCACACCTGACCCGTATCGGCGGCGATCTCGCCGGTCTGCGGGAGACGGTCGACAGAATCGACCACGCGCAGGACGCGCTGCTGGTCAATGGGGATTCGCTTCAGAGGCAGGTTGAGACCCTGTCGGGCCTGATCGCCCATATGATCGAGGTGCTGACCCCGGAGCGGCCAGAACCGGAAGGCCCGAGCCTCGCCGACCTTCTGACGCGGCTCGTCACCCAGCAGTCGGCCATGACCGGCTTGTTGCGCCAGACCCTCGAGATCGTAATCCGCCTCGACCCTGCCGCGGCGACCCCTGGCGGCGCGCCGACCGAGACCCCGACGAACGGCGCCGGATACGCCTGACATGCTCAATTTTGCGAAAGTCTCTGCCGCCAGCGACGGCGCGCTGATCCGCGCCTATATGACCCAGGACAAGCCCGAGCCCGAAACCCTCAAGGTCCGTGGCGTCGCCAGCGATGGTCGCGACCTCGAAACCGGCGAGCGCCTGACGGCCTATTATACCGGCCGGGGCGAACGGGCGAACTGGCGTCCCGATATGGCGCCGCGCGTTGCGGTGGCGCTGGGGCTGGCCAACATTCGATCGGACCCCCGCGACGGCCAGCTCGACGCGCTGTTCGAGGCGCGCCGCGCCGACAACGGCGGCGACTGGAGCGAGCATGTCCGGAAGAACTCCGGGTTCGACTTCGTGTTCGCTCCCCACAAGTCCGTGTCGCTCGCGGCGGAATTCGCGCCGACCGAGGCCGAGAAATTGCTGATCCGCAACGCCATCCACGCCGCCAGCGACGATGCGCTCCGCTACGCTTCTCGCGACCTCGGCGTCGCCCGCAAAGGGCACGGCGGGGAGAAAGGCTCGGAGCGCGGCGAGATCGGCTGGGTGACGTTCGCCCATGACGCCGCCCGGCCGACACTGGCCGTCCAGAACGGCCCGGACGGCGCGACCTATCTCATGGATGCCCCGATCGCCGGCGACCCCCATTATCATTTGCACAATTTTATCCCGAACCTCGTGGTCACGGACGATGGACGGGTCGGGTCGATCAACTCGAAGGCGCTGACTGCCCACAAGGTCCACGAGTATGGCGCCTTCTTCCAGGCGCGCCTCGGCGACCGGCTGCGGACGCTCGGGGTCCGGGTTGGTCTCGACGCCGACGGAGAAGCCGTCGTCGCCCTCGACATTCCGGACAGCGCGGTCACGACCTTTTCCAAGCGGGACCGGCAGGTCATTGGCGATGCCAGGCGTTACGCCAAAGAGCACGCCATGGAGTGGGACGAGCTTTCGCTCGAGCGCAAGAAGCAGCTCCTGCATGAAGCGAGCGCCGCCGGCCGGCTCGGCAAGAACAGGCATGAGGCGCAATCGGTCTGGCGAAGCCAGGCGGCGGCGATCGGCTGGACGCCAAAATCCGTCCTTGACGCGACCGCGCCCATCGAGCGGACGGCCGCCGATCGCCACGAGCGGGCTTACATATTGGCGTCGGCATCGCTCTCGGCCGAATTTCTGACGTCAGCCGTTCTCGACGCCGAGCGGCTGCGCGTCCATGCCGCTCGCGGGCTGATCGAGGCCGGGGCGACCGAGGGGCGGGACGACGTCGACGCGGTGGTTCACCTGTTCGAGGAGCGCGGCTTCGTTCATGACGGCAATTCCGTCGCTCTTATCTTCGGCGTCCATGAGGGGAAAGCGCGGTTCAGCCACACCGAGCAATTGCGTATCGAGCAGACGGTCGCGGAAAAATCGCGCGCCGCCGCCCGCGACCGCTCGGCCGACCTTTCCGACGCGACGATCCGCGCCGCGATCGAGCGCATCGAGGCTGGCGACGCAGGCATCCGGTTCTCGCGGGAGCAGAGAGCCGCCATTCACGCGCTGGCGGCGGGCGGAAAACTCTCGCTTCTGACCGGCGTCGCCGGATCAGGCAAAACCACTCTGCTCAGGCCGCTCGTGGACGCATGGGTCGGGGATGGCCGCAAAGTCATCGGCATGTCGACCGCCTGGCGGCAGGCCGACGCCCTCAAGGACGCCGGGATCGACGAGACTTTTGCGCTCCAGCCGCTCCTCAACGCCATCGACACAGGAGAATTCCGGCCGGACGACAAAACCGTCCTGGTCGTGGACGAGATCAGCCAGATCGGCCCGCGTCCCATGCTCCGCCTTCTTGAGCTGCAGGCCGAGACCGGCATGACCATCAAGATGCTCGGCGACCGGGAGCAGGTGCAGTCGATCGAGGCAGGCGACACGATCGCGCTCTTGAAGCGCGTCCTGCCCAGGACGGCTCTCCCTGAGGTCTTGACCGCCGTTCGCCAGAAGAACGACCGCGACCGCAAAATCGCGTCGCTGTTTCGCGACGGCGAGGCCGCGAGAGCCTTCGCCATGAAACGGGAGGACGGGACGGCCCGGCTGCTTGAGGGCGACACCGATCAGGTCGTGCGCCAGATCGCCGACCTCTACATCGAGCGCGACGACGCGCTCAAGGCTCAGGATCCGAGTTACGGAGTCACGCTCACCACCCTCACCAACGCTGAGGCCGCCGACATCAGCCGGGCGATCCGCGAGCGCCTGAAAGCCCGAGGCGAGATCGGCGCGGACGAGGCGATCTACAAGGCCGTGGTCTATCGCGGCGACAAGCCGGAATTTTTTGACTTGGCCGTAGCCACCGGCGACCGGCTGCGCATGTACCGCAAGACCGTCGCCCAGATCGATGGCGAGCGCGCGACGATCGGAAACAACGGCGATATTGTCGAGGTCATGGGCAAGACCGCCGCCGGCCTTATTCTCCGCAATGCGCGTGGCCAGACCGCCGAGATCGACTGGAAGCGGCTCTCGGATCAGCGAACCGGGCGGCTGCTCCTGGGCTTCGGCCGCGCCTTCACGATCGACGCCGCCCAGGGCATGAGCACGAAGGGTGAGCACATCAACGCCCTGCCCCGCGGAACCGGGGCCATCTCCGCCTTCAAGACTTATACGGCCGAAAGCCGGGCCACCGGCCGGACGCACACACTGATTTCGAAGGCGGCGGTCCATGCCGCCGTTCAACGCTCCCGGGCGCTTGGCGACGTCACGCCGATGACTGAGGAAGACCTATGGGAGCGCGTCGCCAAGGACGCGTCGGCCAAGCCCTACAAGGCGCTCGCGCTCGATCTTGCCAGCAAGGCGCTTCGCCGGCATGACGCGGGTGTTCAGGCGGGGCTTTCGTCGCATAACCGGATCGAGAAGGGTGCCCACGCGCGCCCGGATTTGGGCGGCCGGATGAAATCGGCGTATGAGGCCGGGCTAGCGCGTGAGGCGTTCGTGCAGCAGCGAGGCGCGCTCGAGATGTTCGCTGACGCCGCCTACGACCGTCTGAAGCAGGCGGCGGCCCTTCTCGCCGAACATGCGAGGGCAGTCGCGGCGGCTGTTCGGCTCCGAGCAAACGTGTTGGCGGGTTCAAAGGAAGCGGAGCCCTCGGGCCCGGCGTCGCCATCTCCGCGCGGTCCCGGTTTCGCCAGGAGCTGACCGCTGGAACTGAGCGGCCGGCACACCGTTCCCCACGGCACTGGCCGGACGCTGTTGCATATGCTATACGTGTATAGCATATCGGAGGAAGAAATGCTGGCCCTGCGTCTCCCTGACGACATCGAGAACCGCCTGGACGAGCTTGCCCGCCTGACGGGGCGCTCGAAAAGCTATTATGCCCGGGAGGCGATTCTCGAAAAGATCAACCAGCTTGAAGCGGTCTATGAGCATCGCCGGGTCTTCAGCATGGATGAGGTCGAACGCGTAGTGCGCGCCCGCGCGCCAGGCGCTCGGATTTATCGCGAGGGTGACCGGCTGGTGGTCGAGCAGCCCGAACGCACGGGCTTGAGCGCCTGGCTGAAATCGATCGAGCCCTGGGATGAGGAATTCCCCGACGTGGACGCCGGCCTGGGGCCCCTAGATCGGCCCGATCTGTGATGGCGGGGCCGCGTTTCATGCTGGACACCAACATCGTGTCCGACCTGATCCGCAATCCGCTTGGCAAGGTGGCGGCGCGTATCGAGCGCCTGGGGGATGACGGCGTTTGCGTCAGCATTATCGTCGCCGCCGAGTTGCGCTATGGCTGCGCCAGGCGAGGGTCTCCGCGTCTGCTCGATCTGGTCGAGGGCGTTCTGGAGCGCATGCCCGTTCTGCCTCTCGATATGCCGGCGGATGCGGAATATGCGGGGATCCGCTCCGAGCTGGAGGCTGGAGGGACGCCAATCGGGCCAAACGATCTCCTGATCGCCGCGCATGCCTACGCGCTGCGCATGCCGCTCGTGACCGCTGACGCGGAATTCCGGCGGGTGCAAGGCCTCCAGGTCGAGAATTGGCTGGAATAGCTCCCTGCTTCGACGAGTAGCGACCCAACTCGTTGGGCCCATGCACCCAACTCACAAGTCACTTGGCGCGTGCGCCACGACAATGCTGTAGGGCCTCGGAATCGGGATGCGTCCAGCTATGGTTCATCTCCGAAGCGATCAAGCTTCAGCGCCGAAATGGGATCACCTTGCCGCTGTCGAGAAACGTTCGCATGCCCTCCTCGGCAACGGTCCGCTCGAATTCAGCGTAGGCGGCTTCATCGGTCGCAAAGAGCTCGTCCCAAACGGTAGAAGTGTTTGCGGCGTTGACGACTTCCAGGGACCAATCCGTTTCGTGCTCAAGCCGAACGATCACGACTTCGACGGTCATTCCCTCTCTCGTCACTTTTCGAGACAGGCCCGAATAGACGATATTGGGGTCACGCTCGGTCATTGCTGCCTCCAAATCGGCGCATCTCCAAGCTCCGATAGCGCACGCCTTCCTCGCCGCCGGCTCCGCGCGGGCGCTTCGCGTCTACGGCCTGGTCTGAAGGAGCGGAAATGCGCGCAAAAAAGCCCGCTCCCATTTTGATCGGATCAGTTGCGAATAACCCGCGAGGGAGGCGACGCGACTATCGAGCACCCCGACGCGAATGTTGTCGGCGTCCGCATTGTCATAGGGTAGCCTCGCATAGCGTCGATGAGCGACACTGACATTGTCGAAATGTATCACGAGATCCTCGATGCTCGGTGGAGGCTCCTGGAGCAATGCGACAAGACGATTGTCGAGGAACCGCCAGGCGAGAAACAGATCGACTACCACGAAAAATAGTGATCAATGGGTTCCGCGTGGCGACGCGCTCCGTTGCATCATCGATGACGCCGGCCCGAACGGGGAGGTCACAATCCATGTCGACGAACAGGAACTGTCGCTGGCGGAATTCGGGCGGCTGCTAGGGGTACATGCTGGATGGGCCATGGGGATTGCTTTTGTCCCCGACGAATTCGTCACCGAAAACCCAACTGTGGAAGTCCGAACGCCTCGAAGGCGCAAGCGGTGACGAACAGCGAGCGCCGTTCGTCAGCGGTTGTGGCCGAGACCGATGCCAAGAATGCCCGCCTTTCGCCTGAGAGCGCCTTCGGTCCGCTTCATCGCCTTGGAAATCTTGTCGACCGGCGTTCGGGCCTTTGAGTGCGCCCTGAGCGTCTTGACGTCTTCCTTGGTCCAGGGGCTGCGATGCGCTGTCGTTGTCTTCCTCGGCACGAACGAAGTCTCCAAAGTGGCTGTATCAAGTCGTGAAGCTAACGCGGATGATCGCCACACGCAAAATTCTGCCCTCGCGCATCAGCGGAGGGCCCGCAAGGATCATCGTTCGAGCCGACGAGCAACTGGCGGCGTTTCCCCATGGATATATCCTAACGTGCATTTTTCATGCGAAGCGCCTCGATCAGCGGCGTACTCACAGGACCGCCGCAACGAGCCCGACGGACTTGGCTTATCAAACGGGTCCCGCGGGTCGGATATCGGTCTTCGACCGTGAAAAGCTCATGAACGTGGTTCCGTCGGCGTAGATCGCCTGCTTTCCGAGGAAAACGAGACGTCGGTTCGGCGAATTCTCGGCTCATGGACCCGAATGTCCTCGCCCCCAATCGTCGGACAGGCGTTCCTGTCCCGGGCCTTCGCCTGATTGCGACGCTCTTCTCCCTCCCCCAGCAGGGGAATTGTCGGTTCTCCTGCCGCAAGGGCTTTACCAGTGGCGATGGCCGAAGATGCGGTGAGCGATCTCGCGGCCGACGCCCCAGCCAAAGCCATAAATCACCGAACGCATCACAGCAGGGCCTTCGTGGGGTGCAAAGAGTGCGATCACGCCGACGGCAAGGCAGAGAAGAACGATAATTCTCAATAAGACACTCCTCCGGGCTGCGGCAAGGCGAACAGGTCAGCGCGTGCAAACAGATCGCGCAGTTCGGCGACGGAATAGCTTCGTTGCGCCTTCACGCGCAGAATCGGCAGCCCGATTTCGGCGAAGACCGAATTGACGAACACGTCGCGGTCGCGGCGCACCGGCAGAAGGTGGCTGCGGTCGTCGACCTCGATCGCGGCCACAGGATCGAGGGTCAGCACGTCGCAGATCACGAAGTCGATGCTCTTTGCCATGACGCCATTCAGCGCGCTGCGGCGCAGATCGGCGTTGGTTCCGTCCGCCGGGTCTGCGAGCTCGGCCAATCGCACTTGTGCGAACGCGCGATAGTTGACGCCCAGGGCGACATCGAGCGCCCGCAGAAAGCTCTTTTCGTTTGGCGTGAGAAATCGGCCGCGCTGATAACCGACCCGGCGTCCCCCTGTCAGGCCGCTGAACACGAGAACGACGACAGTGACGATCGCCGCGAAGGTAGAACATGGCGACCGGGCGGTCAGCAAGCGCGGCGAATCCTATCCGCCAATTGTCTCCGAACGCCCGGACGACCACCGCCAACGTACCTGTCATCTGGCTCCAGCCATCCGACAGCGCGTCGAGAAATAAATTCATGGCGATGCTCCCGGAAACGACAGAACCCGCTCTTCCGCTTTCGCTTCGGCTTCATCGTCGACTGGAGAGCGCTCGCGCGAAGTCTCGGCATCAATCTCCTGGGAAAGGGATTCGATGTCTCGCGCGATCGCCTCACGCGCTGGCGCCTGCTCATAACCAGAAGGCCTCTCGATCGCCTGGCCGGCCGCGAGAATCATTTCCGCCGCCCTCCCCGCCTCGGTTCGAGACGATCCGGCGCTAGCCTCGATAGTTTCGAGAACGGCCAGCGCGGCTCCTGCCGTTCCTTCGATCGCTTCGTATTTCGCCGCTGGCGCGGGAGGGGCTTGCGGCGGGCGACTTGCGGCGGTCGTCAGCATCGCCTCAAGGAGGGAGTCCGGCCCCAGCGCTTCGATATCCTCCCGCGCCACCGGGTGATCTCTGGCGGCGTCGATCGCCGCCTCGACGCAAGCCTCGCCCCCCTGCCCCGCCACCGCGGCCTCGGTAAAGCCGTTCAGCATCGCCGACAATGTCGGCGAGCGCTTCGTTCGCCCTGCGCCCAGGCCCTTTTCGATTGCCTCGAGCACCGAAGAGACTTTATCGCTCGCCGCTTTCAGGGAGACCACGTCCGGCGGCGCCAGCGGCACGGGCCGGTTCAGCCGCATCGGCCCCTGGGTGTCGATCTCGGCGTGAAAGAGTTTTGCGTAGATTCGCCGGCCGCCGAACAGGATGATCGCCTCGCCCTCGATCAGGCTTTGCAGATCCCGCCAGTCGACGCCCGCGACCTCGCGGACCTCGGCCGAGCGGGTTTCGGAATATTCGCCCGTGCCGCCGCCCTGGTAGCTGGTCGCCTGAGTGACATAGGTCTTGCCGGCCGTATCCTCGATCCACTGCCGGGTGCGATTGGCGTCCTGCTGGCGCATCGCGATGGTCAGGTTGGCGTTGCCGAACAGCGACTGCGTCTTTTCGCCAAGCCGCGCCCAGATCCCCGACACCTCCTGGAAGCCGAGCCAGAACATGAAGTTGAGGCCCCGGCCCATGGCGAGCATGCGATCCATCCCGCTCGTCGCGTAATAGGCGACCTCGTCGAGGACGACATGGAAGGGAGCCGAGCCCATACCGGGCTTGTTGGCGACGATCGCGTCATAGTCCCCCTCGAGGCGGGCGCCGAGCATCTGCGCCATCATGCCGCGCAGCGAGGCGACAACGATCTTGCCGAGCGCCGCCAGCCGTTCGTCCGAACTTTCAAGCGCCGGCAGGTTCACGACGAGGATGCGCCGGTTCAGGACCACGTCGCGCATGTCGACGTCCGACTGCTCGACCTTGAAAATATGGCCAAGCGAAACGCCGAGCAGTTCGAACGTTCGTGTAAAATAGAACTGGGCGAAGCCATGCTGCTTTGACGGCTCCTCGGTCTTCTGCTTGTTCCAGTCGAGGGTGAGGTCGTACGAAGGCAATTCGCCGAGATAGGCCTTTAGCGGATAGATGATGTCTTCGGGCATTTCCCCAACCGGAATGTCCGTCGTTTCGCCGGTCGAGGGATTTCGGACCTCGAACACCCGCTTCATCGCCACCTTCCAGATGCAGCGGAGCTCGAAGGCGAGGCGTATCGTCTCGATGTTCAGCGGCACGCCCTTATGGTCGCGCATCCAGACGAGGACCGGCGCAAGCGTGCCGACCAGCGCGACGGCGCGGTCGCGAAACACCTGGTTGCTGTCGCCCGGCGCCGACTCGCCAAGCTGGCTCGACAGCATTTCGCCGATCGCGTCGGCGTTGCCGACGGCGAAGGGATTGAAGGTGTTGGAATCCTTGACGCCGGACGCGACCATGAAATTGAGGCAGAGGACATCGTCCTCGCGGCCGAACCGACGGGCGAGCGCCAGAACTTCGCCGTAGAGCTTGTTGTCCGCCTTGCCGTCGACGAGCACGAAGCCCGAGGCCTGGGCAAGGGCATTCGCCAGGAACGAAAGCAGCGCCGTCGTCTTGCCTGCGCCGGTGGTGCCCGGCACGGTCGCGTGCTGGCGGCCGTCCTCGGCGGAGATCCAGAGTTCCCGACCCTTGAGGTCGTGACCCAGATAGATCGAGCCTGCCGCCATGCGTGGACGCCGGCCGACCGGCGAGGGATAGTTCCAGTCCCGCATGCCAGCAGTCTGCGGCAGACGCAGCGGCAGCGTCACCCGCCGGCTCATGACGAGCCCAGCGTAGAGGAGCGACGTCGGCACGACGAAATTGACGAGCGCCGGCTCGACGAACATCGCCATGGCCCCGCCGGCCAGGATGAGGCCGGAGAATTCGCTCATCATCGCCGACCACAGACGGGTGGTGATGGGGCGGATGTCGCGCAGACGCTGGGCGCCTGAGCGCTCGAACCGTTCCTGCGGCCCGACGATCTCCCGCTGGGTCATGAGTCCGCTCCCGCTGGCCCTTATTGTGCCGGCTATTGCTCGTGCAGGCCGAACGTTGCGGGACCCTTCGGCGCCGCGACCGGAGCGCTGCTTGCGGAAACGACCGGCGCGCCCGTCGACTGCGAACCCGGATTCGGGGTTTGGATCGACGCGGCCGCCTGGTCGGCGTTCGGTGGCGTCAACGATCCGAGCGCATAAGGGCGTGGAGCGTGAGAGGCTGACAGACTGAGGGTCGCCACGCTGCCGATCGCGGCACAGAAGAAGAAGGCGACAATTCGCCGGACCCAACGCCGGGCCCGCGACTTCGGAGCATTCGCAGCTTGACTCAATCGCTGAATTTCAACTTGCGCGAAAACCTCGCGGAAGCCGTCGCGGATCGCCCGCTGGATTTCGGCTGAATCATAGGCGGGACCAGCGTTGGCGGGCGGCTGGCGAAGCGCAATCTCGATCAGAAGGCGCGACGGCTCGCCATTGGCGATCTCGGCTTCGAGAGTCGCATAATCCTTGACCAGCATGACCTGACCTCATCGATGCGAAGGAAGCGCGGGATTGCTCGTGAGCACGAGCTTGCGACCACACGGCGCGAACAGGAAACGCCAATCCAGGCGACGGGCGTGTCTTTCAATTGCGCCGGGTTCCGGATAAGGACTGCCGCCCATGACCGCTGGCGCCTCCATGCTCCACGTCCGTGTCGACGATCAGCTCAAGACCGAAGCCGCGGAACGGCTCTCGAATATCGGGCTGACGATCTCGGATGCGGTCCGCATCCTTTTGACCCGCGTCGCCAGGGAAGGGGCGCTTCCCGCCGGCCTCGCGGTCGACCCTGACGCTTACGACGCCTGGTTTCGGACGAAGGTCCAGGAGGCCATCGCGGATACCCGTCCTCCCATCGAGCATGGCGAGGTCATGAACGAAGCTCAGGCCCTGATTGACAAGAAGCGCCGTGCCTGGTCGCGCTCAAGCGACAGGGGCGCGCCGGCAGGGGCGTAAGCGGCTATCGCTTATTCAGCGGTTCGGTCGAGTAATGAATTCAGCATAGGATGACGTGGCGCCGCAAAGGGGTTGACCACGGTCACTCCGCCCCACGTGAAGCCGTCTTGCAAATCTTCTGAGAGCAGCAACCGGCAACCGGCTTGCGAGGCCGCGGCGAGGATGACCGCATCCCATATGGTGAAATGGTGATCCGTCGCGAGATCAACCGCCGCCAACATCACCTCAGGCGTGGTTTCGACAGTTGGAAACGTGTCGCGCCAAGCCAGAAGGGCGTCGCGGGCCTCGGCTCGGGATCTTCCGGCCTTGCGCACGAGAACGTTGAAGAGTTCTCCAAGCACCTGAACCGGAATGACAGCGGACCCCTCCGGAAGATTGCGTAGCAGTTCAAGAACGGCGTCACGTTTCTCGGCATCATTGACGCCCTCGCCATAGGCAAGGACGTTGGTGTCGAGCGCGATCTTCAAAGCTCGCCTTCGTAAAGCTCGTCGCGTGTCCAGCGACGGCCATGAACCACGGGCTGGCTCTTCAATCGCGATAGCAGCGCCGCCCGCGCGCCAGATGCGACGCCCTCGTGCTTGTCGGCGGGGATGATCCGGGCCACGGGCCGTCCATGGCTGGTCACGACGTAGCTATGACCGTCGCGCACGCCGCGCAGGATGAGGGAGAATTTGCGGTTGGCGTCGGCGGCAGAAACGACTTCTTCCATGGAGGAACCTAAGTGTAGTTATATTGCCTACAATAATGCGGCGCGATCCTTTCTACAAGCGGGTCTCCGTGCCGGCCGGCCTCGATCCTGTGCGGTTCGTTTCGGCCGGATGGCGGCGATCGCCGCCTCGAATTCCGGCGTGGGGATCGGCGCTCCGACCAACCGCTCGGCCGCCCAATGGGCGCGCGCGCCGATCGCCTCGATCCGCTGGCTCGGGTGGGGATGGGCGAGCGGGCCATCCGCCTCGAAGCCCAGCGAATGGAGCGCATACCAGAGCCGGCGATCGACGAGCTTCAGGAATGCGAACTGCGCCGGGGCGAGGACGCCGCTCCTGAGACGCGCGGCGTTGAGGACGGACATCAGGCCAGGCGTCGTAAAATGATGTGCGTCCATGATTTCGAGCGCCCAGGCGGCGACGCTGAGTTCCACGAGCACCCGATCCGCGACAGCGAGCGTTTTGGGATCGAAGGCGAGCGGCGTCGCCGGCCCTAAGCCGCCATCGCTCCCATGGACAGGTAGGCCCTCCGAGAGGAGACCGAGCAGCCCCGCCGCCTCCTCGCGACGCTGGACTCCGTGCAGGGCGAACACGGCCAGCATGCAGCGGACCGAAGGGGCGGCGTCGTCCCGCCTGCTCCATTCCGCGCCCAACTGACGGACGAGCTCGCGCCGGGCGATCGCCTCGTCGAACTGCTCGTCCTTCGTCGCGTATCGCGCGATCCATTCGGACGCGTGCAGCGCGGGATCGGCCGGACGCGGATCGCCGGACCGAATGTCTGCGAGTTTCAAGCCGCGGTCGACAAACGCCGCCGTGCTGCGCGAGGTCCTGGCCTGTTCCGCCATCAGCCTGTCGAGATCGAAAGCCCGGGTGAACCGGGCGTTTCCGGCCCGCAGGTAGCAAAGCGCCCCAAGCGCGAGGACCAGCGCCATCGCCGGATACAGGAACTCAAGTCCAATGTTGCGATAAAGCCGCACGAGATCGTTGAACTGGACAGTGGCAGGGACGGCGCGTTGAACGCCGATGTCGGCTCGGGAGAACCGTTCCGAGAAGAAGGCGATCGCCTGCATTTCCCGGTGGGCGACGACGAGCGCGATCGTGCTGATCTCGGCATGCCACAGCTTCCAGCCGGCCCAGCCGAGAATGGCGAGCCCGACGCAGATCAGGATCAGGCTGAAGCCGGTATAATCGTCGCTGCCGATCGCGCCCGCGGCGCGGGGAGAGCGCGCCATGGTCAGCGGTCCCCTGTCCTGGCATCCGCGATCGCCGCTTCGCGGATCGCCTCGCGCTTCAGGCGCATCGCCTGCCCGTAGACGAGCCGCATATATTCGAGCTTATGGACCGGGGTATGGGAGTGATAAAGCGCGACGCCCTCCCACAAGCTCCCCCGCGCCTCATCGAGCGCCAGGCGCAGGATCCAGGCGCCGCCCTCGACATTGGCGCAAAAATTGTCGCGGAGCGCCCGATAGGCGGCTTCCCGCGACGCGCCCCAATGGCCGGCGATTTTGGAAACCCACGTGTCGTTGACCTGCATCGGGCCGATGTCGACCGTGCCGTTGGCGTTGGGACTCACCGCTCCGAGACGTCCGGCCTCGACATTCAGCAGCAGCACAAGCACTCCGGCCGGGACGTGATGCAATTCGGCCGCCGCCTTGAGGCAACCTTCGATCATCGCTTCGTCCGCCTTCGCCGAGTCGAGGCCAAAGGGTCCGAGCAGAGCGGCGACGACGCCCGCGACCGCCAGCGTTCGAAACCACTTCATGACAGCCCTTTGCGTGCTGTCTGCGCCCTTGACGCCGGCGCCGGTCATGACCGCTGCTCCTCTCCGAGCGACTTTCTCAGCTCCGTCCGCGCCTTCGCTTCGTCGAATACACGGGCCAGGTGGAGGACCATCACGCCATCGGGGCGGGCGACTTGCGCAATCGCTTCCATCACCGAGAGGAGCACACAGGAGAACGACTCGGCCTCGATCGTCTCGATCCGCCACGACAGCAGCGCCCCAAGATCGCGCTTGAGCTTGAGCGCGAAGCCCCTGCCCGTGACGTCCCGCCAAATCGCTTCGCCCGCGACCAGAAAGACGGGCAGCAGGCCATCCTCGGCCGCAGCAACGTCGAAGGGGATAGGCACGAGGTCGTGGCGCGGACCGTCCTCGATGAAAAGTTCGCGCCCCGCCTCGGCGAGCAGGGCGCCCACGACCTGCGACACATGGGCGGGGTCGAGAGTCTTCAGCGCCGTGGTCCCCGGCGCGCTCATGCGAACCTCCGGCGTTTCCAGGCAGGGACCGCGGGGCGATAGGGGCCGACGAAGGCGCGGCGGATCATTCTGAGCGTGGAAGGAACCGTCAGGCCCGCCCAACTGATCACCGAAAAGGCGATTACGCCCGTCGCCGCGATGTAGAAGGTTGCCCAACTCCAGTAGACGACGAAGACGAGCAGCGGCAGGCAGGCTCGCGCATCGAGAAAGACGACTCTGACCGGCCGCCCGGTGTCACGCCACATCGCTTTTGCTCCTCTCCGATCGCGCTCTTATCCAATTTCCTGACGGACCTTTTCGGCCGTCTCCTCGTCGATCCGCCCTTCCTTGAGAGCGATTGCGATCGCCTTCGTGTAGGACTGACCCTCGCTCTCGACCGCTTCCGCGGTGATCTGCGGCCAATCGTCGGCGCGAGCGGATGCGAGCCGCTTCCGATACGGCGCGTCGCAGACCAGGAACTCCCGCAACGGGGTCCATTTTCCGTCCGTCGATTTGACGAGGCGCTGGTTGATGACGAGCCGCAGCGCTTGGGCACAGGACGTCATGGCGTCCTTGAGTTGGGCGGGCGGAAGGAGACTAGCGACCCGCTGCAGGGTCAACGGCACGGTTTCGGCGTGGATCGTGGTCGCGGTCGCGTGACCGGAGATCGCCGCCTGGATGGTCGCGATCATATGTTCGGGCTTGCGGCACTCGCCGATAATGATGTCGGTCGGCTGGCGGCGCATTGCGCCCGCCATGAATTCCTCAAAGCTTTTGACGTTTCTCGGGATCTCGCTCTGCGAGATGCTGCTGGTCGGGCTTTCCACCCGATCGAGCAAAAATTCGACCGGCTCGGCGCATTCGATGATGTTGCGATGGGCGTGCCGGTCGCGGAGCTTTTCGACCGTCATCGCGCCGATCAGGGTCGACTTTCCCGATCCGGTCGCGCCTGAGACGATCATCATGCCCTTCGTCATCCGGTAATGGGCGAGGATTTGTGGCTCGACGTTCTGCTGATCGAGGGGCTGCGGCAGGTCGCGGACCGGGCGGATGACGACGTTGGCGCCTGCGCCCCGGCTCGCGGTTACGCCCGTGACGTTGCAGCGGAAGCGCAACGTGCCCTTCCTCGGCGAACCGATCTGGTACATGAGGTTGATGTCGCCGCCGCCCTGCAGCCGCGCCATTCCGTCCGCCCCATAGAGGTGATTGACGATCAGACTCGCGTCATTCTCGTCGAGCGGATCGCGGGTCGTGACCTTGCGATTCTGGCCCCAGAGGCGGAACGAGGCTGGCTGAAAGGTCGAGAACATCACCTGCTCCGCTCCGAGCCGGTGGGCGTGCGTCAGGAACGAATCGAGGGCTGGGGCGAGGCGCCGTGGTTCCTTGACCCACCGGTCGCCCGTATCGGCCCAGGCGTAGGGGTCTGGCGCCAGTTCACCCTCGGGCGACGCTTCGGGTGCGCGTGAGGGACAATCGAGCATGTCGCCCCCTCAATTCGGGCAGTGGCGGGCGCCGCGCCAGGCCCCGGCGTTCGCCTGAAGGCCGGGCTGCGAGGTGATGGTGACGATCCGGTCGCCGGCCCTGAGTTCGTTTCCGCCGCCGTCGACGACCTGCTGCTTTGTCGCGACCTTGGGATTGGCCACCACGCCCGCGCGCAGCAGCACCCGGTAGCGGGCCATCCCGGTAATGTCGCGCTGGAGCCGGCCAAGGTCGTTCAGGAAAATCTCGACCGCCTGCCGTTCGCCTTCCGCCCAGCCTTCCCCGACATATTTGTTCCAGTATTGAACTTCCTGCTCGGTGCGCGGGAGCACGGCGTCGGCCGGCCGGCTCGGCTGCTCCCAGGTCCGGACGAGATAGGTCCGCCAGTTCGGCGGCGCCGACCCGAGCTGGGCGACTTTGGAGATGGAATAGACGCAGGCCGTCTCGCGGGCGATCTGGCCGCCGTCGCCGAGCGCCAGCGCCATCTCGGCTTCCGAGACGACCGGCGGACGCATGATGATCCGGCTGCCCGGCCGCCTCAGGATCACGTCGCTGAAATCGTAGACGTTATCGAGCGTACTCTCGTACCGACGCAGCATCTCGTTGATCGCAAAGGCCCGCGCCGCGAGGCCCCCGCGCGCGCCATAAGCGAGCCCGGCCTGATAGAGGACGTCCTGTCGGCCCGGCTCGAGCCCCTCCGCCGCGAGCCCGACTCCCGGCCGCGTCGCCTGCAACGATTCGAGCGACAATGGCTGTTCGCCGCCGACCATTTCGGGTTCGATCGCGGCTCCCGTCACTGGCTTGTTGATCGGGTTGCCCGTCTGGTGCGCGGCAGCGTCGATGGCCGCGGGCGACGGCTGCGGCGGGATCGGCATGACGATCAGGCCGTTGTCGGGGGCAGGCGCCGCCGTTGTCGTCACGGGGACGGCGACGGGCTTCGGCGCGACATGGGGCTCGGTCGGCGCCGGCGTGGTCGCCATGTCGGCGGAGATCGCCGGGCTCAAGGCGAGCGTCGCAAAGGAAATAGCGGCGAGCAGAAAAGAACGGCGCTCAGCCATGATAGATGACCTCGAGCACCTGATGTTTCTGGTCCACGCGGACCGTCGCGGCGTCGCCCGCCTGGTCGCCGAGGGCGTGCAGGATGTCATAGACGCGCCGCGGGGCCGGATCGACGGCCACGTTGACGCCCGCCTGCGGCGCCCTTCCGGTGACGGCCGTGCGGTAGCCGATCGTCTCGCCGAGGCGCTTGACCGCGCCGTCGAGCGTCCCGTTCCACTGCATCGAGACGACGCGGTCGAGCTCACTCGCGACGACCGCCGGCTTCGACGCCATGGCGGCGCTCGGCCGCATCGCTCCGATCCGGGTCATCTCGCGCGCCGTTTCGTCCATGCTCTTCTGGAGGGCGACCTCGGGGTTCGACATGCCGGGCGTGTCGACAGTCGGGGCGACCGGCGTCACGCCGCAGCCCGCGAGCGCCAGCACGATGAGGCCCGCGCCGCCGAATTGTACTTTCAAACTGCCGGTCATCGTCGGGCTCCCTTTTCAGAGAGGGAGCCTGGCCGCCGACGGCGCGAACGAGAACGCGACCCTGAAATTTTCTGATCGACGTGAAGCGAGAGGTCGGCGTTCGGTTTGGACCCGCGGGTCGTCGCTTCAGGACGCAAGCCCCGAGGGGCGCGCCGTCCGCTCTCGAGGTGAAGCGGCCACCGCGGATCGAGGCCGAGGACGTCGCATTTTGGGGAAAGCGTTGCGTCATGCGGAAATTCCGGTCTTATAGGCGCTGATTTTCTTGCGCCGACTCCTGCTCACAGCAATCGAGCCTGCCCAATGAACGACCAGGAGTGGACAAGCTTCCCGCTCGGGTGGCCGCATCTCTTCGGATGTGGCGCGAGCCGTTAGGTTGAGCCAATGCGCGTTCTCCTGATCGAAGACGACCTGATGATCGGAGAGGGTCTGTCGCGCGCGCTAAAGGCGGAAGGCATGACCGTCGACTGGGTGCGCGACGGTCGTGAGGCCCAGGCTGCATTGCGCGACGGCGCGCACGCGATCGTTCTGCTCGATCTGGGCTTGCCGGGGGCTGACGGTCTCGACCTGCTGAAGTCCGCACGGCGCGAAGGCGTGAATGCCCCGGTGCTCGTGATTACGGCGCGCGACGGTCTCGAGGATCGCGTGCGGGGCCTCGATCTCGGCGCGGACGATTATCTCGTCAAGCCGTTCGAGGTTCGGGAGTTGCTGGCGAGAATGCGGGCCATCCTTCGTCGCCGGCAGGGGCGGGCCGTCTCACGCCTCGTGGCCGACGCCGCCGAGCTTGATCCGGAGACACACGAACTGTCGCGCGCGGGGACCGTCGAAATCCTGCCCGCCCGGGAATACGCGCTCATGCACGCCTTGATGGAACGCCCCGGTCGCATATTGTCCCGCGCTCAAATCGAGGAACGCATCTATGGCTGGGGCGAGGAAGTCGAAAGCAACGCAGTCGACGCGCTGATTTATTCGATCCGGCGGAAGTTTGGAAAGGACATCATTCTCAACGTACGCGGCGCCGGCTGGGTGACGCCCAAATGATGACATTCAACTCGCTAAAGCGAACCGCGCTTGTCTGGATGACGGTCCTTTTGGCGCTCGTCGGACTGGCGACCGCCGTAATCTCCTATCGATTGGCGCGCGATCAGGCGGCAGAGTTCCTCGACGGGCAGTTACGCCAAGTGGCGTTGAACGCGGGAATTGGACCGCGCGCCGCTGCCGCGACTCCCGCTTTCGATCAAGACCCGGAAGACGAGCTTGCGGTGACGATCTGGGACGCGGACGGACGTATCGCTCATGCCTCGCCGCCAGACCTGAATATCCCACGCCAGAAGCGAGGGGGATTCGCGGATGTCGCGACGAATGGCGAGCGCTGGCGCGTTTACACGGCAAGCGATGATGGGCGCGCGGTGCAGGTCGCGCAACGCATGACCGTGCGCGATGAAATCGCTCAAGGCGCGGCGATTGGCGCGGCGGCGCCAGTCCTGATCCTTATTCCGCTCTCGTGGCTGGTAGTCGGCTGGGCGATAAACCGCACGCTTGGGCGCCTCAATTTTTTTGCCAGGGACATTGCCGAGCGCGGCGCGAGCGCCGTCGCGCCAATCCCACTCGCGGAAATCCCGACCGAGGTCGTCCCGGTCGTGAAGAGCATGAACGGCCTGATCGAAAGGCTGAGCGCCGCCCTCAATGCTCAAAAGCGATTTCTAGCCGACGCCGCCCACGAATTGCGAACCCCGCTGGCGGCGATGCAGATACAGGTCGAGAGCCTGTCGATGGCGACTCCGGCGTCGCTCGCCGCGAGCAAAGCCGCGCTAGCGCAAGGGGTGCGACGCGCGAGCGCACTCGTCGATCAACTCCTGCGGCTGGCGCGGCTCGACGAACCAACGCAGTCCGCTTCGGAGAACGTAGATATCGCGCAAATCATTCTCGACTGTGTCGGTGACTATGTCGTGATCGCCGATGGCAAGGGGGTGGACCTGGGGGTCGACGCGCCCACCCCCGCGCGGCTTGTCGGCAATAGCGAGGAATTGCGCGTGTTGTTCTCGAACCTTATCGAAAACGCGGTTCGGTATACGCCGTCGGGGGGCGCGGTTGACGTCAGCGTCAGGGTCCAGAATTCGCGGGCTGTCGTCGAGGTGCTCGATACCGGATGTGGACTTGCGCCCGGCGCGCAGGCGCGCATCTTCGATCGATTTTATCGCGGCGCGCCGGGAACCGAAGGGAGCGGTCTCGGCCTTGCGATCGCGCGGCGCATCGCCGAGCGCAACGGACTCGCCCTCGCGGTCCAAAACCGCTCCGACGGGAGGCGCGGAGTGCTGGCTCATGTCGAACTGCCAATCGGCGAACGGCGTGACTACTAGTCTAGCTCATTCTCTCCTCATTCGGACGCCCCATGCTCTTTTCCGGAAGCAGCGGCGCGCCTTCGCGAGTCGCCAGCAAAGCAGCATCTGGAGAGATCATGAGGAATGTTAAACAGAATATGAGGCGTCGATGCGGTCTATGGGCGTCCATGGGCGCCGTGAGCGTACTGCTGAGCGTCGCGCCCGCGTTCGCCTATACTGGCGAAGGGCTCGCCAAGGACGCCAAAGTCAGCATTTCCGAGGCGCGCGCCATCGCTCTGAAAGCGCACCCCGGCAAGATTACCGACGAGGAACTGGAGCGTGAAAGCGGAGGAACCGGCCTTCGATATTCGTTCGACATCAAGAGCGGCGGAGCGACCCAGGAAGTCGGCGTCGACGCGCGAACGGGGCGGGTTCTGGAGAACGCCACGGAAGGCAAGAATCCCGACTGATAAACCCGTTGATCGAATGCCCAAGCGGAATCGGCCCTCTCATCGAAGGGGGCCGATTCATTTTTAAGAAACCATAAGGATCGCGGCATGAGTAGGGAATTGGCCGGTGCATTGAGCAAAGTCCCGGAAGTCACTATCGGGTTCTGGATCATCAAGATTCTCGCGACGACCCTGGGAGAGACGGGCGGCGATGCCGTCACCATGTCGATGAATCTCGGCTATGCGGTCGGCAGCTTCATCTTTCTCGGCATTTTCGTGGTGGCCGTCATCGCCCAGATCGGCGCGAAAAAATTCCATCCCTTCCTCTATTGGATCACGATCGTCGCCACGACCACCTTGGGCACGACCATGGCGGATTTCTTCGATCGCTCGCTCGGCGTCGGTTATTTCGGCGGATCGTCGATTCTCTTCGCGGGGCTGATTGCCTCCCTCGCCATTTGGCGCTGGTCGGAGGGGTCGATCTCCGTCAACACCGTCGCCACGCCGAAGGTCGAGATGTTCTATTGGGTGGCGATCCTGTTCTCGCAGACCCTGGGTACGGCGCTCGGCGACTGGATGGCGGACACGAACGGTATTGGCTACGAGGCTGGCGCGGTCGTGTTCGCCGCAGGTCTGGCGGTGGTCGCCGTCGCATATTATTACACCACGATCTCGCGCACGCTGCTGTTCTGGGCGGCGTTCATCCTGACCCGACCGCTCGGCGCGACGCTCGGCGACCTCCTCGACAAGCCCCGCGATCACGGCGGGCTGGAAATCAGCCGCTATCTGGCCTCGGGCATCCTCGCGGCGATTATTGTGGCGCTTGTCCTCATCCTTCCGCAACGGGCCGGTGTTCATCCGGGGCGGCCGCATGCCGGAGGAGGAAGAAGCCCAGGAGGCATGAGGCCGCAAGCGTAAGGGCTTCGGCTCCGCCAAGGTCGGTATGGTTCGGTTCACGATCAGGGAGGGAAATCTCGACCCGAACGGCGGCCTTGGGTCGAGTTGAACCTCGCCACGCCGTCGGGCAATGACCGCTATTTGCGCGGTGCGGCCGTCCCCGACGGGTGATTGAATCAGCGCATTTTGCGCACAACGGTCGATCCCATCGCGCTGCCGTTGGAGACCATGGCTCGACATCCTCCTCAAGTCCCGCCCGCGCCTTGCCGCTTTGCGCCTTATCGCGCCGCGACTGAGTACTCGGTCGATAGTCTCGTGCGGCCGGAGCATGAGGGCGACGCCACGCCCGTCGACGAGCTCCGCGGTCAGCCCTTCCAGCACGCTTTCCGCCGCTCGGGCCTCCATCTCGCCGCCGCGCAGGCGCTCTTCCTTGCGCCGCTCGATCTCCTTTTCCGCCGAGCCCGCCGGAAACACCTTTCCGAGGCGCCGCAGGGCCTCCTGGAAGCCAACCGCCTCGTAGAGGCGATTGCGCAAAGCCGCGTCCTGCGGCGTGGTCGAGAGCGCCCAGAGCTCGATCGGCCCGAGACTGTTGACGAGCAGTTGCTCATACTTTGAGTTGTCGATCTGCATGATCGCGAGGAACGGCGCGCCATTGGGGCCCGGCCCGTGCAGCCCATGCCGGACAACTGCGGCCGAGGCTGGGGTCAGGTTGAAGCGCTCGATCACTTCCTCGGCCTCCCGCTCATCGCCGGCCTTGAGAACGAAGCGCCCGGTCGACTGACTGATCAGCGCATCGCCCATGTCGGAGAGCCGCTGGCTTGCGAAGCCGAGCTGGATGTTGTGCTTGCGGCCCTCGCGCGCGTCGAGTTCGGCCTGGGCGCGGACCTGCGGGCTGCCAAGCGTGCGGTGCCACTCGTCATAGTCGAGCCGCTTGACGGTCTCATAAGACTTCGCGAAAGCGCTTCGCGTGATAGGGCCGCACAGCTTCGGGGACATAGTGCACATAATCCGGCCGCAGGAAGAAGTTGCGCGCCAGAATGTGCCGGCCGAGCATATACATCATCTCGGTCTGGCGCTCGGCCGCCGCCGAACCGCGCGGCGCGACCTCCTGAAGGTTGAGGACGATGATGCGCGCCGACCCGAAATCGAGCCGGGTCGGGTGGTTGAGGGTCGGATATTTGCGAATCGCGTCATAGATATAGCGCTCGAACACCGACGAGACGCTTTCCGCCGTCGCCTGGATTCGAAGCTGGGCGAACATGTCCTGCACCTGTTCGGAGCGGGACGCGGCGATTAGATCCTCGAGCACCGGCACGGCGTAGCGCTGGGCGATCTCGGCCAGACGGAATTCCTCGACCTCGCAGAGGGCGCTCACGACATCGCGCCAGATCGCGTCAGAACCCTCGAGGGCAATGCGGTGTCTGGCGATTGCGGCGTCGACCATGGGCTCGATGCCCTTGCGGTAGCGCTTCGGCGCGCCGTCCGGGACTTCCGTGCAGCGCCGATAGGCCTCATCGATCACCAGCGAGATCATCTGCGCCATGCCCTCGAACGGCTGCGTCTCCTCGGGCGGCAGGGTCAGGAGAGCCAGGAAGTTTTGCAGGAACGCCTTTTCCAGCGGCAGCGGATATTCGCACCCGACCTGAAGGTCGAAGACGTTGAACTCGTATCCGGCCGCGAATTGCATCGTCGTGAAGATCGCCTCATGCCGCCGTGCCGGGCCGACCGCCTCCTGGATGAGGCGGACAAAGCCTTCCGCCGACGGGCCGATGTCGAGCTTGCCAATCAGCGGCAGTTTCGGTTTGGCGCCGCCGAGAACCGCCGCAGAGAGACAGAGGCCGATATTGATGGTGTTGGCCAGGACCGACTTGCCGGACCCCGGCGGGGCCACGAAAATGTCGATCATCAGCGGCCGCATCGAGCCGCCCGACGGATCGTAGGGCCAGATCGCGCCGTTCGGCAGGCGGAACAGGACCGATCCCCTTTCCCAGGGCGAGATCGTGTGCGACCAGGGCAGGAGCGGCAGCGCTTCGCCAATCGGGGCAAGGGAAGGATTGGCGGTCGAGGCGAGCGCGAGGCCAGGCACGGAGCTCATCACCCCATCGAGCGGATCGCCGGCGACCCGGGCGGTCTTGCAGTTGCCCCAGCCCTCGATTCGTTGCGCGAGCGTTGACGCGCGCCGCCTGAGCTTCCGCGTCTCCCCCAACGGAGCCCATGTCGCGAACGAGGCGCGCAGCTTGACCGCGATATGATTGTGCTGTTCCCGCAGCTCTCGGAGCGAGGCGAAGGCGCGCTGCAGGTCGCGGTTGGCGGGAAAGATCGACAGGAACGACGATCCGATCTCCTTGAAAGCCATGCCCGTCTTGCCGCCGCCTTCGAGAATGAAGGAACAGCGCCAGGGCAGACGGTCATGGCCGAGCCAGCTCGCCAGCTCGACGAAGGGCCGGGGATCCTCCGGCCCGATCATCATGTCGACGCTGGCATATTCGTTCTCGCCGATCTCGACCCGCTGGCCCCCATGCG
The DNA here is from genome assembly GCA_963741845.1 of uncultured Alphaproteobacteria bacterium. Lineage (GTDB taxonomy): Bacteria > Pseudomonadota > Alphaproteobacteria > Rhizobiales > Beijerinckiaceae > Roseiarcus. Next base: position 55,079 of record CAVUJV010000017.1, read on the forward strand.
TCACGGCGTCGATCCGGAAAATCTGGCTGCGGAGCGAGGGCCAAAGCAGGTCTTCCTTCCGCGGCTTCCGGGCTTCATCTTCGGCAAGGCGAGGCATGACCCTGTCGCCGATCAGGGTCGGTCTCCATTGCGAGCCTGCGGTCTCGCGATAGAGCGCCTCACGGGCGAGGATGATCGCGTCCCTGGCGGAAAGCTCGGTGGCGGCGATTTCCGCTCCCCGCAAAGCGGCCATGACCCGGTTGACGAATCCGGCATGGTGCGCCGCCATCAGTTCGGAGCGCAGGAAGAAGCGTTGCGCGTCGCCGATCTCCGGGACCTGCTTCGCGGCGGCGGCCCGTTCCTCCTTCATCTGCTTGATCTCTTCCTTGGTTAGGATGGCGCGACGCGTCCACAGCACGAAGCAGGACCGCTCCCAGCGCATCGTCTCGCTCCAGAGACGCAGGCGCTCGTCGAGAATGTCGGAGAGATCGAGCCCCACCTCCCGCCCCACCCTGCGGCACGATTCCATATTGACCCGCTCGATCTCCCTCGCCGCCATGTCCGGATCGGAGAGATACCAGCCGACGATCGCATGGCCCTTGCTTTCGAGCGCCCCGGACAGATCGAGCCGCAGGCCATTGGCGAGGCGGGTGATGTCGTCGCGGGTCGCCAAGCGTTTCATGCCGCCGATCCGGATGAAGGTGCAGTAGTCGCCCTGTTTGGTGACGAGCGCGTCGCCATGCGTCGTCTCGACGTCGCAATAGCCGGCGAGCGGCTGCTTGAGCGCCATCGACAGGCTCGCCAGCAGGCTCGAAACGACGCTCAGCATTCAACTCCTCCAGACATCGGCATTGCTGCGGACGGGTTGGGCGGCGGCGCGCTCAGGCGATCAGCCGCGGATAGACGTCCTCGCTGTCGACGAAGAACCGCCCGCGGGACCAAAGCCGGAGGCCGCCGAGGAGCCGGCTGCGATCCTCATAGGTCTGGGGCCTGGCGCGCATGAGGGCGGCGGCGAGCAGGCGTGGCGATGTTGTCCCGAGCCGGGCTTCCGCCGCCTGGCGCCGCGCCTCGAACGCCCGGATCGCCTCGATCGCGCCGCAGGCCAGGTCTTCCTGAAGCCCGGCGAACGGGTTGGCCGCCCGATGAAGCGCGCCCGCGTCCGCTAGCCGCCGATGCGCGGCTTTCGCCAGCGCATTGAGCGCGGCTTGCGTCATCTCCGGCAGCCAGATCAGCGTGGCTTCCTCGGCGATCGTGTCCCGTTCGAGATGGCGCACAAGGTGGCAGGGCGCGCAGGAAACGTCTGATGTCCCATCCGAGCAAAGGAATGGCTCCTGCCCCTCCGCGAGACGCGCCCCGCAGAAGGGACAGGAGTTTTGGGCGCAGCCGCCCGCTTGACCGCTCTCGCGAACGGAAAGGATGAGCGGCGCGAGTCTCACCTTGGAAGACCCCTTCCAAATATTTATGGGAAGGTCACGGCGCCGGCGGTGCTCGAGATCGAGGCCGCCGTGCCGGTGGCGGTTTCGGCCGCCTTGTTGATCCAGGCGCCGCCGGTCACGAGAAGCCCGGTGAGGACGAGCCCCGCGGCGCCGGCCGCGACCTTGCCGGCCTCGCGGTTTTCCGGCTGACGGGATTGCCACAGGAACCAGGCGCCTGCGACGAAGGTGATCAGTGCGCCGACATACATCGCGGTCGAGGCCGCGAAGCCGCCGGCGGTCGAGAACTCCTGCGCCATGGTCTGGACCTGCGCGCCGATCGTGCCGCCCGCGGCTTGCGCGAATGCGGTCGCGCTCGCGAGCAGGGAGCCGCCGAGCGCCGCGGCTCCAAGAAGAGCCTTGCGGGACGCGAGCGAACGAGCCTTGCGGTTGATGAACGAATGAAGTGAACGTGTCACGAGCTTGCTCCGGGGTTTGAACCACGAGGGTCGATTGCGTTCCGCTGATCCCCTCGGAGCCAAGCGTCTTTCCCATCGGCGCGAACAACGACCAAGAAAAGTCGACGCGCCAAAAAAATCCTCAGGCGACGAACATCACGATCAGCGCGTTGGTGATCGCAAGGATGTTGATGAGCATGATCCCGAACACGAACTGCACTACGCATCCCATCTGGCTGCGATTGGCGTGACCGTTGACGACGGATCGCCAGGAGAGAAGCGCGAAGAAGGCGCACATCGCCCCAAAACTCTGGAAGAACCCCTGAAACAGAGTGACCACACTCACGAGCGTCGCGCCGGGCGTCGACCCCATCAGAACTCGATGAACTGGACACGCTCGGCGCTGAATAGCTCGACAGCGAGCTGATCGAAGCCGAAAGGCTGGACCCGCCCGAGGCCAGCGCCATGCTGAGCACCTTGTCGAAGCTCGCGAACGCGCCCGCCAACACCAGCGACACGAAGGGTATCCATGGACGGCCACGGAACGGATTGTGCGGCTGCGTCTGGATCCAAAAACCCCAGGCGGCGAACAGGAAGCACGCCAGCGCCGCGAGATAGCAGAAGGTCGGCAGGAGAACGGCGAAAACCTCGCCGATCTGGCTCGCGAAATCGACAAGCCCTTGCATGATCGAGACCCTTTACTCGATAGAGCCGCGATCGGCTTTTACGACCCAGGCCTCTCCGTGCTGCTCGATGCTCAGCACTTTGCCGTAGCCGGGGATCTCGGTCCCGATCGCTACTTCGACGGGCCTGTCATCGGGGCTGCCGTCGACCACGCTCAGCATGGCGAGGCCCGGCGAGGCCGCCTGAATGCGGTAATTGTGCTTCATCACGGCGTCGGCGGCACGCATGCGCACCCGGTCCTGGCCCTCGGACGCGCCCTCGGACGCGCCCTTGGGCCCGTGCTCCCGGGTTGATTGCGCCGCGCCGCTCGCGCCCGCATTCTCGGCGCCTGCGACGGCGCGGTTGGCTTCGCCGAGCGCGACGCGTCGGGCGAGGTCGGCGAACTTTTCGTCCGAGCCCGTCAAAAGCGTCCGAACCTGGTCCTGCAGATCCTTCACCTGTCCCGTGAGGCGCGTCACGAGCGAGCCGAGTTGCGTGATCTTTTCGAGCGTCCGGGTTTCGGCCTTCTCGGCTTCAACATGCGCCCGCGCTTCGTTCCCGCGGTCCTTCACTGCCGTCTCCAGATCGGTCAGCCGGGCCTCGATCTTCGCCGCCTCAGCGAGGCCGGGCTCCTGTGGCGGAGCGGCGGTCGCGGGCGCCGGCGAGGAAGGGACGGCCGCAGGCGGGAGCGGCGCAGCGAGCCGGGCGGGCTGGGGCGCGGGCATCTGCGGGGCCGGGGAGATCAGCTTCGCCTGGGCGACCGCTGCTGGCGGCTTCGCGTTGGGGGCGGCCGGAAGAGTGGCCGCTTCCGCCGGAGGCTCAAAGGCGCGCGACTGCGGCCCTTGCGGCATCGGCCGCGGCTGCCGCAGCCTTCGTCGGTCCAGTCGCCCTGGTCGTCTCGTCGGGCGCTGACAACGGCGCCGCGCCAAGTGGCGGGCGCCTGAGAATCTACAGACGGGCTCGCTTGGCGGCGGCGCTCCGGCTGTGGCCGATTTCGGCGTCCTTGAACGACAGCATTTCGGTGAGCTCGTCGCGCCGGCTCTCATGCACGATCGGCCGGTCACGCGAAACATTCGGCGCTTCCCGCGGCGGCGCCGTCGCCAGCGCGGCCGAGGGAGCCATGAGCTTCGCCTGTCCGTCGGCCAGCATGCCCGGCTCAACGATGGGCGGCGGGCCACTATGGGGCCAGTTCAGGATCGCGATCGCCGGAATGGCGAGGCTTGCCGCGAGTGCGGCCACGAGCACGCCGTTGCGTCTCGCAAACGGGCGCTTTGTGTTTGGAGCCTTCGCAACCGCTGCACCGTCCGGCGCCCGATCATCCTCAGCGCCGACCGGCCTATCCTCCGCGACAGGCCCTTGCACAGGCGCCGGAGCTCCGTCCTTCCGTTCGCCCTCGTTTCCTTCGCCTGCGACTGGCGTTGACGGTTTCGTCCTTGGCAGCCAGACAAGCGCCAGCAGCTTCGTGAAGGCTTTGTTCGATCCCGCCTTAGTGTTTCGATCGCCAGTTGGGCGATCCTCGCGCTCGAGCGCCGGGGGCGTTTGGCCAAGAATGTCGTCGCGGTTCGTTCCGTTCTCTTCCGGGAGGCCGATCGGCGCTTCGTCGCGAGCCACGGCGCGCTCATCGGACCCATGAAGATCGGCGTCGCCGCTTGCGTCCTCGGGCGAAACCAGACGGATATGCGCGTTCATCGACCAATCTCCTTCGCGAGACCCATGAGACCCCAGATTGGCGACGCGCCGCGCGAAGACGAATAAGAAAAATCTGCGGCCCCTTTAACGAGGTCGCCGATGGGTCTGGATCGTCCAAAGGGAGACGCTATTTGATCGAGACGTTCGACAGGAACATCACACCGACCGATACATTCGCCGCCAGACGAACGGTCGGTCCTTTCGGGATCGAGGCGGTCATCGCGTTGCCCACCGCCTCTGCCGCGGCGCCGCCGGCAACCATCGCTTCCTGCTTGAAGGTCAACGGCCCAAACGTCTGCGTCGTCCCGCCGAACGGGCTGAGGGTGGTCGTCGAGTTCCCCAGCGCCACCGCTTGCCCGAGACCCTCCACGAACGCCGCCGCGGCTGGCAGGACGAAGCGTTCGAGATAATGCTCGTCCACGCTGGTCGCGACCGCTTCCTCCATCGAATCGGGCGCAACCACGATGCCGTTCGCTTCGAGCGTTTTGCCGCGATGCTCGACCGTCTGGACCTTGACGATCAGCCGGTCGGTTCCTGACTTCGAGAACGCGCCGATCAGTCGATCGCCTGCGATCGGACCCGTGTCGGCTTCGAGGACGATCGGTCCGTTGGTATCGGAATCGACGGCCAGGATCGTATGGGCGTAGAGGCCCCGCCCCGCGGGGATCAGCACCTTCTCAGGCGACGTTCCGCCGCCCAGGCCTTTGGTCAGCGCCGGCGGTTCGCCTGCGCCTTCCTTGAGAACAGCGGGCTCGATGACCACCGTCGTCTGCGGCGCCCGGGAATTCCAGCCGTTCAGCATGTCGCCGATCGCTTTCTGACGTTGCTGATGGGCGCTTTGCGCCTCCGCGGCAGCCGCACCAGCTTCGCCGCCGTCGCCGGCGGCAATCTTCTCGACGCGCGCTCCGTTGATGTCAGGCTCGGACGCGAGACGCTGCGGCGGCGTGTACGGGGGCGGAGGCTCCGCCACGATCGCCGGCGCGGGCGGCCTCTCGACCTTCGTTTTGGTCGGCTCGAAGTCCTGGCGTTGGCCCATGCCTGTTTCGAGCGGAAGCCGGCCGTTGAAGGCTTGCGAGCCTGGCATTGGCGGCGTGAAGGATTTGTGCGTTTCCTCGGCCTTCTTCGCCTTTTCTTGCGAGTCCGTCTTGAGAAGCGCGTCCTGCTGGGGCGTCGACAACAGGCCGCCGGGCAGCAAATTCCCAGGCTTCATCCTGGCGACCTGCGATTGCGGCAGGAACCGATCCGTATGCATCGATGCGAAGACCGCTGCGCCGATGGCAAGGACGATCGCCGAGACGATGCCGACAAGCCGCAGCGGACCGCCTCGGCTGGCGCCCCCGAGATGTCCGCTGCGAAACCGCCCGAAGCGCGAGTGTGTGGCGGGGATCAGGGTCATGAGGCTCAGGGCTCCGAGAGGGAAGCGGAAACCGTCACGCCGTCCTGCGAGAGCAGGACGACCGGCGTGACCGGCAGGGAATAGACGGTGAGGCCACCCTCGCCGGTCTGCGAGGCCAGCCATTCCGGCGAGATCAGAGTGAAGCGCGTGCGCAAGACCACGCGGTTCCCGACCTTCCAGGCGCGCAGATCATCCGGGGAGACGCCGCTGACCGCCAGCGGCTCGGCCTCGGCCGGCGGCGCGCCGTCGAGCATGGCCGTCAGGAACGGCGAAGCGGTGTCCGGCGCGGCGGGCCCCGTCGCCGGCCCCTTCGCGTTCGGCCCGCGTTCGGCGACCTGGACGGTCAGGTCGGCGTCGTAGGCTCCTCCGCGCGCAACCAGCATGAAGGAGATTGGCTTCGGCGCACCCTTGAGGGTCACAAGCAGACCGCCGCGCGGCTGCAACGACGCCGCCGCCACCTGCAGGACGTTTGAACCGACCGTCGGCGTGCAGACATAAAAGCCGGCGCTGGCGACGGCGGGCCCGCCGCCGCCGGCCGGACCCTGGTTGCAATTGCCGCTGTTCGCCTGTCCGGCCGGGTTGGAGTTGGTGTCCCACTCGATCGGCCAGGGCTGGCCGGTGCGGTCGAAGAAACTCAGCGCCGTCGGATAGCCTTTGACGATGCGGACGATTGGCGTCGACTGTCCCGGAGCAAACGAGACATTGACGCGACGGCTGATCGGCGAGGCGATTTCCGTATTGACCTCTTCCTCGGCGCGCTTGTTGTCCCCTACCCTCTTCCCGAGATCGCGGATCATGCCCGGCGTCAGCGGGATCGCCGAGTCGAGGTCGATTTTGGCGGACGGCGCCGTCGTATTGCCCGGCTGCGGCGGCGATTGCTGCGCAAACGCCGGTCCCGACAGCGCCAGGGTGAGACAAGCCCAAGGAAGCGTTCTCAGCCGCATGAAAGACCTCTTCACCGGGCTTCGGCGACAAGCTGGTCGATCGCGATGCCGTCGCGATGATCCTCGTCGTTGGTCCTGACGACGAGCGCCGTCAGCATCATCTTCTGGGTGTTGGCCTGCTGGCTGTTCTGGCAGGTCTGAAGGATCGGGAACTGGATGCGATAGGCGAGCGCGCCCGAGAGGATTTTTGTCTCGACGATGACGGCGGCGCGCTGCGCCTGGGCGAAGCAGAGCATCATGCCCTGCTTCATCGCCTCGTAGTTGCCGGACTTGATGTAGCTTTCCGCAAAGGTCCGCCAACCATTGAACGTGAAGCGGCGCCCGGCCGTGTTCAGTTCTTCCGGATAGTCGTGATAATTGACGTTGTAGGGCGCGGAGGCCCACTTGACCGTCCAGTCGAGCAATTGCGCGTCATTGACGATCGGGCTGTCGAGGGCGGCGACCGGCCGGGGGTCATGCTCTCCGTCGACGATAAAATATTTTGGCGTCGGCGGATTGGCCCAGATATAGGCGTCATGGATCACGAACGCTGCGAGCGCGATCCCAAGCGTCATGACGAGGCCCAGGCTCTTGTTGACGAGCGCGGCCTGAAAGTCCGGGTCGGACAGCTTTCGGGCGACGGCGGCGCGCTGGTTTTCCATGGATCAATAGCCTGCTGGGTCATGGCGCGAACAAGAATCCGTGCGGCCAAAATTCATGAATCGCCCCGCAACCGCAGACCGCGTTCGACATCGGCTTCGTTCGAGCAATCGGCGCTCGCCGGTCGGTTGTCATGACCGAGAGTTTTGCGACCATGGCGGCGGATGATGACCTGCATTGTCCATTTCGCTGATCACGACCAAACCAGGTCAGGAGGAGGAGCGCGCCAATGAGAACGCCGGCGCGCCAGCCGATCCCGATCAGGATCGCCACGAGGACCGCCGCGACGATCCCTGCGGTTGGCGCCTCGAGCACAATCAGCCAGCCTAGTGTTGTGCTCGTCTCGATCCCTTGCGCCGATGCAAGAATCGGCAGGAGCAAGGCCGGGGGAGCAGCGACGAGAGGGCGCCGCGGCTTGCCGGGCCGGTTCGCCATAACGTCACCTTGGCGTGATGACCTCGTGGGCTCGAAAATTCACACGTCGAAGTCCGAGCTCGATTCCCGTCGGCGCGTTCAGGCTGCCATCGCCATCACGTCGCCGCACGAACGATCGGATTTGCGCGACCGAAATTTCTTGCTCTTGTTGAACTCCCGGCAAGTCCACCGGTTGCCGCCGATCTCGCGGCACCACCAGAACGATCGATGGAGCTCCTGGCATTGCCGCAACGTGGCGCCGAAATGGGCTTTCGCCCTGCTGGCGCGTTGCTCGACAATTTCGGCGTCATAGAGGTCGATCAGATCACGGCGATCTCGAACGATCTGCAGACGCGAAATCCGGCAGTCGACGGCCTTCTTGCTCAGGCGGACGCCGAACTCGATTTGCATCCGCTCGGCGATCCTTTCAGACCGGAGACCTGCGAAGCCAAGCACCGAAAACCGTTCGTCCTTCTCTCGATCCCGCCCCAGTTCCCACGCGACCTTTTCGGGGACAGCGATCGGCGGCGTCGCATGAGGCGTGTCGGCCGGGTTGCCGGCGCCTCGCGACCTCAGCCGGGCCTCGACCCCGGAGACATCGAAGCTCGGCCGCCACGGCAAAGCGATTCGAGCGCATTCCGCCACAAGCCGCCTGGCGACCTGCTTGCGGTCACGGACGCCGAGACCGAGCCATCGCCGCTTGCTGTGGATGCTGGACGACGATCTCCCGAGCGTCTCGGCGATCGAGCCCGCGGCGGCGTTGTCGAGCCACAACGCGATCAAGCGCCGAACTTGCTCGACCGACCATGGATTGGCCGAAGCAGCGCGGCGGAGCCGCTTCTCCTTTGGCTGCGGCAGCCCAAGTTCCGCGGCTCGCTGCCGAACCTCTGCTTCGCCGATTCCCAGATAGAACGAGAGGGCGGCGACCCCATGGCCGGCGCCGATCATCCGGCACAGAAGGCCCTCGACGACGGAATTTTGGTCGGTGAGCGCAACGCCTGCAACGCAACGCGCCGGGGCTTCGGGCGGAGCCTCTGCCGTCGAAGGCAGAAGCGCTGCGCCGACAACCGGAGCGAACTTGGAAGAACGGAAGGGGCCGTCAGGAACGGCGTCAATCGTCACGGCGGAAGCGGACGCGGGCGGAACGGGGAGGTGGGCGGCGTGCATGGGGGCCTCGTTCGAGATGCGACGAGGCCAGATGACACGATATAACGTGCGATACAAATATCGTTTAATGTTAATGCAATGCGGAAATAACGTATGTTTTATCGCTACTTCGTGATCCCTTTCCCTCTTTCGCAGCCCTCCGGTTCGGATCGAATTCGTTTGTGATGTGATATTTCAGCCACAGTTTCGGCGCCAAATTGCCGTCAATGGCGGTTGGCGCACGCGCATTTTATCGACGTCCGCTATGATGTTCGAGTTCTGTTTGTGATGCACGCGTTCGCAGACCCTCACGAGTGATTCGGCGTCTCCAATGCGTTCTGAAGACCCAATCGGCTTCGCTACTTCTTGGCTAGAGGAGCGAGTTTCCCCTTGCTCGCGACAGAACTCACCGCTTCACGGTTGAGGTCGACATAACCCTGGACTTCAGCCGAGATCTTTCCCAGTTCGTCCCTTCGCGCATCCATATTATGGCGGATGCGGGCCAATTCCGAGAGGACGCGAATGAACACGCCTTCAAGGCCGCTGGTTGTCGCGCCGACCGTTCCCTCGAAGAGACCTGCGATCGGCACGGCGAGCGCTCTCGCAATCCGCGCAAGGATCAGCAGGCTTGCATTTCCGGCGCCGGCTTCCACGAGCCCATAGTTGGCCGCCGAAATCTCGGCGAGATCGGCCAGCTGCCGCTGTGTCAGTCCGCGGGCCTGACGGATTTTGCGGATGTTTTGACCCAGACTGATCTGGATGTCCCTGAACTCATCGCTGTCTTCGAACTCATCCCCTCGGCGCTTGGCCATGCCCCTGGACCCTTCTTGAGAACGCTTGTCTCACGAGGAGCCGCGTTTACCCCCACGCGGGCTCCCCGTCCGCGTCGCCCATATAGCGAGTTGCGCTCGACTGCATAAGTCACGATCGAATGAGACGGTTGTTAAAAGGGTTGTTCGCGCCGCTTCCGTCTACGCCTTCGGCATTCGGAGGCTCCATGCGGTTCAGAATCCTGGTTCTTGGCGTCGTCGGCGCCATTGCTCCTGCCCACGCGGAGTTTGTCCTGGTTTCGGCGCCCCCGGCGGAAGCCGCCGACAGCGCCGGGACTCCTTCCGCCGCCTCAACGAGCGTCAAACAAACACTTCGCACACACAGCCGGCGTCTCGCGCCCGATCCGGCCGTGACGGGTTTTGGCGACCATGTTCCCTTAAGCTTCGCCGTTCGCCAGATCGTCCCGGCCCGCTTCCAGGTCGCCTTCGGCGAGCACGTCGACCGGGAGGCTCCGGTCGATTGGAAAGGCGGCAGGCCCTGGCGGCCCACGCTCTCCGAGGCGCTTAAACCGCTCGGCCTCAAGGTCGCCATGAGCAGCGCCATCGTGACGATCGTCGGGGCTGCCTCCACTCCCTGAATTTTGGGCAAAATTGTTCTCGATTGCCCATCCTTGTTCGCGCCGGCCTCGGACAGGCTTCTCCAGGACTGTCCCGGAGACCGCCATGATCGACCCCGTGCGCCATGAAAACTGGATCGACGCGCCCTACCCGCCCTCGCCTTCGAACGATCCGCCCGACGAAATCGACGCGGCTCTCGACGCCCTGGCGGACGCCATCCAGAGGGCGGACGGCGGAGAAGGACGCAGCCTTGCAAGCGATCTCGCGCGGAGCCTCGCCATGTCGAAGATCGCCGATGCGCTTGCGCGGCTCCCCTCGTCGCGCCTGATCGCCTTTCTCGAGCGCAACATGAGCGGTCCGAGTCCCAGCGCCACGGACCCCCTCTTGCCGGCGATCGTCGCGTCTGGCGCCGCCGATCGCATGGCGAGAGCGCAATTGTTTCGACGCATCACGATGGCGCCGCGGATGTACGCTCTCAAACGCGCATGCGATGCCGTGGCGGGCCCGCGCATAGGAGCCTGCTCATGAGAGACGCCCGCGTCGCTCTAGTCGTCATTGCGCTCGCGGCGGCAGGCCCTGGCGCCGCCCAGACGACCGGCAGCGAGTCCTGCACGACCCTCGTCCAGAGCGCCGCCAACGCGGCCGCCGCCCGTGTTTCGGCCGACGACGCCGACATCCCAAAACCTCAGAGCGTCAAAAACTTCACCTGCCTCGACAAGTTCTTCAATGGCGCCGGGCTCAATGTCGTCGTCAATCTTTTGAACCCGACGACGCTTCTGAACGCCGTCGAGAGCCAGATCTGCAGCAAGCTGACCTCGATCTGGCAAAGCACAATCGGCAAGGCCCAGTGCGGCATCACCCTCACGGGCTTCAAGATGGGCTTTCTCGGTGGCGGGACGCTCGGCGGCGGTCTCTCCTGCCCAAAGATTTCGATCGGCGGCGGTGGCCCGACGATCATGTCGATCGGGGTCGGCAGCACCAACAGCGGCGAGATCTCGATTACCGGCAATGCCGTCGCGCCGACTGGCTACTCGATCACCTCCCTTCTCGGCCTTTACTGAGGAAGAGTTTTCATGCCCAAATCCAAGTTTCTGCTGTCCTCCGCCTCTGGCGCGCTCATCGGCGCGCTTCTGTTCGGCGCTTCGCCGGCGTTCGCCCAGATCGCCGTGTTCGACTGGGCGAACAACGCGGTTGAGACCGTCATCAAGGGCATCGAGCAAACGATGTCCAACACCCTGTCCAACATCACCAAACAGCTGGAAGCGACGGGACCGCTCGGGACGCTTTTGGGAAGCGCTCAATATGGGAGCGTGACCGCGCTTCTGCAGCAGGGATTTACGCAGAACGCCAATTACGCCAAGGCCGCGGTCGACGCGCAGAGCCAGATCGTCGACGGGGCTCTGACCTCGAACGCCCGCTTTCAACGCGACATCCGAAACGCCAGCATCCGCGACGAACACACGACGAGCTCGCTCCATTGCGCGGCCCTCGATAATGGCCAGTCCGTCACCGTGAGCGGCGGCCAGAGCTGGAAGGTGACGCAATCGATCCAGGACGTGGCCGATGTTCGCGGCGAGGCCGGTCCGAGTCAGCCGGCCTTCTATGGCCAGTCTCAGGCGGTTGCGGCGATCGCCCAGCTCCATTTCGCGCGCTATTGCTCGCAGCCCGAGGCGACCGCTGGCCTATGCTCCCTCTCGTCGACTCCGAACGCCGATCAGCGCGCGTCGACCCTGTTCGGAACCGGCACGCTGGCCGGACAGGCCGGCGTGACCGCGGCGAACGACTATGTCACCAATCTCGTCCAGCCGATCGTCCCCGCCGCTTTGCGCGGCGATCAACTAACCTCGGAGATCGGCCGCGACGCCAGCATCCGCCGCCATGCCTATAATGCAAGAATTTCGCTGGCGCGGCAGGTCCTCGACTATGCGGTCGGCATCCAGTCTCCCTCGGTGCCCCTCAACAGCGCCCAAGAGACGCAGATGCAGAACGAAGGCTTGACCCCGGCCAGCACGGGTTCCTGGCTGCAGGTTCTGATGCTCGACGCCAACCGGCGCTATTCGGACGTCAATTACGCCGCGCAGTTGCAGGCCATGCCGCCGGCTTCCGTCAATCGCGAGATCGCGCTCGAGCTCGCGTCGACCAACTATCTCCTGACTCAGCTTCTGCGCGTCGGGATCATGCACGCCTCGACCGCCGCCGCCCATATGGCGGCCGATGTCGAACACGATTTTGCGCCGACCGCGCCGATGTCCACGCCAAACGTCAACTGACGGCCCAGTTCCCTCAAACCGAAGGACCGCCGCTTGTGTCAGATCCGGCCCCCGCCGTCGCTTCCGATCCTCTTCCCGACGCCCCTGCCTCTCGCGTCGCGTCCGGCGGAGCAGATGGCCGCCTTGACCGACGAACCGCTGGAGATCGATTATCCGGAGCCCGACGAATCGGTGGAACCCGAACTGGAGGCCGTCGCCCCGCGTTCGCCCTCGCCCCTCGCGGCGATGGCGCCGTTCGAGGACGTTCCGCCAAGGCCGGCGCCCTCGGCGAAGACCCGGGAGCAGGCGGAGGACGCCGCCGCGACGCCCATTGCTCCGCCGGCTCCCAGCGACCGGAGCGCTCCTCAACCGGTATCGCAAACGAACCCCGCAGGCGCTGTCGACGCCAAACCCGCAAACCCCGTTCCCTCCCCTCCTCCAAAGGCCCAAACTCAGACGGACGAGGTCCAGAGAAATCCGCAGGGCACAGCCGCCTTCACCGCCCCGGCGATGGTCGCGGCGGCCTTGACGGGAGGTCTGCGCCGCGCAGGGCCCCGCGGCGGCCCGTCTGCGGGCGCTTCCGCCAAAGACGCAGGCGCACCTCCCCCCTCCCTCCTTGACCGGCTCGCCGTCAAAAGCATTCTCGACAATCTCCGTCGGCCTCACGCGCCGGCCTCCCCCTCGCAGGGCTCGCCGCGCATGAGGGCAGCCCCGGACGCGACCGCAATTGATGGGACGGGTGAAACACCCTCCGCCCCAAAAGGCGGGCTCCGGGACAAGCTCGGCGCCTTCACCGCAGACCGGATGCAAGCCCGGCGCGAGGCGGAGCAGGTCCGCGGCGCAACACAGTCGGGAACCGCGGTCCTCGCCTCGCTCGAAGCGCTGGAACGTCGGGAGACGGCTGGAATTCTGAACAAAATCCGCGACGCAGGCAAAGCCAATGGCGGCATCGAAAACGTCCTCTCCGAAATGCGGGCCGGCGGCGCGTTCGAGGACCTGCGCAAGGAATTCAACGTCGCTCTCGCCCATGACGAAAGTTTTGCGGCGGCCTATGAAAAGGCCACAAGCGCCCTTTCAGGCTATGCGGAGACGCGCGCGGGCATGATCTTAGCGCCGCGGCGTCGCGCCGACGTCAACCTCGCCCGCCTCGAAACCCTCGACCAGGAGATCGGCGCGGCCGCGAAAAAGCTCCCCGGCCTCAAGGACGGCAAAAACGCTCTCGACGAGGCCCTTGAAGGCGGGAAAGAAGCGATCGAAACGGTCTTCGTGGCAGTCCGTCAAACCCTCAGCGGGGACGCGTCGGTGCGGGGTCCCTCGCCAAGCCCGAGCTTCGGGCCGTAGTCCTCCCGGCCCGAACTTTCAGCCGGCGGCCATATGCGGCCGCCGGCCTTTTTTATTTCCGAACGGGCCTGTTCGCGCCGTCATGCGCGACCCTCGGCCAACTGCTCGCGCCGAGGTCTGCCCCATGACCATTCATCGCCGGTCCCTGTTTCTGTCAATCGCTCTCGTTCTCATCTTACGGACCGCGGCCTTCGCCCAGTCGTCCTCCAGTACGAGCTCCTCAACCTTCAACATCAGCTGGTCGGCGCTCGACCCCGGCGACGACTGGACATGGGCTATGCTGCAAAGCGTCTTCCCGGTCAGCGGAACGCCGCCGACCAATACCGGGACCGCCGCAACCCTGATCGGAACTCTGCTCGGCCAGATCACCGGACTCGTCATGGCGATCGCCATGTTTTTCCTCTGCTACCTCACCATCATCAATATCCACCGCGTCTCCGAATTGGCTCAGATCCTGACGAGCGCCATGAGCTCCATGGCGGCGGTCCGGATCGGCTTCGCGGCGATCATGATGTTCCCACTGTCGTCCGGCTTTTCGGTTGGGCAGGCGGGGGTAATGCAGGTCGCGGGCTGGGGCATTGGCATGGCCCGGAGCCTCTACGCCAACGCCGTCAAGGCGATCGGGCCCGACGCCATGGTGATCGCCGACCCGATCATTCCCGGCACCCGCACCATTGTGCTCGGCCTCATGGAGGACGAGCTTTGCCGCAGCCTCATCAACCAGGCGACCGGAACGACGCTCGTTCCCGCGCCGACCGCCACGACCGTCAACAGCGGCAAGGGCGCCGTCGTCACCTATGCCTATTCGCTTGCGGCCGGAAACGGCACCGGCTCGCCGACCTGCGGCTCGGTGTCGGTCGCCGACTCGTCCGCCGCGGCGGCGACGCTTGGAGGCGTCACCATCGACATGGCCTCGCAGCAAAAGTCTATTCTGGAAGGGATCGTCAGCTCCCTCCGGCCGCAGATCGATTCGATTGCTGGGTCCTACTGGACGAACAAGACCCAGGCGTCGTTGTCGCCGCTTCTTGACCCTCTATCAGAGCGCGACGCAGTCCTACACGCAGCAGCTGACGAGCGCCGCGCAGAGCATCACCTCGCAATTGCGGTCGAGCATCAGCACGACCGATGCCCGCGACGGCAATCTGGGCCTGAGCAAAAATGAGGTGCAGCTTTCGACCCTCGGCTGGACGTCGGCGGCGGCCTACTATCTCGGCTTCGCCCGCCTGAACGGACTTACGCTTTCGCTGGCCAGCGGCACGCCGACCGTCAATATGCCGAGCTTCGAGGGCCTGTCGCCGTCCCTACAGGCCGACATTGCCCCGCTCTTCACGTCCTCGAGTTCGCTGCTCGACAAGCTCAAGACCTATGTTTCGACCGCCGACGGTCTGACCTCGCCCGGCGGCAACGCCGACACGCTGACCGGCACGTTCACCGGCACGGATGGCGGTGGCATGATGGAAAAGCTGTTCCGGGCGCTGAACTTCACTCCGACCCTGCTGCAAAGCTTCGTCGACAATCTCTCGCCCACCGCCCAGAACTGGGCCGATCCGTTCGGCGGTCTGATCGCGCTCGGCAATCAGATGATCCTCGTCGCCATGACCGCGCTTGGTCTCGCCGGCATCGCCTCGACCACCACCGGCACGGCCGCCACCACGCTATTCAACGCGCTCACGATGAACTGGGCCGGCGCCGTGGCGACGCTGAGCCTCAGCGTGCTGATGCAATTCTTCGCGACGCCGATCTTCATCGGCTGCATGGCGCTCTTGATCCCGGGCCTGACGATCGCCTTCGTCCTGCCGATGATCCCGTGGGTCATGTGGATCGCGGGCGTGGCCGGCTACCTCATCCTCGTCTGCGAGGCGATGGTCGCGGTTCCCTTGTGGATGCTGGCTCATCTCACCTTCGAGGGCGACGGTTTGCATGGGCGCGGATTCGCCGGCTACGAGCTTCTGTTCAACATCCTGTTCCGGCCAGTCCTCATGCTGATCGGCCTTTTCCTCGGCTATTTCATTTTTACCTGCATCTCGTGGCTGATCCGCATGTCGTTCGGCATCGCGGCCGCTTTCGTCCTTGGCGACGGCTGGATCGTCACCAACTGGCTCGGTCTATTCGTGCTGCTATCGATCTTCGTGCTGTCGCATGTCGTGGCGGCGATCGCGTCGTTCCGGATGATCACACTGATCCCGCATCATATCCCGCGCATGATCGGCTTCTCGTCGGCGAACCGGGTCGATATGGATGAGTTTTCGCAAGGGGCAGCGCTTGTCGGTACGCAGAAGGCACTCACGACGGTTTCGGATAGCGTTGTCCCGAAGCGACTTACGTCCGGATCGGCGATGTTCCGGTGAGGGACAGAGCGGCCAAAAGTTGCTAGGTTCTGATGCGCAAGGTCGAAACGACAGTCCGCTACACGGCGAGCCGAAGCTCCGGAATGGATACAACCTTGCAGGCCACGACAGATATGGGTGGCGGCACGCGAGAGAGCCGGAGGACGAGTAATGTCCGGATTGCTGGGCTACGTACTTGGCTACGAGGATGGACGTCTCCGCCGAGAGCGATCGCGCCGCAACGACGACGAGATCGTTGACCGCGTGATCTATGGCCAGCGCCCTGTTGCAGGTCGATCAGTCGTACATCGACCAGCTAACCAGCAATTGGTCGAGAAATTTCGTGCCGATCTCGGACCATAACTATGACAAGGCGCGAACTGTTTCATCGGCGAGGCGCTTCGAGTGGAAGGCACGATGCTGAGCGTCACGAGGCGCGCGCAACGGCTCTTGAGGCACAGGTTGCCGCGCTTCAGTCTCAACTTGCCGATCGCGACGCCGCGCTTGCAAAAGAGCAGGCCGCCCATCAGACCACGAACGAGCAAAAGCGCGGGCTCAACCTGTTTCGGCTGATCGCGACCTGGCTCATCGACGCGCATGTCGCCGGCCGCAGCGACCGGCCGGCTTTCGCCGAAATGCGCGACATGGCCAAAGTCGTCACCGATGCGATCGAGCGCGGCGAGACCTTTTACGGCTATCGCGACGAGCCCGAGAAAAAGGCCCGACTCCAGGCCCTGCTGGAAGAGCTTCTCCGCGCCTGAATCCCGCGCGGTCTTCGCGCCGACCGTCCCCATGATGCGCTCCGAACCCCGGGAGCCCGTCATGAAACCCCTCTTTCCGCTTGCCCTCGTCGCGGCGGCCCTCGCCTCGGCTGGATGCGCGCAGGGCAACCTGCGCGCCCCCAGCAGCTATGCCGCGCTTGCCCCGCCGCCGGTCAAGAAACCCGTGGTACGACCCTTATGCCGCCTACGGCTCGTCCAACGCTATCTGGCGGCCGCCTGTCTATGACCTTCAGGGGACCGTCGTGAAGCCATCCGAGCCCGCTTCCCAAGCCTCGCGCCCCGACTACGAGGGCGCGGAATGGGCGACGGGCGCGGGCGGAGGATCGAGCCTGCGACCACTAGGCACATTCTGAGCTGTTTCGGCTGAGCGGCCGATCGTATGATCTGCCGCGGCCCCGTAGGCGCGATCCGGAATGCGAACTTTCGTCCCCGAAGGACAAAGGCGCTGCATCGGCGCCGGCGTTCTTCTGCGTCCAGGTTGCCTCGAGCCGCGTCAACGCGGCCAGAAGCCGCTCGGCGCACAAACATACGCCATCGCCGTGACCTTGCGGCGCATCCGGATCTGAAAGTTCTCGAGGCCGAACCGGAACGCCAGCAGAAAAAAGACCGCGCAGGCTGGCATGAACTGCAAAGCCGTCAGCGTCGCATTGGCGGTCCAGGTCATCGTCAGGAGCCGATAAAGCCAGCCAAAAAAGAACACGACGCCGAGCGCGAGAAAGATCCAGGCGTTGCGCGCCGTCGAGCCTTGCCGAGCGGCAAGCGCATCCTCGAACGTCGTGCGCCCCTGGCCTTGCAGGAAGGCGGTGGCGTCGAGATCGAACGCCCCCGACTCATCAAGGCGCATGCGCGAGGCGCGGCGGCCGCCATAGCGCAAATCCTGAAAGTCTCTCTGGATCGCCGCTATGGTGTTCCCGATCCGGCGCCACGGCTCCGAAGCGGTGCGCCCCAGGCGCCGCAGAACGCCAGGGCTGCTCTCACCCCTGTCGTCACCGTGCGGAGACACTGTGCGCTCCTTCGACCTCGGCGATCAGCGCGGCCCAATTCTTCGGGATGCCATCGATTTCTCCAGCGCTTCCGTCCCCCTTTCGCCAGATGAGCGTCGGCGTGCCCTTGATCCCGATTTGCTCGGCAATTGCATTGTTGTTCTGCAAGAGCCTCGCGGCTTGCGCGGACGGTTGGGTCCGAAAAGTCTGATGGTCCCACGCTTGCGCCATGCGCGCAGAATCCTGGCTCAGCAGCGATTCGGCCGCCGGCGTACTCTGCCCGTTGGTCTCGTAGTCCAGGATCGAAATGGGCACGATCGCGAGCTGGATGCGGCCGGCCACCACGTAAGGCTTGAGCTCATCGAAGGCGCGCACCGAATAGCTGCAGTATGGATCGAAAATCATCCACAGCCTTGGCGCGGCCGGATCGCCGTAGGTTCCGAAAGTCGTGCGCTCGACCCCGGGCAGCGCGTCGGGCTTCGCGGCAGCGAGCGCCCGGGACCCATCTTTCTCGACCACCATGGTCGGGATTGCGCCGTCGATCCTGGAGACCTCTTCGCGCGTGAGATTCTTGCCTGTCGCATCCCACATCACGCCCGCGATCGTCGCCTCGCCGTCAGGCGTCGCGTACAGCACCTGGAATTCCCGGCCGTTGCGCAGATAGAGGCCGCGAAGCCCGTGCGTCTCTCCGAGTTCCTTCACCTGTCCCGAGGCCAGCGTCATCAGCTTGTCGACGGGAAGATCGAGCTGCGGGCCGCCGACAACCGCCTGCCCGTCAGGCGCGATTTGCAGGATCATGAATTGATCGCCGCTTCGGGCGCTGACGGATCTCAGCCCATGCGAGTGGCCGAGTTCGAGAAGCTGCGCGCCGGTCGAGGCGATGTGTTTGAGAACCGGCACGGCGTCGGCGTCGACCGGCGCGGCCAGCGCCAGCGGCTCACTTTGCCCGGCATTCGGGACTATTCCGTTTGGAGCGCCCGGCGACGGCGCCCTCCCCGCGAGCCGAGGTCCGGGCCCGGCGCTATTGCTTGCGTCGCCGGACAGGGCGATCGCCGGCGTCGAAAGCGCGATGAGGCTGACGCTCATCGCGAACAGAAAACGTCTGGGCATTGGCTGGAACCTCCGAAGCGTCCGAAACCGACGCTTAAGAAGGCCCGGCGCGAACGAGAATTCTGGTCAGCTCGCCGAACGCAGACAGGCAAACGCGGGCTCGCCATGGAGACGCTGATGAGCAAGGCATTCGAAATCGTTCAGGTACGATCTCTGCAATGCGCCAAGACCGTCGAGCAAACTCGCGAACTCGAGCAGATCCTCAAAGATCTGTCCTTTCGCCCTGAGACCCACTTGCGTCTTCAATTCATGACGCACAACTCTCGTCATCGAGCCTCGCAATTCGGTCCACCATGGGCCGCTAGAATTCGGGGCGCCGGAATCAGCCGCGCGCGCCGCGCCATTCTCCCGATCACTTTCGGCGGCAAGAGCGCCTCGAAGCTCGGCGATCTGTTCGCGCAGCTGCATGCAGGCGCTCCACAGCTCCGGCTCCAAAGTCTTCAGGCATTCCTCCTGATCGGCGTCGCGCGCGAGCGCGCGATCACAATCTTCGAGGCATTGCGGCGTCAAAGCCACCCGCAGTTCCCCTTCGGAAAGAAGAAACCCGACGACTGCGATTTTTGGAATGACGTCCTGAATTGTCGACGCCGCCCCATGGAGGATCCGCTGTGCGAGCTCGGCCCGCATCCTCCAGAGGCCATCACTGTCCTCTTGACGGCTCTCTCCCGGTCGCTCCTCCAATTGAATCTGGTCGATCCGATCGACGAGGGACCAAAATTCCTCGCAGCTCTCCCGTAAGGGCGCCGGCTGCTGCCCAACTCCACGGGCGTTGAAAAGCCGCTCATTGTCATTAGCCCGCTCGCCGCCACCCTCGCCGATCCGCAGCATATCCAGCTCGCCTGTAAGTTTCGAAGCGCTAGACGACCATGCACCCACTAATAACGACGTTCATATATGACAATAAGAAGTCAAAAAGCCGCGCGGCGCAGACTTCTTGAAGGAACCGCCTCAAGTGTCCAGATCTCGATGGTTCAATCATTAACAACCAGAGACGCTCCGGTTCATAACTTGACCCTCGGTTAGCCTGTTGCTGCCCTAGCATGCGGCGCTGCACCATGGAATCCTTTCGGCGCTAAAAAAGACACAGTTTGTTTTTGCAACCGACTATCGCCAGGATTGTGATACGTTTCGCGGAGAGCTCGATGGGCCCCCTCGAACGAGATCCCCGGCAGTTGGCGGCGCGAAGCAGCGCACGCGCTTCGGCGTCCAAATGGCGACGGCGTTTCGTTCGCTATTCGCGTATCGAACGGTAGCGCCGGCGAGCAGTTGTCGAGCCAGCCAGGCGTTCGGCAGCGATGATGCGCCACGCGGTCGGGTAGTTCACCCCTCCAAGAAAAACCACGGACTTCACAACCGGCCGCTCCGGCAGAAGGGGGCCCTAGGCTTCCATGTCATACTGTAGCGGCATGCCAACGATTGGTCGCGACATGCACGCTCTCGATCGCTGCGAGCTGCGTGACGCCCTTCGCCTCAAGCCAATCGAAGAATTCCGCCGCCCCGCGCGCGTAGGCGCGGCGCGTGTGCGGGTTCCTGATCTGCGCCGTGAGAATTCAAGGAATCGATAGGAAGCACGGGGGCCACTCGCGACGATGAGCGCTGGCGCGTGTGACGCGGTGATTGCCGCGAGCCGGTTCACTTCTCGTCTCGAATGACAAAGCCGCCATGCGCAGCCAAGGCAGCCGCGTCGCGTGCGCCGTGCAAGACGCGCACAATCACAAGCTCGCGCTCGTCATGCACGTAAAAGATAGCGTAGTTGCCAGAGAAAGCAGCGCGTAGCCGTGGTGCGAAATGCTCGCGCAAGGGCGCAGACTCGGGAAAATGGCGAAGCGGCTCGCAAGCGTCCTTGATCTTGTCGATCAGCCGCTTCGCCGCCGCCTCGGAAGCTTCGCCGGCAACATAAAACCAAATCTCGGCAAGATCGGATTCTGCCGTTTCGGTTAGGCGGAGGGTGAGCGGTCGGCTAATAGCTTCCTCCCTCGGGCGATGATCCGATCAGTGTCGAAGTCTTTGACGCGGCCGGCGGCGACATCGGCCAATCCCTTGTCGATGTCCGCTTTAAGCGCCGCCAGCTCCTCGATCTGAAGCGCGCGCTTCAGTTTCCAGTCGCGAAGCGCGGCGCGGACAACTTCGCTGGTCGAAGCGTAGTCGCCGGTTTCGACGGCCTGCCTGACGACGGCGGCAAGCTCGGGGGGCATGGTGATGGTTAGGCGCTCGATCTCCGGCATGGTCGGAATCCTCCACGAGGTATAATCACACTTTATCATACTTTATATGCAAAATGCCAGAGCGGTCTGAGCGACAGAATGAATCTGATAAAAGTTATTATCAGATATGAGTACGACAATCCCCGGCCGACGGCGGCCGCATCGAGCCGCCTCCGTCGCCCCATCGATTGCGCCTTAAGCCTTGGCCACCTTCGACCGGCCTTTACTCGTGCGAGCAGCGGCTTTTCGCGGAATTTGGCCAAGGCCTATCTTCTTGGCTAACGCGGATCGCTCCGCCGCGTAGTTTCTCGCGATACTGTCGCGCAATTGGTCCACGCAATGCGCCTGCCATTCATTGAGCCTACAAGGAAGAAGTCGTCGCCGTCGAGACGGACTTGATCATAAGCCTCGGCCTTGAGGCTCAGGCCGAGGCTTCGCATCTGACGGAGGTCGCGGCGAATATGCGCGCCCTCAGGAATTGTCAGCTTTATCAACTCGCGGCCCGCGAGACCGAGAAAAGCCTCGCCGAGCCGCGAACCCGTATGAGCCGGGCGCCCGCGTCAGAAGCGGCAATATAGAGTTTCGTTGGCGCGCGGGCATTTTCTGAGATGGACATCTTTGCCCATAGTCTCAAAGGAAGTGCAAATCGACATCCGCCATCTCCAGTTCGTGCTACCAGCCGTAGCCCGGCCAGCCGAAATGGCGGTGCAATTGTTGCTCGCCAACCTGGTCCGCCAGGGCCAGCGGATCCCAGGCCGGGCTTGATTTCACCTGATCGCGAGTGACATCAACATTGACGCGATGTTCGGACCAGTCGATGTCCTTCACCGCAAACGGCGCCAGTTGGACATGCTTTCCCGGCCACCAATCCCGCGTGGCAATGACGAGATAGCGGATGTCCCAGTTGACGTCGTCGGCAAGGAAATTCTCTACGTGGCCGAGGTCCCCGTCCGTTGCGTGGACGTGATAGCCGTTGACCGAGACGAAGCTGCGCAGATGCGGATCGCCCTCACTGCGATGGCTTTCCCTGTCCGCCGCCTGGCGCGCTGCGTTCTCCGAAAAGATCAGCGGCTCCAAAAGCGGCGCGGCGATGGCGCTGGCGCCGAAATTCGTCGCTCCCCAAGATGGATCCCACCCATAGTGGTCATACAGGTCGGTCTCCATCTGCTTCGTCACCGGCTCATCTTCGCGCGCCTCCGGGCTTGCCTCGATCTGCTGCTTGGTCAGCCGAACGGACAGGACCAGCGTCTCGCCCGTGCTCATCATCGGCAGCACGCGCTTGACCGGAAGGGCGAGATCCAATGGGGCGATTGCCGAGGGGTGGATCAACACCTGGCGGCCGGGCAGCCAATTTCCGGTGTCAACAACCATCCAGCGGACCTTCCAGGTCTGGTCGTCGAACAGGAAGTCCTTGACGAAGCCGACGTGGCCGTCGCCTGCCTTGACGGGGCATCCGCGCAAACCGCTAACGGCAAACAACATGGTGCGGTCGCTCCTGGCTAATCGCGCCCTTGTTGGCTTTGGCTAGCCGGCCGCGGGCGGAAGACCGGCGTCTGATCCATCGTGTCTGACGTTGAGGGTTTTGTCACCGGACCAAGTTCGACGTCATTGAAAAGGGAGATCGGTCGACGGCTCCCCAACGGGTCGGACAAGGCCCCTCTGACGACACAACCCCCGATGTGAATCGGCGGCTTCGCATTCCATAACGTCCCATACGCGCCGACAAGAAGGGGCCGGACCGCGCACCGCGCGCGAACCGGCATGGCGTTCCGCGCGACGCTCGACGCCGATCGGCGTCAAGAGCAACGCGTCATCGCCAAACGCTGTAGCCGCACGACCGCGTTGTCGAGCGCACTGAGGAAATTTGAGCGGTCGCGGGGGCCAAAGGCCTTGGGCCCCGATGTCGCTTGTCCGGTCGAGCGCAGGTGGTCCATCAGGTTGCGCGTCGCCAGCGCCATGCCGATCGAGCTTTCGTTAAAGCGCTTTCCGTTCGGCGCGATGACGTCGGCGCCCGATTTCACGCATCGACTCGCCAGCGGAATGTCCGACGTGACGACGATGGCGCCTGGCCCGGCCCGCTCGGCGATCCAGTCGTCCGCGGCGTCCATGCCCGCCCCGACTACGACGCGCTCAATATCCGGCGCACGGGGGACCACGATCGGGCTGTTCGCGACAACGAAAACTGTCAGCCCGTAGCGAGCCGCGACGCGATAGACCTCATCCTTCACCGGACAGGCGTCGGCGTCGACAAAGATGCGCAACTTTGGTCCGGCCGCTTCCATGTGAGGGCTGTAAGCGATCCGTCCGACTGGATCAAATCGGCGCGCTCGACCGAGCGGATGGCGGGGCGCTTGACCTCTCGCTGGCCGCCACGTGGGCTGCACCTCCTGCTGCGTGAGAGGGACGCAGGGCAGCGCTGTCATTTCGGCCAGCGCGCAACGACCATGCCAGCCCGAGTCGTGAGCCAAAGCTACGCGGTCGGCGAGAAACTGATGAATTTCGCCGGCGCCGCCCGTGACCATCCGACCTTCGCCAGGGAGCTTCCTCGATTTGTCCGAAGTGCGGCGCCTGTTTTCGGCCGAGGAAATTCGCAACCATCTTGAGCGACTCGAAGGCGAAGACACCGAGAAAGACGCGAACTCGCGACCTGGACGAGTGTGAGGTCCGCGAAGAAGGCCCGGCCGGGACGGCCGAGCGCGTCAGGCAGGTCGACACGATCAAAGACCTCCTGACCGCCGATACGCTCGGCACGTCTTGAGCGGGCGCGCGTTTCGCAGCCATAGGTCGTGCGTGGGTTTTGTCAGACCTAACGCTTGCGGCGTCTCTGGCCGTGGTAAGATCGAGCGCCTTCGCCCTCAGGACGCAGAAGCCGTTCTCCGGGTTATGGAAGATGACCCGCTCGACGAGGCCAGCGAGCACTTCCTGCGTCGAAGGCTCAGGATTCGACTTCATGCGGACTGCACGATACTTCTTTTCCCGCAAGATGCCGCGAACGTTGCGGCGCCCGGCCATTACGAGAGCTGGACCCCTGAGACAAAGTCAATCGCCTGCCGAGTGGTCTCTCGCGGGCAACGAATCCAGGTTTTCGCATTGCGCTGACGGGCGTTTTTCGTGTCGTCGCCGTTTAGACGGTTTCGTCATTCTGCGGACTGGGCCGTCGCTTCAAACAGCGCCGCTGCCTTGGCCGCTTCGAATGTGTCGGCGGCGCCGCCAACGACAAGATCGCTGCCGCCGCCGCCCCTTTTTGCTTTGCGCCGGACCTCCCATGTCGGGACGGTATCCTCCGAAAAGACCAACAACATGAAAACCTCCAACATCGGTCGAAATCGCAGGGCTAAAGGCCGCGAAGCGTGTCGGCAACCGCCCGCTCGGCGGCGACAACCGCCCCGGCAAGGTAGCCGGGCTCGGACGGACTGGTCTCGCTCCCGGCGAGTGCAAGCCGGTCCGTCCACGGGGGCGCGACCCAGGGGACATTGCGCGGGACGAGATGGTCTCCGGCGCCGCGGTCCCGATCGGTTGCGGTCAGCGAGTCCGCATTCCAATCCTTGATGAGCGTCGCGCGGGGCTCGAGCGCCATGGGCCCGAAGATGCGAGCGAACTGGGCGAGGCAGGCGCGCGTCAACGCCTCTTGCCCGTGGACGGCGCGCTGGTCGGCTCCGACCCCGAGAAATCCGAACAAGGCTGGCCTGCCCGACGCCGTGGAGGCGTCATGTATTTCGGCCAAGGGTCCCACTAGGCTCTGGGCTGTGCCCGAAAGGCCGGCTTCACGCCAGAATGCCTGATCATATAGCGCGACGAATTTGGCGGTCGGCGCCATCCAGGTGGGCGTCTCGCGCCATAATTTGGCCGTCGCAGGATCGTGACCAGGCGAGAAGGCCACAGTCGCTTCGAGCAGCCGGGGCGGCAATGCGACGACGGTTTTGCGGGCGGTGCGCAGCACGGCCGGCGCGTCCCCGCGTGTGACGTTCAACGCAACTCCGTCGCTTGTCAGGGCCAGTTCTCTCACACGCGTCCCGAGTATGATTTTGTCTTGGGGCAGGTCGCGCACAAGCGCCCGCACAATCGCGGCCGTTCCGCCGACCAGGCGCATGGACGGCTGGTCGGCTCCCGTTCCTCGATACCTCTGAGGCGCTTCGCGGGACATCCGCTCGAACACCACGTCGCCGTCGCTGGTCTGACGGAAGGCGGCGAGGCCCAGTTCCTCGACCAATGCGCCGATTGAGGGTTGCACGCGGGGCCAGAACCAGGACGGGCCGAGATCGAAACCGTCCTCGGAGGGGCGACCGCACGCGTCAACCGTCAGGATCCGGCCGCCGAGGCGGTCCCGGGCTTCGAAGAGGACAAAATCAATACCGGCCTTATGCAACAGGCGGGCGGCATGAAGACCAGCGAGACCGCCGCCGACGATGGCGACTTGAGTTTCCGTCACGAGAAACACCTTGGCAGTACCGACTGTGGGCGGTCGGTCCGGGTTGAACTGAGGTCGAGGCGCGCTTCGCCTGACACTGAAATTAGGGCTTCGGCCTGCATGTCGGCGATACGACGGGGACCGCTGGCGCTCTTGGGCGACGGTGTTCCCCCTTCGCAGGCCATGTTCTATGCCTGCAAGGCTTCGCCAGTGTCCATGGGGCAGACCGCGGCATGGATCAACGGCGCGGACTTGTACCAGACGCGCGCGCCGTCAGGACCCACCCGGGCGCGAAGTGGGTCGCCGGCTGGCAGGCGCAACCAGCTCCAGCGGTCGAGACGACCTGTCCCGTGCGTGAAGCCCCCTGCAAGGACCAGGAGCTCAAGCCCTTCGGTGTTCGCCAACGTGATCTCGGCGCCGGCCTGCCATTCTTCGAGCACCACGCGCTCGTCCGCACCTTCGAACAGGATGGACGATGAGGTCACGCCGGGATGCAAGCCGGCCGCTTCGCCTTCGCCGGGGCGGCGGATGACGCGGTCTTGGTCGTCGGTCCGGAATTGCCAAAGCTTGACGAAGATCACGCATCCCGTCCGGCTACCTGGGGCGTGCCCGGTCCCCGGAGGATTGCGGACATAGGTCCCTGGCGGAAAGTCTCCGGTCTCGTCCTGGAATATGCCCTCCAGCACGAGGAACTCTTCGCCGCCGGGGTGGCCGTGCCGCGCGAAGCGGCTATCCGGCGCGTAGCGCACGATCGACGTCGCGCGCGCCTTCTCCTCACCGATACGAAAAAGCATCCGGCGTTCGACGCCCTTCGCCGGGCTCGGGACCCAGTCCATCGCGGCGGCGTGGACGACCGTTGGGGCGGATAAATTATCATTCAGACGCATGGCGCGAAGCTTCGTTGTGAGATGTCGACATCGACATCTCACATATAGTGGGTCTTCGTCACTTTGCGTGATTGTACATCTAAACGGCGAGAGATTTCGCTCGCCCATAGGCAAGCTCTTGTGGAACTGCGATGATCTATGGCGCTATTTGACAAACAACGTCGACGCGCTGATCAACTACGGGGCGCGGTACCGTTCCAAGTTACCAATCTCGACATCGCGTGCGGAAGGCTGCGTGGATGAAATCGCCAACGCGCGCATGGCCAAGAAGCAGCGCATGCCATGGTCCCCTCGGGGAGCGCATTGCGTCGCGACAGTTCGCGCCGCAGTCCTGGACGGACGGCTCAAGACTGGAGCCAACCTCGGCCTCGCGGCCTGATCGACCAGAATTTTTCCACTCCCGTCCGGCATCACCGCTTCGGGGCGTCGCCATGCGAAGACGACGCACGCTGGCAATGCGCAAGAAGTGGGTGTTCGCTGATGGCGCGGCGAACACGGCAAATCGACTTTAAAGCGACTATTCCTGTTCGGTCTCGGTACGGGATGAACCTGCACAGTAGCGGACGTCGCCGCGCGACCGGCCCGGCAGACCAAGCGCCATATGTTATTAACTTTACACTGCGGTTCGGAGCACGTTGTCTAGGTCCGCACGGCAAATCAAGCTGAATGTCAGAAGCGGGTCGGGATCGAGGCTCTTCGACAGCGCGTCTTTCGCGAGGCGCCGGAGCTTCGATGCTCGGCTTCAGCGAGATCTCGACGATGGCTTTCAGCACCCCTCGGCGCCCTTGACGACATCAGGCGCCGCAAACAATCTCATCCGATTGATAAGCCCGATGATGCGCTGCTGCTCGCCGTCGAAGGTGATGTCGTCGTGCGTGTATGCGTTCAGAGTCAGATTCGACGCGCTGGTCACGAAGTCCGCATAGATCGCCTCCCGCTTTGCGACCTCGCTCGCGACCCGCTGAAGGCGGTTCTGAGTAGCGCTGCGTGTAAATGGCGGCGACAATTGATGCGCCGCCTCCGATCAGCGCGCCGAGGAGCGCTGAAACGGGACTCAGCAGAGTTGGATCGATGTGCATTCATCCTCCAGAACGTCTTCATGATTCACCGGCTGGTGCGCCGCAATTCCCGCTGAGGCTGCTTTGGCGGTAGGCGCCCTTCCGGATTGGCTACTGCATGAACCACCCGTGGCTCACCACCATCGACTGCCCGGTTAGCGCATTGCTGCGCGCGCCGGCGAAGAACAGGACCGCGTCGGCGACATCGTCCGTGGTGGTGAACTCGCCGTCGACCGTCTCCTTCAGCATCACGTGCTTGATCACGTCCTGTTCGCTGACGCCAAGTTCCTTGGCCTGCTCGGGGATTTGCTTGTCGACCAGCGGCGTTCGCACGAAGCCAGGGCAGACCACGTTGGCCCGGACGTTGTGTTCTGCGCCCTCCTTGGCCACCACCTTGCAGAGCCCGATCAGCCCGTGCTTGGCGGTGACGTAGGGCGCCTTCAGGACCGACGCCTCTTTCGAGTGCACCGAACCCATGTAGATCACGCTGCCTGAGTTGGCCGCGTACATGTGCTTCAGGCAGGCCTTGGTGGTGAGAAACGCGCCATCCAGATGGATCGACAGCAGCTTCTTCCAGTCGGCAAACGGGAAGTCGACGATCGGCCTGACGATCTGAATGCCGGCGTTGCTGACCAGGATGTCGATGCGGCCGAATTTCGCCATCGTGTCGGCGACGCCTTTCTCGACCGCGGCTTCGTCGACGACGTTCATCGCCACCGCGAAGGCGTCCGATCCCTTTGATTTGATCTCCTTCGCGGTGGCTTCGGCGGCGACGAGATCGAGATCCGCGATCACCGGGATTCCTCCCTCGGCGGCAAAGCGGAGCGCGATTTCCTTACCGATGCCGCTGGCGGCGCCGGTGACGAGGGCGACTTTTCCGTCGAAGCGAGACATTGCCGAGTTCCTTTTCAATCTGCGGAGAGATGGGGCGTCTATTTCAGGTAATCGAAGACGACCGTGCCGAGGCCGAGCGTCAGGTCGGTGACGTAGTGGCTGGCCGAGACCACCTCGCGGACCGGCAGCCGCGCGACATCGCACATCGCGTGCTCGAAGAGCTGGATCGCGGCCGGGCCGGACCAGGCGCCCTTCACCGTGACGTCCTCGCAATGGTAGCGCACGAGTTCGCAGATGCGCGGCGTGCAGTCGACGTGCGGGATGATCTTGATCATGAAGTTCGGCCGCGCCAGGCTCTTCAAGATCGGCGCCGGATCGAGCTCGCGGTGCTTGTAGCCCATTGTCGCCGACACGCAGAGCACCGAGCCGTAATGCAGCGTGCAGACGAGAGTTCTCACTTTCGTGCGAGATCTTCGGACTGGCCAGCTTCTTGGGAAAGCCCCAGATCTCGCGTCCGCCGGCGACCGGCGAATTGTCATCGAGGTACATGGCGTGCACGTAGCCGCCTTCCTGCATCGCGCCGTCCGACCCCCTGAAGCGCACCGGGATGACCTGGCCGGTCTCGGTGTAGTCGCCGAAACCGGTGGAATCCGGCATGCGGATGAATTCATAGGCGACCGTGTCGGACGCCACCTCGAGCGGTTCCGGCACCACCGCTCGCAATGCG
This sequence comes from uncultured Alphaproteobacteria bacterium, assembly GCA_963741845.1. Lineage (GTDB taxonomy): Bacteria > Pseudomonadota > Alphaproteobacteria > Rhizobiales > Beijerinckiaceae > Roseiarcus. The sequence goes on from CAVUJV010000017.1 coordinate 84,117, forward strand.
TCAGGATCCGTGCGGTAGGTGATGACCACGAATTCGCGGTTGTAGAACTTGTACGGCCCCCTCGGATAAGCGGGATCGTTGAGCGGCATCGCGAAGGCTTTTTCGCGAACTTGGGCGAGCTTCATGAGCCTTGTCTCCTGATTGGCGATGGCGTGGATGCGAGAACATTGCGGAGCGCGTTGAGCTACTCGCGGCCCTGGACAGCGAGATCGAAGGTGAACACACCGTCGCTTCCGTTCGGGCGCTGGAGCACCTCGGGGTGACGCAGCGTGCGAACCGCGTCGTTGTAGCCGGAGCGCCAGTGCTCCTCCATGGTCAGCCGTGAGAATTCGTAGTCTTTCGAGGCGCCCTCGTAAGTCTTGGCATGGTAGATCAGTTGGATCAGGTTGTAGACTTTCTCATCGGCTTCACTCGCGAGGAGTTCCGCCTCCGGCGTTTGCCGCACGTCACCCGGAGCCTTTGCGAGGAGTTTGGCGGCCGCACGACGGAGCAGCTGCTCTTTCTTGAATTCATCTGTCGCCGCCCTCGTGCGGCTGGAAAAGCGGATGTCTTTCTGGCGCAGCTCGGACTCGATGAGGTTGCGAGGAAACTCGCCTGTTGCGCTCCAAAGATCGACCTGGAAGGCGAGCGTGTCCTGACGCGGCCTGCTGTCGAGCACCCACTCCAGAGGCGTATTCGACACCAGGCCGCCATCCCAATAGTGCTCGCCTTCGATCTCGGTCGGTGGAAACCCGGGCGGCAGCGAGCAGCTGGCGATCACATGCTCCGGGCGGATCTGGTGGGTGGCGCTGTCGAAATAGACAAAATTGCCGCTGCGGACGTTCACCGCGCCGACGCTGAAACGCATTCCGCCGGCATTGATGCGGTCGAAGTCCACCAGGCGCTCGAGCGTGGCTTTGAGGGGGGAGACGTCGTAGAAACTGACGGCCTCAGGGCTGCCGGGCGGATGCAGGAACGGCGGCGCCATGCGCGGCGTGAAGAAGCCGGGCGCGCCGCCGAGCAGGATGCCCAACGAGCGCAGCTGGTTGACGGCGGCGTGCATGTGCTCGCCGTGGATGTCGAGACCGGCAAAGACATTGGGGACGCCGAAATGTGGCTGGGTCACGGTTTCCCAGAATGCGCGCAATTGCTGAACGCGCCTTTCCGGCGGATTGCCGGCGATGATGGCTGCGTTCACCGCGCCGATCGAGATGCCGGCGACCCAATCCGGATGCAGGTCCGCCTCCGCCAGCGCCTGATAGACGCCGGCTTGATAGGCGCCGAGAGCGCCTCCGCCTTGCAGGATCAGCGCAATGCGCTCGAACGGCGGCCGCTCCGCGGGCACATGGGTCTTGCGCTTCGACGTGGGGCCAACAGGCGTCAGCGACCTCTTGCGACTTTGAACTGCGGAAAGTGGCATCGCGTATGTCTCCGTCATGCGTCAGTAGAGGCAAAAAGACCAAAGTTCTTGAAAGCAACTTCAGAGGTCGTCCTCTGATGAGGTTACTTTAAATGCTGGTGTACACGTTACACTGAGAGCGCTGAAACCGGACTCAAGATGGTTACATCGGTGTCTACACTGGCTCCAGAGCGTCTTCATGTTTCATCTCTTCGCTGCGACCGGGCGGCTCGATATGCCCGAGATCCATCGTCTGGCCGGCGTCGGGCTCCGGCTTCTTGATGCGGAACCAGGCGACATAGAGCGCGGGAAGGAAGACGAGGGTCAGAGCCGTCGCGCCCGCCAGGCCTCCCATGATCGCGTAGGCCATGGGACCCCAGAAGATGGTCGGCGCGATCGGGATCATGCCCAGGATCGCCGCGGAAGCGGTGAGCAGGATCGGGCGGACCCGGTGACTGGTGGCCTCGACGACCGCGTCCCAGGGATGGAGTCCCTTCGCCTTGTCCGTCTCGATCTGGTTGATGAGGATCACCGAGTTGCGGGCGATCATGCCGGTGAGCGCAAGCACGCCGAGGATCGCCACGAAACCAAGGGGCTTGTCCGCGAGGAGCAGCGCCGCGACGACGCCGATGACGCCCATCGGAGCGACGCTCATGACGAGGATCATGCTGCTGAAGCTCTGAAGCTGGACCATCAGCACCGTAAGCATGATGACGAGCATCAAAGGCACGACGGCGATGACCGAAGCCTGCGCCTTGCCGCTCTCCTCTACGCTTCCGCCGACGCTGACGTGGTATCCGCTCGGCAGGCTGGCGTTCAGCGCCGCGATCTGCGGCTGGAGCGACTGCACGACCGTCGCGGCCTGCGTGCCCGGCGCGAGGTCGGCCTGCACCGTGACGGTCGGCAGCCGGTCCCTGCGCCAGACGATGGGATATTCCTGGCCGTACTCGACGGAGGCGATCTGGCTCAGCGGAACGGTTTTCCCGTTCGGCAGCGGGACCTGAAGCGTCCGGATCGTCGACAGCGACGTGCGCTGCTCGGCGGAGGCCCGGACCAGGACGTCGTCGAGCCAGATCCCGCTGCGCATCTCGGTGGCCGTGACGCCGGAGACGACCGCATTCACAGCCAGAGCCAATTCCTGCGAGCTGAGACCGAGAAGCCGGGCCTGATCCTGATCGACCTGGATCCTGATCGTGCGGCCGGGCTCCATCCAGTTGTAGTTGACGTTCGCGGCGCCGGGGGCCGAGCCGACAAGCTCGGCCACCTTGGAGGCGATCTTGCGCACCTCATCCGGCTCCCGCCCGCTCACGCGGTACTGGAGCGGCCATCCGACCGGCGGGCCGAGCTCCAGAGGGTAGACCCGACCGACGGCGTTCGGAAAATCGGCCGCCAGCGCTTTCTCGAGCTTCGCCTTCACGCGTTCGCGCTGCTCGAGTCCCTTGGTGACGACCACGGCCTGCGCGAAAAAGTCGTTCGGGAGCTGCACGTTCAGAGGCAGGTAGAACCGGACGGCGCCCTGCCCGACATAGGTGCTCCAGTGATCGACGTCCTGATCGTCCTTCAGGAGCGTGTCCAGACGGGCCGAGGCGTCCTTGGTCGCGGTAGATGGACGCGTTCTCGGGCAGCTGCAGGTCCACCAGGAGCTCGGGGCGGTCGGACGCCGGAAAGAATTGCTGCGGAACGAAGCGCATTCCAAGGAGCGCCGCCGCGAACAGGGCGAGGGTCGCGGCGATCGTGATCCAGCGGGCTCGCATCGCCAGCGCGAGGAACGAGCGGAAGGCGCGCATGATCGGGCCGGGCTCCTCCGCGATGCGCCGTCTTGGGCTTCTTGAGCACCCAGACGCCAAGCATGGGCGTGAACAGGGCCGCGACGCACCACGATCCGATCAGCGCGATCGCGACGACAGCGAAGATCGAGAAGGTGTATTCGCCCGCGGCGCTGTGTGCGAAACCGATCGGGACGAACGCCGCGATCGTGACCAGCGTGCCGGCCAGCCTCGGAAAGGCGGTCGAGCTATAGGCGAATTTGGCCGCCTGCTCCTTCTCGTCGCCCCGCTCCAGCCGCGTGACCATCGACTCGATGGTGATCATGGCGTCGTCGACCAGGAGACCGAGCGCGATGATGAGGGCGCCGAGAGAGATTCGCTGAAGGTCGATTCCGAACGCCGACATGGTGACGAACACGACGGCGAGGACGAGCGGGATCGAGAGCGCCACGACGGCGCCGGCGCGCACTCCGAGCGCGATGAGGCTGACGCCAAGGACGATGGCGATGGCCTCCCACAGCGCCTCCATGAAGTCGGCCACGGCGTGCTCCACGGTGACGGGCTGGTCCGCGACGAGCGTCGGCTCGATGCCGACAGGCAGGTTCGCCTTGATCTCGGTCATGGCGTGCTCGACGTTGCGCCCGAGCGCGAGGACATCGCCGCCCTTCCGCATGGCGATGGCGAGCCCGATGCCCTGCTTTCCGTTGACGCGGAACATCGGCTGCGCCGGGTCGGCAGGGCCGCGCGTGACGCGCGCGATGTCGCCCAGACGGATCATCCGGCCGTTCGCGACGAAATTGACCGCTAGGATGTCCTGCTCCGACCGGAACGCGCCCGAGACGCGGACGAGGATTTTTTCGTCGCCGGTCTGCACCACGCCCTGAGGCGTGACGGCGTTCTGGGCCTCGAGGGCGGCGATCAGCGCGGCGCGGTCGATCCCGAGGCCAGCGAGCTGCTCGGTCGAGAACTCCACATAGACGCGCTCGTCCTGGGCCCCGAGGACGTCGATCTTCGAGATGTCCGGCAGCTCGAGGAGCTGCTTGCGGACGTCGTCCACAGTGTCCCTCAGCTCCCGATGGGTGAACCCGTCGGCGGTGAAGCCGTAGACGATGCCGTAAGTGTCGCCGAACTCGTCGTTGAAGCCGGGGCCGACGATGCCCTGCGGCAGGGCGCCGCGGATGTCGCCGACCTTCTTGCGCACCTGATACCAGATGTCGGGGACTTGAGCCGCAGGCGTCGAGTCCTTCAGGTTGACGAAGACCGTGGCCTGGCCGGGGGTCGTGTAGCTCTTCAGGTAATCCAGGTTCGGCGTCTCCTCGAGCTTGCGCTCGAGGCGGTCGGTGATCTGCTGGAGCGTGTCGCTGACCGTGGCCCCCGGCCACCCGACCTGCACGACCATGGTCTTGACGGTGAAGTCCGGATCCTCGCTGCGCCCGAGACGGAGGTACGATCCGATTCCCGCCGCCACGATGACGAGCATGAAATAGATCACGAGCGAACGATGCCGGATCGCCCATTCGGTGAGGTTGAAGCGGTTCATGAGGCGGCTCCCAGGAGGCGGACCATCTGGCCGGGGCGCAGCGTCTGCACGCCGGCGGTGACCACGATCTGGCCTGTCTCCAGGCCCCGGGAGATCACGACAGAGGCCGGGATCGTAACGCAGCGATCTCCACGTTGCGCAGGGACACCGTGTGGCTCTGCGGATCGACCACCCACACCGCCGGGCGCCCGTCCGTCTCGGTGAGCGCGCTCGCAGGGACCTCGACGCCGGGCGGCGCCGACAGCCGGATGCGGCCGGTGACCGTGGCGCCGAGCCGCATGGCCTCCGGCGGATCCGAGATGCCGACCTTGACCTGAAACGTCCGGGTCGCGGCGTCGGCTTGCGGCGCAATCTCCCGCACCCGGCCGGTCGCCTTCACCTGCGGATCGCTGCTGAGGGCGATCTCGACCTCCGGGTCGCGCGGACCGGATTGAATGAGCTGCTCAGGGACGTCGAAGACGGCGTCGCGGCCGCCCTGACGTGCGAGCTGCACAACCATCTGCCCGGCGTGGACGACTTCCCCCGGCTCGGCGCCGACCGCGGTGACGGCGCCCGGGGCGTCGGCGAACAAAGCCGTGTAGCCCTGCTGTTCCCGAGCGGTCCGTAGCTGCGCCTGCGCGGAGTCGACCTGAGCCTGGGCGCTCAGGAGCTTCTGCTGGGCCTCGTCGAAATTGGCGCGGGGGGTCCAGCCGTCCTTGAGCAGTTCCTGCTGCCGCGAGAAGGTGAGGCGCGCCTGGGTCAGCGTCGCCTCGAGCGAGGCGAGATTGGCTTCCGCCGATCGCGCCGAATTGTTTTGGATCTGGGGATCGAGCCGAGCGACGACCTGGCCTGCCTTAAGCACATCGCCCACATGGACCGGCCGTTCGATCATCCGCCCGTCGAGGCGAAAGGCGAGACTGACCTCATCCTTCGCGCGAACCTGGCCGGTGAGGGAGACGATCTCGCCTTCGGCGCCATGCTGGACGGTGACCGTCCGAACCGGACGCGCCTCTGAAACAGGCGGGGACGCTTTGTCGCAACCGGCGACGGTTGCGGCGATCAAGGCCGCTGCTGCAATTCGAGACTTAAACATTGGCGCCGCCTTTCGCAGGAACGCTAAGTGAGATCCGCCTGCAGGAGCCGTCCGGCCGGGGCAGTCCTCGGCCTGCCGTGGGAACTTGCATTACATAGTGCAGTATATTCATATGCACTTATAGATGCAATACGGATTTTGAGATAGCTGCTATGAAAAATTCGAGTGGGGTAGCGCTTTGCGCACGGACTTGCATTACATGGGCACGTGAATTAAATTGCACTTCGTAGTGCAATAAGGGGCCTCTGTGATGGAGCTTCGAAAAAATACGAATGCGGTGGTCCCGAAGGTTCCACGCGGCGGATCGCGGGAAGCCATCGTCGAGGCCGCGTCGCATCTGTTCCTGGAACGCGGCTTCGGTCTGGTGAGCATGGACGAACTCGCCGAGGCTGCTGGCGTCGCCAGGCGGACGCTCTATAACCAGTTCACAAGCAAGGAGGAGATCTTCCGGGAGATGCTTCTCAGGGTGTCGGGACACCTCGAGGACGTGTTTCCGCCCGGCGTTGAAACCCAAGGCGATGTCGAGGAGGTGCTGCGTCTGGTCGCGCGCATGATTCTGGAGCTTCACGGGCGCCCGGAATACCTCGGGTTCCTGCGAATGGTGGTTGCCAACTTCCGTCAGTTTCCGTGGATCGCGGAGGAGTTCGCCGCCGTGATGGACCCCCAGACCGAGCGCCTTGCGCGCTATATCGCGCATTTGACGGCGATGGGCATCCTTGAATGTCACAATCCGACGTTGGCGGCACACCAGTTCATGGGGATCCTCAACGAGTTCTCCCTGTGGCCTTGGATGATGGGTCGCGAGCGCCTGGCGGTTCCCGCCGAAGAAGTTGTTGAAGAGAACTCTTCGGATATTCCTTCGAAATTACCGCCGCCCGGGGTCGAAGGAACTCGTTCACGACGATGCCGCGTAAATCCAACCGAATCGCCGCTCCTGCGGGCCCGTCACATGTGTTTCGCGATCTCGAAGAACACCGTTTTCGATTGGCGGCACTATCTGGCGGTCCTGCAACGCAAGCCTGGAGCCGTGCGCAATGGCGCGCCATTCACCGAACTCCCGCTCGCCTTCCGAACTCTGCAGCAGCGCATGCTCAAGACGCCAGGCGGCGACCGCGAGATGGTCGAGATTCTGGCTCTCGTCCTCCAGCATGACGAGCAGGCCGTGCTCACTGTTGCGTCACATCGCTGAGAATGACCGGCGCGCCCGCGAGATGACGCGGCCCAACGCGCGGTTGCTAGAGCGTTTGGATTTTGGCTTGAATCGTGATGGGGATTCCCAAATCGCCGAAGTTCTGATTCAACCTGCGGGCTGGGCGGAGGCCAGCAGGGATGCCGAAGCCATATTCGCAGGACTTGCGCGATCGGGTCATCGACGCGGTGCTGAAAGGGGAGATGAGCCGTCGCGCGGCTGCGCGGCGGTACGAGGTCAGCGAATCGATTGCCGTCAAGTGGCTCGAACGCTTTGAGCGGAGTGGCTCGCGCGAACTGGTCGGGCATGGCGGCCATCGGCCATCCGCGCTCATGCCACATCGGGATTTTCTGGAGGCGGCGCGAGCTGGGAAGCCGGATATTACGCTTCAGGGTCTTTGCGATCGGTTGTTGTTCGAGCGCGGGATCAAAGCCGACGCCTCGATGATGAGCCGCTTCTTTCGCCGGATTGGCGTCACGTTTAAAAAAAGACCCTCGTGGCGAGCGAGCAGGACCGTCCGGACGTAAAACGCCATCGCCTACGCTGGCGGCACTATCAGGGCCTGATCGATCCCAGGCGTCTGGTCTTTATCGACGAGACCTGGACGAAAACCAACATGACCCGTCTGCGCGGCTGGGCGCCAAAAGGGCAGCGGCTGGTCGACAAGGTCCCTCACGGGCACTGGAAGACCGCGACTTTCCTCGCCGCCCTGCGCAACGATCGCATCGAGGCGCCCTGCCTGTTCAACGGACCCATCAACGGCGAGCGCTTTCTCGCCTACGTCCAGCAGTTCCTGGTTTCGACCCTCAAACCAGGCGACGTCGTCATCCTCGACAATCTCGGCTCTCACAAAGGAAAGGCCATCCGGCAGGCGATCCGGGCCGTCGGCGCCCGCCTGGTGTTCCTGCCGAAGTACTCACCCGACCTCAATCCGATCGAGCAGGTCTTCGCCAAGTTCAAAACCCTGCTTCGGAAAGCCGGCGCCCGAACATACGACGCTGTCGCCGACGCCACCGCCGCCGCCATCCTCTCTCAGTACGCACCGCAAGAATGCGCCGCATACGTCAGGAACGCAGGATATGCGTAAATCCAATGGCAAGCCGCTCTAGCCGGGGCCTTTAGCGCCGCCACGCAGCCTCGACCGTCACCGAGCTAAAACCGCCAAAAGCGAGAACCGATCGTCTTCCAAAGCGGACGCGGCTCGCACTCATCGTCGGCGCAATTATAGCGCGTCACGCGCTCGGCGCCGCGGCGCGCGCGAGGCGGGCAGCCTGGCCGAGTTGGCGGACGCGAGCGAAGTGGTGATCCTGTGCCTTCCGTCGTCGGCGGATGTCGACCATCGACCGAGGCGAGCGTCACGTCTGTGCGGTCGTCCGTGTGCCTTCGATCGAGGAGGAGGACGCGCGCCGTCCGCACCGCGAGCGCCAGCGTTTCGGCCGCGGGCTCACCGGCCACATCAACCGGATCAAGGGGCTTCTCTTCACTCAGGGCATTCGGGGGATTGAGCCGAAGCGGCGGCTGACCAAAATCGACTTCTCCACGCTGAGGACCGCGGAAGGGCGCCCGCTGCCGGATGCGGCGCGAACTGGAGCGGGAATATGCACGCCTCGAGCTGATCCAGAATGCATGGCGCGCTCTCGTCGTCGAAACGGTTGGTGCGAATTCTAGGCGCGATTGTTGAGCCCGCGGCCGACCTCGTGGCGATCGGCGTTGCCGACCTCCTTCATCGCCGCGGAGTAAGCGCGAAGCCCGTCGGTCACCATCCTCCGCGGTCGGCTGTACTTCTTCATGATGCGAGAAACTTCACCGCCGCTTCGCAGTGACGACCAATTCCAAGACCTCGCCTTCATGGTCGACAGCGCGCCAGAGATAGCAGAGCTTTCCGTTGACCTTCACAAAAACTTCATCCAAACGCCAGCGCCACTGAGGATAGCCGCGCATGTGCGCGACCCGCTTCTTGCGGATCTCGGCGGCGAACATCGGGCCAAACCGGTTCCACCAAAACCGGACGGTCTCATAGCTGATGTCGATCCCGCGCTCGGCCAGGAGATCCTCGACGTTGCGCAGCGACAGCGGGTATCTCACGTACATCATCACGACAAGACGGATGACCTCCGGCGAGCTGTTGAAATATCGGAACGGATTGCTCATCGCGGACACCTACCACGACCCCGGCATCCGCGCGCATTTGGTCTGACACTGCCGCCCGCGCTGTATGCGGCAGCCAGCCGGTGTTCGCGACAAGCTCGGCGAGGGTCACGCCATCGATACCCTGCAGCAGTTCGATGACCCCGGCGATCTTGGTTCCGCGACGCGGAACCTTTGGGGTCGAGGCTGCTCCGTCACTCGCACGATCAAGGAATGTGGCTGGAGCTGAACCGGGTTCAGGCTTCGGATCGACGGAGACCATCAAATGGTGTGCGCGCCGTTCCGCCTCGCCCTGGGAGGGCGGAGTCTCGTCAACCGCAATCGCCTTTACGCCTGCCGCGGTCAGCTTGAGCGCAAAAGTGTGCCCTGTCTCCTCGTCGCGCCGCCAAATAGGCGCTCCCCCCTTAGCCCTTATCTCCTTCACGATCCCGGCTTCAAGAAGCTTGACTACTGCCTTTTGGGCCTGGCCGAGCTTCGGACCTGTCGGCGGAACCAGGCAATGATCATCGCGCTGCGACGCAGCGCTCAGCAGCACAAGTTGCGTGTCGTTGAATTTGATGGACATGTTCGACCCTTCGCGTTTCGAGCGCCGGCCAATCCCGGCCCCTCACCGACGCGAGCCCCGGATCATAGCGATCATCGGGGCGAAGGGTTGTTCCGCAGCGCCTCAGCACATGCGGACGTCCACACACATGTTTTTCCGACCGAAAGCCAGTCCTTTCTTGGAGCGCAAATGCAAACATTCTTATCTCGTGTCGATATGCCTAACCCGGCTCGCCACGAGTCGGCTCGCCAACTCCTTCCGCGGCGAGTTCGTGCGTCTCTCCGACCTCGGTTGCGTAGTTCGCTTGATCGCGTAACCCACGACTGGCGAGCAGCATTTCGATCAAGAACGCGACGAGTGCGCCCATTGTGAAAAGCAGAGCCAAACCAAAGGCCACGAATAAGGACATGCCGGGCCGATCTCGAAGCGTACCGACGAACAGAAGCAACGCCGCACAAGACGTTGCGACTCCACCTAGCGTCCCCATCATCACGGCGGCGTCCAGCACGTGGGACCGTCGTCGGAGGTAGGCCAGCCTCCGCCGTAGTTTGCGTCTATCGATTGCTCCATCTGCTTCTAATTGCTCAGCCAGCGCGTCGACGCGATCGGCCACACGTGCCAAGCGTGTCGAAAGGACGCTGAGAAGAGACGCAATTCCGGAAAGAAGGAAGACCGGCGTGAGTGCGACCTGGATGACGTGCGCAACGCTTTCGACTGTGTCTAGGCCGAGCATTCGTCTGTACCCGTACGTGCCGATTGATTGTTAGTAGAAAAGGGCGTTCGCCCAAAGCGCCCGGCGAGAGTTTAGAGGAGACATCTCAGTATTCTTTTAGCGCGCGTTGGCGTCGTCGTACCAGACGACCGCGATCCATCTCTGTTGGGTTTTTGCACCTCAGCCTTTGCCGAAAAGGGACTCGTAGACCAAACCGACAACAAGCAAAGTGGACAACGCGGCGATCGGGCGCTCCGTCGTCGGCCAAACAGCTTTGACAATCTCTTAAGGCTTTCATAGCCTCACGTTGCGTAGGTTCAGTTTCGAGGATTGTGTTGAGCACGCTGTCTTGTCGGAACAGAGCTAAGCGATGAGGAACATCCAATGCAGGATTTGTTTCAAAACTATGTTAGCGATCTGATCAAGCTCCGCGATTCGTTTCACGGCGAGCTTGAAGCCACTGCGGAAGAGCTGTCCAAGGCAATGTCCCTCTACGCTGGTCGCAGTGAGGCGGCGCTGGCATCGTTCATGGAGAAAGTTGCGACTCGTGGCGTGGAACTCGAAGCGGCGGCGGCGGTGAGGCTCAATCAGATTCGCGGTCTTCCGGCAAACGCCGGTCTCTCAGACGATGACAACGGAGCGGTCGCGCGTACGCCAACAAATGCGGATAAGTTGAGAATCCAACCGCGGCAGAGCAAGCGGTTGCGGACGGTCTGCAAGTCGAAAGCGAGGGGGATCGCAAGCCGCCGCCAGTCCGCTCGATAGCGCTTGTTAAGTCAGGGCAGGTTCAATCAGAGCCGGCCGCCTGAAGCAACTCGGGACTTGCCGGCCGCTTTAGACACGAAGACCCGCGCAATCACCCCCTCACCGCCTCGCAACGCGGATGATCACGTCGCCAAGCGGACTAGTAACGTCGTGCGCTACGAGCCGACTGTCCTCCCGGAAACACCGACGTGAGCCAGCGCGCCAAGGCCATCGATCGAGCGTCTGGACGCGATGCTCCATACTCCATGCCAAGCATGGCACAGGACATTTGCGAGCGAGGCGTATGAAGCCCCTTATTTTCAACTGAGACACTACCCAACCGCTCGCCCACTTGCCACAGCGCCACCCGCTCCGGGTCCGGCGAGCCTGTCAGCGGCGGCCCTTAACACACGAGAAGCGCACACCTGCTCGGCCCCTAGTGGTCAAAATCAAACGTAAGAGTCCGGGGCGCCTTCCGCAATTTCAAGGAGTTCTCCGGCTTGCAAGGGGTTCGAAGCGTTTGATTTTATCCACTAGCCCGGCGATACTCGCTCTGGCAATGGATCGATGTGAGGATCGAAGGGACGCGCCCTGTCTGTGCGCGCTCAGTGGCGCGCCTGCATTCCAGAAGCGCCGAGATGCTCTGCGCACGATCTGCCGATCTTCGCATCGTACACAACTTCGAAGCGGAGTTGCTGGCCTTGATTCAGGGTGGCCATTCCTGCGCGTTCGACGGCGCATATGCTGACTAGCACGTCAACTCCACCGTCATTGGGCTTGATGAAACCATAGCCCTTCCGCATGTCGAACCAGCAGACGGTTCCAATTGTCATAGCGCCCTCCGACGAATGTAGCGTCCTCCCAGAAGGGAGACTAGCGCGAATGAAGCCCGTGCGCCATGCGGCATGATGGCTCGACTGAGCGCGCCGGCGGCCAGCTCGCTTTGGCCTGTATGCACGGCCTCGTAATAAACCCCGCCGGGACCGTTAGATTAACCGGGGTGGGAGTGGGTTATTAAGGCGTTTCGCCGCACGGGGGGCTCTCTTCATGGAGGGCGTCGATGCGGTGGAAAATAGTGTTGGAGGGCACGGACGAGTTTGGGTCGGCCCATCGTTCGGAATTGACGATCAACAAAGATCTGGAGCGCGTATCAGCTGGCGAGATCGGTTTCTCGGTCGAGGATGGCAAGATCATCATGGCTCATCTCCAGCAGGTGGTCGTCAGCCAGCAATGCGATGCCTACGTTTTCGCGAGCCGGTTCTGTACCGATCGTGAGGGCTTCCGACGGATCAAGGATTATAGCAGGCGCAAGATCCGGACGGTGTTCGGCTGTGTCGAGGTTAGAAATCCGCGGATCCTGAACTGCCAGCGCTGCCTGCCTCATTTTTGCGCCGCCTGGACAATCCTGCGCGATATCTGCCCGGATTGTTGATCTGAAGCGGTTCGCGGTGGACCTCGCCTGATGCAGACGCGATCGCTTGCGATGTGGTTGGATTGGCGATCATCGAGCATCTGGCATGGGACGCGCTCGCGATGCGTAGTATGCTGGGCCAACTGCCGCTTTTGAATGGTTGAGTCAGGACCAGAGACAAGCTTCCTGACGTTCTCATCTCAAGTCAGCGGTTTCCTTTTGCGGCGTCGTATTCATGTCGCGCATCGTTAAGCGTTCGATTGCGCGATCCATCAAGACCAGTGCCCCGCGCGGGCGTGAGGGCGCGACGTCGCCGCTTCCGCGCTGGATACCCCGCAGCTCTGCCAGTCTGTCGAGAAGCCTCCGTCGGGGCCTCAGTGGCTGCATAAAATCAAGCTCGACGGCTTTCGGATGGCCGCGCGCATCGACCAGCCGAAAAACGTGCCTGGAGACAGCGCGGCGAGCAAGCGGCCGCACGGCTACCAGGACCTCTGAGACAGGGGATTCCGGCACCTGTTGCCCGGCCAATCGATGGCTTGGTGCGCCTCCCGAATACGATGCCCATTGAGCCCTTTCCTTGCCGAATTCGCCGCATTCCCCGATGGGAAGCATGACGCCAAGTCGACGCGTTGAGCTACGTCTCAGCGTATAGCGCGAGGGTCATCTCTGAGGCTCGTCGCTGGGGCGGTTGAGGCCGCCGCCCGCTACGGTCCAGATCGTCCCGCCCAAATCGCGCGATCAAGGGCTCTACGAACGGCGACGATTGCGCCAAGACAAAGCCTGGTTGGCGCAGCGACGTTCACGAGAGGGGTGGAAGGTCCTCGGCGACATCCGCGAGGGTTTCGTAGGCAATTGGATAGACGGCTTCGACCTTGAAGGTCCTCATGAAGCTCTCGGCCTTGGCGTTGTCGTACGCAGCTGTCTACGGCGCGAGGGCGGATCCAAGTGATTGACTGACATATCTGACCATATAGTATGACAACTAGCTTTTGCCGCTAGCGGGCTGCCACTAGAGGTACCGGTGGTCTTGCCCCAGTCCGGCAGAAATGGAAGCCTTCCGTAAGGGGGCGGAAATCGAATGAGGGAGGAAAGTCGTGGCGATGTCATTGAAGCTGTTGGGAGGGTTCGCGCTTCTGACCACCATCGCTCTGAGCGCTGCGCCAGCCACCGCGGCAGGGCCGAGCATCTGCGTGGTTCACAATAACGCCGATCACCCCTCGATCACCGCGCTGGTCAAGGGCATGAACGACGAAGGCGCCATCTACGGGGCCAGGATCACCTACTTCGATCCCGCGCTCAATCCGGTCAAACAGGTGTCGATGATCGAGGACTGCATTTCCCGCAAGCCCGACGTCATCGTCGTCAACGCGGTCGATCCGGCGGCGGTGGTGCCCGCGCTCAGGAAGGCCAGCGAGGCCCGCATTCCAGTGCTGATGCAGAACGCCGACACGACCCCCGAGGGGCACGCCTATACCAAAGCCTTTATCGGCAGCCAGTCGTATGATCAAGGCTATGCCGTTGGTCAGATGATCGTCAAAGCGCTGGGTGGTAAAGGCAATATCGTCGTCATCACCGGCAAGACCGGCCAGACTGACACCGTCAACCGGACCGCAGGCATGCAGGCGGCGTTCAAGGACGCCAAGTCCAGCATCGACGTTCTGGCAGTACAGCCCGCAGACTGGAGCAAAGACAAAGCCCTTACCGTTATGCAGGACCTGCTGACCCGTTTCCCCAAGATCGATGCGGTCTTCGGCCAGGATGACCCGATGGCGCTGGGTGCGCTAGAGGCCATCAAAGCACAGGGCCGCGAGAAGGAAATCAAGGTCTTTGGCGTCAACGGCAACAAGGAAGCCTGTCAGGCGATCAAGGCCGGCGACATGTATGGCACCGCCCTCCAGCTGAGCTATCTGGTCGGAGTTTATACCGTGCGCGCCGCCTATGATTTGACGCAGAAACGCCTCGTGCCGTCCACGATCCTGGCGCCGACAGCGCCGGTGACTCCGGAAACGGTCGATACTTGGATGAGCCAGTGCTGGTAACCCACCGACTCGATCAGTGCTGCGTCCAGCAACTCGTCGGATAACGAACACGACGATCAACGCGGCTCATCGGGTGGAATCTGCAAAGCGGGCGCTCTGGGGCTCCCGGGGCGAACTCCGCTGGCTAGTGCCGCTGCGCAACCACACCGCCCTCGTCCTGTTGGTCGTGCTGGTGATCGCGGGCAGCTTCACCTCGGAAGTCTTTCTCACTCCGCGCAACCTGCTCAATATCCTGTGGGCGGTTTCTATTCTGGGTATCGTCGCGCTGGGCCAGACGCTGTTGCTCTTGACTTGCCGTTTCGACATGTCGGTCGCCGCCGTGGTCGGCTTTTCCGGCATTGTCACCGTGCTGGCCCAGCTCAACGGTTTCGATCTATACGCCTCGATCGCCATCGGGCTCGCCGCGGGCGCCACGGTCGGTCTCTGCAACGGACTGATGGTGCTGATGACGGGCGCCAATCCCTTCCTGATCACCCTTGGGACCAACCTGCTAGTCTATGCTCTCGCGCTCTCTCTGACCCACTCCAGGACGCTTTACGCGACGGCGTCTGGCTTCAATACCCTGGGTCGCGGCGAGATATTTGGTTTCCTGCACTATTCGGTCATTCTCTTTGTCGGTTTGGCGATCGCGCTGCAACTGGCGCTCGACCGCACCATCTTTGGCCGCACCATCTTCGTGGTCGGCCTCAACGAAGTCGCCGGACGCCTCTCGGGCCTGCGCATCCAGACGACCAAACTCGCCGCCTTCGTGCTTTGCAGCACGCTGGCCGCGCTCGCGGGCATCGTCATGACCTCGCGCATCAACAGCACTGTCGCCAATTCCGGATTCGGCATGGAGTTCGATTCCATCATTGCCGCGGTGCTCGGCGGCACCAGCCTGTTCGGTGGCCGTGGCGGCATGCTGAGGACAGTTGTCGGTGTCGTGGTGCTAGGGGTGATGAACAACCTCCTGGTGCTGCTCAACGTCCCCATCGAGGCGCAGCAGATCGCCAAGGGCGCTGTCTTCCTGCTGGTGGTCTGGGCCGACAGCGCCCTGCGGCGAAACTAGGAGGGCCCCGCCGTGCAGCAACTCATCGGCCTTCTCGAGAAGCGGAGCGCCGTCATCCTGCTGCTCGGTCTCGTGATCGCTTTCAGCTCCTCCGACAGCGGCGCCTTCCTTACCGGCTCCAATTTCCAGAACATCGCCCGCCAGGTCTCGCTCGACGCGCCGATGGTGTTCGGGCAGGCGGTGGTGCTGATCGCAGGCGGCATAGACATTTCGGTCGGCGCGACCATGGCGATGTCGGCGGCGCTGGCGATCGGCCTACAGCCTCATGGCACGCTCACCGCCGTCTCTAGCGCGTTGGGCTTCGGCCTGTTGCTCGGCCTTGTTAACGGCCTGCTGGTGACGCGCGGCAAGATTGTACCATTCGTCGCGACGCTCGGAGCCATGAGCCTGGTGAATGGCCTTCTCCTCACGTATACCGGCCAGCGCTCGCTGGTCGGCGGCGACGACGCTTTCGCCTGGTGGGGCGGGGGCCAGGTCGGCCCTGTGCCGACGCCGCTGATCGTGGTGCTGGCGGTGTTGGGAGGGCTTTGGGTCTTCCTTGAGCGGACGCGGCAAGGCCGCGATCTCTATGCCATAGGCGGCAACAACGACGCAGCTTTCCTCGGCGGCGTATCGGTGCAGAGGGGGCTGGTTGTCGCCTTCGTGCTTAGCGGCATGCTTTCAGCGATCTCCGGCGTCCTGGTCGCGTCGCGGCTCAATTCGGCGTCGGTGCAGTTGGGCGGCGACGCTCCGCTGATGTCGATCTCGGCGGCTTTGATCGGCGGCGCGAGCTTGCTCGGTGGCAAAGGCAACATTGTCGCCGCCTTCTTCGGGGTGTTGGCGCTCGGTGTCCTCAACAACGGTATGGATTTGCTCGGAGTGCCGACCTACAGCCAGATCGCCATCCGCGCCCTGATCCTGATCGCTATCGTCGCGATCGACGCACTGACCAACGGTCTCAGCCGCCGCAATCTCGCCAGCTCCCGGATCGCCCAATGACGCCATTCCAGCGCCGCGACGGCGAACCAATCCAATAACTTCGTGAGGACCGCATGGCCAAAATCGTACGCATTGCGACAACATCACTCGCCACGCTAGAAAACTTCGCGCCACCCTACAATCTCGCCCACCCTGATCCGAGCCAGACGCTGGCCCGCGCCGTGGCGCTGATCGATGCGGCGGGAGCACAGCACGCCGATCTCGTCTGCCTGCCGGAAACTTTCGTCACCTCCGGATTGCCGGCGGAAAAGGCCCGCGCCATCGTCGAGCCGATCGATGGTCCGACGTTCAAGGCGCTCGCCGAACGCGCCCGGAGACATCGCATCAACATCGTCGCTGGCATGCATGTGCTGGAAAACGACGTCATCTCCAATGTTGCGGTGCTTTACGATCGCGACGGCAAACTGACAGGCAGCTATTCCAAGCGGCACCCGACAGAGGGCGAGATCAACTCCGGCATCACGCCGGGCGCGCCGGCCAAGGTGTTTCAAACCGACATCGGCCAGATCGGCCTCGCCATCTGCTTCGACCTCAACTGGCCCGACTTATGGGCGGAGATGAAGACGCAGGGTGCCGAAATGGTCTGCTGGATATCGGCATATGAAGGGGGTTTCCCGTTGCAAGCCTATGCCTGGCTGCACGGTTTCACGGTTGTCTCCTCGGTGCAGTCCTACACCGCCAAGATCATTGACCGCAGCGGCAGGGTCTTGACTTCCACCAGTCGCTGGGGGCGCCTCGTCAGCTGCGACATCGACATGGACAAGCGCTGGTTTCATACCGACGGCCAGGCGGAGAAGATCGTCGCCGCACAGACCGGTTATGGCGAGCGCGTACGCGTCGAGACGTTTGGCGAGGAGCACATGTTCTCTATCGAAACACGCGACCCCACGCTCGACGCAGACGAAGTCATCGCTGCGTTGGGGCTAGTGGAGTACGACGATTACATTGCGCGGTGCGCCAGCGCACAGACGGCCCACCGTCGGCACGCGTCCCTCCGGTCAGCGCCGGCAGTTGGCGAAGCCGTGAAATGAGCGAGCCGCTGCTCAAGCTGCAAGGGATTTCGAAGCGCTTCCCAGGCGTTCTGGCGCTCAGCGGCGTGCGCTTCGATCTTCATCGGGGCGAAGTGCACGCCCTGATGGGCGAGAATGGCGCCGGCAAATCCACACTCGTCAAGATTTTGTGCGGCGTGCAGCCGCCGGACTCGGGCGAAATCGAGCTCGCCGGCTTGCCGGTAACGATCACCAGCCCAGTGCACGCCCGTAGCCTGGGCATAAGCCCGGTGCACCAGGAACTGCAGCTCGAGCCATACCTCAGCGTCGCAGAGAACATTTTTCTCGGCCGCCAGCCTACCAACCGCCTGGGTCTCATCGACCGTAAGCGCCTCCTGTCCGAAGCGGGAGCGGTGCTGCGCGACCTCGGTGTCACCCTCCATCCGCAGACGCTGGTGGGTAGCCTGTCGATCGCAGACCGACAGGTTGTCGCGATCGCCCGTGCGGTCTCGATGCAGGCACGCATCATGATCTTCGACGAGCCGACCTCGTCACTGACCCACCGAGAATCCGAGTTGCTGCTGTCCATGATCCGTCGCCTGCGCGACCAGGGCATCGGCATTGTCTACGTCTCCCATCGGATGGAGGAGATTTTCGATCTCTGCGACCGCGTGACGGTATTCCGCGATGGCAAATATGTCGCAACCCGCGATGTCGCCGACACCTCGATGACCGAGCTGGTGCAGATGATCGTCGGACGCGAACTCGAAGCGCCCAAGACAAAGACCGACATCGCCGTCAGAGGGGTGGTGCTCGAGGTGCGCAATCTCAGCAAGCGCGGCATGCTGCATGACATCTCGCTTTCGTTGCATCGTGGGGAGATCGTCGGGCTCTCCGGACTGGTGGGCGCCGGCCGCACTGAATTAGCACGCATACTGTTCTGCGATTTCCTTGCTGATGCCGGTGAAGTGCTGATCGAGGGCCACCCGTTTCACGGGCGCAATCCGCGCGACGCAATCGCCGCCGGTATCGGCTTGGTGCCCGAGGACCGCAAGGAGCAGGGTCTCGTCACCAGCCTGTCGGTGATGTTTAATATCACCATGCCGCGTCTAGCCAGCCTCACTCGGTTCGGAGTCCTCGACGGCGGTAAGGAACGTCGGCTGGCATGCGACTATGTTGACCGGTTGACCATTCGCACCCCGACGATCGAGCAGAAGGTGATGTATCTTTCCGGCGGCAACCAACAACGTGTGGTTATTGCGAAATGGTTGGCCACCGAGCCCAAGGTGCTGATCGTCGACGAGCCGACGCGAGGCGTTGACGTAGGCGCCAAGGCAGAAATTCACAATCTGCTGCGTGAGCTTGCGGCTGACGGCATGGCGATCTTGATGATCTCCTCCGAAATTTCCGAGATCCTGGCGGTCAGCGATCGCGTGCTCGTGATGCATCAGGGGCGTCTGGCAGGAGAGCTTTCCGCGGCGCAGGCAACGCAAGAGGCCATCATGAACTACGCGATGGGCCTGCATTGACTAGAACCGGTGTTAGAATTGCAACTGTTCCAGGGAGGTATGCGAATACGCGCCTCGTTTTGACGGCGGAACAAAGAAGCGCCTCGCCGAGCTATGAACCGAGAGAAACTGCATTTTGAGAGCCGACCAGGTTTCGGGTTTCGGCCCGCAGATCAGGCAAATCCACCTGCGCCTGGGCGACCAACTTGGGCTGGCTATCGTTCGCGGCGAGATGCCACAGGGGGAGTTGCTGCCGTCCGAGGCGAAGCTGTGCGAAATGCTGGGCGTCAGCCGGACGGCGATGCGGGAGGCGATACGCGGCTTGATAGCCAAGGGCCTCGTCGAATCACGCTCGAAGGTCGGCACGCGGGTGCGGCCGGCCGCGTACTGGAACCATCTCGATGCGGACGTGCTGCGCTGGCGGCTCGAGGTGACCGAGACCGATACCTATCTGCGAAAGATGTTTGAGCTACGCCTCGCTACGGAGCCGGCAGCGTCCGCGATTGCCGCACGATTTGCCGATGCGAGCGACCGGACCCGCATTATGGGGGCGTTCGAGGCGATGGTGGCTGCGGGTAGCGACAACTTGCTTTGGGTCGAGGCCGACCTCGAGTTCCACAAAGCCATCTACCTTGCTACCCACAACGAGTTCTTCTGGCCGATCGGCCAGCTCTTCAATCTGGCGCTCAGGGAGATGTTCACCATCGCGGCGCGCGGATCGCACCGGACGCGCGCGTTGGCAGAGCACCGAGATCTGATGAACGCCATCGTGCAGGGGCAAACCGAAATGGCTCACACCCTCTCCAGCAAGATGGTGGAGAACGCCTCGGACGACATCATGCGTATACGCGCTTCCTAGACGTCATGTTCGTGGGCTGAGCTGCCACGCCCGCCCTTTCGCGTAGGCCAGAACGAGGGTTGCTCGGTCATGCCAAGCCGAGGATCATGCACGGCCACGCCGGAACACATCACGGGACGGACGCCTGCCGTCTTGTGAGAGCCGAGATTGTCGAGAACGATGATATCGCCCACTTCCAGCGTGCCGTGAGAGCCTCCTCGACATAGGCTGAGCAGGTATGACCGGCGCCCTCAACGTCAGCGAACAGGTAGATGGCTATGCTGCTCGGGGGTGGACTTCACCGATTTCTGCTATTGACGCGACAATACCTCGAGTCACTCAAGATCCACGCAGCGCCAGCGCTGGAGCACGCGCTCCGAGACGAAATTGACGCACTCGTCTTGAACTGGCCGCATCCCCGGGCTTTGACAAAGCCGCGGGCGTTTCAGTTGCCGGCATGCGTTCATCTTGATCAAGCGCTCCAAAGCGCGCGGATGGAGACGACGCATGGCTTGTGCGAAAGCGTTGCTTCGCTGCTTCCGATCCTCCGTTGGTCTTACGGATACCCTTCGCACCCAACCTGGCCGTCGCTTCCATCCCGAATTGCGTTTGCTCAGCCTTGCAATGAATGGCGGGTCAGTTAGGTTCGCCCGCTTATTCGAGAGGAGCGCGCCATGGCCACCGGCCCGGTGAAATGGTTCAATGCAACGAAAGGGAGAGCCGGTCTCGGTTGTCTGCACAGGATTCCGCGAAGCTTAAGTGGACTGCTGCCGGGTTTGTCGTTTGCGATTTCGTGCGCGGGGCGTGACGGAGGGAGGGCGTAGCCCGACCGAAGGCACGTTCCGCGCGCGGCGGAAATTCATGCGGCCGCTGCAAGCGGTCTTGGATCGAAGTAAGCCTCGTCCGGCGTCCTCCGGTCAAGGCTCACATGGGGAGGTTCGGGTCAAGAGGCTCAGTCGCGCATTGGCCAAACCCCGGTGGCTGTTTCGGTATCCAAGGTCTGAGCCTGTTTCGACGAACTGGTTGTTTCCTTGCCAGATCAAACTCACATTCGGTTGCCGCTCGTGACGGCTGCACCAATATCCCGCTTGCGGCGGTGGGGCTCAGGAAGACGTGACCATTCTCGAATGCGGCTTTTCAAGCCAAGTCTTGAAGCGGTTCGTCCACCCGGATCCGCCAGAACTGATCAGGTTCTGGAAGATTTGAGGATTCGGTATGCGTCTACCGTCAAGCGGCCATTATCACGGCGCCTTCGATGATGACGCCTGCGGTCACATATTTCCATAGCGCCACCAGCAGCTTTCGCGCCAGCGCCACGATGGCCGTCTTCTTAAGGCGGCCGCCGTTGCGTCTGACCCGTTCTTCGAACCACAGGGCCAGTGCCGATTGCGGCTGATGGCGCAGCCATAGCCAGGCGAGTTGTATGAGGGTGGTTCGCAATCGCGGATTTCCGGCTTTAGAAACGCCTTGTTCACGATCGACCGATCCGCTCTGCCAGGGCGTCGGCGCCAGCCCCGCATAAGAAGCGACTTGACGCCGATTGTTGAAGTGCCGGAATAGCCCTTCCGACCAGAGCACGGCGGCAAACTCCGGACCGACCCCTTTGATGGCGAGCAACATCGCCGTTGGTTCTGGTGCGGCGACTTGTTGGGGGGCAAGCATTGCGTCCCGCTCGGCTTCCACCGCCTTGATCTGCTCGATGAGCAGTTCGAGCCGATCCAGTTCACGGCAGATCTGGGCCTTGAGATGCACAGGCAGCGGGCGGCCATCGCCAGTCCTCAGCTCGGCAAGCCGCTGCCGCCGATCGCGACGTAGTGGCTCGTACCCGGAGACCCCCTGCGAGAACAGCAATCCTTTGACCCGGTTGACATGCAGGACGCGTTCGTTGGTCAGCACCTTGCGCTCGCGGCAGAGACGGCGGCTGTCCTCTTGTTTGGGCGTTGGCGCCTTGACCATCGCGCACACTCGAGGTTCACCGCGCTTGTACGCCAGCAGAGCACGAAGCAGCGCCTCGCCATCGATACTGTCGGTCTTCGCTCGACGCCGTCGACGCGATGTCGCAATCGAGGCCGGATCGACGACATGGCTTTCAATTCCTTCACTCTCCAGCGCGCGATGAATCCAGAAGCCGTCCAGCCCGGCTTCCTGAATGACAATGATCGGGAATGATCTTCCAGTACGCGCCAACGCCTTCTGTTTGATTTTCGAAAAGCGCGCCAGCAACGCGCCTATGTCCCCAGCGGGCACGCTGTGCTTCGACATCTTCTCGCCGCCGCCCGGCGACAACGATGTGATCAGCCAGATTGAGCGACTGAGTTCCATTGAAACGAAAATCGCGCCAAGATCGCTGCGGATGGCGCTCGGCGCCTCAAGCCGATTAGCTATACCTTGCATGGCTTTCTCCAAAGTGGGTGGTTGCAACCTCACTCTGCCAGAGCGTCGGTCGCTATCCACCTCCCCATGGGATCTCGAATGCGGGCGTTGACGATTGTAGAAGTCGAGATACCGGCTCAGCGAAGCGCGCGCTTCGGCGACGGTGTCGTAGGCCTTGAGATAGACCTCCTCGTACTTCACCGATCTCCAGAGCCGCTCGACGAACACGTTGTCGCGCCAGGAGCCCTTGCCGTCCATGCTGATGGCGATCCCGTTCTTCTCGAGGATGCCGGTAAACGCCTCGCTGGTGAACTGACTGCCCTGGTCGCTGTTGAATATCTCGGGCTTGCCATGTTTGCCGATGGCCTCCTCGAGAGCCTCGACGCAGAAGCCGGCCTCCATCGTGATCGACACCCGATGCGAAAGCACGCGCCGGGTGAACCAGTCGACGACGGCGACGAGATAGACGAAGCCGCGCGCCATCGGGATATAGGTGATATCCGTCGCCCAGACCTGGTTGGGCCGCTCGACCGTCACGCCCCGTAGCAGATGCGGGTAGATCTTGTGGCCGGGCGCGGGTTTCGACGTATTCGGTCGGCGATAGATCGCCTCAATTCCCATGCGCTTCATCAGAGTTGCGACATGCCGGCGGCCGATCGCAATGCCCTCCCGGCCCAGAAAATCGCGCAGCATGCGGGCGCCCGCGAACGGGCGCTCCAGATGCAGTTCGTCGATCCGCCGCATGACGCGCAGGTCTTCGGGCGAGACCGGGCGGGGCTTGTAATAGACCGCGCCCCGGCTGACTTTCAAAGCCTTCGCCTGGCGGGAAATCGGCAGATCGTGCGTTCTGTCGATCATCGCTTTGCGCTCAGCAAGCCCGCCTTGGTGAGCGCACCTTCCAAAAAATCGTTCTCCAGCGCCAGCTCTCCGATCTTCGCATGAAGGGCCTTCAAATCAACCGGCGCCGGTCCGGCCCGACTCTGCCGCTCCCGAAAACGCCGGCCGCGCCTTCGAGAAGCTGACCTTTCCATTGCGTGATTTGATGAGCGTGGACATCGAACTGCTGCGCCAGCTCGGCCAGCGTCTTCTCGCCCCTGATCGCGGCCAAAGCCACTTTTGCCTTGAAGGCCGGTGTGTGGTTCCGACGGGTGCGCTTCGTCATCTGATCTCCTGATCCTCGGCCAATGTCGTCGGTGTCAGGCAGAAAATCCACTTAACCCACTGTCCAGATTCTCGAGGCCAGCTCTCATCGACTTGGCTCCGCCGGTCAGCGCTCCCTTGTAGGTCGGCCCGCGCACATCAACGTGAGCGACGGCGCCCTCGGCGTCGAAATGCGCGAACCAAGCGCTACCAACCGGCCCCTCACGCAGAACGCCAGCCGCCGAGGCAGCCTCAATGATTTTCGCAGGAAGCCGCCGCTGGGTGGCGAGATAGCGCCAGGTCGGCGAATTCGGCCGTACCGCCTTTCGCTCGGCCCAACGTTCTGCGACAGCCCTGTCGGGGATTCTACGGCGCCCTGCCCTATCCGCCGGCGGGAAGCTCGGCGACAGTCCGGCGAATTCCCGCAGGCGCTTGCGGGCATGGCCGAAGGTCAAGCCGGGCTCGAGCCTTTGCACCAGTCCGAAGACGTCGCCCTTTGCATCGCTGGTTGGATCCCACCAGCCGCGTCCAGCGTGGCTAACGATCAAGATCTCGCCTTTGCGTCGTCGGTACTTCAGGCTGAGCTTCGTGCTCTCCTTCCGATCCAGTTTCCAGGGTGGCGGCGTTCGCTCCAGTACGACACCGCAATGCACTTTGTCGCGCAGTTCGTTGATTTCGGGATCGTGTCCGGTCATGTCCGCTCCTCGCATTCGAGCGCAGGAGCTGGGCTGGCATACCTTTGGCTTTTCTGGCCCCTGCCCTTCCCGCCAACCGCGAGGCGGTCGCGCTGCAAGGGCGCGCGGTACGCGCGGGAGCCTGCGACACACCCTTGTCGGCGCGGCCGACGTTAGCGGTAGCCATCCCAGCTTCTTCGCTTCTCAAACGAAGGCTGTGCGACATCGGCGCGAACAAGAAACTCGAGCCCGCAAGGGGACAGGGTCAGGAGGTATGCTCAGTCCCGCGAGATGAAAAATGAGCCACGCCGAAAGCGCGGAGTCCACCGAGGACTGCTGAATATCTGCTCAGGCCGTTCTTCGCTCGCGCGTTCGCGCATTAATCTGGGCCATGAGAACCGGACCGAGTGAAAACTCCCCTGCTCTCGCCTTTCGTGTCAGCTCGCGCAAATAGCCGCCAGCGGATTGGATATCGGAACTTCGTTGTAGCAGGCATGCGATAACAATCGCGGCTTGCGCGTCACCCATAACCGTCTGCGCCTCCTCCCAGGCGCTTGGACTGATCCCCAGCATCGGTCGCACGACCGCGGCCGTTGCAAGGAAGTCGCGCCAGTTCGCAATCCCGCCCTTGGCGTAGTCGACAATGTCAGGGCAAGCGCTCAGCACCATTCCAAGCGGATATGTTTTGTCTGGCGACACGGATGGTGGAAGGTTTGGCTCTGCCGTCAGCGCCCTGCCTTCTCGAAGGCTAGGTTCAAATTCAATTGAGGGGTTTGGTTTTGAATTCTGTTTGTGGCGCTCATTTTGAAACTCATTGGCGCTCATATTCGTTGTTTTAACCTGAACTTCCAACAAGTTGAGGATATCGTCAGCGAGCGAGGACAGGGCATCGGCCGCGGCCTCCAGTTCTTCTAATCCCGCGGTCCGCGAAATTCCTTCAACGAGGCCGCGGAAGATTGCATGGACATCTTGCCAGCTTGCCGGCCCCTGCCCTGCCCTCTCGGTTGGAACGCTCTCTTCGATCCCCGTTGCAATCATCTTCGCGATGTCGCGTCGGCAAAGAGATAATCCTCTCCTTCGCTAGCCGAACGGCTCGGACCTCGGCCTCGATCTCCTGCGCCAGGCGCTCGAATTCCTCGGCTCGCACGACGAGCGGGGCAAGGTCGAAGCCAAAAGCGAGCTTAATCTCCCCTCCCCTGCCCTTCCGCGCGTAACGCTTGCCGTTCGGACTGTCGCGCCGAACGATGAGTCCAGCGTCCACCAGCACCGCAATCTGCCGCCTTAAGGTTGACGCCGGCATGCCGTGCGTCCTGAGACACAGCTGCTCGTTGGAGGGAAAGACGATGAGTTCGTCGTCTCCCGTAAGAGTGGTCTCGGGATGGAAACTCAGCAGCGCATTCAGGACCGCAAGCGCGCGTTCCGATACGCCGAGCCTTGGCCGCGCCGTGCAGATCGCGCGAAAGATCTGCCACTTGTGGACCACTTTGTCCGGCGGCCGGCTGGAAGCGGCCATCTGTGTCGCCACATGGGCAAGCGTCAACGGTCGCCGCCCGAAGGGCGTCGTTGGACTATGTGATTGCATGTCTTTGCCTCAGCTGGGCAAAGAAAATCTGCTCGCCAAAACGGCGCCGTCTCTCACGGAACTCTTGACTGTGATGTGCGGAAGTGATTCTCTGTCAGCTGCGACACATTGAGAGAGGCTTCCGGGGCGGTGACGTTTCGGGGGCCTTTTTCTTTTGCCGGGTTGCTCCGTGGTTGGTTAGAAATTCGTTGCTGGCGCGGGGATGGTTGTGCCGGGCCGCGTCAGTTCTGTGGCGACGCTTCGCCGGGTGTCATCGGCGCTTGCGCTTCGCGGGCGTAGGCCTCGTAGAGCTGCGGCAACGCTTTAGCGAGATAGGCGCCGAAGTCGCCAACCTGCCTTTTGGCGATGCTCAGCGTGATACCGCTTGCGTCCTCCTTGAAGGTCGCGATTGCTTTGCCGTCGGCGGCCTTGATCGCGGACGCACGCGATCCCGTCGCTGGACGCGTCGGATTTGTCGCCGCGAAGATGAGAGCGAAGCGTTCATCGGTCGGCTTTTCGGCAAAGCCGTCACGCGAGGCCGCGGCCCTCGCCTTATCGAGAGCGCCGGAAGCGTCTAACCTAGTCGCAAGTTCCGTCCAGCGATCGCGACCGGCCTTCGGCGCGGGTCCGATTGCTTCGATGAGATCGCGCGGGATCTTGGTCGCGGTCGAGATCAGGCGTGACACGCCGGTCTTATCGATCGCGAGCGCGGCCATGATGGTGTCGCGCGCATAACCGCCTTCTTCGAGGCTTACCGCGAACAGCGCACGTTCGATGAAGGCGAGATCGGTGCGGGCGTTATTTTCCTGACCTTGCGCGACGACGAGCTCCTGGTCGCTCAGAGATCTAACCATGGCGCGCACGCGGCGGCCGAGTTCGATGCAGGCGCGCAGCCGGCGGCGTCCATAGGCTATCTGATATCGTCCGGGGTCTTCGGGATGCGGCCTGACGAGGATCGGTACCTGCTGGCCGTTGTCACGGATGGTCGCGATCAGGCCTTGCAAGGCTTCCGCGGTGATCGGCAAGCGATCTGCGATGGGCGATGGGTCGATCAGGGCCGTGTCGAGTTCGACCACGGCCTGCGACTTGATCTGCTCGATCGAGCGCGAGACTGCGCCGATCGCCCGGCCGCCGGTGAAGTTCGGAAAGGGTGCGGTGAGTTGTCTGGCCAGATCGGTTGGAGTGACCGATTCGCCCAAGTTGCCGGCCGGCAACTTCTCATCGGTGAGTCCGGCAAGGAGATTTTTTCGCGCCATTACGACCTCCCCCACGCGCTGCGAATGAGCTGCTCGATCTCGCCGTTGACGGAGTCGAGGGCCTCGACCGCGCGGTCATAAGTCGAGCGCGTGAATTGGTCGCGGCTGACTTCATAGAGCGTTTGCTTGGTGATGCCGGCGTCGGACACTGCCGTGCTCTTGAGCATCGGGAAATTGAGGACATGCTCGCCAAACATCGAGCGCATGAAGGAGACCATCTGGTTTTGCGGTCCGTCACCCGGCTCATAGCGCGTGATTAGGTAGCGCATCCAGTCGTAATTCATGTTGCCGCCGGCGTTGGCGACGACACCAAGTAGGTTGGAGGTCATAATCAGGAACTGGCACATCGACATCACGTCGAGCATCTGCGGATGCGCGGTGACGAGCACCGCGGTTGCCGAGCACAGCGCCGACATTGTGAGGAAGCCGAGCTGCGGCGGGCAATCGACGACAACCACGTCGTACCGGTCGGCGACAGTCGCGAGCGCTGCGTCCATCCGGGTGAAAAACAGCTGCCGATCTTCATCGCCGGCGAGAAGCGCGCGGGGCAATTCATGTTCGAACTCCATGAGCTCGAGGTTGCCCGGAACCAGGTCGAGATTGCCAAAATAGGTCGGCCGGATGATCTGGCTGAGTTCACGGCGGCTGTCGTCGTAGCGAATCGCGCCGTAGAGCGTTTCATTTTCGCCGACGTCGAATTCTGGCTGCAGCCCGTGGAGGGCGGAAAGGCTTGCTTGGGGGTCGAGATCAAGCGCGAGCACGCGGTAGCCGCGCAAAGCGAGGTATTGGGCGAGATGGGCAGCGGTCGTGGTCTTGCCGCTGCCGCCCTTGAAATTGACGACGGTGATCACCTGGAGGTGTTCATTGCCGGTGCGGTGCGGCAGGTAATTGCGGTCGCCCTTGGTGATCTGCGCGAGGTAGCGGCGCAGCTCGTTAAGATCCTCGATCGTGTAGGAGCGGCGTCCCCCCTGCCCTACTTCCACCGTGGGGCCTTTGCCCTCGATCGAGAGGCGGCGCAGATAAGCGTCATTGACGCCAACTAGTTTGGCGGCTTCGGTTGAGGAGAATCGGCGTAAGGTTTTTTTTGCCGACGGCGGAAAAAGATTGAGCCGATGCGCCTGCAACTTCGCGGACAATTCGCGTGCATGCTCGCCCACGAGTTCGTGAATGGCCTTCTGCGGCTCGATTTTGACTGCGGTAGCGTGCACGGCGGCACCTATGAGACACGGTTAGATTGCGGATATGCGGCAAAAGACCGTGCCTAATGTCAGCCGATTCGGCACCGTTGGCAAGAAATTAAGGGTTAAGCAAAGATTAACGCAATCGGTCGCTGTAACGATTTGATTCGAATAGGCAATAATATTCCGCTTCCCGGCACTTCTGAACCCTGCGGCACCCGCAGGTATGCACGACACACGCCGGTATGCGCTACACGCGCCTGTGTGCAATGGCTTTCTCCGCGCCTTAGCAAAGTGGGCTTGTCAGGGGCCTATCAGGAAAAGTTGCCGGCCGGCAACTTTCGGCTCCCAGGCCTTTCGGACCTAGCGCTGTGCGGGGGTCGTGAAGTCAATTCTCGCCCCAACCCAGGCCCGGCGGGATGCAAAATCGCGGAAGTTGCCGGCCGGCAACCTTCAGCAAGGCCCGATCAAAGCCCCAGCCTTGCGCCCTTCCCTGCACGCACTCGGCCTCATTGTAGTAGCTCGCGGCCTGCTGGACCGAGCGGTGCTGGGACTGCGCCATCGCCTCCGGCAGCCCGATTCCTTGCCGCGCCGCCTCGGTCAGATATCCGGCGGGCAGTCCGTGCGCGGAAAACGCCGCCGGCTCCAGCCCGGCATGGCGCAGCGCCGCTTGACGATCAGATTGATCGACCGCGGCGTGAGCGCCTTTTCCTCCGCCGCCTCCCAGCGATCGATCGCCCGGAAGATCGGCCCCTTCGTGATGTCGGCCCGCTCGAGCCATTCGCGCAGCGCCTCGACCGGAGGGCCGGCCAAATGCACTCTGCCCGCCGCGTCGGCATCGCCGGTCTTGGTCCGGCCAAGCTGAATTGCAAGGCTTGGCAAGGTCGGCGATTTCGGATCGCGCGGATCGAGCCGCGCCGGCGGCTCATCCCTCAGCTGCTCGACGCGCAGCCGCCCCACCTCGCTGCGGCGGCGCCCGCCTGACGCGAACGCCAAGAGAAGGATCGCGAGATCCCGGGTATCGGCCAGACGATCCGTCGCGCAGGTTGCGATCAGCCGATCCAGGACATCCCGGGTGACAGCCCCGCTTGCTCTTGCGCTGGCGCGGCGACGGCGAGGCGCGAACGGCCAATCGCACCGCCAAACGCAGACTCAGCGCTGCGAGCGGTCCCTCGAGCCTTTCCAACGGTCCAGAGTGCCCCAAGCTCGCCAAGCGACGTTTGACGGTCTTTGGGGCATGCGGGCCATAGCAGCGCAGCAAGCCCTCCCCCCGCAAGCCCTCGGCGACGTCAGTGCGCATCCCATGTCGGTGATCGCTCGCGCTTGGAAGGGTCCCGAGATGATGCGCCACGAATTTCAACGCAGGCGCCTAAAGCAGAGATTCTTGGCATGGCCAACGGATCGGGGGTGCGCTCGCGGTTGAGATCGATGACGGCGTCATGGATGGCTTGGTCGAGGGCGGCGACGTCTGTGAAGGTCTGGTGGGCGAGGTGATGGGCCTTAAGATCGCGCCAGACCGGCTCGATTTCATTGAGTTCGGGGGCGTAGTTCGGCAGCCACTCGACGGTGAGCCAGTGTGCGCGGGCGGCCAGGGCGGCAAGCGAGCGTTTGCTGGTGTGGATCGGACCATTGTCCTCGACCAGCACGACCGGCTTGGCCTGTCGCCCGGGCTGCGGTCCGAAGAGACGGTCGAGTTGCTCCAGATGGGCGATGAAATCGCTGCTGCGCTTGGTCGGGCAGGTCAGGACGATGAGTTGGCGCGTGACGTGATCAAGCGACCCCAGCATCGCGACCTTCTTGGCCTGCCCAGGCGCCGGCACACGCAAGTCCGCCCCCGACTTCGCCCAGGCGCGGGCGAGATAGGGATGCGTCAGCGCCTCGCTCTCATCGCCGTAGAGAAGAACAATGTCGCCCGCTTCGGCCTGCTGTTTGCGCAGTTGCAGGCGCAGGCCCACCCGTTCCACCTCGCTTTCCGTCTGACGTCCCTTCAGCGTGTGCCGGGGCCGCCGCCAACGGAACTTTTTTTTCGCAAGGCCTTGGACAGTTGCGAACGGCTGATGCGCACGCCCTCGCGCGCTTCGATCTCGGCGCGGAGGCGGGGGATCGTCCAGTTGCGCCGGTCGGCAACAGGTTCTTCCAGCAAGGGGGTGACGACGCGCAAGGCGGCTTCACTCTTCACCGGAGGCGGGCCTGGCGCGATGCTGGTCTTCAGCGCTGCGACACCGCCAGCGGTGAAGTCGCTGCGCCACAGGCGAACCGTATCTTCGCGCACGCCAAACGCCTCCGCGATCTTGGAGCTGGTCCAACCAGCCAGCGTCAAAAGCACGGCGCGCGCCCGGTCCGCCTCGCCGCGATCACGTGAATCGGCAAGAGCCAAGAGGCCGGCGCGTTGTTCATCGCTCGCCATAACCGGAGACTTTCCCGCCATGCCATACACCTTGCGAATCGGCGCAGGCAGCAAACCGCAAAAAACCTATCCGTTGGTTAGCCAAACGGAATTTGCTTTAGATCGCCGACCACAGCAGCGGCCGGCCGGTGGCGGCGTCCGCCCAGGCCTCCAAATAGGCGAGATCCGATGCGAGCGATCGCAGGCTATTCTCGCCCATGCCTTAGCGGGCGAGATGCTTTAAGGTCTCCACGTCGTCGTCAGTAAGGAGCTGAGCGAGCGAGTCGCGCCGATCCATCGGCAGGATGGCCGCAGAGCCCGACGAGTCGCCGGGTCAAATTGAAGGGTAGGGACCTTTCCTTTCGCCATAGTCTCACTCCCCATCTTCGTCCGCGCCAGCGCGGTCGATGTGGCCGAGGTCGCGACTTGGATCGAGACGGTCGCGCAGGCGACGTTTGAGCGTCTTGGCGTCAGGAAAACCACCATCGGCCTTGCGCTCCCAAATCGTCTCGCCGTCATAAATGATTTCGAAGACCCCGCCGGTTCCCGGCGCGAGCGCGACCTCGCCGATCTCGGTCCCAAACGTTGAGAGCAGCTCCTGCGCGAGCCAGGCCGCGCGCAGAAGCCACCGGCATTGCGTACAATAGCGGATCACGATCCGTGGTCTGAGGTCGCTCACCAAGCCCTCCGTAAGGCTTCGAGGCAAGAGCAATCATTGCGCGACGCTCCCGCCGATCCATGGATTGAGCATTGGTACGCCGAGCGGGGCAAAATCCCTGACGTTGCGCGTGGCGAGGGTCAAGTCGTGAACGAGGGCGGTCGCGGCGAAGAACCCGTCCATCGCTGAGAGAGCGACGCCCCCCTTGCGGGCCTGCGCCATCAGATCGCCCCAGCGTTCGGCGACCGAAGGATCGATCGGCAGGATGCGGCCGACGAAGCGCGCCGGCAGATCATCCGCGAGCCAGGCGGAAAGCGCCGCGCGCCGCCGGCCTTCCTCCATCAGGGCGATCCCGCGCCGAAGCTCGGCAATCGAGGCGACGCTGATAAAGGCCCGGTCCTCGTCGAGCCTGTCGAGCCAGGCCAGCACCTTCGGCTCCGGCGCTGGCCGCCGGACCTCCGACAGCACATTGGTGTCGATGAGGATGTTCATAGATCGAGGTCGCGCGGCTGGTCACGGAGGCGCTCGAGATCGAGGTCGGCGCCGCGCAGGGGCGAAGCGAGCAGGAACTCGGCGAGGGTGCCTTTGCGCTCGGTCTTGCGCGCCCATTCCTCGGCCGAGACGACGACGGCGCTCGGCTTGCCGTGCCGGGTGATGATCTGTGGATCGGTCTGGGCGCGCTCGATCACCTCGGATAGCCTAGCCTTGGCGTCGGCGACGGTCCAACTATCCGAAGCCTGATGATGTCTTGGTGGCGGTCATGGCGCCCTCTTTTGACTATTCTAACCAATATGACTATAGACGAGGGTCGGCTGTTTCTCAACCGGACCGATCGTGGACAGGCGCCCATTGCACGATCCCATCGGAGCAGGCCGTGAAAATCGATCTAGGCAGCGCGGAGGGAATGTATCGCGCCCGGCGTTGTCGGTTGAACGGAAGTTTGTCATATCCACGGTCGGCCGCAAATCGCCGACCATTTTGGTACGGCTCGCCGCCGTCCAAGCCATAGCGGTGCGCAGAAAGCTTCCTGGATTTGCTCGGGCTTGGCGCCTTCGGCGCGTGCCGCGGACCGAGTGAGCGGCGGCGCTGTCCAGCATATCGCGGGCGACGCCTCATGGCGTCTCGCCTTGAGACAAAGCCCAGTCCTTGCCGGCGAACCAGCAGCGGTCGGGCAGGGCAGGGCGCTTCCAGATCACCTTGCCCGCCGCTATCGATAGTCAGAAGCCCTTTGCAATTGAAACGACGGGCTTCTTTGGCCCTAAAGCCCCGCCGCCTTGGTGAGGTTAATTGTGAACCGGTCGCGTTTGCGCTGGTAGCGGCGGGTCATTTCAGCGCTGGCGTGGCCGAGGTGCTTCTGGACGTGCGCCTCCTCGATTTGCGCGGAAGAGGCGAGGCCGGCGCGCAGCGAATGGCCGCCGAAGGCGAGGCGCCGTTCGCCCTCGGTCAGGTCGCCCCGCAGGCCGGCGGCGAGCGCGCACCTTTTCACCAACCGAACGACGTGCTTGTCCGTGAGCCGCTCGGATCCGACCCCGCCGTTCTTGCGCGCCAAGGCCCGGAAGAGGGGCCCGCGGGCGATCCGCCCGAGCCGCAGCCAGGTCTCGAGCAGGGCGACTGGGCAGGTGTCGGAGCGTGAGCCCCGGCCGATCTCGACCTCGCGCCAGCCGGTCTTGCCGCGGATGGTGAGCAGGGCGCCTTCGGGAACAATCTCGACCCAGCCTGAGCCGTCCTCGGTCTGATCGGGACCGCAGTCGAGCGCCGACGATCTCGGATCGGCGCAGGCCGCCGGCGAAGCCGATCGCCAGGATCGCCCGATCCCGCAAGCCCCTCAGATCCATCTCGAGCGTCGCCAGCATCGCCAGAAGCTCATCGGCGAAGATGGCGGCCTTCTGCAGGGGAGGGCGGGCGTGGCGGCGGCGGATGCCGGCCAGCACCGTCGCGATATGGCGATCGCGGATGTCGAGCGGCTCGCCCATCTGACGGTAGCGCCAGGCGATGCCCGACAGCCGCCGCTCGAGGGTGGCGACCGACAGCTCCGCGCCGCCGCGCTCGACTTGCGCGGCGAGGTAGAGCCCGACCGCCTCGGGATCGGGCGGCGTCTCGGAGAGGCCCTGGCGGCGCAGCCAGGAGGCGAACATTTTCCAGTCGGCGGCGTAGGCGCGCCGGGTGTTGTCGGCTTGCGCCGAGCGGGCGTAGGCCTTGGCGGTCTCCGCCAAGCCCGCCAGCCGGCCGCTGAGCGTGCTGGCGGGCCGGGGCAGGGCAGGGGGCTGAGGCGTCTCTTCCGACGCCTCGGCGCCGTCGCGAGCGCCTCTTTCGGCGCCTTCATGGGCCGGCCAGGCGCCTTCAGGGCCGGAATTGCGGCCGTTTTCGCTCGCCATGGGGCCTGCTCCGAATCATGTCCGATAAGGCAAGCTTATCGGACATCGCCACACCACGACAAGCGGGGCGGATAACTCGCAAATAACGCGTGACAAAGCGCCGCCGAGGATTCACCATGCCCACGTGATTCGCGCCGATCTCGACCCTCGTTCCCGACCCGCTCGCCGACCCTCGGCGAGGGCGCGCCTGCGCCGCTGCGGCGAGGCGCGCGCGAGCGCGAGCGAACCTCGGCGAAAACCCCTGGAACAGCAAGCCTTTCCGCCGCCGGCGCCGGTCCCGGCCTGGGCGCGGGCGAGCGGAAGGGCAGGGGAGGGCGATCCGCTGTTCGTCGCCGGCGCCAGCCTCGCGCTTCTCGACGCGCATCTGCGCCGCGACCCGCCCGCCGCCGGGGCGCTGCGCTCCCGCCTCGCGCTGCAGAGCGCCGCGGCCTCCGCCAAGATCCTGCGCCTCAACGCCGACGAAGGCGCGCTGCGCGACCTGCGCTTCGCCGATGGGCG
Organism: uncultured Alphaproteobacteria bacterium; assembly: GCA_963741845.1. Taxonomy (GTDB): domain Bacteria; phylum Pseudomonadota; class Alphaproteobacteria; order Rhizobiales; family Beijerinckiaceae; genus Roseiarcus. The sequence continues at coordinate 118,120 of CAVUJV010000017.1, forward strand.
ACGACCTTTCGCCTGCGGCGAACCTGCTCAGGCTGTGGCGCGATCTCGCCGGCCGGCCGCCCAGCCTCGACCCCGGCCGGATCTCGCCGACGCGGCGGCGCGGCTCGACCTGGCCTGCTGGACCCGAACGGCCTCGCGTCCAGCCTGAAGGCTTGCGCAGGGGAGGGCGATCCGGTCTCGGCGGCCGCAAAGGCCGCCGCCGCTGGCCTTTTCCGCCTTCCCGGACGCCCCAGCGGCCGAAGCCGAAATCCTCGCCCTTTGGGTGTTCGACACTCGTCCTCGCCCTCCGGCTGCGCTGGCCGCGGCCCCTGCCGCTGATCGCGACGAAAATCCTGGACCCGAGCCTGCGGTCGCCGGGGCCGGGCGGCGGCCAAGGCCCGGCGACCCAGCCTGGCCGAGACGCCGCCGCGGGCGCGATCGCGCTGGCCGCCGCCTCGGCCCTCGACCTCGCCGCCGATCTTTCCCGCCGCTCCGAAACCCTGATCGCCGTCGCGCCCAAACTGCGCGCCAAACCGGCGGCCAAAATCGTCGACCTGCTGCTCGCCGAGGATTGCGTCTCGCCCGCCGAAGCGGCCCGCCAGGCGCCGATGACCGACCGCGCCGCCCGCCGCCTGTTCGACCGGCTGGTCGCGCTTGGCGCCGCGCGCGAACTTTCCGGGCCGGCCCACGTTCCGGCTGTACGGCCTATGAGCGCCGCGCCGCGCCGCCGCCGGCGGGAGCGGCGACGAAAGTCCTCGACGTCGAGCTCATCGACTTGCCGCCAGCCGCCCGCTGGCGCGAATGGATGCTGCGCGTCGAAGCCGCGATCTTCGCCTCCGCACGACCCGTGCCGCGCGAGGCGCTGGTCCGCCTGGTCGGCGAGGACTGCCGGTTCGACGATCTGATCGCCGACCTCATCCACGAGCTGCGCGGCCGCCCTTACGATCTCACCCTCGTCGCCGGCGGCTATGCGCTGCGCACCAAAACCCGCTTCGCGCCGGCGATCCGCGCCGCCCATCCCGGACAGGGCAGGGGATGACGGTTGCGGAACTGACCCGGACGGAGACCTTTGCGCTGACCGCGATCGCTTATCTGCAGCCGGTCACACGGGGGGAGATTTCCAGGCTGGCGGGACGCGAGATCAGCCGCGACGTCATCGCCGCCCTCAAGCGCCACGGCCTGATCGACGGCGCCATCCGCGCCCCTCAGCCCGGCGCGCCCTTCGCCTATGTGACGACGCGGAAATTCCTGGAGGCGTTCGGCTTCGCTTCGCTGCGCGACCTGCCCGACCTCGAACGGCTCAAGGCCGAAGGCCTGCTGCAGAGCGGGCAGGGGGAGGACGATCTCGACAGCGCGCTTGGGCTGGCGGAAGAGGAGCAGGATACCTTGGAGGACAACGACGCTCTTTGACGCCACAAGGCGGCCAGCGAACCTTCGTTCAATCCGGCTTATGTGACGTCGCCTTCCGTGGCGATCGAATCTCGGCCCCGGCGACCTCACATAACCCTCCGGATTCCCGCGGTTGTCGCACCACGATTTGGTCCTGCCAGCTTGAACAGGCGGCGATGTCCTCCTCGAACCGTTCGGCCCACAGATGCGCGCCGGATTTAGCGTCGATGAGCTGCGCGTTGACGCGCACCCTGTTTTGTTCGCGCTGCACGGAGCCCTCGAGCACGTAGCGAACGCCGAGCTGCTTGCCTCCAGACATGACAATGCCGGTTTTTGGTATGGACACGCCTATCGGCTCCGCTCTGCTCCGCCGCTCACCCTACTTGGCGACGAACGCGACGATGAACTAATATACAGCAACCGGGGCACTCTTCGCGGGTAGTCTAAACAAAGAGGAGAACCCAGCTTCTGGCGGGCCCACGATTGGACGCGACCTCACAGTCAGCGCGCCATGGCTAACCATCGCGGCGGTGGGCTCTTGCAAAAGGGATTTGCGATGAACCGCCCGACGGAACGAAGCGAGCCGCGCGAGCTTCGTTGTCGCGAGATGCGCGAAACACTTCGACTGGAAACAAACTTTGCGCTGAAGCAAAGTCTTGTCGCCAGAGATCTCCGGCTCTGTGGAGTACACACCAGAACATGAACCAAAATGGGTGACCGCCTCGTCTACGAGGGTAAGAAATCCAAAGTCTTCCGCCGCGAAGACGGCTCAGGCACGGTCACTGCGGTCAAGGTGCTCAACTACGAGTTCCCCACACCGGCCGACATCGCGCAGTTTCACACCGAGTTCGACATCATCAGAGAGCTGAAGCTCCCCGGAATTCGCGGCCCGCTGCGTAAAACCCGAGAGAACAACCGCCACGTCCTCGAAATGGAATGGGTGGACGGCGAGAACCTCAAGACCACCTTTCGTCAGAAATCCGGCGACATCGTCGACGTGCTGCACATCGCCATCGCCGCGGGGCGTGCGCTGGCGGAGATTGATCACCAACATATCATTCACAAGGACATCACCCCTTTCAACATCCTCGTCGATCTCCAGGAGCGCCGCGTCCGGATCATCGACTTCGGCATTTCGACGATTCTCGACCTCAAGCAGCCCTATGTAAGCAATCCAGAGTTGATTGAAGGCACGCTTGCCTACTGCTCCCCGGAGCAGACCGGCCGCATGAATTGCCCCGTCGACTTCCGCGCCTGTTGATTTCCACTGAGAGCTGACCCGGGCGCCACGGGTTTTTCCACCGAGAACTGACCCATGTTCGAACCCTTCCCCCTTGGCCTAGGCGGGGGACGATGGAGTGATCGACATGGAGTTACTGAGCGTCATCCGACGCTGGCACTACCGGGACCATTTCTCGATCCGAGAGATATCGCGGCGCACGGGGCTGTCGAGGAACACAGTCCGCAAATATCTGCGCTCGGACACCGTTGAACCGAGGTTCAACATCCCTGACCGCCCGAGCAAGCTGGACCCTTACGCCGACAAGCTGTCGCATATGCTGCGGCAGGAGGCGGGGAAGTCCCGCAAGCAGAAGCGGACGACCAAGCAATTGCACGCCGATCTGGCCGCCCTCGGTTACGACGGCTCCTACAATCGCGTGGCGGCCTTCGCTCGCGACTGGAAGGCCGCTCGGCAACAGGAACAGAAGACGTGCGGCCGCGGCGTGTTCGTGCCGCTGGCGTTTTTGCCGGGCGAGGCGTTCCAGTTCGACTGGTCGGAAGATTGGGCGATCATTGCCGGCGAGCGAACCAAGCTGCAGGTCGCTCACTTCAAACTGTCCTGCAGCCGCGCCTTCTTCCTCCGGGCCTACCCGCAGCAGACCCACGAGATGCTGTTCGACGCCCATAACCACGCCTTCCGCGTGCTGGGCGGCGTTCCCCGGCGAGGCATCTACGACAACATGCGCACTGCGGTCGACAAAGTCGGGCGCGGCAAGAACCGCCAGGTCAACGCACGGTTCGCAGCCATGGTCAGCCACTTCCTGTTCGAGGCGGAGTTCTGCAATCCGGCGTCCGGTTGGGAGAAGGGGCAGATCGAGAAGAACGTCCAGGACGCCCGCCATCGGCTCTGGCAGCCCATGCCCAGCTTCCCCTCCCTGGCGGCGCTGAACGACTGGCTGGAGATGCGATGCAGGGAGCTGTGGGAGCAGACGCCGCACGCCTCGCATCCTGGCGCGATTGCCGACGCCTGGGCCGAAGAGGTCCAGCATCTGATGCAGCCTTCGCGCCCGTTCGACGGCTTCGTCGAATACGCCAAGCGCGTGTCGCCGACGTGCCTGGTCCATCTGGACCGCAATCGCTATAGCGTGCCGGCCTCCTTCGCCAATCGTCCAGTCAGCGTACGAGTTTATCCCGAACGCATCGTTGTCGCCGCCGAGGGACAAGTCGTCTGCGAACATCGCCGCGTTTTTGCCCGCTCCCACCAACGCAAGAGCACGACCACCGTTTTCGATTGGCGGCACTATCTGGCGGTCATTCAGCGCAAACCGGGCGCACTCCGCAACGGCGCGCCGTTCGCCGAACTCCCGCCTGCCTTCCGTGCCTTGCAACAGCGCATGCTCAAGACGCCGGGCGGCGACCGCGAGATGGTCGAGATTCTGGCTCTCGTCCTCCAGCATGACGAGCAGGCCGTGCTCACTGCCGTCGAACTGGCTCTGGAGGCCGGCGTGCCGACCAAGACGCACATTCTGAACCTGCTGCACCGGTTGATTGACGGCAAGCCAATCGACCCACCCGTCGTGAAGCCGCCTAATGCTTTGACGCTCACCTCCGAGCCGCAGGCCAACGTCGAACGCTACGATGCGCTGCGCCAAGCCCGGGAGGCGCGCCATGCGTCATAATCCCGCCGCTGGCGCCGTCGTCATCATGCTGCGCACCCTCAAAATGCACGGCATGGCTCAGGCGGTCGGCGAGCTGACCGAGCAAGGCTCTCCGGCCTTTGAGGCGGCGCTGCCCATCCTATCGCAGCTCTTGAAGGCGGAAACAGCCGACAGGGAGGTAAGGTCGACGGCCTACCAGCTCAAAGCGGCCCGCTTTCCGAACTATCGCGACCTTGCCGGCTTCGACTTCGCCAGCAGCGAGGTCAACGAGGCGCTCACACGTCAACTCCATCGTTGCGAGTTCCTGGAAGACGCCCACAATGTCGTCCTGGTCGGCGGCCCCGGCACGGGCAAGACGCATCTCGCCACCGCGATCGGCGTCCAGGCGATCGAGCATCATCGCAAGCGCGTCCGCTTCTTCTCCACCGTCGAACTCGTCAACGCTCTCGAACAAGAGAAGCTTCAGGGCAAGCCAGGACAGATCGCCGCCCGGCTCACTCACTCCGATCTCGTCATCCTCGACGAGCTTGGCTACCTGCCGTTCAGCGCCTCCGGCGGGGCGTTGCTCTTCCATCTGCTGAGCAAGCTCTACGAGCGTGCCAGCGTCATCATCACAACCAATCTCAGCTTCGGCGAGTGGGCAACCGTGTTCGGCGAACTCGACGCTTTCATGATGCCTCTCTCTTGGACCGGTTGGTGCGTCGGACTCTGGCACTGAGCGTGGCGGCTTGGTCTGGGGATAGTGAGATCTGCCAAGGCATGCCCTTGGCGAGTTGCGTGCCTGTCAGCCACCCTTTTCGGAGCCAATCGAATATGACTTGAGGTGTGATGCCGATAGCCGCAGCGGCGCCCTGGACCGAATAGCTTCCGTCGGGCCACTGCGGCGGGTTCGCGGCTGTGCCGTTGATCTTGACGCTTTGGATCCGCCACCTCTTCCGCAAAACGTGAACCATGCCGCCGGAGAACGGCGCTCCATGCGCCGTGCGGAGCGCCTCCTTGTTGAGAATCGCGGCGATTTCGCCATCCATCTTCTGCTGCCTGTTAAGCTCGGCAATGCATTGCCGGAGACGGTCCTGATCGGCGTGTTGCTCGTAGCCTTGCACGCACCGTTGCAGCCAATGTTCGCTTGCGGCGCCAGTTTGCCAATTGACCTTGATCCAGACGTAACCACGTCGCCGCTTCTGATCCAGCGCAACGTCCTTGATCACCAGCCGCACGATCTGCTTGCGGTCCGCCGATCTGGTGGTCGCCGCGCGCCAAAGGCGCGGCAGCTCCTCGCCGAGCGCCAATATCTCCGCTCGATCGTTGTCGGAGATCGAGACCGATTGCTCGCGACGCCATGCGTCGTATTCCTGCTCGATCCGGTCCGCGCGCCGCAGTCGCTCCTCCCAGACCCGCTCCAGCGAGCGAGCCACCAGGCGGTTCTCGGGCTCGACGGCGTCATATTGGCGACGCGCGCGTTCGGCATCGTAGCGAGCTCGCTCGCGTTTGAGCGACCACTGCCGTTCCATCGCCCGCGTCTCCTCTTCGATCTCGCCCAACGCGGCAATCGCCAGCACGATCCGGTCTGGCGTCAACGCCGTGAGGATCAACCGCTCGACTTCGGCGTCAACCGCGAGAGCTCGTACTTCCTGGCATCGCGGCCGACCCTCCGCGCTGCTATCGGCGACGCAGACATAGACCGGATAGTCCCCGTGCGGTCCCGAGTATCGCAGGCCCATCCGACGGGCGCACCGACCACAGCTGACAATCCCCTGCAGCAATGCGTTGCCTTTACGCGGAGCGCCGGGCCGGCCCGCATCGTAGCGACCGACGTTGTCCGCAAGCTGCCTTCGGTTCGCCATGAACTCGTCCCAGTCGAGATATGCCGGGTGGGCGTCCTTGAGACAGATCGACCAATCCTCCGGCGCGACGGCCGTCGTCCCGATCCGGTCGCTGCCGGGTTGCCGCCGCAGCGGGTCCGCGCGTCGCCGGCCATAGACGTAGGCGCCAGCATAGGCCGGGTTCTTCAGGATGTTGATAACGCGGGCGCTGTCCGCCGGCCGCCAGACAACATCATGGGGCGCCGGACCGTGAAGGGGTCGCACCGGAAGCAGCAGGTTTCCCCGGCGCAGATATCGCATGACGGCCTTGGCGCTACGCAGCTCCCGGAATTTTGCGAAGACCAAGCGCAACCGCTCCTGCACTTCCTCGTCCGGATTGAAGGTAACGCCGCCATCGCGGGTGTGGATCAGCCCGGCGGGAAGCGGCAGCCGCAACTCACCCCGCGCCGCCTTCTGGCGTTCCCCTTGATGGAGTTCGGATCTTGATCTGATGCAATTCCGCTTCGCTCATGATCCCCGACAGGCCCAGGAGCAGCCGGTCATGGTACGCCGCCGGATCGTATAGCCGTTCGCCATCGGCAATCAGAACGCCGAACAGCGAGCACAGCTCGAGGAGCTGATGCCAATCCCGGTTGTTGCGGGCGAGCCGCGACGCGTCCAGGCTCATCACAAGGCCGGCCTTACCAAGGCCGACCTCAGCGATCAGCGTCTGAAAGCCGTACCGGTCTTTGCTGGACGTCCCGGACTTGCCAAGATCGTCATCGATGACGTGAACGCGCTCGCGCGGCCAGCCGAACATGGCGGCTCGCTCGACCAGCCGATACTGCAGCTCCGTGCTTTCCTGATGATGACGGACCTGCCCGGGCGATGACTGCCGGACATACACATACGCCAGCTTGGCGCGATGAGCGGTCGTGATGCGTTCATCGGTCGACAATGTCGTGCTCAGCAAGATGGCTCTCCTCTGGCCGGACGGACCGCCGCCGCAGACGTTGCACGAGCTGTCCCACGTGCTGCGCCAGCTGACGTCGGGTCTCGAGTGGAAGCTGCGGCCACAGGCGTGGCGGCCGTCCGGGCGAAGCCGTCCTGCTCGATAGGCATCCGATCGAGGTTGAGTCCGCCGCTGCCTTCGAGATCCGCATTTCTGGAGGCGAGCACGGCGCGGACGTGATTTGCCAAGGGCAAAAGCGTGCGCACTGAAATGCGTCCCAGACGACTTGCAGCCGCCGTCAGATTTTCGGACGCTGGAGAAACGGCGATGGCGGCACGGGAGATCGCTCGCTCCCGCCCGTCCGGCAGCCGGATGACGATCAGCGCCAGCCCTCGTCCAGAGCGTCGTTCGCTGACCGGAAAGCAGCCGCCGTACAGCGGATGATGCGGGTCAACGACCCTGACCTCAGCGACTTGCCGGTCAAGCGTTGTGGCATCTACAAATGTCCGGCGACCCGAAGATGACGACCGCTCTACTCGATCGTCTCACCCACCGCTGCCACATTCTCGAAACCGGAAACGACAGCTTCCGCTTCAAGAACAGCTCGGCGAAAGCCGCCAAACCCGCAAAGGAGAAACCTCGAAACTTGACGAACGCCTGATCCCAAAACCATCATCAAGCCGGGTCAGTTCTCAATGGAAATCCCGGGTCAGTTCTCGACGGAAATCGACAGCGTATCGCGCTTGCCAGCGCCAGACCGCGGGTCGGCTGACGCCCGCCCGCCGCGCCACTTCCTGCACAGGCAAACGGTCGGCCGAACAAAGGACGATGTGCGCCCGCCGCACATGTTTAAGTGGGCGATTGCGATCCGCGACAATGGCCAGCAGACGCTGGCGATCTTCGCTGGGAGGAAGGACACAGACGGTTTGAGCCATACCCACAGACTCGCACATCCACCCGAATTTGTGAATTATCCGTCTGTGTCAGTGCACTAGGGGTATCTCCTGCGTGTGGTCGAAAACCCGTCTACCGGCGGCGACGAGACGCACGAAGCGGCCCTTGCGGGATTTGTTCACCGTCGGTTCTGCTTGTAGAGCGCGACCGCGCCGACGATGACAAGCCCTTGTATCAATTCCTGATACCACGAGCTAACGTTGAGGATGACGAGGACGTTATTGGTCAGGCCCATGAGCAGCACGCCGCCAAGCGTGCCGATCAGTCCGCCCTGTCCCCCAAACAGACTCGTCCCACCAAGAATCACAGCCGTAATCGCCTGAAGCTCGGCGCCTTCGCCCGTGACCGGGTCGCCGACCCCCGAACGGGCGAGATACAGCAGGCCGGTCAGCGCGGCCAGAGTGCTGCAAAGAACGTAGACGCCGATCTTGACCCGATCGACGCGGATACCGGACAGCCGCGCCACCTGCTCGTTGCCGCCGATGGCGTAAATGTAGCGGCCAAACGCCGTCCGCCGGAGCACAAAAATCCCCGCGACAACCATGAGCACCAGAAAAATCACCAAGAGCGGAACCGGCCCGAACTTGAGATCGTAAAGGTGCAGGAAGCCGGGCGCGGCCCTGCCGGCCGGCTTTGTCGTCACCGAGTAGCTGACGCCACGCAGAATGCTGTAGGCGCCCAGCGTGACGATGAACGGCGCGATGCGCACCTTCGTGATCAAGAGACCGTTGATCAGGCCAATCACCGCGCCCATCGCCAGCGTGGCGGCCGCAGCGACGGCGATGTTTTCCGGCTTGCCGTTCATGAGGATGGCCGACATCAGCACCGCGAGCTTGAGGACTGAGCCAACCGAGAGATCGATGCCGCCGCTGATAATGACCAAGGTTTCGCCGATCGCCACCGTGCCGAGAAATGCGGCGGTTCGCAGCACGTTGAAGATGTTTCGTTCAGTCAGGAAGTTTGGCGACAACAGTGAGGCGTAGACGCCCAGGATCAGAATGAGCCCGTAGACGATCAGCGTCGAGGCGTGACGGCGCAGACCGTGCGGAATGCGTAGGCCGCGCTCAGCCGGGGACGACGTCACCGCACTCACGCCGGCTCCGTCTCCCCCTGGGCGCCTGTCGTGGCAAGCGCGATAATTCGTTCCTCGCTCGCCTCCTCGCGGGAGAGCTCCCCGACAATCCGCCGCTCGTGCATGACCAGGATCCGATCGCCCATGCCGAGGATTTCCACGAGGTCCGACGAAATCATCAGGATGGCGACGCCGCGCTCAGCAAGCTCACGCATGAGCTGATAAATTTCGAATTTGGCCCCGACATCGACGCCGCGTGTCGGTTCGTCGAAAATAATCGCCGACGGCGAGGTTTGCAGCCACTTCGCGAGAACGACTTTCTGCTGGTTGCCGCCGCTGAGGTGCTGGACCTCAAGCTCCGGCGAAGCCATGGTGATCGACAATTCACGCTGCGCCCGCGCGATCGTCTCGGTTTCCTGGCCCCGCTGAATGATCCCGAAGCGCGTGAGCTTGTCCAGGCTTGCGAGGGTGATGTTGCTGCGTATCGACTGCTCAAGGAACAGCCCCTGGGTTTTGCGGTCTTCCGGCACGAGCGCCAGTCCGGCCTCGACCGCGTCTTTCGGGCTGCCCGCCTGAATCGGCCTGTCCTTGATGAGGATCTTACCGGAGCGGAGCGCATCCGCGCCGAACAGTGCGCGCGCCACTTCGGTGCGACCCGCGCCGACCATCCCGGCGAGGCCGAGAATTTCGCCCTCATAGAGCGTGAGGCTGGCCGGGGAGGAGAGCCGTTCGGTCGTGACGTCGGTCGCAGTCAGGACCGGCGCGCCGCGTGAACGCGTAGCATGCGGAAAGATCTCTTCGAGCGGCCGGCCGACCATCATCTGAATGAGCCTCGCGCGGCTGACGTCGCTGATCGGCTGCACGCTGACGACCTGCCCGTCCTTCAAGACGGTGACGTCATCAGCGATCTCGAAGATTTCGTTCAGCCGGTGCGAGATATAAACAATTGTCACGCCTCGTTCGGCCAGCGAGCGAATGGTGGCGAACAGGCTCTCGAGTTCATGGCCGGCCAAAATCGCCGAAGGCTCATCCATGACGATCAGGTCGGCGTTTTGAGATAGGGCCTTGGCGATCTCGACCATCTGCTGGGTGGCGATCGTCAGATCGCCAATGTAGGCGGACGGCGACAGCCCGACGCCGATCTGGTCAAGCAGTTCGGCGCTATCTTTCGTCATCCGGCGCGTGTCAATGATTCCGAGCCGAGTGCGCGGCTCGCGGCCGAGGAAAATATTCTCGGCGACGGTCATGAACGCTACGAGATTGAGCTCCTGATAGATAATGCTGATGCCCGCCGCCATGGCCT
>CAVUJV010000018.1:0-115541 GCA_963741845.1 uncultured Alphaproteobacteria bacterium
TGTCGAAGGTCTCGAAGCCAGCACGAAGGCGAGATTTTAGGCGTTGGGCGGGACGGCAACCCCGAAGGGTATTGATATAGATCAATGAGTTTTCGCGACGGCGCCCCTAACATTCATGGCCCGGTCGAAGGCCGTCCTGTCTTGGGAGACCCGGCGAGGAAGAAGTGGTGCCGCACAATAAAGCCCATCTCTGGGCCGCTGCAGCATGTGCTGGACGGTCGAAGACAACGAGGAACGGCCGGCGCATTGCTGCGCAGCATCGGCGCTGCCCGCGCCAGGCATCGCGATGATCGTCGCACTCAGCCGCTTCACCATCGCGAATGGCATGGCGGAGGAGGTGCGGGCGGCGTTCGGCCGGCGTCCCCATCTCGTCGATAGCGCGTCCGGCTTCCTGGGAATGGAAGTCATGAGCCCGGTCGGTCGGACCGCCGAGATATGGCTGGTGACGCGCTGGAGCGACGAGCAGAGCTACCGCGCCTGGCATCGCGGACACGAGTATCACGAGGCGCATAAAGGCATTCCGAAAGGTCTTAAACTGGTCGCCGGGAAGCGCCGAGGTGACGCTGTTCGAAGTCTTCGCGGGGTGAGCGACAACTGGGAGATCTGAACATGGATGCCGGAGCACAACTTCTGCGGCCCGAAGGTCTGCAGCGTTTCCGAAGCCTGCAATCCGATGCAATCGCCGCGGTGACCGAACGACTCTATGACGCGCACGGTTCGGTCTATGCCCAGTTCGGCCCGCGCGGGCGGGAGGTCTGCCGCGACGATCTGGCGTTCCATCTGGAATTCCTGCGGCCCGTGCTGGAGTTCGGGCTGATGCAACAGATGGTGGACTACCTGGTCTGGCTCGGCAGCGTGCTCGAAACTCGCGCCGTTCCATCCTCGCACCTTGCGTTGTCGCTCGACTGGCTCGGCGAGTTCTTTGCCGCGAAGATGGACGCGGTAGACGGCGCCATAGTCGCCGCCGCCTTGCGAGGGGCGCGGAAGGGATTTGAGAGTGCCGCGGAACTGCCAGTCGTCGCGCCGATGCCGAGAAAGCCGTGGGCGGAGACGGAAGCGTTCGAAGCCGCCTTGCTGGCCGGCCGTCAGCACGAGGCGCTGGCGGTCGTCAACCGCTGCATCGACGATGGTCACAGCCTCGTCGACGTCGAAATGAACGTAATCCAGCCAGCGCTCTACGAGATCGGGAAGAAGTGGCAGTTGAACCAGATCTCGGTCGCGCAGGAGCATCTGGCCACCGCGATCGCCCATTCGGTGATGGCCGTTGGCCTGCTGCGCTCGCCTGTTCCCCCGATGAACGGCAAGCGTATGCTCCTCGCCTGTGTGCAGGGCAACAATCACGCGGTCGGCGCCCGGATGGTTTGCGATGCTTTTCAGCTTGCCGGATGGGACGTGCAGTTCCTCGGCGCCGATACGCCGGCAGCCGCGCTCGTCGGGCACGCGGCCGAATGGAAACCCGATCTGATCGGCCTGTCGGTTTCCTTCCCGCAGCAACTCCCGGCGGCGAAAGACGTTATCGCGCGGCTGAGGGAGCGCCTGGGAGCCAAGCGACCGCCGGTGATTCTCGGCGGGCTCGCCATCAACCGGTTCACCCATCTGGCCGAGATGGTTGGGGCCGACGCGTACAGCCCCGATCCGCAGGAAGCGGTCGCTTACGCGAATCGGTCTATCGGCCGCGGAGGGCCTGGTGCCCTGGTATCAGCGTGAATTCGACCGATTGCTCGCAGTTGCCGTAGGCACGCTCACTCCTGAGGGCACGCTCATTGACGCCAACGATGGTCTTCTCGAACTCGTTAGGACGGACGCGGCATCAAACCCGATCGGCACGATCGTCACCAGCTATTTCGTTCAGCCGAGCTTTGCGGCCATCTTGTCGTGCCCGAACGCGGGGGACACCGAGCTCTACAGCGGCTTGCTCACCATCGGCACATACAGCGGACAAACGCACAGCCTGCTCGCCCGCATCTGGCGGACCGGCGGACAGATCCGCATCGTTGCGGAATACAATATCAAGGAACTACTGCGCCTGAGCGATTCCATTCTAGACCTGAATTGCGATACCGCCGCTGCTCAGCGCGAAACTGTGCAGGCGAACCTTCGGTTGCAACAACGCGAGGCCGAGATCCGCACGTTGTCCTTGACCGATCAGCTGACCGGTGTAGGCAATCGCCGCCGACTGGAGCAGGCATTGGAGGAGGAGATCAGCCGGGTGGGACGAAGCGGCGCCAAACTCTCCGTGCTGATGGCCGACCTCGATCATTTTAAGCGTGTGAACGACACCTATGGACACGGCGCCGGAGACAAGGTCCTCGAAACGTTCGGCGACATCTTGCGCGGGAACACACGGCCAACCGACGTTCTCGGCCGATACGGTGGCGAGGAATTCGTCGTTCTATTGCCGAACACGGCACGGGAGCAGGCCGTTATTTCCGCCGAGCGACTCAGAATGATGCTTGCCTCTACTTTGATTGCGCCGCTTGCGGAACCGATCACCGTCAGCATTGGGGCGGTCGAATTTGTTCCAGGCGAATCAAGTGATGCGTTCCTGCACCGCGTCGACGAGGCGCTCTACGAAGCAAAGCACAGCGGGCGGAACCGCGTCGTCGCCGCATAATCGCCCGGTGTGTGCTCATACGTGACCGGCCGGTTACGTCCCGCCGCCGCGCCACGTTGATCTTAATCGAAAAAAGCAGGGCGCACTCCGCTCCCCAGCGTCGGGCCGAGCGGTTGCGACGAGCGTCTCGATGTCGGGATCGGCCGGCAAGGTCGAAAGCCAGTATTTGGTCGGTGCGCTTTCGCCCTGCGGCCATTCGACGAGCAGCCATTCTTCGGGATAGGGCTGCGAGCGCCAGTAGTCGCGATGCGCGGGCCGCACGCGCAGGCTGGCGAACCGGGAATGCAGAGTTTTGTCGACGCCTTCGCGCCATGCGACTGTCACGCCACTCGGCCATCACCTCCGCGGCTTTGCGATAAGGCAAGAGGCTGCCGAGGCGCGCGGAGCGCTCCATCAATTCCGGCGTCGCCTGATCCGGGCAGATTGTTTGCGCGATCCAGCCGTCCATGCAGCGTTTTAAGGACGGCGAACGCGCGCCATCGAGGCCGCCCGCGGCGCGTTGCCGACACGCCGACCTCGAGGACGCGATGGTGGGATTCTCACAATGTACACCATCAGCGCATTCCTTCGCCAAGGACGGCCGGAGTTGATGTTGAGCGCCTGTAGTGTACCGCGGCAGTGCAGGGCGCGGTTGGGCGGAGTCCAGCTCTGCAAAGGTAGCCCGGGAAGGCCGGAGTCCGTGCCGAAGCTGCCGTAGCCGATACGGAAGAGTTGCGCCAACTCCGGACATTCCGGAGAGGGAGTTCTCATCCGCTTCTCAGAGAAGCGCACCGACCGTCAGAACCGTAAGGATGACCACGAGGAGAATGCCCATCAGGGGCGCTGCGAAGCGGAGGTACTGGTCGAAGCCGACTCCGGCGAGCGCGAGGCCGGCGACCAAGATGGCGTTCGTGGGCAGGGCGAGCCTGAGCCAGCCCGCGGACGCAACCCATGTCGTGATCACGAGTGCTCGGTCGATGCCGGCGAAGTCGCCGAGCGGCGCGAGCACCGGCGCGGTGAGCGCCGTACCCGCCGACCCGCCGCCGACGACGAACGAAAGGGGTAGGCTCGCGAAGAACGTCAGGAGGATGAAATTGACGCTGGAGGCGCCGGCGACCAGACCCTCCATGGCGTGAAGCACCGTGTCGATCGTCTTGGTGTTCGTCATGACCACCGAGACGCTGCGCGCAAGCGTCACGAGAAAGGCTGGAGCGGCGAACTCGGCCACTCCCTTGAGGAAGGCTTTGGCGAGGGCCGCCTGACCGAGGCGGCCGACGATCCCGACCACGATGGTCATGACGAAAAACAGGGCGGTGAGTTCCGGCAGCCACCACCCAAGCTCCCACCACAGCGGCGACCGGATCGTCGTCTCCGTGTCGGGGTCGACCTCGGCGTTGTCTAGGATTGCGCCCCAGGGAATGATCGCGAAGATCAGGAGTGTGAAAGTGAACGCCACGAGGGCGATCACGGCCGCGTGCGTGCCCGTCAGGGGCTCGGGCGGGCGGCTGTCCGCCTCCGCGAGCGCTGCCTCGTCGGCGCCGATCCCGCAGAGCGACTTCGCCGGATCGGCCTTCACCCGCCGCGCGTACCAGAGCGTATAGGCGACCGTCGCGGCCACGCTCAACACGAGCAGCGTAAAGCGCAGGCCGAGACGATCGGCGATCGAGACGCCGGCCTTGGACGCCGCGATCCCGATGTTGAACGGATTGATCGTTGCGGCGGCCGCGCCGACGAAAGGCGCGACAGTGATGATCGCCACGGTGACCAGCCGGTCGTAGCCCAGCGCGATCATCAGCGGGACCATGATCGCATAGAGCCCGAGGCTCTCGTCGCTCCAGCCCTTGATCGATCCGAGAACGCAGAAGAGCAGCGTGAGGATCGCGACGAGCAGCGTACGCGCGCTCGCGAAAGCGATAGGACAGGTGATGGATGCCGCGCTCCAGCGCGCCGGTCGCGAACACGACCGACATGAATCCCCCAATCGACAGGATGAAGAGGAAGACTTCGACGGAGCCGAACAGCTTTCCCCGGTTCGAGGGCCCGACCATGCCCGTCTCGAGATCCCGGATTCCGTACATTCCGTTGATCGGCGCAAGCAGGAGATCCCGGACCCGGCCGCCGAAATCGAGCGGCACGGGCACGAAACGTGAAGGAGCCCGCGATCGGACTGCCGGCGGCGTCGAGAGCATATTGGCCGGAGGGGATGAAGAAGGCCGCGATCCACACGAGGACGAGGAGAACGGTCAGGATGACAACCGGCGGCGGAAAGGAGCGCTTGCGCCTTTGGCGCGCGCCCGGTCTCGGCGTCTCCTTCGTCGGCGGAACCCTCGGAAACCGGTCGCATGGGGCGCTCCGTTCTAGGCGGTCTCGCGCGGGCCATCGCGCTCGAGACCAAAGCGTGCGGGCCTCCCGATCATCGGCGTCCTCTCGGCGAGCCTCGACTCGTTCCACGCGCGACGCATGATGCCTAGAACCGCCAGCCCAGCTTCAGCGTCGCGCTCGCCTCCCATTGGCCGTAGCTGACGCCCGGCACGGTCGACCAGACGCTTCAGATGAGAGCCCTGCAGGTCGATCGCCGGGCCGGCCGAGAAGGTTGGCGAACCGGTCGCTGCCGAAAGCGAAGCCGGGATGACGTATTCGAGCGTCGCGATCGGCAGCGCTTCCCAGTCGCGGCTCGTCTCGCCGAAGATCGTCGTGCCTCGTACCAGCGGCCGAGCATCTCGACCGCGAAGCTCGCGTTCCAGGTCTCGGAAATGACCCACGACACCGACGGGATGAGGAACAGCGCGTCCGATGAAAGCTGCGGCTGGCGCAGGCGCCTCTGCGCGAAGGCCGTGAGGCCGAAGGACCAGACCGTCTCGGCGGACGTGTCGGCGGCGATCGGCACAGGCTGGAAGGAGCCGTCGAAATTGAAGCTCTTGTTGAAGCCGAGGTTGAAGTCCTGCCGCGCCTCCGTCTGGTCCGAGAAGGTCGGCAGGTAGCTGAAGCGCGGCGTGATGGCGAAATAGGGCGAGAAGGCCTGGTCGTTGGTCGGGTCGACATATTGGATGCGGCCCGAGAAGGTCAGCCGGTCGATGTCGACGTCGGAGGCGTCGAAGAAGCGCTTGAACTCGGAATTGGCGTTGACCGACACGCGGAACGGCAGATCGCCGACCGGCGCCGCCCAGGACAGATTGCCGACCGGAAAGGTTCCCCAGCTCTGCGTTCCGCCCGAGCTTACCGCCTCGGCGTTCGAGTCGAAGTTGAGGGGCGCAAGAACGTTGAAGCGGAACTGCGGCCTGCCGACCTGCTGCTCGGCGCCGGGCGCGGTCGAGTAGAGGTTGTCGAAGGGCTCGGGCGTCGCGAGATTGAGCGTGCCGAGCAGGGCGTGCGTGCGCGCGTCGTCGGCGTCGACGCCGGCGTCGCTGCGGTCGCCGGCGGCCTGAGCGGCGCAGCGTCGGGCGAACGAGGCGTCGGCAAGCGCGATGGCGACACGGCCGACGCGCGCAGCCCAGCGCGCCGCGATGCTTCGCCCTCGCCGCCTGCATCAATAGTCGACCGGCGTCGCGAATGATCGGGCAGGTCATGCAATGGCCGCCGCCGCGGCCGCGGCCGAGTTCGGCGCCGGTGATGGTGACGACCTCGATCCCCGCCTTCCGGAGCAGCGTGTTGGTGTAGGTGTTGCGGTCATAGGCGAAGACGACGCCGGGCGACGCGCAGACGAGATTGGCGCCGCTGTCCCACTGGGTGCGCTCGCGCATGTAGTCGGTGCCGCCGGTCTCGACCACGCGAATCGTCTTGAGGCCGAGCGCCTCGCGCATCGTCTCGGTCAGTCCGCCCTTGTCCTTGCGCAGATCGAGCGTGCCCGTCTTCGATCCCGGCCGGTAGGAGAAGCATTCGATCTTGTTGACGATGTCGGGATAGGTCAGCACGCAGTCGCGGTCGGCGAAGGTGAAGACCGTGTCGATATGCATGGCCGCGCGCAGCTTCGGCATCGCGCCGACGATGACGCGCTCCGCGGCGCCTTTCTCGAACAGCGTCGCGGCCAGCTGGCTGATCGCCTGCCGCGAGGTCCGCTCGCTCATGCCGATCAGCACGTTGCCCTTGCCGATCGGCATGACGTCGCCGCCTTCGAGCGTCGCGAGACCCCAGTCCTTGGTCGGATCGCCCCACCAGACATTGACCTTGCCGGCGAAGTCGGGATGGAACTTGTAGATCGAGGTGGTGAGGATCGTCTCCTCATGCCGCGCCGGCCAGTAGAGCGGGTTCAGCGTCACGCCGCCATAAATCCAGCAGGTCGTGTCGCGGGTGTAGAGCGTGTTGGGGAGCGGCGGCAGGAGATATTCGTTGACGCCGGCGGCGTCGCGCACCAGCGCCAGCATCTCGCCGCCGATATGATCCGGAAATTCCTGGGTCGAGAGGCCGCCGATCAGCGTCTCGGCGAGATCGCGCGCGGCTGAGCCCTTCGAGATAGCTGCGGACCTCGTCGACGAGGCCGAGGCCAACCTGATTGGCCGTCACCTGATTGTCGAGGATCCACTTTTTCGCCTCGGGAACGGCGACCGTCTCGGCGAGGAGATTGTGCATCTCGACCACCTCGACGCCGCGGTCGCGCATCTTGGTGATGAAGTCGAAATGGTCGCGCTTGGCGTTGTCGACCCACAGCACGTCGTCGAACAGGAGGTCGTCGCAATTGCTCGGCGTGAGGCGCTGGTGCGCGCGTCCCGGCGCGCAGACCATCACCTTGCGAAGCTGGCCGACTTCCGAGTGAACGCCGAACGGCGCCGCTGTATCCGTCATGGCTGTGGTCTCCTTGCTGCACAATGTTCATTGCGCGCCGGATCGCACACCTGACGCGCTTTCCGGGACGAAAGCACTTTCCATCAGGGCGTGATGAGGCCGGTTGCGAGGCCGTAGACGCCGATGGCGGCCCCGACGAGCAAAACGGCGAAGACGACGAGTTCGACCGGGGTGAACAGGCGCGCGTTCTGCTCCCGCCGCGCCCAGAAATAGAGGATGGTGCCTGGCGCGAGGAGGACGGTCACCAGCAGCACATATTTCAGCCCGGCGGCGATGAACATGAAGATCGTGTAGAGGACTGCGATCCCCGCGATGATCTGGTCGCGGCCGCGTTCGTCCGGCGTCTTCTCGTATCCGACGCCGCTGCGCGCCAGCAGCACGCCGTATCCTGCAACGAGCAGATAGGGCAGCAGTGACGTCACGCTAGCCATGTCGAGCATGAAGTTGAAGGCGTCCCGGGACCAGTAAGTCGAGATGATGAACAGCGAGACGAGGATGTTCGAAAGCCAGAGCGCATTCGCGGGAACGTCATTGCTGTTCTGGCCGCGAACAGCCGCGGCATGTCCTTCGACTGGCCCGCGGCGAACAGCACTTCGGCGCAGATAAGGGTCCAGGCCAGAAAGGCGCCGAGCACCGAGACCAGCACGCCGAGCGAGATCATCACCGCGCCCCAGTGCCCAACGACAAGTTCCAGGGCGCCCGCGAGAGACGGATTCGGAACGCCGGCGATCGCCGCGCGGGGCGCAGTAGCGTAGGGAAGCAGCGTGATCGCGACCATTAGGCCGGTGACCGCGACGAAGCCGAGAATGGTCGCGGCGCCCACGTCCGAGCGCTTCTTGGCGTAGCGGGAATAGACGCTCGCGCCTTCGATGCCGATGAAGACGAACACCGTGATCAGCATCGTGTCGCGCACCTGTGCGACCAGGGTCTTTTCCGGCATTCCAACGCCGCCGAAGAAATTCTCCGAGAACTGGGAATAGTTGAAGAAGAAGACGAAGATGAGAACCGCCATGATCAGCGGAACGATCTTGGCGACGGTGACGACCTTGTTGATGAACGTCGCTTCCTTGACGCCGCGCAGGATCATGAAATGGAACGCCCAGACGCCGATCAACGACACGACGATCGAGGTAACGCTTGTGCCGTCGCCGAAGACGTAAGGAAAGAACCGGCCAAGCGTCGTGCCGATGAGCACCCAGTAGAAGACGTTGCCGAGGACGGTGCCGAGCCAGTAGCCGAAGGCCGACAGGAAGCCCACGTAATCGCCGAAGCCGGCCTTGGCGTAGGCGAAGACGCCGGCGTCGATATCCGGCCGCTTCTCGGCCAGAGCCTGGAACACGCGCGCCAGCATGTACATGCCGGTGCCCGCGATCGCCCACGCGATCAGCGCGCCGAAGGGACCGGTCGCCGTCGCGAACCGGCCGGGAAGATTGAAGATCCCGGCGCCGACCATCGAGCCGATGACCATGGCAATCAGCGACGAGAGCGGGAGTTTTTGCTCTTCAGATGAGCTCATTGTCGCGCCTCCCTCGTCTTATTGATTACTCTGTCGGTATGACGTGACATGTGACAGCGAGATGCTCGGATCTTCGCCGGCTTTGATGGAAGCGTCTGCGCCAGTCTCGAACTCGGGCTTTCGCTCGGCGAGCACCCTACACCAGCGGGAGCATGATGATTCAAACGATGATTGCCTTGAACGCCCGGCGGCGTTGGCGAATGTTCGGGGTAGAGAAAACTTTGCAGCTCCGATCAAGGAGCCTATGGCGAGCGCCAACAATGAGAATAGCGGACAGTCTGCTCGTCGGCGTCAACTCCATTCGGGGGCCCTCCCAATGAATTGCTTCGGGTTATCCCGTTGTAGGTCAATAGTGCGGTCGATGAAATTGCATGTCAACACCCATTATAACTTTGATTTTTTTCAACTCCGAAAAGTCCCCGGCGTTGGTGGAGCCGGTTCGCTCTGATTACGACTTTGCGCCTCCTCCGCCTTTCCGCAGCGCGCGCTATCGCTCCGCGCTTGAAAGCCTTGGGTCAGCTATGGAGGCGACGGCAAATGCGGACAAGTTGTTCCTGACATACCGCACCTTGCGGAGGTCCGCTCCGGGCGGTGACGCCTATGTCGCGCTCGATATGGAATGACAGCTATCGCCCGGGACTCCGGTCCTTCTCGACGCGACTCCTGTAGGCGAGCTATCCGCCCTTTTGCGACGCACCTCACGGTACCAAGTGGTCACCAGGCGTTATTTGTCTTGCCCGAAGACGTCACGCGCGTGGCCGGATTTGACGCAACCGGCGCGTCTAGGTCGGCCCCAATCCTGAGCCGCGCTATGTTGAAAGCAGGGTATCGGGTGACACGCAACGACTGCGGCAATAGTATTCAGTATAGCGAAGTACCTCGCCGCTTTCAGGCAAGCCCGTATCCCGGTGAAATAGGGCCGCAGCCCCGAACCTGGAGCAAGATCCGGCTCCCGTCATTCGCCGTCTTGAGGACGGCGCGGACGACTTTGTTGTCTTGCGCTGGGCCTTTCCACCGTTGCCGCGCGGGCCGTCAGTCCTAGTAGGTCAGTCAGTTCTCCGGCACGCCGGCCGCCCGCAAATCATTCAAATACGCGGTGCGATCCGGCTCAATTTGGGGCCAAAAGCCCTCTGTTGCGATCGAAAGCGGGGTCCCCGCCTTGAGGGCGTTAGCAACCGCCGCGCGCGCCTCGTCGAGCCGGCCCAGGCGAACGCAAATGGCGGCGAACAGCGCCGGAAAGTCAGCCTTGTAACGCGAAACCGCCTGCAGGGCGTCCTCGTAGCGCTGGCCAACGTAATAAGCCCAGGCGAGGTTGGAATAATACCACGAAGGCGGGTTTGGATCGTCAATCACCGCCCGCTCGGCCCAGGCGGTGGCTTCGCCAACGTCGCCGGCGTTCGCCAGTTTATTTGCAAGGTCCGAACGCGTCATTGTCTCATACGGCGCCATCGCCATGGCGGCCCTCGCCTCGTCGACCGAGTGCGGGAAGTCGCGGTCGTGTAGCTGGAAGAGAGAGGCCATCAGCTGATGCAGCAGGTAGGTCGCCAAATGCGATTGCGACGGCGCGGTCCTGGCGGATTGCACGACGCGCCAAGCCTGTTCGACGTCATCGTGCGAGTTTTCACTCAGACTGTACCAGGTCCTTGCGAAGAAGCACCACGCGCGCTTCACCAGCAAGAGTCCGTCGTTCGGGTACTTCTTGAGGCCCTCCTCGAAAATGGCGCGCGCCTTTTCATTATCGGTTTGCGTGAAGCGCAAGAAGAATGACGCGCCGCGCAAGTAATAATCGTAGGCGTCCAGGCTTGCTTCATCCTTGCTCCACGACCGTCGCTCCTCCTCGGCGTAGAGACGCCCCATCAGCCCCGCGAGCGCGTGATAAATGCGGGTGGCGACGTCGGGCCCGGGGGCTTTGGGATCGACGCCCTCATCGTCATACCGCCCCGACCACAACTCGTGGCCGCTCGCGCCCTCGAAGAGCTGAGCCGAATAGCGTAGCCGGTCGTTTACTTTGTCGACTGCCCCGGCGATCACATAGCGCGCCCCCGCGGCCCTCGCCGCGCCGCGCACGTCCTGATCCGCCCCGCCTCCGGCCGGGCCGGCGAGCACGTGCATGTTCGGGAACGCGCCCATCAGCGTCGTCAGCTCGACGCCCATGTCCTTGCCCAGATAGTCCCATGCCGGGTCGCCTGTGAGATTGGCGAACGGCAGAACCACCATGGAGAAGCGCGGCGCGGCTTCCTGATTGATGGTGCGCCACTGAAACGCTGCGGCCACCGCGATCAGGCAAAGCGCGAGTGCAGCCGCCAAAACGGGCCAGAGCGTGCGCCATGTCCGCGGGTTCGCAGCTGGCGGCTGGATAGAAGTGTCCCCAGGCGAGGCGGCGGTCGCAGCGTCGTCGGCTTCCGCAGCCGATTTGCAGGGATAAAGCGGCGCGCTGAAGCGGTAGCCTTCGCCCGGAACAGTTTGGATGACGCTCGGCTGTTTCGGGTCTAGCTCGACCTTTTTCCTGAGGCGCCCGACCATCACGTCAACACTGCGGTCGAAAGGAACGTTGCGCCGCCCGGCTATGGCGTCGAGCAAAAAGTCCCGGCTTAGCACCCGGCCGGGCCGGCGCACGAATTCGTGAAGGAGCGCAAATTCGCCGCGCGTCAGCGCGACCGCCTCGCCGGATTCGCGCTTGAGCGTGCAGGCGTCAAGGTCGAAAACTAGCCCCGCAAAGCCAAACGCTCCGCGGTTCCCGTCCTGCGAGCTCCTCCCGGCGTTCCTCGCCGTGTCCGCCGGAGCGTCGACCATTGGCCCCCCTCGCGGGTTCGCCGCCAGATTCTTAGACGATCGACATATGACGATTACAACAATTACTCGCCCGAAACATTGCGGTCAAACGCCGTTTACGCGGCCTCGCCATCATCCGCGGGCGCAACAAGGCGTCGCCTTGGAGCAACAACGGAGGTAGACATGAAAACTCTTGTCTCAGCGCTCGCGCTTCTCGTCGGTTCCAATATCGCGGCGATCGCGGCCGACCTTACGCTCAAGCACAAATTGGTGACGTTCTATGTCGGGGAAAAGGACGGCGAAAGCCACAATGTCGGAGTGACCATCGCCCCGGACGGAACGCTCGGGACCAAGGACTTCTATGACAAGACGGACAACGGCAAGGGCGTCGGACACAGCACGTATTTCTTTCCCAATGGCTCTCTCGTGGTGACTTACACCACCTCGGTCACGGGAACCGACACCGGCGGCCATGTGCTCGGCAAATACCAGATCATTTCCGGCACCGGCGCCTATCAGGGCGCCACCGGCACAGGCTCGTTCGAGGGCGACTGGGGTGACAAGAGCCCGCTCAAGAACGCCGGACTTTACACCGTTGAATTGGACGTGAAGACGCCGGGAAGTTAAGGTCCGACCAGCCGCGCGACGGCCGGCCAGGGCCCGCCGCATTTGGTTTCCCAAAAGGGTGAGTGATCTGCCGTCAAGCCTCTGCGCTGACCGGCGTCGCACTCACCCTCATCGGCAGGGTCCCCTTCGCTCTAGTCTAGCGCAGTTTTGGCGCCGAAGAGGCGATTTCAACGCTTTAGGCGTCAAAAACTGTCCTTTCGTCCGCTTTTCATGCGATTGCGCGCCCGTTTTCATCGTTTTCCGCACGAAACGAAGCATTTTCGGGCGATTTGGAGCATGAAAACGGGCTGTAAATCGCGCCAAATCCTTCCGCGAATCGGGACTTTTCAAGGACCTGCGAAAGAACGGCAAAGGGATAGCTGACGGCCCTCGCGGGATGCGCGGCGGCCTCTGCGACGTTGGGCATGGGCGGCTTTCGGTTTGACGACGAAGAGCCATCATACCGGTGATGTCAGAAAATCAGAAGAGAATGTTTGAATTTCTCGTTCTCATAAGGGTCAAGCGTGTCCAGCCTTGGTAGTTCGCATCTGACACTTGGCGCGATCGGACAGCCATAATCGACCCCGAAGCAGTCCTCCGCCCTCTGTTTGTGAACGGGCTCCGTGGCGCAAATAGCGGCTATTCGCGGACGGCGAGGCGAACGGCGAAAATCGACCTTAAGTGCGCATCCCTGTTCGGTCCCGGCACGGAAGGGTTGCGCTAGACCGGCGGGACGGGTCGGTACGCGTCGCTTCACACTCGCTCGGCGATTTGCTTTCGGCCTGTCGCTCGCACTGCAAGCGTCGCGGTCTCGCCGCGAGCTATCGGCTTGAAAGACCGTTGGCGGACGCGGCTTTGCCGGACGTTCTTCTGGCAGTGGCCTCATGCGAACGCCGACTTCTCCCGGTCAGTCCGCCACAATTTTAGTCGGCGCGAATCAGGAAGTGATCCATCTGGTGGACCCTACTGGGCTTTGAGCCTATGCTGCTACAGCTTCCCCTCGGTAAATTCGCGCGGGAGATGATCTCATGGCAGA
The DNA here is from genome assembly GCA_963741845.1 of uncultured Alphaproteobacteria bacterium. Taxonomy (GTDB): domain Bacteria; phylum Pseudomonadota; class Alphaproteobacteria; order Rhizobiales; family Beijerinckiaceae; genus Roseiarcus. The sequence continues at coordinate 13,303 of CAVUJV010000018.1, forward strand.
TAATATTGTTGATATTGCCTTCTCTAACGTACAGTTTCAAGAGTTTGGTGGAACCATAGTCGCTACTATAACCGGCACGCTTGAAGTCGACTATACAACAGGATCCGCCATCGGCACTCTCTCGGTCTCTCTCGGAGGCCCGCCAGTAGTCACCTTTACCAGTTTCATTATCGGATCCGGCCCTAATTTCGCTTTAACTTCGTTCTCCGGTAATAACAATATTGTGATCACTTACACTGGTGAGCAGCCTACCGTCATTACCGGCGACTCTGTGCACCTTGGCGACATCGGTAATTTCACAACTCTAATAAGCAGTTCTGTTACGTCGTCTCCAGTTTGCTACGTCGAGGGTACGCTGATTCGCACACCGCGGGGCGATGTCGCGGTCGAGAGCCTGCAAGTCGGCGATCTGGTGGAGACAAGTTCCGGGGAGCTTCGGCCCATCAAGTGGCTGGGGCGTCGCTTCGTCGACTGCCGCAGATACGCCAATTCGCGCGTGGTTCATCCGGTCCGTATCGCACGCGACTCGTTCGGGCCGAACCGACCCTCGCAGGATCTCTTCGTTTCGAGCGGCCACTCCCTCTGCGTCGATCTCTGCGGCGAGGTGCTAATTGCCGCCGGCGATCTCATCAATGGCGCCACCATTGCCCAAGTCGCGATGGAGCACGTGACCTACTGGCATGTCGAACTCGACAGCCACGATGTGCTGATCGCTAACAACTTGCCGGCAGAGAGCTATTTCGAGCACGGAAACCGCGCTTTCTTCGACGAGGTCAGCCCAACGATGTTGGTATTCGACGAGGGGCATACAAAGACCCGCGCCGATTTCTGCCGCCCGGTCGTGCTGGATGGTCCGGTGCTTGCGTTTGCTCGCCAACGTCTGGAGGCGCGGGCCGAGTTGCTCGGCTGGTCGCGCTCATACGATGCTGACCTCCACTTAGTCGCCGACGGTGAGGTTCATCGTCCATGTTCGGGCGGGGATGCGGCGGTGTTCCTGTTCCCAGCGGCCGCGACGGACGTTCGGCTGAAGTCCAACACCTTCGTCCCCGCTGAAGTCGGGATCCCCGATGCTCGTTCGCTGGGGATCTCGCTGCGAGCGCTCGTCTTCTCGGGCAGCGGCGGCGAACCACGATCCGTGGCCCCCCACGAGCTGCACGTCGCGGACGGTGTGCATCCCGAGGAGGCGCAAAGCGCTTGCAGCTGGCGTTGGACCACGGGAGAACTCTCCCTTAGCCCGGACTTCTGGCAAGGCCTTTCCGGGCATGTCGCCCTGCTCATCAATCATGACGTTAGCGCGACGCGGAGGTGGCTCGCCCCGGCAAGAGCTGAGGCTGCGGAAAGCCGTCCGAGGCTTTACGCGCTCAGTGGCCGGGCAAACTCCTAGACTAGTGCGGGATACACGCCACCTCGAACCCGTCCCTATGGTTCGAACAGTGTTCGAAGGGCTTCGGGCCGAACCCGTCGAACATCGCCAGCACACACCAACGACGGCGGCGCGCTCACGGTCTCGGCAAATGACATTGACCTAGCGTTGTCTTGGATCAATCTTATTATGTGAAAACTCTGAGGCGGGGACAACCAATGCAAACCAACTTGTTGGCCAAGACTCTGCCGGCTCGGGTTGCTTTTGCGGCGATCTTTGTGTTCGTGGTCGCACCTGCTCCGGCTGGAGCGACAGTGATCTATAATGGCGGCGGACCTGATCAGGGCGGACAGATTTATGCCACGGGCACCGCATCCGTCGCGATGAGTTTCACGCTTGCGCCCGGCGCCGATGTTGTGACGGACGCACATTGGTGGGGCGGTTGCTTTCCGTCGACCACCTGCGGCGCTTCTCCGAACTTTACTCTTGGAATTAATGCGGACAGCGGCGGGCTCCCGGGCGCCAACATCTGGTTTGGGAATGTCGGGTCAGCGAACCAGACGCTGACCAGCGCAGTGATCGGCCCGTCGACTGAACCGCAATGGGATGAATATTCGTATAGTGCGACATTCGCCCCTGTAACTCTGACTCCCGGGACGAAATATTGGTTCGCCCTCAGGCAAAACGACGTCTCTAGTCCGACGTGGGGCGCGGAGACGACCTCGACGGCGCCGTTGGGTTCGGCGTCGGCTTCCTACGGAATTTTTGGTCTTAGCTGGACGGCTATACCGGAGAACCTGGCGTTCGCGTTGACCGGTGGTGTTCCCGAACCTGCCACTTGGGCAATGGTGCTGCTAGGGTTCGCGGCTCTCGGCTTTGCTGGGTATCGCCGGAAAAGGCATTGCTCGATGCCTTAATTGGTCTGGTAGCCCCGGCCTCCACGAAGGCCGGCGCTGTTCGCTCGCAGCAGCTTGACGCCCACGGCGACCGGCTTCCGCGGAGCTCTCGCCGGCCTTGGCAGGTGTCCTGTCCAAACCCGCCGTCTCGATATGATGGTATGGATCAAGCGGATCACGACGACCCGCGCCTCGACGGATGGGGGATCGACTACCGAGAGGAGATCGCGGAGCGGCGCTTCATCGCGACCTGAGCAACCGCCGCTTCCAACGCTCGCCGGGCTTGAGCTCATCGCCGAAGACGTAGCGAGCCATAATGGTTCGCTTTCGACTTTCAGGTGACGGACCATCGACCTTCGAAGGAAGCGTGGCCGGAGAGTCCGTCCTTGTCGTGGATCGTTGGTCATCAGGCAAAGCCTTAGCCCTGTCGTCGTCGCGAGAGAACGCAATCTTGTCAATTCGTTTTGCCTTTGCGCTCAGCGCGAGACCGCGGGAGTTTCCGACAACTTGCCTGGGCGCACGCGTCGGGTCCTTTGGCGAAGCGCCTGCCCTTTCGTCTGATTGCACACGGGACATTCGACGGGACGCGGTCAACAGTCCTTCAGCTCCTTCAGCCACTGGCTCGCTCTCGTCACGCGAGACGCTCGAGTTCCGGGGCAACTTCGATGCTTGGTCTTTTCTTTTCGACGTCCGCACCGACGATGGCCGCACCGACGATGGCTTGGGCGCCGGCGAAGGAGGGGCAGACTCTGCCAGTGTTCGCGCGGCGTCTCGGAGCATACGCCGTAACGGCTCGTCGGGGACGAGGCTGGGAAGAATTCGGCCCTTTGGAGCCGACGCCACATCAACCGGAGACGGATCCACCTCCGCACCGAACGCTACAGCCGAAGCACCGTGCGACTTTCGATCAAATCCCGCTTGCGGGGACCTGGTTTCGGACGATGGCGCGCGTGGGCCTGAACGCCGTCGCCAGCCTTGGCCGGCGCCGGATTTCCACAGTGAACGAAGGAACAGCGCGTCTCAATGTTTTCCCCGATACCGCTCATGGCTGGACTGATTCGTCTTGCCGAAGATGACCTTGCGAGGCAAAGCGCAGCAAAGCAATAGACGCCGCGGATCATGCTGAAGCTATCGCCACCAAGAGACGATGGTGCGTTTATCGTGATCTGCACCATCAGCGCGTTCTTCCGCTAAAGACGACCGCGGTCGACGTCAAGTCGCTGTTGCAGAATCGCGATCGCGAACGGCGCAAGTGAGAGGGGAAGCGGTCGTGGATGTGCGCGGCTTCTCGGTCCCGACCCTTTTCTCGGTCGGTAGTCCGTCACTCATCTGACTGTTCCTCGGCGGGCGGGAACTGGGGTGCGTCGCGGTGATCGCAACGTGCGTGCGCCCGCTTAACTTCGGCCAGACTGCCGAAAGTGCGGGAGGCGAGCCCATCGCAATACTGGTCCAGCGGATCGACTGCGTCCGGGGGGCCGAAAGGCTCGGCGGCGTCAGACGGTTGAGACTGAGACCTTGCGTCTGGCGGCACGGAAGGAACAACCGGCGAGTTTTCGAACAAGCCGGGGGGATAGTCCTGCGCCGCGAGCGCCATGCTTGCCGGGAGGGAGAAGGCGAGCGCGATACTGGTAGCAATGATAGAGTTGATCGGCCGATCCATGTTCGCGGCATTGACTCGCGTTTTTCTGCCGACGTCAACTGCTGCCTGCAAAACATTATCCCTTCGACCCGCGGAAGCACACGTCAGGTAGCGCCGCTGCGAAGGCGTGCGAGGCCTCGGGGATCGACTGACAGATACTCACGTTGGGCCTGGCAAGATCTCGCTCGCCACGCGGCGCGGCTGCGTTGTCGAAGTGTTGCGAAGCTTCTCGTATCTGATCGCCCATCCTCCTTTCAGTTTGGCATCACCGAAGCGGTGCATAGGTTCGTATGCCGCGGAATCCCGGCCTTATGTCGGCGCGCCGTCACCCGTCCGGTCGCCTCGCGCAACAATCTTCAATGCGCCGTCGGGCAGCGGACGTTGCAGCGCAAGCGCTTCCTTCGTAGGCGCCGATAACCAAGTATCGACCTCGGCCGGAGTCGTCAGGATGACAGGCATGGCCTTCGGATGGATTTCTTTGACTTCTGCGTTCGGCACTGTCGTCAGGAAGCCGTAGAGGTCATTTGTCGTTTCGCCTTCCTTGACTTTGCGAACCGATGTCCAAGCCGTCCAAAGGCCCGCGAAGAAGGCCAGCGGGCGGGTTTCATCGAACGCGAACCAGACCGGCGGCCTAGAGCCGTCCGGCAGGACCTCGTTCTCGGAGAAGGAGGAGAAAGGCACGACGCAACGGTTCGCGACGCCCAGCCAGCGCCGCCAGTGGGGCGACGAAACATTGCGGATATTCGTGACGCCTGCATCACGGTTCTTCCCCTTCAAAATCTCCAATGGCGACGGCATACCCCAGCGCGCCATCACGAGCTCGCGGCCGTCGGCGCTGTTGCGTACGATAGGCGCAAAGTAATCCGGAAAGACGCCTGGCAGCGGCGGCATATTGCCAACGTCGCCGAACATCGCTCTGGTGAAGTCGCGGATCGCCTGCGGACCCTTTGTGAGGCTGTACAGATTGCACAAGCTAAGCGTGACCTCTATCGGCTGGCATGACGGCCCTCGCCCTATTTCTTGTCCAGGGGGCCGCGCGCAATATTCGAGTGACCACCAAGCGGCGGCTTCTTCATGACAACGTAACCCAAACGGTCAAGATACCTGACCAGCCTGTCAGCCACGATGTCAGCCATGAACACGTCTAAATCGTGGACGCGCTTGCGTCCCTGCAATCCCGGTTCCGACGCGCCCCGTATAGAGCAGTCGGCCGTCCGGCTCGTAATAGCCGAGGAGCAATGCGCCAAGCAGCGGCCGCGCACCATCCGGATCGGACCAGCCGACGATCACGAACGGGCGCGGTTAGATAGCGAGGCGCGATCCAGATAGGGGCGTCTGCTTCGAGACGATGCCTTCCAACCCGTGCTGGCAGGCTGCCCGTCGAAGGGCCTCGCCGTCGCCACCTTCATGATCAGAGTAGACTATCCCGGCAGGCGGCGCGTTGAGGAGCTTTGCCAATCGCGATTTGCGCTTGCCGAGCGGCAGGCGCGTGAGATTTTCACCATCGAGTTCAAGCAGATCGAACGCAAAGTAGTTCAGATGTCCCCCGCCGCTGTCAGAAACCTGTTGCATGATTTCAAACGAGGTCACGCCGTGCGGCCGCACACCACAAAGCTCCGCGTTGATATAGGCGGCTTTGACTGAATGTTTCGCGAACGCGGCAGCGGTCGCCGGATATTTGTCGGTCAGTCGAGACCGGAACGGGTCAGGAGCTTGACCTTCCGCTTTTCGATCCGGGCGGCCATCCGGTAGCCGTCGAACTTGTTCTCGTGCACCCATTGTGGACCTGTCGGCGCAGTCGTCGCAGCTCGGTGTTCGCGTTCCTGAAACTGCCGCCGACATAGACCATGAAGAGCCTCCTCGCTCATCGCCTCACAGTTCACGCCAAGACTGGAAGACCAACGATGAGAGGCCGGAAGCCGATCCAACGCGAGATGGACTGGATCGACCCCTCTGCCAAGACTCTGGCACTTGAGCAGGATCGTGCGGCGTGCTGCCTACGCCGCGGCTGCCGCAACGTCAATCGCCGCCAGAGATGCTTCGAGTTCGGCCATTTCGGCGCGCTTGTCGTCCAGCTCGGCTTGATGCGTGAAGGCGTCGCCGAGGCGCGCCTTGAAGCCGGGCAGCCAACCAGACGCCTCGGCGACTCTACGTCGTTCCTCGGCGAGTTCGACTTCAAACCGGCCGAGCGCCAATTCAAGGCGCGAAATCAGGCCAAGAGGGGTCACGTCCCTTTCGCAGGCAATCGGGTCGGATGGGCAGGCGCGAACGAGTTTCAGCTCAAGCTCGTCGAAAAATGCTGGTCCTCGCCTCGATCGCAAAGCCGCCGATCGCGCCGACGGTTAGAGGTTGATCCCGGCCTTCTTCGGCTTCAGCTTGCGAGCGAGCGACGATCAGCGCCTCGCCCGCCGCCTTGCGTTCGGTGAGGGTGCGGTCTCCGACCGTCATTACGAAGGCGTCCCCGCGGGTCGAGGTTCGCCGCCCGATGTCTTCGGTGATTTCGGCGATCCTCCGCGTGGCGTCGGCAAGGCTCTTTTCGCCGTAGGCGATCTTGCGGCGGATCGCGAGCTGATCGTCAAAGTGACTGTCGCGAAGACGCTCAAGCCGCGCGATCTCCGAGGCGATCCCGGCCTTGCGCATGAGCCGTTCGTCACCCGAGGCGATCGCCTTGGCGAGGGCGAACTGGTTCGCCTGCGAGCCCGCATCCTCGATCCGGCGGACGGAGCGGTCGCCCGCCATCGCGGCGTCGATGAACCGGGCTTTCCGTTCAAGGATCTGCCAGCCAGTCGCATCGACGCTGCGCTTCGTCGCATAGGCGTAGATCTCGATCTCCTCGTTCTCGTTGCCCTGGCGCTCGATCCGGCCCTCGCGCTGCTCGATCTGCGAGGGAAGCCAGGGAACGTCGAGGTGGTGGAGGGCCTTGAGACGACGCTGGGCGTTGACCCCCGTCCCCATGGTCTCGGACGATCCGATCAGGATGCGGACCTGGCCGGAATTGACAGCGTTGAACAGCCGCTGCTTGGCGGAGGATTTTTTGTAGTCCTGCATGAAGGCGATCTGGCTCGCCGGAACGCCCCGGGCGACAAGACTGTCGCGAATCCAGCGATAGGCCGAGAAGCCGCGGGTCTCGTCGGCGGCGAGGGTGCCAAGGTCCGAAAAGATCATCTGGGCGGCGCCGGGAAGGGCGTAAGGAACACCCGCGAGGCGGGTGTAGCGCTCATGCGCGGTCCTGAGCCAGATGGCGTGGACGTTGTCGATCAGGGCGTTGAGCTTGTTCTCCGGCTCGTCGTCCTGGGCCGAACAGACGAAACGGAGATCGATCGCGGCGTGGCGGCCGTCGGTGATGACCGAAAGCAGAATGTCGTCGCCCTTCTTCGGCTTGCTCTGCCGGGCCTCGATCGCCTTGATGCGCTCCGCGAGATGGCGCTGGTAGGCGAGAAACGCCTCGCTCGCCGGGGCGGCGATGATCTGCCGGCGGCCGGCCGCGATCGTGGGCAATTTGAGATACTGGCGGAGATCGGACTTCAGCACGACGTCCGTCGCCATGCGGTAGATCGCCATCAAATCCGGCACGTTGACGAACTCGCAGAAGCGGGTGACCGGCTTGTAGAGGCCGGACGGCTGCAGCTCGAGTTCGGTCCTGGTCTCCCCGAAATTGGCCGCCCAGGCGTCGAATTCCTGAATGCCGCGCTCCTGCAACGCGTCGGGCTGGATGAACCTCTGGAGGGTGAAGAGCTCGGCCAGAGAATTGGTGATCGGCGTGCCGGAGGCGGCGATCAAAGCCCTGCCGGGGTTTTTCGTCGCGTCGATGTAGCGGGTCTTGACATAGAGGTCCCAGGCCCGCTGCGAGCCGTCCGGATCGACGCCCTTCAGCGTCGTCTGGTTGGTTGCGAAGGAGAGCTTCCGGAACTCCTGCATCTCGTCGACGATCAGCTGGTCGACGCCGATCTCGGCGAGGGTCAGCATGTCGTCCTTGCGGGATTTGAGCCGCTCGAGGTCTTCTTCCAGACCCTCCTTCATCCGCTCGATGCGCTTGCGCGACAGCCGGTCGGCGCCGTCAATGCGCTCGAGGAGATCGGAATAGGATTGCATCTGCTGGCGTGATCAGCCCTCGTTCAAACGCCGCCGGGGCTGGGATGAACTTGAAGGCCGAGTGGGTGATGATGATGCAGTCCCATTGCGCGGTCGCCGCTCTCGCCAGGAATCTTTGCCGCTTGTCCTTCACGAAATTGGTCTCATCGGCGACAAGGATGCGGGCGGTCGGATAGAGCTGCAAAAATTCCCGGCTCGCCTGGACGAGGCAGTGCCCGGGCACGACCATCATCGCCTTGGTGATCAGCCCAAGCCGTTTCTGCTCCATGATCGCGGCGGCAAGGCTGAAGGTTTTGCCCGCCCCGACCGCATGGGCGACATAGGTCGTGCCCGAGGCGACGATCCGCCAAATGGCGCGCTTCTGGTGAGCGTAGAAGCTGATGACGCTGGAGGCGCCGGGAATCGTCAGGTGCGACCCGTCGAAATGGCGGGGCACGAGATTGTTGAAGCGGTCGTTGTAGATCCGCGCCAGGCGGTCGGCCCGCTCGACGTCCTTCCACACCCACGCCTCGAACGTCGCCTTGATTTTGGCGAGTTTGTCCTTGGCCGCCTCGGTGTCGGCGGCGTTGAGGACGCGCTTCTCGACCCCGTCCTCCCTGAACACGTCATAGATCTGCGGGAGCGAGGCGTTGAGGGCGTCCATCAGCAATTCGCCGGCATGGCGGCGGGACGTGCCCCAGTCGGTCGAGGAGGCGGCAACCGGCGCGAAGGCATGGACATTGATCGACCAGCTGGCGATCTCGACCGTGTGATAGACGGGAGTCGTGACGCCCAGCACCTCCTCCGAGAAGGCTGAAACGACGTCAGCCGGAATCCATGGCGCGCCGAGGCGGGCGGTGATGTCGGACGGTTTCAGGTCCTCCGGCAGGGTCTTTTCGAGCGCGGAGACGTTGCGCCGATAGCGTCCGTCCAAGGCAGCGGCGGCGACCGCCGCCGCGAGCCTGGTGCGGATTTTGCCCGAGAGGTAGGCGTCGGCCGTCACCCACGCGTCCCTGCCCTGCGCGACGGTCGCCTCGGGGTCGAGAAAGATGCGCTCCCCGAGTTCGGCGATCGCGGTCTCGCGCGAACGGCCCAAAAGCTCGGCGATCCGGTCGAGGTCGACCGCGCCGGTCTCGTGCAGGGTCACGGCAAGTGCGTCCTCGGCCGTCTCGATTAAGGGCGTGGTTTCGGGGTGGAGCACCCGCTCCCGGAAAATCGGGCCCTGTTTCGCCGTGCCGCTCTCGAGATCGTAGTCCTCGATCGAGGCGACCAGCCAGACATCGGGATCGTCGAGGAACGGCTGAAGGTTCGGACGGCGGAACGTCTCGCGCGTCTCGCCCTCGGTTGTTGGTCGTCTCGCTGATCGTGGTCAGGTTGATCGGCCCAAAATTGCGGACGAAGCTCGCATAGGCCGAACGCAGGCGGATTTGCGCCCCGCCCCAGGGCTCGTCGTTGGCCTGCGCCCGCAGCAGATCCCGAACGGCGTCGCGGATTGCGATCAGGCCGCGGATGATTCGGGCGTGCTTTGCGGGAACCCCCTCACCGCCCTTCGCCGATCGGATCGCGACCGGCCGCGCGACGCCGTCGACGATCTGCACGAGCTCGCTGTCGTGAAGGACATAGCTTCCTTCCTTGATCGTCGCGCCTTCAGCGGCCGTCCCAACGCGCAGCGTCGCGTGCGCCGCGTCTTTCGACCCCGGCGATGCGGCTAGCCGAAAGAGATCGCACGGCAGGCGATCGAGGGCCTGCGTCAAAAAATCCGCGAGCGCCTCGGCGGTCGCGACGACCGGGCGGCATGTGTAGACAGGCCCGTAGGCGCTCGAGGTGCGGGTGTGCGCCCCGAGGACCATTTCGGGGTGGTCGAGAAAATAGCGGTTGATCGACAGCGCGGGATCGGCGGCTTCCGCCGGTACGGCCTCGGCGAGAATGTCCCATGCCGCGCCGCCGGGCGCGGCCCCCGCATCCCGCTTTTGCAGGAAGAGGATGTCGGCCACGACTTCCGTTCCTGCGCGGTCGTGCATTGCGCCTTGCGGCAGCCGCACCGCGCCGATCAGGTCCGCCATCGACGCGATGTGCTCGCGCGCCCGCGGATCGACCTTGTCCATCGTCCAGCGCGAGGTGACGAAGGCGGCGAGGCCTCCCGGCCTCAGGCGCTCGATCGACCGCGCGATGAAATAGTCGTGCAGCGAAAGCCGCAGTTGGCCGGCCGGATCGTCGGCCCGCACAGTGCGGTCGGAGAAGGGCGGATTCCCAATCGCGAGATCGAAGACGTCTGGTAGCCGAGCCTTCGTAAAATCCTCGTGCCGGATGTGGGCGTTCGGATAGAGGAGCTTTGCGATCCGGGCGGTGGTCGCGTCCATCTCGACGCCGGTCATCGCCAGCTTGCCCGCAAGCGCCTCCGGAGCGAGGGCGAAGAACAGGCCCGTCCCGCAGCCGGGCTCCAAGACGCGCCCCCCGTCGAAGCCCATCCGTCGGAGCGCCCGCCAGATGGCGCGGACGATGAATTCCGGCGTGTAGTGCGCGTATTGCGTCGCCCGCTTGAGACTCGCGAGATCCTCGCGTGAGACGAGCTGCTCGAGCTCGAGGCCGAACTCCTCCCATGCGGGCGCAAAGCCCTCGCCGGCACGACGGAAGAGCTTGTCGGCAAGATCCGTCGCGCCGAAGCCCGTGAATTTTGCCAGCCGCTCCCGCTCGTCCGGGAGGGCGGGGCGCCCCTTAGCTTCGATCTCAGCCAGGAGCCGGATGGCGGCAAGGTTGTCGACCGCCCTGCCCTTCCAGCCGTCGGCCAGCTTGCGATCGCCGATCAGCCGATAGTTTTGCGCCGACACGGTGGGCGTAGCAGGCGCTGAAGCTTCCTCCGTCTCCGTGTCGTTGAGCTCAAGGGCCTCGGCTTGTCGCGGGCGGGTCGGCGCAGAAAAGCCGCCGTAGAGGCCCAGGCCGCCGCCGAGGCTGGTCGTATCGAGAAAGGGCAAGGCGAACTGCTCGGTCGTCAGGCTCTCGGGCTTCATCGGGTCTCTCCGGTTCGTCTCCGGATTTTTCCGAAGACCCGATCGCCCCGGCCGGCCGCCGGCGCGGCGGGCAAGGGCGCGAAGCGCCTGGCCCGACCCTTGAGCGCCGCGACGGCGGCTGGCAGTTCTCTGGTCTCTCCTTCCTTCTGCTGTTTTGATCGTTGCGGCCTATCGTCGCCTATTCGACGGTCGGCCGATCAGTCACCTTCGACCGGCTCGTCGCTCCAATAATTGGGGCTTGAGAGAACCTCGGGCCGATAACTTGCGAGCTTCTCTTCCTCGCAGGCGTCGCATATCCGGCAAAGCGGGATGCCCCGCGCATCGTGCTCCCACCAGCTGTCAAGCTCGGAGCCGCAAGGGCAAGGTTTTGTCGACGCCGTCATGGCGATGCTCCTCATTGTTGAATGACGATGTCAGATGCTCAGGGTCCGGCATCGCTCCATGGAAAGGGTCTCCTGTCCACGTTGGGACTGGAGCTCGAACCAGGCCTCGCCGATGGCGACTTGATGCTCGCATCTCAGGCCTCCGCGTCTGCGATTGCGGCCGCCATATCGGCGTGCGTGTCGACGAAGGTATCGATAACCTCACCAGCGCGTCGCGAAGCGATCCTCGCCGCAACGTCGTGATCCGAGAGCGCAAGCGCATAGGGCTTGCCGTCCGCGCCCTCGTAGGCGACGAGGAACAGGCGATCTCCCGCACACGCCCATGACGAGACGGAGCCGGATGGGACGTCAGCCTTTGGGAGGCGCCCGCACCTGCGTTGCTCGGCTGCTCGTGCGAGCGCGCGCTCCCGCATCGTCTCGATGGCGGTTTCGACCCGAGGCAGGTTGAGATAGAGGCAGTCGAAGTCGATCGTCTGCAGCAAGGCGGGAACGAACTCCCAGTCGAAGGGAGCGAACTGGGCGCGAGCGTCTTCGTCGAGGGCGTTCCAGACCGCGTTCACGAATTTGCCGATCGCGAAGGCTGTCGCGCGCATGCCATGCGCGCCCGTCGTGTTCCACAAACTGAGTAGGCCGGCCCGGTTTTCATCCTCTCGCTCGCGGATGGAAAGCAACTCTTCCCAGACGCACATGGCTGCATAGGCGTCGTCGCTGACCGGCGCGGGGTTGGAAGCGGGCGAGCCGCAATGTGGGGCTGTCGGCATGGCTGGCTCCTGGTGAAGGGTTGTGTGGAACAATCAGACGGTCGCGGCTCCCGGATAGGTCGCGCCTTCCAGATGTCGGGCCGAGAGCCGGCAGAGCGCACCGCTCGCGACGTCACGGAAAACGATCTGACGTCGTCCGCGCCGCTGGATCGTCAGGACAACGAATTCCCGGGCCTCGAAACCACCCTTGAACGGCAGTGGCTCGGCGAGGATCACACGGGCCCCGTCCTTCAGTGCCGAACGCTTCGATCGCGAGGCGCTGTAGGCCTTGCAGCGCTCGCGCCAGGCCTCTGCGTATTTGGCGCCGTGGCCGCCATTCTCGAGGTCGAGCGCCGAGAGATGACGAAGAAGGGATGCGGCGACCGGCGCGTAGGGGCCGGCCGTCTCGTCCATGTCCTTGTATCCGAAATTGTACGTGCGGCTTCCGCGCTCGCCGCCGTTGATGAGGAACAGGAGCGCAGTCGTGATCGAACCGTCGGGATCGGGCACAAAAACGGAGTGACGTCGTGGATGGAGGGTCCAGTAGGCGGCCGGGAAGCGCACCGCGAAGGCGATGCAGCCCGACCCGGTCGCGGTTCCGACGACTTGAGGATGCGCGTCGGGAGGCAGGCTCCAGGTCAGGCACTTGCGCTTCAGGAAATCCCCGGCGCTTTCCTTCGGATCCTTGTAGGTTGTGGTCCAGCCCATGGTCTTTTCCTCAAACGATATTGGTTCGCGCCCGGAGGAGCGCGCATGCAGACATCAGAGATCGTGGAAGGCGATGAGGCCGTCTTCGGTGATGGCGGCGCATTCGCGCATCGCGTGGAGGGCGCGGTCGATGTGCGCGTAGAAGGCCAAGCCGGCCATCCGCGGCTTCGTTCAATCCTCGCCGTGATCAATCGCGCTGGCGCGAGCGTCGGCGCGATTGCCGCAGGCATAGAGCTGCCGCAGCAGGGACAGGACTCGTTCCCTGGTCATGGGATCCTCTCACTCGTGGGTTGGGCGCGGATCGTCTTCGATCCGCTTCGTCTTCAGGCTTTTCCCGAAAAACGATTCCTCCACGGCCGGCCGGCGGCGCGCCGGGCAAGGGCGCGAAGCGCTCGGCCCGACCCTTGCGCGGCGGGGCGACCGGCTGGCAGGTCTTCTTCCGGGAATTTGCTGTTCCGCTCGTCCTCGCGCCTCATCGGCCCTCGCCTATGAAGATGGGGATAGGCAAGGGCATTGGCGGGCGGCGATCGAACGGGGCGTCGATCAGAGTTTCGAATCGAACCGCGTCAATCGATTCAATCTTTGCGTTGGACAGGGGTTCTGTCGCCGCCGAAAGATTTGGCATGACGGATCGCGACGAAGACAGTTCCGCGTCGATGCAGGTTGTCCTCGAACGCGAGGACCCTACGCGCAACGTGGCGCGCTACTATGTGCTCTCGATCGAGCCAACCCTGTTCGCCAGGGCGACGCTGGTTCGGCGCTGGGGGCGGATCGGCTCCGGCCCCCGAAAACGGCTTCAGTTCTGCGACAACGACGTCGAGGCCGGAACGGCGCTCCAAACGTGGCTCGATCGTAAGCGCAGGCGCGGTTACGTGTTGAAGCTGTGAGTTTCGTTCAGTCTTGCAAAGCGGAAGACGAGCGGCCGGTGATCGAACCCGCGGGGGCTCAACGGGCCGCTCCGAAATGAATTACGACCCTGCGGCAGTCTTCAGCTTCGACAATGCGCGGATTTTTACGCGCACGCTCGCGGGCTTCGCGGCCCCTTTGATCATTTCTCCGGTTGCGGGATTGCGGACCAGCGTGCCGGCTCTGCGGGCCGGAACCTTGCGCAAGCCGACCTTCAGAAGCCCGGGCAGAACAAACTCGCCAACGCCGCGCGGATGGACCGAACCGAGGAACAGGTTTTCCAGCGTCGCATAGACCCCCGCGGCCACTTTCCTCGGGATTTCGTTTTCTTCCGCGAGCAGGTTGATCAACGCCGACTTGGTCAGGGTCTGCTTCACCGGCTTGACCGATGCGGACGCCGCCTTGGGGGCCTTCTTGACAGCCGTCTTCCGGATCACCTTCGCCTTGGCCATGAAATCCATCTCCTGGGTCAGGGGCCGCTTTCGTCCGGACCCTCGAATTCGGGATCGACTATGCGAAGCCATGGCGATTTGCAATCAAGGCTTGAAAATAGGCCTGTTGACGCGGTCAGGCTGCCACAGGAGTCTCGAACTCTGGAGAATGGTCGCGACGCCTCGGCGCGGCGAAGCTCGCGATGTCGCTCTCGTCGGCAACGCCCCATGGCGCATTTCCGGCGCCGGGCAGGCGCTTCACCAATTCGACCCGCAGTTCGCAGACGGCGAAGAACGCATCGCTGTCGCGCCATGTCGGATGCTCGCAGGCCTGATAGTCATAGAAGTCGGCGAGGCATCCGATTGGCCCCGGTTTGATGTCGCCGTACTCGGTGAAGGAATAGGCCGTGACTTGACCGTCGAAGGCGCGATGGTCGTCGCGGCAGGTCGGGTAACGGAAGCGGAGACACTTAACGTTCTCCGACCACAGCATCCTGCCGAGATCGTTGGGATCGAGCCGGTCGGCGCGATCGTGCCGCCCCTCAAGGCGCACATGGCTCCTGAGTTCGCGCATGGCCGAGACGAGGAGGTCGATGTCGTGTTTCGACACGAAGATTGCGGACATAGGGGTCGCCCTCCTCAAGCGGCCAGAGGAGCCGCAGTGGACACGTCCTCGTCGCCATCGGCAGAGTTCGACGGGCGTCTCGGCGTAGTCGGGATGGAAGCCGAGGATATAGTCGGCCATCCTCTGCGCTTCGGCCGCGGCGTGAAAGATCTCACGGCGGTCCTGCTTCAGGGCGGCGATCCAGGACTGAATGTAACTTGCGTGGTTCGGGATGTCGCACGGCAATCCGATTGCCGCTCCGACCGCGACTGACGTCAGTTCAGCGCGCAGCTCTTCCTTCGCGTAGGAAGCCGATCCGAATCCGCCGCTCAAATCGCGGTTCAGTCGAGAAGCGTGGCCGGTCGCATGAGCAAGTTCGTGAAGCACCGTCGCAGCCCTCGCCTCCGGGCTTTCGAAGGCCTCGTCCGGAGGCATCTGGATGCAGTCGAGGGCGGGGCTGTAGAAGGCTCTGTCGCCGCCGATACGGACAGGCACGCCGCTGGCCATCACGATGATCTCCGCGTCCTCGACGCGCTCCGGCACGCTCTTGGCGACAGGCGAAGGACCGAGCGGAGGAATTCCCTCGATCTGCGAGGCGTGAAAGACGGAGAAGGTCCGAAGGATCGGAATGCGTCGGGTCTCGTGACCGCCGTCGGCGGCTTTGTCCTCGATCTCGATCGGCTTGTAGAAATAGACCGGCGTCGCCTTCTCGCCCTTTCGCACCTGCCAACCGCGCGCAGCGGCCTGCCGGTAGCTGCACCAGCGCGGATCGCCGGATGTGAAGGCCAGCGGCGACATGCCGAGGACGAAGAGGTTGACGCCGCGATACCGATGTCCGGTCGCCGCGTTCACCGGCATCGTCGCGCCGCCACAGGCGTCGCGGTTCCATGGTCTTCGCCATGGCGCTGTTCCGGCCTCGAGCGCCGCGACGATCTTGTCGGTCAGTTCCTGATAGTGGTCGCGTCTCTGCGCGGGACTGCTGCGGAAGTTTCGCATTCTTGCTCATCCTTTAGGAACGGGATTGTTCCTGAATGAGCTCCCCGCCTCGCATGGCGCCCGTCGGGGCAAGGGCGCGTTCAGCGGGCCGGGAGAGACCAGCGAAGCGGCTCGACCGGCCGCCCCCTTGCGGCGGCGGGCGACCATGCGAGATCGGCTGCCTTTCTCTCTTCGCCAGGGCGTCGGCCTTCAATATCACGCGTAAAATCCGAGGCGAGGCCCGCATCGTCAAACGCGCCTTCAGTCTTAGCGCCTCTGACCTGACGGAATCAGTCCAGAAGGTGGGCGAGCAGATCGAACTTGAAGCGGCGTTACGCGTCCCGGATCCATCCCGGGCACCCTCGTCCAGCCCTCGCTGCAGAATTGCAACAGAGCCTTGGAAACGAAAGGACATGTTCCCGCCCCTACTCCTGCACCCGCCCCAGACTGCTGAAGCGCCGTACGTAAATCCTGGGGATTGGAACGGAGGCATTAAGCTCTCGGCAACCTTCGCCGCCATAGCCTTTGCTCCCATCATAGCGAGGCACGGCATGACCGACACGATTGGAATTCCTGGTAATCGCATTCTATCCTTCATCGAGCGCATTGAGCACATCGACGAAGAACTCAAGGCGTTGAACGAGGGCAAGAAGGAAGTCTTGTCTGAAGCCAAAGGAGAGGGTTTCGACGTAAAAGTGCTGAAGGAGATCCTTCGCTTGCGCAAGCAGGATCAGAACGAGCGCGACGAACAGGACTCCCTGCTCGATCTCTATCTCCGGGCCATGGAAAGTGCGGCGTCCACGCAAGCCAAAGCGGCCTAGAATCGGTCAGTTCAATTGGGAGGGCAACGATAAACCGCCCTCCCGCCCAGGACGGCTCAAGCAAGGACTTGATATGTTCGGCATCCCTTAGGGGGCGCCCGGATTGTAGAACATCGTGCTGAGATCAGGCCGGCAGATACTCTCTGCAAGAACGGGGTTCGATTCTGCCATACGGAGGTTCGACTCCTCACCGCGGACGCATCCGCCGGGCGTCTGGATCGGGACTGATGCGGTCCAGACGACACGTCAGGGCCTGAGGAGCACGAAGGCCCGCGGCTGGGTGCTCGCGCCGGCGGTAACCGTCCCGAGAACGGTCATGGCTTCGTCCCTTGCCCTTGGGATCGAGCGCAGAGAACGTCATTCCAGTCCTCTCCTTCGATGAGAGGCCGAAGACGCGTGAAGGCTATGCCGAATGTTTCCGAAAGCGATCGGTGGCGGTCCGCAAAGCGGTCTCCCGGTCCATTGGCGTCCGTTGCGCTGCAGAAAAGCGCGCCGGGGAGCATTGTCGTGTTGGCGAGCACCGCCTCGAGCGCGGCGATCGTGCCCGGTCCCATGCCCCCGCCCGTCGCGGCGTAGAGCGTGTCCTCGCGCAGGCTCTCGATGGCGGCGACGCTCAGCGCGTCGATCGCCGCCTCGGCGAGAACCAGCCTCTGTCGCGGCGGCCCCTTTGCAGGCAAGCGGAACAGCGACTTGATACCGCCGGTCAGCGAGCCCTTGTAGGTCGGTCCGCGCACATCGACATGCGTGACAGCGCCGGCGCTGTCGAAATGTGCGAACCAGGCGCTCCCGACCGGCCCTTCCCGCAGCACGTCTGCCGCGGAGGCGGCCTCGATGACCGCTGCGGGGACCCCGCGCCTCCGCGTAAGATAGCGCCAGGTCGGCGAGTTGCGCCAAACGGTCTTTCGCGCGGCCCAACGTTCGGCGACGGGCTTGTCTGGGTCGTTGTAGCGCCCTGCCCTGTCGGCCGAGTGGAAAGCTTGGCGACAGGCCTGCGAATTCGCGCAGGCGCTTGCGGACGTGGCCGAAACTCAGGCCCGGGTCGAGCTTTTGCACCAGTCCGAAGACGTCGCCCTTGGCGTCGCTGGTCGGATCCCACCAGCCCCGGCCGGCATGGCTGATGATCAGGATCTCGCCCCTGCCCCGCCGGTATTTGAGGCTGAGCTTGGTGCTTTCCTTTCGATCCAGTTTCCAGGGCGGCGGGGTACGCTCCAGCACGACCGCGCAATGCACCTTGTCGCGCAATTCTTCGATTTCGGCGTCATGTCCTGTCATGTCCGCTCCTCGCGCTTGAGCGCAGGAGTTGGGCTGTCGGGCCTCAGGCCAGGCTTCGCCCCTGCCCTGCCCGCCGACCGCGAGGCGGACGCGCTGCAAGGGCGCGCGGAACGCGCGGGAGCCTGCGACGGACCCTTGGCCGCGCGGCCGGCGCTAGCGGTAGCCATTCCCCTCTCCTCGCTTCTTAGGCGAAGGTTGGGCAGCGACGGCGCGAACGAGAAAATCGAGAAGCCGTGGCTATCGCGGTAAAACGATAGCAATCGCGATTGTGCGGGGGAGACCTCTGAAGTTGAATCGCGCCGAAGGCTCGCCCGTCATTTTGCCGACAGCCGGCGTCATGACGCCAGCAAACCGGGGCATCATGGCGCGCCGCGTCCAGCACGAGCACCAAGAGTAAATCAGACCCTCGTTAGATGCCGACAGCCGTAGATCCGAACCGGATCCACCCCTCGGTTGAACCATCGGCACCCTTGCTTGCCACAGTTTCTGACGCTATATAGTGTCACAAAACATGTGTCGGCCGAGGAAGGACCATGACGCTCTCCCGTTACGCAGAGAATGGGGTTTTCACGCCCGCGAGGATCGCGGGCGCTCTCCGCACGACCCGCGATGAAATCGCTGAAACCGCAGGGCTCGGGCGCGACGCCATCCTGCGCAAGGAGCGCATCGCCTCCCAGAAGACGCAAAAGCGCCTGCGCGAGATGGTCGAGATTCTGAACAAGATCGAACCGCGGTTCGGATCGGATCTGATCGCCTACGCCTGGTATCGTTCCGAGCCCCTGCCCGGCTTTTCCGGACAGACCGCGATGCAACTCGTCCGCGCCGGCCGCGCGGCGGACGTGCTCGAGTACGTCGACGCAGTCGACGCCGGGGTCTTTGCTTGACGGCGATCGACCGCTTCGCAGGCTTCCTCTATCGCGCCCTCAACCCTGTCTATGCCCGCGATCCGCTGTCCGGCCGCGGCGCTCAAGTTTACGGAGGCCGCTTCAATCCCAAGGGAACGGCCGCGCTCTACGCCTCGCTGTCGCCGGTGACCGCTTTGCGCGAAGCCAACCAGGTCGGCGCGCTGCAGCCGACCACGCTCGTCGCCTATGAGGCCGACGTCCGCCCGGTGTTCGACGCGCGCGACGCCGAGGCGCTCGCCGGGTTCGGCATGGCTCCCGAGGATCTCGCCTCCGTCGCATGGCGCGACGACATGATCGCCAACGGCAAATCCTGGACGCAGGCGTTCGGGCGACGCCTCATCGTCGCCGGCTACGCCGCACTCCTCGTTCCGTCCTTCGCAAGGGGCGCGGCGCCCACCGACCTCAACCTCGTGCTCTGGCGCTGGGGCGACGCCGCGCCGACCCGGCTCGTCCTCATCGACGACGAGAACCGTCTCTCGTGAACGGGCGTTTGAACTGGCGTTGGCTAATGGGGCGTTATGGAATGCGAAGTGGCCTAAAGCCGCTTGCTGGCTGACTTTTCGCGTCGCGCGCTGTCCGCAAGCGCCGCGATAGGGCTCTGTTGCAAACTTCGACGGGCGGTTGCGGGCTGGGTATGATCGGCTCTGGGCGAAGCTGGTCGGTCGCGGTGGATCGGGCAAAGAGCTTCAAGGGGCGGCAGTTCACGGACGAGGTGATCCTTTGGGCACCAGGCCCGCTTCCGGTCCCTCGACGTCCTCGTTCAGGACCGCGGAAATGGCCCGCGACGCAGCGGCTCATGACACGGCCTTGCGCTCAGACTGGGCCATCACGCGTGACGTCATGAGCGCGACAAGTTCAGCCCTCGGGGCCCACCCGCGCGAAAACGGTCCTTCGCAACGCGATCGCCGGCGAGCTCAATAATTGAACGCGGGCTCTCGGTGATCGCTGTGTACGGCCAAAGCCGTGCGGATAGCCTTCTTCACCGCGTCGGCCATGAGGTCGATGCTCATCGAAGGCATCTCCGTGAGCGGATAGACCTGCTTGGCGACAAAGGACGGATGCGCCGGGACATGAATGAAGCCCGCGCGGGTCGCCATCTTCTTCTCCGCCACCAGATGCAGGACCGTGTACATCATCTGGTTGCACAGATAAGTGGACGGCGAGTTCGAGACCTTGGCTGGAATTCCCGCGGCGCGGAGTTCCGAAGCAATCGCCTTGACAGGCAGTGTCGCGAGGCGACCCGCGGGGGCTCCTTCGAAGACCGGTTCACCACCGTACTGGGCGCCAACATTGTCGGGGATTGGAAAGTCCATTACGTTGGCCGCAATCCGTTCGACTGCGACGACAGCAAGCCCGGGCGCGACGCCAAGGCTGATCCAGACGTCGGGTCGTAATGCGTCGAGCTTGGCGCTTGTGAGTTCAGCGATGATGCCAGAGTCGACGGGCATCTGAACGGTGGTCAGCTCGCCGTCGATGTCGTTCGAGCTGCGAAGCTGGGCGAGCACCTCCAGCGTCGGATTCTCGGAACCGTGTGCGAACGGCTCGAAGCCGGTCACGACAATTCTGGGCTTATGATTCATGATGTTCCTCGTGGGGCTCAAGCGGAATTCAGGTAGCAGGCTGCGTGATGGTCAGGCGCAACATGGATGAGAGCAGGCCGGCTTTTGTTGCAAGGGTCGAAGCGCCGCGGACAACGGGGCGCGAAAGCACAGGTGTCCGGCAGCGCCCGCCCTGCGGCATCCTCTTCGATCTGACCAAGATCGGCGACCCGCATGCGCCGGGGATCGGCGATCGGAATCGCGTCCAACAGAGCTGCCGTATACGGGTGTTTCGGCTCGCGGCAAACCACGTCGGCTGGACCGATCTCGACGATCTGACCCATATACATCACAGCTACCCGGTCGCAGATTCTCCTGATGACGCCGAGATCGTGGGAGATAAAGATGTAGGAGAGGCCGAACATCGCTTGCAGGTCGAGTATGAGGCGCAGGATCTGGGCGCGTATCGAGACGTCGAGAGCCGACACTGCTTCGTCGAAGACGATGATCTCGGGCTTGAGGATCAAGGCGCGAGCGATGGCGATCCGCTGACATTGACCGCCGGAAAACTCGTGCGGATATCGGTCCTCATATTCCGGCCGCAGGCCAACAACTCCAAGCAGGCGTTGGGCCTCGGCGCGGCGGCTCGCGGGCGAGCCCAGACCCTGCAATCTCATGGGCTCGGCAATGTTGGTCCCGACTGTCATGCGCGGATTCAACGACGACAGAGCATCCTGAAAGACGATCTGGATCCGTCGTCGCATCTCGCGTTTCTTCCGCTCCGCGGCATGAGTGAAATCGACGCCGTCCATGCTGACCCTGCCCGCGCTGGGTTCGAGCAGCGACAGGACCAGGCGGGACAGTGTGGATTTGCCGCATCCGCTTTCGCCGACAAGGCCGAGGGTTTCACCCCGGCGCAGCGCGAAGCTTACATCCATCACCGCCTTGACGGCTGAGCCTTTCCGGCCGCGCGCCGGGAAGTCCTTCGTCAGCCCCTCGACCTCAAGGAGTGCGTCAGACAAGGGACGGCTCCATTTCGACCAGCACGCATGCGGCCTCATGATCGGCGGAGACTCGGCGCAACGGCTGGTCCTGCCGCCAGCAGACGTCCCGAACGGATGGACAGCGCGGCGCGAAGCGGCAACCTGGCGGGGGTTTCCGCAAGTCCGGCGCGGCGCCGCCGATGGGCTCAAGCGGCGTTCGGCGGTCATCTTCGATTCCGGCGACGCAAGCCAGCAAAGCCTTCGTATAAGGGTGACGAGGATGGTGAAAGAGCGTGTCAACGTCGGCGCGCTCGACGATACGGCCTGCGTACATGACGAGAACCTCGTCGGCCATGGCGGCAACAACGCCGAGATCATGCGTGATCAGCAGGAGCGCAACACCCATGTCGCGCTGCAGGTCGTGCAGAAGGCGCAGGATTTTGGCCTGGATAGTGACGTCGAGCGCCGTCGTCGGTTCGTCGGCGATGACCACGCTCGGCGAACAGCTGATCGCAGCGGCGATGAGCGCGCGCTGCCGCATGCCGCCGCTGAAATGATGCGGGTAGTCGTGGACCCGCTGAGGCGCGTTCGTGACTCCGACGCGGACAAGAAGCTCGACCGCCTTGCGTTCCGCGGCGGTGCGCGAAATCCGCTGGTGAGCCTGAAGGGTCTCAGCGATCTGCCGGCCGATCGTCAGGGCCGGATTGAGCGAGGTCAGCGGGTCCTGGAACACCATGCCGATCCTGGCTCCGCGAACTTCTTCCATCGCGCGTTCGTCAAGCGCCAGGAGATCGCGTCCGTCGAGCGTTACTCTGCCTGCGACGATTCGGCCGGGCGGCTCGATGAGCCGCATCAGTGAGAGGGCTGTCGCCGACTTCCCGCAGCCCGATTCGCCAACGAGCGCGGTGGTCCTGCCGGGCCGCAGGGCAAAGCTGACCCCGTCCACCACGGTTGCGCCGCTGTGATGATCGCCGAAGCGTGTGCGCAGCTCAGAGACGACGAGCGCGGCTGGTGCGCTCATCGCCGGATCGTTCGCGGATCAAGGGCGTCGCGGACGCCATCGCCGAGGAAATTGAACGCAAGCGACACGACGAGGATAGCGCAGCCCGGCAGAATCGTAACATGGGGAGCGCGGCGCAGCACGACTCGGCCCTCCGCGATCATCGCGCCCCAGTCCGCAGTCGGCGGCTGAACGCCGAGGCCAAGGAAGCTGAGACCGGAGCCAACGACGATCATCAGCCCCATCAGGGTCGTCGCGTAGACGACGACCGGGGCGAAAACGTTGGGCAACACATATCGCAACATGATGGCTGCGGGCGCGCCGCCCGCAGCACGCGCTGCCTCGATGAACGGCATGGGCGTCACTCCTTCCGTAACGGTGCGCGCAAGGCGGCCGAAATAAGGGATCAGGACGACCGTGATCGCGATGATCTCCGTGAGCACGCCCGGCCGCATCGATCCCGCAATCGCGATTGCGAGCAACACCATTGGAAACGCGAAGACGACGTCGAGGCAGCGCATGATGATATGGTCGATCGCTCCGCGGACGAAGCCGGCGACGAGCCCGAGCCCCAACCCGATGGCCCCGGCGACCAAGGTCGGCGCGACCCCCACGAGCAGCGACACGCGACC
Organism: uncultured Alphaproteobacteria bacterium; assembly: GCA_963741845.1. GTDB lineage: Bacteria > Pseudomonadota > Alphaproteobacteria > Rhizobiales > Beijerinckiaceae > Roseiarcus. The sequence continues at coordinate 36,178 of CAVUJV010000018.1, forward strand.
GCCGAACAGGAGACGCGCGAGCATGTCCCTCCCCTGCTGGTCGGTGCCCAGGATATGGCCAGGCGTTCCGATGGGCCTGTAGCGCGCCAGATTGTCTGCCTCGTCCGGTCCATAGTGGGCGACCAGCGGCGCAAACGCCACCGCCAGGACCACGACGAGGAGAAATACGGCGGACACGACAGCGCCGCGGTCGCGGACGAACGATTTGAGCCGCCAGAAGCGCGCGCTTGATCGCGGACCCGCGTGCTGCACGCGGTCCGTGGAGGCGCGCCCGGTGTTTCTGCGTGGAGGCCGGGAGGCTCATGCTTCGCGTAGCCGAGGATCGAGGCCGGCATTGATCAGATCGACCACGATATTGGCGAGAACGAACGACAACGCAATCAACAGGGTCGTCGCCTGGATGACCGGCAGATCGCGCGCTGTGATGCTGTCATACAGAAGCGATCCCAGTCCGGGCCACGCGAAGACGACCTCGGTCAGCAACGCCCCGCCAAGCAGATATCCAAGCTGCAGCCCGGTGATCGTAACGACCGGCGGCAGGGCGTTCAGGATGACATGCCGGCGGATGAGCACGGCGCGCCCCAATCCCTTGGATCGGGCGACGCGCACATGCGGCTTCCCCAGGGCATCGATCACGGTCGAGCGCACGATCCGCGCGATGATCGCCGCGGGTCCCAGCGCTGTGGTCACTGCAGGCAAAACGAGATGCCGTAGCAGGTCGAGCGCTCCTCCCTCTCCGGCCATGTCCTGCATCCCGGAGACCGGGAGCCACCGCAACTGGATGGCGAAGAGAAGGACGAGGATGAGCCCAAGCCAGAACGGCGGGGCGCTGCCCGCCAGCAAGGCCACCGACATGCTGAGCCGGTCGAATAGCGAATGCGCGCGCAACGCCGCGAAGAGCCCGACCGAGTAGCCGATCACCACCGCAAGCAACAGGCTGCTGAAGGCGAGGATCAGGGTGTTCACGAAGCGCGGCAACACCAAGGTCGCCACAGGCAGTTGGGTGGCGATCGACTTGCCGAAATCGCCGGTCAGCGTGCGGCCGAGCCACGCGAAATACTGCACCGGCAGGGACCGGTCGAGCCCCAAGGCCTGGCGAAGCTCCGCTTTCGCCGTCTCTGTGGCCTGCGGTCCTAGCAGCACCGTGGCCGCGTCGCCTGGCGCCAGTTGGACCAGCAGGAAGATCACGATCGACACGCCAAGAATCACAGGCAGGATCCCGACGAGCCGCCGTGCTACGAAAGCCGCCATCGAGTCCGACGCTACTCGACCGACACGGTCGAAAGGTCGTACCAGTCCTCCGGCGGATTGACGAACCCCTTGACCTTGGGCGACAGCAGGATCGGTTGCAGATCATCGTCGATCGGCACGTAGGCTGCATCGTCCATGATGATCCGGTTTGCCTTCTGGTAGAGCGTCTTCGCAGCGGCCGGGTCGCGGGTTACGCTCGCCTGGTCAAGGAGCTTGTCCACCTCCTTGTTGCAGTAAAAGCCGGAATTGATGCCGCCTGGGGGAGCCGCGTCGCAACGCGTCACGATGCCGATCCATGCCGGAGTGGACATACCCCATCCGATGTCGTTCATCGCGACGTCGGGCGACATGCCGCCCGCCCATTTCCCAAGATAGGTCACCCATTCATATTTGCGCAGCTCTACGTCGATGCCGACCTTCTTGAGGTCGCGCTGAATCCATGTCTCCACAAGCTCGCCGGTGCCGTACTGCGGCAACTCGAAAACTAGCTTGAGATCCTTGACGCCGGCCTCCGCCAGGAGCTTCTTCGCGCCCTCGGGATCGTAGTCAAAGCTCTTGAAGTTCGGGTCGTAGGCGTCGGTGCCCGGCGAGAGCATGCCATATTCCGCGCGCGACGTGCCGTGCTTGATCTCTTTCGCGATGCCCGCGCGGTCGATCGCCATGTTGATCGCCTTGCGCACGCGGATGTCCTGAATCGCGGGATTCTTGAAGTTCAGCGCGATGTAATTGATGTAGGGGACATTCTTGTTCGTCGTGAGGACGAAACCTTCGCCAACGAGCCGATCGATCTCGTCCCACGGGGGCGTCGTGATCATCTGGACCTCGTTGTTTTCAAGCGCGTTCACGCGAGTCGCCGGGTCCTGCAACGGCCGGAAGATGACGCGATCGAGCTTGGCCTTGGCGCCCCAGTAGTCGTCATTCCGTTCGATCACGGTCTTCACGCCCTGATCGCGCTCTACGAACTTGAACGGGCCCGTACCGACGGGGTGGAGCGCCACGCCTTCGTTGCCGTATTTCTTGACCGAGGCGGGACTGATCATCAGCGGCTGTCCGTAGCTCTGCAGGCCCTGCCGCAGCCACTGGTAGTTCGGCGCGGTGAGCGTCACCTTGACGGTCATGGGATCGACTACGTCGACGCTCTTGATCCATTTCGTGTAGGCGATCACGAAGGCTTTGGCCTTCTTGTAGAAGTCTGGCGAGCTCTCGTTCCAGAAGCGATCGAAGTTGAACTTCACCGCGGCGGCGTCGAAGGGCGTGCCGTCATGGAACTTTACGCCCTCGCGCAGATGAAAAGTGTAGGTCAGACCATCGTCTGAAATGTCCCACGACTTGGCAAGGCCCGGCACAAGCGACGGCGTGACGGCGTCGGCCTTGGTCAGATCCTCTTTCACCAGGCCCTCGAAGATCTGATAGGTGATCTGGTACGTGCTCCAGCCGCCCGTCGCGTGCGGGTCGAGCGTATCCGTTTCCGCGGGCATGCCCCAGATCAGAGTGCCCGCCGCGTGGGCGGCTCCGGTTCCCAGCGCCGCTGCGAGGATCGTTGTCGAGAGCGCAAAGGACAAGGCAAATCTGCGTAACATAAAGAGTCCCTTCACGTTTTGTGCCGATGCCACGTCGCCGGCGTGCTGTCTCTGAAACGAACGCTGCCGCCCGCATGGTGCGGATCGCTGCTCCCTTAACCGCATCATATCAACAAAATGTCGGCAAATCGTCAAGATTCAAATAGAGGGCGCCGGCGCCGGCTTGCGCGCCAATCTGGCTGCAAACCGCGCAGGCCGATTACAGGGACGCCGCGGCCCTCGCGGCTTGATCGTAGTGACCGGAGAGGACGCGAATCTGAGCTGCGATCTTTGAAAGGGCCTGCTGATCGAGTCCCATGGACGCTACCGACCGGACGAGCAGGGCCTCGCAGAATCTCGTGATAGCGCTGGCAGGCCTGAGCGCCGGTGCTCGTGGCGGAAATCACCTTCTCCTTGCCCTGCATCCGCGTCGCGACCAAACCCAGGCGGGCCAGCTTCTTGATTGCATAGCTGACGACATGCGTGTCTTCGATATTGAGCACGAGGCAAATATCCGCCATTCGTTTCGGCTTGTCGCGGTGGTAGGCGGCGTGCAAAACCAGCACATCGACCGGCGATAGCTCGGGCACGCCGGCCGCCGCCATGCAGCGGACCATCCATCGCTCGAAGGCGTGCGAGACCATGACGGCGCCGAATTCGAACTCCGACAGCGCCGGCATGGCCCCGGCCGCCAGATGGGCTGAGGACACGACTGGTCCGCTGAACTCAAACGCCTGGTTCCTCATGCCAACTCCTGTTGCGCATCGCCTCCATGTAAGCAGAGGCGGGGCGCCCGGTCCACGTTGACAGTTTATCGATAATTCGTCGATATATGCCAGCAGACGGGATGGGAGCGGTCCTTGGCGAAGTGGGAATTCTGGATCGATCGCGGAGGCACGTTTACCGATATCGTAGGGCGCGACCCGGAGGGACGAGTTTCCGCCCGCAAGCTTCTGTCCGATAATCCGGAGCGCTATCCTGACGCCGCCCTCCAGGGCATCCGCGATTTTCTGGGCCTGCCGGTCGGCGATCCCATCCCCGCCAACAGCATTGCCGCGGTCAAGATGGGCACCACCGTCGCAACCAACGCTCTTCTGGAACGGAAAGGCGACCGCACGCTGCTCGTCACGACGCGAGGGTTCCGCGATGCGCTCCGCATAGGCTACCAGGCTCGCCCGGATATCTTCGCGCGCAAGATCGAGAAGCCCGAACAGCTTTATGAGCGGGTCGTCGAAATCGCGGAGCGAATCCTCGCCGATGGAACCGTCGATATCCGTGTCGATCTGGAAGCCGCGAAGTCGCAGCTTGCAGCGGCTTACGCTGACGGCATCCGCGCCTGCGCCATCGTCTTCATGCACGCTTACGCCCATCCTTCGCACGAAGCGGCGGTGGCCGAGCTCGCGAGAGAAATCGGATTCACGCAGGTGTCGGCGTCACACGCGGTCAGCCCGCTTGTGAAGCTTGTTGGCCGCGGCGACACGACGGTCGTTGACGCCTATCTTTCTCCGATCCTGAGACGCTACATCGATCGTGTCGCGGCAGAACTCGGCGGCGACACTAGCGCTTGCCGGCTGATGTTTATGGCCTCGTCCGGGGGGCTGACCTCGGCGGATCTTTTCCAGGGACGCGACGCCATCCTGTCCGGACCGGCCGGCGGCGTCGTCGGCTGCATCGAGACGGCGCGCAGCGCTGGTTTCGATCACGTCATCGGCTTCGATATGGGCGGCACCTCAACCGACGTGTCGCATTTTGCAGGCGAGTACGAGCGGGCTTTCGAAACCGAGGTGGCGGGCGTGCGCATGCGGGCGCCGATGATGCTCATCCATACGGTTGCGGCCGGCGGCGGGTCGATTCTTCACTACGACGGCTCGCGTTTCACGGTCGGGCCGGATTCGGCAGGCGCCAATCCGGGTCCGGCATCCTATCGTCGGGGCGGTCCGCTCACGATCACGGACGCCAACGTTATGCTCTGCAAATTGCAGCCCGAGTTCTTTCCCAGGATTTTCGGGCCGCGAGGCGACCAACCGCTAGATCGTGACAGCATTGCGCGGGAATTCGTGGCTTTGTCAGCGCAGATCGACGACGGCCGCAGCCCGGAGGCGGTAGCCGACGGCTTCGTGCGTGTCGCCGTCGAAAGCATGGCCTCCGCTATCAAGAAGATCTCCGTCCAGCGTGGCTACGATGTAACGCGCTACGGACTGCAGTGTTTCGGAGGCGCTGGAGGCCAGCACGCCTGCCTGGTGGCCGACGCGCTCGGCATGCGCACTGTCCTCCTGCACCAGTTCTCCGGCGTTCTGTCAGCGTATGGCATGGGACTCGCCGCGGTTCGGGCGACGCGTCAGCGGACCTTTCATGCCGATTTCGTCGATGCCGCGCTGGCCGAGGCGGAGGCCAGAGTGGCGCTGCTCGCCGAGGAGGCTTGCAGGGAGCTCGAAGCGCAAGGCGTCGCGCGCCCGCACATACAGATCAGCCGCCACGCGCATCTGCGGTACGCGGGCACGGACACGGCTCTAGCCGTGTCGTTGGGGTCGATCGCCACGATGAAGGAGACCTTCGAGAGGCTTCATCTCGCTCGCTTCGGCTTCGTCGACGAAACGAAGCCCATTGCTTTGGAGGCGGTGTTTGTCGAAGCTGTTGGCGGCGGCGGCCCGACCCTCGGCATGGAGCATCCGCTGACCGACGAAACTCCAACCGCAATCAAAAGGACGTCTTTCTTTTCGCAGGGGGCGTGGCGCGACGCGCCCGTATTCCTCCGAGCCGATTTGCGTCCCGGCATGACGGTCAAGGGACCCGCGATCCTGATCGAGCCCCATCAGACAGTCGTCGTCGAGTCTGGCTGGCGACTTGAGATTTCGGCGCGCGATGATGTCGTCCTGAGGCGGGTCGACCCGCTTCCAGCGGCTGTCGCCGTCGGAACCACGGCTGATCCGGTATTGCTGGAAGTCTTCAACAATCTCTTCATGTCGATAGCCGAGCAGATGGGCGTTACGCTGCAGAACACCGCCTATTCGGTAAACATCAAGGAGAGGCTCGATTTTTCTTGCGCGATCTTTGACCGCGACGGTTCGCTTGTCGCTAACGCGCCGCACATGCCGGTTCATCTTGGCTCGATGGACATGTCGGTTCGCAGCGTGATCGACGCTTTCGGGAATGCGATCGGCCGCGGCGACGTATTCGCGCTCAACGCGCCCTACAATGGCGGGACCCACCTGCCTGACATAACGGTGGTGACGCCGGTATTTGGCGACGACGGCGTGCTCCTGTTCTTCGTCGCTTCCCGCGGGCATCACGCCGATATCGGCGGCACGGCGCCGGGATCCATGTCGCCGCTTGCTCGGACGATCGAGGAGGAAGGCGTCTATATCGACAATTTCAAGCTCGTGGACGGGGGTCGATTCCGTGAAGACGATCTTGTCGACTTGCTGACCAAGGGCCGCTATCCAGTCCGCAACGTCGTGCAGAACATCAACGACATCAAAGCGCAGATAGCTGCGAACGCGAAGGGCGCCGCCGAACTCGCTAAGATGGTTGGGCATTTCGGGGTTGATGTCGTTCAAGCCTACATGGGTCACGTGCAGGATAACGCCGCAGAGAGCGTGGCGCGCGTGATTGCCGGGCTTTCCGATGGCGAATTCGCCTACGAGCTCGACCAGGGTTGCGTGATCAGGGCGAAGATCAGCGTGGACCGGGAGTCTCGCGTCGCGACCGTCGATTTTTCCGGCACCTCCCCGCAACGCGACGACAATTTCAACGCTCCGACGCCTGTGACGCGGGCAGCGGTCCTCTACGTGTTTCGCGTCCTTGTCGACGGCGCGATCCCCATGAATGCCGGCTGCCTGCGACCCATCCGGATCGTCCTGCCGGACCGCACGATGCTGTCGCCGCATTACCCGGCGGCAGTCGTCGCCGGCAACGTCGAGGTTAGCCAGGCTGTCACCAACTGTCTCTTCGGCGCGCTGGGTTTCATGTCGGCCGCGCAGGGCACTATGAACAACGTGACTTTCGGCGACGAACAATATCAGTACTATGAGACGATCTGCTCGGGCGCGCCAGCTGGCCCGGGCTTCGACGGCGCCGATGCGGTTCATACCCATATGACCAACTCGCGTCTCACGGACCCGGAAATCCTCGAACTGCGCTACCCGGTGGTGCTGGAAGACTTCCACATCCGCAAAGATTCGGGCGGCCGCGGTCGCTGGTGCGCTGGCGACGGCACCTCCCGCACAATCCGTTTCCTGCGCGCCATGGACTGTGCGCTTCTATCCGGCCACCGCCGCGTCCGGCCCTTCGGCCTCGCGGGCGGTGAGCCCGGCGAATGCGGCGCAAATATCGTAGGGCGCGGGGATGGGTCGCAAGAGCGTCTCCCGGGGTGCGCGCAGACCAGGCTGGAGGCAGGGGAAGTCATCACGATTCAAACGCCCACCGGTGGCGGCTATGGGCGAGTGGAAGCAGATTCGCAGGCCGCGCACGGCGGATCGCCTGTCGACCCTTTCGATGATGACGTCAGCCGCCGGTAGAGCGTTATCGCCAAGTCCAAGAAATTCTCCGGCAAGATGCCGGTTCGTCCAGACCATGTACCGCACCCAGTTCTTTGGACAAGCGGTTGGCTTATGCGGCGCGCCTGAAAGACTGACCATGCCAGGCGGCGCGAGCGTTGTTTGGGCTTCGGTGGCCGTTCTTCTCGATCAGCCATTCGGCGTTGTAGCGGGCGGCGAAGGCGCGGACGGCGTCTCGGACTTCGCCGACGGTCTGCAAGATACGTCCGTACACGATCTGCTCCTTGAGGGTTCGGAACAAGCGCTCGATGACGCCATTGGTTTGCGGCTCTCCGACGAAGGCGTAGCTCGGCACGATGCCCCAGGAGCGGATCTGTTTCTGGAACACGTCCGACATGAAGTTGCTGCCGTGATCATGGCGTAGCGCCAGGCCGCGGGCGGCGCCGGCGTCGACGCGGCCGAACTGGTTTCGCACCGCCATGCCGACGGCCTGAAGAGCTTCAAAGCGGGTCCCGCGCCTGGCGACAGGCCAACCGAGCAGTTCGGCGTTCCAATGCTCGGCGACGCCGAACAGCCAGACCTTGCCGTCCTCGACGGTGGCGATTTGGGTCGCGTCGGTCGCCCACATCACATTCGGCGTCTCGGTGACGATCCGCCAATCGTGCCGCGCCTCGGAGCGGGTGCGAGCGCGATGGGGCGACAGCAGGGCATGCTCGCGCATGAGCCGCAGCAGGCGTTTGCGCGACACCCGCACGCCATCGATCGCACGCAGCCTGGCCCAGATCTTCCGATGTCCTTCGCCGGTCCAGGGAGACCGCTCGAGGTCGGCGCGGATGGCGGCGAGCAACGCCTCGTCGCTGACGCTGGGCTTGGGTCCGCGGCGCGCCGAGGCCGACGCCGGCGCGATCGTGCCCGCCTGCGGCCGGCGCGCGGCATAAAAAGAGGAGCGCGGTTGGTCCCAGATCTGGCAGACCCGGGCCACGCCATAGCGGCGGCCGGTGGTCGGGGAAGTCGCCTCGGCCATCACCGCGACCTCCTGCGGGCCAAAGAGCCAGGACGCCCAATTCTGGCGCAGCAGCTCGACCTCCATGCTGAGCTCGCCGCTCGCGGGGTCGCTTTCGCGCTCCTTCAGCGCGCCATCCAGGGCGGCGTCGGCCTTCTCGCGCCATTGCTCGAGCTTGTAGATCGGCACGCCAAGCTCTCCCGCGACAGAAGCTCTACGGACTCGCCGCGCAGCAGGCGCAACACGACCTCCCGCTCGCGCGCCACGCTCCAGCGCTGGCCCGGCGCCAACGGCCCGATCGGCGACGGACTCGGCATCATACCCGGCAAACCTGTGGACAGCGTGGACGGGCTTCGCCTGCCCTCGCTGACCACAGGAGCAGAAGCAACATCAGCGCGTTCAATTTCTCGTCTCATGGCCTTCATCACCCCGGTCTCCTCTCTGACAAATAGCTGTCCAAAGAAACCGGGGGCAGCTCAGGAGATGCAAGCGCTGGCAGGCGATCGGCAAAAGTTCGCCGCTGGCATTCCCCGTTCAAACACCGCCATCGGCTCACCTTCATTTTCACCGTCACTATGGCCGCTTGGGCCGGGAGGTCTTGGAGGTGTCGGACATATCGGCCGTGCCGCCGTATCGAGGGCTGCCTGCTGTCCGGGCAGACACCGCTTTCCGGTCCTATGGCGGAGATCACCCATCGATCCCCGACGCGCTCTGCCCCGACAATCTGTACGCCCGGCCCTGGAGCCCAATCTTCGTTCTTTCTCATTCCCCTTTTTATCGGCGGCCGCGCAAAACCGGTTCCGGCAGCACGGAAATCGAGGCAGAACCTGTTAATTTGAGACAAATTCGGGAGTTCTGTACCGAATTAGATGTCAATGCGCCGCACAATCCGGTCGAGTCCCGCGGTTAAGTGTTGTCGGACAGCAGCCATGCGCGCGCGATGTGGGTCGAAGCGGCCTGGTCGGCCGCCAAGGCGTCGGGCCAGTTGCACGCCTTCTTTGTGCGCATTCGGGCCAGGCGATTTCTCCGTTTCGACTGAAGACGAGGCTCATCTTGGAAGCCGCCGGACGACCCGCATCGCAGCGTATAAGAAGCGCCTGCGCTCACGTCATTCCTGTTTCGGTCACGTGCCCGCCTGATTGCGCAGGATGATGAGCTGAACAATTTTGTTGTCGTGAGACGAGAAGTAGAAAACCAGCACCAACGGATCGGGCAGCCCACGCTTGTCGAACAGGCCATCGACATGGGTGGTGACGATCGAATGACCGTAGTGTTCCTTGATGGCGACGACCTCTAGCGTCAGCCGCTCGCCGATGACGTCGCGTGCGGCCCAAGCGGCGATCGCCTCTTTGCCCCAATAATCCCGAAGCTGGTCATTGACGAGAGCGTCATCCACAAACGTCGCCAGCAGGGTGTCGAGGTTTCCGAGATTCGTCGCGCGAACAAAGGCGGCCACCGGCGGCGGCAGTTGAGCGATCAGATGGTCGCGGACGCCGATCCCGGGGACGCGCCCGTCATGATCTTCCGGAACGGGAGTGTCGGCCACCGGATTCTCCTTCCTCGGTTGAGGAGAACCTTGGCTTGCCCGGTCCCGGAGAGCAGGTTATTTCGTGTAAGACGCTGTAATTTTAGCGGCCGCTTCGAATCGAGGGGGATCGCCGCCTTGTTCGAGCGCCGCGAGGAGTTGATCGGCGTGCATCAGGTCGGCGGTCTGGAAGCCTTCCGTGAAGCGTTGACGGACGCCCTTCAGAAGGTCGGCCGCGGCAGCCGTCTTGCCTTGGTTAGACCAGAGCTGCGCAAGACCCATGGCGGACCGCAGTTCCAGGCTTAAGGTTGATTGGGCTCTTGCTTCTTGCAAAGCGAGATCGAAAGACTGCTCGGCGGCCCCGAGACCGGCCGGCGTCGTTTGGAGCCAGATCTCCCCACGCATCCTTAGCAGTTCGGGCACGTTTAAGGTTTCGCCGCAGACCTTGCTGAGATCCAAGCCGGCGTCGACCACCGACATAGCCTCATCGATTTGCCCGGCCTTCAGGAGACCATTCGCGAGCATGACGTGAAACGCCGGTGTCAGGGCACGATGTTTCTCCACCTGTAACTCTTCGAGGGCGCGCCGCAAAAGCACCGTGCCCCCCACCGGATTTCCGCGCGCAATGGATAGTTCACCGCTCAGCGCCAAACCGACGGTACGATAGGGGCCAAGGGAATGACGCGCGGCGAGTGCAACGAGGCGCTGGATAAGCTGCTCCGCCTCGTCAAAGTCCCCTCGCCAGAGAAACACGGTCGCGGTGTAGATCAAGGCCACGGACAGATCGACCGGATGATCGCGACTGGTTGCGACATCGATCACCTGCCGCGCGGTCTTCGCGGCGCGGTTTGGGAACCCGGTCAGCCAGTAGCAGCGCGCAAGCGCGGTCAGTGCGCGAACCTCATGATCGTAGCCGAAGAAGGCGACCTGAGCGGCGCCCGCGGCCTCGGCTTTCGTCAAGCCGCGTTCGCAGTGGCGCCGAGCGCTCACCTGGTCTCCGACCAAGTGGTAGGCGACACCGAGCATCGACTCTGCCGTGGCGATCAAGCCAGTCGAGCCGGTCGTCTGGGTGATTGCGTGGCTGCGTTGAGCGACCGCAAGAGCGCCCCGGAAGTCACCGATGCGGCTCAGGACGATACCCAAACCGACCAGGAGGTGCATCTGATACACTTGGTTGCCTAGCGCCTCGGCCAGGCTCAGGGCGTCCTCGATGGCTTTTCGCACTTCGTCGCTATTGCCTCGGGTAAACATCGCTGAAGCCGCTAGGAACGCCTGCAGCGTCAGGTGGGGAGAGCTTCCTTCGGCGCCTTCGGGCAGTGCGGCAAGTCCCCGCTCGCACTGGCGAACGCATTCGACGAACAAAGAATGCTTGAAGAACAGCGGCGCCGCCGCCGCCGCCAGCCGCACCCCAATCGCCGCTTCGCCGACACTGGAAAAACTCCATTCCAGAGCCGCGCGAATATTGCCCAAATACGGTCCTGCGGCCGCCACGTCTTCAATGGTGACTGCGACCTCCTTGCCGTAGCCGGCCGAAAGATATTGCCCGTAGTACTGGGCATGCTGTTTGGCGACTGCATTGACATCGCCGGTTTGTGCAAGCTTTTCGGCTGCGAAGGCCAGCGTCGAGTCAAGCAGTCGATGGTGTGCCATTCCGTCGATCAGCGCCACCGAGACGAGCGACTTACCGATCAAGCTGGTGATCGCGTCCGCGACCTCCATCGCATCCGTTTGGTCGTCGGTCGCCACGGCTTGGGCCGCCTCGAGCGTGAACACGCCAATGAAGATCGAGAGGCGTACAAGCACGCGCCGGTCTCGGGCGGACAAGAGATTGAAGCTCCAGTCCAGCATTGCGGCCAGGGTTTGATGGCGGGGCGGGGCGCTTCGGCGACCCTGCCAAAGAAGCTTGAATCGATTGCCCAGCAGGTCAGCCGTGCCCCGGAGCCCATAGGTGCCGACCCGGCTTCCTGCGAGTTCGATCGCGAGCGCTATGCCATCCAACCGACTGCAGATGCCGGCCACAATCGGCGCGTCGGCGTTGGTCAGTTCGGCTGTGTAGCCCGCCGCGAAAGCACGATCCATAAAGAGCTGCACGGCTGAGGTCGCCAGGGCTTCCGCGGCGGTCAGCTGTTCGCCGGGAGACGGATAATCCATGGGCGCCAGGAGGTGGACGTGTTCGCCTTCCACCCGCAGCGCTTCACGGCTGGTGGCCATAATATACACCTGCGACGCTTCGCTATAGAGCCGCTCCGCCAACAGCGCCGCGGCGTCGATGAGGTGCTCGCAGTTGTCGAGGATCAGCAAAATCCGACGATCGGCCAGGAAGGCCAGAAGATTTGAGAGCGAGTCTTGTGTTTGCAAAAAGACGCCAAGAACCGCGGCGACAGCACTCGCGACCAGGGCCGGGTCGGTGACGGCGCTGAGATCCACGAAGTAGACTGCCTGGTCGAACACATCGAGCAGGGCGTGGCCGACGGTGACGGCCACGGTGGTCTTTCCCATCCCCCCCGGCCCCACGACGCTGACGAAGCGCCGCGACAGCAACAGCGTCGACAGTGCTTCGACGGCGTCGTCTCGGCCAACCAAGCGGGCCGGCTGCGCCGGGAGCCTGTGATCCGCGGCGCGCAGCGGCGGGGTGGAGGCCGCCCCGATCGACTCCCGGAGCGAGCGGGTCACAGGCGCAACGAAACAATAGCCCCGCCCGGTCACATTCTTGATGTATCGATCGCCGTTCTGCCCATCGCCCAGGCATTTGCGGAGGCCCGCAACGGTCACCCTAAGGCTGGCATCGCTCACCACGGCATTGGGCCAGGCACGCTTCAACAATTCGCGCTGGCCGACGACATCACCCGCGGCCTCAGCCAGCGCAATGAGCACATCGAGTGCGCGGCTTCCGATCTCGACGGTCTCACCGCCCTTCAGCAGAAGGCGGCGCGCCGGCATCAGGCTGTAGGGCCCGAACGAGATGACGTTTTCAGCCAAGTTGGAACACCAACCTGAAAGCGATCGACGAAGGCGCGGCGTCAAATCCAGAGATTGGGCCGAGCGGACTTCGCTTCCCCTAGCAGGCCGCGTATTCCGGAGCAAATCGGACGACTATTCCGATTTTGTGTAAGCAATTGATTTCGCCAGGATATCAGAAATTTTGATTTATGTCGGACGCTCTGAAGGGTGGAATTGTTCGACTGTTGGGTCGGGTCGCCAGCCCGGCCGTTCCGGTCGGCACAGCCCTTCTGTGACGCCGCGCGGCTGACGTTGCAGCACGACGGATGCGCCGCTGGAACGCTAAGTTCCGGCGAAACGCGCAGCATCTGCGAATGTCTGAAGGCGGTGCCGCGAATAGCAGCGCTTGCGTCGGATAACAGCGCTTTACACCGCATAACTCGGCCGGCGGTTCGTTTGGTGCGATCAGTTGGCTGTCAGCACGATCAGTCTCGCTGACCTACGCAAGGGAGAGGGCATGATCAAAATGACAAAAACTGATCCACGCTACACCGCCGGAGCTTCTCGTCGCGACGTAATGATCGGCAGCGCCGTCGCGGCTGTGGTCACGGCTCTGCCGGATCTCTCTGCAGGACCGGCGAACGCGGCGCCTTCTACTTCAAACCGAGACAAAGGAACGAACGCCATGAGCACGATCACGACCAAAGACGGTGTCAATATCTTTTACAAGGATTGGGGTCACGGTCAGCCGATTGTCTTCCATCATGGCTGGCCCCTGAGCTCCGATGACTGGGATGCGCAGATGCTGTTCTTCCTCCAGCACGGCCATCGCGTCATCGGGATCGACCGGCGCGGGCATGGGCGCTCGAGCCAAGTGTCGGATGGGCACGATATGGATCACTACGCGGCCGACGCAGCGGCCGTGGTGGAACACCTAGACCTTCGGAACGCCGTACATATCGGCCATTCGACGGGCGGCGGTGAGGTGGCGCGCTACGTCGCGCAGCACGGCAAGGGCCGCGTCGCCAAGGCCGTGCTGATTTCCGCCGTCACCCCGCTCATGCTGAAGACGCCGAGCAATCCGGACGGGCTTCCCGTCCAGGCATTCGATGGGCTACGCGCCGGCCTGGCAGCCAACCGGGCGCAATTCTACCGCGACGTCCCAGCGGGTCCGTTCTACGGTTTCAATCGTCCCGGCGCGACGCCGATCGAAGGCGTAATTCAGAATTGGTGGCGCCAGGGCATGATGGGCGGCGCCAAGGCCCAATACGATAGCATCAAGGCCTTCTCGGAGACCGATTTCACCGAAGACCTCAAGAGCATCGAGGCGCCGACGCTCGTTATGCAAGGCGACGACGACCAGATCGTCCCCTACAAGGACGCAGCCCTGCCGTCGGCGAAGCTCCTGAAGAACAGCACGCTGAAGATCTATCCCGGCTTTCCCCATGGCATGATGACCACCCATGCCGATGTGATTAACCAGGACCTCCTCGCGTTCATCCGCGCCTAACGCCGCCGTGATGATGGATCTCCCGCTGCGAAGCGGGGAACCGTCCCAACAGGCGTACCTTCTCAACCACGGTGATCGCGGGCGCTGCCGCTCGCTGATCTCCACCCGCGGCATGGCTGCGAGCTCCGCTCCGCTGAAGGCGCGCAACGCACCTATGTCAAACTGCCCCTGGCCGACGCTGTAAGTATCCCGGTTGGCCAGGGGGCTATCGGTAACCCAAGAGGACGCATCCATGATCGACAGCTTCACCCTTCAGCACTGTGAGCATGTCAGCCAGCGGTCCTTCGAGGACGTCGTCGCTGCCTTCGAGGCCGAACTCGGTGACATCCGGGATCCCGCCATCATTCCGCGTGAAGTCGCCGCAGCGACCAGCCCAGCCGACTTCGAGTCCCGCATCCAGGCTTAGGCGGTTTCATACGCTTCCTGATGAACGACCATGGCACCTGGATGGTCAGGGCGGGGAAGGGGGCCACGATTCGATCATACATCATCGGCAACCCTTTGGTGGCGAAGACCATGATCACGCATGACCCGGGTGTTGGCCTGAATGTTCCGGTGAGGGTCGTGATCTTTCAGACGGCAACCGGCGAGGTGCGTTTGGCATATGATCTGCCCTCGTCACTGATGAGCCGGCTAAACAACGATGACGTGTCCGCCGCGGCGATCAAGCTGGATGCGAAACTTCGCGCCTTGGTGGAGCTCGCAAGCGGGATGCCCGCCTGATCCGGTCGGGCGCTTCGTCGGCGGCCGCCGTGACGCCGCCGCCGGAATTTGCCAACAACTCGTATCTCAAAAGAAGACAGCTCATGATGATCGACCGGCGTACCTTCTCAACCTCGGCTGTTGCCGCCGCCGCTTCGTTGATCGCCACGCGCGGCATGGCCGCGGACTCCGTGCTGCCGAAGGCCCGCAACGTCGTCCTTGTGCATGGGCTGTTCGCCGACGGATCGTGCTGGTCCGAGGTCATCGCGCGCCTGCAGGCAGCGCGGCTCAATGCCACGGCGGTGCAAAATCCGCTCACGACGCTACCTGAAGCGGTCGCCTCGGCAGAGCGCGTGCTCGATCGGCAGGATGGCCCCACGGTCCTGGTCGGGCATTCCTTTTCGGGCATGATCGTTACCGAGGCCGGCGTGCATCCCAAGGTCTCGTCTCTGGTCTATGTGGCGGCACGGGCGCCGGATGCGGGCGAGGACTACAACGCGCTGGCCCAGACCTACCCGACGCCGTCGGCCTCCGCCGGCATCGTCTTCGATGGCGACGAAGGGCGCCTCACTGAAGCCGCCTTCCTGCGCGATTTCGCCGGCGACCTGCCGGAAGCCAAGGCCAAGGTGCTCTATGCGGTGCAGGAGCCATTTCATAAGGCGCTGCTCACCGGCAAGACCACGCAAGCAGCTTGGCGCTCGAAGCCGAGCTTCTATGCCGTTTCCGCCGAAGATCGCACTATCAATCCGGACCTCGAACGCTTCATGGCTAAACGCATGGGCGCCAAGACCATCGAAGTGAAAGCGAGTCATCTCTCACTGATTTCACATCCCGACGAAATCACGAAGCTGATCCTGGAAGCCGCCGGACGGCCTGCCTAGAACCGCGTGCTTGGGCGGGTCCATGTAGAGGCCGACGATGCCCTCGACCTTCTCGGCGAACTTGGGATCGTTGGAGCGCTTGAAGGTGCGAATGCGGTGCGGTTGCAGCCGATGCTGCCTCCCACAAGCGCTGCACCGCGCGCAAGCTGACGCCGACGGCTTTGGCCATGGCGCGGCCGGTCCAATGCGTGGCGTGGCCCGGCGGCTCGGAGCAGGTCAGGTCCATAACCTTGGCGACGACCTTGGCCGAAAGCGGAGCGCGGCCGGGCTTGCGCGTCTTGTCGCGCAGCAGACCATCGACGCCCTGCTCGGCGTATCGCGCTTGCCAGCGCCAGACCGCGGGTCGGCTGACGCCCGCCCGCCGCGCCACGCCTGCACGGGCAAGCGGTCGGCCGAACAAAGGACAATTTGCGCCCGCTGCACATGTTTGAGCGGGCGATTGCGATCCGCCATGATTGCCGGTAGACGCTCACGATCTTCGGCGGGAGGAAGGACACAGACGGTTTGAGCCATGCCCACCGACTCGCACATCCCCCCGCATCTGTGAATCATCCGACTGTGTCAATGCACTAGAATCCGAGAATACTGCCGTTGATCGAAGCCTCTAGACCACCGTCGACAGGTAGGTTCGCGCCATTGATCCAGCGCGCTCCGTCCGAGCAAAGGAAGAGAGCGGGCGGGGCAATATCCGGCGGCGTCCCCGGACGCCCAACACGCGCGATGTCGTCGTCCACCCGCGCATCGCCGAAAAGCTGGCGGAACTCCCTGTAGATGGGCGTCACGACGGGCCCGGGGCTCACCGCGTTGACCCGTATGCCGCGTTCCTTGAACAGCGGCTCGTGCGCCGCCCTCATGGTCCAGAGCAGCAGGAGCTCTTTCGAAAGCGGGTAGCCCTCGCCTTCAGGGACTTTGTGCTTCGCAAGCAGCGGAGCGATGTCGCCAAACCCCTCAACGGCGACGAATTCCTTGGCTCGCTCCAGATTGGCCCGCCAGCCGTAGCCTGCGATCGAGGCCACGTTCACGACCGACCCGCCCTCGCGCAGTTTCGGCGCGAGTGCTTCCGTCAGAGCCCGGAGACCGTAGAAGTTGATCGCGAGAGTCTTCGCCGCGCCCGTGACGCCGGAGACGCCGGCCACATTGCAGAGCGCGTCGAACCGGTGCGGCAGCGAATCGGCGATCTCCGTAACCCCCTGCGCCGATCCGATGTTGGCGCGGATGAAGGCGTCGAGCGGGCGCAGAGGATCTTTCACATCGACGCCGATGACATCGGCGCCGAGAGCCGACGCCAGCTCGCCAATGCGCGAGCCGATCCCTGAGGAAATGCCCGTCACAACGATTGTCTTCCCGAGCAGCAAAGCTTTGTCCTCCGTTATTCGCCTGCCCGTGTGACGGGCGGCCGATTCCCTTGCGCGTCTTTCGGCGCCTCCACCGATCTCAGCCGGTAGCTGATAGGCATGAGACGCAACGCCGTCTTGTCCTCGACCCAGCCCCAGACCCCACGCGGAAAGAGGAGCGCAAAGATCAGCGCTGTCGCGCCGAGTCCGACCAGATACCAGACGCCGAAAGCGCCGAACCATGCTTCGATCGCGAAGAAGATGACCGCGCCGAGGATGGCGCCCTCGAACGTACCCAGACCGCCGACCAGCGCCATGAAGATCATGTACGCGGTCCAGATCGGACTGAAATAGGCTTTAGGCTGGAAGGTCAGCGCGGTCGCGACCCAGAGCGCGCCTGCGAGCGCCGCACCGAACGCCGCGAGAACGAAAACGAGCTGTTTGACCCGAGGCACGCGGACGCCAATCGATTCAGCCGCCTCCTCGTTGTCGCGGATGGCCCGGATCGCGGCGCCAAGCGGGCTGCGCAGGAGCCAAAAGACCAGGGCGAGCAGGCCGGTCATAGCTATGAGGGCGGACCAGTAGGTCCAAGCGCGCCGAGTCTCGATCGTATAGACGTTAAGTTCGATCAGCGAGGTGCCGGTTTCGCCCCGGATCAGTGTATCAAGATTGACGAGGAGATGCGCCAGCTCGGCGA
Source organism: uncultured Alphaproteobacteria bacterium (assembly GCA_963741845.1). Classification (GTDB taxonomy): domain Bacteria; phylum Pseudomonadota; class Alphaproteobacteria; order Rhizobiales; family Beijerinckiaceae; genus Roseiarcus. The sequence goes on from CAVUJV010000018.1 coordinate 54,076, forward strand.
CGACCCACATCCCGATTGCGAACTCGCCGCCCTTGAGCCGCAGCATCAGCATCGATACCGGCAGCGACAGAAGGCCGACGATCAGCGCGCCGAGCAGCAATGATGGGTAGACGCTGACGCCAAAATTCGCAAGACGGATGGCCGCATAGGCGCCGAGTCCAAAGAAGGCTTGCTGTCCGATCGAGACGAGCCCGCAGAAGCCGACGAGCGCATTCCACATCACGGCCAGAATCACATAGATGAACAGAGTCGTCAGCTTGTCGACGGCATTGGCGCTGAACAGAATCGGACCGAGAGCCAGCAGGAAGATGATGAGCGCGGCCGACGCCATGGCGACGCGAGAGGCCGGGGTCCAGCGGTCGACTGCGTTCATGGCCGCGCTGCCGCTCCAAGCGCCCGCCAGACGCGATGGCCCCAGCCGCCAAAGAAGAGGCGCGCAAACAGGACCGCAAGGAACACAACATGACCCGCGATCAGGAAGCCTTGCGGATTGACGAGCGCGCCAAGGCTCTGCGCGACGCCGAGCGCGACCCCTCCAATCAGCGTTCCCCAGAGCGATCCCGGCCCTCCGATGATCGCCGCCTCGAAAGCGAAGATGAGCTGCGCCGCGCCGGCATAGGGATCAAAGGTCGCGCGCATGCCCAGGAACGCCCCGGCGACCGCGACCGTCGCCATCGCAATCGCCGCCGCGATCGCGTTGACGCGCCGCGCATTGACGCCTACCAGGCCAACCGTGTCGGGGTCTTCCGCCGTCGCGCGAATCGCGCGGCCGGTGAGCGTGTAGTCCAGGAAAAGCTGGATGCCGCCGAGCATGACAAGCGCGGCGACAAACGTGAGAAGTGCAAGCTTACCGATGGCGATCTCGTCCGTGAGCGACCAACTGTCGAAAGAGAGATCGCCGATATAGGGCGCGAGCGAGCGCGTGTCCGCCCCGAAGCCTTCGAAGAGAAGATTGTCGAGAAGGATCGACAGACCGAAGGTCGCCAGAACAGGCACGAGCAATCCGCCATGCGCGCTGCGTTCGAGCACAAGCCTTTGCAGCGCGAGGCCGAGCAGGGCCATCGCGGGCGCAACGATCAGGAGGCCCAGGAACGGATTGACGCCGTAGCGGTCGGCGAGGACATAGAGTGCATAGGCCGAGAGGACGGCAAGGCTGCCATGCGCAAGATTGATGACCCGCATCACGGAAAACATGAAGGAGAGGCCGCAGGAGATCGCCGCGTAATAGCCGCCGAGCAGCACGCCCTGAAGAATCTGGTTGAGGAGGATCACGCCCGCGTCTCCTCGCGTTGTGGTGGCGTTCTGAGTCCGAAATAGGCTTGCGTCACCGCTTCCCGCGTGAGGGTGGAGGTCGGGCCTTCGATCGCGATTGCGCCCTCGAGCATGCAGATCGTGCGGCTCGCGGTCGCCATCGCGCGCCTGAGATCCTGCTCGACGAGGATGATGGCGACGCCCGAGGATTTCAGTCGCTCCAATCCCGCGTAGACGCGATCCACCGCGAGGGGCGAGAGGCCAAGAGAAACCTCGTCGAGAAGCAGAAGCTCCGGATTCATCATCAGTGCACGCCCGATCGCAGTCGCCTGCTGCTCGCCTCCGGAGAGCGACCCGGCCAAACTCTTGCGGCGCTGCTTCAGATTTGGAAAAGCCTCCATCACCGCTTCCAGCGTCCAGGCGCCTCTCCGTCTCGCCGAGCTTGCAAGCGTGAGGTTCTCCTCGACAGTGAGCCGCGCGAAGAGACGCCGCCCCTCGGGCACGAGCGCGATGCCCATGGCCGCTCGCTGATGGGCCGCCGCCGATCCGATGTCGCGGTCCTTATAGAGAATGCGTCCGCCCGCGAGCGGATGCGCGCCGGCGACGGTTCTCAACATGGTCGTCTTGCCGGCGCCGTTGGCGCCGACAAGCGCAATCGTCTCGCCCACCTCGATCGTCATGCTCACGCCGCGCACCGCCGTGAGTTGACCATGCCGCGCCTCGAGCCGCTCAATGACGAGCAGGCTCATATCGCGCCTCCGCCCAGATAGGCTTCGATCACCCTCCGGTCGGACATGACCGTTTGCGGCTCTCCGTCCGCGATGATGCGGCCGCCGTCCATGCAGACGAGCCGCTCGACTACGCGCAGGAGCACATGCACGATATGCTCGATCCAGACGAGCGCCACGCCACTGCCCTTCACCTCAAGGATGATGTCTACGAGTTCGCTCGCCTCACCATCCGTGAGGCCGCCGCCGATCTCGTCGAGCAGCAGGGCCTGCGGGCCGGTCGCGAGCGCGCGCGCGAGTTCCAGGCGCTTGCGGTCGATGAGCCCCAGCGTCTCGGCGCGCCGGTTCGCGATTCCCGCCATGCCCGAGAGCCGCAGCGCGGCGATTGCTTTGTCGTAAGCTTCAGCCCCGCGAAGGCCCGCCCCATGAGCGGCGGCGGCGAAGACATTCTCGAACACGGTCATGCCGCCGAAGGGCCGCGGGATCTGATGCGTGCGCACGAGCCCGTGCCGGCACCGGTCCGAGGTTGCAACACCCGTGACGTCCTGCCCGCGAAAGAGAACCCGGCCGCTCGTCGGCGCATGCGCGCCGACGAGGATGCTGAGCAACGTGGTTTTCCCCGCCCCGTTGGGGCCGACGACGCCGACCGTTTCCCCGGCGGCGAGCGCGAAGTCGACGCCGTCGAGCACGCGCAGCGCGCCGAAGGATTTCGTCACGCTTTCCGCTTCAAGCAAGGGTGCGGCGGCCATCGAAGCTCAGCCGTTGAACGGGATGAGCTTAGCCTCGACCGGCACATTCGGGTCGGTTGCGTTCTCCGTCACCACATAGGCGAGCTTGAACTTCGACCCCGCCGGCGCCTTGACCCATTGGGTGCCGATGATCGGCCCGGGCGAGACATTCGGCACCGGGCCGCTCGTGAAGTCCACCTTGCCGATCATGGTGGTCGTCTTGAGCGTAGAGATGGATTTGGCGAGAGCCGTCTTGTCCGCGGGATCGCTGCTCGCCTTAAGTGCCTCGAAGCCCGCATCGAATAGCGACATGGTCGCGCCGAGCTGCTGCGTCCACTGCTTGCCAGACTCCTTTTCGTAGCCGTCCGCCAGCTCCTGACCGCCGACGCCGGTCAGCGGCGACTTATAAGGGAAAGCCTTGTGCCAGTAGGCGGCGCTTGCCAGGTTGACACCCAGCGAGCCGAGGGCGTCCACTTGGCTCGGGAAGAGTCCGGTCTTGGCGATCTGCGCGATCTTGACCATCTTGGTGTAACCCTGCTGCGCCGACTGCCGCCAGAAGGCTGCGAAATCCGGCGGAATGGGGAAGGTGTTGAAGATTTCGCACTTCTCAGCCTTGAATTTCGCGATCTGGGCGGAAAAGTCGGTCGTGCCGTCTTCGTAAGCGCCCGGATCGACAATCGTGAAGCCGGCCTTGGCGAGCGCGGGCGCAAGGTTCTCGCGGATCGCGTTGCCGTCGGCGTCATTCGGATAGAGCACACCGACCTTCTTGTTGGTCGGGATGAGAGTCCACTGTGAGACATAGGTCTTGTAGAACTCGCCACCGCCGAATCCGAAGTGATAGGTCCACTTGAAGGGTGAAGGCTGGCCGGGCTTCGCGCCACGGCCGAAATACCACGCCTCCCAAGGCATGACGGTGGAGAGGCACGGCACACCCGCAGCTTCGCAGGCATCGGCGACGGGATTGATCGTCTCCGGGGTCGAGATGACGAGCATCATGTCGATCTTGTCGGAGTTGATTAGGGTCTTCGCAAGCTGGCCGGCGCGCTGCGGATCGGACTGCGTGTCGCGATCGAGGATTTCGACGGCGTAGGTCTTGTCCCCGACCTTGAGGCCCGAGGCCAGCGCCTTGCGCACGAGTTCGAGGATGTAGCCGTCGGTCTCGCCGAAGCCCGCAAGCGCGCCCGTGCGCGGGCTGATGAAGCCGATCTTGAGCTTGGCTTCCGCGTCCGCCGCGAAGGAGCTGCGCGGTCCGATCACCGCCGCAAGGCCTGCCGCGCCCGCCGAGGCAATGAGCCCCCGGCGCGAGATCCGCGCACCAATGAGGCGCGGAACGAGGTCGATTCTTTCCATTGTGTCCTCCCTGACATAACGGCGCCGGGGCACATGCCGCGCGCCTTCTCCTTCTAGAATGGATAGTGCTGCTTGCCCTCGATCGTGATCCAGCGCAAATCGGTGAACTCGGCAATCACCGCCCTGCTGCCGAAGCGCCCGTACCCTGAGGCTTTTACGCCCCCAAACGGCATCTGGCCCTCGTCGTGAAGCGTTGGGCCGTTGATATGGCAGATGCCGGATTCGATGCGCTTCGCCACCGCGAGTGCGCGCTGCACGTCACGGCTGAACACCGCGGACGACAGCCCATATTCGGTGTCATTGGCGACGCGGACCGCCTCGTCGTCGCCCTTGACGCGCACCACGGGCTTCACGGGTCCAAAGGATTCCTCGGCATAGATGCGCATGTCCGGGGTGACTCGGTCGATGACCGTCGCCTCCACGATAGCCCCTGTGCGCGTGCCGCCCGCGACGACCTTCCCACCCTTTGCTTTCGCGTCGGCGATCAGTTCGTCCATCCGCTCGGCGGCCGAGACGTTGACGAGCGAACCCAACACGACATGCCCGCGAGGATCGCCGGCTGGAAGCGCGTTCGCGCGCTTCGCGAGCTTCTCGACGAAGGCGTCCGCAACCGAGTTCGTCCACGATCAGGCGTTCCGTGGACATGCAGATCTGACCCTGGTTCATGAAGGCGCCGAACACTGCAGCATCAACCGCAGCGTCGAGGTCGGCGTCCGCCAGCACGACGAGAGGCGCCTTGCCGCCCAACTCGAGTAGCGCCGGCTTGAGGTGCTCGGCACACAGCTTTGCGATCTCTTTCCCGACTCTGGAGGAGCCGGTGAAGTTCACGCGCTTGACCGCCGGATGGGCGATCAGTTCCGCCACGATTTTCGGCGCGTCCTGGGGCGCGTTCGAAATGAAGTTGACGACGCCTCTCGGGAATCCCGCCTCGTTCATGACCTCGACGATCATCCGATGCGTAGCGGGGCAGGTTTCGGACGAGCGCAGGATGACGGTGTTGCCGCAGGCAAGCGGCGCCGCGATGGCGCGCACCCCAAGAATGACCGGCGCGTTCCACGGCGCGATGCCCAGCACGACCCCCGCGGGCTGGCGCACCGCCAGGGAGAGCACGCCGGGCTTATCGGCGGGAATGATTTCTCCCGTGATCTGCGTCGTGAGCGCCGCCGCCTCGCGCAAGAGGCTAGCGGCAAAGTGGACGTTGAAGCCGCCCCACGGTCCCGTCGCGCCGATCTCCTCGGTCATCGCCTTGATGAAATCCGCGGTTCGCGCCTCGAGAAGGTCGGCCGCCTTGAGGAGGAACGCGCGGCGCTCGCTCGGCCCCGTCTCTGACCAGGCCGGAAAAGCACGAGCGGCGGCCTCGACCACCTTCGCGACGTCGGCCAGGCCCGCCGCCGCCGCCTCGCTCGCCGCCGCGCCCGTCACCGGGTCCTCGCGAACGAAGGTCGCGCCCGATGCAGCGCCGACCGACTCTCCGTCAATGATGAAATCAACCTTCACTGTTTCCTCCACTTCGTCGCCTCATGTCTCAGATCGGATAAGACTGAGGCCCCGACCCGATCGTGATCCATCTCAGTTCGGTGAACTCGTGAATGGCGGCTTGGCCGCCAAAGCGGCCATAGCCAGATGCCTTGACCCCGCCGAACGGCGCGTGAGCCTCGTCCTGCACAGTCGAACCGTTGATGTGGCAGATGCCGGATTCGATGCGGCGCGCGACGTCCAGCGCGCGGGAGACGTCGCGGCCGAAGACGGCCGCGGACAATCCGTATTCGGTGTCATTGGCGATCCGGACGGCCTCGTCCACGCCGCTCGCTCGGATGACGGCGGCCACTGGGCCAAAGGATTCCTCGGAGTAGATGCGCATGGCCGGCGTCACAAGGTCGAGCAGCGTCGCGTCGAGCAGCGCGCCCTTCCCGTGACCGCCGCAGAGCAGATGCGCGCCCTTCGAGACCGCATCGCGCACCAACGACAGCACACGCTCGACCGCCTCCGCGCCAACCATGGGCCCAAGCGGCGTCCTGTTCCTGCGCGGATCGCCCGCGACCAGAGTTTGCGCCTTGGCCGCAAGTTTGTGGACAAAGCGCTCGGCGACCGTCTCATCGACGATCAGCCGTTCCGTGGACATGCAGATCTGGCCCTGGTTCATGAAGGCTCCGAAGGCGGCGGCGGCGACGGCCTCGTCGAGATCGGCGTCGTCGAGCACGAGTAGCGGCGCCTTGCCACCGAGCTCCAGCAGAACCGGCTTCAGATAGCGCGCAGCGAGTTCCGCGACATGCCGACCGACGCGGGTCGAGCCGGTGAAGTTCACACGCCGCACAGTCGGGTGGGCGATCAGCGTCTCGACGATCTTGGAAGCGTCCGCCGGGGCGTTGTTCAGGACATTGACGACCCCCTCCCCGCAGCCCGCCGCATGGAAGCACTCACCGATCAGCCTGTGCGTGCGCGGACAGATCTCCGATCCCTTGAAGACGACCGTGTTGCCACAAGCGAGCGGCATGGCGAGGGAACGCACGCCGAGAATGACCGGCGCGTTCCACGGGGCGATGCTTAGGACGACGCCAACCGGCTGGCGCAGCGCCATTGCGGCGACGCCGGGACGGGCCGAGGGGATCATCTCGCCGATCACCGCGGTCGTCATCGCCGCAGCCTCCCGCAGCATCGCGGCTGCGAGGCTGACATTGAAGCGGCCCCACGAGCTGGTCGCGCCTATTTCCTCGGTCATGGCCTCGAGGAATTCCGCCTCGCGCGCCTCCAGCGCGTCCGCGCTAGCGGCGAGCCGGGCCCGGCGCTCGGCCGGGCCAAGGCGGGACCAGACGGGAAAGGCGGCCGCGGCGGAAGCAGCGGCATTCTCGGCATCATCGACCGTCGCGGCGACGGCGCGGGTCGCAACAGTGCCGGTCAAGGGATTGATACGATCAAAGGTCCGCCGGACGCCATGGCTCTTGCCGGCGGATTCGCGCACGAGGAGGTCGACGTCGAACAAATGGGGTTGCTTCCTCTCCGCAGGAGCCCATCGAGCACGGGCGACTATTCGGTCGTGGCTCAATTGGTACCGCAGCCTTGGTCTCATTCAATGGACAGATCACCGCATTTCTTGTATTTTTGTCACTCGTGTGGTGCAATAATTGTGTCAGCTTCAAATTTTCGGCCTCTTGCGAGTCCTCATCGTCCAGGAATCCTGGCGTCGCGAATGTCTCCGACATTCACGGATCAGATCTGGGCGACCTGCGCGATCGACGGCGCTTCTTATTTCCGTATATTCCTGCTGCTTCAGGGGGAGGCCATTTTCAGCCCGCCGAATGGTCCGGCGATTGAGCTTGTAGCGCCGCAGATGCTCTGGGCGCCTTTCGCGACCGAGGGGCCGTTCCGGCTTCTCGCCGGGGGTGGTGGGGCGTGGATCCTCGCCAGCGAGGATCTGGTCTGGCGGGTTGTCGCGGACAGCCCTCTCCTCGGACCGATGCGAAGCAGCCTGGACCATCCGCTGGTCGCGTCGCCCGAACGGATGGAACCGAACGCGGATGAACTCAAAACTCTGTTTGGAGCGCTCGCGCGCGAGAGTGCGAATCCCGGTCCGGGAGCTATGGCGATGGGTTCCCTCTATCTCGGACTTGTGATGACGCATCTTTGGCGCGCCAGCGGGCTCGCCGACCGGAGTGACGCGCTCCATGCGACGGCCCCCATCGCCCAGCGGTTCCGTCAACTCGTCGAAATGCACTATCGGGAAAATCTGAGCGTTCAGGGCTTCAGCGGAATGCTCGGGGTCACGCGCGCGCATCTACATAGCGCCTGCACCCGAGCGCTAGGGCGCTCCCCCCAGAGGGTTGTACATGACCGGCTCATCGTCGAGGCAAGGCTGAGGCTGCGCCAAAGCTCCCAGCCCGTCGAGCATATCGCCTATAGCCTCGGCTTCCGGGACGCTGCCTATTTCAACCGCTTTTTCCGGCGTCTGACCGGCATGACCCCTGGCGCATATCGCAAGACTACCCACGTTGCTCACCCCAAAGAGGTGACCGCCTTCGAGGCTTGGCCATAGTCACATTTGAGTTCGCTCGAACGGCGGGGGATTCCCATGAGCCGGGATTTCTGACTCCTTTGGCGCGGGAGATTCGGGCATGCCATCAGCGGTCAGATTGCGAGACGACTATTCGGCGGAGGATCTTCGGGCGCTCGCTCGTCGGTCGAAGGACGTCAACCAGAGCCGGCGGCTTCTGTCGCTGGCAGGGGTTCGAGACGGAATGGACCGAGGGGCGGCGGCGAAGATCGGCGGCATGGACCGACAGACGCTGCGCGACTGGGTTCATCGCTTCAACGCCTCGGGGCCTACAGGTCTGTTCGACAACTGGACGGATGGTCCCAAGCCTCGCCTGTCGGAGGAGCAACTGGCTCAGTTGGCGCAGGGGGTGGAGGCCGGGCCGGATCGCGAGATCGACGGCGTCGTTCGCTGGCGGCGGATCGACCTCAAGCGCGTCATCGCCGAGAGGTTCGGCGTCGACTTTCACCCCCGTTATGTCGGAAAGCTTCTGAAGAAGCTCGGCTTCTCCCACATCAGGGCGCGGCCGCGTCATCCGGCTCAGGACGAACGGATCGTCGAAGCGTTCAAAACGTATGGCCCGCCCCGTTCCCAAGAGGTTTTGTCGAGATCAGCGGCTGATCCAGTCTGCTTCAACGTATCCGGCCTCGAGGGGCTTCCTCCGGCCATGATAGACAATCGTCAGCGAGACCTAGCAGCCTGTCGGACTGAGGTTCCGGGAGGATGAGGCGAGGCTGGTTTTCATCCGTGCGCGGTCGCTTTTCATCAGATCAGCTGCGGAGCGGCCGAGAGGCCGCGCTTGCGGGTCTGATCGGAGTCGTTTGGCGGGGTATTCGGCGGCTGCGTCCGCTTTCAGGCGGCGGCGAGGACGAACATCCGCTTGATGTTCCAGGCCATGGTCACGAGGCTCCACTCGCCGCGCGTCTTTTCCAGTCCGCGCATCGAAAACTGACGGAATCCGGGCACGGATTTGATGACGCCGAACACCGGCTCCGGGGTCTGTTTGCGCAGAGTGTAGAGATCGCGGCCTTCCGGCGTCTTCAGCTGTAGTAGCTACTACACTTCATCGCCGGCATGTTCGACAGCGCCGCATACGGGAAGCCGGATCGAGATTGTCCCCGTCCTCGCATCTTCAGCGATCGTCCTTGCAACAGAGCCGCGGCGCATCGACTGTGGTATCCGAAGGATCCTCGTGAGCCTGCGCCGCCGGATGCCTCGTTCTCTTGCAGTCCTTCTAACGCCTCACGGCGCCCTCCGTCTGGAGGCCGACGGGGCAGAAGGCGCGCTCGATGAGGCGCTCGTGGGCCGGCTCGAGGCGGCCTTCGCGCGCGGCGAAGGTCATGGTCTCCTGCAACTTGGACTCGACGAAGCGGCTGCGGCTCTCCCCGCCGATCTCGCCTTCTGGCGAAATTTCGCGGTCCGTTTCATCGCGGCGCGCTGCCGGGAAAGCGACGCCGCGCCGGCCGAGTTCATACAGATCGTCAGCGAGGCGCCCCCCATGCGCGGCGCCGAATACCTCGACGTCGCCGTGCTCACGGCGATCTGGCGCTCGCTCGCCGAGGCTTTCGAAGTCGAGCGCGCCGCGAGCGGTCTGGACCTGAACGAATTCCTCGCAGCCCGGGACAGCCGCTGGCGCCATGTCGGACGGGTTCATTTCAACCTCGCGGAGAACCGCAAGGACACAGACCGACCGTTTGCCTTTCTCGCCACCTACGTTCCCGGCCTCTCTGCTCAAGGCGCCCTTCGGCACGCGCCCCTCGGCGCAGCGCTGCGCGAATATTCCGACGCCGGCGCGAAAGCCGATTTGCTGAGGTTGCTCGAACCGATCAGCCGCGCCAACGAAAGCTGCGCCTGGCTCAAAGAGATCACCGATTCCGGAGAGATCTTTCACCCCTTGCGCTGGACCCCCGGCGAGGCGATGCGGCTGCTCAATGACGCGACTCTTCTCGAGCAGGCCGGACTCGTCGTTCGCATGCCTGCGTCCTGGCGGGCGAACCGCCCGAGCCGCGCCTCTGTGGAGGCTACGGTCGGCTCCAGGACGCCCTCGCTGGTCGGCTCGGATTCGCTGCTCGATTTCACCGTCCAGGTCACGCTCGACGGCGAGACGCTGTCGCGAGAAGAGATCGAAAGCCTTGTCTCCGCAACCGACGGGCTCGTCATGCTGCGGGGGAAATGGGTCGAGGTCGATCCTTTGAAACTCCGCGCGGCGCTCGACCGCTATGCGGAAATCGAGCGAATCGCCCAAAGTGAGGGAATTTCCTTCGGCGCCGCAATGCGGCTCCTCGCCGGGGCTGACATCGGCGAGCGGGACGCGACGCCCTCCGCCAGCGCCGGCTGGGCGCAGGTGAGGGCCGGGGCGTGGCTCGCCGAAACCCTGGACGCCTGCCGGCGCCCCGAGGCCCTCGCAGCGCTGCCGGGTTCGCCCCTCAAGGCGCAGCTTCGGCCCTATCAGGACGCCGGCGTCCGCTGGCTCCACTTCCTGACCCGGCTTGGCCTCGGCGCGTGCCTCGCTGACGACATGGGGCTCGGCAAGACGCTGCAGGTCATCGCGCTTGTGCTGATGTGGCCGCAGCGAGACGAAACGCGCCGTCCGAGCCTGATCGTCGCGCCCGCCTCGCTGCTCTCGAACTGGGCCGCCGAGGTCGAGCGTTTCGCGCCCTCGTTGAGGGTGTTTGTCGCGCATTCGGCCTTTGGTCCGGTCGAGCGGCTGAACGCGGCTGAGGAAACGCTCGCGGCCAGCGATCTCGTCGTCACCAGTTACAGCGCGCTGCTGCGGTTCGGATGGGTCGGCAAGACCCGCTGGCGCCTCGTCGTTCTCGACGAGGCGCAAGCGATCAAGAACCCCGGCGCCAAGCAGACCCGCGCCGCCAAGGCGCTGGAAGCGGACGCCCGGATCGCGCTCACCGGCACGCCGATCGAAAACAATCTCGGCGATCTGTGGTCGATCTTCGACTTTCTCAACCCTGGCCTCTTGGGTGGGTCGAAGGCGTTCGCAACCTTCGTCAAGCGTCTCGCCGATCAGACCCCGCCTTCCTACGCGCCGCTGCGCAGACTCGTCGCGCCCTATATCCTGCGCCGCATGAAGACCGACCGCGCCGTCATTGCCGATCTCCCGGACAAGACGGAAGTGAAGGCCTGGTGCGGCCTCACCCGCAAACAGGCGGCGCTCTATCAGACGACGGTCGAAGCCTTCGAGCGGCGGCTGAAAGACTCCAACGACGACATGGGTCGGCGCGGTCTCGTTCTCGCGACGCTCATGCGGCTGAAACAGATCTGCAATCACGCCGCTCACGGCCTCGGCGGCGCCCCGCGCTGGACGGCCGAGGACAGCGGCAAATTTCTTCGGCTCTCCGAGATCGCGGCCACCCTGGCGAGCCGTCAGGAAAAGCTTCTCGTTTTCACCCAGTTCGCCGAGATCATCGAACCCCTATGCGCCGAACTCGCGGAAGCCTTCGGGCGGCCCGGCCTGTCGCTCAGCGGCGACACGGCTATCGGCAAACGCAGGTCACTGGTGAAAGCATTCCAGGAGGACGAGCGAATCCCGTTTTTCGTGCTCTCGCTCAAGGCTGGCGGGTCGGGGCTCACGCTCACCGCGGCCTCGCATGTCGTTCATTTCGACCGCTGGTGGAATCCCGCTGTCGAAAATCAGGCGACCGACCGCGCTTTTCGCATCGGGCAGAAGCGCAATGTTCTCGTGCATAAATTCATCTGCCGCGGCACAATCGAGGAGCGAATCGATACGATGATCGAATCGAAGCGGCAGATGGCTGAAGATCTCCTAAGCAGCGGCGGCGAAATCAACCTGACGGAACTCGGCGACCGCGAAATCCTGGACCTTGTCAGGCTCGACCTCAACGCAGCCACGAGAGAGGCGTGATGAGCTTCTGGGGGTTCCGGCCCTATGTCACCGTCGCCGAACGCCGAGCCAAGGCGGCGAAAGAAATCCAGGCCCTCAGGAAGAAGGGCCGCGCCGTGACGCCCATCGTCATCGAGGGCCGCAAAATCGCAAAGAGCTTCTGGGGCAAGGCCTGGTGCGACAATCTCGAACGCTATTCCGACTTCGCAAACCGCCTCCCCCGCGGTCGCAGCTATGTCAATAGCGGCGCAGTCGTCGATCTTCGGATTTCGCATGGCGGGGTCGAGGCGTTAGTCAGCGGTTCGGAGCTGTATAAGGTTCGGATCGACATTTCTGTCGCCGCGCCCGCGCGCTGGAAGGCGATTTGCAGCGACTGCTCCGGCTCGGTGGGTTCGATCGTGGAGCTGTTGCAAGGCAAGCTCTCGAAGCATGTGATGGAGCGCGTCTGCCGCGAGGCCGATGGGCTGTTTCCCACCCCGCAGGAGATCAAAATGTCCTGCTCCTGTCCGGATTGGGCCGGCATGTGCAAGCACGTCGCAGCGGCGCTCTACGGCGTCGGCGCCCGCCTCGATCACGATCCCGACGTGCTGTTCGCGCTGCGAGGCGTCGAACGTAGCGAGCTTGTCTCCATCGCAGCCGATGTCTCGATCCCAGAGGCCGCCGCAAAAAGCGAGCGTGTGCTGGAGGACGACGACGTCGCCGCACTGTTCGGGATCGAGCTCCAGACATCACCGTTGAGGGAACCGGCCGAGCTCGTAGGAAAGAGCGCAAGCAAAAATCGCCCAAAGCCGAAGCGCGCGCCTGTCGCGTCGCCCGATCCACGGCGCGTTGATCCTGAAACGCCCCAAGCCGGCCGAGAGAGCTGCGTCGAGGTCGCCAAAGTCTGTTGCGCAACCAGAACGCAAACCCTCGGCCACGCAACGCGGAAAGTCCGGTCCCGATCGCTCGGCCGCGCAGACGACACAGAAGACGAAGAGCCCATCCAGGGCGCCGAAGGAGCAATCGGAAGGCAGGACGCGCGCCGCCAAGTGGATCGGCGCCAGAGCGCGCAAGGCCGCACGAAAGTGACGTCACCCGAAGCACTTGGGAAGTCATCAGACGACGCGCGATTAAGCCTTTACGCCCCGGGGTAATCCGCACAGGCGCCCCGGTCGCAAAGCGGCTCAGCTACGAGCGCGCGTTGAATCGCTTGCTCGAGTGCCGACACGCGAAATGGTTTTCGAATGAGGACAGTCTCAGGCTCCACGCGCGCGCCTCCTGCTGCATCGCCCGTGACGACCACGTGTGGGACAAAGCCGTTTCGGAGGATTTCTTTGACCACCGCTACTCCGGTTGCTTCGCCGCGTCCGACATCGACGATCATCAAATCGGGGCGCCAATGCGAAGCGGCGGCAACCGCCTTGGCGACATTGGTCTCCACGGCGCAGACCTTGTGGCCGAGACCCTCGAGCGTCTCCGCGAGCAGGCCACCGATCATTAGGTCGTCTTCCACGACCAGAGTGCGCAGAGCTTTCATCGAATGCCCCCCAACTGCGCCGCCCTCATTCACCCAGACGGCGACGTTGTCGAGCGGCCCCGATCCAACCGCGTCCGCTGCCGACCCGGGAGCAAGGGTATGGATCGGGATAGCCGCGCGAGCAATCTTCCTGGAACCATCGGCGTTCTCCTGCCGAGCCTTTAAGAGGTCCGCGGCATCGCGAAGCGCAAGGTTCCGATCATCTCGGACTGGCATGCAATTCAACGAGCCAGAGCGGATGGTCGACGCTTCGTGATATCTCGGTGTAAAGATCCGCCGTATCGACGTCACCGATCGTTGCTGACTGTCCTGTCGCTTCGCGGGCCGACTGCCCGAACGCCGCGAGCGTCGCCGCGACTGCGGATATGTGTTCCTTTTCGTCGGCGATGCGTAGCGGATAGGGGACGAGGAAGGAACGCTCGGTCGCGACTTGCCCCGTACCTTCAGCAACAGCGCCGAGCCAAGCTGCGCGCTCGGCCGGCAAGTCCGAACAGCTCTCCGCTTCACCGGCGACCTTGTCGGACAATGTTTCGTGGGTTCTATGCATAATTGAGCCTTTAGAGTGTGACGAAGCCAATGCCGGTCGCCGGCGCCTCTGCTCTCGTCCGCAACCAGAAATCTCGTTGCGGCCGCGGCGGAGGGTAAATCTGTGCTTCGCTACCGTATGGACATACAATCGACCGGGATAGCCTCGGAAACTACTCATACCCTCGGCTCTCGTTCGATCGCGTGGAGCGGGCATTGGGTCGAAATGCGTCGCAATTGCTTACGATTTCTGTTATTGGTTCCTGTTCGTTCCGTTGGGGCGCTGCTCTCCGAGAAAATGTGCCGAGCGCCGGCAAGCCGCCAACAATATCGTCGAGGCCAAGCGATTGCGCTGGTTATCCAAACCCATCTCTGCCAGCAAAACTGCGGAGTTTCCGGTTGTCGCGATCGGCGCCTCGGCCGGCGGGCTTGAGGCCTTCAGGAGGCTCTTGGATGCGCTTCCGCCGGCCAACGGCATGGCCTTCATCCTCGTGCAGCACCTCGATCCAAGCCACGATAGCCTGTTGGTGGATTTGCTCGCGGGCCATACGTCGATGCCGGTGCTGCTGGCGACTGACGGAATGACGATCGAACCCGAACGCGTCTATGTCATTCCGCCTGGCGTCTATCTCTCGGCCGACGGCAAGGGGTCGTTGCGACTTTCGAAGCCGCAGGCGCGACACGGCGCGCGGCTACCGTTCGACTTCCTGCTGAATTCCCTGGCTCGCGAATATGGGGCGCGCACCGTCTGCGTGGTCCTTTCCGGAACCGGCGCCGACGGCAGTGTCGGACTGAAAGCAGTCAAGGATAAAGGCGGCTTCGTCATCGCGCAGGACATCGGCGAAGCTGACTATGACGGCATGCCCCGCAACGCCATCGCAACCGGTGCGGTGGACCTCGTGCTCCGTGCCGCTGCGATCGCCGAGGCGCTGGTCGCGCGCGAACGAGGCGACGTCTTTGCGCCCGAGCCGCGTAGGGCGCGCGCGACCAGGGCGCTGGAAGAGATCCTGCCGGACATTATCGCTCTCCTGCGCACGAAGACCGTCCATGACTTCTCGCTATATAAGCACGGGACGCTTGAGCGGCGCATCGAGCGGCGGATCGCCCTGGCGGGGGTCAAAACAGCCGCCAAATATCTCGATCTCTTGCTTCGCGACGCCAACGAACGCGATCAACTTTCCCGGGATTTGTTGATCAATGTCACGGGCTTCTTTCGGAACGCGGCCGTCTTCGATTTTCTGGCCAGCAGCGTTATTCCCGATCTCGTCCGCCACCAACCGCTCGATCGGCCGCTACGAATCTGGGTCGCCGGCTGCAGCTCTGGCGAAGAGACCTATTCCCTCGCCATGCTCTTTCGCGAACAGATCGACGCCTCGAAGCGCGAGATCAAATTGCAGGTATTCGCAAGCGACGTTGATCCCGACGCGGTGGCGAGCGCTCGGGACGGCCTTTACCCGAACACGATCGAGGCAGATGTCACGCCAAAGCGATTGGCCCGGTTTTTCTCCAAAGAGGATCGCAACTACCGGGTCTCGGCCGAACTTCGCACGAACATCGTGTTTACGGTGCATGACGTGCTCGCCGACCCTCCATTCGCGCGACTCGATTTCGTGTCGTGCCGGAATCTTCTAATTTATCTCCTGCCGGAGGCGCAGGCCAAGGTCATCTCCATCCTCCACTTTGCGTTGCGCGAAGGCGGACTTCTTCTGGTGGGCGATGCCGAGACGGTGAGCGTCGCCAACGGTCGGTTTGCGGCCGTTTCCAAAGCGAACCGCCTCTACCGTCGCGTCGGCGGGGCCCGACAAGGCGAAGTTGCTCCATCCTTGAGCGCCGGCGCTCAACCGCGCGCGCATCCCGACCCGAACTCAAGCGCATGTGCGCCAGGAGGCGTTTGCCGAGCTATGTCGAAGAGCGATGTTGGAGGCCTATGGCCCTGCGGCGGTGCTGATCAACGCCAAACTCGAATGCCTCCACTTCGAAGGGCCGACGGATCGTTATCTCAAGATCGCGCCGGGACGCCCCGGGCAGGACCTGATCGCCAAGGCCCGTGACGGCGTCCGCGCGAAGTTAAGGTCGACAGTTTATCGCGCGCTGCGAGAGAACGCGCGGGTGACGGCGCCGGGCTGTCATCTTGGCGGCCAAGCCGGAAACTCGTCTTTCCACATCGATGTCCAGCCCGTTGTAAGCGAACGCGAACCGCTGTTTTTGGTCTGTTTCGTCGAGGACACGTCGCCGAAAGTGGCTCTCCGCGGTCGTATGACGAAGGCCGACGCTTCCCGAGTCGTTGAGCTTGAACGGGAACTCGAGACGACAAGAACTCGAGCTCGAGCACACCATCCGTGACCTCGAGACATCGCATCAGGAACAAATGGCGATCAACGAGGAAGCGTTGTCCGTCAACGAGGAATATCAGTCGACGAACGAGGAGTTGCTCGCCTCCAAGGAGGAACTTCAATCGCTCAACGAAGAACTGAATGCCCTCAACAGTCAGTTGCAGGAAACGCTGGAGCGCCAGCGCGCGACCGCGGACGATTTGCAGAACGTCCTTTACAGCACCAAAGTCGCGACGATTTTCCTCGACACCCGATTCAACATCCGCTTTTTCACGCCGGCGACAAAAGCGCTTTTCAACGTGATCCCAGGCGATGTCGGGCGCCCGCTCACAGACCTCAAGTCGCTTGCGGTCGACGACGCTCTCCTCGACGACGCGCAAACAGTTCTCAGGACTCAGACGCCAGTCGAGCGGGAAATCCAGGGTCAGAGGGACACATGGCTCGTGCGCCGCGTCATGCCGTACCGCGCGAGCGACGAGAAGACCGAGGGTGTCGTTATCACCTACGAAGACGTAACCGAACGGCGGCGCACGGCGGATGTGCTCACAGCCGCCAAGCGTCGGGCCGAATTGGCGAGTATCGCCAAGACGCGCTTTCTCGCAGCGGCGAGCCACGATCTCAGACAGCCGCTGCAATCCTTAGCCCTTCTCCAGGGGTTGCTGGCGAAGAGGGTTTCCGGGGAGAAGGCTCAGCAACTGGTCGAACGCATCGATGACGCTCTGGCCGCGATGACGGGGATGCTGAACACGCTGCTCGACATCAACCAGATCGAAGTCGGATCCGTTAAGCCCGAGATTGGCGACTTCCCTGTCAATGACCTGTTCGAACATCTTAGGAAGGAATTGACCTACCACGCGCAGGCGGCCGGACTTGCGTTCCGTATAATCCCTTGCGCCAAGTCCATTCGGAGCGATCGGCGTCTCCTCGAGCAGATGATCCGCAACCTGATTTCGAACGCCCTGAAATATACCAAGCGCGGCAGGGTGCTCGTGGGGTGTCGACAGAGCCTAGGCAAATTGCGCATCGAAATCTGGGACACCGGAATCGGCATCCCGGTGTCGGAGTTGCAGGCGATCTTCGAAGAATACCATCAGGTGGACAACGCCGCCCGCCAGCGGAGCCAGGGCCTCGGCCTGGGGCTGTCTATCGTCAAGAGTCTAGGCGAGCTGCTCGGACATCCGATCGGGGTGCGTTCGCTGCACGGAAGGGGGTCGGTATTTTCGATCGAGGTCCCGCTGACGCCAAGCGGCGTTTCTTCGTCGCCTGGTTCTCCGCGCGCAGCGGACGAGGTGTCGACGCAAGCGGCGCCGCACAGGGCGGCGATCCTGATTATTGAGGATGACCCGGAAGTTCGCGAGCATCTCAAGCTGTTCCTGAACGAAGAAGGCTATCAGACTTCGACAGCCGTCGACGGCCACGCCGCCCTGGGATTGTTGGCTCGAGGGACAATGCGACCGGATCTGGTCCTTGCCGATTACAATCTGCCGAACGGCATGAACGGGGTTCAAGTGTCCCAGAAACTGAGGCAGGAGTTCGATCGACGAATTCCGTTCATCATTCTCACCGGCGATATATCGACCGACACCCTGCGCGATATCGCCCTTCACGACTGCGTTCATCTCCACAAGCCGGTCAAACTGAACGACTTGACGCGGGCGATTGAGAAGCTCCTGGCCAAACAACCCGAGCCACGCGTGCTGCCTCCTGATCACCCTCATGAAGCCGCGGGCGCCTCGAACGGAGCCAGGATCATCGTCGTTGATGACGACGACCTCGTTTGCGAGGCGATACGCGCCGTGCTCGAAGACGACGGCCGCGTCGTTGAATCCTATCCGAGCTGCGAGGCCTTTCTCAAGGCGTTTGATCCCGCCAAAACCGCGTGCCTGCTGATCGACGCCTATCTGCCGGGGATGAGCGGGCTCCAATTGCTCGAGAAGCTTCATCGCGAGGGCCAACATTTGCCGGCGATCATGATCACCGGTAACGCCGATGTGCATATGGCGGTTCAGGCCATGAAAGCGGGCGCACTGGATTTCATCGAAAAGCCGATCGGTCGCGAGGAACTCCTTGCAGGCGTAGAGCACGCTCTCGAACTGGCGCAGGATTCCAGCAAACTGGCGAAGTTGCGAGAATCGGCGGCGGATCACCTCGCGGGCCTCACCGCGCGCCAGCGTGACGTGATGGAAAGAGTGCTCGCCGGACAGCCTAGTAAGAACATCGCCGCGGATCTTGGCATCAGCCAGCGCACGGTCGAAAATCATCGCGCTTCGATCATGAAGAGAACCGGGTCGAAGTCGCTCCCCGCCCTCGCGAGACTGGCGCTTCTCGCTTCGGGCGGAGCGGAGGAGGCGTCGACCGCGCGCTAAGGAACCGCGGCGTTCGCGCTCTCGACCTGCGAGAATATGGCCAATAGCCGCGAGAGGACGAACGCGATCGCACACGATTTTGGTTGAGGCCAGGATCGGCAGCGCTGGCGGGTTCTACCGGTATTCCGGTCAAACTCTTCGCGTTCTCTTTGGGCCGGCGCCGCTCATTCTCGAACCTACGGCGAGTCGTCTCCAGTTGACCGCAAGCGCAAGCCGAAAGGCGTTTAAGCCTCCTGCCCGCCGCCTCACTCGGCGTAGGTAGTTTCCGAGTCTCCCGCAACGGCTGTCTTGGCGGCTAGACTAAATATTTGAGGCTGCTCACATTGGCCTAAGGGATGTGGATCATCCCATCCGCATAAGGCATCAAACGATGTTACAGGTCATTTCCCCTCTGAAGGGTTTCGCGATCGAGGCGAGCGACGGGGCGATCGGGACCGTCGCCGATTTTCTGTTCGACGACGCGTCGTGGAAAGTGCGCTGGCTCGTCATCGATTGCGGAACTTGGCTGATAGGGCGCAAGGTGCTTATCCATCCGTCGGCGATTTTGCGAGAGGACCTGGAAGAGCAGCAGTTCGACGTTGCACTGACCAGGGCGCAGGTCGAAGGCAGCCCGGAATTGTCCGAAGATCAACCGGTCTCGCAGCAGATGGAGAGTCAGCTTTACAGCTATTATGGCTGGGACCCGCTCTGGGGCGGCGCCAATCTCTCGGCGATCCCAGGCGCAATGGCTTCGCCCTTGCTGGCGCCGCACTACATGGGTCTGGGTTCGACCAACGAGGCCGAGGCCCGAGGCGACGGAGCGACTTCGAGGGCAGGCCGATCCGCATCTGCGCAGCGTCGTCGAAATGACAGGGTACCGGGTTCATGCCGCCGATGGCGAAATTGGTCATGTCGAAAATCTCATGATCGACGACGCGGACTGGAGCATTCACTATTTCATCGTCGACACACGGAATTGGTGGTTTGGAAAGCGCGTGCTGATTTCACCGATCGCAGTGAAAGCGATCAATTGGTTCGATCGTCATGTTGAGCTCGATGTGTCTCGTGAGCGCGTGAAGGCGAGCCCGCCCTGGGATCCGCTTGTTGCGTTCAATGACGAATATGCAAAGCGGCTCCACAAACACTATGGGTGGGCAGGATCACAGGCCTGACGCTGAAGCGGCATTGCCGGCGCGAGCTTGCCATTGCTTAGGCAAGATGAGCGAGCTGAGTTTTCGCCTTCAACGAAGATGCGTTCGCGCTATTATATCAGGGCATCATGCCGCTCGAATTGAAATCGAGCAGCGGATCCCATCTACGGCCAAGGCGCCGTGAGAACGATCAACGCGTCGCTTGGGGCTCCTCCGCGCGCTGCATCGCGGAACGGTGTGATCGTCGCTTTCGCCACGTGAATGAGTAGTTTCCGAGGCTTCCGCAACCCTCGTCGCTCGCTAAGATCTGCGGCGATCACCCAATTGCTCCAAAGGAGCCGGCAGCAGGAAGCGACCGCCTTGCCGATGGAAGATGGAGAGAGCGATGACGACAAAGCCGAGTTGCGAGACTATGCGACCAGAAGTCATCGCTTGCATTGCCCATCTAAGGGCCTACGCTGCGGTTCTCACCAACGATCCTCAGCGTTCCGACGATCTTGTGTGCGAGACTATCGTGCAGACCTTCGCCGCGGTAAACGGGCCTCCGGCCGGGATCAACCTGAAGGTTCTAATGTTCACCGCGCTGCGCAGACTGCACTATGGCGCCCCGCGCCAATCGATCGAAGGGGCCGCACGGCAGCCGGAGCCGTTGTCAGCCGGAGGACGATGGTGGCGAGTCCGACGAGCTTCTCCTCATTTTCTGCCGGCTCCGCGACGACCAGCGTGAAGCTCTGATTCTGGAGGCGGCAAGCGGTCTTTCGTACGAGGAGGCGGCTGAGGTGTGCGATTGTCAAATCGACACATTCAGGAGCCGGCTATTGGACGCGAGACGCGCGATCTCTCGGATGTTGCAGGGAGGTTCGCTAGAGAAAACGATGAGTTGCGGAATGCCCGTGAAAATGGGAATACGCATGCTATCCGGCGATGCCATCTACGCCAAGTAAGAGCTGTCGTAGACGGAGCGACGCAGCATGATCCTCGATGGAGCCTGACGCGGGCCGTTCGCGCAGATGGCCGGACGATGGTAAAAAGACCGACAGTTGTCGAGATCGCTTACGTTGGGATGACAGGGACAATGCGCTCAATGCGTTCGGCGGGCAGCATCATCTGGCAGAAAGCGGGCGCACGCCCGCCGTCGCGTTTTTTCGCAAGCACGCCAACAGGGTGAGAACGTGACGCCAACCTCGAGCCCCTTTGAAAACGGTCCCGTTCTAGCGCCATCGTGGCGCGGTTTGCCCGACGCGCAGCGGCTCCCCGCCATATTCTCGTGCTACCGCGATCCGAACTTGGCTCGGAGCGTCACGGAAATCGCCATTACGTTCGCGCCTTTCGCCGCGCTCTGGGCCGCAATGTGGGGGCTCATGCAAATCAGCTATGGGCTCGCCCTCGTTCTGGCGTTGCCGGCAGCCGGGTTGCTGGTACGGCTCTTTATGATTCAGCACGATTGTGGGCATGGCGCCTTCTTTCGCACTCGTGCGATCAACGATTGGGTCGGACGCGGGTTGGGCGTCTTCACCCTAACGCCCTACGATTATTGGAAGCGCACCCACGCGGCGCACCACGCCAACTCCGGTAACCTGGACCGTCGCGGCATGGGCGAGATCGAGACGCTGACCGTCGGCGAGTACTTGAGCTTGAGCTGCCTCCGCCGCGTCCTCTACCGGCTGTATCGCCATCCCCTGGTGATGTTCGGGATCGGCCCTACGTATCTGTTCGTGCTCCAACATCGCGTTCCGATGGGCCTCATGCACGGCGCCGGTTTGAGGCCCTGGGTCTCGACGATGTCGACCAATGTCGGAATCGCGATTGTTGCCCTCCTGCTGATGCGCCTCATTGGTCCAGGTCCGTTCCTCATGATCGAAGGGCCGATAGTCGTGCTCGCTGCGACAATCGGCGTGTGGCTGTTCTATGTCCAACATCAGTTTGAGGACACGCGCTGGGCCCGCAAGGAAAGCTGGGACCATCCGCAGGCGGCGCTGCACGGCTCCTCGCACTACGATCTGCCGCCAATCCTGCGCTGGTTTAGCGCCAATATCGGCGTACATCACGTCCATCATCTGGCGAGCCGCGTTCCATACTACCGTCTGCCCGAGATCTTGCGCGACTATCCCGAACTCGCCAACGTCGGCCGACTCGCGCTTTGGGAGAGCCTGCGTTGCGTGAACTATTCACTTTGGGACGAGGAGACGCACCGGCTAATTTCGTTCAGGACGTTGCAAGGCATGCGCCCGAGCAAGGCTCGGAGGCCGATGGGTGAAGGGCGGTCACGCGGAGCCTGAAGCGATCTCCGGCAAATGCGGTCGGCGAGTCCTGGCGGCGCCTGGCTCGTTATGGCTCGATCAATCGCTCCTTCTATTGGCGGACACAATAAGCTTCCGCGCACACGCTGACCGGAATTTTCGCGGCCGGGGGCGCGCCGTCCGCGGCAGTGCCTCGTGAGTAGTTTCCGACCCTGTTTACGCGAGATCGTGGCGCCTAAGGTTGGCGAGGGCCGGCTGAAAGCTTTCGCGCAGGAAACGACTATCCCGCGCAGCAAGCAGGCGCCGAGTCCATCGGGGTGCAGGACCCCGCATGAAACGAAGCGGGTCGTCGAAGCGATCTGCGCGTCCCTTGAGACCGGGGCAAGCCATCGCCAACTGCGGCCTAAGGATGGTTGGGCTTTCTGTCCGCGCCCGCCGGATTTTTTGCAATGGGATTGGGCGCCCTCGCCGGCAATGGCGCCGCTTCGCTGGAATGCGCCGCCGGGGCGCCTTCTTTCGAAGCAGGCGCGTGGCGCTCCTCGGCAAACTGCTCGGCGAAAATCAGGACGAGGGCCATGACGAAGTAGACCGCGGCCATCGAATAGCGGGCCGTCACGCCGACCGACGTCTCACGCGGGCGGCGGCCGGGCAGCGGCTCCTTCGGCAACAGCGCGATCAGACGAAGGACTGTGCCCGGCGCCGGCAGGCTTGCCGCATCGGATGGCAGAGAAGAAAGCAGCGACGTCAATCGAAGGGTCGCTGCCTTCGTCGGCATCTTGGTCAGGGTCGCCGCCTCCTGCCACGGATCCACATCGAGACGCGCCAGCGCCGACAGCATGCTGAGCAACATTCCATTTCTCTCCTCGCCGATCGGCGCATAGAGAAAGGCGTCAAACTCGGACTTATGTCCGAACATGGAAACAGCGGATGTCATTGGACCTGCCTCTTGTCCTTGGTTGGTTCTCTCCGTTTGCAGGACCGACGCGCCTTCGCGGCGCGCATGAGAACTGTCCACGCTTCGAGCCTAGCAGGGCCGAGCAAGACCTAACATCATCGGAAAGTACCTACCGGCATTCGCGCCGAGGGCCGTGAGAGCCGTCGACGGCACAGTTTTCGGGTCTCGGCGCGCCCAATCCGACTTGAGTAGATTCCGAGCCTTTCAGTATTGAGGCGAACGCCTCGTCGCAGGCGCGCGAGCGGCGACGAGCAGAATCCGTTTGGTTCGCGCCTATGGACGAGTTCATCGGCTTCAACGTCTTCCTCGACGCGATCATCACGCCACGCGTGGGAGCCGATTTCTGCAGCGCAGGCGCTTCTAAGCCTGAACGGGGACTTTTACCGTAGGTAGTTTCCGAGGCTGCCGTGGGCGTCCAACGGGCGCGTATCATGTCCACCGCGCGCCGGATCAATGGCGCGGCCCTATCGCTGCGGATGAATCAATTGTCCCGACCGGTCGTTGGCTCGCCAGAGCCCGGCCGGGTTCCGGCTTGCGACCTCTTCGCCGCGCGATCCCATCGGGAGACCTGATATTTGTCGAACCTAGAGCTGACAGCCAAGCACGCAATCGCAACGCATCGCTTCCGCGGATTTTTCAAGAAGCCGTCGCCGTGGGATAGCGAGCAGCCGATCCGCGAGGAATTGTTCAGCGTCGAACGCCTCGA
The DNA here is from genome assembly GCA_963741845.1 of uncultured Alphaproteobacteria bacterium. Classification (GTDB taxonomy): domain Bacteria; phylum Pseudomonadota; class Alphaproteobacteria; order Rhizobiales; family Beijerinckiaceae; genus Roseiarcus. The sequence continues at coordinate 77,787 of CAVUJV010000018.1, forward strand.
GGCGCATGCAAAGAGTCTTGCGATCGCGCAAACGGTAGCGTCCCGTCCGACCCGCGGCCTGCCCCTGGCCGCCCGGCTTGGCGACAATTCCGAGGTCCTGCTGGCGGCCTATCGGTCGATCGTGAAGGCGATCGATGATGGTCGCCAGATCACGCCGGCGGGAGAGTGGCTGATCGACAATTTTCATTTGGTGGAAAGGCAGATCCGTCAGATCAGCACCGATTTGCCGCCCGGCTACTATCGGCAACTCCCAAAGCTCGTCACCGGCCCGTTCGCTGGCTACCCCCGCGTCTTCGGCATGACGTGGGCTTTCGTCGCCCACACCGACAGCTCTTTCGATTCCGACGTCCTGGTTTCCTATGTCAACGCATATCAAGAAGTTCAACCCCTCACGATCGGCGAGCTTTGGGCGGTCTCGATAACGCTGCAGATCGTCTTGATTGAGAATCTGAGGCGGCTTGCGCAACAGATCACGAGCAGCCGCGCCGCGCGCCACGAGGCGGATCGTCTTGCGGATCGGTTGCTCGGAGTGGGCGGGCGCGTCTCGGAACCGGCGTCGGTCGTTTTTGCTGGACATGGCGCCCAGCCCCTTTCCTTGGCCTTCGCGGTCGAACTCGTGCATCGGCTTCGCGATCAGGATCCGAGGTTCACGCCGGCGCTGGCTTGGCTCGATGAGCGGCTCGCGAAACAGGGCCTGACCGCGGATTCGGCCGTGCGCGAAGTCCATCGCAGCCAAGGCGCCGCGAACGTGACCGTCCGCAACATCGTGACAAGCCTGAGGGTGATCGCCGAGGTTGACTGGCAGGTCTTGTTCGAACGCTATTGTCTCGTCGACGACGTCCTGGCCTCAGGGTGCGCATTTCACGACATGGACTTTGCGACCCGCAACCTTTACCGCAGCGCGGTCGAAAGCCTCGCGCGGAGATCGGACCGCGACGAACTGGAGATCGCCCGCCTCGCCGTCGCGGCGGCGAACGCGCCCCATCCGTCTAGGGGGCCTCCGGAGCAATTGCGGCGCAGCGACCCTGGATACCATTTGCTTGCCGGGGGACGTCGCGACTTCGAGGGTTCGATCGGCTTTCGCGGGTCTCGGAGTTGGCCGGCGCGCGTCACCGCAGGACTGAATTTCGACGCTTACATAACCGCGATCGTGGTCGTGTCCGCGATCGTTCTGGCCGCCCCGCTGATCGCGCTTGCCAAATTAGGGCTTGGCCCGGCTCAGCTTGTAATGCTCGCAGTTCTCGGCGCGATTTGTGCGATTGACGCGGGCATGGCGCTTGTTAACCGGGCGGTCACGCTTTTCGTTCGCCCGGTTCCGTTGCCGGGCCTCGAGCTTCGCGACGGCGTTCCCGAATCGTTGCGCACGCTTGTCGCCGTGCCGACGCTCCTGACTACGCCCGCAGAGATCGCGGAACAGGTGGAGCGGCTCGAGATTCACCATCTGGCGAGTCCGGAAGGCGATCTGCACTTTGCTCTGCTAACGGATTGGATCGACGCGGACGTCGATCGAGCGGAAGGCGATGAAGAACTGGTCGCTGTCGCGCGCGACGGCATTGAGCGCCTCAATCAACGCTACGGCCCCGCGCCCGCGGGCCCGCGCTTCCTGTTGCTGCACCGCCGGCGAGTTTGGAACGAAAGCGAAGGGAGCTGGATCGGCTGGGAGCGCAAACGCGGCAAGCTGCATGAACTGAACCGGCTCTTGCGAGGGGCCACGGACACCACCTTCATGGATATAGGCGGTGTAGCGCCATCGCCCCCGAAAGACATTCGATACGTCGTCACGCTGGACTCGGACACGAGGTTGCCGCGTGACACTGTTCGGCGGCTGATTGGCAAGATGGCGCATCCGCTCAACCGCCCGCGTTACGACGCGGCGCACGGCGCGATCGTGGAAGGCTATGCGGTCCTCCAGCCGCGGGTAACGCCCTCACTTCCCAACGGCGGCGAAGGTTCGCTGTTTCAGCGCGTGTTTTCCAGCTCCAGCGGCATCGATCCCTATGCCGCGGCTGTCTCCGACGTCTACCAGGACCTGTTCGGCGAGGGCTCTTACGCAGGAAAAGGCATCTACGACCTCGATTCGTTCGAGAACGTCCTTTCGGACCGGGCTCCCAACTCGACCTTACTGAGCCATGACCTGTTTGAGGGGACGTTCGCACGCGCCGGCTTCGCCTCTGACATCGAAGTGGTGGACGATTTTCCTTCGCGTTACGACGTGAGCGCCCGGCGTCATCACCGCTGGGCGCGGGGAGACTGGCAACTCCTGCCCTGGATTCTCGGATTCGCCGGCAACGGCGGCCGGGCGCCGACCGTCAGGGACGAACTGCCGCGAATCGGTCGCTGGAAGATGATCGACAACCTGCGCCGAACGCTCAGCGCGCCCGCTTGCTTACTGGCCTTGGCGATCGGGTGGACGCAGCCGTTTCAGCCCGCGCTCGTCTGGACGACTTTCGTGCTCGCGACTCTTATTCTACCAAGCCTCATACCGGCCATCTCGGCAATTCCAGGCCGTCGTCCGGGTGTCGCCATGTCCGGGCGCTTGCGAGCGCTCGGGGGGGATTTCCGTCTCGCGGCGACATTGTCCGCGTTGAACATCACGTTTCTTGCGGATCAGGCCTGGTTGATGGGCGACGCTATCGCGCGGACGCTGTGGCGGCTTTTCGTCAGTCGACGACACCTGCTCGAGTGGACGCCCGCGGCGCAAAGCGCGGCGGCAAAGCGTCTCGATCTCCAGGGATTTGCCGTCCGAATGTCGGGAACGTTTGTCCTCGCCGCGATCGCGTTGCTTCTGGCGCTCCTTTTTGGGCGTGGAAGCTGGCCGATTGCGACGCCGTTCGTCGCGCTGTGGCTGATCTCGCCCGCTGTCGCTCGTTACGTCAGCCTGTCTCCGGGCATCGAGACCATCGCGAAGATCTCGGAGACCCAATCACTGGCCCTGCGTCAAACCGCGCGCCGCACCTGGCGGTTCTTCGAAACGTTTGTGACGGCGGACGACAATATGTTGCCGCCGGACAATTTCCAGGAGGACCCCACATCCGCGGTCGCTCACCGAACCTCGCCGACCAACATTGGATTGTATCTGCTGTCTGTCACCTGCGCCCGCGACTTCGGTTGGATTAGCGAGACCCAAACCCTCGAGCGGCTGGAAGCGACGCTTGCGACAATGGCTCGGATGCCGCGCTTTCGCGGCCACTTCTACAATTGGTACGACACGCGCGATCTCAAGGCGCTCGAGCCCAAATATGTGTCCTCCGTCGACAGCGGCAATCTCGCCGGCCATCTCATCGCGGTCGCCAACGCCTGCAAGGAATGGAGGCAATCGCCAATCGCGGCCGCGACACGTCTGGCCGGGCTCGCCGACACGCTCGCTCTGACCTCTGAGCAGGCCGTCAACCTGCGCCTCGGCCGCCGGACTCAGACCATGACGCCGCGCCAACTCGAGGATTCGCTTGCGGCGATGACCAATATCCTCGCAAGTGCTTCTTCGTCCGGGGAGGCGCTCACGGCTCGATTGTCAGAGCTGACCACCGAGGGGGCGATCATGGTCGGCATCGCCAGCGCCATCGCCCTGGAGCGGAGCGATGGAAGCGGATCGGATCTCTTGTATTGGGCGCGGGCGACCCTGAGCGCCAGTGAGGCGCATCGCGCAGATCACGAATCTACCGCTGAGACAGCGGCTTCCCGTGAGGCGCGGTTGCTCGTGCTGGAGAATGCCTTCCGCGCGATTGCGATGGCGATGGAGTTTGGCTTTCTTTTCGACCGGGTGCGCCAGCTGCTCTCGATCGGATTTCTTATTTCTGAATCGACCCTGGATCCCAATTGCTACGACCTTCTTGCATCGGAGGCGCGGCTGGCGAGTTTCTTCGCGATCGCGAAAGGCGATATCCCAGCCCGACACTGGTTCCGACTCGGCCGCGCCGTGACTCCAGTCGCTCGCGGCGCGGCTCTGATCTCCTGGTCGGGGTCAATGTTCGAGTATCTCATGCCGCCGCTTGTCATGCGCGCGCCTAAGGGAAGCTTGCTCGAGCAGACGGACCGGCTCGTGGTGCGCCGTCAGATCGAATATGGGGAAACTCTGGGGCTGCCGTGGGGGATCTCGGAATCCGCCTACAATGCCCGCGATCTGGAATTGACCTATCAATATTCCAATTTTGGCGTGCCTGGGCTCGGACTGAAACGCGGGCTGGGAGAAAATAGGGTCATCGCGCCCTATGCCACCGGGCTCGCGACCATGGTCGATCCCTCATCCGCGGTAGCGAATTTCGAGCGTCTGACGACAATGGGCGCCCAGGGCCGCTATGGATTTTACGAGGCCGTGGATTTTACCCCAGCGCGGATTCAGGAGGGCGAACGCTTCGCTCTCGTGCGCGCCTTCATGGCGCATCATCAAGGCATGACGATCGCCGGGATCGCCAATGCGGTCTTCGACGGCGCGATGCGAGAGCGCTTCCATGCCGAGCCGATCATTCAGGCAACGGAATTGCTGTTGCAGGAGCGGGTTCCTCGCGAGGTCGCCTCAACGCGGCCATGGGCGGCGGAGGTCAAGTCTGCCGCGCGCGCGAGCGACGCGGATCCCTCGGGCGGCCGCGGGATCGTTTCGGTTCATCAATCCACGCCGGCGACACAGCTCCTTTCCAACGGAAGCTATGCGGTGATGGTGACAGCGGCCGGTTCTGGATACAGCCGATGGGGCGACATCGCCATCACGCGATGGCGCGAAGATGCCACGCGAGATGATAGCGGCTCCTATATCTTTCTTCGGGACACGCGGAGCGGCGCCGTTTGGTCGGCCGGGTTTCAGCCGACAGGCGCCGAGCCGGACGAATATGCCGTCGATTTCAACGAGGATCACATAGAGATCGCCCGACGCGATGGGACTCTAACGACCACGCTTGAGATTCTTGTTTCGGCCGAGGACGACGCCGAGGTCCGGCGCGTGTCCATCTCCAATGCGGGGAGCCGGGCTCGTGACATCGAGATCACATCCTATTCCGAACTTGCTTTGGGGCCGCAAAGCGCCGACGTGGCCCATCCCGCCTTCGCGAAGCTCTTCGTCGAGACCGAATACATCGAGGCCTTCGGCGCGATAATTGCCACGCGGCGAAAGCGGACGCCTTCGGAACCCGAGTTGTGGGCGGCGCATCTGAGCGTCGCCAATGGCGAAGCGGTGGGCAGGCCGGCGTTCGAGACCGACCGGGCGCTTTTCCTGGGTCGGGGATTGGGCGTTAGCGCGCCGATCGCGGTCATGGACGCGCGGCCGTTGACCAATTCGGTCGGAGCCGTGCTCGATCCGATCTTCGCGTTGCGCCGGCGTGTCCGCGTCGCGCCTGGGGCCACAGTTCACGTCGCCTTCTGGACGATGGCGGCGGGCACGCGCGCGGCGCTACTGGACTGCATCGACAAGCATCGGGACGCGGCGGCATATGAACGCGCGACGACGCTGGCGTGGACGCAGGCGCAGGTCCAACTCCATCATCTCGGCGTTAACGCTGGCGAAGCCGGACTTTTTCAACGCCTCGCAAGCCACGTCATTTTCGCCGGCCGCAATTTGCGCCCCTCGTCAGGCATCATTCGTCAGGGCTCCGGTCCGCAATCCGGTCTGTGGTCTGCGGGTATCTCTGGCGATCTGCCAATCGTGCTGTTGCGAATCGCCGAGATCGATACACTCCAGGTTGTCCGCCAGGTCCTGCAAGCTCACGAATATTGGCGGATGAAGCAACTCGCTGTCGACCTTGTCATTCTGAACGAGCGCAAAGCCTCGTATGTTCAGGACCTTCAAGTTGCGATCGAGACGCTGGTGCGCGCCAGCCAATCGCGGCCCGCTCCCGGAATCGACCGCCAGCCAGGCCGGGTCTTCGTTCTGCGGGCGGACATGATCGACCCCGACACGCGTTCGTTGCTGGTCTCGAGTGCGCGCGTTGTGCTCGTGGCGCAACACGGAGCCCTTTCCGATCAACTTGATCGCATCGTCGAGCCGATCGAGCCGAAGCGTCCGCCCAAAGAACCCCCAGTCGCCCGGCCGGAGCGGCCCGCTACGTTCCGCATGCCCGAGCTCGAATTCTTCAACGGGTTGGGAGGATTTGCGGCCGGAGGCAAGGAATATGTGACGATCCTTGGGCCCGGCCAATCGACGCCGGCGCCTTGGATCAACGTCATCGCGAATTCGGCCTTCGGCTTCCAGACCGCGACCGAAGGCAGCGGATATACTTGGTCGGCCAACAGCCGCGAGAACCAGCTCACCCCCTGGTCGAACGATCCCGTGAGCGACCCCACGGGCGAGGCTTTCTATGTGCGGGACGACAGGACCGGCGATGTATGGAGTCCGACAGCGGCTCCCATCCGCGACCCCTCGGGAGTGTATGTCGCCCGTCATGGGCGCGGCTACAGCCGCTTCGAGCACAGCGCACATGGCGTCGCCGCCAATCTTCTTCAGTACGTGCCGGTCGAAGGATCGATAAAGATATCGCGTCTCCGGTTGACGAACAAATCGAACCTTTACCCGTCATCTCAGCGTGACCGCCTATGTCGAGTGGGTGCTCGGCGCATCGAGAGCCGCCACGCTCGCGTTCGTCGAAACTGAGACCGACGCCGCAACAGGCGCGCTCTTCGCACGCAATCCCTCGAATGTGCTCTTCGGTTCGCGTGTCGCTTTTGCCGACATGCGAGGCGCCCAAACCGATTGGACTGGCGATCGTCGCGAATTCATAGGCCGTAACCGGACGCTTGCCAATCCGGCCGCGCTCGCGAGCGCATCGCCGCTGTCCAACACCGTCGGCGCGGCGTTGGACCCTTGCGCCGCGATGCGCGCCAAGGTGGAATTGCTGCCGGGGAGCGTCGCCGAAGTGGTCTTCTTTCTGGGAGAGGCCGCAACGCGCGAGGATGCCCGCGCCTCAATCCGAACCTTTCGCGCCGCTGATCTCGACGCGTTGGAAGCGGACATCGCGCGCAGTTGGGATGAGACTTTAGGAGCGATCGAGGTCAAGACCCCGGACCGGGCGATGGATCTTATGCTCAATGGCTGGCTATTGTACCAGACGCTCGCCTGCCGGATTTGGGCGCGCTCGGCCTTCTATCAAGCCAGCGGCGCCTACGGTTTTCGGGACCAATTGCAGGACGGTATGGCGCTCGCCGCCGCCCGGCCCGATCTGACGCGCGAACACCTGCTGCGCGCGGCCGCCCGCCAGTTCGCCGAGGGCGACGTGCAGCACTGGTGGCTGCCGCATTCCGGACAGGGCGTCCGGACGCGCATATCCGACGATCGGGCCTGGATGGCTTATACGGTCGCTCAGTATGTTGAGACGACGAAAGACACGCTCGTGCTCGACGAGGTGATTCCGTTTCTTGAGGGTGCGCCACTCGAAGCGGGCGAAACGGATCGCTTCTTTGAGCCAACGGTGTCTGCGGTAAGCGCCACCCTCTTCGAACATTGCGCTCTTGCGCTCGATGCTAGTCTGGCGGTTGGGCGGCATGGACTTCCGCTCATTGGCACAGGCGACTGGAACGACGGCCTGAACCGCGTTGGAGAAGAGGGCGAGGGCGAGAGCGTCTGGCTAGGATGGTTCCTGCATTCGGCGCTCACGGCCTTCACGCCGTTGGCGTTGGCGCGCAATGACACGCGGCGCGTGGAAAGATGGACGGCGCACGCGGACGCGCTGAAGGCCGCCATCGAGCGCGAGGGCTGGGACGGCGAATGGTATCGCCGGGGCTATTTCGATGACGGCGCGCCGCTGGGCTCCGCGACCAGCGACGAGTGCCGGATCAATTCCATCGCGCAGTCCTGGGCGGTCTTGTCAGGCGCAGCTACGCCCGATCGGGCGGCGCGTGCGATGGCTGCGCTCGACAGGCAGTTGATTCGGCGCGACGACGGATTGGCGCTTTTGTTCACGCCTCCGTTCGACAAGACGACGCACGATCCGGGATACATCAAGGGCTATCCCCCCGGCGTTCGTGAGAACGGCGGCCAGTACACGCACGCGGCGACCTGGTCGGTGATGGCGTTCGCGGCGCGAGGAGAGGGCGACAAGGCGGCGGAGCTTTTCTCGTTGCTCAACCCCATCAACCATTCGCGAACACCAGCGGACGCGTATCGCTACAAGGTTGAGCCCTATGTCGTGTGCGCCGACATATACTCGGCCTCGCCGCATGTCGGGCGCGGCGGCTGGACCTGGTATACCGGCTCGGCGGGCTGGCTGCAGCGCGCAGGCGTCGAGAGCCTGCTCGGTCTGCGAATCCGCGGAGCGTTCCTGTCTGTCGATCCCTGCATTCCCAAGGCTTGGGGCCGGTACGAGGCGACAGTGAAATACCGAACCGCGCGCTACTCGATTTCCGTCGAGAACCCCAGCGGTGTTTCTCGGGGTGTGGTCTTCGCAGAAGTCGACGGAGTCGAGATCAAGGAACGTCCGCTCCTCGTGGCGCTCATCGATGACGGAGGCCGGCGCCATGTTAACGTTCGATTGGGCTGACAATTGTGCGATTCCAAAATGGAGCCTCCCTGGCGGGAGCTGCGCAACCCCGTCCATATGGGGACGGCCCCTTGGCAAGCACTTTCTTCGGCGACGTCTCTTTGGCGATTGCGGTCACATGTCCGGCCTGTTCGACGCGAGGCCGAAGCCCGCTGGCCATGATGCTGTCCGCTTCGTCCGGCTTCTCATCAGCTCCGCGCGCTCGAAGCGCTGGTCGGGGTACGGAATTCCGGGTCGGCGGTTCGCCGGGAGTCCATCACCTCATTGCGCGCTTGCCAAACTTCTGAGCCGTGTGCGGCGGGATTGCCTTGATCAACCGACGAACGTCGGCTCGTGCCGGTAGAGCTCGCCGGTCGTCATGATCGCCCAGGCGATGCGCGCCAATTTGTTGGCGAGCGCCACGGTGACGAGCCGAGCCGAAGGCGAACTTGATCTCCCCTCCCCTGCCCTTTCGCGCGTAACGCTTGCCGTTCGGGCTGTCGCGGCGAACGACTAGCCCCGCGTCCACCAATGCCGCCAACTGCCGCCGCAAGGTCGAAGCCGGCATGCCATGCGTTCTAAGGCACGGTTGCTCGTTGGACGGAAAGACGATGAGGTCGTCCTCTCCGGTGAGCGTGGTCTCGGGATAGAAGCTGCGTTTAGCACCGCGAGCGCGCGCTCCGACACGCTGAGACGCGGTCGTGCGGCGCAGATGGCGCAAAAGACCTTCCATTTGTGGACCACCTTGGTCTCACGGATCGGCGTGATCCACGGCTTCCGGTCCGCCGTCATGAAGCGGGCGCATCCGCGTCGCGCCGCCGATGGCTTGTCTTGCCTCCTCTTGTAGCGCGCGGTAACTGCGTTCCCATTCGCCCTCGCGCGGCGTCGTCAGGGCGATCCGTCGCAAGACCTTTTTCAGACCGACGACCACGTCCGTCGGTGAAGGCTTAGGATTGCTGGAAAATTGGTTGGGATGCACCCTGCCTAAGTCGCAACAGGAAAGCGGGCTTTCGGTTGGCGCCGTTGGCCCGCAGGGAGCATCCCGATGGAGAGATTATCCGCGCCGGAGCGTACGCGCGAGGAGCTTCGCGCCTTGATGAACGGAGAACTGGGGACGGCGGCCGGGCGAGGCGACCTTGTGCGTCTGGCGCTTCGCCTGATCGTCGAGGAGGCGCTCGAGGGAGAAGTCAGCGACGCGCTTGGACGGGAACGTTACGAGCGCGGCGAGGACGGCAAAGCCGGCTATCGCAACGGTTATCGGCCGGGCAAGATGAAGACAGCAGAGGGCGCTGTGGACTATTCGGCTCCGCAAGTCCGGGACACGCCTGAGCCATTTGTGTCGCGCGTGCGGGCGGCGCTTTCGGGCCGCACGCGGGAACTCGAGCGGCTTGCGGTCGAACTCTACGCGAGGGGCCTGTCGACGCGCGACATCGAGGACGCCTTCACCGACGAGACCGGCCGGCGACTGCTGTCGCGGGCGGCGGTGAGCGAGATCACCGAGAAGCTGTGGGCCGAGTACGAAGACTTCTGCAAGCGCGATCTCTCCGAACACGCGGTGGCTTACCTGTTTATCGACGGCATCGCCGAGCGGCTGCGTCCGGGCCAGCGGCGAGAAGCGGTTCTGGCCGCCTGGGGGATCGGCGAGGACGGACGTAAATCGCTTTTGGGGTTGATGGCGGGATCGAAGGAGGACGTCGAGACGGTGCGGGCGTTCTTTCAGGATCTGCGCGCCAGAGGGCTGGGCGATCCGCTGCTCGTGGTCAGCGACGGGGCGCCTGGGATCATCCGGGCGATTGAGGAATGCTTCCCCCGCTCGGCGCGCCAGCGTTGCCTGGCGCATCGGATGCGCAATCTGGCGGCCAAGGTCTCGGCCGATCCTTGGCCCGAATTCAAGGCGCGGGTCACAGCCTGCTATCAGGCGCCCTCGCGCGCGATCGCCCGACAATTGGCGGCCGGCATCCGCGCCGATTACGCCAACGTGCTGCCCAGCGCGCTCTCCTGTTTCGAGGACGATTTCGAGGCCTGCATCGCGCACCTGCGGCTGCCGGTCACGCACCGTCGCTTCGCAAGGACGACGAACCTCCTCGAGCGGCTGTTCGTCGAGGAACGGCGACGGCTGAAGATCATTCCCAACGGCTTCGGCGAGAAGCCGGTGCTCAAGCTCATGTTCGGCGCGCTCATCCGAGCCGCCGAACGATGGCGCGGCCTCCGCTTCACCGAATTCGAGCTCCGTCAGATCGCCGCCGTCCGAAAAGAACTCGACGACGAATATCAGACTTCAATTTCGCCGCTGGCCCGGTCAGCCCAGCCCCGAGTTTCCAGCAAATCCAAGCCTTGACCTGATCAACGTCATCCGACTCATGCCGTGCAGCTAGCCTCGCTCTTAAAGCCGACTTAGCTGCGCAGCATCGTCTCCGAATCTAATTTGAAAAGGCGGCCGCCCCCGGAGGGATACTGGCGGGCGCCGCAATCGGCCGCTTCGCGATGGCCGTGCTGCCGAGCTATTTCTGGAGTTTGTTCGTGATCGCCGCCGGATGCTGGATCCTGGCTTTCGCAGCCTTCGTCGCCGTCTACGCTCCGATGCTGGCCGGCCGCGAAGCCAAGCTCCGCGGACAACGAGCGCCGTCTGGCACGGGTCAGGGACCAGCAGAGTGAGCACCACCGCGGAGATGGCGCAGCCCATGGAAGGATGCCGCCAGGTCTGCTTGTTGCCTCGCGCGAGGCGCAATCGGCTGCGGGAGACCCGGCTGCTCGCGGGCCTCCGCCACCAGCCGTAGCCTGCGTCTCACCTTCTGAATGACGTAGCTGTCGCTACCGTCCGCATAGACCGGAGGCCGAGTGTGAGAATTCTGGCGCATCGTGCACGCGTCGAAGCCGTCCGTCTCTCAGAAAGGGCTCAGCCGCGCGCCGCCGGAAATAGCCGCTCCCTCGTACTATCCAGCAAATAGGTGAGCGCCAGTCTCATGAGTTCGATCCTTGTCCTCTGTCGTTGGCAGTTCGTCGAGCGCGCGAGAAACAATATGCCCGAAGCGGATCCCACCTGGATCCAGAAACGGATTTCGGGAATCGCCGCGGCAAAAACGGTCCGCGGCGATCAGCTACGCGACCACGTAATCACGGAAAGCACGACTGTGAGAGCAAGCAAAGCCGCCGTCATCCACACGAGCTGGCGGGTGTCTTTAGCGAGCGCCGAGAATTGCTCCCTATGCTCCGCGATCTCCCGGATTGCGCGCTCGGTCAGTCCTGGCGAAGCGCCAGCCGAGAGGAGCGCCTCCCGAGTCGCCTTGAGGTCTGCGGCCATCATTTGCCCCTTCTTGTGGAACGATGCTCAACCTACGGATCGGGTCCGTCACGAAGCAGATCATCGTACACTCGATGCTGCGTGACGGAACCGAGTTCGTGCCCGCTGAGGCCCCACGAGACAGGAGGCCGCATCCAGCTCCCAGCTTATTATAATTACCTACAAGTGCCGCGCGGCGAGCATGCATAGAACGCAGGCGTCCGAAAGCGTCGACACCCCGAAGAGCCTTCCTGCTGAGCAAGCATCGAATACCTCATACTCGCGCCATTCGCGCCGACGCTTTCGCCTCTGAAGGAATCACGGCGCATGGCTAGTTCGTCGGCTTCCACCCACGCGCCATGCGCCGCGCCTCGGCGATCTGTTCGGCACTCATCCCGCGGGCCAAATTGTCGCGGTTCTTGTTTGCGACTTCGCGCGTTTCGTCGTCTTGCGCTCGCGATGCAGCGAGATCGGCCCACATGTACGCCAGGATATAGTCCTTGGGCACCCCCTCGCCGCTTGTGTACAAGGAGCCAAGATTGATCTGGGCAGCGACGTTGCCTTTGTCCGCGGCCTTGCGATACCAAACTGCGGCTTGCGCGGAGTCCTGCGGCACACCATCGCCTTTGTCGTAAGCCAGGCCGAGGTTGAACAGAGCGACGGCTTCCCCTTGGTCGGCGGCCTTGTGGAACCAGATCAGAGCCTGGGCATCGTCCTTCGCCACGCCATCGCCCTCGCTGTACATCACGCCAAGGTTGCTCTGCGCGAACGCGTGCCCCTGGTCTGCGGCTTTGCGATACCAGGCGGCCGCCTGCGCGGCGTCCTTGGGAACGCCTTCGCCGTGGCGGTACATCGAACCGATATCGAATTGCGCACGGGCGTCCCCCTGGTCGGCTGACTTGCGATACCAGGTCAATGCCCGTGCGTTGTCCTTCGGGACGCCATTGCCGTCGCGATACATCACGCCGAGATAGAATTGCGCAAGAGCGTCCCCCTGGTCGGCGGCTTTGCGAAACCAGATCAAAGCCTGGGCGAAGTCTTGCCGCACGCCCTGACCTTGCGCATACATGAGCCCGATATCCCTTTGGGCATCGGCGCGGTTGTTGGCGCCGGGCGAACGCAGCAATCGCATCGCCGCCCCGTAGTCGCCGCGCTGATAGGCCGCTCGGCCATCCTCAAGCCGGCCCGCCATCGCTCCGCCAAGCAGCGCGAACACGAGAAGGCCACTGACGGAGAGGGACGTGATCCGTTGTTTCACAGTTGGGCCCCTTCGATGCATTGTGACGCGATCACCGCAGCGCTGCGTCCCGGATCGGCGGCGGTGATCGTGAAGAGCTGATCGAGCAGCGTCGCCTGTGTCGTCAGGCTCGGATCGCCGAGGTTGTTCGTCCATGACGCCTTGCCTCTCATCACCAGACGAAACGGACGCCGCCGGTGAACGCTTGCACGGTCTCATGCTGGCGCAGCTCCGCGTTGTAGTCGACGAAGACGGCTACAGAGTCGCGACGGGCGACGGTCAGACTGGCGCCAAGCACCGCGGCGCTGCGCCCGATGTTCACCCCTTCGACTGTGAACTGGATCCCCGGCATTCCTGTCAGGCTTGCCGTCGTGGCTGGGACGGGATCGAGCGCATCGTAGGCATAGCGAGCGCGCAGTTCGGGTTGGACCACGATCCCGTTGCCGAGGGTGAAATTGGCGTTGACCCGAAAGCCGGCAGAAAGCTGCAGGGCGTCGAGCGCGCTGTTGCCGACCGCCAGGTTGAGCGCGTCGGCTCCAGTCTCGGTATAGGCGCCGCGACCGACCTGATCCCAGGCGAGGCGGAGCGAAGGCTCAAAGTTGAACAGTCCCTCGCTGAGGCGGTAGCCGCCGCCCACCGCCGCCGACCAGTCGTTTCCAGACGCCGAGCCGTACGCGGTTCGATTAAGCCCGAGGGCGGTGATTTGCCGGACCGTCGTCATTTGCGTCACGCCGAAGCCCGCGCGTCCTTCGACATAGGCCCGCCCGAAGGGCTGCATCGCATAGACAGCGCCGGTGTAGGCGTTGGTCGCGCCGGTCTCCGAGCCGCCGCCGAGCGAGCCATGCATATAGCTGAACGCGACGCCGCTGCGGAACGTCGGGTCCCAACCGGCGAAGGGATTGATGTCGAAGCCGGCGACAAACCCGCCAAGGTTCTGCGACAGGCCATAGGCGTTGCCGTCGCCGCTCAGGTTCTGCCAGGCGCCGACGGCCTCGCCCCATCCGCCGTAGTTCAAGGAAGCGGCGGGCCGACCTTTCTCCGTCGGAAACGCAGCTGCGCCGGCGTTCTGATCATCGTCCGAGGGATTCAGGCCCAGCCCGGTGGCGCGGCCGTAGTCGAAGCTGAGGCCGCGGAGACCCGCAGCGCGGCGCGCTTCGAGCGCGGTGTCGTCGCTCATCACCTCGATGTGGCGATCGAGCACGCCGTTGACGACGCGGCTCGCCGCCAGGTTGGCCAGCAACTGGTTGCCGACGACGTCGCTGCCGTTCCCGTCGGCGTCCGCCTGATCGTAGAACTGACGGGCGTCCGCGGGGTTCTGCACGCCATCGAGGCTACCGAGGATGCCATTCATGTCCGGCGTCAGGTTTCCGGCAATGAGGCCGGCGGTCAGGCTGTTTGCGAAGGCTCTCTGGTTGTTGCTGTCGGCCACGGAGGCATAGCTGGCGCTGCGGACGAGGGTGAGTTCAGCGGCGGTCGGCGTATATCCGACCTCAGAGCTGATGAAGGTCGAGAGCTTCGTGGTGGCGGGGGACGTAAAGGCGCCGGACACCGAGTTTGCGTCCACAATCGCATAGGTCGCGCCGCTCCTGACCGGACTGGTCAACGGGGCGAGTCGAACTTGCACCGCACCATCCAGAGACGCGGCTCCGTTCACCTTAAGCTTGTTTGTCCCGTCCGAACTGGCGGTGACCCATAGCGCGGCGCCGGAATTCTGGGTGTAATCTCCATTCACCGTCAACGTACCGATCGACGCTACGCCGGGGACGATCGTGCCTTCGGCATTGATGATCGTTGCGCCGACTGTTCCGTTACCGGTCAGAGTGGCTCCCGAATTGACCGCCACCGACGAGATTATCGAACCGGTCACACTCAGGACGCCGCCGTTGACCGTGGTTGGCCCCGTATAGGTCGCCGCGCCGGCGATCGTCAGGGCGCCGGAGCCGTCCTTCACCAACCGACGTGGGAAATCGGCGCCTGTGTCGATATTCTTGCCGTCGGTCAGGAAACTCGCATCGGGTTGCGAATCGTTGTTCTCACGCCCGAACCGGAGAACCAACGCCTGCGGAAAATAGCTGGTGACGTCGTAGAGCGTCCACACGGCGCGGCCGACTGCCGACACCGCCAGAACGTCGGCAGTCGGATTGTACGACATCTGCGAGACAAGCACGTTCGGCAGACCGGCCCCGAATGGGGCCAAGTCCGCGAGTTTTCCATTTTTGTCGCTGCTCGCGACTGCGATTGGGCTCGTCGCGTTGTTGCTGAGGCCGCCGACTAGCAGCGCATTGACATTCTGGTCCTTGTTATTGATGAACTCGACTGAGGTTGCCTTCGTCAAGCCTTGCGGCAGATTAACGTTGTAATACGCGTTGCCTTTGTCAGCCGTGGCGATAGCATAAGATCCGTTTGCTACATAAAACCATTTGGACGATCGCTGATCGAAAACGATTGAGGTAGGCGTGCCATATGTATAATTGTTTAGCGGCTGGAGCTGTGAGCCATTTGTACTAAACAATAGTGCTTTATCATTTCCAGTATTTGCTCCAACGAGAAGAATGCTTGTGTCTTTGCCGGCTCCATAAGCAAGTGCAGTGACGGAACCACCTGCGTCGCCGAGATTCGATAAGCTAAGATCAATCGAGGTCGCCCTGCTGACTGCTGTGTCTTTACCGACATAGACACTACTTCCCGCTAAAGCGACCATTCTCGGATCAACTTTGTTCAGCACGAACGGGCTGGACATATTATTATTGGCGCCTTTGACAAAATCACTACAATTTTCGTCATTGCAATAGATCGGGACACCCGCGGGGTTCGTGCCCGGATCTGTGGGACTCCCATTGCTGTCAATGATCCGACGACTCAGGCCGCCAAGACTTTGATAGGATGTGTAATACGCGCTTTGAAAGGGGAACGTCGTGTCGTTCACGACCGCGGTAAATCCATCGGCTGGTTGAACAGCCTTATACACAGCGCTATTTGGCTTGGACTGGATCGCAACGCCGGTGTCCTGGGCCGCAACGACGACCAAATGTGCGTTGGCGCCGTAGGCGACCGCATAGGGTTCGCGGATCTGGAGGGTGCTGCTGTTCAGCCCCTGCCATGAACCGCCGTTCGTCAGAGGATTGGTGCGGAGATAAACGCCGCCGTCGCCTCCCATCAGCAGATTGCCAGCGGCGTTGACGAGCAGAGTGCGAGCGTCCGCATGGGCAGTCGTACCCCTCGCGTTTGCGTCCGTCAGGCTCGTGAAACCGGTTGCGTCAACACGGAAAGCCGACACCGTGAAAGGATTTTGGCCGGTCCCATCGCCTGCCACATAGACGACGCGAGTGTTGCTTGGATCAATCGCGACAGCGAGGTTGACAACGCCCTGCCCGCCCGAATTGACGCTGGGCGCCTGCAGTTGCCTCCAGGATCTGCCTTGGTTTTGCGACAGATAAAGCGTCTGCAATTTATAACTTGTGTCTCCGGATGCCTGAGGAATGTCGGTTGCCAGGGCGATTGCGACCGAACCGTTCGGGCCGGTCGCAAGCTTGGGCACAAGCTGGGTCCGTGCCGAAGCGATGATATTGTTCCCGCCGGGGACTGGCGTTGTTCCTGTGAACACGGCGGTCCACGTCGCTCCCGCATCCTGGCTGACATAAACGCCTGTCTTTGTTGGGTCGGCTGAAGTGATGGACGCGTAAAACCTTTGCTGATTGGATGGATCGGCGACCAGTGCAGTGACCGGACCGGGAAGAGCGTTGATCCGTGCAAAGGCTTTCCCGCCGTCCACGCTCCGATAGAGTCCGTACTGAGTTCCTGTGCCTGTGTAAGTCGTTGCCGTCGGATTCGTTTCTTCAAAGGTTGCGGCTAGAATTATCTTGCCTCGCGCCGCCACGCCGATGACGCTTTGACCGGTAAATGCCGTGGCGCCCGCCATCGTTGTCCAGTTGGCGCCCCCGTTGGTCGAATAGAGCAAACCCGTCGTCGGGTTGCCTCTGCCGAAGCCCGATCCCCACAAACCGTTGGAAGTCGTGCCGAGGCCGGCGATCAGGGTCTTTCCGGTCGGGTTGGTCGCGTCCAGTCCGAGGCTGGCGATGGAGAGCGAAGCGGCATTGTTCGTCGTCGTCGTCCAGGAGGAGCCGCCGTTGGTCGTGCTCCAGATCCCGCCGTTGGGCGAACCGATGAACATCGTGTTTGGCCCGAGCGCGGGATCGAGAAGGATGGCCTGCACCGCTCCGGAGACGGTTCCCTTGCCTCCCGAAACGTCGCCGCTCTGGACTGTATCCGTTGGCCCCACGGAATATCCCGGACCTTGAGGAACGAAGGTCTGCGAAAAAACCGCCGTCGGGCTCGCCATGATCACCCACGCGGCCCAAGCCCGACGCAAGAGCCTTGTCGACAAGACATTCGAGACGATCATGGGCCCTTTTCCTCTCAGCGGGAGCGACCAGCTTTGCCGCGGCCACGATGGTCCAAGCATAATATCAATCTGCGTTCCGCTTCTTGTGGCAGACAGCGTCACGTCTTATTCGACTGTTCGACAGACTTCGGATGTCAGGAAACGGACCTGTCGGTCATCCGGCGAATTGAATAATACTCTTCTGGTAAGGTAACATGGCAGTAGAATTAGGCGAACAGAATATTAGCCTGTTTCGGCTGTTTTCTTAACGTCGATTAATTGAGCTGGAGGACGCATGAACGAATCGCCTCCTTGACCCGAAGCTCCCCATGTGAGGACTATCGCTCCCGCGGCAACGCGCCCAGCAAAGCCTGGATCAAGCCCACCGCCGCTGATCCGGGCGACCAATCTCTCTGCGGTTCCGAAAACCTGCACGGCCACGCCGCCGATCGCCACGATGCTCCAGCCTGAGCCACGATCAGCCCCTGTTGCGGCGGACGCATGCGCATCGTCGAGACCTTCGCCCGCGGCGCTCAACCCCGAAGCTTCGCGGCCTAAGGCCTGTTGACATTGACGCTTGAAGACCAGCGCGGAGCAAGGCAGCGCTGATTTCAAAGCCTCCAAAATGGAGGCTGCTTTGGATCGTCTGATATTGAGCGATGAACAGTGGGAACGCGTCGCCCCGCACTTGCCGGGCAAGGTCGGCGATCCGGGCCGATCGGCGGCGGACAATCGCGCCTTCCTGGAGGCTGTGCTGTGGATCGCCCGGGTCGGCGCTCCCTGGCGCGACTTGCCGGAAACGTTCGGGAAATGGAACTCGGTCTTCCAGCGGTTCCGGCGATGGGCCGTCAAGGGCGTGTTTGAGCGGGTTTTCCAGTTCTTGTCGGGCGACCCGGATTTCGAATACGCCCTGATCGACGGAACCATCGTCCGCGTCCACCAGCACGGGACGGGCGCAAAAGGGGGACCGAAAATCAGGCGATCGGACGCTCGCGCGGCGGCCTGACGACCAAAATCGTCGCTCTTGTCGACGCGCTGGGCAATCTGGCGCGCTTCGTCCTCCTGCCGGGCCAACGCCACGACAGCGTCGGCGTCGAACCTCTGCTCGACGGCATCGAAATCGGCGCGCTGATCGGCGACAAGGGCTTCGACAATGACTGGCTTCGCCGCGAACTCGACGCGCGCGGCGCCCGCGCCGTGATCCCGCCCAAGGCGGACCGCAAGACGGACATCCCGTGCGATTTCGCCATGTACCGCTGGCGTCATCTCATCGAAAACTTCTTCTGCGCCCTCAAGAACTTTCGTCGGCTCGCAACCCGATACGATAAAACCGATCAAAGCTTCGCAGCCAATATCCATCTCGTCGCCATCGCACTCGCGCTGAAGTGAATGTCAACAGGCCTGAACCCGCCGGACTCGACTCCTCATGACCGCTGACCCGACCCGCATATTATCGACAATCGTTCGCCGACGACAGCTTTCGCCGGCCAACTCCCCGCCGCGACGAAACTGATTGATCCGACCAATCTCGCGCCGCTTCACGCGGAAAATCCACCATCCGACTACGATCCGCCGTTCCCGAACGCCGCCGCTGCTCTCGTTCGCCCGAAACCGCACCCTCGAAGGCGCTGCCCGCCGCCCGACCCATCGCAAAATCCCCATACGTCGGCGCGCCTCGAAGACAGCGCCCCTTCCGCCCCGCCGTTTCCTCCCTTGGAGGCTTTCGGACGCCGGCCGAAACCCCGCAGCCCTGCATCAGCGCCGGCGCCAAGGCCCGCATCCGAAACCCTACACATGAGCAGTCATTCGCGTTGGCTCCGGGCCAACGGGCGATGGCCGAGCCTTTCGCCGCCCCTCGACGATCGGAGATCTAGATTAGGCCGCATCCCGCGCGTGGATGAGCGCCATAA
Source organism: uncultured Alphaproteobacteria bacterium (assembly GCA_963741845.1). Lineage (GTDB taxonomy): Bacteria > Pseudomonadota > Alphaproteobacteria > Rhizobiales > Beijerinckiaceae > Roseiarcus. The sequence continues at coordinate 97,033 of CAVUJV010000018.1, forward strand.
TGCCCTCGCCCATGCGCGTGTAGTGCCGCGAGTTCGCGAGTTCGCCCTTGATGCGGTAGTCGTCCATCACGACGATGCGGTCGGCGACGGCAATCATCTCCGGCATGTCGCTCGTGATCAAAAGGATTGCGGTTCCTTCGTCTGCGAGACGGCGCAGCAGCTCATGAATGTAGGCCTTGGTCTTGATGTCGATGCCGACGGAGGGCTCGTCGACGATGAGGATCCTGACGCCCGCGGCGAGCCATTTGGCGACGCTGATCTTTTGCTGGTTCCCGCCGGAGAGATTGCCGACGATCTGCGCGAGCGAAGGCGTACGCACTTCCAACTGCGCGATAACCGGCGAGACATGCGCGCGCACCGCTTCGTCGCGCAGCAGGCCGACCCGCCCGGCGAGCTTGCGCCAGACCGTGATCCCGGCGTTCTCAAGCACGGTATGGGCGAGGATCAGCCCCTCCTGCTTGCGATCCTCGCTGATGTAGCCGATTCCGCAGCGATGGATCGCGTCGGCGACGCCGGCGATACGCTCGGGTCGGCCCGCGATCTCGATCTCGCCGACGGTCAGCGGATAAAGGCCCAGAATGCATTTGGCGAGCTCTGTCCGGCCCGCGCCGACGAGGCCGTAGAGGCCGACGATCTCGCCCTGGCGCACGGTGAGATCGATTTTTGCATGGCCGAGCGCGGTGGAGACGTTCTTCAGGTCCAGCATCGTCTTGGCATTGCTGTAATCGCGCGGCGCCCAATCGGGTATCTGTTCGTTGCGGCCGATCATCAGGCGCACAAGATCCTGGCGCTCGAGACCCGCCATCGGCCGGCTCGGACAGGCATTGCGGCCGTCGCGCAATACCGTCACTTCGTCGCAGATTTGCTGCACTTCCTCGAGCTTGTGGCTGACGAACAAAAGGCTCGCACCCTCGTCTCGGAGCTTCCGCAGCAGGCGAAACAGAACCTCGGCCTCTTGCGGCGTCAGCGAGGCCGTGGGCTCGTCAAGAAGCAGGACGCGCGAGCGCAGCGAAAGCGCCTTGGCGATCTCGACGAGTTGCACCTTCGCGACGTTGAGCTGCGAGACCGGCGTGCGCGGGTCGAGATCGAGTTCGAGAACCTCTAGCCAGCGGCGCGCCTCGGTATGGACGGCGTCGTAGTCGATCGGCCGCATGAGTCCACCGCCGAGGCGTTCGAGCAATATGTTTTCGCCCACGGAGAAGCGCGGAATGAGATTGCGCTCCTGATGGACGACGCCGACACCGGCGGCGATCGCATCACGCGGACCCTCGAAGCGCACGGGCGCACCGTTGAGCCGCAACTCGCCACCGTCGGGACGATAGACGCCAGTGATAATCTTGATCAGCGTTGATTTGCCGGCGCCGTTTTCGCCGAGCAGCGCGTGGATTGAGCCGCCCCGCATCGTCAACATTACGTCCTGCAGCGCCAGCACGCCAGGGAAGGCCTTTTGAATCCCGCGAGCCTCCAGGCTGAGCGTCGAACTCACGTCGTCCTCGCCACGCTCTGGAACCTCACTTCGCGCAACCGATTGACGCCGACCGCCCAGAGGATCAGGAGTCCGAGCACGACCTCAACGAAGTAGGGATCAATGTGAAAGATCACCAGCGCCTGCGTGATGATCGCGACGATCACGACGCCGAACAATGTGCCGAAGACGCTGACATGTCCGCCGCTGAGCGCGGCGCCGCCGATGACGGGAGCGGCGAACGAGAGGATCAACCAATCGTCGCCAATCGAGGGCTGACCGAGTTGCAAGCGTGCGACCAGCATGATCCCAGCAAGCGCGGCGAGAAAGCCGGAAATCGCGTGCGCTGAAATGACCGTACGCGCAATTGAAACGCCGGAAAGCTCCGCCGCGTTCGCATTGCCGCCGACGGCGAGGATGTATCGCCCGATCCGCTGGCGATAGAGCAAATACCACATGCCGGCGACGATGAGCGCGGCGGGCAGGGCGAGCCAGGGAACGGGACCGATAATCGTGGTGTTGCCGAACGCTTTCACGCTCGCGGGAATGCCGTAGAACGGTTGCGCGCGCGTTATGCCAAGATCCGCCCCCTTGAAGATCGAGAGGCTGGCGAGCGTGATGATGAACGCCGAAATGCCGGTGCGCGCGATCAGATAGCCGTTGATGAGGCCCGCGGCAACGCCAACCGCAAGACCCGCCACCGCCGCGAGAACCGGCGGAAAACCCCACACTTGCATCAGGCCGGCGAAACAGATCGCGGAAAGGCCGCCGATTGCGCCGATAGCCAGATTCATCTGGCCGATGGCGATGATGACCATTTGCGACATCGCGATCACGCAGTTGACCGACGCCGCGAGGAACAGGATCTGGATGTTGAACGGCGAAAGGAACGAAGGGTAAAATGCGCTGATGCCGATCGAGGCCGCCACGATGATGGCGAGCGGTCCAAACCAGTCGGTGCGCAGAAAATGCGAAAAAAAGGCGGTCATCGCGCCAGGCTCCCCATTCGCGCCAGGAGCGACCGTCGTGCAAGGTCCATCAGCACCGCGAGCAGCAGGAGCAGCCCGAGCCAGGTCTGCACCCAGAATTCGCCAATGCGATATTGCAGCAGTCCGTTCGTCAATTCGCTGACAAGCACGGAACCAAGGAACGCGCCGAGCACCGAGACGCGACCGCCCGCGAGCGCCGTGCCGCCCAAAACAGGCCCGAGGAACGCCGGCAGCAGCCAGTCCTGTCCGAGATCGCCGGCCATCGAGGGAATGGCCGCGCCCGTGCGCGCGACGACCATGATCGCGGCGATCCCAGCGAGAATGCCCGAGAGAATGTGGCAGATGACGAAGATGCGCCCAACCCTTACGCCCGAGAGTTCCGCCGCAGCCGCGTTGGCGCCGGCCGCGAGCATTTCGCGCCCCAGTGGCGTCAGGCGATAGAGCGCCATCAGGCCCAAACCGACCACAATGCTGACAATCAGCAGCGCCGAGACGTAGCCTTCGATCCGCATTTTCCCGAATGCGGAAATCTCGGGCGGCAGGTCGCGAAACGCCTGTGCACGGCTGATGAAGACCATCATGCCGAAGAATACGCTCATCGTCGCCAGCGTGATGATGAAGCTGTGCAACCCGGAGCGGACGATCAGCACGCCGTTGACCGCGCCGAGCGCGCCGCCGAGCGCGAGCGCCCCGGCGATCGAAAGCGGGACCGGCAGGCCGACGCGCTCGAGCAGCCAGCCCATCGCCATCGCCGCGCAGGCGCCGATGGCGCCGACCGAGAGATTGAGGCCCCCGGTTACAATCACGACCATCATCGAGAAGCCGATCATGATGTCGATCGCCGTCGTTCGGCCGAGCGTGAAGAGATTGAATTGCGAGCCGAAGCCCGGCGTTCCCAACGCGAAGATCGCACCGAAGATCGCGATCAGCGCGATGAGCCCGAATTCGTTGGTGAGCAGCAGGCGCCCCGGAGCGGGGAGTTCGGTCCAGGCGATAGCCCCGCGCGCCCGCTTGGCGTCAGAGGCCGCTTGGGAGCCTTCGATCGGGGCCGGAGCGTTCATCTTAAGGCCTATCGCCGATCAAACCTGCAGGTTTCATCCCCTTCGCCCGCGTGCAGGCGAAAGACGGTCGAAGGGCCGGATGAGAATAGAATCCTCTACAATCTCACCCCGGCCCTCTGAGCGGCAGAAGGAGCCGCTCGCTTCGAGCCTGCTCGAACTCACGGGCAGGTGAGATAAGTCTTCTCGAAATCGGCAAAGATTTTCTTTGTAATCGACTGCATCGAGGCGACATAATTGTCGACGGCGTCCTTGTCGGCGTAGACGGTGCCGGAGTCGATGAAGCGGTTGGTCAGCGCGATCGTCTTGAACGGCGCGTCGGCCTTCACCTTGCAGCCGTGGCGTAGCTTGTCGAGCGCGTAGGAGCCGATGTAACCTTGGCCATAGGGATTTTGCAGCATCGTGCCGTTGACATAACCGTCCTTGATCGCCTTCAACACGACTTCGTCATGGTCGATGCCGACCATCTTGATGCGCTTGTCGCCGATTTTGCGAAGCGCATTGGCCGCGACAACAGCGGGCACCCAGGCGGTAGTGATGATGCCGTCGACGTCGCCCGCGTGAGCGGCGAGATACGCGTTGATCTTCTCTTCGGCGGGCTCGGGCGCATCGATGTCGGCAATCACCTGAACAACGCTGACGGCGCCGTTCGTTTCCTTGGCCGCCTTCTCCACCGCGTCAATGCGTAACTGCGTATTCGGATCGACGAGGAAGCCGGTGAAATGCGCGATGCGGCCCTTGCCGCCCATCGCCTTGATCAGCTCTTTCGTGCCCAGATACGCCGAATTGCCGGTGTCGGTGCCAAAGCAGAACGACGCCGTCGTCGGCTCCTTGAGGCAGCCGGCGGTCGCAATGACGGGCGCGCCGTTTTCCGTCAGTTCCTGAACCGTACTGTTAGAGCCGACGGGATCGCCCGGGAACACCAGAAACGCGTTGTAGCCCTGGCTCAGCAGGCTCTCGAGCAGCGAATTCTGCAGGCTGAGCTCCCATTTTTGGGGAACCCGATAGTCGGCCGCGCCGAGGTTGAAATCCTTCATCGCGTCTTGCCCGGCCTTCTCCCAGGCGGCGAAATAGGGGTGCGGGCCTCCGGGCACAAGCGCGACCTTGGTCGCCTCCGCGGCCTGAGCGGTCGTCGCCCACGCCGATAAGGCCATCGCGGCGGCGGCAATCGTATTCAGCGCGGAAATTGAGCGAAGCATCCATTCCTCCTGAAGGTTTCCTCGCGCCTGTTCGTTGACAGGTCGGCGCCCTGCGGATCGGTCGGGGGGAAATGACCTCTTGTGGGCAATAGGTACACTAGTATACAAGTTTGCCCTCGGCAACGGCTTTTGTCGGTCGGGCTGTCGCGAATTTTGGGAACGAGGCCGATGACGGCGGCTCTGGCGGTCGAAATCGAGGACGAAGACGACGCCCTCCTGCGGCTGACCATCCATTTCGATCGGCGCCGCCAAGTCAGCGACCAGGTCTACGAGGCCCTGAAGAAGGCCATCATCTCGCTGCGGTTGCCGCCGGGGACGCTGATCAGCGAAAACCGTATCTGCCGCCAGATCGGCGTTTCGCGCACTCCGGTGCGCAGCGCGATCACCCGGCTCGTCGAGGACGCGTTGATCGAAGTCTTTCCGCAAAAGGGCAGCTTCGTCGCGCCGATCAAGCTCAGCGCGGTGCGCAACAACCATTTCATTCGAAAGGCCCTCGAAATCGCCGTGCTGCGCCGCGCTGCCGAGGCCTGGACGCCTGAACTCGCGGCACGATCGCGGCAGATCCTGATGGGCCAGGCCGCAGCCTTGGCCGACGGGGACGTCGAGCGCTTCCATGAACTCGACGAGGAGTTCCATCGCTCCTTCTGCTCGGCCGCGGACCTGGGAGGCGTCTGGAACACAATCCAGATCGCCAAGGCGCGGGTCGACCGGGTCCACCGGCTCGCGTCGGAATTGGGCCGCCTGCCCCTCGTCGTCGCCGAACACGGCGCCATCCTGGACGCGCTCGACGGCGGCGACCCCGAGCGGGCGGCGGAGCAACTCGACTACCATCTCGAACGCGCGCCCGCGATCATGGAAACGCTGATCGGGTCACACGAGAAATACTTCGTCGAATAGAACGACGCAGACCAACGGGAGGAACAGGATGGCGACCATCGCGCGCGTCGAAATCCGCATGGTCGATCTCAAGCCCAAGGTGAAGCGCGTCGACGCGATCCAGTCCTTCGTCAGTCAGGAGACGCCCTTTGTCCGCATCACCGATTCCGACGGCGCGGTCGGGGTCGGCTACAGCTACACGATCGGCACCGGTGGCCCCGCCATTGTCGAACTCCTCGCCCGCTCACTTGCCCCCGCGCTACTGGGGCGCGACGGAGCGCAGGTCGAGAAGATCTGGCGCGATCTCCTTTTCCTCACGCATGCGACTTCGGTCGGCGCGATTACGAGCCTGGCGCTCGCTGCGATCGACACGGCGTTGTGGGACCTGCGCTGCCGCAAGGCCGGACTTCCGCTGCATGTGATGGCGGGCGGCGCCAAGGACCGGATCCGTCTGTACACCACGGAAGGCGGCTGGCTGCATCTGCCGAAACAGGCGCTGGTCGACGACGCGCTCAAGGCGAAGTCGCTCGGTTTCGGGGGCTCCAAGGTCAAGGTCGGGCGCCCTATCCGCGAGGACGTCGAACGACTGGGCGCGCTGCGTGTGGCCCTCGGCGCGGATTTCGAGATTCTCACCGATGCCAATCAGGCCTTCAACGTCGACGAGGCGATCCGCCGCGCCCGCCATTACGAGGCCGCCGACATCGGCTGGTTCGAAGAGCCTCTGCCCGCCGACGACATCGAGGGGCACGTGAGGCTTTCGCGATCGACGTCGATCCCCATCGCGGTTGGCGAGAGCCTCTACGGGCTTTCGCACTTTCGCGACTATCTGCAACGCGGGGCCTGCTCCATTGTCCAAGTCGACGTCGCGCGCATCGGCGGCGTGACGCCCTGGCTGAAGACCGCCCATTTGGCGGAAGCCTACAATGTCGCTGTCTGCCCCCACTTCCTGATGGAACTGCATGTCGCGCTGTGCTGTGCGGCGCCGAATTCCCGCTGGTTGGAATACATTCCCCAGTTGGACAACCTGACGACCGAGCCGATGCGGATCCGCGACGGCCACGCTGAGCCCAGCGAAGCGCCGGGCCTCGGCATCAGTTGGGATTTCGAGGCGATCGAGCGACTGACCGCCGAAGGGAGCCGGCGCGACCTGCGCTTGCCCTGACGCTCGCCTTTTCAGGAGACAGACATGAAACGAATGGGGCTGTGCAATCGGCTGCGGCCGGAAAAGGCCGAGGAATATAAGCGCCTGCACGCAACCGCTTGGCCCGGCGTGCTTGCGACGATCTCCGCCTGCAACATCCGAAACTTCAGCATTTTTCTGCGCGAGCCGGAAATGCTGCTGTTCGCCTATTGGGAATATCACGGTGTGGATTTCGCTGCCGACGCCGCCAAAATGGCCGCAGATCCCATCACGCGCGACTGGTGGAATCTTACAGACCCTTGCCAGGAGCCTTATGAGACACGCGCCGCCGGAACGTGGTGGGCCGATATGACGGAGCTTTTCCACCATCCTTGATCTTCGCCATAGGCGCCGGAGCCATTTCCGGGAGCCGCCTTAAACACGCAGTCAGACCCCCGCGCTCGGGGCGACAGTCAAATTTTGGGGCATCCGACGCCCGTCTGTTGCAAATGGCGCTGACGGACTTTTCGCAGGTCGAGAGCCCGGTCGCGCGCCTGATCACGCCGCGCCACAGGCAGGCGACGCGGAACCTCGGGAAGCCCCCGGCGCGATAGCGCCGCCGGCCAGGGTCGGCCGTTCGGGGCTCGCGGACATCCTCCGCGAGCACGGTCCGCGTGGCGCGAGGCCAACGCGGCCAGTCGAGCCTCGACCAGCTGAAGGTCATGAGCGCGATCGAGCGCTGCCGCACGGGGACGCTCGGCGGTCACGTGGCGCGCTGCGAGAACCCGGCGTGCGGCCATACGCACGTCGCCTACAACTCGTGTCGCAACCGGCATTGCCCGAAGTGCCAGGCCGCGGCGTCGCGCCGATGGCTGGCCGACCGGGAAGCGGAGCTTTTGCCCGTCCCGTACTTTCACGTCGTCTACACGCTGCCGGGCAAGCTGCGCGACATCGCCTGGCAGAACAAGCGCGTGGTCTACGACCTCCTGATGAAGGCGCGGCCGAGACGAGCTCGCCATCGCCGCCAATCCCAGGCGCCTCGGGGCCAGGATCGGCGTCACCGCCGTGCTGCACACCTGGGGCTCGACGCTCACCCATCATCCGCACGTGCACATGATCGTGCCGGGCGGTGGGCTCTCGCCCGACGGATCGCGATGGGTCGCCTGCCGCTCCAACTTCCTCGTGCACGTCAACCTGCTGGCGCGCCTGTTCAGCGGCAGGATGCTGGCCATGCTCGTGGACGCGCACGCCGCCGGCCGGTTGACATTCTTCAACGCGCAAGCCGGGCTCGCCGACAAGACCGCATTCAAGCGCTTCCTCGCCCCGCTGAGGCGCATCAAGTGGGTCGTCTACTGCAAGGCGCCGTTCGCTGGACCGAAGCAGGTGCTGCGCTATCTCTCCCGTTACACCCACCGGGTCGCGATCTCGAACCGCCGCCTCGTCGCGGCCGACGACGCGGGCGTCGCGTTCCGCTGGAAGGATTATCGCATCGACCGGGCCGGACCGCTGGAAGACGATGCGGCTTCATCCCGCACGAGTTCATCCGCCGCTTTCTCCTGCACGTGCTGCCCAGGGGCTTCCACCGCATTCGCCATTACGGGCTCTTCGCCAACGCCAGCCGCGCCGCAAACATCGCAAGAGCCCGCGCGCTGCTCGGCGCCGACCCGCCCGCCGCCGACCCGCAGCCCGGAGGTCAAACCGGAAGAGCCGCGCGTGGCGCCGTGCCCATGCCCGCGCTGCGGCGCCCGCATGATCGTCATCGAGGTCTTCGCGCGCGGCTGCCAGCCAAGGTGGCGGCCGAGGCCGGGCAGGTTCGACACGTCATGAGCCGGACGTCCTCCGCGTCCCGCCGCATCCCCGTTCTGGTGCGCTGGCTCCCCGCCGGCGGCGATCCCTCTCAACCCGATTCAGGGCAATCCATGCGCCCGGCGCCCGTCGACGCCCTTCAAACTCCGCTCTCGACGCTTCTTCCCCTCTCTCGCCCCGCCGCGTGCAGGCACCTGGGCCGCGTCGCCCCGGCGTCGCGCCTCGCATGGAATCCGCCGCCAACCTCAAATCCCCATAGCGCTCGACTCCCAGCCTCTGCCCGGCTGACCGCGACTTCGTGCCCTGGCGCTTTTTGGACGCCGGCCGTCGGAGCCGGCGGAGAGCCTTGGTGCCGCCGGCGTCCAAAAACCTGCACAGGAGCGCAGGCGGTCGAGGCGAATTGCGGCGTTCTTGGCCGCGCATGAGGACAAGGCTCTGCCGGACGGTCGGCAGCGGGTGGTGCGGCATGGGCATGAACCGTCGCGCGAGATCCAGACGGGGATCGGGCCGGTGTTGGTGAGGAAGCCGAAGGCGCGCGACCGCGGCGCGTGCGGCCGACGGGGAGCGCATTCGTTATACCTCGAGGCTTCTTCCGCTTGTGGGCGCGACGCACGAAGAGCCTCGACGCGCTTCTGCCGGCGCTTTACCTACGCGGCGTCTCGGACGGCGACTTCCAGGAAGTCGCTGGCGGCGCTCCTGGGCAAGAACGCGGCCAATCTCTCGCCCTCGGTGGTTTCCCGACTAAAGGAGCGAGTGGCGAGACGAGTACGAAGCGCTGGCGCAAGCGTGATCTGTCGGCGCGCCGCTATGTCTATCTGTGGGCGGACGGCGTCTATCTTCAGGCGCGGATGGAGCCGCAGGCGGAATGCATGCTGGTGCTGATCGGCGCGACGCCCGAGGGCAAGAAGGAGCTGGTCGGCTTTCACGCCGGCTATCGCGAGAGCGCGCAGAGTTGGAAGGAACTGCTGGTCGAACTGAAGGCGCGCGGCCTGGCGGCTGGCGCCGGAATTGGACGATTGGCGACGGCGCGCTCGGCTTCTGGAAGGCGCTCGACGAGGCGTTTCCGACGACGCGCCATCAGCGCTGCTGGGTGCACATGACAATCAACGTGCTCGACAAGCTGCCGAAGTCGCTGCAGCTCGCGCGCACACGGGACTTGCGCGAGATCTGGCTCTCGCCGAGCCGCGCGGCGGCGGAAGCGGCGATGGCGAGCGTTCGTCGGCGAAATTCGCCGCCAAATACGGCGATGCCGTCAAATGTCTCACTCAAGGATCGCGAGGCGCTGCTGACGTTCTTCGACTTTCCTGCCGAGCACTGGACGCACTTGCGCACGACGAATCCGATCGAAAGTGTATTCGCGACCGTGCGCCACCGCACGGTGCGCATGAAAGGCGCTTTGTCGCAGGAGACGGCGAAGACCATGGTGTTCAAGCTGATCATGACCGCCTCGAAAAGCTGGCGGCGCCTGCAAGGACAGAATCAGTTGCCGAAAATTATGAGCAGGGGTAAAGTTCGCCAACGGAATTGAGAACGCCGCCGAAACCGAGATCCGCCGCCTGATCTGCGCCGTCACCCACTTCCGGCATAGCTGCGCCTTAAGAGCCGCGATCGTGCCGGGCCCCATGCCCCCGCCCGTCGCTGCGTAAAGTTATCAACGCGAAGGCTTTCCAGGGCGGCCACGCTCAGCGCATCAATGGCAGCCTCGGCGAGAATCAGCCTCGGAAGCGGAGGGCCCTCCGGGGGTAAGCGGAACAGCGACTTGATCCCGCCAGTCAGCGAACCTTTGTACGTCGGCCCGCGCACATCGACATGGGCGACGGCGCCGGCGGCATCGCGATGCGCGAACCAGGCGCTCCCGACCGGCCCTTCCCGCAGCACGTCCGCCGCGGAGGCGGCCTCGATGACCGCCGCGGGGACCCCGCGCCGCCGCGTGAGATAGCGCCAAGTCGGCGAGTTGCGCCAAACGGTCTTTCGCGCGGCCCAACGTTCGGCGACGGGCTTGTCTGGGTCGTTGTAGCGCCCTGCCCTGTCGGCCGGTGGAAAGCTTGGCGACAGGCCTGCGAATTCGCGCAGGCGCTTGCGGACGTGGCCGAAACTCAGGCCCGGGTCGAGCTTTTGCACCAGTCCAAAGACGTCGCCCTTGGCGTCGCTGGTCGGATCCCACCATCCGCGGCCGGCGTGGCTGACGATGAGGATTTCGCCCTTGCCGCGACGGTACTTCAGGCTGAGTTTTGTGCTCTCCTTCCGATCCAATCTCCACGGTGGTGGCGTAAGCTCCAGCACCACAGCGCAATGTACCTTGTCGCGCAATTCCTCGATTTCAGGGTCGTGTCCGGCCATGTCCGCTCCTCGCGTTTTGAGCGCAGGAGCTGGGCTGTCAGGCCTCAGGCTTGTCTTCGCCCCTGCCCTGCCCGCCGACCGCGAGGCGGTCGCACTGCAAGGGCGCGCGGAACGCGCGGGAGCGTACGACGCACCCTTGGCGGCGCGGCCGGCGCTAGCGGTAGCCATCCCTCTCTCCTTCGCTTCTCGCGCGAAGGATGGGAGGCGTCGGCGCGAACAAGAAACGCGGAACGATAGGAACGGAGCGATCAGATCGACGCCCCTCGATCATCGCTATCCATCGATGATCATAACGAGGGCAGGAGTGGTCTACCGCGCTTGCGAAGAGGGTGAGCGCCAGTCGGAAGCCCTTTTGGCGGGATCTGCGTCACTTTTCGCGCTCATTCGGCTCGAGTGGAGGCCTCCGTGCTCGCAAGAGCTCGATACCGGCGCGGCCATATATGGCGCGCTCGAGCGTCTTGAGCCGATTGATGTGGCCTTCCGCCTGGCCGCTGCTCCAAGGCTCTGTGATGGCGTTCCTCACGGCCTGGATGTCGCGCATCAGCGTTCTTGCGAACAGCTGCATTGAGGAGAGGCCGGATCGCCCGGCGTCATGAAGGAAACGGTCAAGCTTGCTTGGATTGGCGCCTGCAGAAGAAGACCGCGGAACCGCCCAATCCATGAAAAATGATGAGAGTAGAGAGAGGCACGGCCGTCCGTCCGCCGCAAAGGGGCGTTCGGTGTGAATCGGCGTCGATCGACGCCAACTCATATCCTTGCGACGTTTGCAGTAGGTTGCGCTAAGGCGATATGCACCTATATTAAAGGCATATCGCCAAGGAGCGCCCCATGAATCAATCCCATCCCTTACGAGCCGATGATATCTCCGGAATTCGGGGGCAAACCCGCCGCGGGGTGATCGAAGCCACCCGGCAAGGCCTTCCCGTGTCCGGCATCGAGGAACTCCTGCGGTCCGGCCGGCTGACATTGTCTGAACTCGACCGGATTGTGCTGCCTCGCAAAACCTTGAGCCACAGGCGCAAGATCGGTCGGCTGACGCCGGAGCAGTCCGACCGGCTGGTCCGGGTGGTCCGGGTCCTTGCCGCCGCCGAGGAAACTTTTGGTTCGCAGGACAAGGCGTCTCGCTGGCTTCGGCGTCCGACACAGGCGCTGGAAGGCGAGGCGCCGCTCGAATTGCTCGACACGACTGAAGGGGCGAGAGAGGTTGAAGACCTCCTCCACCGGATCGACCATGGCCTCGCCGTTTGACGACGGTCTGGCGAATTTGCCGACGCCCCTTCACTGACCTTTCGGGCGAGGGCGCCCGTCGATACGGCGGCCGATGGAATACGCCTGGTAGGCCGCTGGTCTACGCCGCGGAGACGGCGGCGCTCGCGGTGCTGGAGGTCCGTGTTCATCTCGACCTCGACTGGGACATGCTACCGGACGACTATGTGCTGGTAGCCATCGACATCGGCGCGCTCGTCCCGGAAACGGTCCACGAACTAACCGACGATCCGCGGGCCTCCGGCGACGCATGGATCCAGTCTCGGCGATCCGCGTTGCTGCGCGTCCCCTCATGGATCGTGCCGGAGTCCAGCAATGTCCTCATCAACCCGAGCCATCCGGATGCTTTGTCGATCCGGTTGGGCTCTATCCGACCATTCCGGTTTGATCGTCGACTGTGGGCGCCCCGATGAACTTGCGGAAGCGCGCGCAGGGAATGAGATTGACCGCGACATGCCGCAACTGTCGGATAACTGCAGTCCGGCGGTTACCTTGAAGGCAGTCCGGCCGTCTTCCCTGTGCCGTCGGCTCTACCCAGCTTTCAAGCCCTTCGGCGCCTTGCCGAGAAAGCGCTTCGCCGCCGCCGTGAAGCGCGTCTGTGAGAGATAAAAATCGATCGTGTTGCCGTGCTTGTCCACGGCCCGGTAAAGATAGGCCCACCTGCCTCTGATCTTCACGTAAATCTCGTCCACACGCCAACTCGTTGAGCGTGGCTGCCGCCATTGCCAACGCAGTCCTCTCAATCTCGGGCGCATATTCTGAACCCATCGGTAGAGGGTCGAATGGTCGACGGAGACGCCGCGCTCACCCTCATCTGCTCAAGATCGCGGTAACTCACGCCGTAGCGGCAATACCATCGGACCGCCCAGAGCACGACCTCGCCTTCGAAATGGCGACCCTTGAAATCCGACACGACCGCCCCCTGGCCAAGGAGCCATCCCGACGCAAAACCGGAACCTTTGCGACAGAGCCGTTTCGGGTGCGTTCAAAATTTCCGCCGGCCCCGCTGAAGCATCACCCCTTAGCCGCGTCTCGGGCGATGTCGGACAGAGTCTCGAAAACCGGTCCCCGCAACGGTATGCGGATGTGGAAGACTTCGCCGATCACCTGCGTCCAACCGTGCAGGAAATAGGTCCACCCATCCGCGATCTGCAGCTTCCGGCTCTTTTCCTGAGCGCGCGCCTGATCGAGAAAGACGAGATCGCCGCGATAGTTGAGGTCCCAAGCGATGGCCCGGTCCGGAAAGCGCGCGGCATCCGCGAGCGGCGAGCCGGGCGCGTCCTTGCCGAGCCCGGTTGCGTTGACGACCAGCGAGCCAGGACACAGACCGGCGAGCGTCGCGTCATTGTCGCCCGCCTGCCGGGCAAGCACATATTCGGTTGGGACGCCGGAATAGAGCTGCGCGTGGATGCGTCGAAATCTCCTCGAGACGTTCCGGACTACGGTCCGACACCACGATGCGCGAGGGCCGATCAGCCCCCCGGGAGGCCTGCAAGAGATGCCAGGTCAGCGCGATGGTCGAGCCGCCGGCGCCCATCGAGAACGCCTCGGCCCCGGTCCGCTCGAAGTGGCGTTCTGGCAGGAGGTCGTCGAGCGCGAGGCCCGAGGAAATGGGGTCCTTGGCATGACAGACAAGCTGCCCGTCCTGTTTGGAAAGGCAACTCGTTTCGCCCATGAGAAGCGCATGTGGATCGACGATGTCGAACAGGTTGCGGCAGGCGTGATAGAGGTCGATCTTGTGCGTCGTAACCAGCGCGCCAAGCGACAGAGGATCATCCTTAAGAAAGGAGACCGCCGCGCGATAGGCGTCTGGGGGCGCATGCAGCGGAAAGTCGACGCCCTTGATGACGGCGCCGGCTAAGCCGAGCTGTTCGGCCCAGGCCGGGAAAACCTTCATGATCGAGCTCTTCGTCGTCGTGACGCCGAAGAAATAGAGGGTGGGAGCGGTCGCGGGTTCAAGCGGCGTCATCGGCCCGGCTCACGCTCACGAAGCGGCGGCGTAGACGCGCTCGATGCGCGAAGCAGTCCGTCCCCGGTAGCCGGCGTTGTCCACCAGCGCCCACCCGCCCTTGCCATCGTCGACGACCCGCTTCCTCATGCCGCCCGCCTCCTCGATGATCGCGTAATCCTGTCCGGAATCGGCCGGATAGACGAAGGTCATCACCAGATCGCCAGAGCCGATATTGACAGAGCGATGGATCCAGTAGGGCGGAACATAACAGAGCACGCGCGGCCCGATCTCGACAGCGCGAATTTCGCCCTCCGGCAATTCGAGCAGCATGAGCCCGCTTCCGCTCTCGCCATAGTACATTTCCGGCCGGTTCGCATTGTCGTGGATATGGCCTCGGGTAAGAAAATACTCGCGCCCGACTTTGCCCGGGCGCATCCGCGTGACGCCGACGATCATGTCGCCCGGATTTGCGGACGGCCGGTAGTCAGTGACCTCGTAGACAACATCTCCGCCGTGCTCGCGCTTGAGGGCGGCGAAGGCCGCTGAATCCTCGTATAGTCCGTCGAGGTCCGCGAGGGTCTTCAGATATCGGCCGGTCGCACCCGCGAGTTCGCCGCGCGCGACATCTACGCGGCAGACGCCCGGCTCCAGAAGCTTCATCTGCCTGTCCCTTGCCGTCTTAACCGGGCATAGTCCTCCCCGGTCTCATAAGTCGAGATTACATTTTTGGGCGACAAGCCAAGCGATCAAGGAGGAAACGCGGTGACGGCAGCCCCTTCCGCCCTAACGGCTCGCGCCCGCTCTTGCAACCTGCGCCCGCGCGGCGCAGTCGCAAGGCCGGCCGGCCTGCGGATGCGGTGAAGAGATGGCGCGCGACTTGACGCTTTCCATCGACGTCGGCACCGGCAGCGTCCGCGCCGCGCTCGTCGATTTGTCGGGGGCGATCGTACACATCGCCGCGCGCGAGCACGATCAAATCGTGCCGCAATTCGGCTGGGCCGAGCAGAGGCCGCTCGACTGGTGGGCGGGGGTGTCCGCCTCGATCCGGGACGCGCTCGGCGCTGTCGAAGGCGCGCGGGAGCGCGTTGCCGCGGTATGCGCCTGCGGTCAGATGCACGGGACCGTGCTGGTCGACGAAGCGGGGCGGCCAACACGCGAGACGGCGCCCCTGTGGAACGACAAGCGCACGGCGACAATCGTCGCAGATTTCGAATGCGAGCACGGGGCGTCCGCTTACCTCGCCGAAAGCGGCAATCCGCCGACGCCCGCATGGCCTGCTTTCAAGCTGATGTGGCTCAGGCGGAACGACCCGCGCGCTTATGACGCCGCGCGCATGGTTCTCATGCCGAAGGATTACGTCAATCTCCGCCTGACCGGCGAGATGGCGATGGATTCCGGCGACGCGTCGTGCAGTTTCCTGATGAATCCACGAACCCGTAGCTGGTCGGAAGCAATGATCGGGCTGCTCGGCCTGGACGGCGACAAGCTGCCGCCCATTCGCGAGCCGCTGGAGATCCTCGGCACGATCATGGCTTCGGCTGCGGCCGACACAGGATTGCAGGAAGGCACGCCCGTGCTGGTCGGCGGCGCCGACTACCCGATGGCCCTCCTGGGTTCGGGCGCTTGTCGGCCCGGCCTCGCCTCCGACGTGACCGGGACGTCCTGCATTCTCACGCTTATCGCCGACGCCCCGCTTCTCGACCCCGAAGTCTGCAACGTCGCGACGATCGAGGGGCATTGGGGACCATTCGTCCTCCTCGAAACCGGCGGGGACGCCATGCGCTGGGCGCGGCGCGCCTTTCACGAAAGGACGCTGACCTACGACGACATGACCGCGCGCGCCGCCGCCGCGCCCGCGGGTTCGGACGGCCTGTTCTTCATGCCTTACCTTACGGGTGAGAGGCTGGGGGCGCATCGCAACGCGCGCGCGCAGTTCTTCGGGCTGGGCGCGGGGCACGGCCTCGCGCATCTCCACCGCGCAATTCTCGAAGGCGTCGCCTTCGCCGCCGCCCGACACCTGCGGATCATGGAAAAGACCGCCGGACATAAAATCGAGCGGGTCATCGCCTCGGGCGGCGGCGCCAAAACGCCGCTGTGGCTGAAGATCAAGGCGAGCGCCTACGGCGTGCCGATCGTCGTTCCGAAAGAGCCGGAATGCGGCGTCATCGGCTGCGCCGCGCTCGCCGCGACCGCGACGGGCCGTTACGCACGGCTCGAAGACGCCGTCGCCGGCTATGTGCGCTATGTCGACGAGACGTCACCCGATCCCAACTGGGCGCAGACCTATGCGCGCATGCAACCGATCTTCGACCGGATCTACGCCCATTCGCAGGCGCTCTACGACGACCTCGACACGCTTGCCGCCGCGCCGGCGCCATGACTCACCATGCCCTCCGGCAAATTCACGCAATTCGATCGCCGGAAGCTTTATCGAACAGGTGCAGCGCCGTATCGGCGAAATCGATGCCGACCGCGTCGCCGTCCGGCCGATTGAAGGTTTTGTCCGCCTTCACGGCGATCGTGCCCGCGCCGACACGGCAGGTGACGAGGGTATGGTCCCCCATGAGTTCGGTCGCATACACTTCGCCAACGACTTTGCCGGAGCCGCGCTCGGTCACTTTGCAGTCCTCCGACCGCACGCCGGCGACTGCGCTTTTCCGGGTTGTGTTGCGTCCGGTCCCAAAACTGCCGCCCGGACCCGAGAAAAGCCCGTCCGCCAGATCACCCTCGAGGAAGTTCATTGGCGGCGAGCCGATGAAGCCGGCGACGAACAGGTTGGCGGGGGTATTGTAGATATTCGCGGGCGTATCGAGCTGCTGCAGCACGCCTTTTTCGAGCAAAGCGACGCGATGGGCCAGAGTCATCGCCTCGACCTGGTCGTGGGTGACATAGATTGTGGTGATGCCGAGCTTGTGCTGCATGTGCTTGAGCTCCGCGCGCATGTAGCCACGAAGTTTCGCGTCAAGATTGGAGAGCGGCTCGTCCATCAAAAAGGCTGCCGGCCGGCGGATCATCGCCCGCGCGAGGGCGACCCGCTGGCGCTGACCGCCAGACAATTGCCGCGGATAGCGCTCAAGCAACGAATCAAGCTGCACCTGCTGCGCAACGTCGCGGACTGCGCCCTCGACCTCCGCGTTCGGCCTACGCCGGACGGTCAGCGGATAGGCGATGTTGGCGAATACGGTCATGTGGGGATAAAGCGCGTAAGACTGGAAGACCATCGCGATGTCGCGATACTTCGGCAGCACATGGGTGACGTCACGCTCGCCGATCTGGATGCGGCCGGCGCTTACCGACTCAAGTCCGGCGATCATGCGTAGAGCCGTCGTCTTGCCTGAACCTGAGGCGCCGAGAAGCACAAGAAACTCCCCGTCCTGGACCTCGAGATTCAGGCCCTTGACGACTTCGACGGCGCCGAAGGCCTTGTAGATGTTTTCGAGCTTCACCCGCATCGTAAAGCGCCTACCCCTTGACCGCGCCGACCAGCAGGCCGCGCGCAATATGCTTCTGGAGGAACGCCGCAATGACGATGACGGGCACGATCATGATGACGATCAGAACCGACATGTACCACCATTGCGGCCCCCTCGTCGTGTTCTGCGCCGCCACCAGCACCGGCATGGTTTGAGCGTTGGCGTTGGTAAGGAAGAGGGCGAGCAGGAACTCGTTCCAGGAGAGGATCAGCACCAGCATGAAGGTCGCGGCCAGACCTGAGCGCACAAGCGGCAGAGCGATGGTGAAAAAGACGCGAAACTTCGAGGCCCCGTCGATCTCGGCGCTTTCCTCGAGATCGATCGGCACGCCGGCGAAGAAGTCGCGCGTGAGCCACACGACGATCGGCAGGTTGACCCCTGTATAGGTCGTGATGAGCGCGAATTGCGTGTCGAGCAGCCTGAGGTGCTGGAACATCACATAGATCGGGAGAACGGCGACGATCGGCGGCATGATCCGGTTTGAGATCATCCAGAACTCGATGTCGTTGTTGCCGACCGCCGCCTTGAAGCGGCGGACAAACGTGCCGAGCGCAAGCAGGAATAGGCGACAGCTACTGCGAGCGCCACGGGCCACGGGACATCGAACGCCGCGACGGCCACGATCACCGCGATGAGCAAGATGATGAAGGTCGCGATCGCGGCGAGCTTGACCTGGAATTTGATGCGCACCAGCGCATATGCCGCGAGCGTGCCGATGAGAATTGCCAGCGCCGTGCTCGACAGCGCCACCACCAGCGAATTGAGATAGGGACCAAGCGTATTGTTCTGCAGCAGCATGAAATTCCATGCGTGCAGCGACGGACTGAAGTCGACGAACGGAATGTAGTACGGGCCGCTGTCGACCGCGACCTTGATCTTGAACGAGGTCACCAGCACCCAATAGAGCGGGAACAGGACTACGAGCGTCCAGAACGCGAGAATAGCGTAGACGAGGAGCTTCGGCGT
>CAVUJV010000019.1:0-54104 GCA_963741845.1 uncultured Alphaproteobacteria bacterium
TCTTCCTTGTCTCCGGTCTCTGTCGCCCCGGGGAGCGCAAACGCTCCTCTGTGATCAGATCTTGCGGACATCGCTGGGGCCCGTCCGGTCCGGCGACCGCGCCGGCCTCACGGTGTCAAGGCGCGCTCGATGATCTCGGGGCCTATGCTGGTTTCCCCGCGAAAAGGATTGTCGAGAACAATCACAAGGCCAACCGCCAGACCGATTGCAGACATGTGCATCATATTGATTTGCACGCCGAAGCGCTTTGCGGTTTCACGCCCGCTGAGAAAGGAGGCGGCGACGACAAAAAGGAGCAGAATGATCCAGAAGTCGTCCGGGATGTTGAGGGTCGCAGCGGAAAGTCGTCCCGACCGAGAAGTTTCGATCTGCGACGTATATTTCGACAGGTCAGCGCGATAGTCGGATCGCGCTGGAGCGCTTGCGGCCAGACTTTCCTGGATTGAGCGAATGGCGACCCAGAGATCGTCAAGATTTTTTTGCACAAGGGGCGACAGCGAGACGGGGAGCTTCGCCAAACGCGGCCACTCGTGCTGGGCAACATTCTGCGCGTAGGACGCGAGCGCCTGCTTCGCCACGCGGCCCGAAGGGCCCAACGCGTCCAGTTCTTGGCCGAGACGGTAGACGCTGGTTGCCTCGGACCTCACCGCTTTGTCGGTCTCCGAAAGGCTCGACAATCCATTCGTGATCAGCAACGCGAGGACGAAGGCCGAGAAGCCGAGCATGCTCGTGTGCGCCGCTTCGCCGAGCTTGTCGTCGTACGGCCCGTGCTTCGGCCAGTAGCGAAACCAGAATCGATTCGCCAGGAACGCAACCAAGCCGCCGAAGAGACCGAACAGAAGCGCCGAAATCGCAAGAATTTCTCGATCCGATAGCGAATTGGCGATGCTATCCACAACAGTTGTTTCAATGTTGAACATTCGAGGTTTTATCCCTGTTGATTTGAAAGGGGAAGCGTCGACATGATCATTGAGTTTACCAATAGGCCGCTTATCGCGTTTGACGTCTTCCCAGACGAAGAAGTCGGAGAGCTTGTCTAGTCGGCCCGCTTACACCCGCGCGCCATGCGCCGCGCCTCGGCGATCTGTTCGGGCCTCATTCCCTGGAGCAGTTGTCGCGCTTCCTGATCACGATTTCGCGCGTCTCTCGTCTTCTGCGCGAGAAGCCAGATCAGGCCACATGTACGCCAGGGCATAGTCCTTTCGGGACGCCTTCACCCCGGGTGTACATGGACCCAAGATCGATCTGGGCAAACACGTTCGGCGCCGGATTTCTCGTCGCCTGCTTTTGCGGCGGCGACATTGATGTAGATCAACCGGCAGCGAGTCCCGCCGACGTAGCGGGTATGCTCCTCCAAGAATGAGGTCGCTACGTCGGATTACAAGCGTCAGGCTCGGGAAAGGGGTCCAGGCTCAATCGGTAGCTTGCGTTCCTGAATGAGAGCCGGGCTGACCCACTCGACGGGTCATACCAAAGGTCATAGCGGCTGACCGACGTGGGCCCAGTCGTCGCATTCCGATGGATGTGATCCTGTCTGGCTCTGCGGTGAGCTTCCGCCAAGCGTCGCATGCGGCGTCGATGATGGCGTCGTAGTTTTCGAAGACGGTGTTTGAGAGCCAGTTCTGGCGGAGATACTGCCAGACGTTCTCGACCGGGTTGAGTTCCGGGGCACGCGAAGGCAGGAAGATCGGCGTGATGTTTTCGGGCACGTCGAGCTTGCTCGTCGTGTGCCATCCGGCCCGGTCGAGCAGCAGCACGGCGTGGGCGCCCTTGGCGACATTGCGCGAGATTTCGTCGAGGTGAAGCTGCATCATGTCGGTGTCGGCGTAGGGAAGCGCCAGGGCCGCTCCGACGCCCCGCGCTGGGCAGATCGCGCCGAACAGATAGGCGTTGTCATAGCGCTGGTCGGCGGGCTGCGTGGGCCGCGTTCCGCGCCTGGCCCATTGCCGGACCAGGCCGTTCTTCTGGCCGATCCGGGCCTCGTCCTGGAACCAGATTTCGACCGGCGTCGTCTCCGGCAGCCCTTCGAGATGAGCCTTCAGCGCGCGCGGGAAGTTTTTTTAAACGCCTCGACGATCCGCTCGTCCTGAGCCGGATGGCGCGGCCGCGCGCTGATGTGCGAGAAGCCGAGCTTCTTCAAAAGCTTTCCGACATAGCGCGGGTGAAAGTCGACGCCGAACCTCTCGGCGATGACGCGCTTGAGGTCGATCCGCCGCCAGCGAACGACGCCGTCCTTCTCACGATCCGGGCCGGCCTCGACGATCTGCGCGAACTGGGCCAGTTGCTCCTCCGACAGGCGAGGCTTGGGACCCTCCGTCCAGTTGTCGAACAGACCCTCCGGACCCGAAGCGTTGAAGCGATGAACCCAGTCGCGCAGCGTCTGGCGGTCCATGCCGCCGATCTTCGCCGCCGCGCCTCGGTCCATCCCGTCCCGGACCGCAGCCAGCGACAGAAGCCGCCGGCTCTGGTTGACGTCCTTCGACCGCCGGGCGAGCGCCCGAAGCTCCTTCGCCGAATAGTCCTCTCGCAATCTGACCGCTGATGGCATGGCGCGAATCTCCCGCGCCAAAGGAGTCAGAAATCGCCGCCTCATGGGAATCCCCCCGTAAGTCAGCCAGCGGGGCCTTTGGTAGGCTTTGAAGCCGTCACGGTGAAGCTCTCTCAGACGATCCGTCTCAGCCGCGCGCAGATTTTTCGGGTCCCGCACTCGAATAATTCCACTTGGACGAACTCCTGCTTTGGGCGGACCTCTGCCGTTCCCGGGCGATGCTGGAAGGCAGGTGTCCTGTCCAAACCTGCCGTCCCGCCGTCTCGATATGATGGTATGGATCAAGCGGATCACGACGACCCGCGCCTCGACGGATGGGGGATCGACTACCGAGAGGAGATCGCGGAGCGGCGCTTCATCGCGACCTGAGCAACCGCCGCTTCCAACGCTCGCCGGGCTTGAGCTCATCGCCGAAGACGTAGCGAGCCATAATGGTTCGCTTTCGACTTTCAGGTGACGGACCATCGACCTTCGAAGGAAGCGTGGCCGGAGAGTCCGTCCTTGTCGTGGATCGTTGGTCGTCAGGCAAAGGCTTAGCCCTGACGTCGTCGCGAGAGAACGCAATCTTGTCAATTCGTTTTGCCTTTGCGCTCAGCGTGAGACCGCGGGTGTCTCCGACAACTTGCCTGGGCGCACGCGTCGGGTCCTTTGGCGAAGCGCCTGCCCTTTCGTCTGATTGCACGCGGGACATTCGACGGGACGCGGTCAACAGTCCTCAGCTCCTTCAGCCACTGGCTCGCTCTCGTCACGCGAGACGCTCGAGTTCCGGGGCAACTTCGATGCTTGGTCTTTTCTTTTCGACGTCCGCACCGACGGTGGCTTTGGCGCCGGCGAAGGAGGGGCAGGCTCTGCCAGTGTTGGTGCGGCGTCTCGGAGCATACGCTGTAACGGCTCGTCGGGGACGAGGCTGGGAAGAATTCGGCCCCTTGGAGCCGACGCCACATCAACCGGAGACGGATCCACCTCCCCACCGAACGCTACAGCCGAAGCACCGTGCGACTTTCGATCAAATCCCGCTTGCGGGGACCCGGTTTCGGACGATGGCGCGCGTGGGCCTAACGCCGTCGCCAGCCTTGGCCGGCGCCGGATTTCCACAGTGAACGAAGGAACAGCGCGTCTCAATGTTTTCCCCGATACCGTTGACGGTTGGGCTGATTCGTCTTGCCGAAGATGACTTTGCGAGGCACGGCGCAGCAAAGCAATAGACGCCGCGGACCAAGCTGGAGATATCGCAACGAAGAAACGATGTTGCGTTTATTGTGATCTACACCATCAGCGCGTTCTTGCGCTAAAGACGGCCGCTGTCGACGTGAAGCTGCTGTTGCAGAATCGCGATCGCGAACGGCGCAAGTGGGAGGGCAAGCGGTCGTGGATGTGCGCGGCTTCTCGGTCCCGACCCTTTCTCGGTCGGTAGTCCGTCACTCATCTGACTGGTCCTCGGCGGGCGGGAACTGGGGCGCCGCGCGGTGATCGCAACGGGCGTGCGCCCGCTTAACCTCGGCCAGACTGCCGAAAGTGCGGGAGGCGAGCCCATCGCAATACTCGTCCAGCGGATCGACTGCGTCCGGGGGGCCGAAAGGCTCGGCGGCGTCAGGCGGTTGAGACTGAGAACTTGCGTCTGGCGGCACGGAAGGAACGACCGGCGAGTTTTCAAACAAGCCGGGGGGATAGTCCTGCGCCGCGAGCGCCATGTTTGCCGGGAGGGAGAAGGCGAGCGCGATACTGGCAGCAATGATAGAGTTGATCGGCCGATCCATGTTCGCGGCATTGACTCGCGTTTTTCTGCCGGCGTCAACTGCTCCGGGCAAAACATTATCCCTTTTCGACCCGCGAAAGCGCACGTCAGGTAGCGACGCTGCGAAGGCGTGCGGGGATTTGAGCTCGATGCGTCCTACTTCTCGGGGGCTTCAACGAATGCGAACCCCGCCCCCGTCCCTCGGCACTGCATGCATAACGAACACGACGCGGCGAGCCAGAGCGACCTTGTCCTCCCGATGGTCCGCCGACGTCATCAGCGCCAGCGAATGACCCTGAGGAGGTCAGAACGTTCATCGGTCCATAGGACTGGACCTGGCTGAGGCACATCCCAACCATCAGCCGCAAGATCGTCAAGCTCGCTTCCGGGCGCGCCGACGGCCACGACTTCGGCGCCTATTCGTCGACGTTCGGATCCGACAGACGGCACGAGCAAATGGCGCGCCGGCGCGCCGGCGTCTGCAGCCAAACGGGCGACCACTGGCGTCAAATCCAGATACCGGTTGCTAACGTGGAACAGCACGATCCCCTTCGGCTTCAGGCGAGCAAAATACTGCGCAAGCGCTTCTCGCGTAAGCATGTGGACCGGTACGCTGTCGGAACTGAATACGTCGACGATGATCAGATCATAGCGTGCGGCCGTATCCGCTGCGAGGGTAAGCCGCGCATCGCCAAGCACGACCGTGGGGTGGTTGCCGCAGCCGCTCATGAAGTGGAAAAACCGATTGTTACGAGCCAGGCGTTCGACCACGGGATCGATTTCGCGGAAAGTCCAGAGCTCGCCGACACGCGCGTAACAGCCTAGCCCGCCAGTCCCAAGCCCAAGGACGCTGACTGCAGTGATTGGCGAGGCCCGTTTGCCAAGCGCAGCGAATAGTCTGCCGAAGGGGCCGGCGCGGTCGTAGTAGCCGAGCGGCGAAAATTCCTCGCCTGGACGAGTGCTCTGCATGCCGTGAATTGTGGTGCCGTTTTGAAGCACCACGAGGTCCTCGCCCGGTATGCTTCGCACGCGGTGGATTCCGAAGAAGCTGCGCGCCATGATCAATGTGTTGGATGCGTCCACGATCGCCGGAAACAACAGGAAGCCAGCCATCGCCATTGCCAGTCGCACCCGCCGTCTGGCAAACCAAAGCAGCGCTATTCCGGGCACAATGAATAACGCGATATGCGCCATCGACCGGAATGCGCCAGGCTCGCCGGAGCTGCCCGCCCACAACAAAGCCGTTGCAAGCGCGGTAAGAGCAACAGGCAAGAGCAAGTCGCCGCGGATCGCCCAGCCCTCGCTCACACGGACTGGCTTCGGAGGCGGACGCAGCAGGCAGGCGGCGACCAGCAGCAGCGGGTACTCCCACGGCCCCAGGAACAGCGCTGGCGCAAGCAATGCGCTGAATATTCCTCCCAACGCGCCGCCCACCGACATTAGCAAATAGTAACCGGTCAGCTGCCGTACGTCTGGACGTCGTCGCGCCAACTCAGTGTGGCAGACCGCGGCCGTGAAAGTGAAAGCGCCGAGCGAGATGGCGAGACTGGCGAGGTTCTGCGCGCCTGTGAAGCCAGCCAGAGCGGCGGCGGCAAACGCAATCGCCTGAAGTGTGAGGAGAGTACGCTGTCCTACAAGTTGCCGACGCGCGAAGGCGACAATGTAGGTGCCGATATAAATCGCGAGCGGCGCGACCCAAAAGAGCGGCGTGGCAGCGATGTCGGTCGTGATGTATGTCGTGACCGCAAGCATGAGCGCCGACGGCAGGAAAGCGAGCGCTACCCAACGTAGGCGTTCCGCATTGCTGATTGACGCGTGCGCCGCAACAATGGGGACGGACGTAGACGCCGCGTTGCGTCGCGCTGCAATGCCGCAGACCAGTACGACCGCAGCGGTGACCGCGAAGCCGATTGACCAGAGCTGCGCCTCCCGGGAAAGGCCCAGCGTCGTTTCGATCAGCACCGGATAGCTCAATAGGGCGAGCAGGCTTCCGGAGTTGCTCGCGACATAGAGGAAGTAAGGGTCTCGTGCTTGGGGATGGGTGGTTAGGCTGAACCAGTGCTGCAGCAATGGCGCCGTCGCGGCAATGGCGACAAAAGGTGGTCCAACCGCAAGGACTAGCCGCATCAACAGCCAGCCAACTGGACCGGCGTCAGGCGGCGGCGCGTCCACGCCTAACGAAAGCGGGAGCACGAGGAGACCCGAAGCGAGTACCAATCCGTGCAAGACCAGTTGGGTACGCGGCTGTAGTCGCCGGGCGATAAAATGTGCGTAGCCGTAGCCGACCAATAGCGCCGCCTGAAAGAAGCAGACGCAGGTGTTCCACACGGATGGCGAGCCGCCGAGCCGTGGCAGCAGCATACGGGAAACCACCGGCTGAACTGAAAACAACAGGAAGGCCGAAAGAAACAGCGACGCTGTGAACCCGGCCAGCAACAAGGAGCCAGCCGCCCGTCGCTCGATGTTCGCAATAGGGACTTCGGTGGTTGCGACAAGCATAGATCACACAAGGGAAGGTCGGGATCGAAGCCAACCGGACGGGTCGGAGATGACGATGACCCAAATGGAAGGCGACTATTTTGGCCAGATGAACCGGACCGCCCGACGCCTGGCTCAGGCCTGTCCGGCGATGGCCGTTAGCGCCCGGTGGGGCGGCCCGGCTTGCGGATCATAGTCGGCAGGAGCGAGGCCGCAGACTTCAGCGAGCGTGCGGGCTTGGGAGGCGTCGCGGGCGAGGCCAACCCGGCGGCAGTCATGGCTTCCTTGACGCGCGGGGTGGCTTCCAAGGCCTTCACCCGCTCCTCGATGGCCTTCATCCGCCTTTCGAACGTCAGATTCCGGTCCTGCGTCATGCCAGCAACTCCATACGCGCCAATGCGAGCGTCACTCGTGGATCATCTCTATGCTATTCGCAGGCCCGTAGCGATGAAATCCCTCCGGGGGCGTGAGCCTCCACTCGGCTGCGGTCCATGGCGGCTGCGACGTTCCGGGAACGATGAACCCAGCGCCGGTCCGCCGCTCCTCGTTATAAACAGTTGCGGTGAACACCGCTCCGGGGCGGCCCCTTCCCTTCCCCGTCGTCCGTCAGGGATTCCGTCCAGACCTGCGGTCCACGCCGTCTCCAAGCTCGGCCGCCCTTTCCGGTTGAAGGATTGCCGTTTCGACTGTGTCGCCGTCGCGCCCTGCAATGGGCCCGCGCCATCCGGCCCAGCGACATCCTGTCGCACCGCGGGTTGATCCGCATCAAATACAACGCGCAAGGCTCGGGTTAGACATGGTGTGTCGGGCCGTTGTTCCTCCCCAAAAGGCGACCCGAAAAGTGTTGCACTCTTTTTCGCAAGGTCGTCCTCCCCTTAGACCCCGAGTGCCGCGCTCCTTGTATCGGGCCGCTGAGTGTCCCTTGGCGGCCTCTTTTTTTGCATGACGGGTGAACGGCCCGGCGAAAAATCCAAACAGCCAGGATGATGCCCTCGGGGGAGAACTCGCATCACCGGCTCGGGCCGAGGCCCTTGTTAAGCGCACTCCAGGACCGCAACCGTTCAGCGGACTTTTGAGCGACCTTCGAACGTTGCCCCAACAGGTCACAAGGAAGGAGAACGCTATGCAATCCCAGTATTCAAAGTCGCACGCCACGCCCATTCAGGAGATCGAGATTAAGGCGACCGTCCAGAGCCTCAATGATCTCCTGGCGATGGCGGAGCGCTACGGCAGCGTAGGAGATGTGCGGCAAGCGGAAGAGATGTTCTGGATGTTAGCGGAAGACCATTCCGAAGCGCCGCAAGCGGAAGTTGCGAGGGTCAAGCTGCGAGCGTTGGCTCACGAATTTGAACGCGATGGCTGCGATCACGAGGCGCGCGCCATCTACGAGCGGTTGATTCCAACCTGATGACCGGCTGAAACACATTCCATTCGGCAGACTGCCGCTGGCCCGAGCCTTCCGCCATCCGTAAGCGCGGCCATGCCGCAGGACGAGCGCCCCTGCTGTGTCTTCGACAGGACGAGCGGCCGATGGCGGCCGCGCATTCTGGTCGAGAGCTTCGCGGCGGCCAAACGCATCGCGAGCGGCGGAGAAGCGCTTTCCGCGGGACTGCCGTTTCAGAGGCCGAGACCGCTTCGGGGGAGATCGTGATTCTTCCTCCCGTGACGCCCTTCATCGCCATCAACTACGGCTTCATCCTCAAGCGGGGCCGAATGATCGCGCCGGCGACGAGGACGTTCATGAAGACGCTGCGCAAAATCGAGAGCGCGATTCCGAAATAAATCGATCGTCCGCATGGCGGCGCGCAACTTCGATGCGCGTACGATGTCGCGCCGGGCATTGCCTCGGTCTCGCCGCTGAGACAAGAATGCGCCGCCTGAAAAAGGCGGCGCATTCCCTGTAGGCCCCGTCGACCTCGAAGACAGGCGTCAGGCCTCCGTCGCGTCGAGCAGCGCGCCCTCGCGAAACAGGAAGCCCGCCGCGCCGGCGCCGATCAGCGGCGCGATGATGAAAAGCCAGAGCTGCGCGACCGCATGCGGATTCGAGCCCATTCCGATGAGGGCCGGCCCGATCGAGCGCGCCGGATTGACGGACGTGCCCGTGATGTTGATGCCGACCAGATGGATCGCCACCAGCGTGAGACCAATCGCAATGCCCGCGAAGCCTCTGGGCGCCAGCCGATGCGTGACGCCGAGGATCGTCACGAGAAACAGGAACGTGCCCACGACCTCGTAAACGAAGGCCGAGAGGACGCCATATTCGCCGAGATAGCCGGGGCCCCAGCCGTTCTGGCCCAGTCCGCCGGTCCATCCCTGGGCCTTGCCCGAGAGGATGATGTAGAGCACGACAGCTCCAACGATGGCGCCAAGGACCTGGGCGATCCAGTAGCCGATCATCTCGCCCATGGTCATGCGGCCCGCCACGAAGACCCCGAAGCTCACGGCGGGATTGACGTGGCAGCCGGAAATCGGCCCGATCCCATAAGCCATCGCGACGATTGCGAAGCCGAAGGCGCTCGCAATGCCCAAGAGGTCGACCGCGGTCGACCCGCTGCCCATGCCGCCCACGACCGCCGCTCCACATCCAAAAAAGACGAGCGCGAAAGTCCCCACGAATTCTGCAACCTGCTTGTGCATGCTTGCCTCCCTTCCCGTTCGATAAGCGCCCCGCATGCGGCGGCGACGTCATTTTTGCTATTGCCTCGCCGAGATCGCGGGCCTCTCTTCGATCTGCGAGAGCACCGCCGTCCAGAAATCGAACCGCTTGCGCGACCGCGCGCGTCGCGCCCGCCGCCGCTCCGCCAGCGCACGCTTGGCGGCTTCGGCGGCGCCGTATCGAGCGACGAGATCCCGGACCGCGCCGGAAACATTCGTCGATTGTGGCGCTGCTTCGCTCGACATTGGCGCGTCTGACCACACGGAGGGAAAGGCTTTCGGGGCGTGAGCCCCTCTCACTCGTCGCCCGCCCGTACGCGATATTCGACGGCGGGCCGACCTTCTTGTCCAATATCATACGGGTTATCGGCCGATACCTATGCGCCTTTCGTCCTTTTGACGAGGAACATCATTCGTAATCAAAAAAGTCTTTGAGCCGCACCGCGACGTCGTCGAAGACTTCTCGGAAGTCCACGGAATGTCAAGAGCCGCGCCAAGGGTCGGTCGAGTCCGCAGCATGAGGCGGCGACGCGCGAGGCCTCGCACAGTGACCCCGAGGTTGTATCCGAGCAGGCGAGAAATGCGAATTGACAAACTATCGTGCTTGCAACATTCATTGCCAAACGCGATGCGGGAGGAAATCGGCATGTTCAAGCGCCTGGCGTTCGCCGAACGCGATTCCCTCGCGCAGAAACGACATTTCCTTAGGCTTCCCTGAACGTCTCCGCCGTTGCGCGCCGCGTCCGTGAGCCGCGAGCGAACCATCCATCGCACGACCGTCTCCCATCCCAGCCAGGACACGTAGCATGTACGGAAGCTATGGCTTGTTCATCGACGGGCGGTGGCGTCCCTCTTCGAGCGGAGAGACGCTGACGGTCCTGAGCCCCGTCACCGGACGGCCGGTCGGCGACTGCCCCTCGGCAACGCGCGCGGACAGCGAGGAGGCGCTGGCCGCGGCTCAGCGCGGGCTCGCGGCCTGGTCGAAGACATCCGCCTTCGCGCGAGCCGACGCGCTGCACCGGATCGCCGACGAAATGATCCGCCGCCAGCCCGAGGCGGCGAAGATGATCTCCACCGAGACGGGCAAGCCGATCGCCCAGTCCGAACGCGAATGGGGCCTCGCGATCGACCAGTTCCGCTGGTTCGCCGAGGAGGCGCGCCGCATCTATGGGCGCATCGTCGAATCCCGCGTTCCCGGCGGCCGGTTCGAGGTGACGCGCGAGCCGGTTGGAGTCGTCGCCGCTTTCACCGCCTGGAACTTCCCCGCCGCGCTCGTCGCGCGCAAGGCGGCGCCCGGCGCTCGCGGCCGGCTGCTCGATCGTCATTCGTCCGTCGAGCCAGACGCCCGGCGTCGCGATGGTGATGGTCGATTGCATGAAGGCGGGCAATCTGCCGGCCGGCGCGGTGGGGCTCCTTGTCGGGCCGACCGCGACGACTTACGCGCCGATCATGGCCTCGAAGGCCGTGCGCAAGGTGTCGCTCACCGGATCGACCCGCGTCGGCCAGCAGATGATCCGCGACGCCGCCGACACGATGAAGAAAGTGTCGATGGAGCTTGGCGGCAACGCGCCGCTCATCGTCTTCGACGACGCGGATCTCGAGCTTGCGCTCAACGTCTCCGTGCCGACGAAATATGCGAACGCGGGCCAAGTCTGCGTCACGCCCGATCGATTTTTCGTGCATGAAAAGCTGCATGACGCGTTTGTCGAGGGCTTCGTGAAGCGCGCCAAATCTCTCAAGCTCGGCGACGGGCTCGATCCGTCGGTGCAGATGGGGCCGCTCATCAACGCGAGCCGTCTCAAGGAGATCGACGGCATCGTCGCCGAGGCGGTCAAGGCCGGCGCGCGCATCGCGACAGGCGGCGCCCGCGCCGCGAGCTTCAACGCGGGCCATTTCTACGAGCCGACCGTGCTCACGGACGTTGCGGACGACATGCGCGTCTTCGCCGAGGAGAATTTCGGGCCGATCGCCGCGATTGCCCGCTTCTCGGAAGAGGACGAGGTTCTCGCGCGGGCGAACGCCTGCGACATGGGCCTTTCGGCCTATGCCTTCACCCGCTCGCCGGATCGCGCGCGCCGCGTCGTCGCCGCGCTGAAGTCCGGCATGGTGGGGATCAACAGCTTCGCGCTTGCCGCATCCGAGGCGCCGTTCGGCGGGACCAACTTCTCGGGCATGGGGCGCGAAGGCGGGATCGAAGGCATCGCCGACTATCTCGACACCAAGCTCGCGCAGGTCGTTTTCTAAGGGACGCCGATGATACCGAACAAACTTAAACGCCTGTGGGCCCAGGGCCTGCCGACCCTCAACGGCTGGCTGTCGATCGGCAACGCCTTCACCGCCGAAATCATGGCCGCGCAGGGCTACGACAGCCTCACGATCGACATGCAGCATGGCGCGCTCGATTACAGCAGCGTCCTGCCGATGTTCCAGGCGATGCGCGCTTCCGGCGTCGTACCCCTGGCGCGCACGCCGTGGCGCGAGCCCGGCGCCATCATGAAGCTGCTCGACGCCGGCGCCTATGGCGTCATCTGCCCGATGGTGAACACCGCGGCGGAAGCGGCGGAATTCGTGAGCTTCATGCGCTATCCGCCGCTCGGCCAGCGCAGCTTCGGTCCGACCCGCGTGAGCTTCGCAGCGGGAGCGAATTACGCGGGCGAGGCGAACGGCGAGATCCTCGCCTTCGCGATGATCGAGACGCAGGAAGCTTTCGACAATGTCGAGGCGATCGCCGCCACGCCGGGCCTCGATGGGCTCTACATCGGACCTGCCGACCTCACCCTGAGCCTCACGGGCGGGCGCCTGGCGCCCGGCTTCGACCGTGAGGAAGAGGAGATGGTCGCAGCGGTCAAGCGGATTCTCGCCGCGGCGAAGACAGCGGGCGTGCGCGCCGCGTTGCATTGCGGCACGCCCGATTATGCCGCGCGCGCGATTCAGTGGGGCTTCGACATGACGACCGTCTCCGGCGACTCGCGACTTTTGGCCGCCGCGGCGGGGTCAAGCGTCCGGCGCTTCCGGGAGTTGGCCGGGGGGATCGCCGCCTCCGGCGAGAAGGGGGCCTACTAATGCCGCATCTTCTCGTCGCCGGCCAACTTCATCCGTCCGGCCTTGCGCTGTTGCGCTCCGCTTCCGGCGTGACGTTCGACTATGTCGAGGAGGTGTCGGAGCCGAGTTATGCGCCGCTGATCGGCAAGGCGGACGCGCTTGTGATCCGCACCCAGCCGCTTTCGGCCGCGACGATCGCGAAGGGCGAACGGCTCAAGGTCGTGTCGCGTCATGGTGTCGGCTATGACGCGGTCGACCTCGCCGCGCTCAACGCCCGCGGCGTCGCGCTGATGATCGTCGGCGATACGAATTCCGTGTCGGTCGCGGAACATGCGATGATGATGCTGCTCGCCGCGGCGAAGCGCGCAATTCTTGCTGACAAGGCCGTGCGCGAGACCGGCCGATGGGGCTGGCGCAATCGCCTCGAGGGGACGGAATTGGCGGGCAAGCGCCTGCTGATCATCGGCTACGGCCGGATCGGACGGCGTCTGGCTCGCATCGCCGCAGCCTTCGGCATGGAGCTTCAGGCCTACGATCCGTGGCTCGCCCAACAGGGTTGGCCGCAGGGCGACGCGCGCCCGGCGGAGTCGCTCATGGACGGGCTCGCCTGGGCCGATGCGGTGTCGGTCAGCGCGCCCAAGGCCGACCGCCCGATCCTTGGCGAAGCGGAGATCGCGGCGATGAAGCCCGGCGCCATCGTCGTCAACACGGCGCGCGGCGGCATTGTCGACGAGAAGGCGCTCGCCGCCGCTCTCGCGAGCGGACAGATCGGCGCCGCCGGCCTCGACGTGTTCGAGCAGGAGCCGCCAGACCCAGCGAATCCGCTGCTCGCCTTCGATCAGGTCGTGCTGTCCCCGCATATCGCGGGACTGACCGCCGAGGCGGCTGAGCGCATGGCGGTTGCGAGCGTGCAGAATGCGCTCGACTTCCTCGACGGCCGCGCCGATCCCGACCTCATCGTCAACAAACAGGCGCTCGCCGCCAGGGTCTGATCGATTCATCAGGGAACAGGAATGACAAGGAAACCGAAGCTTCGCCTGGGTCTCATCGGCTCCGGGTTCATGGGCAAGACGCATACCTTCGGCTTCGCCGCGGCGCAGCGCGTCTTCGACCTGCCCTTCGAGGTCGAGTTCCGGACGCTCGCCGACATCGCGAAGCCCCAGGCCGAGGCGGCCGCCGCCGCGCTTGGCTTTGCGGAGGCGACCGACGACTGGCGCAAGCTCGTCGCCGATCCCGACATCGACCTCGTCGACATCACCGCGCCGAACGCCCTTCACAAGGAGATGGCGCTCGCGGCGATTGCGGCGGGCAAGCATGTCTATTGCGAAAAGCCGCTCGCGCCCCTCGCAAAAGATGCGCGCGAAATGGCGGACGCGGCGGAAGCCGCGGGGATCAGGACGCAGGTCGGATTCAACTACCTCTGCAATCCGATGCTCGCCGTTGGCCCGCGACATGATCGCCTCGGGCGAACTCGGCGAGATCCGCTCCTATCGCGGCGTGCATGCCGAGGATTACATGGCCGACGCCGCGCAGCCCTTCACCTTCCGCCACGACAAGGCGGGCGGCGGGGCGCTTGCGGACATCGGCAGCCATGCGCTCGCGACGGCGGAGTTTCTGCTGGGTCCGATCGACCGGGTGATGGGCGACTGCGTGACTGCGATCGCCGAGCGTCCCGATGGAAAGGGCGGCCGCCGCGCCGTCGAGGTCGACGACATCGGCCGCGCCTTCCTGCGCTTCGCGAATGGCGCGACGGGTTCGATCGAAGCGAACTGGATCGCGATGGGCCGCAAGATGCAGCACGATTTCGAGGTCTATGGAACGAAGGGCGCGCTCGTCTTCACGCAGGAGCGGTTCAACGAGCTGCATTTCTATTCCGCCGCCGATCCGCAGGGGCGCAGGGGATTCCGCCGGATCGAGGCCGGGCCCGACCATCCGCCCTATGGCCGCTTCTGCGTCGCGCCCGGACATCAGCTCGGCTTCAACGATCTGAAAGCGATCGAAGTCGCGGGCTACCTGGACGCGATCGCCGGCAAACACCCCGAGCCCTTCAATTTCCGCGCCGGGCTGCGCATCCAAACGCTTGTCGAGACGATCCAGAACTCCTCGCAATCCGGGCGCTGGGAGACGGTCGACAGTTGAGGGCAAGCGGCGACGGAGACGGCGCCGCTGCGGCGAGAGGCGCCCGCTCGACGGGGAGGACGATGGACAAGGTCAAGGTCCCCGCCGACTACGCGGAACTCATCCGCCTCATCCATGAGCGCTACGAGGACATGAGCAAGTCCTACCAGACGATTGCGCTCTACCTCACGCAAAACCCCAACGACGTCGCCGTCCTGTCCATCAACGCCATCGCCGAACGCTGCGGCCTTCACGCTTCGAGCTTCGTGCGCTTTGCTCAGGCGCTCGGCTACGAGGGGTTCAAGGATCTTCAAAGCCTGTTCCAGAAGCGCCTTTCGACCGCGGCGCCGGGCTTCGAGGCCCGGATCAAGGCGCTGGAAAGCGAACTGGGCTCCCGGACCGACCGAAGCGAGGGCGCGTTCCTTCGCGACCTCGTCGTGCGGGACATCGCATCTCTTCAGGACCTCATGGCGGAAATTCCCGGCGCGGGACCTCGTCAGGGCGGTGAGCCTGCTGGAGAAGGCCGATGTCATCTATCTCATCGGCCAGTTGCGTTCCGCTCCCGTGGTGGAGCTTCTGCGCTACATCCTGACGATGCTCGGAAAGCGCTGCGTGCTTCTCGATTCGAGCGGCGGTCTGGCGACCCACATGGCGCGGGCGATCCGCAAGACTGACCTCCTCTTCGCGGTGTCGTTCCGCTTTTACGCCACCGAGGTCGTCAATATCGTGGAAGAGACGGCGCAGCGCAGCATTCCCGTCATCGCAATTTCGGACAGCACGCTCTCCCCTCTGGCCAAGGCCGCGAGCGTGCTCTTCGCGGTGCCCGAGCGCGAATACACCTTCTCGCGTTCGCTCGCGGCGCCCATGTGCCTTGCGCAGGCGCTCACCGTCGCGCTCGCGGCAAGGCTCCAGAAGAACGCGGTCAATCCAAGAATTCCAACGGTGACCGAGCCGTAGCCCCCCTGCCCTCCCGCGCTGCGCGGCGACATACG
Organism: uncultured Alphaproteobacteria bacterium; assembly: GCA_963741845.1. GTDB lineage: Bacteria > Pseudomonadota > Alphaproteobacteria > Rhizobiales > Beijerinckiaceae > Roseiarcus. The sequence goes on from CAVUJV010000019.1 coordinate 15,569, forward strand.
AACGCGCTCGCCCGAGGCTACAGCAGAAAGGCCAGCGCCTGCTCGCAGCTTTCCTCGACCTTGAGGCTCAGGAGATCGTCGGCGCGGGTGCGGCCGAGATTGACCGCGGCGACGGGCTTGCCCAGTTGCGCCGCCGCCTCGACGAAGCGGAAGCCCGAGTAAACCATGAGCGAGGAGCCGACGATCAGCATCGCGTCGGACTTCCGCCACGTGGGCGCGCGCCGCCTCGACCCGATCGCGCGGAACATTCTCGCCGAAGAAGACGACGTCCGGCTTCAGGACCCCGCCGCAGCCCGCGCAGGACGGGATCGCGAAGGCTGAGAAGTCGGCCCGCTCCAGATCGGCGTCGCCGTCTGGCGCGTTGGCCGCCTCGAAGTCGAGCCAGTCGGGATTGAGGCGCTCCAGCTCTTCCTGAAAGGCCTCGCGCGGCGTCCTTGCCTCGCAGGCCATGCAGCGGACCCGGTCGAGCCTGCCGTGCAGGTCGATCACATGCGCGCTGCCGGCCGTCTGATGGAGCCGGTCGACGTTCTGGGTGAGCAGGATCTCGCTCTTCCCCATCGCCTCCAGCCGCGCCAGCGCCCGATGCGCGTCGTTCGGCTTCGCGGAGCGAAAGCTTCGCCATCCCACGAGGCTGCGCGCCCAGTAGCGGCGGCGCACCAACTCCTGCCCCATGAAGGCTTGATAGGTCACGGGCTGCGCCCGCTTCCACGCGCCGTCAGCGTCGCGATAATCCGGGATGCCGGAACGGGTGCTGCAACCGGCGCCGGTGAGGACGAACAGGCGACGATGCCGCTCGACGAAGTCCTGAAGGCCGTTCCCGTTCCGATCCATGAAGGCAGGTTAACGTCGCAGCCTTCGGCGCGCTACCCGCGGCGCGAAGCGGCCACGCCCCTCCGGCCGTTGCGGCCGGGATTGTGTTCGCGAGCGGCAGCGTCGAGACGTCCGAACGAATCCTCGACAAGGCTCATGTGCTGGAACATCGCCGCATGGGCGGCCTGGGCGTCGCAGGCGAGAATCGCCCGCACCACCGCGCCGTGCTCTTCATGCGAGCGCGACGTCCGGCCCTCCGTCCGGAACTGCGCGCGCCGGAAGGGCGCGAGCCGGCGCCGCAGGCCCGCCGCGAAATCGGCGATGATCTCGTTGTGCGCGCCAAGATAGATCTGGGTATGGAACTCGATATTGGCCGTGGCGTAAGCCTCGCGGTCGTCGCGCAGAACGATTGCGGCCATCGCATCGTGCTTCGCCTGCAGGCGCCGGCGCTCGATCGGAGTCATGCTGAGCGCGGCGAGGCGCGCCGAAGTCGCCTCGATCTCCGCCATCGCGCCGAACAGCGTCTCGAGCTGCGCCGGGCTCGTCAGGGCGACGCTCGCCCCCCGCCTGGGCCTGACGTCGATGAGGCCCGTCGAGGCGAGCAGCCGGATCGCCTCGCGGACGGGCGTGCGGGACACGCCGAATCGCTCGGCGAGCGCCATCTCGTCCAGCCGGAAGCCGGGAGCGAACTCGCCCGACAGCACAGAATCCGCGATGGAATCCGCGAGACGTTCGGCCTGCGTCGCGCCTTCCAGCGGCTCTTCCCTCACAGCGAAACGACCCTCAGACAAGCGGCGCCCGGCTGGGACGCCTGAATCTTGCGCAGGGTTAGCACAGAATTTCCGCATGCAACACCACAATACAGGCATACGAAATTGAGGGATTGCATACATAATGCCACTCATGAACACCCATGATCGCAGACCGCCGAAGGACGCGGACACCTGGATCGAGATCCCGGCGGAGCCCTACGCTTTCCCGCTTCTGCGCGATGCCGCAGCGCTTCTCATCATCGACATGCAGCGCGATTTTCTGGAGCCGGGCGGCTTCGGCGAAATGCTCGGCAACGACGTCTCGCAGCTTCGCCGGACCATCGCGCCGAACCGCCGCCTGCTGGAGGCGTGGCGGGCCGCCGGCCTGCCGGTGATGCACACGCGCGAGGGCCACCGGCCCGATCTCTTCGACCTGCCGCCCGCCAAGAAAGCGCGCGGACGGTCGAAGACGACGATCGGCGACGCCGGACCCATGGGGCGCATTCTGGTGCGCGGCGAGCCCGGACACGACATCATTCCCGAGCTTTATCCGCTGCCCGGAGAGCCGGTCATCGACAAGCCCGGCAAGGGCGCGTTCTACGCGACCGACCTTCACTCGATGCTGCAGCATCACGGCGTGAAGCAGCTCGTCGTCACGGGCGTCACGACCGAGGTCTGCGTGAACACGACCGTGAGGGAAGCCAACGACCGCGGCTACGAGTGCCTCGTCCTCGAAGACTGCGTCGGGTCCTACTTCCCCGAATTTCAGGAGATGGGCCTCAGGATGATCAAGGCCCAGGGCGGCATCTTCGGCTGGGTCACCCATTCCGACAAGCTTCTCGAACGTCTGGCGGTGTGACGAACGCGCGTCGGCGATCAACCTAGGAGGATGGTCATGTCGAGTCTGACAGCGGCTGCGAAGTCTGAGGAGCGCTGGTGGGTTCCAGGCGACTGGAACGCCTTCTTCGGCTTCGGCACGAACATCCTCGTCAACGTCCTCGTCCTCACCGGGCTGCTGCGCTTCGTCCTCAAGATGCCCGACGATCTGGTGTTCGGCCGCATCCTGCCGGCGACGGGGCTCATGCTGTTCCTGAGCACCGTCTATTACGCCTGGCTCGGCTACCAGCTTGCGCGCAAGACCGGCCGCAGCGACGTCTGCGCGCTGCCGTCGGGCATCAGCGTCCCGCACATGTTCGTCGTCGTCTTCGTGGTGATGCTGCCGATCCTGAGCAAGACCAGCGATCCCGTCAAAGCCTGGGAAGCAGGCCTCACCTGGGTCTTCGTGCAGAGCTTCGTCCTGATGGCGGGCGGCTTCATCGCGCCGGTGATCCGCCGGATCACGCCGCGCGCGGCTCTGCTCGGATCGCTCGCCGGCATCTCGATCACCTTCATCTCGATGCGGCCGGGGCTGCTCATCTTCGAGACGCCGCTGATCGGCCTCGTCTGTCTCGCCATTATCCTCGCAAACTGGTTCGGCGGCGTTCGCTACTACGGGGGGGTGCCCGGGGGACTCGTGGCGATCGCCGCCGGCACGATCATCGCCTGGGGCTCGAACATGTTCGGCCTCGGATATGGCGGCTTGAGCGTCACGGCCATCGGAGACGCGGTGTCGCATTTCGGCTTCTCCGTGCCGATGCCGGCCGTCGGGCACGTCTTCTCCGGCTTCCAGTTCCTTGGCGTCATCCTCGTCACCGCCATTCCCTTCGGCATCTACGATCTCGTCGAAGCGATGGACAATGTGGAGAGCGCGGCCGCGGCGGGCGATTCCTTCCCGACGACGCGGGTGCTGACGGCCGACGGCGTCATCAGCCTGATCGGATGCCTGCTCGGCAATCCTTTCATCAACGCGGTCTATATCGGCCATCCCGGCTGGAAGGCGATGGGCGGGCGGATCGGCTATTCGGCGGCGACCGGCGTGATGGTGCTCCTGCTCACCTGGCTCGGCATCGTGGCGCTGGTGAGCAGCCTGATCCCCGTCGTCGCCATTCTGCCGATCCTTCTCTACATCGGCATGCTGATCGGCTCGCAGGCTTTCCAGGAGTCGCCGAGGGCGCACGCTCCGGCGATCATCCTTGCGATGATCCCGCAGATCGCGGCATGGGGAAAGACGATGATCGACAGCGCGCTCGGCGCGGCCGGCACGAACGCGGCGGCGGTCGGCTTCGACAAGCTCGGCGGAATGGGCGTGCTTTACCACGGCCTCGCCACGCTCGGCGGCGGCGCGACGCTCGCCGGCATCGTCCTTGGCGCGGTTTCCGTCTTCATCATCGACCGGCAACTCGAAAAGGCCGCCGCCTTCGCTCTGGCCGGGGCGCTGCTCACCTTCTTCGGCTTCATCCATGGCGAGGAAATCGGCGTCGCACAGTCTCCGGTCGTCGCTTTGGCCTATCTCGGAATCTCCGTGATGCTGTTCGGCTTCGCCCGCTTCGCGCATGTCTCGCCCGCCGAACCCGAGGAGGAGCACGCTCACGGCAAGCTCGCCGCTCAGCCGGCCGAATAGAGATTTCCGGTCACGAAGGGAGCGCGTCCATCAGCCCGCAAGCTGCGCTCCCATCGTCGCAGCGGGGCCCTCAGGGGCCCCGCTGTCAATTTTTGGGGCCGACATTTTCCCGCGCGAAGCGCGCTTTGATGCAGAAAAATTGGAAGACAATAACAATATCTTCTGTTTTTCATGCGAAGCGGGTATGATGCTTCATCGTCGTCACGCCGGAAGCCGCCCATGCGCGAAATCTTCAAAATCGCCGAACCGCCCGCCGGGATTTCGACGGCGGTTTCGAGGCCATCGACCGCGTCCAAGGCGCTCCACGCTCGCCGCGCCGGAAGGAAATGTCAGCGCAAGCCTTTGAAAAGCCCCGATCCGCGGAAGAAAGTGGCGTGAATTTCCCGCGCTTTTCCGCTGCAAATCGTCGCCAAAACGCTTCCTTTCGTGCGGCCAGCGCCGGCAAATGGCGCCGAAACGGGGCAAAAGCGCGCCAAAACGCGCGCCGCTCTCACGAAGGCTGTTGCGGCGCTTCCTTTTTTGGCGCCAAACGTTCAAGCCGCGCCCGGAGGCGAAGCTTTGGACTTCCCGCGCGATGGGGCAAAGACGGGATCGACGTCGGCGTAGCGGGACGGCGCGCTGATTCGATACTGAGCCGACGGTTTCCGCCGGAACGTACAGGGACGGTCTGGGCTCCAGACTGCGGGGACGAGTTCTCTCATGACGATCGACGAGTTTCTTTCCCTGTTCGATCTCACGCCGGCGGGCGAAGATCGGTTCATCGGCCATTCGCCCGATAACGGATGGAAACGGGTCTTCGGCGGACAGGTTCTGGCTCAAGCGCTGGTCGCCTCCGAACGGACGGTCGAGGGACGCCTGCCCCATTCCCTGCATGCGTATTTCCTGCTCGGCGGCGATCCGAAGGAGCCGATCCTGTTCGAGGTCGAGCGCCTCCGGGACGGGCGAAGCTTCACGACCCGCCGGATCGTCGCGCGGCAAAGGGGCGAAGCCATCTTCACCATGGTCGCCTCGTTTCACGAGCGCGAGGCGGGGCTCGACCACGCGCTTCCGCCGCCCTCCGCGCCCGCGCCCGAAAGCTGCGCCGACCTCCGCATCGCCGCCGACCGCCTCGAGGAGCCGGCGCGCCATCGCGTGAAGACGATGCTCGGGACGATCTGGCCGCTCGACCACCGCCCCACCGATCTGCGCCGCTACATCCCCGGGCAGAAGCCGCCGCCGAGCCAGACGCTCTGGACCCGCATCGGCGAGCGGCTGCCGGACGACCCGGCCCTCCATCGCGCCGCCCTCCTCTACATGTCGGACTTTTCGATGCTGGAGACGGCGCTCGCGCCGCACGGCCGCACGATCTACGATCCAGATTTGCAGATCGCGAGCCTCGATCACGCGCTCTGGTTCCACAGACCTGTCCGCGTCGATGACTGGCTCCTCTACGCCCAGGACAGCCCCAACGCGAGTGGAGCGACCGGTCTCGTGCGTGGGTTGTTCTATTCGCGCGATGGCCTGCTGATCGCCAGCGTCGCGCAGGAAGGTCTGCTGCGCGTGAGGTCAGATAAGAGGCAGATTGATTAATTTTCAGGCGCCCATACCTCGGGCCCTTTCTGCCAAGAAATAACCATAATCTGACGCGCCCGGCGCCCCCCGATGTCGGAATCTCCCGGTTTTTCCCGTTCTGAAAGCCGGCGTTTGCCTATGGCACGAGGCTTGTAAGGCAGGGCCCGGCGGGGCGTCGCGGCGCTCCGACTTCACCACGGACAGCGCCAGCGGCCGCCGAGAGGCCTGCTTGCGCGTCAGATTGGGGCGAGGCCAATGAAAATAGTGATGGCGATCATAAAGCCGTTCAAGCTGGAGGAGGTGCGCGACGCGCTTACCGCCATCGGCGTGCACGGCCTGACCGTGACGGAGGTCAAAGGTTACGGACGGCAAAAGGGGCACACAGAGATTTATCGCGGCGCGGAATACGCGGTCAGCTTCCTGCCCAAACTCAAGATCGAAGTCGCGGTCAATTCGGACATGGCGGACAAGGTTGTCGATGCGATCGTCGCGGCCGCGCGCACCGGCCAGATCGGCGACGGAAAGATCTTTGTCTACGACCTCACTTCGGCCGTGCGGATCCGCACAGGCGAGAAGGACAAAGACGCGCTGTGACCTTGGCGCGAGCCGCTCTATCCAATTGGAGTTCCTAGACATGAAACTGATCCGACTTCTCTGCGGCCTCGCCACGGCCCTGGCGATCGCCGTCTTCCTGGGGATGGCCGCGCCAAGCGCCGGCTATGCCCAGGACAACAATGCGAATGCGCCCGCCGCCGCTCCAGCGGCGCCAGCAGCCGCGCCGGCCGCGGCTCCCGCCACCCCGGCTGCTCCGCCCTCCTGCTCCGCCACGGTCACGGACAAGTGCACCGGCAATTCCGGCGACACCGCCTGGATCCTGACCTCTGTCGCGCTCGTTCTGATGATGACCATCCCGGGCCTCGGGCTGTTCTACGGCGGCATGGTCAGCAAGAAGAACGTCGGCGACACGGTCATGACCAGCTTCGCCATCACGGCGCTGGTCACGGTGATCTACTTCATCCTGACCTATAGCCTGGCCTTCACGGGCGGCAGCGCCTTCATCGGCGGCTTCTCACGGGTCTTCCTGCAGGGCATCCACTACGACCTCGCGAGCGGGGCGAATACGCCCAACGGTCTCGCGCCGACGATCCCTGAGACCGTCTACATGATGTTCCAGATGACCTTCGCGATCATCACTCCGGCGCTGATCGCAGGCTCCTTCGCCGAACGCATGAAGTTTTCGGCGATGCTTTGGTTCATCGGCCTCTGGGCGATCTTCGTCTACGCGCCCGTCGCCCACTGGGTCTGGGGTCCGGACGGCTTCATGAGCGCCGTCAACGTCGACTCGAAGGGCAATTTCCAGGGCGCCTTCCAGGTTCTGGACTTCGCCGGCGGAACGGTCGTCCACATCAACGCGGGCGTCGCGGGCCTCGTCTCGTGCCTCCTGCTCGGCAAGCGCAAGGATCCGGGCCCCGGCCACAACATGGTCCTGACCTTCATCGGCGCGGGCCTCCTCTGGGTCGGCTGGTTTGGTTTCAACGCCGGTTCGGCGGTGAGCGCGGGCCTGCAGGCCGGTATGGCGATGACGGTTACGCAGATTGCGACCGCGGTCGCCGCGCTGACCTGGATGTTCGTCGAGTGGGGCCATCGCGGCAAGCCCACCGTCATCGGCATCTGCTCGGGCGCGGTCGCGGGCCTCGTCGCCATCACGCCTGCATCGGGCTTTGTCGGCCCGATCGGCGCGCTCGTCATCGGCATCGCCTGCGGCGTCGGCTGCTATCTCGGCGCCACCAGCCTCAAGCATGCCTTCGGCTACGACGACGCGCTTGACGCCTTCGGCGTGCACGCGGTCGGCGGAATCATCGGCGCGCTCCTGACCGGCGTCTTCGCGGTCAACGAGTACAGCGGCCACTCCGGCCTGCTGGAGGGCAACGTCCAGCAGTTCATCAACCAGTTCTACGGGGTGGGAACCGTGATCATCTATGACGTGATCGTGACCTTCATCATCCTGAAGATCGTCGATGTGGCCGTCGGCCTGCGCGTTCCCGAAGACGTGGAGCGCGACGGTCTCGACCTCGCCCTGCACGGCGAAGTCGTTCACTGACGCTAAGGACCGGCGGCTGCCGCCGCCGGTCTTCGTTTCCTCCCGCAGACCTTGGGGCGCCCTTCGAGGCGCCCTCTTTTTGCCCAAAACGCTAAGGAAGCCGCAGTTTGCCGCTATGGGCCATTAAGGTTAGGCGCGCATTAACTCGCCCTGCTTACGGTTGCCGGGAAGCGGCGCGGCAATCCTCGCCGTCTCGGGCGGGCGGGTGAGCCTTGATGCGTACGACGACCTTTTCCGTTTTGGACTATCTGCCTTCGTCCTTGCGCGAGTTTCCGCAGAGGCGTGCGGCGGAGCTGATCGGAATCGCCTGTCTCGGGTCGGTCGGCGCGCTTTCCCTCGCCCTTCTCACCTGGTCCGTGGCCGATCCGAGCCTCAATCACGCGACCAACGCGCCGGTTCACAACTGGCTCGGCGCCCCCGGCGCCATCGCGTCCGACATGGTGATGCAGATGCTCGGGCTCGCCGCCATCGCGGTGCTCGTGCCGCCCGCCTTTTGGGGCTGGAAACTTCTGACAGAGCGCAAGCTGGAGCGCCCGCGGCTCAAGATCGGGCTCTATCTCGCCGGAGTCGCGCTGACGGCCGCGCTGGCGGCACTGCTCCCCGCGCCGGGAAGCTGGCCCCTGCCGAGCGGACTCGGAGGGGTCGTGGGCGACGTCCTGCTCGCCCTTCCGCGGCGATTGCTCGGAGGCTCCGGCGCGGGCATCACGGCGTTTAGCCTCGGCCTTGCCGCGCTCGCTATCCTGATGCTGACGGCGGCCGCCGGCGTCGGCTTCCCGCATCTGCCTCACTCCGAGGACCACCCGAAGCCCTCGGGCCGGAGCGCGAAGGGCCGCGCCTCCGCGCAACTCGAAGAGGAGGAGGCCGACGACGAGCCCGGCTTCGGCATCGTGTCGATCGGCGCCGTCATCCACGGTCTTCTCACGGCCAGGGCTGCGGTGCGGCGGCTCTTCCGCGGCCGCAAGCCCTCGGGCGCCGCAGCGGCAGCGGCCCGTACGGCCGCCGTCTCGAACGAGGACACCCGCCCGCCGTGGCTTCGCATGAGCCCCGAGGACGAGCCGCTGTCCATGCCGTCGGATTTCGCCCCGCGCGCCAGAGGAACGGCGCCTGCGGCGGTCTCCCCGCCGCGCGCGTCTCCGGCGGCTTCAACCACATCGACGGTTCTGGCGCCCTCTTCCGGGCCCGCGGCCTACGCAAAGTCCGCGGTCCAGACCCGCGTCGCCCCGCAGCCCACGGGCGAGTGGGTGATGCCGCCGCTCACGATGCTGGCGGAGCCCAAGAAGGTCGCGGGCGCCAAGATTCCGCACGACGCGCTCGAGCAGAACGCGCGCCTTCTCGAAGGCGTGCTCGACGATTTCGGCGTGAAAGGCGAGATCATCAATGTGCGTCCCGGCCCTGTCGTCGCGCTCTATGAGCTCGAGCCCGCGCCGGGCATCAAGTCGTCGCGCGTGATCGGGCTCGCGGACGACATCGCGCGCTCGATGTCGGCGATCTCCGCCCGCGTCGCGGTCGTCCAGGGCCGCAACGCCATCGGCATCGAACTGCCGAATCAGCGCCGCGAGACGGTCTTTCTTCGCGAACTGCTGGCGAGCGACGACTTCGCCCACTCCAAGCACCGGCTCGCCATCGCGCTCGGCAAGACGATCGGCGGCGAGCCCGTCATCGTGGACCTGGCGCGGATGCCGCATCTTCTGGTCGCGGGCACGACCGGATCGGGCAAGTCGGTCGCGATCAATACGATGATCCTCTCGCTTCTTTACCGGATGCGGCCCGATCAATGCCGCCTGATCATGGTCGATCCGAAGATGCTGGAGCTGTCGGCCTATGACGGCATCCCGCACCTGCTCTCGCCGGTTGTGACCGACCCGAAGAAGGCGGTCGTCGCCCTCAAATGGGCGGTGCGCGAGATGGAGGACCGCTACCGCAAGATGTCGAAGGTCGGCGTCCGCAACATCGACGGCTTCAACGCCCGCGTGATCGAGGCGCGCGCCAAGGGCGAGACGCTGACGCGCACGGTGCAGACCGGCTTCGACCGCGAGACCGGCGAGGCGATCTACGAGCACGAGGAGCTCGCGCTCGAGGAACTGCCCTATATCGTCGTCATCGTCGACGAGATGGCCGACCTCATGCTGGTGGCCGGCAAGGACATCGAAGGCGCGATCCAGCGTCTTGCCCAGATGGCCCGGGCCGCCGGCATCCATCTCATCATGGCGACGCAGCGCCCATCGGTCGACGTCATCACCGGCACGATCAAGGCGAACTTTCCGACCCGCATCTCGTTCCAGGTCACCAGCAAGATCGACAGCCGCACCATCCTCGGCGAACAGGGCGCCGAGCAGCTGCTCGGCCAGGGCGACATGCTCTACATGGCGGGCGGCGGACGGATTTCGCGCGTGCACGGGCCCTTCGTCTCCGACCCGGAGGTCGAGAAGGTCGTCTCGCATCTCAAGAAGCAGGGCCGCCCGGAATATCTCGACGCCATCACCGAGGAAGACGACTCCTCCGAGGGCGACGGCCCCCTGCCCTCCCCCGGCTCGATGGACGCCGAGGAAGGGGCCGACTACTACGACCGCGCGGTCAATATCGTGCTTCGCGACCGCAAGGTATCGACGAGCTACATCCAGCGCCGTCTGTCGGTGGGCTACAACAAGGCCGCCTCGCTGGTCGAGCGCATGGAGAAGGAGGGCGTCGTCAGCGCCCCGAACCACGCCGGAAAGCGGGAGATCCTGATCGGAAACGGCGTGGACCGGGCCGCCTTCGAGGATCTCGCGGAAGACTGATCCGCGCCTGCGAAGACGCGTCCGGCCGCGCCGCCGCCTTTCACCAGGCGACGGGTTTGCCCTTGGCTGCGGCGGCCGCGACGACGAACTTGCGGGTCTGCGCGAAGGCGTCCGGAAGCGGCGCGGCCGTGGCGCGGTCCGAGATTTCCGCCCAGCGCGCGACGATGCCTTCCGGCGTCCGATCCTTCTCGTCGAGATAGACGCCCGGCGTTTCCGCAATATGGGTGACCGCGAAGACCCCGGCGCCGGCGCCGAGAATGACCCGCGACGGCGCGTCGTCGCTGACGAGGAACAGCACGCCCGGCGTCACCGTCTCGGGAGACAGGAGCTCCGCCGCTTCGGCGGGGAGAAGCCCCTCGGTCATTGCCGTCCGGGCCGTGGGCGCGAGGACATTGACCCGGATGTCGTGTTTGGCGCCTTCCAGATGAAGGACATTCATAAGGCCGACCATTCCGGCTTTCGCCGCGCCATAATTCGCCTGGCCGAAATTGCCGTAGATGCCCGACGCCGAGGAAGTCAGAACGATGCGCCCGTAATTGCGTTCGCGCATTCCGTTCCAGACGGCCTTCGTGCAATTGGCCGAGCCGGTCAGGTGCACCCGCAGGACAAGCTCGAAATCGGCCATCTCCATCTTGGCGAAGGTCTTGTCGCGAAGGATCCCGGCGTTATTGACCAGAATGTCGACGCGCCCCCAATCCTTCTCGGCCCGCGCGGCCATCGCGGATGCCTGCCCGAAATCCGAGACGTCGGCGGAATCGGCGATGGCGGTTCCGCCGGCCGCGCGTATCTCCTCGACAACCTTGAGCGCGGCTTCGGACGGCGCGCCGTTCTTCCCGAGATCGTTGACGACCACTTTGGCGCCGCGCGCGGCGAGTCCGAGCGCGTGACAACGCCCGAGGCCCGCGCCGGCCCCGGTGACGATAGCGACCCTTCCATCAAAACGAATTGTCATGGCCTGTCCAAGATCGAGGTTCGACGCAGTCCGCTTGCGTCGATCGAAGGGTCTTCTACAGACGCGATCGAGCGGCGCAATCGTCCTGAACGTCGGCGACCATGTATCTGGCCGTCGGTCCATAGGCCCTGAGCCGCGCGCTCACCGCTGCTGACGTTTCTTCCCGGAAGCCATGGCGCGCCCAAAGCGTCTGCGTTCCATAGACAGAGACGCATGCGAGCTTGCGGATGCCCGACGCGATCGCCGCCGCCCTGATGATTTCCACATAACGGCCGGAGGCGCCGCTCCCTCGGCCCTCAGGAAGAATCGCGACGTCATGAATATGGATGCAGTCGGCGTCGTCGGGGATGCGCCAGAGGAACGCATCCAGCCGCGGGACATCGAACAGGGTCCAGGGATGCGCAATCCCATAGCCGCAGATCCGGTCCGCAAGGAACAGCGCCTTGCATCCCGCCGGAAACAGCCTGACCTTCTCGGCGAGCACGTCTTTCCGTTCGGCAAGCGACGCGTGAATGACGCTCGCCATGCGATCCACGTCGTCCATGTCGTCCAGGGTCAGGGGAAGCCATCGAAGAGACCGAGACTCCGCGAGCACTGTCGTGATCTCGGTCCTCAGCGCCATCCAAGGGACGGCGCGACGTGCGTCAGGATCGCCTCGATGACATGCGCGTTGTAATCGACGCCGAGCTGGTTGGGGACAGTGAGCAGGAGCGTGTCGGCCTCCGCGATCGCCTCGTCTTTCGCCAGCTCTTTGATGAGCGCGTCCGGCTCGGCGGCGTAGCTGCGGCCGAAGATCGCCCGCGTATTCTCGTCGATGTAGCCGATCTTGTCCTCGCCCTCGTTTCCATGTCCGAAATAGGCGCGGTCGCGGTCGTCCACGAGCGCGAAGATGCTGCGGCTGACCGAGACGCGGGGCTCGCGTTTGTGGCCGGCTTCCTTCCACGCCTTGCGATAGGCGCGGATCTGATCGGCCTGCTGGACGTGGAACGGAAGGCCGCTTTCGTCGTCCTTGAGCGTCGAGCTTTGCAGGTTCATTCCGAGCTTCGCCGCCCAGACCGCGGTCGCGTTCGATGCGGCGCCCCACCAGATCCGCTCGCGCAGGCCCTCGGAATAGGGCTCGATGCGCAGAAGGCCGGGCGGGTTCGAAAACATCGGCCGCGGATTCGGCTGCGCGAAGCCCTCGCCGCGCAAAACATTCAGGAACACCTCGGCGTGCCGGCGCGCCATGTCGGAGCCGGTCTGCCCTTCCGAGGGGACGTAGCCGAAGTAGCGCCAGCCTTCGATCACCTGCTCGGGCGACCCGCGGCTGATTCCCAATTGCAGCCGGCCGCCGGAGATGAGATCGGCCGCGCCTGCGTCCTCGGCCATGTAAAGCGGATTCTCATAGCGCATGTCGATGACCGCAGTGCCGATCTCGATGCGGCTGGTCCTGGCGCCGACCGCCGCCAGCAGAGGAAACGGCGAGCCGAGCTGGCGAGCGAAGTGATGCACGCGGAAATATGCGCCATCCGCGCCCAACGCCTCGGCGGCGACCGCCAGATCGATCGACTGAAGGAGGGCGTCCGCCGCCGTCCTCGTCTGCGAATGAGGCCCTGGGGTCCAGTGTCCGAAGGAGAGAAAGCCGATTGTCTTCACAGGCGCCGTTCCTTTGTGCCGCCAAGCGCGGAGACGCTCAACACGAGCCGTGATCGCGCCCTTGCGCCACGCCTCAGCGAATGCGGTTGCTACGCCATACGAGCGTGCCCTAAAAGGGCGTTCTTCCACCAAGGCCTGTTGGCGCTTTCGGATTCCGCCATGCTCAGGACGTTACTCGAACGGGTGCTGTTTGCGAGCCGCTTTCTGCTGACGCCGCTCTATCTCGCGTTGGCGGTCAGTCTTGTCGCCCTCATCGCCAAGGCCCTGTACTATATGTGGGAGCTGCTCACCCAGCTTTCCCATCTCGACAGCGACGACGTCCTGCTCTCCGAACTCGCCATCGTCGACCTCACCCTGTCGGCCTCGCTGGTCGTGATCGTTTTCCTGTCCGGTTACACGAACTTTGTTTCGCCGGTCGAAATCAAGAAAGGAGACGGACGGCCGCACTGGATCGCCCAGATCGATTTCGGCGAGCTGAAGTTAAAACTCATGGCCTCGATCGTCGCCATTTCCGCCATCAAGCTGCTCGAAGGCTTCATGAACATCGCGCACGAAACCGACCGGGAACTCGGCTGGCTCGTCGGCATCCATCTCACCTTTGTCGTCTCGGCTTGCATCCTGGCGATTGCGGACCGGGTCAGCCACCGTTCGCCTCACACAAAAGACGAGGACGCGGAAGGAGTCTGAAAGCGGGCGTCTCGAATCCGCGAAAGGTTAAAAGACCGCCTCGCGGAAGGCCGGTTCGACGGAATGGCCCCAGCGGCCCTCATAGAGGTCGAGCCAATCGCGCGCCGCGGGCCGACCGCTCTCCGCAATCCTGTCCAATGGCGCAAGCCAGATCGTCTCGTCCTGGCCGTTCGCGTTCATTCGCGCGCGCCGCTTGAGCCCGTCGCGCGCGATCGCGAGCATGTCACGCGCAACGTCCTTGAGTGACCGGCCGCGAATCTTTGCCTCGAGCGCCAGACGCGGAACGTCGTCCCGAAGTCGCTGCCGGTCGTCGGCCGTCCAGTCCTTGATCAGGTCGAGAGCGGAGGCGAGCGCATTCTGATCGTAATAGAGGCCGACCATCAGCGCCGAGAGCGCGACGATCCGGTCGGGAGGTCCGACGTCCGCGCCCCGCATTTCGAGATACCGCTTGAGCCTCACCTCCGGGAAGATCGTCGAAAGGTGGTTCGCCCAGTCGGAGATGGTCGCCCGCTCGCCGGGCGCAGCGGCCAGCTTGCCTGCAAGCAGGTCGCGAAAGCTCGCGCCCGCGACGTCGATATAGCGGTCGCCGCGCTTCACGAAATACATCGGAACGTCGAGCGCATAATCGACATAGCGCTCAAATCCCATTCCCGGCTCGAAGACGAAGGGCAGCATCCCGGTCCGATCAGGATCGGTGTCCCGCCAGATCTCCGAGCGCGCGGACAGGAGACCGTTCGGCTTCCCGTCGGTGAAGGGCGAATTGGCGAAAAGCGCCGTGATCGCCGGCTGCAGCGCCAGTCCGACCCGCGTCTTGGCCACCATGTCCGCTTCGTTGCGAAAGTCGAGATTGCTCTGCACGGTCGCCGTGCGGAACATCATGTCGAGGCCGCGCGATCCGACACGCGGCATGTAGCGCTTCATGATGTCGTAGCGGCTCTTCGGCATGGTCGGCGTTTCGGCGCGCGTCCATTTCGGACTCATGCCGAGCGTGAGAAAGCTGATCCCGAGCGGCTCGGCGACGAGCGAACAGGCCAGGAGATGCTTGTCGAGTTCGGCCGCCGTCTCATGCGCTGTTTCGAGCGGCGCGCCGGAAAGCTCGAACTGACCGCCGGGCTCGAGCGAAATGGCGGCGCCGCCCCGCTCGTCGTAGAGGCCGATCAGATTGCCGCTGTCCTCGATACGGTCCCAGCCGAGCTTTTCGTTCACGCCTTCGAGCAGCGCGCGGATGCCCTTGTCGCCCTCATAGGGAACAGGCGAATGGTCCGCGCGGTAGAAGGGAATCCGCTCATGCTCGGTGCCGACGCGCAGCGGCGCGTCGCCCTTGCAGCCGGCCTCGAACCAGCGGGCCAGATCGTCACGCGACTCGACACTCTGTTCATCGACTACGTCGCGAGCCATGCAGGCGGCAATCCCTTGCGGCCGGCAGCCCGGCGAACTTGGCGGCTAGATAGTCGGGCGCCGCCGACAATGCAAACGACGCTCATGAGTCAGACCGGCTCCTTCGGCCGCATGCCCCTGGCGAGACGGGCCGTCGCGAAATAGGCGACCGCGACGCCGATCAGGCCGAACACCGCGCTGCCGAGGGCGACGCCCAGCATCCCGCCTTTCACGCCCCCCATGCCCACGCCGAGCGTCACAAACGGGATCGTGCCCAGCGTCGCCCGTCCCCAGTTGAACACCATGGTCAGCACGGGAAAGCCGAGATTGTTGAAGGCCGTGTTGGCGACGAAAAGGCACGCGAGGAAAAGCCACATCGCGACGCCGTAATGGCAGAAGAATGTGACGTAGTCCGCGCTCGGGCCTTCGGCGTCGAAGACGCGGGTGAGCCAGGGCGCCGCAAGCGCAAGCGCGATCCAGGCAAGCAGGACATAGCCGACCGAGAGCAGGAAGGAATCCGTCAGCGTGCGCCGGACCCGCCCCATGAGCCGCGCCCCGTAATTCTGGCCGATGATCGGGCCGACGGAGCCCGTCAGCGCGAAAATCACCCCGAACGCGACGGGGGTGATGCGGTCGATAATGGCGCTCGCCGCCATCGCCGCTTCGCCGAAGTCCGAGAATACGCGCACCGTATAGGCCGCGCCGACCGGCGTCGCGAGATTCCCCATGATCGCGGGAAAGCCGATCGCCATGATCGGGCCGAAGTCGCCGCGCGCGGCGTTCAGGCTCGGGCGCGCGACCATGTTGTGGACGCCGACCGCGCCCCGCCAGCCGACAAGGACGAAGCAGAGGCGCGAGGCGACGGTCGCCCACGCGGCGCCGTAGACGCCGAGGCCAAATCCGAAAATCAGCAGCGGATCGAGGACCGAGGTGACGATTGCGCCCGAGAGCGTCACATACATGGCGCGGCGCGCGTCGCCGACCGCCCGCAACACCCCCGCCAGCGCCATGCCGAGCGCCAACAGCACGTTGCTCGGAAGGGAGATCGCGAGGAAATGCGAGGCGACTTCGAGCGGTTCCCCGTGGGCGTGGAGCAGCGTCGAAAGCGCCCAGTCGCGAAATACGAACATGACCACGGTCACGGCGGTCGCGATGAAACCGGTGATGACGAGCGAGGAAGAGGCGAGGCGGCGGGCGCGCGGGCGGTCCCCCGCGCCGAGCGCCCGCGATACGGTCGCGGAGGCCGCGATCGTGAGGCCGATCGAGATCGAAATGGCGAAGAAGAACGCCAGGCCGACATAGGCCACAGCCGCCTTGTAGGCCTGGTCGCCAAGCCGCGACACCCAGAAGAGCGACAGGAGATCGACTGCGAAGGCCGACATCAGCCCGATCGCGCCGGTGGCCGTCATCACGGCGACATGGCGGATCAACGACCCGTGCGTGAACACGGGCCCGGCCTTGTCACGGACGGCGATTGGGGCGTTCAAGGAGAGGATCAGGCTTCGAGGGTTCGGACCGGCCTTTTAAGGGGTTCGGCTCCGCGGAGCTAGAGGCGCAGGCGCGACGAGGGAAGGGAAGCCCCCTCGGCGGAAAAATCGCTTGACCCCAGGCCGGGTCGCTCGCCATTCGAGTTCGCTGCGTGCAAGACAAGGACGCAAAGCATGATCCGGCCCGGCGCGTGAACGGGGCGAGGGCGAAAAGCAGCGACCGCGCGGAAGCAGGCGGGCCGCGCCGCGTGCTCGTCATCGGCGACGTGATGACGGACATTATCGTCCGGCCGGAAGGCCCGCTCGCGCCCGGTTCCGACCGGCGGGCGGCGATCGTCTTCGAGCCCGGCGGCTCGGCGGCCAATCAGGCGGCCTGGCTCGCCCATTTCGGCGTCGCGGTCGATTTCGTGGCGCGCGTCGGCGCGGCCGACCTCGCAGGCAGAAGCGGCGCGGCTCGAAGCGGCGGGCGTCACGCCGCGGCTCGTCGGCGACCCCGTGCGCCATAGCGGGCGGCTCGTCGCTCTCATCGACCCATCCGGCGAGCGCAGCTTCCTCACCGACCGCGGGGCCAATGAGGCGCTGAGCCCCGCCGACATTCCCGACGCGCTCGTCGCCTCCGCATCGCACATTCATATCTCCGGCTATTCGCTCTTCGCCCCCTCCCCGCGCGCCGCCGCGCTCGATGTGATGCGCCGCGCGGGCGCGATCCCGGTCAGCGTCGATCCCGCCTCGGCCGAGTTCCTGCGCGAAATCGGCGCCGCAGCCTTCCTCGACCTCTGCCGCGGCGCGTCGATGATCTTCCCGAACGAGGAGGAGGCGGCCGTGCTGACCGGCGCCGACGACCCCGAGACCCAGTGCGCGCGGCTCTCGGAGCGCTTTCCGCTCGTCGTGATCAAACGCGGCGGGGCGGGCTGCGTCGCGGCTTCCGGCGCGGAGCGTTGGCGGATCGCCGCGCCGACCGTCGATGTGATCGACACGACAGGCGCAGGCGACGCGTTCCTCGCGGGCTTCCTCGCGGCGCGGCTGGGCGGCGCAGGGATGGCCGAGGCGCTCAGGCGCGCGGTCGAGGCCGGCTCCGCCGCCGCCCGCCACGTCGGAGGGCGGCCGCGCCCGTCGAACGCGCATGGGCGCCAGGCCGCCCACCCCCTGCCAGACTGATGGATACAGTCACTCTTGCTGATATACTTGAATTGATCTCGCCTATTCCTATTTCTTCGTACAAGACGGCCCGGAAGGACAGTCGCGGTTGAGTTTCATCGCGGCTTTTTGTATGGCGAAAACGATCGTTCTTCTGGGCTGTGGCGAAAAACTCTCTCGGAGACTTCCATGTCGATTCGACCTGTCAAGCGCGTCAACCTCTCGCAGCCCACCATGGAGGGCGCGGGCGTACGGCTCCGGCGCGCCTTCGGATTCGGCGACACCGCCGACTTCGACCCCTTCCTGATGATGGACGATTTCCGCGGCGACCGGCCCGAGGATTACGAGGCCGGTTTCCCGTGGCATCCGCATCGCGGCATCGAGACGATCACCTATGTGCTCGCGGGCTCGGTCGAGCACGGCGACAGCCTCGGCAATCGCGGCGCACTCGGCGCAGGCGACGTGCAGTGGATGACGGCGGGTTCGGGCATCATGCATCAGGAGATGCCCTCGGGCGACAAGCTCGGACGGATGCATGGCTTCCAGCTCTGGGCGAACCTGCCCTCGCACCTCAAGATGACGAGGCCCCGCTATCAGGACGTGCCATCCACGGCCATCCCCGAGGTCACCGACGACGATGGCGTGACGGTTCGCGTCATCTGCGGCGACTTCTGGGGCAAGAAGGGTCCGGTCGACGGCGTCGCGGCCGAGCCGCGCTATCTCGATGTGACCGTTCCGGCGGGCAAGCGCAAGCGCCTCAAGGTCGAGGATTTCCGGCAGGCCTTCGCCTATGTCTTCGAAGGCTCGGCCGACTTCTCCGACGCGTCGGAGCCGTTCGGCGTGCTGCGCGAAGCCGAGGTCAACGGCGAAGAGGTGCTGATCCGCGACAAGGTCGGCAACCGCTCGCTGGTGGTGTTCGGTTCGGGCGACGAGATCAGCGTGCAGGCGGGCGAAGAGGGCGTGCGCTTCCTGCTCGTGTCCGGCCGTCCGCTCCGCGAGCCGATCGCGTGGCACGGTCCTATCGTGATGAATACGCAGGCGGAGATCCGTCAGGCGATCACGGATCTGCGCAGCGGATCGTTCATCAAGGGCTGACCCGCCCTGTCCCTCTCCCGCAGGATAGCGGCCTGCGGGGGAGGATCGGGCAAACGCCTGTTACGCCGCCTTGTCGAGTTTCAGCGCGCGGATCGCGTTCTGCTTCAGGATGAGGTCGTGCACCTCGGGCTTGAAGCCCGCGTCCTGGAAATCCTTGATCCAGCGGTCGGGCGCGATCAGCGGGAAGTCGGAACCGAACAGCATTTTGTGCCGGAGCTGACCGTTCGCGTACTGAACGAGCTGCGGCGGGAAATATTTCGGGCTCCAGCCGGAAAGGTCGATATAGACGTTCGGCTTGTGCAGGCAGACCGAAAGGGCCTCGTCCTGCCACGGCCAGGACGGATGGGCGATGATGATCGTCATGTCCGGGAAGTCGACCGCGACATCGTCGAGATGGATCGGGTTCGAGTATTTGAGCCGCATGCCGCCGCCGCCCGGCATCCCCGTGCCGATGCCGGAATGGCCGGAGTGGAAGACGGCCGGCAGCTTGTGCTCGGCGATGATCTCATAGAGCTGATAGGCCATCCGGTCGTTGGGGAAGAAGCCCTGGATGGTCGGATGGAACTTGAAGCCCTTGATGACGCCGGCCTCGACCAGCGCGCGCGCTTCGCGCACGCCCATCTTGCCCTTGTGCGGGTCGATCGAGGCGAAGGCGATCATCATGTCGGAATTGGCCGCCGCCGCTTCCGCCACTTCCTCGTTCGGGATGCGCCTGTTGCCGATCTCATGTTCGGTGTCGACGGTGAACATGACGAGGCCGATCTTGCGCTCGCGGTAGTAGGCGATCGTCTCGGCGATGGTCGGACGTTCGCCCGCCTTGAAATACTTGTTCGCGGCGGCCTCGTAAGGCTCCCAGAAGGCGTCGACCGGCTGGCGGCACGACCGTTCGGCGTGGGTGTGGACGTCGATCGCGACGAGATCGTCGAGCTTCATCGGCATGGGGTCCTTTGCGTTCAGGCGATGATGCGGCGCGTGGGCTGTTCCGCGTAAAGCTCGTCGATCAGCGCGGCGCGATTGGCGAGCACCGCGCGCTGGTTGATGGAGCCTTTGTCGGTGAGCTCGCCCGAGTTCGAGCGACGGCGGATCGTCCATCAGCAGGATGCGGGCGAAGCGCCCCGAGCTGCCGCCGGCGCCCTTGTTGAAAGCCGCGAGCAGGCCCGAGAAGGCCGAGACGACTTTCGGATCCGCCAGCACCTCCGCCGCGGAGGATTTGCCATTGAGGCCCGCAAGCTCGCGGCAGGCGCCGAGATTGGGCACGACGAGCGCGGCTGCGTCGTCGCGGTCGTGACCGGCGACGACCACATCGGTGACGTAAGGCGCGCAATGGGCGATGAACTTCAGTCGCAACGGCCCGACGCTGACCCAGGTGCCGGTCGCGAGCTTGAAGTCCTCCGCGACACGCCCGTCGAAGACGAAGCCCAGTTCCGGATCGCTCTCGTCCGCGAAGCGCAAGGCGTCGCCGAGCTTGTAATAGCCTTCTTCGTCGTAAGCGGCCTGCGTCAAGTCCGGCTGGCGCCAGTAACCCGGCGTGATGCTCGGGCTCCTGAGCCGCGCTTCGAGCTTCTCGCCGTTCGGCACGAGCTTGACGACGACGCCGGGATTGGGAATGCCGACGACGCCCGGCGCCCGCGCCTTGTCGGTGACGCTGATCGCGGACGGGCCCGTCTCCGTCGAGCCGAGCGAGGTCAGGATCGGCACGACCTCGCCGACGGTCTCGCGGCCGAGACGCTCGAATTCCTCGCGGACATGGGGCGGCAGCGCCGCGCCCGCATAGACGAAAGCCTGAAGGCGCCTGAAGAGGCTCTTCCGCAGGGCCTCGTCCTGCTGCACATAGGGCAGCAGCATCTCGAAGCCTTTGGGCACGTTGTAATAGACGGTCGGCGAGATCTCGCGCAGGTTCCGCACCGTCTCCTCGATCGCGCGCGGAAGCGGCTTGCCGCCGTCGATGTAGAACGACCCGCCGTTTTTGAGCACGAGATTGAAATTGTTGTTTCCGCCGAACGTGTGGCTCCAGGGCAGCCAGTCGATCAGCGTCGTGGGCTCCGCGCCGAAGCTCGGGTTGAGGGCCGCGAGCATCTCCTGGTTCGACGTCATCATGCGCTGGGTGTTGATGACGCCCTTCGGCGACCCGGTCGAGCCCGACGTGAACAGAAACTTGCCGATCGTGTCGGGACCCACCTTCGCATGCGCCGCGTCCACCTCGGGACCTGCGGGCCTGGCCATGAAATCTTCGAGCGTGATCGAGGCGCGCGCGTTCGGCGGATTGGCGCCCGCCACGACCTCGGCGTCCTTCGGGGCGGCCGCTTCGATCGCGGCGCCGAACGGCACCCCGTCGTTCACGAAAATGAGGCCGGGGGTGAGCATCGCGAGGATGGCCTTCAGCTTTGCGAAATCCTTCGCGACAAGCGAATAAGGCGGCGAGACCGGGGCGTAGGGCACGCCCGCGATCATCGCCCCGAGCCCCATGAGCGCGTGATCGATGCTGTTGCCGGAGAGGATCGCGAGCGGCCGGTCGGCCGACAGACCGCGGTCGATGATCGCCTGCGCGATGCGCCGCGCGGCGTCATGCGCCTGCGCGTAGGTCACCTTGCGCCAGTCGTCGCCCCAGCGCTCCGCGAGATAGACGCGATCCGGCGCAGCTTTCGCCCAATGATCGAGCCAATGCGTGATCGCGGGCGGATAGGGGCCAAGATCGTGGCGCGCCCGAACGAGCATCGTCCCATCCGGGCGCCGCTCCACCGCGACCTCCGGCGGACCGAAGGTGAGCCTGATCCTGTCCATCGCTCCTCCCTGGCTTCCTTGTGAGTTGTCTTAAAGGTATAGAGGCGCGTTTGCGCGATCGAAACCTCGAACCTCGCCCCGTTCAACGCTCGCTACCGCATCGGGGCCGATCGTGGCAGGGTCTGGCCGATTATCGCGGAGAGGGACATGCAGACCGTCGCATTCAAGGCCGGAGACGTCATCATCACGGAGGGCGATCAGGGCGACACCGCCTTCTTCATCGTGACGGGGACGGTCGAGGTCCTGGTCGGAGGCGGCGCGAACGCCAAAAGGGTCGGAACCCTCGGAACCGGCGAAGTCTTCGGCGAAATGAGCCTGATTGAGCCGGGGCCGCGATCGGCGACCGTCAAGGCGGTGAGCGACGTCGAATGTCTGGCCGCATCCTACGCGGAATTCATCGACGCCATCGAAAGCCACCCCGATCGCGCCGTCGCCTTCATGAAGACCCTGGTTCGGCGGCTGCGCATGATGAACGAGCTGCTCGCCTGCGCGGATCCGGAGAAGCGCGGGCTCCGCGAGATCATAGAGGCCTGCCAGAAGGCCATCGGGCCGGCCGAATTCCCGTCCGACGTCAAGGCGGTAGGCTGGACGATGCTCTGGTGAGCGCGCATTGCGGGCCCCTCGCCGCTTCGGCGCCGCGCTCATCGAAGAGCCTCTGAACCCCGCGAACGCCATCACAAGCCTCAGCTCTGACGAAGCACCTTCGCGGCGCGCTTTTCCAGAAAGTCCTTGAGACGCTGGCGCGCCTCGGGACTCACTTCGGCGATCGAGGCCATCAGCAACTCCGTCAGGAGGCCGCTCGCCGGGTTGCTCTCGGAAATGCGCGGCAACGCGTGGAGCACCGCGAAATTGGTCGCCGCCGTGTTCGAGGCCGCCTTGGCGGCGAGCTCCATCGCCTTTTCCAATCCCTTGCCGTCGTCGACCAGATATTGCGTGATTCCGGCCTGATGGCCTTCCTCCGCGTTGAGCGTCCGGCCCGTCAGCATCATGTCCTGCACGCGCGGAACGCCGATGAGACGCGCGATCCGCACCGAACCGCCGCCTCCGAGAAAGATGCCGCGCTGGCCCTCGGGCAGGCCGTAGTAGGCCGAGCGCTCCGCGACCCGGATATGCGTCGCCGCCGCGAGTTCGAGGCCCCCGCCGACCACCGCGCCATGCAGCACGGTGATGACCGGCGCGCGGCCGAACTGGATCGCCTCGAAGGCCCGATGCCACATCCGGGAATGAAGTACGCCTTCGAGCGCGTCATGCTGTTCGGCGACTTCGGAAAGATCGAGTCCGGCCGAGAAATGCTGGCCGTCGCCGCTCAGAACGACGGCGCGGATATCTTTCGGCAAGCGGGTGAAGAAGGTCTCGAGCCCAAGGACGGTCACGTCGTCGAGGGCGTTGCGCTTCTCGGAGCGGGTCAGGCGCAGATGCGCAATCGGCCCTCGCCGGACCGCCGAGAGCGATCCGGGCAGGTCGATCCCGATCGGCTGCTCCGCCTCGTGCGCCGTCATATTTCCTCCGGACGAGCGCCCCAATGGCGCCAAGATGCTGATTGACTATAATTGTTATACAACATACCAATCTTTGGGTGTCAATACGGAAGGAATGCGTCGCGCATGAGGCTGACGGCGGCGAAACCGATCGAATCCGAACCGGATCCGACCGAGGCGTTCGAGAGCGGGACGCCGGAGCGCGCAGCGATCGACTATGGCCCGCTGAACCGGCGGCTTGGCTATGTGCTCCGGCGCGCGCAGATCGCCGTCTTCCGGGACTTTTTCGCGGAGTTCGAGGCTTTCGACATAAGGCCCGGCCAATATTCGATCCTGACGGTCATCGAGAGCAATCCGGGCCTGAAGCAGAGCGCGGTCTCGGAGGCTCTCGGCATCAAGCGCGCCAATTTCGTCGCGATGATCGACGAACTCGAGCGTCGCGGTCTGGTGCGACGGGACGCCGCGCCAAACGACCGGCGCAGCCATGCGCTTGTGCTGACGCCAGGCGGGCGAAGGCCTCGTCAGGAAGCTTCACGCCACCGCCGACCGGCACGACCAGCGGTTCGCCGAGGTCCTCGGCGCGGACGCCCTCCGCTGCCTGTTCGAGGGTCTGAGGAAGCTCGCCAGGACCGACGAGACCCGGGAGCCCTGAGCCGGCCGCTCGGGCGTCGAGGTACGCCCGCGCGGATCCGTCAGATGTAATACATGGCCGCGACCTCGGTCGGCCTGGTCGCCGACCGCAGTTCCGCCAGCGTCCGATTGTCGAGCACATTCGCAATGGCGTTGCGCGCTTCGAGCATGATGAGCCGGACGGGGCATGTCCTGAGGTCGGCGCAATCCTCGCATGGCCGGTAAGCGGTCACCGACGCGCAGGGGATCGGAGCGAGCGGACCGTCCAGCGTGCGGACGATGGCGCCGACCGTGATCTCATGCGCCGCACGCGCGAGCGCGTAGCCCCCGCCCTTGCCCTTCTTGGAATAGACGAAGCCGGCATGGCGAAGCTCGGTCAGAATATGGTCGAGGAACTTCTTCGAGATCGAATTCCGCTCTGCGATGTCCGCCACCTGGGCCAGCGCGCCCGGTTCGAGGCCCGCCAGATGGACCATCGCCTTGAGGCCATACTTGCCCTTGTTGGTGAGCATGCCCTATCCGCCTGCCAGCAGGCTCGCGCAGGCCGACGGCAATTCGCGGAAGTGCGATATGACGCGGTCCGGATCGAAGTCCGTGACGGGGGCGTCGGTGTAGCCGAAATCGACCGCGATGACCGGAACGCCGGCCGCGCGCGCGGTGGCGATGTCCGTTTTCGAGTCCCCGACCATGATCGCGCGCGCGAGCGACCCGCCCGCGGCGGCGATCGTTTCGAGAAGCGGCTTCGGGTCCGGCTTTCCGACGCCGAACGTATCCTGACCGCAGATGAAGGCGAAACGCTCGGCGACGCCGAGTTCGCGCATGAGTATGCGCGCCGAGGCTTCTATCTTGTTGGTGCAGATCGCCTGGAGCCACCCTTCCCGCTCGAAGTGGTCGAGCGCATGCTCCACACCCGGATAGAGCACGGTCTTCTCGGCGATATGCGCGTTGTAGTGGGCGAGGAAGTCGCCGAACAGGACTTCGAGCTTCTGGGGCGAGAGTTCCCGTCCCGAGGCGGCGAAGCCGCGCTGGATGAGCGCCCGGGCGCCCGCGCCAAGCAGCGACCCCGCCTTTTCCACGGACAACGGCGCAAGACTCTCATTGCTGAGAATGGTGTTCAGCGCGGCGATCAGATCGCCTGCCGTGTCGGCGAGCGTTCCGTCGAGATCGTAGATGATGAGGGGAGCGGTCATGGGCCTTTTCAAGTCCAGAAGTCCGGGAGCGCGGGCGCGAGTATGCCCCCTATCCTCACCGGCGCGATTTTCGCGGCGAATCCGCCGTCGTTGATCTCGACCGCGACGCCACAGAGCGTCGCCGGCCCCAGCGCCGGCTCGAACCGGCCGGAAGGGATGCGTCGGGTGAAGCGCCGCATGGGCTCCTCCTTCTCCATCCCGATCACCGAATCGTAGTCGCCGGTCATGCCGACGTCGGTTATGAAACCCGAGCCGCCCGCCAGAATGCGCCAGTCCGCGCTCGGAACATGGGTATGCGTGCCGACGATCACGCTCGCCCTGCCGTCCGCGTAATGGCCAAAGGCGAACTTCTCGCTCGTCGCCTCGCAATGGGCGTCGATCAGAACGGCGTCGCAGGACTCCCCCAGCGGGCAGGCCGCGAGCTCGCGGTCGAGGGCGACGAAAGGGTCGTCCAGCGCCTCCATGAAGATGCGGCCCATGACATTGACCACGAGCAGCCGCTGTCCCTTCTCGTTCTGGACGAGCGTCGCGCCGCGTCCGGGCGTGCCGGGCGGATAGTTCGCCGGACGCACGAGGGAGGGCTGGCGCTCGATGAAGACAAGGAGCTCCCGCTGGTCGAAGGAATGGTTGCCGAGCGTGACCGCGTCGACGCCGACCGAACGGAACTCCTCGTAGATCGGCTCGGTGAGGCCGAAGCCGCCGGCTGCGTTCTCGCCGTTCACGACGACGAAATCGAGCTTCCAGCGCGCCCTGAGAAGCGGCACATGCTGGATGACGGCGGCCCGTCCTGCGCGACCGACGACGTCGCCAACAAAGAGCAGGCGCATTCAGCGCCTGCCGAAAAAGATTGTGTCCCGCTCGGTCAAGACAGCGTCCAAGGTCTGGTCATGCGCCTCATAAGGCACGGAGGCGACTTCGCAAACCCCATAAGCGACGCCGACGGCGCGAACGGGCTTCATCGCCCGCAGCCTTTCAAGGCTGCGGTCGTAGTAGCCCGCGCCATAGCCGATCCGATGGCCGCGGCGATCGAAACAGGCGAGCGGAACGAAGAGCAAATCCGGGTCGACGGCCTCCGCTTCCGGAAGCGGCTCGGCGATGCCCATGGCGCCGGCGCGGGTCGGATCGCCCGGGCGCCAGGAGCGGAAGACGAGCGGCTCGCCGCGGCCGACGACGACCGGCGCCGCGGTCGCGAAGCCCGCGCCGGCCAAGGCGGAGAGCAGGGCGAGCGTGTCCGGCTCGTCGCGGATCGGATGAAAGGCGGAAACGACGCCCGCCCTCCACAGGGCGGCGAGCCTGAGGCCTTCGTCCATCAGACGGCGGGTGAAGGCGTCTCGCGTCTCCGCCGGGAGGGCGCCGCGTCTGCGCCAGCGCTTCCCGCCGCAGGGCGGACTTCGAATCGGCGTCGGAAAAAGTCACGGTATGTCTGAGCGCCAATCCGGAGAAAAAGGGCGCGGAGCCGAGACGGCCGTTGGACGGTGATCCCGGGCGCCTACGTAAGTAGGTGGGCGCCATGTGCCAAAGCCCACGGGCTAAGACAGGGACAGCTCCCATTGGGATCGTACGGCCCCGAGGAATATTGTCCTGACGGGCCACCCAGCTCCGCGAGGGCCCTCATTTAGGGTCTAACGCCGCGCTTGGCTAGGGCCAGTCTCGACAAGATCGCGCCGGGCCGCAGCCAGCATGGCGTAGCCGCGCATCCAGCGCTCCGTCTCGCAGGGCATGCCCCGCGCCGCGCAAAGCCCGGCGAGCGCCTGTCCGAGATCGTCGCGCGGCGTGACGTCGAAGGCGGCGAGCCAGTTGCGCAGGGCGGCGCGAAATGCGGCCGGCAGGCCCGAACAGTCGCCGAAATCGACGCAATGAAGCGATCCGCCCGGCGCGACCCGGTCGAGCGCCTGCCCGAGCGCTTCACGCCACGGCGGGATCATCGACAAAGCGTAAGAGATCATGACCCGCTCGAACCGGGCCTCGCCGAAGAGCGCTACGGGATCGAACGCGGTTGCGTCCGCCTGCGCGACCGTGATGCGGGACGAGAGGCGGGCGCGGGCGATGGCGGTCCGGGCGGTATCGAGCATCTCCTGCGACACGTCGAGACCGTAGAAGCGGGCCGCCGGATAAAGCCGCGCGGCATGGATCAGGTTTCGTCCCGTTCCGCAGGCGATTTCCAGCACCCGGTCGCCGGCCGCCGGCCGCAGCCGGCGAATCGTTTCATCGCGGCCGAGCAGGTAATATTTTCGGGTGAGGTCGTAGACGCGCCGCTGACGCCGGTACATCCGGTCCATGAGCAGCGCCGCGTCGCTCACGCCCCGCGCCCCTTCAGGACATAGAGATGAAACGCGCCGTAGATGGAGGAGCGGTCCTCCGCGGCGAGCGCCCGGCTCTTCGCTTCCTCGTAGGCCCAGTGACCGAGGAGATGGCCCGGCACGCGACCGGGCAGCAGCCTCTCGTTGGCGGCGGTGCGGAAGATCACTCGCGCGCCCGGCCGGGCGGTGCGGGTGATCTCGGTCCAGAGCGCGGTCAGGTCGGCGTCGGACATCCAGTCCTGCGCGTCGAGCAGGACATAGCGATCGAAGCTCGACGCCGATGCATCGCGGAGAATCTCCGTGAGTGAGCGCTGGACGTAGCGGACGCGGCCGGCGCGGCTGCGCAGGGTCTGGAAATTCTCTCTTTGCAGATAGGGCGGAAGCGACGGATCGGGCCCGGGCGCGTAGCGGCGCCCGAAAGCCTGCCAGGCGAAGTAATTGTCGGCGAGGTCGAATCCGCAGGCGAGGCGCTCGAGCCGCCGGCTCACCACGTCTCCGATGCCGCCGGGCGAATCGCCGGCAAGGGCGTTGTATTGCGCCGGCGGTATGCCGAGGCCGTAAAGCGAAGCCGGCTGTTTGAGCATCCAGCGGATGAGCGGCTTGCGGAAAATGGGGGCGAAGCGGCTTTCATAGATCGCGCGCTGCTCCTCCAAACTCCGGGCTTCGAGCAGGATCGCGGGATCGAGACCATGCAGGCGGGCGATCGCGTGTCCGGCGCTCAGGAAATGGCCGAGAACGCCGTAGCGGTAAAAATTGCGCCCGAAGACCCCGATCCGCCGCCGGCCGAAAGCGCGCCGCTTGTCCCAATAGGCGCGCGACATGGGATCGAGCCGGGGACGGATACGCTCGTCGTAGGCCTCGATATTGGCGCGCGCGTCGGCCCGTCCGAAGAAGCGGAAAAAAGCCTCGTAATCGGGCAGATTCTCAAGCGCGCAGATCTTCAGCCGGCCGAGGGCGACATGCGCGCCATTGAGATCGACGGCGGTGACGCCCGCCGGATCGTCGACCAGATAGGAGAGCACGTTGCAGCCGCCCGAGGCGATCGCAATGATCTCGCAACCCGGGCCGATCTCCAGCGCCTTCATGTCGACGACCGGGTCCTCCCAAATCTGGGGATAGACCAGATTCGAGAACGTCAGCGTGAACATCCGTTCGAGCAGGCCGGCCCGGGATATCGGGCGGGCGCGATGCACGGCCGCCCTGAGCCCGGCCTCTGTCGTCCTCCGCATCGCCTTCGACGATTGCCGCACCAAAGCCCCCTTTCCGAGCGTGTTCGGCGTCGGCTAGAGGATTCGCATGACGGCGGGGTGACGGGGGGATCAGGGCCAACGGCGCAGGCCGGAAGGCAAAAAAAGAGCGGATCGGCTGGGAGGGGACCCGCCGACCCGCTAGCCTCAGAGGGATATTTTCGGCTCTAGCTGGCGCTCGGGGGCTGGGGGGCAAGAAAACCGAGCAACCGAGAACCGATCCCCCTTGGCATGATCAGACTTTGCCAGAGGGTTTTGGCGCGCGCTTGACCATAAACAGGCCAAACTAAGGCTTTCTGTTAAAAAATCTTGCCATGCAATTCGCGAACGCCAATTACGCGGTCTTTATGGGCGTCCGCCGCTATTGCAGGCGCGGCGTTCACTGAGCGTCTGAATTCTTATCCGCTTCCGTGGAGGCTGCGGCAGTCGCGGGCCTCGGCGCAGGGACGGCCTTGGAGACCGACTTGGTGGCTTGGAGACGGACTTCGCGGTCCGCTTATGGACGGGGTGCGCCTTTCCGTGACGGATGGGCGGATTGCGCACCGCGCCCTTGAGCACCGCGGGCGCGCTCTCCGCATTCGCCGAAGCTTTTTCGACCGCGCCTTCCGGGCCGTCCGCGTAGGCCTTGGCCTCCTTCGGCAGGCCCGCGCCGCTTCCGCGCGCCGCCAGCACCGGGCCATTCCAGCCGGGCCTCGGACCAAGGAAGATTGGAACCGGGTCGAATTGCGGGCGTTCGTCGGAAAGCACCGTGTGAGTCGGGGCCGCCGCCGCGAAGAGTCCGAAGATATTGCCCGGCCCCGCGGGCTGCTGCGCGTCGTCGTCGCCCTCGACTTCGGCGGCGGCGGCCGCCGCCGCGCTTCGGTGACGGCAGACGTTCGTCATCGGCCCGGGCTTCTCGCCATCCCCGGACGGCATCGAATTCGAGCGAGCCGGGCCCGCCGCTCATCGCAAAGCCGCGGTCGAAGAGATCGGCCGCTTCCTGCGTCCGCAGCTTGGCCGACGGCGAGCCGAGCACCACGACAATGAGGCGCTTGCCCCAATGATTGGCGGTCGCCACGACATTGAAGCCGGCCGGACAGGTGAAACCCGTCTTCATCCCGTCCGCGCCAGGGTAGCGGCCGAGCAGGCCATTGTGGTTGCGGATGATCTGGTTGCCCAGTTGCAGCGCTCCGATGTCGAAGAGCCCCGCGTTATCGGGAAAATCGCGCAAGAGAGCGCGCGCGATGATCGCCATGTCCCGGGCGGAGGAATAATGGCCGGGATTGTGAAGGCCGTTCGGATTGACGAAATGCGATTCGTGCAGGCCCAGACGCGCCGCCGTGGCGTTCATTTCGTCGGCGAAGGCCGGCACCGATCCGTCGATCCCTTCGGCGATCATGACGGCGACGTCGTTCGGCGACTTCACCATCAGCATCTTGAGCGCATTGTCGAGCGTGACTTCCGTGCCGGGACGGAAGCCCATCTTCGAGGGCGGCATCCGCGCGGCGTTCGCCGACATGACAAGCGGCGTATCCGTGGTGAGCCGGCCCTCGCGCACCGCGTTGAGCGCGACATAGACGGTCATGAGCTTGGTCAGCGACGCCGGATACCAGATCTCGGTCGCGTCCTTCTGGAGGAGGACCTGGCCCGTGCTGGCGTCGGCGACGAGATAGGGAGCGGCCGTGGCCGCGGAAGCGCCAAACGAAACGCCGGCCGCAAAGGCGATCGCGAAGCGCGTGACCAATGACCTTGCGCGAGCCCGCATGAGTCGCTCCTCGAACGCCTTCGACAAAGCGGAACTTCTAGTCGAGAAAGCTTGCAAGCTCAAGTTTTGCCCCTCTGCGGCCCGCAGCGAAACCCGTGCGGGAATCCGGCGAACGCTGTCAATTGCATCGACCCGCTTAGGTCCGGATTCATGAGAGGCGAGCAGACTTTTCCCGTTTGGTCGGGCGCGCCTTGAGGGCGAGCCGGACGAAAAGGGGAGTATCGTCTCCGTGTCCACCTCTTTTTTGCGTCGTCTGCTCCGCGACCACGGCGGCAATGTGACGACCCTTTACGCCCTGCTGGCGCCCGTCCTCGTTTTCGGCACGGGAGCGGCCATCGATTACGGACGCGCCGCGCAAATGCGCTCCAAGCTGAACGCAGCGGCGGACGCCGCGGCGCTGGCGGCGCTGACCCCCAACATGCTCCAGCAGACGAGCGCGGTCGCCGAGGCTGCCGCCGCCTCGCTCTTTCAGGGGCTCACGAACGGCATGCCGGGCCTCAGCGGAACTTCGGTGCAGGTCCAGATCGCCGCCGGCGCCAATTCGCTCGAACGCGACGTCACCGTCAATTATTCGACGTCCGTTTCGACGCTGTTCGCGGCGGTGCTGGGAAGAAGCGCGCTCCCGGTCTCCGGGACGTCGACGGCCAAGGCGCTGATCCCGCCCAACATCGACTTCTATGTGCTGCTCGACAATTCGCCGTCGATGGCGCTGCCGGCGACGACGGCGGGCATCACGCAGATGCAGAGCCTCACCGCGAAGCAGGGCGGCGGCGGATGCGCCTTCGCCTGCCATCAGGCGGACACCGGCACGAACCAGAGCGACACGATCTACAACCCCTGCTCGGACGGCACGGCGCCGACCGTCACCGCCAACAATTATTACAAGGCCTATTGCGACGTGACCCATCACGGCGCGCAGCTCGACAATTACGCCCTCGCCCGCAAGAACGGCATCGCGCTGCGCCTCGACGAGCTCACCTCCGGCGTGACGACGCTCCTGCAGACGGCTTCGCAGACCGCGGCCTCGTCGCAATTCACGACGCCGCCGCAATACCGCTTCGCCATCTATTCGATGGATTCGCTGTGGTCGATCGGGCTGACCCAGCTCGTGCCGCTGACGAGCGGCTACATCAACCAGTGGTCGGCAGCCGCGTCGACCTTCGGCGTCATGGAGATGTACGCCAACAACAACAGCTGCGCGAATTCGAGCTGCACGTCGAAGTCGGGTCCCGGCGACGTCGGCACCAACTACGACGATTCGCTCGGCAAGCTCAGCCAGACGAGCTACATCCCCAATCCCGGCTATGGCAGCAATCAGGCGGGAGATACGCCCCAGAAGGTTCTCTTCATCGTCACCGACGGCGTCGAGGACGAGTCTGACGGCGGCGGCCGGCTCCAGCAGGCGATCAACGACCTCGGCGCTGCGCCGGGCGGAAATTCCGCGTCGACCAACTGGTGCGCGGCGATCAAGAACCGCGGAATCAAGATCGCCATCCTCTATACCGACTATCTGCCGGTGACCTCGAACAGCTGGTACAACACCTGGATCAAGCCCTTCCAGTCGAGCATCGCGCCCGCGCTGCAGGCCTGCGCCTCGCCGGGCCTCTTTTACGACGCCTCGATCGGCGACGATCTCGGCGCGGCGCTCTCCTCGCTCTTCGCCGCGGTCATGCAGTCGGGCCACCTGACGCAGTGAGAAGCGGAAGACGCGATCTTCCGGGGCCGGGTGACGAACCCGGCCTCGGCCGCGTTCAAAAAACATGCGCGATAGGCCTCCATGATCCAATCGACTTGAACGAAGCCCCAGAACGTACCAAGCTTACTCGGCAAAATTTCCCTGAACGGGGCGGCTCATGGTTTGCGCATTGGTGAATTATTTGGGGACCGGCTCCTCGCCAAGGCTTCATCTCGAACTGGGCGACAACGGACCGAAATGGGGTAAGTTTAATATCGACTATGGTGCGGCTGGCGATGTTCCGTGGATAGCGAACGACCCAAACAGAGAATGGGTAGTCTGGAACGTGAAGGACGAGAACGGAAATTTCTACGGGTCAATTACTTTAAAAAACAGCAACGGAGCCCATGTGGAATGGGACACATACAACGCTGGCAAGGGCTATTGGCTTGTCGACATTACGCTAACCCCTCAGGGATCGACAACTTACCAACTCAAATGCGGGGCGATTCATGCGCCGCGCGAGCGGCCTCCGATCATCTCAAATCTAGGATGGTTCAACGGAATGGGGAACACGGACTCCCAACCTTCCGAAGGCAAAAGCTTTTGGGTCCAGGACTATGGAATTGATTTATGGTCCCCTAACATTGGTATCGACGCAATTTTGCAGTCAACGGCCGGCGTCGTCCGCGGCGGTACTAACTATTACGGCAGCAGAGCCTATCCAATTCGAATCGTAAACGGCGCTCCAAACTGGCAGGTTTCTGGCGGCGTTGGCGTCGCGTTCGACGGCTTGTGGCAAATTGATGTGAAGATTGGCTCGAACGGTACGGGGAATTTCTGCGAAACATTCTATCTCGCAGAGAGATCCAGTTTTGAGTGGGGACCCTCCCATTACGGCGACGGCAGTAATTCTGCTAGTTATGCTAGTAGAGAAATCGATATCATGGAGACAAAGTGGACCCGTACCGGTCCCCAAATAAATTTACCCCAGGGCGGCGGCACAGGCTGGGCTCCAATCCCAAGAGATTGGGGATGGAAAAAAGCTCCTGACTGGGCAGATGTTGGTGGGGCGCCGACCAAAAACTTTATTACGTTCGGATGCCTGATCAGAGACGGCAATCTCTGGCTCTATGCTTATAACGGAGACATCCAGTGGTACGCTACGAAAGCGATTCCAAAGAACAATAGCTACGAACAAAGACACCCATTCGCGCCATATATTGGCACTTGGGCCGCGCCGTCCCCTACACCATACCCGGATTCAGGTTTCTATACCGCATATAAGAATTTTACTTACTTGCGCCAAGACGATTCGAAAATCAAAGGCAAAAACCCGGCCGACAATCCTGAGGCTTTTGGTAAGCCGTTAGTGAATTAGCCCACGTCCGCAACGTTCACACCTTGTCGTTGGACCTCAGTCGACTGTGATCTTGGCGGCCGTGCGGGGGATCATCATCACCGAATCGTGCAGCGTCATCTGGGGCAGCGCCACATAGAGGCTCGTCGGCTGGAAGGGATAATAGACTTCGGCCAGCACGACGGTGCTTTTGCTCGCGCCCGCGAAGGCCGCGGCGATGGCCGGGTCGACGGACATCGTCTCTCCGATCGTGCGCGGCGTTCCGTTGGCGTTCGCCCAGCTGCCGATGACCGCGCCGGTCGTTCCCCCCGATCCCGTGGTGACGGAAAGCTGCGACACCACGACCTGGACCCCCGCCGGATCGTTCGGATAGAGAATGAGATTCGGATAGGCGAGGATCTGGTCGAGCTGCGCGGCGGTGATCGTCGCCGAGCCCGTATTGTTGCCCTGGGCGAAGATGTCCGCGACCGTCGAGGCGGCGAGCGTCACCTTGCGCTGCACGCCATAGACCTGCCCCCCATAGACGACGAGGCTCATGATGAGCAGCGCGACCGGCAGGACAAGAGCGAATTCGACCGCCGCCGCGCCGTCGCTCTTGCGAAGGCGCCGCAGAAGCGCGCGGGCCCGACGCCGGACTTTTCGCGGCATCAGATCGGCTCGATCCGGAAGACTTGCGTCGACGTCATCAACAGCTTGCCGCCGGCGAGATTCGAGAAATTGAGGCCGAGCGGGCCGCCGTAAACGGGCCACTGATAGAGCACGACCAGCAGCATGTCCGTGCCGGGCGAACCCGCCGAGGCGCCGACGTCGACCGGCGGCGCGCCCACGAGATTGCCCTTCGAATCGAAGGCCGGAAGATAGGATGCCAGATTCGCCGTCCCCGCGGGCAGAGGCTCAAGCTCGACGATCACGCCCGAGCAGTCGAAGAGCGCAGTGAGCTGATTGCAGACCTCCGTCTTGAACTGGGCGGAGGTCAGCGATCCCGTCTGATTGGTGAGGACGATCCGCGCAGCGGTCTCGGCGCCGGATTCGAAATAGGCCTTGGCGAGATAGATCGTCGCCGCCTGCAATGTCGCGAGCCCGATGGCGATGGTCGCAGGCGCGACGAGCGCGAATTCGATCGCGGCGGCCCCTGCGGTCTCGCCCGCAAGCGCGCGGATCCTGCGCGAGACGCGGGCAAAGAGAGGGCGGACGCAACGGTTTCGATCGCGGGCCATGGACGAGACAATGGCCTACAACCGTTACGGTAGACTTATGCAACCGCCGCCATTTCGAGGCGACGGCCCTCAGACGACATGAAAGCGGTGGCGCTCCGGCGGCCGCCACGACGGATCGGGCGGAAAGGGCTCGGCCAGAAGATCGGCGCAGCGGTCGGCGAGCTGCTTGAGCGCGGCCTCCGTCTCGCCCGCGGCGAGCCCCGGAAGCGCCTCGTCGACGACCGCCTGCCATCGTTCGCGCGGTAGGGCGCGCTCGGCGTCCTCCGCCGCCAGGATGCGGATGTAGTGCTCGGCGAGCGAGACATAGATCAGCACCCCGCATTGCGTATGGTCGAGGCCCCGCAGGACGAATTGCGCGAGCGCCGCGCGATGTCCCGCGGCGGCCTGCGCGCGCTTCGGCGTCAGCGCGCGCCGCGTCTGGGGAAGCGCGCCGATGACGGCCGCTACGATCGCGACCAGCATCTGCGCGACATAGATGCGATGCGCCGAAAGATCGGTGAACAGCAGGAGCGGCAGCGGCGTCAGAAGCGCCAGCACGCAGGCCCCGAGCAGAAATTCCGCATCGCGCGTCTCGGAGGCATGGGCCAGCACGCAGACGAGCGGCGCATGCGTCTTCCGCTGCGCCGTATCGAAGGCGGCCTCGATCCGGGCCGCTTCCGCGGGGCCGACCGCCATCACCAACCTCCCGAGGCGCCGCCGCCGCCCGACGATCCCCCGCCGCCGGAAAAGCCGCCCCCTCCCCCGAAGCCGCCCCCGCCAAACCCGCCTCCGCCGCGGCCCCAGCCGCCGCCCATCCCCATCGGGATGACGACCACGTTCCCCCCTCGCCCGCGCCGCCCGACGCGGCTCAGGATGAACATGATGAAGAGGAAGAACAGGAACGGCGCGAGCATGTCGAAGATCGACGCGTTCTGCTCTGTCCGCATGTCGGGCTTCTTCGGCGTCCATTCGGCCGAGTCGGTCGTCAGCGCGGTGATGATGTCGTCGACGCCGCGCGTCACGCCGCCGTTGAAGTCGCCCGCCTTGAAGCGCGGCGCGATGGCGTTGCGGATGATGAGGCCCGAAACCGCGTCGGTCAGCGTCCCTTCGAGGCCGTAGCCGACCTCGATCCTGACGCGCCGCTCCTTGGGCGCGATCACGAGCAGGACGCCGTTGTTCTTCTTGGTTTCGCCGAGTTTCCATGTCCGGAAAAGCGCGTTGGCGTAGGGCTCGATCTCCTGGCCGTCGAGCGAGGGCACGGTCGCGACGACAAGCTGGATGCCCGATTTCTGCTCGAGATTGGCGAGCTTGCGCTCGAGGTCCGCGGCGGTGATCGGCGAGAGGATGCCGGCCGCATCGACGACGCGCCCGGTGAGGGCGGGGAAGTTCGCCGCGAAGCCCGAGGCGACCCAGAGACCGAGGAAGAGGATCGCGCAAGGACAGCGCGCGCGGCCACGAGGGAGGCGACGACCATCCGGGCTTCCCGCCAGGCGGGAAGGGACCGATGGGGCGAACATCGCTCTAGAATTTCACCTGCGGAGCGGTCTGCGCCTTCTCATCCGCCGTGAAAGGCACGAGCGGCTTCGTCGAGCGGAAGACGGTCGAGGCCCAGATGATGCTCGGGAAGGTGCGAAGCGTTGTGTTGAAGTCCTGAACGGCTGCGATGTAGTCGCGACGCGCGACGGCGATCCGGTTCTCGGTGCCCTCAAGCTGCGACTGCAGCGCGAGGAAATTCTGGTTCGACTTGAGATCGGGATAGTTCTCGCTGATTGCCAGCAGCCGGCCGAGCGCGCCCGAAAGCTGCGCCTGCGCATCCTGCATCGCCTTCACCTTCGCCGGGTCGGTCAGGTCGTCTGCGGTGAGCTGGATCGAGGTCGCCTTGGCGCGCGCCTCGGTGACCGCGGTGAGGACGTCCTTCTCCTGCTTGGCGTAACCCTGAACGGTCGCGACGAGGTTCGGCACGAGGTCGGCGCGGCGCTGGTACTGGTTCTGGACTTCCGCCCAGGCGGCGTTGGCGGCCTCTTGCTTGGTCGGGATGGTGTTGTAGCCGCATCCCGAGAGGGAAAGGCCGATCAGCGCCAATGCAAGGAACGCGCGAATCCGAGTCAAAAGCGCCATGGGTCCAATCCCCTCCGGTCGAGCGGCCGGGGTCGTCCCGGCGACGCACCTTAGCCTTGCGGGGCCTGGGACGCCAATTCGGCCCAGGCCGGGTCACGAGCCATCCCTGAAATGCACGGTGGCGCTCTGACCAAAGCGGACAGGCAGGCCGCCGTCCGCAGAATATCGTAAAACGAAATGGCAGAACATTCTCTTCTGAATTTCTGACGAACCCGCTATGATGGGACCCATCGCCGTCAAACCGGAAGCCGCCGATTGCGCGAATTCGTTCAAGCCCGCCCATGCCGCGAAGCGGTGGGAGACATCTTTCGGCCGTCTTTCCGCCACCCCAAAGCCCTCGATTGCAATGCTCCCGGAAGGAAATGTCAGCGCAACCCTTTGAAAAGTCCGGATTTGCGGAAGGATATGGCAGCGTTATTCGGGCCAATCTTTCGCTGAAAATCGCGTCGAATGCGCTTCTTTTCGTGCGTTAGACGCCAAAACGAGCGCGTTTCTTGCGCCAAAACGCGCCAAAATGGGAGCCACTTCGCACAGCGGCGGCGCCTTATCGGTGGCCGACGCCGACGCGGGCAAAAGCCGCGCCTTTCCGGGGCTCGCGCTTGATCGGTCCGCCTGCTTTCTCTAGAAGCACGGCCCGACGGATGGGCCAGGACCGTCGTCCCACCCCTTTTCAGCCGCCAAACCGCGTCGCGAACGCCATAAGGAACAATCATGCGGGTCTATTACGATCGAGACTCCGATCTCAATCTCATCAAGGGCAAGAAAGTGGCCGTGATCGGCTACGGCAGCCAGGGCCACGCGCATCTCCTCAACATGCGCGACAGCGGCGTGAAGGAGATCGCCGTCGCGCTGCGTCCCGGCTCCGCCTCCGCCAAGAAGGCCGAGGCCGAGGGCATCAAGGTGATGGACGTGCCGAGCGCGGCCAAATGGGCCGACGTCGTGATGATGCTGACGCCCGACGAACTGCAGGCCGACATCTACAACAAGGACCTCGCGCCCAACATGAAGAAGGGCGCGGCGCTGATGTTCGCCCACGGCCTCAACGTGCATTTCAACCTGATCGAGCCGCGCCCCGACCTCGACGTGCTGATGGTCGCGCCGAAGGGTCCCGGCCACACCGTGCGCTCCGAATACAAGCGCGGCGGCGGCGTGCCCTGCCTGATCGCGATCCACCAGGACGCGAGCGGCAACGCCCATGACCTCGGCCTCTCCTATGCTTCGGCCATCGGCGGCGGCCGCGCCGGCGTCATCGAGACCTCCTTCCGCGAGGAATGCGAGACGGATCTGTTCGGCGAGCAGGTCGTGCTCTGCGGCGGTCTCGTCGAGCTGATCCGCGCCGGCTACGAGACGCTGGTCGAGGGCGGCTACGCCCCGGAGATGGCCTATTTCGAGTGCCTGCACGAGGTGAAGCTGATCGTCGACCTCATCTACGAGGGCGGCATCGCCAACATGAACTACTCGATCTCGAACACCGCCGAATATGGCGAATATGTCACCGGCCCCCGGATCATCACGGCCGCGACGAAGGCGGAGATGAAGCGCGTGCTGGACGACATCCAGTCCGGCAAGTTCACCCGCGAGTGGATGCTCGAGAACAAGGTGAACCAGACCGCCTTCAAGGCGATGCGCGCCCGCGCCAACGCCCATCCGATCGAGGACGTCGGCGCGAAGCTGCGCGCCATGATGCCCTGGATCGGCAAGAACAAGCTCGTGGACAAGGAGCGAAACTAAGCACGAGAAGGCCCGGCGCGCGCCCTTGCCGTGGAGCGCGCGCCGAAGACGGCAAGACGGGCTTGAATTCCTCTGGACAGCCCCGCCCGCCTTTGCTACACGGCCGCCCTCCCGAGCGGAAACGCTGAGGGAGCTTCGATGGGCGCATAGCTCAGTTGGTAGAGCAGCTGACTCTTAATCAGCGGGTCCAAGGTTCGAGCCCTTGTGCGCCCACCATCGAAATCA
>CAVUJV010000020.1:0-221990 GCA_963741845.1 uncultured Alphaproteobacteria bacterium
GGCGTCGGAATTTGGCCCTGCTCGGAAGCCGGGCTCCCGGCTTCCGAACGCCGGTTGACGGCCGTACGAAATCTTAGCTTTCCATTAGGGTAGAGTAGCCGAATTTGACCGGTATGCACTTGGCTTTGTTCTTTATTTGTTCTAAGGTTCCCGCATGGCCAACTGGACACAGATCGAATGGACTGACGCTACCTGGAATCCCGTCACGGGCTGTTCCAAGATCACAGCTGGCTGCGATTTTTGCTACGCAGAGCGCTTTTCCGAGCGATTCCGAGGCGTCGCAGGGCATCCGTTCGAAAGCGGATTCGACCTGACCCTCCGTCCGGCACGGTTAGCCCAGCCGTACAATGGAGGCAGCCTCGCCGCATCTTTGTCAACTCGATGAGCGATCTGTTCCACAAGGAAGTGCCGTTCAGCTTCATTGACTATGTGTTCGATACGATGGAGCAGGCCAACTGGCACACCTATCAGGTTTTGACAAAGCGAAGCTCGCTGCTCGTCCGGTACCTGCGACGCCGGTACGGCGACGGGTTCGCGCCGCCGCATATTTGGCTCGGCGTGTCCGTCGAGAACGTAGATAATGCTGTGCGCCTGAAGCACCTGAAGTCAGCGCAGGCCTCTGTGAAATTCGTCTCGTTTGAACCGCTGATCGGCTGCGTCGGCCCCGTTGACCTGAAGGGAATTGATTGGGCCATCGTCGGCGGCGAGAGCGGACCGCGTGCGCGTCCTATGGCCGAAGAGTGGGCATTGAGATCCGCGATCATGCATAAGGACGGCGTGGCCTTCTTCTTCAAACAGTGGGGCGGCATCCGGCCAAAGTCGGGCGGACGAAAGCTGAAAGGGCGGGAGTGGAACCAATACCCCCGGATCGAACAACAGCGCGAACCCCCCGCCGCCTAAAGGAAGGGGTTTTCATGAGCGCCTATATCGACCGCGAGCAAACTCAGGCTAAGCACTTCATCCTGCGGGGATACCTACAGGAGTTGGCCTACAAAGTTCTGCGCGGCTGGGACATCGCGTATGTCGACGGCTTCTCGGGGCCATGGGAATCCAAGACAGCCGACTTCTCGGACACCTCGTTCATGATTGCGCTGGGGGTCCTCAAGGAGGCTCAGCGCATCGTCTACGAGCAAACCGGCGTCAGGCGCAAAATCCGCTGCTTCTTCTCCGAGAAGAGCGCCGCCGCCTACCAGCAGATGGTCGCGGCGGTCGCGCCGTTCCATCGGCCGGACGAGGGGTTCGAGGTAAAGACCTTCCACGGTGAGTTCGTGGACGCGGTTGATGAAATCCGCACCTTCATCGGGAACGCCTTCCCGCTGATCTTTATCGACCCGACCGGCTGGACAGGGTACCCGTTTACCAAGATCGCGCCGCTGTTCGCCTATGCAAATGCGAGGTGCTGATCAACTTCATGTACGGCCATATCAGCCGATTCCTGACGCATCCTGACGAAAAGATCATCGCCTCGCTCGACCCTATCCTTGGCGGGCCCGGCTGGCAGGGCCGGCTCGACTCACATGAAGACAGGGCCCGCGGTAGAGAAGCTTTTCCGTGAGACGCTGAAGGCTGCGGGCAAGTTCGGCTATGTCGTCTCGACCAAAATCGATAAAAGCACCCAGGAGCGCCCCCACTTCTTCCTGGCTTACGGAACGAAGGACCGAGCGGGACTGAAAGCGTTTCGTGAGACCGAGTACAAGGCGCTGCGCCAACACGCCAAAAATCGGTCTGCGGCCATGACCCGAAAGCGTGACGAACGGGCGAACACAGTCTCTCTTTTCGCCGATTTCGAGGCGGCGCAAAAGGAAGCTTCGATCGACGATCTCGTGGACGAGCAGAAGGCCCTTGCGAAGGAGATGCTGCTTGAGATGCTGTCCACCGCCCCCGGCGGCATCGTTTTCGTTGGCATCCTCGACGCCATGCTCCAGGCCTTCATGCTGCGCGAGACCAACGTCAAAGACGTGTGCGTAGAATTGGCCAAAAAGGGCAAGATCGAGAACACTTGGGGCCCCGCCGGACGCAAGCCGACCGACCATACCGTGATCAAGCTGGCGTCCGCGCGAAATCCTTATCGGGCGACCTAAGCGCCCCCTCCTGGCGCATTGCTTCCGTTCACTCAGCAGGCCCGGAGGTCCGGAATGATCGATTCCGGCCTCCCGTCTACGACCCAAGCAGGCGCCAAGCATCGGATTAAAACCACTGGACATGCTTGATATTTCTGAGAAAGAGAAATTAAAACATTCTCTTCTGACTTTCAGACCTCCCCGATATAATGCCTGATCGTCGTCAAGCCGGAAGCCGCCAGATGCACGAAATCGCCGAAGCCGCCGCCCATGCCGCGAGGGCCGACGGCCATGTTTTAGCCGTTCTTTCGCCGCTCCGGCGCCATCGGTCGCGCCTGCGCCGGAAGGAAAATCCAGCGCAAGTCCTTGAAAAGTCCCAATTCGCGGAAGGATTTGGCGCGATTTCAGCCCGTTTTCATGCCTGCAAATCGCCCGAAAATGCTTCGTTTCGTGCGGAAAACGATGAAAACGGGCGCGCAATCGCATGAAAAGCGGACAAAACGACGGACAGTTTTTGGCGCCCAAGCTTTTGAAATCTCGGCCTCGGCGCCAAAACCGCCAGGCAAGCGTCCCAAAACGCGCGCTCTTCACGCCGGCGCCATCATCGGGGGCGTGACTGGCGAACGGCGCCGCCGAAACTGGCCCGCGTTCGCGGGCATGACACTGCCCTTCGTGATGACGTTTGACGACAGCAGGCTCTAAGCGGCGAGGCAGCACTTCTTGTATTTCTTGCCGCTCCCGCAGGGGCATGGATCGTTGCGGCCGACGTCGCGGAGCGGATTGACATAGGGCGCATCGAAGGGGGCGTCCTGATCGGCGAAGCTTTCTTCATCAAAAGGTTCGTCGCTGTGGTCCCACTTCTCCAGCGTGCCGATCGCATCCTCGAACGGGACAGCCTGCAGCAATTCGAAGATGGCAAGATCGCCGGGATTGCGCCGCGCGGCCTCAAGAGACTCATTGAAGGCGGCGAGGTCATATTCCCGACGCTCGAGCCGGCCTTCCGCGTTCAGTCGCGCGAGATCGGCGCGAAGGTCTTCATATCCCAGTTTCGCCGCGGCCTCCGCCCAGGTCATCCAGAAGATCATGTCGTCGCTGGGCTTGGCTTCGCGGGAAAGCTTGTGCAGAAGGCCGCGCATGTCCTCGTCGTTCATCGCGCCTCGGGCGCGCACGAGATAGGCGAGCGCGGCAAGCGCCGAGCTTTGCGCGAACGCATCGCCCTTTGGGCTCTCGATCACCCTCACAAGCGGTTCGGCCTCGCCGTCGAAAAGCTTGATGAGGATGCCCGGCAATGTCTCGGTCACGGCGTCCCCAAGCCACGGGTGTGGGTCCGCGCCGGAGGCGATGAGGCGGCAGAGCGGCTCGTAGGCGCCCGCCTCGCCCTTGTCGCCGCAGAGATGGAGGATGAAGAAGGCTTCTTCCGCCGCCTCGGGCGGAACCGCGCCCCTCGCCGCCCAGGCGCGCAGCCGCCCGATGAAGCGGGGCGCCGCCTCGTCCCAATGGGCGAGCGCCCATTCCATCGCATCCTTCGGAAAGCCAGCGGGATCGGCCAATCGCCGCAGCGCTTCGTCAACATTCATGTCCATTGGCCTCGCATCCGGGCGACCGCTTTACCTCCGCCGACGCTCCGTCGCAAAGCCTTCCGGCTTCATCGGATGAGCGTCCGCGCCGCGTTGAAGGCGAGCGCCGCGCCCGACCCGCCGAGCGCGATCAGAACGGCGCGCGTAAAGGCCTGCTCGCTGAACCGGGTATAGACCTTCGCCCCTATCCACGACGGGATCAGCATCGCGGGCGCGACGATCAGAAACTGGCTGAGGTCCGCGTGTGCCAGCGTGCCGGTGCGCGCATAGAGCGAGATCGTCAGGCAATGCATGGCGATATTGTAGGCCTGCATCGTCGCGCGGCGCAGGTCGCGCTTCCAGCCGCGCAGTTGCGTCCACATCGCCGGCGCGAAGCCCGCCATGCCGCCCAAGGCCCCCGAGCACCCCGCCGACGCCGCCAAACAGGGCGTCGAGGCCGCGGCCGCCGTGCTTCACATGCCCGAGATCGCGGAAGAAGAGCCCGAACAGGCAATAGGCCATGAGGAGGACGCCAACCCCCAGCCGGAAG
Organism: uncultured Alphaproteobacteria bacterium; assembly: GCA_963741845.1. Classification (GTDB taxonomy): domain Bacteria; phylum Pseudomonadota; class Alphaproteobacteria; order Rhizobiales; family Beijerinckiaceae; genus Roseiarcus. The sequence goes on from CAVUJV010000020.1 coordinate 4,167, forward strand.
CCCTCCGTGTTGGCGTTGTGCAGAAGGAACACGCCGATCGGCGCTCCCACGACCCCGCCCGCGACGAACGGCAGGATCTTCGGCCATTCGAAGCCGCCCCGAAACGAGACGAGCGACGCAAGCTGGCCGAGCAGCGCGCCGAACACCGCGAGCGGGGCGGCCGTCTGCGGCGGCAACGCCCAGGCCCAGATGGAGAGTGCGACGCTCGCGAAGGCAAAGCCCGTCATGCCCTGCGCGAAGCCGGCCGCCCCGGCGCCGGCGGCGACGATCAGGCCTGAGGCAAGCGCGGGGGTCACGTCCTCAGCCGGCCGGCTCGCCGCGCCTCTTCAGCGCCGCCGCGCGGATGGCGGAAAGCGTCGTCGTCGGCGTGATCGCATCGGGGTCGATCTTCACGTGCAGGATCGAGGGCAGGCCTGAACTCAGCGCCCGCTCGAGCGCGGGCAGGAATTCCCCGGTCGTCTCCACGGTCTCGCCGTGCCCCCCGAACGCGCGGGCATAGGCGGCGAAATCCGGGTTGCGCAAGTCCGTGCCGACGACCCGGCCGGGGTATTCGCGCTCCTGATGCATGCGGATCGTGCCGTAGCTCCCGTTGTCGAGCAGCACGACGATGACCGGCGCGCCATACTGAACCGCGGTGGCGAATTCCTGCCCGTTCATGAGGAAGTCGCCGTCGCCCGCGAAGCACACGACGGGCCGGCCGGGGAAGACCCGCGCCGCCCCGATCGCCGCGGGCAGACCATAGCCCATCGACCCCGAGGTCGGCCCAAGCTGCTGCTCAACCTTGCGGAAACGCAGGAAGCGCCCGGCCCAGATCGAGAAATTGCCGGCGCCGTTCGTATAGATCGCGTCGGGGAGCCGCTCGCGGACGGCGAAGACGATCTCGCCGATCTGCACCGGGCCCGGGTTCTCGGGGGCATGATCGCTCCAGGCGAGATAGTCCGCATGCGCCTGCGCCGCCGCGGTCGCCCAGGGAATGGAGCCCGGCGTCTCGACGGCGTCGAGGCTTGCGCAGAATTCCGGGACGGTGGCGATGATCCCGAGCGCCGGCGCGTAGTTCCGGCCGATCTCGCTGGAGTCCGCATGAATGTGGACGATGCGCTGGCGCGGCTCGCGGGATTGCGAAGAGCTCGTAGGATTGGGAAGCCGCCTCCGACATCCGCGTGCCGACGAGCAGAACGAGGTCCGCCTGCTCAATGCGGGCGCGTAGCTTCGGATTGGCCGAAAGGCCAATCTCGCCTGCGTAGTTCGGATGATCGCCGTCGAAGGCGCTTGCCCTGCGGAACGAGCCTGCGACCGGAAGCGCAAAGCGCTCCGCGAAGCGCGCGAAATCGGCGCTGGCCGATTGCGTCCACCCTGCCCCGCCGAGAATGGCGATCGGGCGCTCAGCCTTCGCGAGCAACGCGCCGAGTTCGCGCATCTGGGGCGGGCCGGGCCAGATCGGCGCAGCCTCGGCCCGCGGCGCGTCGGCGACCTCGGCCGTTTCGGTCAGCATATCCTCGGGCAGCGCGATCACCACAGGCCCCGGCCGACCCTGCATTGCGATGTGGAAAGCCCGTTGCACGACCTCCGGGATCTGCCGCGCGCTTGCAATCTCGGTCGCCCATTTGGCGGTGGAGCCGAACAGGGCGCGATAGTCCATCTCCTGAAAGGCGCCCCGTCCCATCATCGCGCGCTCGACCTGCCCGATGAACAGAATGAGCGGCGCCGAGTCGTGCTCGGCGATATGAACCCCGTGCGCGGCGTTGGTCGCGCCGGGGCCCCGCGTCACGAAGCAGATCCCGGGGCGGCCGGTCAGCCGGCCGTCGGTCAGGGCCATCATGGCGGCGCCCGCCTCCTGACGGCAGACGGCGAGGGCGAGCGGCGCGTCGCGCATCGCGTCGAGCGCGGCGAGATAGGACTCGCCGGGCACGCAATAGACGCGCTCGACCCCCTGGGCCACCAGTTGGTCGATGAGAATCTGTCCGCCGGTGCGGGGACCCGGATGAGTCATGAAGGAAACCCTTGAGGGAAGCGAGAACCGAGCTTGCCGTGGGAGCCGAGCCGGGCGCCCTCACGCGGGAGCATTATTCGTCCGCATCCTGCTCGGCAAGCCGCGAGGCGGTTCGCGTCCGAGGCGATGAGGCGACCGCCAGGCAGGCCCTGATAACGGTCCAGCTTGCATGTTAGCGTAGTAGGCCGCTACGCCTCTCTTTGCGTTGCGGGACTCGTCCCACGCAACGCCTTGCGTCCGGCGCATCCTGCCGCCATTGTGCGCGCGCCATGGCCATGCCCATCGATCGCCCGGTTGCAGAAGCAAGCGCGCTCGCGAATCTCAACGCGCGTTCGCGCGAGATTTTTCGGCGGATCGTCGAATCCTACTTCTCGACCGGCGAACCGGTCGGCTCCCGGCATCTCTCGCGCGTCTTGCCGATGTCGCTCTCCCCTGCCTCGATCCGCAACGTGATGCAGGACCTGGAGGAGCTTGGGCTCATTTATGCTCCACACGCCAGCGCAGGCCGGTTGCCGACCCAGCATGGGCTTCGCTTCTTCGTCGACGCGCTGCTCGAATTTGGCGACCTCGGCCGGGAGGACCGGGCGCGAATCGACAGCCAGCTGCGCGCAGCCGCCGAAGACGGCGGCTTCGAGGGTGCTCTCGCCGAGACGACGAGCCTTCTCTCGGAGCTGACCAAGGGCGCCGGCGTCGTGCTCACGACCAAGACCGACCCGACCCTCAAACATGTCGAATTCGTCCGGCTCGAGCCCAACAAGGCGCTCGCGATCCTCGTTTCCGAGGATGGCGCCGTCGAGAATCGGGTGATCATCACCCCCGACGGCCTGCCAGCGTCCGCTTTACAGGAGGCAAGCAACTACCTGAACGCACGGGTGCGAGGCCGGACCCTTTCGGAAGCGACCGCCGAAATCGAGGGCGCGCGCCGCCGCTCGCGCCAGGAACTCGACGAGATCGCCGCGCGGCTGGTGGAGGCGGGCCTTGCGTCCTGGTCGGGACAGTCCGGCGCGCGCGACCAGTTGATCGTGCGCGGACAGGCCAATCTCCTGGACGATGTGCGCGCCGCGGAGGATCTGGAGCGCATCCGTACCCTCTTCGCCGACCTCGAGACCAAGACCGACGTCATCGACCTTCTACACCGCGCGGAGACCGGAGAGGGCGTCAAGATCTTCATCGGCTCGGAGAACAAGCTTTTCTCCCTTTCGGGATCGTCGATGATCGCGGCCCCCTTGCGCACGGGCGATCACCGCATCGCGGGCGTGCTCGGCGTCATCGGGCCGACGCGGCTCAACTACGGGCGCATTGTGCCGATGGTCGAATATGCGGCGCAGGTCCTCGGCGACCTCCGGCGTCCGCGCTGACGCCGCTGGCCTCCGAAATGAATCTCAGGGGAGCGGAAATGGCAAATGCAGAACGACTTGCGCCGAGCCTTGGCGAGGCCATCGAGCGGCTGCGCGCCAAATGGGCGGCGATCGCCGCCTTTGGCGTGCTGCTGGTGCTGCTCGGCGTCGCGGCGATCACCTTTTCAATCTTCTCTACGATCGCCACGGTCACGCTGAACGGCGTGCTGTTCCTGATCGCGGGCGTCGCCGAAATCGGTATCGGCATGCACGCCCGAAGCTGGGGGCGGTTCTTCCTGTGGGTGATCGGCGGCGTCCTCTATATTGCCGCAGGGCTGATCTGCATCCTCAATCCGACGCTGGCTTCTGTCGTCCTGACGCTGCTCCTTGGCGCGGGCCTGATCGCGGCCGGCGTCGTGCGGCTCGTGCTCGCCCTCCAGCTGCCACGCGCAGAGCCGCGCGGCCTCGTCTTTCTCGCCGGCGCTGTGACGATCCTGTTGGGGCTCGTCATCGTCGTCCATTGGCCGCTCGACAGCGTCTACGTGCTCGGCACGCTGCTCGGCGTCGATCTTCTTTTTCACGGCGTGGGCTGGGTCGCCTTCGGCGTCGGGTTGCAGTCGCGGGCCTGAAGGTCGCGGCGGCGTACGAAATCGGTCAAGGAGCGGATAATGACGAAATGGGTCTATTCCTTCAGCGCTGAGCGCGCGGAAGGACGGGGCGATATGCGGAATCTCCTCGGCGGCAAGGGCGCCAATCTGCACGAGATGGCCTCGCTCGGCCTGCCGGTGCCTCCCGGCTTCACGATCACGACGGAAGTCTGCACCTACTTCTACGCCAACGACCGGACATATCCGCCTGATCTTGCGTCGCAGGTGGAGACTGCGATCGCCGAGATCGGCCGCCAGACCGGCCACGTGTTCGGAGATTCGAAGAACCCTCTGCTCATTTCCGTGCGCTCGGGCGCCCGCGCCTCGATGCCGGGCATGATGGACACGGTGCTGAACCTCGGGCTCAACGACGCCTCCGTCCAGACGCTGGCCGAGTCCTCCGGCGACGAGCGGTTCGCCTACGACAGCTATCGCCGGTTCATCCAGATGTTCTCCAACGTCGTGCTCGACGTCGACGTCCACAATTTCGAGGACATTCTCGAAGAGTATAAGGACCGCAAGGGCTATACGCTCGACACCGACCTTTCCGCCGACGACTGGCGGAAAGTGATCGTCGAATACAAGGCCAAGGTCCAGGAAGCGACAGGCAAGCCCTTCCCGCAGGAGCCGAAGGACCAGCTCTGGGGCGCGATCGGCGCGGTGTTCGGCTCGTGGATGAACCAGCGCGCCATCACTTATCGCCGGCTCAACGCCATTCCCGCCGACTGGGGCACCGCCGTCAACGTGCAGGCGATGGTGTTCGGCAACATGGGTGAGACCTCGGCAACCGGCGTCGCCTTCACCCGCAACCCCTCGACCGGCGAGAACGCCCTTTACGGCGAATTCCTCGTCAACGCGCAAGGCGAGGACGTGGTGGCCGGCATACGCACGCCGCAGAACATCACAGAGGCGGCGCGCAAGGCCTCGGGCTCCGACAAGCCTTCGCTGGAAGCGGTGATGCCGGAGGTATTCCGGCAGTTCAAGGAGACGACGCTGCTTCTCGAAAAGCATTACCGCGACCTTCAGGACATGGAGTTCACGGTCGAGCGCGGCAAGCTCTGGATGCTTCAGACGCGCAACGGCAAGCGCACCGCGCGCGCGGCGCTGCGCATTGCCGTCGAAATGGCGAACGAGGGGCTCATCACCCGTGAAGAGGCCATCGCGCGCGTAGAACCCGGCGCGCTCGACCAGCTCCTGCATCCGACCATCGATCCGAAGGGCAAGCTCCCCGCGATCGCGACGGGCCTGCCCGCTTCTCCCGGCGCGGCCAGCGGCGAGATTGTCTTCTCGGCCGACGAAGCCGAGGCGCTGCGGCAGGCGGGACGCAAGTCGATCCTCGTACGCGTCGAGACGAGCCCCGAGGACATTCACGGCATGCATGCGGCCGAAGGCATCCTCACCACGCGCGGTGGCATGACCTCGCATGCGGCGGTCGTCGCGCGCGGCATGGGAAAGCCCTGCGTGTCGGGCGCGGGCTCGGTCAGGATCGACTATCAGGCGCAAACGATGACGGCGGGCGGCGTGAGGCTCAAGAAGGGCGACGTCATCACGATCGACGGCGCGTCCGGCGAAGTCATGGCGGGCGCTGCGCCGATGATGAAGCCGGAGCTTACAGGCGGCTTCGCGACCCTCATGAGTTGGGCCGACGGGGTGAGGCGCATGAAGGTCCGCGCCAATGCGGAAACGCCAACCGACGCGCGCACGGCGCTCTCCTTCGGCGCGGAGGGAATCGGGCTTTGCCGCACCGAGCACATGTTCTTCGACGAAGATCGCATCGTCGCGATGCGCGAGATGATCCTCGCCGACGACGAGCCGGGACGACGCGCGGCGCTGGCGAAGCTTCTGCCTATGCAGCGCAAGGATTTCGCGGAGCTGTTCGAGATCATGACCGGCCTGCCGGTGACAATCCGCCTGCTCGACCCGCCGCTGCACGAATTCCTGCCGAAGACCGAAGCCGAGATCGACGAGGTCGCGGAAGCCATGGGCGTCAGCGCCGACAAGCTGCGCGCGCGCGCGGCGGCGCTGCACGAGTTCAATCCGATGCTGGGCTTCCGGGGCGTGCGGCTTGCGGTCCGCTATCCGGAGATTGCGGAAATGCAGGCGCGCGCGATCTTCGAGGGCGCGGTCGAGGCCGGCCGCAAGACCGGCTCGCCCGTCACGGCGGAGATCATGATTCCGCTCATCTTCGGCCGGCCCGAGCTCGATCTGGTCAAGGCGATCATTGTCGCCATGGCGGATGAGGTCGCCAAGGAGACGGGCGTCAAGGTGCCCTATCAGGTCGGGACCATGATCGAACTGCCGCGCGCGGCGTTGCGGGCGGCCGAGATTGCTCACACGGCCGAGTTCTTTTCCTTCGGCACCAACGACCTCACGCAGACGACGCTCGGCGTGTCGCGCGACGACGCCGCGTCGTTCCTCGGGACCTATACGGTGAAGGGCCTGCTGCCGGCTGACCCTTTCGTAACGCTCGACACGGAAGGCGTCGGCGAGCTTGTCAGGATCGCTGCCGAGCGTGGCAAGGCGACGCGCCCCAATATCAAGCTCGGTCTCTGCGGCGAGCACGGCGGCGATCCAGCCTCGATCGCCTTCTGCGAGAAGACGGGTCTCGACTACGTCTCCTGCTCACCCTTCCGTATCCCGATCGCTCGCCTTGCCGCCGCGCAGGCAGCGCTGGGGGTCAAAGCGCGTTCGACGGCGTGAGGGCGCCGGTTGTCGTTCCCGGTCGGACCGCAGGGTCCGGCCGGGAAACCGGACGCCGGCTGTGTGCTTGGTTGGACGCCGAAAGACCTGCCGCCGGCTCCGCGGAACTGGGTTGATAGCGCCACGCTGAAGTCTGAAGATTTGATACTGTCAGTCAGATCGGCCATCGTTCGGTAGCCGTCCCCACCGCTCGCCGCGTAAGATGCCGCGCGGTACGATGGCGTGGCCAGACGCAAACGGCTGTTCCATTTTTTTCGCAACCCCGCAGGACCGATGACTGAGCATTCCCCTTCCGGCCAGCCTCGGCCGCCCGTCGACCAGTCGAGAGCCGAAATCTGGCTGGAGACGATTCTCTTCACCGGCCGCTGGCTGATGGCGCCGGTTTATATCGGCTTGCTCGTCCTGCTCGCCGCCGTGGTGGTGAAGTTCCTCGAGGAACTGGTCCACACCATCCCGGAAGTCCTGCACATGCAGGAGCGCGATCTCGTCATGTTCGCGCTGAGCCTCGTCGATCTGGCGCTTCTCGGAAATCTCGTCCTGATGGTCGCTTTCGTGGGCTACGAGAATTTCGTCTCGAAGATGCACGCGCATGAAACCCACGAGGACCGGCCGAGTTGGATGGGGCATGTCGATTTCAGCGGGCTCAAGCTGAAATTGCTGAGCTCCATCGTGGCGATCTCCGCCATTCACCTGCTGAGAACCTTTCTCGATGTCTCGCAATTGTCCAAGGAGGATGTGTTCTGGCAGCTCGCCATTCATCTGGGCTTCGTCGCCTCGGGCGTTCTGCTTGCGGTCATGGACAAGCTCAGCGAGACGAAGGACGCGTAAGAGCTCACGGAGGACCGGCGGCGGCCTTGCGCGGACCGAGACCGGCGGTTCAGCGCCGGAATGGGCGCCGTCCAAGCCGCCCGATCGGCGCCCGCGAAGGGGCGCCTTTGCCGGCAGGCTCCGAAAATCGTCGAAATTTCTGTCTCCGCGGTTGCCAATGCCGCGCTCGCCTCACTATGAAGGTTGCGCAATCACGCGCTGACCTTCCGGCGCGGAGGGAGGAGACCGTCATGTCGCGGCTGCTGCGTTCGACGCCTTGCGCGTCGTGCCCCGCTTTTTGAGCGGGCTCCCTCCGCCGGAAGCGCAAGTTTCAAATATCGACTTTCAGGAAACGCCTATGGCCGACGACGCCCAAGGACCGAGCAAGCGTCCCTCCATCACCGACCAGGAGGCGCTTCAGTTTCACTCCCGCGGCCGTCCCGGCAAGCTGGAGATCATCCCGACCAAGCCGATGGCGACGCAGCGCGATCTGTCGCTCGCCTATTCGCCGGGCGTCGCGGCTCCGGTGAAAGCCATCGCCGCCGATCCGGCGGCCGCTTACGAATACACTTCGCGCGGCAACATGGTCGCCGTCATCTCCAATGGCACTGCAATTCTGGGCCTCGGCAACCTCGGGGCGCTCGCCTCGAAGCCGGTGATGGAGGGCAAGGCGGTGCTCTTCAAGCGCTTCGCGGACGTCGATTCCATCGACCTCGAAGTGGGGACCGAGAACCCGGACGAATTCGTCAACGCGGTCCGATATCTCGGCCCCTCGTTCGGCGGCATCAACCTCGAGGACATCAAGGCGCCCGAGTGCTTCTACATCGAGGAGCGCCTGCGGGAGATGATGGACATTCCCGTCTTCCATGACGACCAGCACGGCACTGCGATCATCGCTGCGGCGGGCATGATCAACGCAATCTTTCTGACGGGCCGCGACATCAAAACGACCCGCCTCGTCTGCAACGGCGCGGGGGCTGCGGGCATCGCCTGCCTCGACCTCATCAAAGCCATCGGCTTCGAGCCCAAGAACGTCATCCTCTGCGACACGAAAGGCGTCGTCTATCGGGGCCGCCAGGAGGGGATGAACCAGTGGAAGTCGGCGCACGCCGTAGACACGCCGTTGAGGACTCTCGCGGAGGCAATGGTCGGGGCCGACATCTTCTTCGGCCTCTCGGCCAAGGGCGCCCTGACTCCCGAAATGGTGAAGTCCATGGCGCCGAACCCGATCATCTTCGCGATGGCGAATCCCGATCCTGAGATTACTCCGGAGGAGGCTCAGAAGGCGAGAGAGGACGTCATCATCGCGACGGGCCGCTCGGACTATCCGAACCAGGTCAATAACGTCCTTGGCTTTCCTTATATCTTCCGCGGCGCGCTCGACGTGCGCGCCAAGACGATCAACATGGAAATGAAGATCGCCGCGACCCGGGCGCTCGCCGAACTCGCCCGCGAGGATGTGCCGGACGAGGTCGCCGTCGCCTATCGCGGCGCGCGGCCGCGTTTCGGCAGGGATTACATCATCCCGGTCCCCTTCGATCCGCGCCTCATCCATGTCGTGCCGATCGCGGTCGCGAAGGCCGCGATGGATTCGGGCGTCGCGCGACGCCCGATCGTCGATCTCGACGCTTACAAGGCCCAGCTTTCGGCGCGACGCGATCCGATCGCCGGCGCCATGCAGCGCATCATCGAGCGCGTGCGCCGGATGCCGAAGCGCGTTGTCTTCGCTGAAGGCGAAGAGGAGCAGGTGATCCGTGCGGCGCAGAGCTTCGTCGCTCAGGGCCTTGGCACGGCGATCCTCGTCGGAAGGGAAGAGCGTGTCCGCTCTGCGGCCGAGGCGCTCGGTCTTGACTTCGCAGACAAGGCGATCGAGATCCACAACGCGCGGCTTTCCCATCGTAACGCCATATATGCCCAGTTCCTCTACGAGCGCCTTCAGCGCAAGGGCTATTTGCTGCGCGACTGCCAGCGCCTCATCAATCAGGACCGCAACCATTTCGCCGCGGCGATGGTCGCGCAAGGCGACGCGGACGCGATGGTGACTGGCGTCACGCGGAATTTCTCCATCGCCCTCGAAGAGGTGCGCCGCGTTATCGACGACAAGCCCGGGCATCGCGTCGTCGGCGTGTCGATCATCCTCGCGCGCGGCCGCCCGATCGTCGTAGCGGACACGGCGATCACCGAAATGCCCACCGCTGAAGACCTCGCCGAGATTGCAATCGAAGCGGCAGGCGTCGCGCGGCGTCTCGGCTATGAGCCGCGCGTGGCGATGCTCGCCTTTTCCAACTTCGGCCATCCGCCAGGCGAGCGCACCCAGAGAGTGCAGGAGGCGGTGCGCATCCTCGACGCGAAGCGGGTGGACTTCGAATATGACGGGGAAATGGGCGCGGATATCGCGCTCAACAAGGAGCTGATGGCGGCCTATCCGTTCTGCCGGTTGAGCGACACGGCCAATGTCCTCGTCATGCCCGCGTTCCATTCCGCCGCGATCTCGACGCGGATGCTGCAGGAGCTTGGCGGGGCGACCGTCATCGGACCGCTGATCGTCGGCCTCGAAAAGCCGGTTCAGATCGTGTCGCTCGGCGCCAAGGATTCGGACATCGTGAACATGGCCGCGATGGCGAGTTTCAATATCGGCGGCTGAGGGTCACTCGAAGCCGACGATGGTCGGCTTCGCGCCCAATGCCCGTCTGAGATAAGCCGCCTCGCGAAGATCGGCGACCTGTCCGGCAAGACGCCGCGCCTCGCGCGCCAGGCGCGTGGCGACGTGGCGACGCGGCTTCTGGACCCCGCCCATACCGGTCGCGAAAGTCTGTCCGCCCGCCTCGGTGGGGCGCAGATGGTCCTGCAGCGCGACGGCGGGGACCATCTGATAGATGACGAGGCCGAGCGCTCGCGGATTCTTCGGAAAGAGGGCGTAATCCGCCGGAAGCCTCGGCTCCGCCGTGAGCTCGAGATAGCGCTTCGCGCCTTCGCGCGTGACGATATAGGCCGCGCTGCTCTGGTGCCGCGAATAGAGCCGCGCAAGCTCCAGGCGCCCAAGCGCCGGGCGCGGCTCGCCGAGCATCACCCTCTGGAAATAAGTGTCGAGCTTCACGGCATGCGCGTCAGCCGGAACCCAGCGTGGATCGGCGAGAAGCGCGCCGAAGTCGGCGGAGAGGTGGAGATCGTCCTCCAGCACGCAGGCGTGAGGCTCGCCGCTTTCAACGAGGCGCCTCCACAGCTGCTGATGGCTTGCAAGGCACGCGCGCTCGAAGCGGGTCAGCGGGCCTGTCTCCGCCGGCATTGCGGTCCCATCCACCGCAGCCGCGCGCTCGAAAGCGACCCCGGCGAGCTCGCCGCGCATATGGGCAAGTCGGTCCGGATGCCGGTCGAGATTGATGACGTAGGTCGGAATCGGCAAAAGGGCGGGCCCTCAAACCTTCATCTGGGCGCCGAGCTCCACGACGCGGTCGGAGGGCAGGTTGAAGAAGTCCGGCGCGCTCGCCGCTTGCTTCGACATGGCGATGAAGAGCTTGTCCTGCCACTGCGGCATGCCCGAATTGGCTGCGGCCTTGAGCGTTCGCCGTCCGAGGAAGAACGACGTCGTCATGATGTCGAACTTCAGGCCCGCCTTTCGCATCGCCGCGAGGGCGCGCGGAATATGCGGCTGCTCCATGAAGCCGAAATGGAGCGTCACAAGCGTGAAATCGGGGGAGAGCGGCTCGATCTCGAAACGGTTCCCGGCCGCGACGCGAGGCGTCGTCTCGGTGCGCACGTTGAGCAGCACGACCCGCTCGTGCAACACCTTGTTGTGCTTGAGATTGTGCATGAGCGAGGAAGGCGCCGAAGTCGGGTCGTTGGTGAGAAAGACGGCGGTTCCGGGCACCCGCACGGGCTTCGACTTCGCGAGCATCTTGATGAGGTCGGCCATCGGGATCGAATCCCGATGGGTCTTGGCGGTGAGGATCGCGCTGCCCCGCGACCAGCTCCACATCACGATGAACATGAAGCAGCCGATCATCAGCGGCACCCAGCCCCCGTCCAGGACTTTGTAAAGATTGGCGATGAGGAACCCGACGTCGATCGACAGAAATCCGCAGACGATGGCGAGAGCGCCCCATAGCGGCCAATGCCAAAGTCTCCAGACCACAAAGAAGGCGAGCGAGGTTGTCGCGACCATGGTGCCCGCCACAGCAATGCCGTAAGCGTTGGCAAGAGCCTCGGACGAGCGGAACAGAAGAACGAGCGCGAGCACGCCAAGCAGCAGCATGCGATTGATGCGGGGAATGAAGATCTGACCTTCCTGCGTCGAGGAAGTGTGGATGATCTCCAGGCGAGGAAGAAGGCCGAGCTGGATCGCCTGGCTCGCGAGCGAATAGGCGCCGGTAATGACGGCCTGGCTCGCGATCACGGTCGCCACGGTCGACAGAATGATGAGCGGGATCAGGCCCCAGGAGGGGGCCATGAGGTAAAAGGGATTCTCGGCGGCGCTGGGCGTGCTGATGATGAGTGCGCCCTGGCCGAGATAATTGCAGATGAGAGCCGGCAGGACGAGGAAGAGCCAGGCCGCCTGGATCGGCCGCCTGCCGAAATGGCCCATGTCGGCGTAGAGCGCCTCGGCGCCCGTCACCGCGAGAAAGACGCTGCCGAGCACGACGAAACCCATGGCCCCGTGCGAGCGCACGAAGCCAAGGCCGGGAAGCGGGCTCAAGGCCTCGAGGATCTCCCAGGAATTGGCAATGTGAAAGAGGCCAAGGCCTGCATTCACGATGAAGAACAGGAGCATGATGGGGCCGAAAAAGGCCGCGACCCCAGCCGTTCCCCGGCTTTGGACGGCGAACAGCGCCACGAGAATGAGAACGGTCGCCGGCAGGACATAGGGCGCGAGATCGGCGTCGGCCTGTTTCAGGCCTTCAAGGGCCGAAAGCACCGAGATCGCGGGCGTGATGATGGCGTCGCCCGAAAAGAGGGCCGATCCCGCGACGCCGATCATGAAGGCGATGACTGTCCTTTTCCCGAGAGCCCGCTGCGCCAGGGCCATGAGCGACAGGATGCCGCCCTCCCCCTTGTTGTCGGCCTGCATCAGGAACAGCACATATTTGGCGGTGACGATGATCAGCAGCGCCCAGATGATCAGCGAGACGACGCCGACCACCTGGTGGGAGCGGATGCCGGCGTCCCGGAGAGGACCGAGGGCCGTTTGGAGCGCGTAGAGCGGACTCGTGCCGATGTCGCCGAAGACAACGCCAATCGAGCCCAGGGAGAGAACCCAGAAACCGCCGGTCGAATGAGGGCCGGACGCGGCCTCAGTCACGTAAGTCGAAGGAGGCACAGCTTCCTTCGAGACTTGCTCGGACATTGCAACATGACCTCGGGGCCAACCCGTCGCCGCCCCTTCCAAAACGCGCGGCTCTATACTCTTTCGCCACTTTCGCGGAAAGAACGAATTTCCGCCGCTTTCGTTTCAACTTTCGTACCACGCCTGAATCAGATCGTCCCGGCCCCCCAGGCGTGGGCGGCGACCAGGCGGGCGACAGGCTCCGGTTGCTCGATACCTGGAATATGCCCGGCATTGGCGATGATTTCAAACCGCGCGCCGGGAATCAGCGCGGCGGTCTCTCTCACGAGGTCGACCGGAGTCGACCCGTCCTTATCGCCGACGAGGCAGAGCGTGGGAACGCGGATCGCTGGGGCATAGCGCCGCAGGTCAGCCCGCTTCAGCGCTCCGCAGGCCGCGAGATAGCCTTGTTTCGGCGTGCGAGTCAGCATGGCGCGCCAACCCGCGAGGTCCGCCGGCCGGCGTCTGCGGTAGTCTGCGGTAAACCATCGCTCGAGCGTGGCGTCCGCGATCGCTTCGATTCCGCCGGCCTCGATGGCAGCGATTTGGGCGTCCCAGCTTTCTTCCGTTCCGATTCTGGCCGCGGTGTCGCTGAGCACGAGCGCGTCGAACAGTTCGGGGCGTTGCCGATACAATTCCTGTGCGATCAGGCCGCCGATCGAAAGGCCCACGACCGTCGCGCGAGGAACGTCAAGGGCATCCATGAGACCGCCGAGGTCGCGAGCGAAGTCGGCCATGTCGTAATGATCCGGCCCCGACTCGGAGAGCCCGTGGCCTCGCTTGTCGTAGCGCAGGACCCGGAAGTCACGGGCCAGGCGCGGCGCGACTTCATGCCAGATACGAAAATCCGTGCCGAGCGAGTTGATGAAGACCACGGCCGGACTCGCGCGCGGTCCCTCATCGCGATAATGTACGACGCCTCCGTTGACGCTGACAAAGCTCATCCGCAACGATCCCTCTTTACAGCCACGGGGGCAGGATAGCCGGGGCGGAGCGCGGCGGGGAGAGGAATGAAGACAACGCCGAAGGCGCGTTGCCGCGCAGCGGGAAAGCGGCGCGCATTTGGAAGCGGTTTTTGACAGGTTTTGGCGCCAATTCTGGCGTTTGGCGCACGAAAAGAAGCGTATTCGATGCGATTTTCAGCGGAAAACTGACCGAAAAAGGCGCCACTTCCTTCCGCGAATCGAGCCTTTTCAAAGGCTTGCGCTGACATTTGCTTCCGGCGCCGTGCGCGCCAGCGGGCGCGGCGCGTGCTTTCAGGCCTTCCATGCGGTCCGGCGCAGGCTCGGTCGAAGACCTCGGGATGTCGCCCGGCCTTGCGGCATGGGCAGCGGCGGCTTCGGCGATTTCGTGCATTCGGCGGCTTCCGGCTTGACGGCGAAGAGGCATCCTACTCGGAAAGCATGAAATTCAGAAGAAAATAGTTTTTACTTCTCTTTTTCAGTTCATAACGAGGCCGGTGGCGCGCCATTCATCTTTGCCTGCGGGGAGGCCTGCGGTCGAAGCATCCACGCGGAGGCGCGTCCGAGCAAAGTGAGGCGACCTTGTCGGCGGTCGCGACAGCGCGCCCCGCCAAAGCCCGTGCTCAAAGCGCCATGCCCTTGCATTCATATAAAGATATGTTTATACGCTTATGTAATCGCCCAGGATCCCTGAATGACTTCGCCTCTCGATCAGGCCTTCGACACAAGCCCGCGCCAGTCAGATGCGCTGACCGCGCTCAAGGACATCGCGGCCAAACGCATCCTTGTGCTCGACGGCGCGATGGGTACGCAGATCCAGGGCCTTGGACTCGACGAAAGTCATTTCCGCGGCGAGCGTTTCATCGCATGCGACTGCCAATTGCAGGGCAACAACGATCTCCTGACCCTGACCCAGCCCGACGCCATCGAGTTCGATTCACTACGCCTACGCGATGGCCGGCGCCGACATTCTGGAGACCAATACCTTCTCCTCGACCTCCATCGCGCAGGCCGATTACGGGATGGAGGCACAGGTCTATGAACTGAACCGCGACGGCGCGCGCCTCGCCAAGCGAGCCGCCATCCGGGCCCAACGGGCGGACGGCGGGCGCCGCTTCGTCGCGGGCGCGCTGGGCCCCACCAACCGCACCGCCTCTCTCTCGCCCGACGTCAACAATCCCGGCTTCCGCGCCGTGAGTTTCGATCAGTTGCGCGCCGCTTACGGAGAGCAAATTCGCGGCCTCATCGACGGCGGCGCCGACCTCATCCTGATCGAGACGATTTTCGACACGCTGAACGCGAAGGCGGCGATCTTCGCGGCGGAAGAGATTTTCGCCGAGCGCGGCTTGCGCCTGCCGCTGATGATCTCCGGCACGATCACCGACCGTTCGGGCCGCACGCTTTCCGGCCAGACGCCCAAGGCCTTCTGGCACTCCATTCGCCACGCCAATCCCTTCTCGGTCGGCCTGAACTGCGCTCTTGGCGCGGCGGCGATGCGCGAACATCTGGCCGAAATCTCCGAGGTTGCAGACACATTCGTCTGCGCCTATCCCAACGCCGGCTTGCCGAACGCCTTCGGCCAATACGACGAAAGCCCCGAGGCGATGGCGGCCCAGTTGCGCGATTTTGCGCGCGAGGGCCTGCTCAATATCGTCGGCGGCTGCTGCGGTTCGACGCCCGACCATATCCGCGCCATCGCCGAGGCGGTGCGCGAGCATCCGCCGCGCGCCGTTCCGACGGTCGCGCCGCTGATGCGCCTCTCGGGCCTCGAACCTTTCACGCTCACCTCCGACATTCCCTTCGTGAATATCGGCGAGCGCACGAATGTCACGGGCTCCGCGAAATTCCGCAAGCTTATTACGGCCGGAGACTTCGTCGGCGCTCTGGCGGTGGCGCGCGATCAGGTCGCCAACGGCGCGCAGATCATTGACATCAATATGGACGAGGGCCTCATCGATTCCGAAGCGGCGATGGTCGAGTTCCTCAACCTCGTCGCCTCCGAGCCGGACATCGCGCGCGTGCCGGTGATGGTGGATTCGTCCAAGTTCAAGATCATCGAGGCGGGCCTCAAGTGCCTGCAGGGAAAGAGCCTCGTCAATTCGATCTCGATGAAGGAAGGCGAGGAGGAGTTTCTGCGTCAGGCGCGGCTCGTGCGCGCCTATGGCGCCGCCGTCGTCGTCATGGCCTTCGACGAGCAGGGACAGGCCGACACGTTCGAGCGCAAGGTTTCGATCTGCGCGCGCGCCTACAAGCTTCTCACCGAGAAGGCGGGCTTCCCGCCCGAGGACATCGTCTTCGATCCGAACATTTTCGCGGTCGCGACGGGCATCGAGGAGCACAACGGCTATGGCGTCGCCTTCATCGAGGCGGCGCGGAAGATCCGAGAAACGCTGCCTCACGCCCATGTCTCGGGCGGCGTGTCGAATCTCAGCTTCTCGTTCCGCGGCAACGAGCCCGTGCGCGAGGCGATGCATGCGGTGTTCCTGTACCACGCCGTCCATGCCGGCATGGACATGGGCATCGTCAACGCGGGCCAGCTCGTGGTCTATGACGAGATCGACCCTGAACTGCGCGAGGCTTGCGAGGATGTGGTGCTCAACCGCAGCCCCGACGCGACGGAGCGCATGCTCGCCATTGCCGAGCGCTACCGTGGCGCGGCCGGCAAGGAGGCCAAGGCGCAGGACCTCGCGTGGCGCGAATGGCCGGTCGACAGGCGCATCGCCCATGCGCTGGTCAACGGCGTCACGGACTACATCGAAGCCGACACCGAGGAAGCGCGCCTCGCCGCGAAGCGCCCGCTCGACGTGATCGAAGGCCCGCTGATGGCGGGCATGAACGTCGTCGGCGATCTGTTCGGCGCGGGCAAAATGTTTCTGCCGCAGGTGGTTAAGTCGGCGCGCGTGATGAAGCAGGCCGTTGGTTGTCTGCTGCCTTACATGGAGGCGGAGAAGGGGGACGGCGGAGGCCAGCGCAAGGCGGGCACGATCGTGCTCGCCACCGTCAAGGGGGACGTCCACGACATCGGCAAGAACATCGTCGGCGTCGTGCTCGCCTGCAACAATTACGAGATCATCGACCTTGGCGTGATGACGCCGGCCTCGAAGATCCTTGCCGTCGCGCGCGAGAAGAAGGCCGACGCCATCGGCCTCTCCGGGCTCATCACGCCCTCGCTCGACGAAATGGTTCATGTCGCCTCCGAGATGGAGCGCGAAGGCTTCGACATCCCGCTGCTCATCGGCGGCGCGACGACGAGCCGCGTCCATACGGCGGTGAAGATCCATCCGCGCTACAGCCGCTCGCAGGCGGTGCATGTGAACGACGCGAGCCGCGCCGTCGGCGTCGTCGCTTCCCTGCTCTCGCCCGAGGCGCGCGATGCGACCATCGCGCAGGTGCGGGCGGAATACGCCAGGGTCGCGGAGGCTCATGAGCGCAGCGAAGCCGAGAAGGTCCGCGTGCCGCTCGCGAAGGCTCGCGCCAATGCGCTGAAGATCGACTGGAGCGCCTATCGCGCGCCGCGCCCGACTTTCCTCGGGACGCGCGTATTCGAATCTACGACCTTGCCGATCTCGTCCGCTACATCGACTGGACGCCCTTCTTCCAGACCTGGGAGTTGAAGGGCCGCTACCCCGCCATCCTCGACGATCCCGAACAGGGCGCCGCCGCCCGCGCGCTCTTCGACGACGCGCAGGCGATGCTCAAGAAAATCGTCGCCGAGAAATGGTTCCACCCGAAGGCGGTCATCGGCTTCTGGCCGGCGGAGCGCACAGGGGACGACATCGCGCTCTACGCGGACGAAGGGCGCAAGGACCGCATCGCCACGCTGCACACCTTGCGCCAGCAGCTTGGCAGGCGCGACGGCAAGCCCAATCTGGCGCTTGCGGATTTCGTCGGGCCGGCTTCGGCGCACGACCACATCGGGGGCTTCGTCGTCACCGCCGGGCTGGAGGACGAGGCGATCGCGAAGCGCTTCGAGCGCGCGAACGACGACTATTCGTCGATCCTCGTCAAGGCGCTCGGCGACCGCATCGCAGAAGCCTTAGCCGAGGCCATGCACGCCCGCGTACGGCGCGAATTCTGGGCCTATGCGCCCGACGAGCCCTTCGCGCCCGGCGAACTGATCGCCGAGTCCTATCGCGGCATCCGGCCCGCGCCCGGCTATCCCGCCCAGCCCGATCACACCGAGAAGACGACGCTCTTCCGCCTGCTCGACGCCGAGCGCGCGATTGACGTGAAGCTCACGGAAAGCTTCGCCATGTGGCCCGCCTCGTCGGTGTCCGGCCTCTATATCGCGCACCCCGACGCCTATTATTTCGGGGTCGCCAAGGTCGAGCGCGATCAGGTCGAGGACTATGCGGCGCGCAAGGGCATGAGGATCGAGGAGGTCGAGCGCTGGCTTGGCCCCATCCTCAACTATGCGCCGGTCAAGGCTCGGGCGGCAGAGTAAGCGGGAAACCGCCTCGCCTCCGCGGCTCGGGCGGATGCGCTGTCCGCGACGGGTTTAGCGTTCGCGATTCCATGTTTTCAATCGCTTAGCCTCTGTCTTAGCGTCATCTGCCATCTCGTCATGCCGCCGAGACCGCCGGCAAAAATGCGGGCGTCGCGGATCGTCATGTCGCGCCCAGCTGGCTTGCTTGCGGCGCTGCTGTGCGGGTCTTGCGGGGCGGATGTCGGCAATTTCTGAAAATCAAACGATTTAGAATACAATCTATCATAATTTTGACATTTCCGAAAGCATTAGATACTGAAATTCGGAATGAGAGTCCGAAGCGCGCCCTGCAAGGGAGAGAGACGATGATCGACCCCGTTCATGCGACAGGCTGGCTGGCTCTGGGCAGGCTGGGTCTCGACCTCCTGCGATCCGTCCTCGCGATCCTTCCCGTCGGGGGCCCAAGCCCCGGCGACGCCCGCAAACCCGATCGGGCGGGGCTTCGGGCCGACCTCGCCAACGCGAAGCTCGCCAGAGACCTCGGCTATCGGCTCTGCCGCTGCCATTTTCCGCCAAAGCCAATGCTGTGGGACAAGGCTCGCCGCGCCTTCGTTTGCCAGGACCCGACTTGCGGGCGGATGGAGGATGGCGCGATCGGGTGAGCGGGCTTGGACTTTCCGCAATGGTGGCATCATAATGCTGTCAGCCAATCGCGTCGGGAGCCCCACTTGTCGAATCTGAAACCAACGGCGAGTCCTCACTCCGAATTCTTGCGCGCCTGCTACCAGGGCATTCTTGGCAGGGAGCCCGATCCGGACGGATTCCGCGCGCACCTCAATAATCTCGATCAAGGATTGGCGCCGGAATCCCTGATAAAGGCCTTTGTTGGCTCCAATGAATTCGAAAAGGGTTTCATCAAGAAAATCGGCTTCGATCTAGCTGGGAATCCCAAATTTCCTCCGGATTATGGGTCAAACGCTGAGGCCTCGAAATCATACATCTCAAGAATAGCGTCCGGTTTTTTCGAAAAATATATGAACGGCGATAAGATTCTCGACATCGGATATAAAGGGTACAACAATCCCGACCTGAAGACCGTTTTGCCGCACGCGATCGGCGTGGACCTGGACTACCCTGGCTACGACGGTTTGCGGCTCCCTTTCGATGACAATTCCATAGATTGCGTTTTTTCGAGTCATTGCCTCGAACATATCCCTGACTACAGACAGGCAATTCGAGACTGGTATCGCGTTGTCAAGCCCGGCGGCTTCATCGTCTGCATCGTCCCCTCGCAACTGCTTTACGAGAAGAAGCGAAACCTGCCATCCCTGTACAATCAGGATCACAAGCGCTTCTATACGGGCTCCAGCCTCCTCAAAGAGTTCGAAGATTTTCTGGACGAAAACAGCTATCGCGTCCGCTTTCTTGAAGAAAACGATCGCGGCTATGATTACACGATCGGTCCGGAGCAGCACGCGATCGGCTGCTTCGAGATCGTGCTCGTCGTGGAGAAGATTCAAAAGCCAAGCTGGCTTCTCAAATGAAGCGAGCCGACGCCGCCCCCTACTCCCGCAACAGCTCGTTGATGCCGGTCTTGGCGCGGGTCTGCGCGTCGACCGTCTTCACGATCACGGCGCAATAGAGCGAGGGGCCGGGGGAGCCGTCGGGCAGCGGCTTGCCGGGCAGCGAGCCGGGCACGACCACCGAAAAGGGCGGCACGTAGCCGACATGGACCTTGCCGCTCGCGCGGTCGATCACCTTCGTCGAAGCGGAGATGAACACGCCCATCGACAGCACCGAGCCTTCGCCGACGATCACGCCCTCGACGACCTCCGAGCGCGCCCCGATGAAGCAGTCATCCTCGATGATGGTCGGATTGGCCTGCAAGGGCTCCAGCACGCCGCCGATCCCGACGCCGCCCGACAGATGCACGTTTCGGCCGATCTGCGCGCAGGAGCCGACCGTCACCCAGGTGTCGACCATGGTCTTCGAACCGACATAGGCGCCGAGGTTCACGAAGCTCGGCATCAGCACGACGTCCTTCGCGACGAAGGCCGAATGGCGCACGATCGCGCCCGGCACCGCCCGAAGGCCCGCCTCGCGGAAACGGTTCTCGTCCCATCCCGCAAATTTCGAGGGGATCTTGTCCCACCAGGTCGCCCCGCCCGGGCCGCCTTCCACGAGGCGATTGTCGTTGAGGCGGAAGGAGAGCAACACCGCCTTCTTCAGCCACTGATTGACCTTCCAGGAGTTCGGACCCGTCGCGTCCGGAATCTTCTCCGCGACCCGCGCCTTGCCTGAATCGAGCATCTCCAGCGCTTTCTCCACCACGTCGCGCACGTCGCCCGTGGTTTGCGGGCCGATCTTCACGCGATCTTCGAAAGCCTGCTCGATCAGCGTCTGGAGCCGGGAATGGGTCATGAGCGTCCTCGCCAAAAACGGGCGGACGTTTCCCTTGGGCCGGGGCGGCTTGTCAATGGCGGGAAGCGCTTTCTCCCTTCCGGGAAACCTAAGAATGAACCGACGCCATTGTGTAAGAAGTCCCGGGCGCGAGTGCGCGAAAGCGCGGTCAAGCCGACGCCGCCGGCGCGAAAGGCCGCTTTCGGCGGCCTATCCGCCTGCCTCGCGCAACAGGCTCTCGAGCGCATCCGCGGAGACAGGCTTCGTCAGATGGAGGTCGAAGCCGGCGTCGCGGCTCCCCTGCCGGTCCCCGATCCCCGACAGCGCAATCAGTCTCGGCGTCTCCGCGCCGAGCCGTTCGCGCATGCGCCGCGCCGTCTCGTAGCCATCGAGACCCGGCATGCGAATGTCGACGAAAGCGATGTCCGGCCGGAATTCGTCCGCCGCTTCGATTCCCTCCTCTCCGTCATAGGCGGTGCGGATGTCACCCCCGAAGCTTTCGAGCAGCATCGCCATGCTGTCCGCGACGTCGTGATTGTCGTCGACAATGAGGAGCTTCACCGCCCTGGGCGCCCGGGATTCCGTTTCGCGCGCCTCGTCCGCTTCGAGCGGCGCAGCCGCTTCGAGCGGCAGGGTCACGGTGAATTCCGAGCCCTCCCCGAGCCCGCCGCTCGCGACGTCGATCGACCCGCCGTGCAGGACCGCAAGCTTCTTCGCCAGCGCAAGGCCGACCCCGAGGCCGCCCTCCATCGAGAGCCCGTCGATCTGGGCGAAGAGATCGAAGACGCGCGGCAGCGCATCGGGCTCGATCCCCACGCCATCGTCGCGAACCCTGATCACGGCGTCGTCCCCGCGGCGTTCGGCGACGATCTCGATGCGGCCGCCGGGGGCCGTGTATTTCGCGGCGTTGCCGACGAGATTGGTGACGATCTGCGCCAGCCGCATGGGATCGCCGAACACGATCAATGGTTCGTCAGGCAGGCGCGTCGCCACCTCATGCGCCTTCTTCTCGATGAGAGGCCGCCGTGACATCCAGCGCGTCGCGCACGGCCGAGGCGATATCCACGCGCTCGCGGCGGAGCTCTATCACGCCGCTGTTGACGCGCGAGAGCTGAAGCAGATCGTCGACGAGCCGTACAAGATAGGCTGTCTGCCGCTGCATCATGTCGATGAGCGCTCGCTCGCAGGCGGAGGCGTCCGGTGCGAGCGCGCGCCTCAAGGCCTCTACGCCGTTCTGGATCGGCGTCAGCGGATTGCGAAGCTCATGGCCCAGAATGGCGAGGAACTCGTCCTTGCGACGATCCGCGTCCTTGAGCTCCTGTTCCGCCGCTTTCTGGGTCGTCACGTCGAAATTGACTCCGGAGGCGCGGATCGGCCTGCCCCTGGCGTCGAATCGCACGCGGCCGCGCGAGGCCATCCATCGGATGGAGCCGTCGGGCCAGCGGATCCGGACCTCGATCTCGAACCTGCCCGTCCGCCGGGACGTTTCAAACGCGGCTTCAAGCGCCGGCCTGTCCTCCTCGATGACCCGCTCGCGGATATCGTCGAAGGTCCAGGTTTCCTGCATGTCGTCGAGGCCGTAGATCTGGTCGTGGCGCAGGTTGCGGACGATCGACCCGCCCCGCCTGAGATCTGCGTCCCATGTGCCCATCTGCGCGGCGTCGACGGCGATGGCGAGCGTCTCCCGCGTGCGTGTCAGGGCGGAATCGGCCTGTTTGCGGTCCGTAATATCGATCGCGGTGCAAAGGACGCCGTCGATCGCGCCGCCCTTCCGGTGCGGCTCGATGCTGAGGTCGTACCAGCGAGGCTCGCCATCGACCGTGACGCGCACTTCGTCGCGGGACGAAACGCCGGACGCCATGACGCGCCGCTTGAGGGCGACAAGCAGGTCGGCGTCCTCCCGCTCCAGAAGGTCGTGATCGGTCCTGCCGACGACATCCTCCGGGCGGAAGCCTTGAGGCGGCTTGAGAATCCAGAGATAGCGAAGATCCTCGCCGGTCTGCTCGAAGACGATGACGGGCGAGGCGCGAAGCGTCGCCGTCAGGCGCTCGTGCGCAACGCGCAGTTGCTCCTCGCTCCTGCGTAGCGATTCTTCCGTCTCGCGGCTCGCGTGAATGTCCACAAGCGATGCGACATAGCCGAGGAACACCCCCGACTTGTCGAAGCGCGGGGCGGCCACGCCGACCGCCCAGCGATAGTCGCCGGACTTGCTGCGGACGCGGAATTCATGGCGCAGGGGCGCGCGGCGCGCGAGCGTCGCCTGCAACGCCTCGATCAGCCTTGGCCTGTCGTGCGGGTGGACGGCGTCGAGCCAGCCGTAGCCGATCGCCTCCTCCGCCGTCTGACCCGTGAGGGCGAGCCATTGCGGATCGGCATAGGTCGACCTTCCGCCTGCATCGCTCGTGGCGCTGATGACCCAGAGATGATCCGCAGAGCCGCTCAATCGGCCTCCTTCCCGACGCTCGCCATCCGCGCGCTCACCTCGGCGCCGCGCGTCGCACGATCGCCTTCGCGTCCACCCCCGTCAGCGCCCCGTAATTGTGCGCGCCGCGGCTCTCCAGCCGCGCATGGGCGAAAGCGTCGGCGACCGGCGAGCCGGCCCGAACAAGCGCCGCGCTCTGCAAGGCCAGCGCCAGCCGGTCGCAGAGGTCGCGCCCGCGCGTCTCGAAATCCGAGAGGTCGCGCGTATCGTCCTTGAGACGCGCGACATGGGCGTCGAGCGCGGCGTTCGCGCCCTTCGCGGCGTCGACCTCCGCGAAATAGGCCGCGAGCGTCTGAGGCGAGCGCGAGATCGCACGCGCGATGTCGAGGCACTGGACGTTGCCGCTGCCTTCCCAGATCGCGTTCACCGGCGCCTCGCGATAGAGGCGCGGCATCGGCGAATCCTCCATGACCCCCGAGCCGCCGATGCATTCCATCGCTTCATAGGCATGGCCCGGAACGCGCTTGCAGATCCAGTATTTGCCGATTGCCGTGCCAAGCCTGACAAGCGCGTCCTCGTGAGGGTCGTCGCGGTGGTCGCACGCGCGCGCGATCCGCATCGTGAGCGCGAGCGCCGCCTCGGCCTCCATCGCCAGATCGGCGAGCACCGCCGTCATCAAAGGCTGGTCGATCAGGTAGGCGCCGAAAGCCTTCCGCTGACGGCAATGGTCGATCGCCTGCGAGACCGCCATACGCATGCCGGCCGACGAACCGATCATGCAATCGAAGCGCGTCATGGCGACCATCTCGATGATCGTCGGGACGCCCCTGCCCTCCGGGCCGACCATCCAGCCGAGCGCGCCGCGCAATTCCGTCTCGCTCGACGCATTGGACACATTGCCCATCTTGCGCTTGAGCCGGACGATCTGGAGCGGATTCTTCGTGCCGTCCGGCCGCCAGCGCGGCACGAGGAAGCAGGAGAGCCCGCCCGGCGCCTGAGCCAGCACGAGAAAAGCGTCGCACATCGGCGCCGAGACGAAGAACTTGTGCCCGACGAGTTCGTAAGCCTGCCCCGGCCCCTCCGCGCCGACCGGAATGGCGCGCGTCGTGTTGGCGCGCACGTCCGACCCGCCCTGTTTCTCCGTCATGGCCATGCCGATCGTGAGGCCCTGCTTCTGGCCGGCCGGGACGTTGCGCGGATCGTAGACGCGGGCCTCGATCTTCGGCAGCCAGTCCTTCGCCAGCTCCGGCTGCAGCTTGAGCGCCGGAACGGAGGCGAAGGTCATGGTGATCGGGCATCCGTGACCGGCCTCGACCTCGCTCTGCATGTAGAAGCGCGCGGCCCGCGCCACATGCGCGCCCTCGCGCGGCTCGGTCCAGGGCGAGGAATGGAGACCCTCCTCGATCGCCGACTTCATCAGGGCGTGATAGGCGGGGTGGAAGCGCACGAGATCGACGCGCCGCCCGTAGCGGTCATGCGTGTCGAGCTCCGGCGGGTTCCTGTTGGCGAGCGTCCCGAGTTCCAGATAGTCCGCCGACCCTGCGCGCCCTCCAAAGGCGCCGAGCGCATTCGACGCCCAGCCCGCCCCCTCACGCGCGACCGCCTCCTTCAGCGCGGCGTCGGAATCGTAGAGATTGTAATCCGTGAGTTCGTAGGGCTGGTTGACGACCTCGTGCGTGACCGCGCCATAGGCGTCGAGCGCGTCGGGCGGCCGATCCTCTCGCGCGGCGAAAGACATGGGCGAATCTCCGGTTCGTTCTTTCGCGCGGCGTTCCGCGCCTGCTCCGCGCATGCTACGTCTCGACGCCTTCGCCGCTCAACCCCTCGGGAACGAAAGCGGTCATGGATCTGTCGCCCGGCGGAGCTATCTTCGCCGGCTGGCGTTTTTCCGAGCCTGGACCTCTGCCCATGATTCTGCGTTCTGTCGCCTCCCTGACCCTCGCCGCCGCGCTCTCTTGCGGAAGTCTCACGCCCGCCGCGGCGGCCGCGCCAAAGCATCTCATCCTCATCATGATGGAGAATCATGGCACGGACACGCTCATCGGCAACAAGGCGGATGCGCCGTTTATCAATGAGCTCATCGCCCAGCCCGGCGTGCGCTACGCCACGCAATATTACGGCGTCACCCATCCGAGCCTGCCGAACTACCTCGCGCTGGTCGCGGGGGACGAGATGGGCATCCACGACGACTGCAAGGCGGGCGCCGACGTCAAATGCAAGCCGGAGGAATTCGTTCCGGACGCGGAGGAGCCGGCGCAAGCCGGCCGTCTCCTGACCGAGGAGCAGGAGAAGAAGGCCGCCGAGACCGCGCATCTCTTCCCCGGCAAGACCCTGATCGACCAGCTGGACGAAGCGAAGGTGAGCTGGAAGATCTACATGCAGGGGATGCCCGCCGACAGGAAGATGGTCGAATACTGGCCCCTCGACGCGGACGGCAAGGTCATCGCCAAGCTCTACGCCCAGAAGCACAATCCATTTCTTTATTTCTCCAGCTTCGTAGACAAGCCGGAACGCATGGCGAAGGTTTTGCCCTACGAGGGGTTCGCCGATGATCTCAAGGGCGGTCTCGCGGGCTTCACCTGGATCTCGCCCGATCTATGCCACGACATGCACGGGATCTCTCCGAAGAGCGCCGAGGCGATCGGGAAGCCCGACTGCGCCTATCCGAAATCGGGACTCGACCATTCGGTAATCCGGCTTGGCGATCAGTATCTGCGCGAAACCGTCGATGCGATCCGGGCGGCCCCGATGTGGAAGGACGATACGGCGCTCATCATCGTCTGGGACGAGGACGATTACGCCGGCGCCGGCGGGCTCAAGGGCAGCCCGATCGGCCGCAACGGCGTGATGCTCGGCGGCGGCCGGGCGCCGCTGATCGTCGTGACGAGCAAGGACGAGCCCGCGCGGAAGATCGACACGCCCTATAACCACTACAATCTGCTCGCGACGCTGGAAGCCGCGTACGGAGTCGAGTGCCTCGGCCACGCCTGCGAGGCGAAGGACGCGCTGATCGACGGCTTGTTCGAGTAAGCGCGCGCGGCTAGGCGGACGAAGGCGGAAGCCGTCGGGATTCGGCGGCTCCGCTCCGATCCGCCGCAGAGACCGCCTGCATGAGCCTCCCCTTCGATCCTCGCGTCACGCCCCTCCGCGCCGACCTCGCAGCCGCCTCGCTCAGAGGCAAGGTCCAAGCGCCGCGCTATGCGGAAGGCCGCGCCATGCAGGTCGTCGAGGCGAGCGCGCCCCTGCGGCGCGCGCCCCGGCCGGACGCGCCGCTCGAGACCGAGGCGCTGTTCGGCGAGACGGTCACGGCCTACGACGAAAGCGAAGGCTGGGCCTGGGTGCAGCTCGCGAGGGACGGCTATGTCGGCTATCTGCCCGGCGTCGCGCTCGGGAGCCTGCGCGCGCCTCCGACACACCGCGTCGCGGCCCTGCGCACCCATGTCTATCCGGGGCCGTCCATCAAGCTGCCGCCCGTCATGGCGCTATCGCTCGGCGCAAGGGTCGCGATCCGCAGATTCGAAGGCGATTTCGCCATCGCCGAGGACGGCTCCTGCCTATGGGCGCGCCATCTCGCCGAGGCCTCGTCGCGCGAGCCGGATTTCGTGGCGGTCGCCGAGCTTTATCTCAACGCGCCCTATCTCTGGGGCGGTCGCACGTCAGAGGGGATCGACTGTTCGGGGCTTGTCCAGTCGGCGTTGACCGCTGCGGGGATCGTCTCGCCGCGCGACAGCGACATGATGGAGGCGGCGCTCGGCTCGCCGGTCGCGGCCGAACGCGCGCTCGCGCGCGGCGATCTCGTCTTCTGGAAAGGACACGTGGGCGTCATGCGCGACGCCAAAACCCTGCTTCACGCCAGCGGCTGGCACATGGCTGTGACAAGCGAGCCGCTGATCCAAGCGCGCGCCCGAATCGCCGCCAGCGGCGGCGGCGAGATCACGAGCGTGCGAAGGATCGGAGCGCTGTAGGCCCGCGACGAGGTCAACCCGCCGCGTTCTCGCCGAGTCTGCCGGTGAGGCCAGCGACCCGGTCCGAGCGAATCGCCTACTTCTTGCCGCCGATGCCGAGATTGGCGAAGCGGCTGTTGAAGCGCGACAGGCGTCCGCCGCGGTCCATGAGTTGCGCCGTGCCGCCCGTCCAGGCCGGATGGGTGTTCGGGTCGATGTCGAGGTTGAGGGTCGCGCCCTCCTCGCCATAGGTCGAGCGCGTCATGAACTCGACGCCATTGGTCATGACGACCTTGATCATGTGATAGTTCGGGTGGATATCGGGCTTCATCGTCAGGTCCTGGCGCGCAATAGAAGAAGAGCCGTCCGGAGGTCCGGCGGCTCTTGGCTGGCGGCCCCTATAGGACGCCCGCCGCGATGATGCAATAGGTCGCGGCCCCTGCGTCTTGATTTCGGCGCCGTCATGAGGGTCTATCCGCGTCCGAAGGAGTTCCCGCCCGCAATGTCCTCATCCGATGATCACCGACGCCCGAGATCGCGGCGCCAAACGCCGCGCTCCGCTCCACGCCCTCAAGCCCTTGCTGCCCTACGCCTTCGCCCATCGAGGCCGCATCGCCGCTGGGCTGGTCGCGCTCGCGCTCGCCTCCGCGGCGATGCTCGTGGTGCCCATCGCGGTGCGACGCATGGTGGACTTCGGCTTCTCCGCGCAAAACGCCGGCATGATCCGCGTCTATTTCCTGGGGATGATGGGGGTCGTCGCCGTTCTCGCGCTGGCCTCCGGCGCCCGCTTCTATTTTGTCACCACGCTCGGCGAGCGCGTCGTCGCCGACCTTCGCGCGGACCTCTTCGCCCATCTGACCCGGCTCGACGCCTCCTTCTTCGATTCGGAAAAGACCGGCGAGATCGCCTCCCGCCTTTCGGCCGACACCACGCTCCTCAAGGCCACCTTCGGCACGTCCGCCTCGGTCGCCCTGCGCAACGCTTTCATGTTCATTGGCGCGATCGCCATGATGGTCGCGACCAGCGCCAAGCTCTCGGCCTATGTCGTCGTGGCGATCCCGATCATCGTGTTGCCGCTGTTCGCCGCCGGCCGGGCCGTGCGCCAGCGGTCGAGACGGGCGCAGGACACGCTCGCCGACGCGACCGCCTTCGCCACCGAAAGTCTGTCGGCTGTTCGGGTCATGCAGTCCTTCGTCGCGGAAGCCTTCACGGCCAACCGCTTCCGCGCCGCGGCCTACGGCGCCTATGAGGCGGCGCGAAGGATGGCGGAAGCGCGCGCGGTCGTGACCGTCGCGGCGCTGTTTCTGGCCTTCGGCAGCGTCGTCGCCGTTCTGTGGCTTGGCGCGCAGGACGTGGTGGCGAAGCAGATGACTGGCGGGGCGCTGCTCCAGTTCGTCCTCTACGCCGTGTTCGGCGCGGCGGCGCTGGGTCAATTGTCGGAGGTCTGGAACGACCTCTCGCAGGCGGCCGGCGCGGCCGGGCGCATCGGCGAGTTGCTGGCGGTGAAGCCGAGGATCGCTCCGCCTGCCGCTCCGCTCGCCCTGCCCTCCCCTGTGCGGGGCGAGCTTGCCTTCCATTCGGTCGATTTCGCCTATCCGGGAGCGGTCGACGCGCCGATCCTCGATCATGTGAGCCTGCGGGTCGCGCCCGGAGAGGTGGTGGCGATCGTCGGCCCCTCGGGCGCGGGGAAGTCGACCCTCTTCCAGCTTGCGCTGCGCTTCTACGATCCGCTACGCGGATCGGTCACGCTCGACGGCGTCGACATCTCGAAGCTCGACCCCGCGGACCTGCGCCGGTCCATCGCCCTCGTTCCGCAGGAGCCCTTCATCTTCGGCGCGAGCGTGGCGGACAATATCGCCTACGGCTCGCCGCAGGCGACCCGCGAGGCGATCGTCGCGGCCGCGCGCAAGGCCGCCGCTGACGGGTTCATCTCCGCCATGCCGCAGGGCTACGACACGGTGCTCGGCGAGCGCGGCGTGACCCTTTCGGGCGGCGAGCGCCAGCGCATCGCGATCGCCCGGGCGATCCTCAAGGACGCGCCGGTGCTCCTCCTCGACGAAGCGACCTCGGCCCTGGACGCGGAGAACGAGACGCTCGTGCAGAAGGCGCTCGAAACGCTGATGCAGGGGCGCACGACTCTCGTCATCGCGCACCGGCTCGCGACGATCGTCAACGCTGACCGCATTCTCGTGCTCGACGCCGGGGCGATTGTCGAGGAAGGCGCCCACGCTTCGCTTCTGGCTGCGAACGGGCTCTATGCCCGGCTGGCCCGGCTCCAGTTCGAAAGCGGCGCTGCGGCGCTCAAGCCGATGGCGCAGGCCGCGCAGTAATCCCCCGCGCGGGACGCCAGTCAGCCGTCGCGCTTCGGCGCGACGACCTGCGCGCCCGTTACTTCATCATCACGTAAATATTGACCTGAAGGTTCGGGTCGTCCACGTCCTTCACGTCGTTCGCATATTCCTCGACGAACGTGTCCTGGGCCTCGATGCCCTTCTCGTCGAGATAGGCGGTGATCGCGTCGTAAGTGGCGTCGATGTCGGAATATGCGCCCGCGTGCTGGAAGCGCATCGCCTTGCCGGCGGGGGTCTGGCCGATCATGACGGTGTTCGAGAGGCTCGTCTTGCCCTCGGGAACCCCCTCGACCGGATAGCCGGCCCGATAGCGGAAGCCGCTTTCGTCCAACTCCAGGAACACGGCGAGCGGCCTGCCGGCGATCTTGACGCCGCCCGCGTCCACGTCGCGCTTGACCGCGGCGAGCGACTTCATGATCGCGGGAAAGATCCCGTCCTTGTCGGCCTTGCCTTCGACATAGGCGAAGGGCCGCGCGGTCAGGTTTACGATCTGACCCGTGGAGTCGCCGGACGTCGCATTCTGATCCGCAGGCTTGGACGGAACGGGCGTGGGCTGAGCGCCCGCGAGCAGGCGCGGCCGGCTTTGGCGCTTCGCTTGCGCCGGTCGAAGGCGCGGGGGTCGTCGCAGCCGGAGATGACGACGGGGGCCGCGGGCGTAGGCGAGCCGGACGCTGCCGGCCCCGGCGCGGAGGGCGTAGCGGGCGCGACCGAAGCCGGCGCGGGCGGCGAAGAGGCCGGGGGCGCGGCCGGAGACGGCGAAGCGTCGTCGGCGAGAGCCTCTCCCGCCCATCCGCAGATGGCGACCAGGGCCGCCATCGCAAGACGGCTCAGCTTTTTCGGCATTCTCGCCCACCCTTTGCCCAAGCGGGCGCTCGAATCACAGGCCGCCCATTAAAGGCTATCTTCGCGAGGGAAGAAAGACGCGCATGCCTGGCCCAACCCCGACCTCTTTACGAGCCGCTGCGCCCCTGCATCGCGCCGATGAGCGCAAGCGCATCGGGGGAATCCCACGCCGCCGCCCCGCGCGCGACGCCGATCAGGCATCCCTCCGGATCGACCAGCATCGACACCGGCAGGCCCAGCGTCTGTCCGTCCTTCCTCAACGTCTCGAAGGAGTCGCCGCTCGGATCGGCGTAGCGGGCCAGCGACTTGACGCCGATCTGGTTCAGGAAGGCCGCGCGCCGCTCGAGACGAGCCGTGTCGACGTTGACCGCCACGACCTCGAAGTCCTTGCCCCCCATCCTGGCCTGGAGCCGATCGAGCGAGGGCATCTCCGCGCGGCAGGGGACGCACCAGGTCGCCCACAGGTTGAGGAGCACGAACCGGCCGCGGAAATCGGCCAGCGACGTCTTGGACCCGTCCTCCTTCTCGAAGACGAGCGGGATGGCCGGCCGCGGCGTGGATTCGATCGCGACGGCCGCGACGTCCCCCTTCGCCAGCGGCGCGAGCCGCGTCGCGAGCGCTTTCGAGGAGTCGGGACAGACGCCTGCGACCTTGCCCGGCGGCTTGACGGTCCCGTATAGGACAGCGCCGGCGATGACGGCCACGACCGCCACGAGCGCGATCGCAAGGCCCAGCCGGCGGCGCGGCGGATTGTCTGTCTTCGTCATTTGTCGAACACCCGGGACGGCGGAATCACATGAGCAACGCGATGTGGGGTGGACGGTTCGCCGTCGGCCCGTCCGAGATCATGGAGGAGATCAACGCCTCGATCGACTTCGACAAGAAACTCGCCGCCCAGGACATCGCGGGATCGGAAGCCCATCTCGCAATGCTCAGGCAGCAGGGCATCATCGAAGCCGCCGACGCCGAGGCCATCGCCCGCGGTCTTGCCCAAGTCAAAGGCGAAATCGAGGCAGGCGTGTTCACCTTTTCGCGCGCGCTCGAGGACATTCACATGAATGTCGAGGGGAGGCTGGCCGAGATCGTCGGTCCGGCCGCCGGCCGCCTGCACACGGCCCGCTCGCGCAACGACCAGGTCGCGGTCGATTTCCGGCTCTGGGTCCGCGACACCCTCGACGCCCTGCTGGTTCAGATCGCCGATCTCCAGCGCGCCCTGGCGACCCGGGCGCTGGAATGCGCCGACGTGGTCATGCCGGGCTTCACCCATCTCCAGTCCGCGCAACCGGTCACCTTCGGGCATCATCTCCTCGCCTATGTGGAGATGCTCGGGCGGGACGCGGGCCGCTTCTCGGATGCGCGGCGGCGCCTCAACGAATCTCCGCTGGGCGCGGCGGCGCTGGCCGGCACGTCCTTTCCCATCGACCGGGAGATGACGGCCAAGGCGCTCGGCTTCGACCGGCCGACCGCCAATTCGCTCGACAGCGTCGCCGACCGCGACTTCGCCCTCGAATCCCTGAGCGCGGCCTCGATCTGCGCGGTCCATCTCTCCCGCTTCGCCGAGGAGATCGTGCTGTGGACCACGCCGCAATTCGGCTTCGTCCGGCTCTCGGACGCCTTTTCGACGGGCTCCTCGATCATGCCGCAGAAGCGGAACCCGGATGCGGCCGAGCTCGTCCGCGGCAAGGCGGGGCGGGTGATCGGCGGGCTGATCGGTCTGCTCACGGTCATGAAGGGCCTGCCCCTCGCCTATTCCAAGGACATGCAGGAGGACAAGGAGGGCGTCTTCGACGCGCTCGAAACCCTCTCCCTTTCGCTTGCCGCCATGACCGGAATGGTCAGGGACATGACGCCGGACGCCAGGCGGATGAAGGCCGCCGCCGGGGCCGGCTACGCGATCGCGACCGACCTCGCCGACTGGCTCGTCCGGACGCTCAGGATGCCCTTCCGCGAAGCGCACCACGTGACGGGCCGGATCGTCGCGCTGGCTTCGGCGCGGAACGCTCCGCTCGAGAAGCTGACCCTCGCCGAATTGCAGAGCGTGGAGCCGCGCATCACCCAGGACGCCTTCGCAGTTTTGAGCGTCGACAAATCCGTCCGGAGCCGGACCTCCTACGGCGGGACCGCGCCCGCCAACGTGAAGCGGCAGGCGAAGGCCTGGCTCAAGCGCCTCGGCTGAGGCGCTTCAGGCGCCTCTGTGTTCCTCGGAGCCGCGTCCAGACGTTCCGCCACAATTTAGCGTTTGCGATTCAGAAATATCAGGGCCTTATCCATCATTTTAGCGTCGTCTCGTCGTCTGTAACTCCCCAGCCTGTCCCTGAGACCTCGTCCGGCGGCGGGTATCGCCTCCACTCCAGTATCAAGCTCATTTTTACGATATTTATTTGTATTGTATATTCCGGAATTATCTATATCATATTTTCAGAATAATGGAAATTATAATTCCTGCGTCCCGTTTGCCTTCCCGATTGGAATCGACCAAACGTCGCGCCGCTTCAACCTCGATCGCCGGGTGAAACCGATGAGTGACGCCGAGGGCGGGATTCTCCGCTCGTGGACAACCTGGGCCCCGCCTCTCGCTGCGCTCGTCATGGTCGGCCTCGAGCATGCCCATGCGATCGACCCCGACCAGATCTGGGTCGTGCCCGTGGTCAGCGTGCTCCTGCTCGGCTCCGTCTTCGCTGCGGTCCATCACGCGGAGGTCATCGGGCACAAGGTCGGCGAGCCCTTCGGCTCGATCCTTCTGGCCCTTGCCGTCACGGTGATCGAAGCCTCGCTCATCATCACCGCGATGCTGACCGCAGGCGGACACGGGAACGCGCTCGTCCGCGACACGGTCTTCTCGGCGGTGATGATCGTCCTCAACGGGCTCGTCGGCCTGTGCCTGCTGGTCGGCGGCTGGCGCTATCGCGAGCAGGCTTTCCGGGTGGAGGGCACGGCCTCCTCCCTGAGCGTGCTCGCGACGCTCGCCATCCTCACCCTCGTTCTTCCCAACGCCACGACGACCAAGCTCGGACCGCAATATTCGCCGACGCAGCTCCTCTTCGTCAGCGTGCTGACGATTCTGCTCTATGGCGTCTTCGTCTTCGTCCAGTCCGTTCGTCACCGGGACTATTTCGTGCCGGAAGCCGGAGACGCTGCGGCGCATGACGCCGCCCCGCCCTCGAACGCGCAGACGGCGGCCAGCGCGGCGCTGCTCCTTCTCTCCCTCGCGGCTGTCGTCCTCGTAGCCGAGACCCTGACGCCTCAGGTCGAGCGGAGCATTCTCCGGGCCGGCCTGCCGCCGTCCTTTCTCGGCGTCGTGATCGCCATGCTCGTGCTGCTGCCGGAGAGCGGCGCCGCGGTGAGGGCCGCTTACGCCAACCGGGTGCAGACGAGCCTCAACCTCGCAATCGGGTCCGCGCTCGCCACGATCGGGCTCACGGTCCCGGTCGTCGGCGGCCTCTCGCTCTATCTCGGGCAGGAGCTGATCCTCGGCCTCGACTGGGAGGGCATGGCGCTCCTGTTGCTTACCCTCTTCGTTGCGACCCTGACGCTTGCGACCGGCCGAGCCACAATCCTCCAGGGCGCCGTCCATCTCGTAATCTTCGGCGTATTTCTTCTGCTTTCGGCGGTGCCCTGAACAACCCTCTGGTT
This sequence comes from uncultured Alphaproteobacteria bacterium, assembly GCA_963741845.1. Classification (GTDB taxonomy): domain Bacteria; phylum Pseudomonadota; class Alphaproteobacteria; order Rhizobiales; family Beijerinckiaceae; genus Roseiarcus. The sequence continues at coordinate 37,949 of CAVUJV010000020.1, forward strand.
GAAGACTTCCGCGCCACGCCTGACCGGCGTCAAAGACCGGGCTGCTTCAGGAACAAATTTTTGGTAGTGGAGAGAAGCTCCGTGACTCTCGACACTTAACGTCGGATGTCCTATACAAAATCCCCGAGGCTGTTTATTTGCCGCATCTTATAATTATCGGGATAAAGCCGGGGGAAAATGAAATTGCCGGGAAACCCGATCGCCCATGGCCCGGCTTCATGGTCTATGAAGCCATTTGAATTGGCTTGACCCCCGATGCATGATCTCTCCAGCTTTTTCTCTCCCGGAAGCCGCAAAGCCGTCGAGGTCTCGCTTCTGGATATCGATGTCGCGCTGCACGACATGGTCTTCCAGCGTTATACGAGTTCGCTGAACTTCCTCGGACGACACCGTCCCTCGTCGATCGAGGACTACGCCATCGAAGGCTCCGTTGTCGTGCCCTCGTCGGACGAAGGCGGGGAGTCGTTTCTTGTTTATATCTCCGGATTTGAGCCGGATAACGTGGACATTGCAGAGTTCGATCGCGACCCCGATCGGCGCTCTCCCTGCTATATTTCGACAGACAGGCACGTGGAATATTCCTGGTGCACGAACGTCTTCGTCCAGGGGTCGATCTTCCGCCGGCTCGTCGAGCTCTATTCCAGCCGGCGAATCGATGCGGTCAGGCTCACGGTCAAGCTGCATCTGCTGCGCGGGCCGGCGGACAAAGTCGAGTTGCCGTCCGTCACGTTACCGATGCTGGGTCCGTCCGGAGCTTTGAGCCTGCAACACGTCCGCTGCCAGCTTCTGTCGGTCTACACCTCGCTTCGCGCGGATCCGAATACCGGAACGGAGATGCTGCCGCCGCCGCCGGCCTGGGGCTCGCGCCTCGGCCGTCGCGTGACCCCCTAAATCGAGCCTCGGGCAGCGGACGGGTCTTCCACCTGTTCTGCCGCCGCGCAGCGCCATTCGCCTTGCACAAAATTCGATTGGCCGCGGCACAAGCCGCGCTTGAATTCGGCGGCCTGCGCTGAAACTCTCGCGGCGCGTCAACACGACCTCAATTCTCGGGAATTTCCATGAAAACCAGAGCCGCCGTCTGCCGCGCTTTCGGCGCGCCGCTGACGATCGAGACCCTTGAGCTGGCCGAACCCGGTCCCGGCGAAGTCCGGGTCAAGACGGCCGCGACGGCGATCTGTCACAGCGACATTTTCTACATCGACGGCGCCTGGGGCGGCGAGTTGCCGGCCGTCTACGGGCACGAGGCGGCGGGCGTGATCGAAAAGACCGGGCCGGGCGTCTCGCGGCTGAAGGAAGGCGACCACGTCGTCGTCACGCTGATCCGCAACTGCGGCTTCTGCCCCGCCTGCTCGGAGGGCGCGCCCGTCTTCTGTGAGGAAGTCTTTCCGCTCGACCGCAAATCCCCGCTCGGCGACACAGCGGGAAAGACGATCGGGCACGGCTTGCGCACCGGCGCCTTCGCCGAGCGCATGGTGGTCGACGCCTCGCAGGCCGTCCCGATCCCGAAGGACGTGAAGCTCGACAGCGCGTCGCTCATCGCCTGCGGCGTGCTGACGGGCATGGGCGCGGTCGTGAACACCGCGAATGTGAAGGCCGGATCGAGCGCGGTGGTCATCGGCTGCGGCGGCGTCGGCCTGAACGCCATTCAGGGCGCGCGGCTCGCCGGATGCGAGCCGATCGTCGCAATCGACGTCCAGCCGGGAAAGCTCGACGCCGCGCTTGCCTTCGGCGCGACCCATGCGGTGAACGCGAAGAGCGAGGACGTCGCCCGGCGGGTCGCGGAGCTGACCGGCGGCCGCAAGGCGGACTGGGTGTTCGTGACGGTCGGCGTGAAGGGCGCGGCCGAGCAGGGCGTGTCGCTGATGAAACGCAACGGCGGAACGGTGCTTGTCGGCATGCCGCCTTCGGGCGTCAACGCGGCGATCGACCCCGGTTGGCTCGCCGCCGACGGACAGAAAATCCTGGGCTCCAAGATGGGCTCGGCCCGGCCTGCGATCGACGTCCCCAGGATCGTCGCGCTCTATCGCGACGGCCGGCTCAAACTCGACGAGCTCATCACCGGGCGCTATCCGCTGGAGGCGATCAACGACGCGCTCGCCTCGTCGCGCTCCGGCGAAGCGCTCAGAAACGTCATCGTGTTCTGAAGACTCAGGCGGGCTCCCGGCGTCGCGCGGCCATGAGCAGCGCAAGGGTCGCAACCGGCAGGACGATGTCCATGACAAAGGGCGTCCCCGCGTTGCCGGGCGCGAAATTGCCGGCGACGATCATCTGCTTCACATGGCCGAAAGCGTCGCCAAGCAGGAAGATCGCGTTGATCATCACGACGGCCGCCTTGAAGCTCAGATCGCGCCAGAAGCTCAAGACCGCGACGGCGCCGATCGCCAGATCGGCCATGCCGACTTCGAACTGGAAGGGGCTCGGGTCCCAGCCGATCATCCGGGCGGCCATGGCCGGGAAGAACAGATGAAAGGTCGCGGCCCACAGGCCCGCGCCGCCGACGGGGAGCAGAAGCAGCCAGGCGAGGTAGCGCTCGGGGGCGTTGGCGGGCGTATGGCTCATCGCCGCTGCGAGAAGCGCGGCGACGAGCAGAAAGGCCGGCAGGTTGCCGAGCACGAAAGCGATGACTTGCCCCACCATGATCGTCCCCTGCCCGCCCCGGCGGCGCGCGCCTCAGCTTGACGCCGGAAACCTGCGGCGTAGTCAAGCGTTCCCGAACCTTCGCGACGGCGTCTCATGAAGATCGCAGAGCTCAAGACCTTCGTCGTCGGCAATCCGCCGCCCGCGTTCGGCGGCCGGTACTTCGTGTTCCTGAAGCTGAAGACCGCCTGCGGCGTCGAAGGAATCGGCGAGGTCTATGCCGCGAGCTTCGCGCCCGACACCCTGACCGCGATGATCCGGGACGTGTTCGAGCGGCATGTCCTGGGCTCGGATCCGTTCCGCATCGAGGCTTTGTGGCGCAACGTCTACGGGCGCGGCTACACGCTGAGGCCGGACGCGTCGCTCATGGGCGTCCTCTCCGGCATCGAGATGGCGCTGTGGGACATCGCCGGCAAGGCGGTGGGCAAGCCCGTTTACGAGCTTCTCGGCGGCAAGGTGCACGAGCGGCTGCGCAGCTACACCTATCTCTATCCCGACGAGCCCGGTTCGGACGTCTATTCGGACAGCCCCGTCTATTCCAATCCCGACGCTGCGGCCGAGCGCGCGCTCAAATATGTCGCGCAAGGGTTCACGGCGGTGAAGTTCGATCCCGCCGGCCCCTATTCCAACTTCGATCCGCGCCAGCCGAGCCTCGAGCGGCTCGCGCTCAGCGAGGCTTTCTGCAGAACGCTGCGGGAAGCGCTCGGGCCGAAATGCGACCTTCTGTTCGGCACGCACGGGCAGTTCACGGTGTCGGGCGCGCTGCGGCTCGCCCGGCGCATCGAGCCTTACGAGCCCTTGTGGTTCGAGGAGCCGACGCCGCCCGAAGCGCCGGAGGAGATGGCGAAAGTCGCGGCGCAATGCCGGATGCCGATTGCGACGGGCGAGCGGCTTACGACGAAATACGAGTTCGCACGGGTGCTGCAAACCGGCGCGGCCTCGATCCTGCAGATGAACCTCGGGCGCGTCGGCGGCATTCTGGAGGCCAAGAAGATCGCCGCGATGGCGGAGGCGCATTACGCGCAGATCGCGCCGCATCTCTATTGCGGTCCGGTCGTGGGCGCAGCGAACATCCAGCTCGCCGCCTGCAGCCCCAATTTCCTGATTCTCGAGAGCATCGAGCGCTGGGACGGCTTCCACGCCGGGATTTTGAAAAAGTCGATCCGCTGGGAGGACGGCTACGTGATCCCGCCCGAAGAGCCGGGCCTCGGCGTGGAGCTCAACGAGGAGGTCGCCCTCGCCCATCCCTGGACGGGCGCCGCGCTCCATCTCATGCCGAGGACGAGCCCAGTCCTGCCGCCCGAATGACCGCCCGCTCTCAGTGCTGCGGGCCCATCAGCCAGTTGCCGTTGCTCGCGCAGAAGACGTGATTGTGGAGATTGGCGACCCACTGTCGGCCTGAGGAGGTGAGGGCCAGATATTTGATTCCCTCCTCGACATGGCCCGCGACGAGCTCCGAGAAGAAGGTCGGATATTTGTCGACGAGGTCGGCCGGCGATTCGTATCCGAACTGGCGGTTGCTGCCGAGTTCCTCGAACTCGCAATAGAGGGCGTTGGCCTTCTTGGGATAGAGCGGGTCGCCCAGCTGGCCGATGAGGTCGGAGGCGAGAACAAGTCTCGCCTCGAGGCCCGCGCTCTTGCCGTCGGTGCAGGGCGGAAAGCGGGTGAGCTCGATCGCCTCCGCGACGCGGGCCGGATCGATGTCCGGCGAATTGCCAAGGCGCTCGTAAACGAAAAGCTTCGACCGGTCGACGTGCCAGGGCGCCAGCGCAGCGTCCGAAGCGCCGCGCGGGATGGTCACCGTCTTGCCGTGCTGGTCCACCACAAACTCGTGCTTGGTGTCGCCGCTGAGAACGCCCCTCACAAAACCGATGTCGTGCAGAAGGCACGCGCAGATCAGATGCATATAGTCGGAAGGCTCGATGCGGTGCGTGAGCGTCCGCCCGCGCAGGATGTCGCGCCCGACGATCGTGACGAGCATCGTGTGCTCGAAATTGTGGTAAAGCGCGTCGCTCTGGGCGATGCATTCGATCGTGCTGCGCGCGAGCGCGCCGAGCCGCTCCGCGGATTCATTGTGAACGGAGCCGAAAATATCGCGGAAGTCGTTCGCGAGGAACTTGCCAAGCTTCTTGGCCGCCATCGCCGCGATCGTTTCCATCAGGATCGCTCCCCCTGAGAGCCGGCCATCTTGCGGTTGTGGACAGCCGTCACTGCACAAACCTCTAGTGCATTGCGCTCCCGGGCGCCAGAGCGCGACAAGGCTATGACGGCTTCCCCGGTCCTCATCCTAACCGAACCTGAACCCGGAAATCACCTTGCCGCCGATGACGTCCCGGAAGTCGTGGCGGCCTTCGCTTTCGCCGGCGGCCCCCGCCGCAACCATGAGCGGGATCAAATGTTCCTCCCTGGGATGGGAGGCGCGGCCGCCCGGCGCCTTGTCCCAGGCGATAAGCCTCGCCTCGCGCTCGGCGGCGGGCGCTCTCGCCGTTTCGTCGAGCCAGGCGTCGAAGGTCGCGGAAGGTCCCTCGCCGCCATCGAAGAAGTGGCGCAAATCGTGATAGCTCATCCCGCTCCCCACGATGACGACGCCCTGATCGCGCAAAGGCGCGAGCGCCTTGCCGAGCTTGATGTGGAAGGCGGGGTCGAGATCCTTGCGCAGCGAAAGCATCGCGACCGGGATTTCCGCCTTCGGATCGACGATCAGGAACGGCACGAAGACGCCGTGATCGAAGCCTCGCGCCTCGTCGGTTGCGACCGGCAATCCGGCCGCCTCGATCAGCCGCTTGGCCTCCGCCGCGACCTCGGGCGCGCCGGGCGCCGGGTAGTCGAGGCGGTAGGTGTGGTCGGGGAAGCCGTAATAGTCGAACAGCATCCCCGGCCTGGGGTTCACGCTGACCGTCGGCTGCGCCGCCTCCCAATGGGCGGTCACGACCAGAAACGCCTTCGGCCGCTCGGGCAGCGAAGCGACGAGCCCGGCGAGGTGTTCGCGCAGCCTGTCCCAGGCATGCGGCCCGAAGGGCGGCGGAAACTCCATCCAGAAACATGGGCCCCCGCCATGCGGAATGAAGATCGCGGGTTGTCGGGCGGCCATGAAAACCTCGAATGGCGATTCGTCTGGACCGTAGTTAGGGTGTCCGAACCCGGCCGGCAATGTCAGCGACAAAAATTCCACAGCACTAATCAGGAAGGCCCGGAAAACTCGTTCGAGGAACCGCAGTTTCGACTGGACGCCACGATCCAGAACGCCTGAGGCGGCGTCACGCCGTCCTTCGCGCCGCGCCCTCGAAGGCGTCCATGATCGAACGCGCGCCGAACAGGACGAAAATCGCCCCGACCACGCGCGTCACCGCTACGCCGTGCCGCAGGAAGAAGCGCCGGACGAAGGGAAGTCCGGCCGCGAAGATCAGCACGGCGTCGGCGAGGAGAAAGCCGGCGAAGGCCGCGACCAGCATTTGCGGCGCGTCGGCGATCCTCAGCGTCGCGATATGGGGGGCGACGATCGCCGAGAAGACGGCAAGCGCCACGGGATAGGATTTCGGATTGGTCAGGCCAAAAGCCATGCCGGTGGCCAGCGGCCGGGCTGACCCGATCGTGCGCGCCGGCGCGTCCTTGCGCGAGGTAAGCGCCCGGAAGCCCAGATAGACGAGATAGACGCCGCAGGCGAAGCCCAGGATCTGGAACAGCCTCGGGCCTAGCGTGTTCGCGCCCACGATGGCCGCCACGGCGAGCGCGCCCCAGGTCACGTCGCCGACCAGATGGCCGCTGATGAACATGGCGCCCGGCCGCCGCCCGCGCGAGGCGGTCAGGGTGAAGAGGGCGAGAAAGGCCGGCCCCGGCAGCACGACATAGAGGAAGGCTGCGAAGAGAGTCGCCACGAGGATCTGCGGGTCGGTCATGGGCTTTTTCCGTCCAATAGTTTCTTCAATGTATAGAGCGCCGCATGCGCCTCGCGAGGCGTGAGCGCGTCGGGATCGAGCGCATGAACCGCCTCGCGCAAGGCGTCGTCGCGCTTCGGCTCCGGTTCGTGCGGCTCATAGGAGAAGAGCGGGAGCGAATCCAGCGTCCCGCTCGGGCGCGAGGCTTCGAGGTCCGCAAGCACCTTGCGCGCCCGCTTGACGACGGATGCCGGAAGCCCCGCGAGCTTGGCGACCTGAATGCCGTAGGAGCGGTCCGCTGCGCCCGACACGACCTCATGCAGGAAGACGAGGCTGCCCTTGAATTCGCTGACCCGCATCGTGAGCAGCGCAATCCGGGGCAGCGTTTCGGCGAGTTGCGTCAATTCGTGAAAATGCGTGGCGAAGAGCGCGCGCGAGCGGTTGGCGGCGTTCAGATGCTCCACGCAGGCATAGGCGATGGAGAGACCGTCGAAGGTCGCCGTTCCGCGCCCGATCTCGTCGAGGATGACGAGCGAGCGAACCGTCGCCTGATTGAGGATGGCCGCCGTCTCGACCATCTCGACCATGAAAGTCGAACGGCCGCGCGCCAGATCGTCCGCCGCGCCGACGCGCGAGAACAGGCGATCGACCACGCCGAGATGGGCGCGCGCGGCGGGAACGAAGGAGCCCATCTGGGCGATCAGCGCGATCAGCGCGTTCTGGCGCAGGAAGGTCGATTTGCCCGCCATATTCGGGCCGGTGACGATGGCGATGCGCCCGCCCTCGTCCGGATCGCCGCCAAGCTCGCAATCGTTGGCGACGAAGGGTTCGCCGGCGCTCTTCAGCGCTGCCTCCACCACGGGATGGCGGCCGCCTTCGATGTGGAAAGCAAGCGAGGAATCGACGACCGGCCGCGTCCAGTCGCGCCGGACAGCAAGCTCCGCGAGCGCCGCCGCGACATCGACGGCGGCCAGGGCCGAGGCGAAGCCGCGGAGCGTGCTCTCTTCCGCGAGACAGGCGCGGCGCAAGGTTTCGAAAGCGTCGAGTTCCAGCGCCAGCGCCCGTTCGGCCGAAGAGGCGATCCGCGCTTCGAGGTCGACGAGCTTCGGCGTGGTGAAGCGCAGCGCGCCCGGCCATCGTCTGGCGATGGATGAAGCTGGCGTTCAGCGGCGGCTTCAGCAGCGCCTCGCCCTGCGCCTGCGGCGTCTCGATGTAATAGCCGAGCACATGATTGTGCTTGATCTTGAGCTGGCGGACCCCTGTCTCCTCGCGATAGGCTGCCTCCAAGTCGGCGATGACGCGACGGCTCTCGTCGCGCAGGCCCCGCGTCTCGTCGAGCGCCAGGATCGCGCCCGGCCGCACGAAGCCGCCGTCGCGCCTGAAAAGCGGCAGGTCTTCGGCGAGCGTCCGCTCCAGTTCGCGCTTCAACGCCCCGCAGTCGGCGGTGAGCGCGGCATAGGCGCGCAAGAGTTCGGGCGGCAGGTCGTCCGCCTGCTCCAGAATGCCGGCCAGCGCCTCCACAGCGGCGAGCCCGTCCCGGACGGCGGCAAGGTCCCGGGGTCCGGCGCGATCGAGACTGAGCCGCGACAGCGAACGCAGGAAGTCGGGCGCCCCGGCGAGCGCGCGCCGGAGCGCTTCGCGCGTCGGCTCGGCGTCGGCGAGAAAGCCGACCGCGTCGAGGCGTTCGTCGATCGCCGGCGGATCGGTGAGCGGGCTTGCGAGCCGCTCGGCGAGAAGCCGGGCGCCTCCGGGGGTGATCGTCAGATCGAGGGTCGCGAGCAGCGAACCTTCGCGCGCGCCGCCGAGGGTTCGGGTGAGTTCGAGGTTGGCGCGCGTCGCCGGATCGATTTCGAGATTGGCGCCGTGGGCGCGGCGCGCAGGCGGCGAGAGGGCGGGACGCGCCTCGAACTGGGTTCGTTTCACATAGGCCAGCGCCAGCGCCGCCGCCGCGATCTCGGCGCGCGAAAAGGCGCCGAAGCCGTCGAGGGTCTCGACCCCGTAGAATTCGCAGAGCCTCTGCTCCGCCGCGGCGCCGTCGCCCGCCTCGCGCGCGAGCGGCGTGACGGGAACGCGCATCTCGGCGGCGAGCCTGCGGAACGCGGGCTCATCATGGACCGCCTGCGCCGCGACGATCTCGCTCGGATCGAGCCGCGCCAGCTCGGCGGCAAGGCCCGCGTCGTCCGTTTCGCTGAGCATGAAGGCGCCGGTCGAAAGGTCGAGCGCCGCGAGGCCATAGGCCGCCTTCCCCTCGCTCGCCCGGATGCGCTGGACAGCGACGAGCAGGCGCGCCCTGCCCGGCTCGAGAAGCTTCTCCTCCGTGATGGTGCCCGGCGTGACCAGCCGGATCACTTCGCGCTTCACGACCGACTTCGCGCCGCGCTTCTTCGCCTCGGCAGGGTCCTCCACCTGCTCGCAGACCGCGACCCGATGGCCAAGCGCGATCAGGCGATTGAGGTAGTCCTCGGCGCGCTCGACCGGCACGCCGCACATGCGAATGTCCTCGCCGTCGTGCTTGCCGCGCTTCGTCAGCACGATGCCGAGCGCCCGGCTCGCGACCTCCGCGTCCTCGAAGAAGAGCTCGTAGAAATCGCCCATCCGGTAGAAGAGGAGGCTGTCGGGATTGGCCGCCTTGATCTCGAAATATTGCGCCATCATCGGCGTGAGCCGGGGCGCGGCCGGCTCGGCGTCAAGACTGGCGGGGGAAAGGTTCATGGGACGGGGAGGCTAGCAAAACGGCGAGGCGGGCGCAGCGCCCGAGCCGCGGCTGTCCACACGCACGCGCTTTTGGTGTTTTCCCGGCGGGTCCGGATCGGCCGCGCGCTCGCTCGTCAACCTGGGGGAGCAGCCTGCAGGATCTCGCGCGCGCCGAACGACTCCGCCCGCTGCCACGCTTCGTCCGTATCGCCGCGGAAGGTCAGGAGCTTGTCGAAGACGACGCGGTTCTGATCCTCATCGACGACATTGATCTTCGCCCATTCGATCAGCGTGCTCATCTTATGAACCGCGCCCATCACGACGAGCTTCACGCCCGCCGCCCTTGCCGCCTTCTGAATATCGTCCGCGTCGGCGTCCGAGGCGCAGGGCTTCGCCCCGCAATTCAGCGGGACAATGCGAAAGCGGCCGCTCGCCGCGAGGTCGCGTTTGAGCCCGGTCACGAAATCCGCCGCGCGCCGCTCATGCGCGGCCGTCTGGTCCGCCGGCTCCCCGGAAGTGTCGATATAGGCGAGATCGAGAACCGCAATCGGCGTCGGCTCCTTGGGCGCGCCCTCTGCCGCGGCCCTCGCTCCGACAGCGGCGACGGTGAGACACAAGGCCGCCGCGGCGGCGAAAGAGCCGAAAAAGGCTTTGCGCATCGAACTTTTTCCTCCGGACGAAGCGCGACGCCGACGCCCTTCACGCGGCTGGCGCGGATCGCGACTGGCGCCGCGTCTTCATCGCTTTGGCCGCCAAAGTATAGCCTCCGTCGGAGCCGTCAACGAAATGGACGTGGCCGCGCTCGGTGACCGAAGGCGCAAGGCATGTGACCTGCGCGGCCTCCTGACGGAAGAGCCCCCAATCGGCAAAATCGCTCGCCGAGACCAGCCGCGCCTCGAGCGCGTCCGCAAAGGCCGGCGAACAGTCGATCGTCATGCGAAGCCCATCGTCGAATTTGCGAAAATCCGCGTTCGCCACGATGTCGCTTTTGTACGTTTTCGCAGAGACGGACGGGCCCTTCAGTCTGAGCGTGAAGAAAACCGCCGTGCCCACATAATAGTAGACCGACCTCACGAAGGTGAGCGCATGTCGTAGCCCTGTTGGGATCTTCAGCGCTCGCCAAAAGCCGGACGAGCTCGAAACCCTTGTTTCGAGCGCAATCGCCCGGAGGGGGTTTCCGAGCCGCAGGCTCGACAGGGTGACTGGCCGGTCGCTCTCCGAAGCTTCGATCGCTCGACCGATGATCTCGGCGACAAGCGGCGGATAGCGCGCATCGTCTCCACGCGGCGCAACAATGAGCGACAGAACGACGCCGTTCTTCGCCGGCGTCACGCCCCAGCGGCAGGAAAGACCCATCAGGTCCGGCCTGGCGCCGGGCTCGGCCGGCGGGAGACGGTAGACGCCCCGCTTGACCTGATCCTCGAACCAGGAGAGTCCGCCCCCCGAAAACATGGCGTAGACGCAATGCGGCGTCGCCGCGTAGCGCGCAACGCGAACGTCGCGCCCGGCCGCGCGGATGTCGCGCACGGAAATCGTGGCGACCCGGAGATCGAACTGGAATTCCTCCCGGGCGAACACGGCCATTGCGGCGAGCGCCGCGGCGGCCGCAGGGGCGTCGGCGGCGGAAGTCGCGAAGCTCGCGCCATCCCCGCCGAAGACGAACGGGAAGGCCCGCCTGTCGAGAGCATTGGCGACGGCCGCGATCACCCCGGCGCCGACCATGTTGACGGCCTTGTAACGCCCCTCGGCGACCGCGTCGGTCGAGCCGACCACATCCGCAAAGCCGACAACCCAGTCATCGGGCAGCGGCGAGAAATTCTCCACACGCACGACGTCGGCGAAGTTCCCGAACGCAGGCAGGGAGGTGTAGAAGTCGCGGGCCTCGCGGGCCATGGCCGCTCGCCTCTCTCCTCCAGCATAAATGATGCGCGCCGTAACCTGAAACTACGGCGCGAGAGGCGACTGCGCCAGAGGACCGGCCCCGTGGCCGAGCCTGAAGTTTTCTCCGCGCGCGATGGCGTCCCGCACAAAGGTCTTGGCCGCCGCGACGGCTCGTGGAAGGTCCAGGCCAAGCGCGTGATATCCCGCCAGGGCGCTGGAGAGCGTGCAGCCGGTGCCATGCAGATTGACCGAGGCGATGCGCGGAGCGGCGAAGCGGCGGACATCGTCCCCCGTCACCAGAAGATCCACCGCGTCGCCTTCGAGATGTCCGCCCTTCATCAGGACGGCGCGGGGCCCGAGCTTGAGCAGCGCCCTGCCTTGCCGCGCCATGTCCGTTTCGTCGCGCGCGACCGCCTCGCCGAGCAGCGCCGCCGCCTCGCCGAGATTGGGGGTGAGGCAGTCGACGAGTTGCAGAAGCCATTCGCGGATCGAGTCTACAAATCCCGGCCCGGACAACGCCTCGCCGGACGAGGCGGCCATGACCGGATCGTAGACCACGAAGGGGCGAGCGGCCGAGCGCGGCGAGTTTGCTCGCCACCGTCTGCGCTATGCTTATGTTCGCGAGCATGCCGACCTTGACGGCGGCGACCGAAAAATCGTCGAAGATCGCATCCAACTGCGCCGCGACGATCTCCGGCGGCGCAGTGTGGATGGCGCGCACCCCTTGCGTGTTCTGGGCGGTCAGCGCCGTCACGACGCTTGCGCCATAGACGCCGAGCGCGGCGAAAGTTCTGAGGTCCGCCTGTATCCCTGCCCCGGCGCTGCTGTCGGAGCCGGCGACCGTGACTGCGACCCGGGCGCTGCTCATCTCTGTCGCGTCGCCGAGACCCAGTCTCGCGCGCGCGCCTCCGGATTGGCGTTCAGGGTGATGTCCGTCACGACCGAGACGATGTCGGCGCCGGCCGCGAGACATCGCTTCGCGCGCTCGACAGTGAGCCCGCCGATCGCGACCAGAGGGATAGCCCCGACGCGACGCTTCCATTCGCCGATGCGGTGAAGTCCCTGCGGCGCGAACACCATCGCCTTCAAAACGGTCGGATAGATCGGGCCCAGCGCGATATAGTCGGGTTCGAGCGCAAGCGCGCGCTCAAGCTCCTTGTCGTCATGCGTGCTGACCCCAAGCTTGACGCCCGCCCTGCGGATGGCGCCGACGTCCGCGCTGTCGAGGTCTTCCTGACCCAGATGCGCCCAGGGGGCCCCTTCCTCGACCGCCACGCGCCAGAAATCGTTGACGACGAGCACAGCCCCGGCGGGTTTGCAGATTGCGAGCGCCTCCCGGGTCTCGCGGGCGACGCCCATTTCGCTCTTGTGCTTGATGCGCAGTTGAATGAGCTTCGCCCCGGCGCCGACGAGGCGCTCGACCCAGGCCGCGCTATCGACGATCGGGTAGAAGGGATCGAGGGTCGCGCCCGTCACGACAGCACCGCCTGCCCCACAACCGGAGTCGAGGGCGCGGCCATGTCGCGCTGCCCGATCGGGCCGGCGAGGAAGGCTTCGCGTCCGGCCTCGATCGCCTGACCGAAAGCGCGCGCCATCGCGACCGGATCGCCGGCCTTGGCGACGGCGGTGTTGAGCAGCACCCCGTCATAGCCGAGTTCCATCGCCGCCGCTGCGTGCGACGGCAGGCCGACGCCGGCGTCGACGATCAGCGGCACGTCCGGAAAATGCGCGCGGAGCGCCCGAAGTCCGAAGACATTGTTGAGTCCCCTCCCCGAGCCGATCGGCGCGCCCCAGGGCATCAGCACCCGGCAGCCCGCCTCGATCAGCCGCTCGGCGACGACGAGATCTTCCGTCGTATAGGGGAACACTTCAAAGCCGTCGTCGCAGAGGATGCGCGCCGCCTCGACGAGGCCGAACACGTCCGGCTGCAGGGTGTCCGCTTCGCCGATCACTTCGAGCTTGACCCATGACGTCCCGAACACTTCGCGAGCCATCTGCGCGGTCGTGACCGCCTCCTTCACACTGTAGCAGCCCGCCGTATTGGGAAGAACGCGGGCGCCGATGTCGCGGATGAGCCGCCAGAAGTCCTGCCCCTCCTTGAGCCGCGCGGATTCGCGCCGGAGCGAGACGGTCAGAATGTCCGCGCCGCTCGCGCGCGCGGCCTCCGCCAGGACGGCGGGCGAGGGATATTGCGAGGTGCCCAGCATGAGCCGCGAACGCAGCGTCACGCCGTAGAGGGTGAAATCCGAAGAAGCCATGGTTCCCGATTCCGACACAGTCTCAGCCCCCCTGCCGGGGCGCCACGATCTCGATCCGGTCCCCTCCTTGCAGGGGTCGCCTCTCGCGCCCGCTTCGGAACGAATTCGCCATTGAGCGCAGTGGCCACAGTCGCGTCCTCATAGTCGAGCGCGAGGAGCGCGGCGGCGAGCGTGTCCGCCTTGAGTTCCCGATCCTCGCCGTTGACGGTCAGCCGCATGGCTCAGCCTCGACGAGCGGACGCGCCGCGGACGGTTGGCTTGTGCGCTGAAACGCCAGCGCAGCGGCGCCTTTCCGCGAGCGCGGGCGACAGGAGAAAGCCGTGGCGATAAAGCCCGTTGATGAAGATGCGGCCGTCGCGCTCGACGATGCGCGGCTCGTTGTCCGGGTAGGCGGGACGCACGTCCGCGCTCATCTCGAGGATCTCCGCTTCGCCGAAAGCCGGATGGAGCGCATAGGCCGCGTTCAGCATTTCGAGCGCGGATCGAACGGTGACGGGGCCGCGCTCGGCGCTTTCGATCATCGTCGCGCCGATCATATATTCGCCGCCGCCGCGCGGCACGACATAGAGCGGGATGCGCGGATGCAGGAAGCGCACGACGCGGTCGAGCCGCACTTCGCGGGTGCGCACACGCATCATTTCGCCGCGCACGCCGCGTAGTTCCGTGAGTTCGGCGCGCGCAGCGAAGCCGCGGCAATCGAGTATGGCGTCCGCGCCGGGAGCCAGTTGATCGCCGTCGGCGCCGAACCGGATCTCGCCTCCTCGCGCCAGAAGCGCTTCGGCGAGGGCGCGCATCGCGACCCGCGGATCGAGATGTCCCTCCGTGGGGAAGAAAAGTCCGCGACGGAAACGTCCCGCAAGATCCGGCTCAAGCGCCGCGATGCGCGTTTCGTCCGCGCGCTCGAAGCCGCTCGTGCGCGCGGCGAAGCGCTCGACCTCGCTCGCGTCGCGCGCGGGCGCGACGACGAGCGTGCCAAGACGCAGGACGCCCGGAACGCGAGCTTCCCACCAGTCGATCGCGCGCTTGCCCGCTTCGACGACCGAAGGGGGCGCGCTCTCGCCTTCGCAGAAGGGAGCGAGCATGCCGCCGGCAAGCCAGGAGGCGTTGCCGCCGATCTCAGGCGCGCGCTCGACGAGCGTGACTTTGGCGCCGCGCTCGGCGAGCGCGAGCGCCGTCGTCAGGCCAGCGACCCCCGCCCCGATGACGGTCGCGCGCATCAGGCGCCTACTCCGCGGCCTTCACATAAAGGTCCCCGCCGCCATCGAGGAACTCACGCGACTTCTCGGCCATGCCGGCCATCGCCTCGGCCTCCTTCCGCAAGTCCTGCGTGATCTGCATCGAGCAGAATTTCGGCCCGCACATCGAGCAGAAATGCGCGACCTTGTGGCTGTCCTTCGGCAGCGTCTCGTCATGGAACTTGCGCGCCGTGTCGGGGTCCAGCGAAAGGTTGAACTGGTCCTCCCAGCGGAAGTCGAACCTTGCGCGCGACAGCGCGTCGTCGCGGATGCGCGCCGCCGGATGGCCCTTGGCGAGATCGGCGGCATGAGCCGCGATGCGGTAGGTGATGACGCCGGTCTTCACATCCTCGCGGTCCGGCAGGCCGAGGTGCTCCTTCGGCGTGACGTAGCAGAGCATGGCGGTGCCGAACCAGCCGATCATCGCGGCGCCGATCCCCGAGGTGATGTGGTCGTAACCCGGCGCGACGTCGGTCGTCAGCGGCCCGAGCGTGTAGAAGGGCGCCTCGCCGCATTCGCGAAGCTGCTTCTCCATATTCACCTTGATCTTGTGCATCGGCACATGGCCGGGGCCTTCGATCATCACCTGGCAGCCCTTGTCCCAGGCGACCTTTGTCAGTTCGCCCAGCGTCTCAAGCTCGGCGAACTGCGCCCGGTCGTTGGCGTCGGCGATCGAGCCCGGCCGCAGGCCGTCGCCGAGCGAGAACGACACGTCATATTTGCGCATGATGTCGCAGATCTCGTCGAACCGCTCGTACAGGAAGCTCTCGCGGTGGCCTGCGAGACACCAGCGCGCCATGATCGAGCCGCCGCGCGAGACGATGCCCGTCACCCGCCTGGCGGTCAGCGGCACATAGGCGAGCCGCACGCCCGCGTGGATCGTGAAGTAATCGACGCCCTGCTCCGCCTGCTCGATCAGCGTGTCCTTGAACACTTCCCAATCGAGTTTCAGCGGATCGCCGCCAACCTTCTCCAGCGCCTGATAGATCGGCACGGTGCCGATCGGAACAGGCGAATTGCGCACGATCCAGGAGCGGATGTTGTGGATGTTGCGTCCCGTCGAGAGGTCCATGACCGTGTCGGCGCCCCAGCGGATCGCCCAGGCCATCTTCTCGACTTCCTCCGCGACTCCGGAGCTCACGGCCGAATTGCCGATGTTGGCGTTCACCTTGACGAGGAAATTGCGGCCGATCGCCATCGGCTCCAGCTCGACGTGATTGATGTTGGCGGGGATGATCGCCCGCCCCCGCGCGACCTCGCTGCGCACGAATTCCGGCGTGATGAGCTCCGGAATCTCGGCCCCGAAATTCTCGCCGTCCGCAAGCCGCTCGGCCGCGCCCTCAAGCGCCGCTTCGCGCGCCAGATTCTCGCGATGCGCGACATAGATCATCTCTTCGGTGACGATCCCGGCGCGGGCGAATTCGAACTGCGTCACGAGTTCGCCGGGTCGTCCGACCCGCAGCGTCCGCTTCGCCGGACAAAGCGGAGCAAGGCGCTCGGTGGAGACATTGCCGTTGTCTTCCGGACGGATTGCGCGCCCCTCGGCCGTCGCATAGCCGCGTGCGGCGATCCAGGCTTCGCGGACCGGCGGCAGGCCGTTCGCGAGATCGACATGCGGGGCGTCCTCGGTGTACGGCCCGGACGGATCGTACACCCGGACCGGCGGCTCGTTCGGATCGCTGAGCTTGATCTCGCGGAACGGGACGCGGATATCGGGACGACCCTCAGGCGAGGCATAGACTTTATGCGAGCCGGCGACCGGCCCGGTCGTCACGCTCTGCGGGGCGGCGAATTTCGGCATCTCGTTCATCGGGCCCGTCTCCTCGCGGTTCTGCGGGCTGTTGCGGCGGAGAAACGGACGCCCGAAAGTCGCGAGTTCGGCCACGTCCCTTCGCCGGCATGACCCGGATCAGGTTCAAAGGGTCCGGCGGATCGCCGTCTCAGCCCACCTGGGCGCCCCTCGTGCTGGCTGCGAATGTGGGCCTACCCAATCGGACTGTCAACCTGTTCGCATGGCCCAAGGCGCCGACTCAGGCTGCCGCCATCAGGCCTCTGACCGTCACGTAAAGCCCGACCGCGATAACCATGAGGGCAAAGGTGATGCGCAAAGCGTGCTTGCTGCCGGAGAGGCGCCGGCTGCCGGCGACGCCGACAAATCCCCCCGCGATCCCTCCCACGATGAACAGCGCCGCGATGCGCCAGTCGACGAGTCCCGAGACTGCGTAGTTGGCGGCTGTCGTCGCGCCGAATGCCGCGACCGAGACCAGCGACGTCCCGATGGCCGCGATCATCGGCATTCCGGTGGCCATGATGAGCCCCGGCACGATCAGGAATCCGCCGCCGATCCCGAAAAAGCCGGATAGCGCCCCCACCCCCGCGCCGATCCCGATCAGAGGCGGCAGCAGCGTTCTCGCGGTTTCGCGGGAAAGGCGCACGTCATGGCGCTCGCCTCGCGCCGAGGGCCGCAAGGTCATTGCGCCAATGACGATCATCATGAGCCCGAACAGCATCAACAGCCGGTGGCCGTCCACGTATTTGGCGAAGGTCGAGCCAGCCGCTGCGCCCAGAATCCCGGCCGCGGAAAAGACGCCGGCGCATTGCCATTTGACGTTCCCGGCGCGAGCATGCGCAGCGAGGTTGACGAGGGCATTGACGCAAACGGCGAGCGCGCTCGTGCCAATGGCGACATGCGGCGACGACACGCCGACGCCGTAAACAAGCAGAGGCACCGCGAGGATCGAGCCCCCGCCGCCTACCAGCCCGAGAACGCCTCCAACAAGCGAACCCGCAAGCAGCGTCCGGAGGTCGACAAACGGCGTCACGCAAAGAGCCCAGACAAGACAGAACCGTTCTTGTTTAACGGGAAGGGGCCCAACGCGCCAGCGACGACGCCGAGGCGCTAGCCGTTGTTGGTGGCGACCGGCGGCCGGCCGTTGGCCGCCCGCTTTCGCGAGACGAAGCGCGCGGCCCGATGAGCCATCCCCCGCTCCCGGCCCATGAGCGCAGCGGCCTTCCGCCGCCATTCGCGAATCAGGGCCGCCGCGGCTCGCTTGTAAGGCGCGACGAGCTGGTCAGCGTAATGATGGAACGCCATCACCTTGTCGTAGGCCCGGACAAACCACGGCATGGTCATCAGCTTGTGCTGGGTCAGGTCGAAAATCGCGGGGATAAGGCCAATCGCCAGAAGCTTGAGGATGATCCAGGCGATCGCGCCCGAGACCACATAACCCATCGCGACGGCGACCGTAGCCACCACCAGCAACGGCTCCACAATCAGGAAGGGCACGAGAAAGACGAGCAGCACGAGAGGCGCCGGCAGCCGATCGATGATGGCCGCGAACGCCCTCTTGAACTGAGCCCACGGAATCCATCGCGCCACATATCCGCCGACCGCGACCAATCCGTCCCAAACCCAGGCGACGGCCAGGAAGATCATCGCCAGCGCCACGAGCGCGGCGCGTCTCAACCGGTTATGCTTCATTCCAATGAATATCCTGCCACAAGCGCGTTCACGCGTTCGTGAAATTGCCCCCCAAACGAGGCGGGCGCAAGGCTTTTGGCGCCGCAATATGGCCATTAATGGCCTGTTAACGCTGGCCTCGGTTTCGCTTCCCTGAGCGGGGCGCGCAACGGATCGGTAAGGTTGCCGGAACCTTGCCTTAACCCTTCGGCGCCTAGTTCGACGATAGAAATTTTGAACACCCGCAGGAGCGTTCGGATGGGTAAGGTTCGCAGTTCGGCAGCGCTCGTGGCGACGCTTGCTCTCGCCATTGGCCTGAGCGCGTGCGCCCGTAACAACGCGGACCAGATGGCCGCAGGAGCGGGAGCGGCCGCAGGCCCGGGCAGCGTGCAGGAGTTCAGCCAGACGGTCGGAGACCGTGTGTTCTTCGACACCGACCAGACCGATCTCTCGTCGACCGCGCAGGCGACGCTTGACAAACAGGCCTCCTGGCTCAGTCGTTACAATCGTTATCCGATCACGATCGAGGGCCACGCGGATGAGCGCGG
The DNA here is from genome assembly GCA_963741845.1 of uncultured Alphaproteobacteria bacterium. GTDB lineage: Bacteria > Pseudomonadota > Alphaproteobacteria > Rhizobiales > Beijerinckiaceae > Roseiarcus. The sequence goes on from CAVUJV010000020.1 coordinate 56,537, forward strand.
CACCCGCGAATACAATTTCGCCCTGGGCGCGCGCCGCGCCCAGAACGTCCGCGACTATCTCGCAGCGAAAGGCGTCACGGCGTCCCGCATGAAGACGATCTCCTACGGCAAGGAGCGCCCGGTGGCCGTCTGCGACGATATCTCGTGCTGGTCGCAGAATCGCCGCGCCGTGACCGTACTGGGCGGCGCGCCGCAAAGCTGACGGGCCGGATGCCCGGAAGCCCGCGCGAGCAATCGTCGAGAGGCCGACGCCAGTGATTCCCGCCCAACTCCTCCGTTTGATGGCGATCGCCGCGCTTTGCGCGGCCGTCGCATCGCCTGCTCGCGCCCAGACGACGCCGCCCGGCGCAATCCCGGACGCCGCGGCCGACGATGGCGGCGGCGACGCAGCGGAGATGGTCGTGCGCATGGGACGCCTCGAAGAGGCGCTGCGGCGAGCCAACGGCCGTATCGAGGAACTCGAAAACGCTCAGCACAGGCTTGAGGAGCAGCTTCAGAAGTTCAGGCAGGACGTAGAATTTCGCCTTGGCGAGAAGTCGGGACAGGCGCCGGCGGCGACGCCCGCCCCCGCTGCGGCCTCGACCGCCCTGGCGGCCCCGCCGGCGGCCGATGCAAGCGTTCCGGCGAAACCCAGACGATCGGACGCCTTTGACCCCAACGCGGCTCCGAATGCGCCGGGCGCCCCGCAACCGCTTGGCGCGACCACGCCGAGCGCCCCGCCGACCCGTTCGCCGCCGCCGGCCCCCCGCTCGATCTTGGAGGCGGACCTGCCGCCCCTGCCGCTCCCCCGGCGACGACCGGACCGACGATCACAGGCACGGGCGTCGCGATGCTCGACCAGCCCCGGGAGCAATTCAACGCCGCGCTGCAGGCGTTCCAGGCCGGCCAGTATGAGCAGGCGGAACAGGGGTTCAAGACGTTCCTCGCAAGCAACGCCAGCCATCGCCTGACTCCCGACGCCATCTTCTACATCGGCGAGACCTACTTTCAGCGATCGCGCCCGCGCGAAGCCGCCGAGCAATATCTCAAGGTCACGACCGACTATTCGAAATCCAGCCGTGCGCCGGAGAGCATGGTCCGCCTCGGGCAGACGCTGGCGGCCCTCGGCAATTCGGAACAGGCCTGCGCGACCTTCGCCGAGTTCGGCCGCCGATACCCAACGGCGAGCCCGTCGATCAAGCGGCTGGCGAGCCGTGAGATGGCGAAGGCGCATTGTTGAGCGCCGAAGGCGCATCGCCCTTTTCCGACGCCCGAATCGATGCGCTGCTTCGGCCGCTCGAAAGCGCACAGCGCGTCCTGATCGCGGTTTCCGGCGGTCCCGATTCGACGGCTCTGCTGCTCATGGCGTCGGAATGGGCGGCCCGGCGCGGAACTCCGCAGGTGGCCGCGGCGACCGTCGACCACGGACTGAGGGCGGAGGCCAAAGCGGAGGCCGAAGCGACCGCAAGACTATGCGCCCGTCTCGGCGTCTCCCACGCCATTCTTCCGTGGCGCGGGCCGAAGCCGGCAACTCGCGTTCAGGAGCGCGCTCGGGAGGCGCGTTACCGTCTCCTTGTCGGCCACGCCCACGAAATCGGGGCCGACTCGATCGCTACCGCGCATCACGCCGACGATCAGGCGGAGACGGTGTTTTTTCGCCTTCTTCGAGGATCGGGCGTGGCCGGACTCCGCGGAATGGACGCTATCGTCGAGCGTGAGGGTCTCAGGCATTTTCGACCCTTGCTTGGAGTTGCGAAGGCCGATCTTGTCGCCTTCTGCCAGGCCCGCGACCAAGCTTTCGCAAACGACCCTTCGAACGAAGACGAGCGCTATGCGCGGGTTCGGCTGCGGCGCATTCTCTCTCAGTTGCGCGCGGACGGTCTGGAAACGGAGGGCCTTCTTCGTCTCGCGCGGCGGGCGGCGGAAGCCGACGACGCAATTGGGCGGGCGGCGGATGACCTCGACCGGAGATTGGGCGAGGGCGTCCTGGACGCAAATGCCCTGTTTTCCGAGCCGATGGCGGTCGTCTATCGGGTGATCGGCCGCCGCATCGGGGCGGTTGGCGGCCGAGCGGATGACCGGATCCGCCTCGAACAGATCGAGGCGCTTGCAACCGCCCTTCGTGAGGCGCGAAAGGCAGGGCGAGCGCACTCCGCGAATATGGCGGGAGTCCTTGTGCGGCTTACGTCCAAAGGCGAGTTGCGGTTCGAAGCCGAACCGGAGCGGAGGACGCCGAGCCGCTCCAGCCGGAAGGTCTAGCCGGCCTGCTCAGCGCGGAAGTCTTGCAGCGAGAGCGGCATAAATCGCGAGCGCGGCGCTCGCCGCGATGTCCCATCCGGCGAGCGAGACGCCGAGGACCCGCAGCGCCGGCTCGTCGCAGCGCACGACCGGCGCGGAGTTCATGGCCTTCATGAGATCATCGACATTGACCGGGCCGCTCAGCGAGCCGGTGCAGGCGGTCGGCCCCACCCACCATTTCTGCTCGACGCCGATGTGGTAGAAGGCGAAAACTGCGTTTGCGAGAAAGATCACGGCAAGAAGCGCGAGGCCCGCCTTCGCCCAGCCGTGCTGGCCCGCCCTCGCGAGGAAGATCGTCGCGGCGGCGATCGGGAGCGCCGCGTAGAAGGCGTAACGCTCGGTCAGACAGAGTTCGCAGGGAGCGTAGCCCATCCCCTGAAAAACCCAGACGATCGCCAAAGTGACGATCGCCGCCAGCAGAACAAGAAACGCCCGACCGGCTTGCGAGGATGGGAAGATCGAATTGGCGAGGATCATCAGAGGACTTTGACCGCAACCACGAAACCGACGATCACCAGGGCCGCGAACACGCCGAGAGCCGCGACGAAATTGCGTTCGAACGCGGCGCGCAAAGGCTCGCCGAACCAGTTGAGGATGCCCGCCACGAGAAAGAAACGCGCGCCGCGCGTGACGATCGACAGCGCGACGAACAGGGGGAAGTTATAGGCGAGCAGTCCGCTCGTGATCGTGACCAGCTTATAGGGGATCGGCGTCACGCCCTTGACCAGGATGACCAGCCATCCCCATTGCGCATAGGTCTGTTTGAGCGCCTCCATTCTGGAGCCGTAGCCGTATAGATGGATCAGCCACTGCCCGACCGTATCGTAAAGGAGCGCGCCGATCGCATAGCCGAGGATTCCGCCGAGCACCGAAGCGATGGTCGCAATAAGGGCGAACCGCCAGGCTCGACGAGGCTCCGCCAGCGCCATCGGGGCGAGCAGGATGTCGGGTGGAATAGGGAAAAACGAACTTTCGGCGAAGGACACCGCAGCCAGCGCGGCTTCGGCGTGACGGCTCTCCGCGAGCGCCTTCACGCGTGGATAGAGCGAATTGAACATTCAGATTCCTGCCAATTGTGGTCCTTTACGCGGAATGGGCGTCCCCGCGCAATCGCCTTCGGGAAAGCGTCGCGTTGACCGGACCAAGCCAGGCATCCTATATGCCAGCCGTCCGCGAGCCTTGCGGGCCCCTATGGCGGAACTGGTAGACGCGTCCGACTCAAAATCGGATTCCGCAAGGAGTGCTGGTTCGATTCCGGCTAGGGGCACCAAATACGTCGATTTTCATTTTATAAATCCGATAGTTAGGCAATCGGACAGATCCGGTCCCCACATTTGGTCCCACACCGCGACATAACCTCTCGCCCGAGTGTCACCATCGCCGGATCGTTTTTGACTCTTCCATTCGGTTTGGCGGGCGGGCCGGTTACACTCCGACGCGGTTCCTGCGAAAGTCACACACGTCAGGAAGGGTGACGGTAGCGACGATTGTGCAGGCGCACGCACCGGTACGGAACATAAGGATAGCCGTACCAGCCATAGTAGGGATAGCCGCCCGTTGGGCCAGCGATCGTGCCATCCGGGACCCATCGATAGGGGTAATGGCAGCGATAATAGACCGACTCGGAGGGTGCGCGCGGCGCGATGAATTTCGAAGGGAGAACACGCGTCGGACCCGCAACCACAGGAACAGTCAGCGCGAGCAGAATGGCGCCGAAGATTGTAGAAATTCTTCCAATATACATGACGCCCGGTGCCTATAGAGGTCGCTTTTCTGTCTTGCGCGGCAGCAGTTGTGCGTCCCTTTTCGCGGACGATCATGCCCATCCATACAACGGAGACGGCTACTGAGGGTCGCGCTGGATGACTCCGATAGCTCCCGTTGAGGAGATTGATGTTATTCTCGACCGTCGGGTTATCAGGCTCGCGCTGGAACGCTTCCTTGAATTTTTCACGCGCCGCGCTCAACTTGCCGCGCAGCAGATACGAATAACCTTGGTTGTTGAGTATCTGCGTTGTTTCTCCCTGAAGCTTAATTGCTTCCTTGTAGGCGCGGTCAGCGAGATCAAAACGCTCCAAGCGGTCATAGCTCGCCGCAAGTCCGACCCAAGCGCTTGCGTCTTTTGGAGCTTTCTCGACCGCCGCCTGAAAATACTGTTGCGCAACTCCGAATATCCCGCGATTGAAATACTCCTGGCCTAGACGCAACGGCTCGTCCGAAGGATAATATTTTACGTCCCCAGGATTTTGGATCGTCGCGGTCGTGCCAGCATCATCGACCTTCGCAGCCGGCGCCGAAGCGTCAACGCTCGCGACCCCCAGCCCATCTACCACGCAACCTCCAAGAAAGATTGCGATAAGTCCGACAGCTCCGAGAAGAAGAACACTCGCCATTCTTTTCTCAAGCCCCTCAACTGGGGCGGATCAAGCCGACAACCGGGCGGGACCTGAACTCAGGCATTCGCATGCGCCTATTGTCCGCCCATCCCAGCGCTACCCTGGTCTTCGGTGCTGCCACCCTGAAGGCTCTGAGTAATGATCGGAGCAAGCGTGGGCGCCTTGGCGCCCAACAACTTCGGATTCTGGTAGCGATTGATCGCGCCGACCATCCGTTGGCCATTGGCGGGAATGCGCCTGTCGCGGGCGTAGAGCGGCCAGGGGTCGATGATCTGAGTGGCCGCGTTCACATTCCTGGCGTCGCCGGACTCCACGGAAAGCGTATCGATCCTCTCAACATATCGCATCAATCCGTCCAGGAAAGGGTAGTCGCCAGCGCGCGCGGCTCCGCCGGCCATCACGATCAGGAGCGCCGCCAAGCCCGTCAATGTCTTAATTGCCTTCTGTGTCATTGCGCGCTCCATCATTTCGGTTCGAGGGGCATTATGTAGCCGTAGGGCCCGACCACGCCGCTGCCTGATGTCACATAGTCGGTATATCGCTTCCGGACCTCCGGCTTGCCCATCAGAAAGAAGTCGACATCGTTGGCAGGCATCGCTCTATCAAATGGAGTGGCGAGGACCTGACCAGGCGCCGCGGGCGCAACGAGATGTGGCGTGACGATCACCACGAGATCGGTCTCATTCGCCTGGTACGACTTGCTGCTGAACAGCGCGCCAAGAACCGGCACCGTACCGAGCCAGGGCACCTGGTCGACGTCGTGGGAGTTGTTCGATTGGAGAAGCCCAGCAATGGCGAAGCTTTGCCCATCGCGCAGTTCGATCGTCGTACGCGCTTCCCGTTTGGTGATGGACGGGATCGCGCTGCCAGAAATCACGACGGCGTTTTTATAGTCGAGTTCGCTGACCGAAGGGGTCAGGCGCAGATTGATGATTCCACTGGCGAGAACGGTCGGGACGAATGTCAACTGCACGCCATACGGGTAATACTGCGTGGTGACGACGGGAGCGCCGCCGATCGTCGACGAAGACTGCACGGATGGCACCGGAAATTCCCCGCCCGCGAGAAAACTCGCGGTGTCACCGGAGAGCGCGACGAGATCCGGCTCCGCCAGCCGGCGCGCAAGTCCCTTTGATTCCAGGGCCGAGATCAGGAGGTCGACGTTGCCGCCGGCGAGCCTGAGAAGTCCGACGCCGAAGGGTGTCGCCGCCCCCCCGGCCGCGAGCCCTCCTGCCACCAGCGTCCCGATAGCGTTGAATATGGGCACGCCTGCAGTCGTTGTCGCTGTGGTCAATGCGTTGGTCAACGCGTTGCCCGAAGCGGTTGTCCCGAAGGAGCCCGAAGAGGCTGTCCCGAAGGCGCCCGAAGAGGTTGTCCCTGAGGCGCCGTCTGTCCCGAAGGAGCTCGATGCGGCACGCGTAGAATTCGTGAAAGTTCCGGTCTGCGGCAAATAAGCTCCAGTTCCTCTAAATGAATCATGCAAGCTATCTATTCGACGAGTCATTATTCGCCGCATTATTTGCGAAATTATTCGCTGCATTGTTTGTGAAATTATTCGTCGCGGTATTTCCTAAATTGTTGCTGAAATTAGAAGTCGTTGTCGTTCCCCCCGTCGATGGCAACGTCACTGTCCCATTGCCTATATTCGCGCCGGCAGTTTGCCCCTTATTCGCGCCGAACCATTTCACGCCAATGTCGCGCTCGGCGGTGCGGTCAACCTCAACGAAACGAACTCTCAGCATCACCTGCTGCGACGGCGCGACGCGCATCGCGTTGATGACGTATTTATCGGCTTTATCGGGATCCACCTCCCGGCCGTCGTCCGTCGTGACCATCGACTTCGCGATCGCGACCGCCCGGTCGGCATCGACCGCGTTCCTCGCTTCGCCGCTCAGGATGATCTGGCCCTTGCTTGCAGAAACACGGATGCCGCGGCTCTCCGTGCCGGAAACAATCCTTCTCTTGATCTCCTCAGTGTCGAGGGTCACATCGAGGTCGATCACTCCGACGAAGTTTTTGTTTTGATCGTATAGGCTAATGTTGGTCGTGCCGACTTTCTTTCCCTGAATGTATATTTGACGATCGGACATCGGAAGGACGTCGGCGATTTCCAAATTCCCGGCGACAGCGGTGGCGAATGGACGCGGCCACACGAACGTGATCGATTTGTAGCGCGTGACTTTAAAGTGGCGGGCTGGGGCTGTCTGGAGTTCCTGTGAGTTCGCTGGGTATAACTCGCAAACCCCGGTTGCGAAGAACGCCGCAACCGCCAACGCCGCTCCAACGCGACCCGTCAAACGTCGCCGCGCCGCCAATGGCGTCCGGCGCTCCTGTGCCCACCTCATGTCATTCATTGATTCTTGAAACATAAGCTGGCTCCCGATTCGAATATTGAACGAAGCTATGGCTGCCAGGACGCTCTTCCCGCTTCACGAAACAGGAAACCGAATTAGTTCAAGATATCCTCTGCGTTCACTGTTGCCAAGACACGTTAGAAGTCAATCCGGACGCCTGATAACTTATGAGAAATAAATAAGAACTTTTCGCTATGTTGCCAAAATGCCTTAGTTTGGCTTGTTTGATTTACTGGATCCTTCCGTCGACGCGAGTCAACTCATCGGGTTCCGGCGAACATGTCTATCAACCGGAGCGCTGCCGGGCCGCCGATGATCAGAAAGATCGTCGGCATTATAAACAACATCACCGGAATGGTCATTAGCGCGGGCAGGCGACTGGCGCGCTCTTCCATTTGTGTCAGTTGATCGCTGCGCATCTCGGTCGCGCCCACCCGCAGGGAAACAGCGAGCGGCGTTCCGAATCGCATGCTCTGCGACAGCATGCCGATGACTGTTCGCATGCTTGCATTGTTGACCCGATCCGCCAAATTGACCAGCGCTTGAGTACGATCGGGAAGAATGTTGACTTCAGCCCAGGTCAGGGCGAGTTCCTCGGCTAGCGCCGGCTGCGATTCCTGGAGTTCCCGAGCCACGCGCTGAAGCCCGTCCTCGAGGGACAGACCGGCCTCTACGCAGACCACCAGCAGTTCGAGCGCATTTGGCAGCCCCGCAGCGATTGCTTTGGTGCGCCGTCTCAATACGTAAGAGATTGCGACGATCGGCAGGATCCATCCTGCGATCGCGCTCCCGACCGCGGCCAGCACTGGCAACCACCAGCGTGACGCAGCGAAGCCGAAATGCAGGCCAGCCAGCACGGTCAATCCGCCAAGGCTCGCGGCGAGAATGAGTCTGCTGAGGATAAAGAATGGGACCGCCCGATCGGCGGGGACGCCAAAATACGAATACATCCGGATGACCTGCCGGTGTTCCGCTTCGGTCAAGCCCCCTCCAAGCGAAGGAAGCTTTAGCAAAACCGCCAAAGGACGATCCGCTCGCGCGGCTTCGGCCGTTTTCATAGCCGTCCTGGGCAAAGCAATTTTGATCCGCTCCGCCAGCGCGTCGCTGCGGGTCGGAACGCCGGAAACGAACAGGGTCGCGCCGCCCACGATCATCGCGATGACGCCGGACAGCACCATGAGGTCCGCGAATGTTATAGAATTCCAGAACTCCGACGCAATCATCCTCTTGTTCCAAGTTTTCGTCAAACCGTGCTTATACTGCGCATCATAGCTCGCATGGAAAGGTAGGCCATCAGCAGGCAAACGCCGGCCATCGCGATGATAAGGTGGCCCCGCGGATCCGTCCATAAAGGAACAAGATAGGCAGGCTGAGTGACAAGCAGCGCTCCAATACTTACGATCGGTACGGCCGTTAGCGTATAGGCCGTCATACGAATCTCACCGCTTGCGGCCTTCGCCTTCAGACGCATCGCGCGTCGCTTGCGTATGACATCCGATAGAATTTCGAGTGTCTGCGTGAGGTTGCCGCCCGTCGCATATTGCAGTCCCACGGCGACCGTAAAGAACCGGAAATCGGGCAGTCCTATCGTCGTACTGCTTTCATCCAGGATTTTCTCGATGGGAACGCCGATCCTTATCTGATCGGCGATTGCGGCGAATACTTCGCTGACGGGCGGCGACAACTCGACCGCTACAGTCCGCACAGCTGCCGTAATAGGCAGACCTGCCCGGACCATACGAGCGACGGTATCGACAGCATCAGGAAACAGGTCCGTAAAATGCCGCTCCGCCCGCTTCTGTTCCGCGGAGAGAATGAGACGTGGGGCAAGAAACGCTGCAGAAAGGCTCAGCGCGGCTGAGGGCAGCGGCGAAAAACTGAAGAAACCATGCATGAAAAGCCACGTCCCTCCGGCGGACGTGGCGGCCGTTAGCAGGAGCGTCAGCGTGCTTGCTCTCATGGCCCACGTGCGCCTGATTCCGACCGTGAAGAACCGGCGCGTTTGCATGTCGAATTTCTTGGTTCCTGCCTTTAACAACCCTCCGAAAGCGTCGGTGGTTTCCCGAGGCGCCTGTTTGACCCCACCGATGAGGCTCACGCGCTTCTCGATGTCAGCGCGCGCTCTTCGGTGCAGCGAGATTGCGGCCGCGAGAACGGAGACGCCAAGAAGCACGAGAACGATCGCAACAAAGGCAAGCATGATGGGTTAGCCCTCGCCTCTCGTTTCCTCAACGCCAAGCGTTCGCAGAAGCGCGAAACCCAGTCCGAAATACTCGATCTTCCCATAAAATTGCGGGCGGACCGCTCTTGCTTCAAAGCGTCCCCGAAGGGTGCCATCGCGTGTTTTCGCCCTCGTAGACGTAGGTGAACAACGCGCCAAGGGTGATCATTTCCCCTTCCAGGCCGACAACCTCCATAACCTCGGTAACCCGGCGAACGCCGTCGCGCATGCGCTCGGTGTGCACCACAAGGTCGAGCGCGCTCACGATCTGCGTACGAATCGCCCGCATCGGCAGGTTGCCGGTTCCCATGAGAATCATGTTTTCGATGCGTCCCAAAGCATCTCGAGCGGAGTTGGAGTGAACGGTGGACATGGAGCCGTTATGTCCAGTGTTCATCGCCTGCATCATGTCGAACGCCTCCGCGCCGCGAACCTCCCCCACGATGATCCGATCGGGGCGCATCCGAAGCGCGTTGCGCATAAGATCCCGTTGGGTGATCTCGCCGCGTCCCTCGACATTGGGAGGGCGCGTCTCCAGCGAAATGACGTGAGCCTGTTGCAGCTGGAGTTCGGCGGCATCCTCGATGGTGATAATGCGCTCTCCCGGATCGATCATGCGTGAGAGCGCGTTGAGAACGGTCGTCTTGCCAGAGCCTGTCCCGCCGGAAATAATGATATTCAAGCGGCTGCGCGCGCAAATCTCAAGAAAAGCTCCCAGGTCCGCCGAGAGGGTGCCCTTGGTCACGAAGTTTGAGAATTCCATCATGCCTTTCGAAAATTTTCGGATCGAAATGCACGGTCCTTTGATGCTGAGAGGCGGAATGATCACATTGACTCGACTGCCGTCGGCCAATCTGGCGTCCAGCATGGGACTCGATTCATCGATGCGCCGTCCGATCGACGAAGCGATCCGCTGAGCGACGTGGAGAACCTGCGCATCGCTACGGAATTGCAGCTTGGAGAGCTCGAGCTTCCCATGCCGCTCCACGTAGATCATTCGCGCTCCATTGACGAGGATATCGGATACCGACGCATCGCTTAAAAGCGGCTCGATGGGTCCGAGTCCGACCATTTCGTCGACGACGTTGGCGCCGAGCAGATGCTGCTCATCCTCGTTCAGCAGGATTTTTCGTTCGTTGGCGATTTCGGCCACCAACTTGTTGACGAAGGTGGTTAGCTCCTGCTTGCTGATCCGGACCGCGACCAAAGGCTCGACACGCGTGAATATCTGATCACGGATGAACTCTTTCGCCTCGGACAGCGTCGCCCTTTGGAGAGCCAACGGGACGCCGCCCGTCGCTGGCGGGTCGGCTACTGGCGACAAAGCCGGGCCCGCCGGCTCCTCGAGGAGGACGTCAAGCGAGGATTTTCTGCCGAAGCGCGCCATGGCTAACCAAACAGCCGGCTAAGGACCGACCGCGGCGCCTCCGCCGGCTCTCCCGCCAGGTCGCGGAGCAACTTCGCCAGGCCACGGTCAAGCGCGGCGCATTTTTGTGTGCCCTTCACTCCGAGATTTGAAGCGATCGCAATTTCTCTGCTGTAGGGGATGATGACGTCTGGGGCTTGCCCGGCCGCGCGCGAAAAATCTGCTTCGGGGAGCCCGCCATCCGCTCCGGACATGTTGAGGATATGCATCGTGCGGCGCTCGGAAGAGTTGGGTCCGATCCAGTCGCGCCAACGCACCAATTCGCGCGCCGATGCGAGACTGGCATTGCTGACCAAAATGCAGGTGCTTGGCTGGTGCAGCGCATCAATGAGCCTTGCCGCAGCGGTTGCCGGCAAATCGACGAACACGAATCGATACCGCTGCAGCAATTTATCGATGAGACTGCGAAAAGCATCCTCGTTCACTGCAATGCTTCCGCCCAGGGGTGGAAGACTTGCCAACAGGTCGAGGCGCTGGCCAGCATGCAGCGTCCCGCGTTCCAGGAATAACTTGTCGACTCGTTCCGGCTTTTCCAGCGCTTCCTGGAGCGCATTGCTCGGCGTTGCATCAAGTTGCAGCGCGGCATCCCCGCTTTCCAGGTCCATATCGAGGAGCATCACCCAACGCTGCCCTTTGTTGGCCAGGCGCCAGGCGGCGTTGACCACAATCGTCGTCGCTCCGACGCCGCCCCGCACACCCATCACGAAGACAAGTTTTCCGCCGCGTGGGGTCGCGGATTTCTCGTCGTATCCTGCTCCGCTCAGGATCTGGCTGAAGACACGCTTCACCATGTCGCGAACCAGGGGCTTGAAGAAATACTCGGTGATGCCGGCGTTTCTGAGTTGCCGGTAGAGAATGATATCGTTTCGATCGCCGATCACGACGACGTTGACCTCCGGCTCGCACCTTGCCGCGAGCTCTTCAATGCGCGCCAGCGGATCCTCGACGCCGGAAATATCCACGACAAGCAGACGCGGCGTCGCTTCCCGTGCGAGCGCCGCGGTCGCCGTTTCGACGGTGCCCTTCGTGAATTCGGCGTCGTTGACGCCAATATCGATGAGTGCCCGGCGAAGCACATCCTCGGTATCCTGATCCAGCACAAACAGCTTCGCTGTCGGCGCCGCCAGGCGGCTGGCGACCACTGGAGAGCTGGGCAGCAAGTCATTCATAGCGGGCCCCCTGCTCCTGAGACACAGGCGCGAGACGCATATTGGGCGCCTCCTTTTGCTGCGGGGCCTGCGACGGATCGGGCTTGGAGTTGTTGTCCGACGGGCCGCGGAAATAGATCAGGTTCGACGGCGCGCACCGAACGGATTTTTCGAGCGTGCTGCCGGTAGCCGGAGGGCAAGGCGCGGGAGCCAGCGGCTGTGGCGCCGCCCCCGCCGGCGGCGCTGATGCGGCTGGTCGTGGCTGCGGCCTTACGATGTCGCTGAGAGCTAGCGAGACGTCCGACGCCCAAACCGGCTTTGCTCTGCGGACGTCCTTGGCTGAATCGGCGCCCGCGGCATTGATGGGCAGAAGCGAAAGCTGAAAACTGCCAAGTTTCGCCGCGACCAGGAGCTTCTCCGCGTCCCGTTCGGCGACCTCGAGCGTGACAGTCTTCGGAATACGGGCCTCGGTGTTGACCGAGGTGACAACGCCGGTAGGCGGGACCAGCGCCTGATCGATGGCGATCACCCGCACGTCGTGCAGCACGGTCTCGCCCACGGTCTGACGCCGGGGGTCGGCGGTAATTTTGCTGTCGAAGCTTTGGATGAGGATCACGTCGACGGAGTCGCCTTGCAGCGCCAAACCCGCCACGCTCTGCTGTGCGTCGACGAAAATCGATATGGCCCGGTACCCTGGCCTGAGCACCGCGGCGAGGAAGTTTCGGTCGCCAGGCTTCGTGAAGTCGCTCGCGATCAGCGGTTCGCCGTTAGCGAAATCGCGCCGGTTGACGGCGCCCAAATATTCCCCTTCCTGACCGGACGCGATCATTCCGGGCAGAAGATGTTCGTCCGATCCCAGTTCCTTCGATTTGAGATCGTCTTGTCGCAGCAATGTGCCCTTGGGGATCGCATGCGCCGCGGTCAGCACGGACACTCGGCTCTCGACACGTGTCTGGACGGCGACTGGAGCCTTTCCCGCTTCGCGGATCCACGTAAAGAGGACGATCGCGCCCGCGAGGATGCAGACGGTCCCAACAGCAAGCAGAATATAGCGTAGCATCAAACCAGCTCTCTTACTGCGTAACTCAGGACTCCCCCGAATACAGCCACGGCGTAAGGCAATGGATCGCCTGCGGCGATCCTGACGCGCTCCGTTTTGATCGCAAGAGCAAATCCGGCTTCCGGCCGGGCGACGTCCACAGCGCCGGCTGACGCCGACGACGGACTCCTGAGCGCATAGCGCCCCGCGAGGTACACGCAGCTAAGCACACCGCCGGCCAGCGCAATTTCGATCAGAAGCTGTCCGACACGTTCGGGCGGGACAAGCAGCGTCACCGCGCTGATAAGCTTCATATCGCCTCCCCCAATAATCCGGTAATGGGAGAGAACACCGAGCCCGCCAAACACCGCGAGCGCCACAAGCAGACTAAGCCAAAGCACCCCGGGTCTTGCCAAAACGCCTTGTATCAGGCCAATCGCGGCGACTGCCGCCGCAAGTTCATTTGGAATGCGCCTGTCCTTCAGGTCGCTGCCGGCGGTAATCGCCAGCAAGATCAGACTCGCAAGCAACAAGACGGTGGGGACGGGAAGAACAGCCTTCATGTCGTCATCCGCCGGTCTGTGCAGGCCTCATCGCCCTGGCGGATTGCGTTCCAACCTACGCGGAAGGGGCGACCACCGACGCTTTATCGGTCCCGGCGATGGTCAGCTTGGAACGGTCAGCTTGCCGGCGATAAAGTTGAATATGGCCGCAAGGTTCGTTCCGAGCAGAGTAATGGCCGTAATAATAGCGACAGCAATCAGGGACGCGATCAGTCCGTATTCGATCGCGGTCACACCGCTTTCCGAATCGCCGCCCAACCAGGCGTGAACTGTTTGCAAATAATTACGCATTGCCATCTCCTTATGAAAAAACTTATAAAAAGGTAGATAACATGCGCCCCGACGAAGCATTTTGATTTGGATCAAACCGCTCACTGCGCGGACAATCTGCCGCAGCTTTCGTCATTCCGCTTTGGGTTTGGAAGAATTGGGACCTCCCGTCCCCCTTCGGCCGCCCGATGCCGATGGGTTTTGCCGCCAGGCGAAAGCCTGTCATTTGGAATCTCTCGATCCGTCGCGGTTTGGCCCCGAATTGCCCCGCTTATGGCTGTTGGATTTCCTTGGATTTCCTTGGATTCTCTCGTCCGAAATCGAGCCTTTTCAATGGGTTGCGCGGCCTGAAGCGGGAAAGACTTTTGGCGCCGCTTTCCGGGTCGGGAGAGGCCCGAGGTTAAGAGCGAACAAAGCCTTTCGTGCACCGGGCATGATCGTCGGTTCATGCGAGAAGCCTATCGCGACTTCTGATTTTCCGCAAGACATTCCGGGCGTTCCGGCCTACCGATGCCGTCGTTCGCCTATTGCTGCTTCGGATAGCATGCGCTCGGCGTCAGCGTGACGGTTCCAAGAGGCGATCCGCCGAATTGAGGGAACCACGGGGTGAGAAAATTGAAGTCATAGGCTGCGCTCACCTGCAAACCGCAGGTTGTCGTTGTTACCGTGAACGCCGCCGAGGGGATATCGATCCCCCACGCCTGGCTCGCGGCATAGGCTGCAATGTCGGGGCACATCGTAGAAGGCGTAGTATTCAACGCGCCGCAGCGCGCGGCAGCTTCGGTCGCCCGGGTCAGCGTAATATTTGTCCAGAGAAAAAGGCCGAAGTCTATAATTCCAAAGGTGAACAGCAACAGAGCGGGCAAGATGAAGGCAAATTCAATGGCTACATTGCCATCACGATAAGGCGAAACCTGCGGTTTCCGCGTTTTCGCCATCGCCTATGGGATCCTGACCGTCGTTGTCGCGGTCAAAGGATTTGGCAGCGTCAGGCTGCCACCAAAAAAACCAAAAATGCCGCTGGCGATAAGGGTCGTCGTGCTTAATTGCGCGTCGATCCTGACATATTGGCCGGGGGCATAGCCGTTGGAGCATGTCGCCGTCGAGGAACCGGAACCGCATACCCCCGGCTGGGGGGCGATCCCCGCGGCGCTTGGGCAGCCATAAAAACAGGACACCGTGGGCGCGCCCGTTACCGCGCCGGTTTGCTGCACCGCGTTGATGATGGGCGCGGCGCCCGTCGAGACGTTCCAGCCGTTCTGGATCACATAAAACGTGCCCGCTTCGATGGCGCTGTTAAGCTGCATGGCCTGAACCATTAACGACCCAAGATCGACCATTCCCACGACGATCAGGGTCAGGAACGGGGCCAATATGGCAAACTCGATCGCCGCCGTGCCTGCCTGGCCGCGCTGGGATGAGCTTTCACTTTTTGCCCTGGCCAAAGGCATGGATCCTTACTCCAGCAGCTTGGGCACGCTGGCTCCAACTCCACTGGACCCATAGGCGCGGCAATTCGAATCATCGAGCGTGGCGTTGTTCTGGTAGTCGATCTTTCCAGCGACCAATTGCGTACAATCGGTCGAAGTGATGGTCACGTTATTGCTGAAATAAGCTGTCCCATTCGGAAAATATAGGGCCCCTTTGATCGTCAGCCACGTGTTGTTACTGAAACTTTGCGTCTTCGTATTGTCTCGCGTACTGGCAATAGCCAAGCCGGCAGTGGGTCCAGTCGCCGGCGCGGTGATGGTTATATACGCGTTGTTCCCGATCTGCGTGGTATAATTGCCATTGATAACCAGCGTGACTCCGCCTGTTCCGTTGATATGCGCATTGTTTCCAATGGTTAGTTGCTTGTCGATGTAATAGACGCCCGGAGCGAGATTGACCGTTTGGCCGTTATTGTAGTTCCATCCAAATGGGTAATGGCCCGGCGTGAGATTCACGGTGCCGCTTCGCGCTACATGCCCTCGTGCAAGTGTTGGGGCAGGCTGGCACCCCCGTGCAGGCGGGAACGGGTATGGGCGGAAGCGGGACGTCCTTGAAGGGGTCCGGCACCGGCGCTGGCGCCGGACACGTTGGGTGGACAGTTGAGCTTGGCCCCGTTTGACAGCGACCAGTTGCCAGGCGTCCTGACGGGCGCGTTGATCTGGGCGTTATTTTTTAGAACGATCGCCGAACTGCAGGTTGAATTGGCTGCGACGCCGCAGTGAGGATGGCCATTTGTTACGCAAGGGGGCGGCTGCACGATGGCGTTATTTTGAATTGTGATCGCCCCGCAGGCTGTAGTGTTGAGGGCGACAAGGCAAGAGCCCGAACCGCCCATTCCCGCCACCGCGCTCGCCTTCACGTTCCAGGCGATGGGCCCCGAGCCATACGTGCTGCCAATCAGGTTGGCGAGGGTCAAAGTCTGAGGCTGCTCGATAACCACCTCGACCGCATTTGAATTGCCGGCTTGGGCGGCGCTCAATATCGGCGGGTGATTGACGGTGACCGCCACGCCATCGCTGCCGTCGACATAGTGAATATTGGCGGCAATCGCCTTCGCCTCGAGGGTGATCCCCGCGTTAGATTGCCCATTTTGTAACGCGATCACGCCGCCGAAAGCAGCGGCGTCCGCGGCCATTTGCTGGTTCTGGCGCTTAAAAAGGACCAAGCCGATCTCGGTTCCCAACGCCGTCATGCCGAGCAATACGACCAACATCCCCGCCACATATATCGAAACGGCGCCTCTTTCGGCTCGGCGAAATCTTTCCGCCAGGGCGGCGATCCGAATGAACGTCCTTTTCACAATCGTTGCCTGACAGTTCGGCCACAAGCTCGGAGAGCAAAGAGCGCCGCCGGCGCCGGCCGCGGCTCCGTATGCGTGCAAACTTAAACGGTTAAAGCGTGCTCCTTCGTTGCGTATTGATCTTCATCAAAAATCACGCAGAGAGTTTGAGGCCGCAGAGTTTCCGAGCCAGGCAAGGCGCCGCTCGTTGGCCGCACGAAAGCGCCGGGATGGCCGCTAAGCGACCCCTCCGGAAACGTCACCGGGGCGTGGCCCCGCGAGCCCCTGACGCAAGAGTTCCGTCGCCTGGACGGCGGGAACCGGCGCGCTGTAGTAAAAGCCTTGCACCCTCGTGGGCGACGGCGGGCTGTTCAGCAGCTCCCGTTGCGCCTCCGTCTCCACGCCTTTCGCGATGACGCCGATGCCGAATTCGCGGCCGATGCCAATGATCGCCCGCACCATGGCCAAAGCCTCCGGATCTCGCGTGGACGCATCGACCAGCAGAGCGGGGTATCTTCACGCGGCTCACGCGATAGGTCTTGAGATAGTCGAGCGACGAATATTGAGTTCCGAAATCGTCGATTGCGATTTTCATTCCGAGTTGCTGCAGCCGGTCGAGCACGGTGTTTCCATGCAATGTCAGATAGACAAGCATGGCTTCCGACACATCGAGCTCCAGGTCCTCGGGCGAGAGCCCCCATTTCGTCAAAGTCCGAGTGACAAACTCGACGATCCCGCCTCCGGTTTGAAGCTGCTTGAGCGAGAGATTGACGGCGAGGATCGGCAGAGCGATTCCCGCGTCCCGCCAGACTTTCATCTGTTCGCACGCGTGATCGAGCACCCATTGCCCGAGCGTCAGGATCAGAGGCGTCAACTCGATGATCGTCAGGAAATCCGCCGGTTGCAGGAGACCAAGCCTGGGGTGATTCCAGCGGATCAGCGCCTCCATGCCGACGATCAGGCCCGTCGACAGCTCGACTTGCGGCTGAAAGTAGAGTTCCAACTCGTTGCGTTCGAAAGCCTGCCTCAGATCGTTGGCAAGAGTGACGCGTTCATGCACCTCGCGATCGAGGTCATCGGTATGGAAGCAATATTGGTTGCGGCCTTCGTCCTTGGCCCGATAGAGAGCAATGTCCGCTTCCGCCAGCATTTCATCGGGTCCCACCGTCTCGGGCGCATAGGCTGAAATGCCGATGCTCACGGTGATGCGCATTTCCGTCTTGCCGAGCGGATAGGGCGCCGACAGCGCTTCCATGATCTTCGACGCGAGCAGGCCGGAATTGGCGAGATCGCCCCGATTGGCTTGCAGGATGGCAAACTCGTCGCCGCCCAGGCGGGCGACGAGATCGGTCTCACGGATGCAGCCCTTCAGGCGCTCGCCGACCGATTTGAGCAGCAGATCGCCGGCGGAATGCCCAAGCGTGTCATTGATGTCCTTGAACCGGTCGATATCGAGATAGAGAACCGCGAAGGGTGGCGCGCCGCGCTTGGCTGCGGCGACAGTCTGGCGCAGCCTCTCGATGAAGGTTGCGCGGTTGGCGAGCCCGGTAAGCCCATCGGTCGTCGCGAGGAGGATAATCTCGTCGGCGGCTTGTTTCCTTTCCGTTATGTTTGTCAGGAGGCCTTCGATTTGAAACAGCCGCCCGGCGCGGTCGCGGACCGGCGAATAGCGGCATTCAAACCAGTTGTATGCGCCATCCTTTGACCGAATGCGAAATTCGGCGGTCGTGGGCTCGTTTCCCTCCACCGCCATCCGCGCCAACAATTCCGCGACCCGGACGGCGTCGTCGGGGTGAATGATCGTTTGCCAGAACGAGGGGGAGGCAACCATCTCGGCCGGGTCGTAGCCATAATGGCTCACGCTGTGCGAGACATAGGTCAACGGCAATGAAGGGTCGCCCCCCAGGCGGAAGAGAACGGTCGGGCTCGACTCGACGATCGTGTTGGCGTTCTTCAGTTCCTCGATGTAGCGCTCACGAATGATCGCGCCGCCGATCATGTCGGCGACAGTCCTCAAAATATCGAGTTCGGCCGAATTCCACTCGCGTTCCGCCACGCAGTCGTCAAAGCCGATGTGGCCCCAAACCTTGCCCTCGACGGTGATGGGCACGATAAGAATGGCCCGGATTCCCAAGCCTAGAAACATCGATTTGGCCGGACCATCAGCCATCCCTTCCGGATGCTCGCTAATGGCAAGACCTTCGCCCAGAGGGGCAAACCAGGGGTCGGCCAAAACGTCCGGCGCGTTTATTATCGCAGCGGCGTCGAGCATGACCGGCGCCCGCGGCGAGCTCCAGGCGTATCGCAACTTGAGACCTGGGGTCCCCGCGGAAGGGATCTGTCTCTCGAACACATTCATGCGGTCTACTCGCGCCGCCTGCCCAACGGTTCTGAGCACCGTCGCCATCGTATTTTCAAGAGACGGCGCGGTCAGCAATTCCTTGGCGGCGACCGAGACTGCGTGAAGCAACGCGCTCCGGTATTCCATCTCCGCCGCGAACCTCTTGCGCTCGGTGATGTCGCGGATAACCGCGATGGAATGCCAAATGCCCCTGATACGAACGCCGGACACCGAAAGCTCGACTGGAAACTCCGAGCCGTCCTTGCGCAACGCCTCGATTTCGAGCGTCGTGTTCAAAACCTCGCCAAGACCGGTTTTTGCGAAGTGCGCGAAACCCGCAGCCGCTCTCTCGCGATACCGTTGCGGGGTGAGAGTCGCGTGCGCGTTGCGTCCCAGTATCTCGGCGCGGGTGTAGCCGAAGATCCGTTCCGCGGCTGGATTCCAGTACGTGATCTTGCCTTCGGCGTTGGCCTGAACGATCGCGCTGGAGGCATTCTCGCTCAGAAGCCGGAACTTCTCCTCGGACTCGCCGAGCTCACGATTGATTCTGTCGTTTTCGGCGAGGGACGCTTCCAATTCGGCGGTGCGGGCGCGAACCCGTTGCTCCAGCATGATCGTGGTCTGGAACAGGCTGAAATCGGAGACTTCTTCATTGGCGCTGCGTTCGGCGCGATCCATCAGCGCTTCCACGACTTTGTTCAGACGGACGATTTCGCTCCTCAAGGCGCCCTCGTTCGGGCTCAACTCCGTCAGTTTCTGATCAAGCATGACCGGCCTCCGTCGCGCCGACGCCGATCGCGACGCCAACAAGGGTTTGGTTTATATGCAGACCTTTGAACTGCTCCCCGTAGGTGTTGAAACCGATTGTATTGTTTCGCCGAAGAATCTCGGCGACACGATCTTTCCGGTCTCGCGAAGAAAGCTCCAGTTTGCGGAGAACGCAGTCGAAGCCGAGAACAAACTGCGGCGGTCCGATCTCCGCTCGTATTCCGGCAAAGACCTGCTCCAGATTCTCGACCAGATCGCCTCCCTTCGCCACCCGAAGAACCAGCCCCTTCTCGATGGCGCAGAAAAAAGTGAGACTGCCGTCGGGATTGACGCTCTGGATAGAACGTACGTAGGGGGCGCCATCGATCATCACCACGACCGGCCGCGCGGCAAAGCGGTTTGGGTCAAGATCGCTTGCCTCCATGCCCAGCACGCGGGCGTATTCAGTGGCAGCCGGCAGTCCGTTGATTTCCTTTACGACGCGACGTGCGGCGTCCGCCTCGGTCACGACGACCCTTTGCTCCGTCTCGACAAAATGTTGCGTCTTGAACAGTTTGAACGGCAATCGCGTCGTGATCAGAGTGACGACGGCGCTGTCGGAGCGAAAGCTCCCGTCGAAATAGACAGATGTGCGGCCAAAACGCAGGCCGTCGCCCGCCGAGCCCCCGACAAGCGGGAGGGCGCCCAGGGCCTCCTGCAATGATTGTGTCACCGGTTCTTCGCGCAACGAGAGGCCGTCAATCAGCAGCACTGCGAAGCTATTCGCGGAGTCGGCCTGCGGAACAAGGCCTTCCAAACTCCGTTGTAAATCCGCCACGACGGCTCGGCTCCTGGCAGGGTCGAACTGCCGCAGGCCTTCGATGGCGCCGCTCACGGCGTGAAAACTTCCGGCGGGAAAGCTCGCTCCGGTTATGCTGTTGTCCCGATACCCGGCAGGGCCGATTTCGCCCGCGGTCGTGCAACCCACGACCTGCACTCCGGCGAACAGGCGTTTCATCTCATCGGCAAGCGCGTCGAGATCGTATTCGCTGGAGCAGAAAAAAAGGACCAGCGCCATCTCGGGCTGTTCTACCGCGTCGTGAAATGCCCGCACGGCGTCGCGCGCTTCCGCAGCGCAAGACTGACCTCTTCGTATAAGAGCCAGTCGATCCGATTTGATGTCGTCCACTTTTTGCAGCATGCGGCGGCGGACTCGTTTGCCAGGATCTAGCGAAACATGGCCCGTCCTTTGGTTGCTCGAATTGATCCGAATCAAAGACGAAAGGCTTTCGCGCTCGGGAATTCGATAAAATTCCCGGCGCTGCCGGTATCGAGCTTTTTGATCAAACTGGACGATTGAGATATTTAACTATATCGACACGTTTTTTTGGACCGCGAAAACCGGACGGACATTGTTGTTTGCGATTGATCTAGCTCAATAACCGCTAGGGCCTTAGCGCGGAGAGTGCCGTATGGGCGCAAGCTACGATTGCCTTTGGCATCAGAGGACCGGAGGGCTGACTTCGCGCGCCTCGATCGATCGCCGGGAGCGTTGGATTGGGAGCGTGGGCTTCCCGCCAGATTCCGCCTCGGAGCCATCGCCATGAGCCGTCCCCCCAAACGCCTCCGCCATGCGGCCGGATGGCGCAGCCGGCGAGCGCGTCGGAGCGAGCGGCGAGATCGCCGACGGCAAGCAGGTGGCGGAGGCGCTCAGCGAGGACGGGACGGTATTTCGCGGACTGTTGGAACAGGAACTCGCGGGCTTCTACATCATCGCCGAGGACGGAACGCTGACCTATGTGAATCCCCGCTTCGCGAGGATGTTTGGCTATGAGCCCGCCGAAATCATCGGCCAGCCGATGCTGAAGTTCATTGCCGAGCGGGATAAGGCGGCAGTGACCGAGCGGTTTGTGGCGCAGATAACGGGCCGCGAACGGTTTGCCGAATTCGGCACGACCATCCTGCGCAAGGACGGCGTCCCGGTCGATGTTCTCGTTCACAGCGCCGCGGCGACTTTCGGCGGCCAACAGGCGTCCTTCGGGGTGATGGTCGATATCGGCGCGCAGAAGCGCGCCGAGCAGCGGATCCGCGAGGAAGAGGCGAAATTCCGCAGCGTCACAGAACAGGACGTCGCCGGCATGGTCATCGTCCGGGACGACGGGACGATCGGATACTGCAACGGCTACTTCGCGCGTTTGACCGGGTACGCGCCTGCGGAGATCGTCGGCCGCCCGCTGCTGGACTTCCTCCCGGAGACGGAACGGCCGATCGTTGCTGGAAGACTGGAGGCGCAACTCGGCGAGGGCAGCGCTCCGGTGCAACTCCCCTCGATCATGCGCGCGCGGGACGGAAGCATCGTCGAGGTGTTGGTCAACGCCTCGAAGGCGAAGTTCGAAGGCAATTGGGCGTCGATCGCCGTGGTCGTCGACGTCACCGAGCGAAACAAGGCCCAGCGCCAATTAGCGTCAACTGCCGCGATCCTCGCCACCGAGCATGAATCGTTACCCGATGGGATATTGGTCGTCGATCCCATGATGCGGATCATCTCGGTCAATCGGCGGTTCGCCGAGATCTTCGACGTTCCGGCCGATTTGCTCGCGGCGGGCGACGATGCGCCGGTGCTAGCCGTGGTCGTGCAACGGGTGACGGATGCCGAGGCGTTCCAGCGGCAGGTGGCTTACCTCTATGACCATCCCGAGGAATCGGCTCGCGATGAGTTGGTTCTCAAGAACGGTCGCATCCTCGATCGCTTTTCGGCGCCGTTCAAAGCCGCGGATGGCGAGCTCCTGGGCAGGATCTGGGTTTTTCACGACGTTACCGAGAAACACGAGGCCGAGGAATTGCTGCGCGCCACCGAGGAACGCTTCCGCATGCTGGTCGAGGAGGCGCCCGACGCGATCCTGCTCTTCGAGTATGATAAAGACCGCTTCACCGCCGCGAACAAGGCCGCCGAACGCCTTTTCGGCGTTCCACGAGACCAGATTCTCGCACACGGACTGCTGCCCTTCTACACGCCGCAACAGCCCGACGGGCGTCCGGTCGAGCAGTCCTATTGGGAGCACGCCGAACGCGCCCTGGCGGGAGAGCAGGTGACCTATGAGAGGCGGATCCGCGGAGCATCCGGGGAGGAGCGTCTGTGCCAGGTAACCCTGGTCCCGCTTCCGTCGAACGTCCGCCTGCTGCGGGCCAGTTTCGTCGACATCACGGACACCAAGCGCGCCGAGATGGCGCTTCAGCGGCTCAACCAGACGCTCAGGACCCTCAGCGCCGCGAATTCCGCCGTAGTGCGCGCTACGAGCGAGGAAGAATTGCTCCGTGAAATGTGCAAAGTCGGCGTGGAGATAGGCGGCTATAGCCTGGCCTGGATTGGCTTCGTCGAGCACGACGAGGCCAAGACCGTGCGGCCGGTGGCCTGGGCTGGCGAGCACCCCGAATATGTTTCGACAGCAAATATCACCTGGGCCGACGACGCGAGGGGACAGGGCCCGACCGGGACCGCGGCCCGGACCGGGGAAGTGCAGGTCAATCAGGACGTCGTGATCAATCCGCGTCATGAGGCCCTGGCTCGAACAGATGCTCAGATACGGTCTCAAATCGAGCATCGCCCTGCCTCTCAAGGATCGATCGGCAGTGTTCGGCACCCTCACATTCTACGCAAAGGAACCGGACGCCTTTGGTCAGGAGGAGATTCTGGTTCTGACGGAGATGGCCAGACGATCTTGCCTATGGAATTGGCGCCCAGCGCGATCATGCCGGACGGGAAGCCGCCGTTCGCACGCTGCAGGAAACCTTGAAATCGACCGTCGAGGCCATCGCCACCGCGGTCGAGATGCGCGATGCGTACACCGCCGGCCACCAGCACCGTGTGGCGAAGCTCGCGATGGCGATTGCTCGCGAGATCGGCCTGGGAGAATCGCTGATCGAGGGCCTCTTCCTCGCCGCCACGATCCACGACGTTGGCAAGATTACCGTACCGGTCGAGCTTTTGAGCAAGCCCAGCAAGCTGACGCCGCTCGAATATCAGATCATCCAGACCCACGTGCAATCCGGCTATGACATCGTGAAAGGCATCAAGTTTCCCTGGCCGATTGCGCAGATCATCCTGCAACACCACGAGCGCCTCGACGGCTCCGGCTACCCCCAGGCGCTCAAAAGCGAGGCCATCCTGCCGGAGGCCAAGATCCTCGCGGTCGCCGACGTCGTGGAGGCGATGATGTCCCACCGGCCCTACCGCCAGGCCCTCGGGGTGGAAGCGGCGCTGGCCGAAGTCGAAGGAAACAAGGGACGCCTCTATGACCCGGCGGCGGTCGAGGCCTGCGTCGACCTGTTCCGGAACAAGGGCTTCCACTTCCAATGAATCGCCTCAGATGGCAGGCGCAGGTTTGCGCCCATGCCACATTCTCGGCGTTGTGCGATCAGCGCAGGCGTTCGCCGCCGAGTGGAGCTCGGTGATCGGCCTCGACTCGGGCGTCATCGTCGCTGGCGGCGCGAAGCGCGACGTGCATGAGCTGGAGCTCGAACTGAAGGAGGGCAAAACCCAGCGCCGTCTACCGCTTGGCAGTCGAGTTGCTGTCGAGGATGCGCAAGCGGGCTTTGGCGGTTGATGGACGTGCTTTATTCTCGAGGATGCGCTCGGCTATCTGCTGGCCAATCGCTCTGTCGCGCCCGCAGGCGATAGCGAAGGCGTTCATCAGACACGCATCGCGATTCGTCGGCTGAGATCGGCCTTGCAGCTGTTCAAGCCGGTGCTGGAGCCTCATGCAGCGAGATTGTCCAACGAGCGCTTGCGAACCGCAGGCCGTGGAATTGGCCAGGCGCGCGATTGGGATGTCTTCTGCGATGAGATTGCGCCTGAAGCGTTCAGGAATTCCGGGGTCGGAACGTCCGCCGCGTTCGGCGAGATCGTCTGCAAGAGGCGCGAAGCGGCGCACACGGCCCGCGTGGCGGAGCTGACCGAACGCTCCCTGACGGGCCTCATGCTCGGTCTGGCGGCGTGTCCGAGACCGGACGCGAGAACAAGCGACTTGTCGGCGAGAAGCGTCTGGAGCGCAAATTGACCCTGCTCTCTCCAAAACTGCTCGATCGGCTGGACGCGAAAGCTGTGGAACTAATGGTGGGAATGCCCGTTCGTTCGAGGGTTGCAGCAAAACGAAGGAGGCGAATATGCGTCTGCCAGCTTTCTGTCTTGGTTTCGTATTGGTTGCGAGCCTCTCCGGGTAGCCCTCGCGAAGATATCGCAAAGTCCCTAAGCGGGCATAACGAAGTCAACCCCAGCCGGAGGCTGACGGTGGCCGAAGATACCCTCGTGGGGGTGCGAACGGCTGGTGGCGGCGTAATGCGGACATACGGGCCGTCGTTCGATGTCTGCCGCACCTTGCGCGGCGGCTGGATTTGGCGTCGTGAGCATTGATTGGCACAAGATTTTCGTTCCGGATCAACCGATCCTCGAGGGCGTGATCCGCGGCACGCTCGTCTACCTTATGCTGTTCTTGATATTTCGGTTCTTGATGCGCCGGCGCGCCCGAGGCCTTGCGATCGCTGATGTGCTCGTCATCGTTCTCATCGCCGACGCGTCGCAAAACGCAATGGGCAGCGAATACAAGTCGGTGACGGAGGGCGCCGCCCTCGTCTTGACCATCGTGTGCTGGGACAGAATCATTGACTGGCTCGGCGATCGGGTCAGATGGCTAAGGCCGCTGGTTCGGACTCCGCCGCTGCCCCTGATCAAAAATGGGAGCATTCTTCGGGCGAACATGAAGGACGAGAACATCACGCCCGACGAGTTGTTCAGCGAATTGCGCAAGCAAGGATTCACCGGCCCCGATGGAGTTCAGGAAGCGTTCCTGGAAGGGGACGGCACGGTAAGCATTATCGCTGCAGAGCACCACAAGAAGCCGAGTCCCGAGGAAGGCAAAGATCCGACGAGCTAAACGACGAGGGGGCCGTGGAACGGGGACCGAGCGAAGCGCGTTGCCCAGGCAGGTCGGGGCTCATTTCCCAAGGAGACCAAAGTCATGAAAAAGACAGCGACCCGCGCTTGTGCAATACTCCTGTCGCTGGCAGTAGCGACGCCTTCGTTCGCGGGCATGGGCGATGCCGGCAGCGGACCAACCGCCGGCGCCACTCCTACAAACGACGCGGGGAGTGGCCCCACCAAAGGCGGCGCCGGCATGGGCAAACCCAACAGCGACGGTTCCGCGAGCAACGCCCGCCACGCCGCTCCAAATGCCGCCGGGGCGACTCCGGGTCCATCATCCACCGGCGGCTCTCAGCCCGTGACCCCCGGGATGAACAGCACCAATAGCAAGTGATACAGTCCGGACGTGTGCGGGCTGGCGCCGAAAAATCGGCGTCAGCCCATGAGGTCCCTCGCTCGCCTTGCCCGAACGGCCGCGAAGAGATGATTCCCGTCTACGGCGCGATCGTGGCTCATTGACGCGCCCTGAGACCAGGCCGCCGCGTCGCATTGACGAGCGACGGCTCGTTGCGCGACAGTGCGCCTCATCTCCATTGGCGGCAAAACCTATGTCTGACTGGTATTCCTCTTCCTATATGGCGCGAAAAGGAGTTGCCGCCGGCAAGGCCGGGCGCACGCACAATCTCACCGAGGCCGCGCAGGGCCAGTACCAATATGTCTACGGCCCTTATGCGAAGCCGGTGCTGACGATCGCGCCGGGCGACATCGTCGTGGCCGAGACGCTGGACGCGTTCGGCGGCGCGATCAAGTCGCTCGACGACATGCCCTCCCAGAAGCTCAACATGCCGTTCGTCAATCCGCAGAACGGCCCGATCTTCGTCGAGGGCGCGGAAAAGGGCGATGTGCTCTGCGTCAAGATCGAACGCATCGCGCCGCGCGGACCTCAGCCCGTCGGCACGTCGGCCCTGATCCCCGAATTCGGCGGACTTGCAGCCAATGCCGGCACGCCGATGCTCAACAAACCTCTGCCCGAACGCGTGATGAAATATGAGGTGACGGAGCAGGGGGTCCGCTTCAACGACAAGATCATGCTGCCGTTCGAGCCCTTCATCGGCACGCTCGGCGTCAGTCCGCAGATCGAAGCCGTCTTGTCGCTCCAGCCCGACTATTGGGGCGGCAATATGGATCTGCCCGACGTCGCGCCGGGCGCGGTCGTGTATTTTCCCGTCCAGACGAAGGGCGCCTATCTCTTTCTCGGCGATTGTCACGGGCGGCAGGGCGACGGCGAGCTCTGCGGGGTCGCGGTCGAGATCGCCTCGACCACGACGATCCAGGTCGACCTCATCAAGAGCTGGCCGATCGGCTGGCCGCGGCTTGAGAATGCCGATTTCCTGATGACGATCGGCTCCGCGCGGCCCATGGAGGACGCAGCCCGCATCGCCTATCGCGAACTGATCCGCTGGCTCGTCGCCGACTATGGCTTCGACGAGCTGGAGGCCTATTTTTTCCTGACTCAAGCAGGCAAGATGCGCGTCGGCAACATGGTCGATCCGAAGTACACGCTCGGCGCCTCGATCCGCAAAGACTTCCTGCCCAAGGGCTAGACGGGGACAAACACACATGGATCTCGGGTTGAAAGGTCTGCGCGCCGTTGTGACGGGCGGCAGCAAAGGCATCGGCCGACGCGTGGCCGACCTGTTCGCGGACGAGGGCGCCTCGGTCGCGATCTGCGCGCGCAACGCGGACGAGGTGGCCTCCGCCGTCGCCGCCCTCAAGGGCAAGGGCGTCGCCGCCTATGGCGCAGCCGTCGACGTCGCGGACAAGGCGGCGCTGGAGGGCTTCGTCGCGGACAGCGCGAAGGCGCTCGGCGGCGTCGATATCCTGGTCGCGAATGTCTCCGCGCTCGCGGTGCAGGACAACGAGGAGGCGTGGCAGAAGGCTTTCGAGATCGACATGATGCACACCGTGCGCGCGGTGAACGCGGCCCTGCCCTATCTCGAAAAGTCCAGGCACCCCGCCGTCGTGATCGTTTCCTCCGTGTCCGGCCGCGAGGTCGACTTCACCGGGCCGGCCTACGGCGCCTTCAAGGCGGCGCTGATCCACTACGCCCAACGGCTCGCCAATCAGTTCGCGCCGAAGATGATCCGCGTGAACGCGGTGTCGCCGGGCAACACCTATTTCGAGGGCGGCGTCTGGCACAATATCGAGAAGAACCTGCCCGATCTCTTCAAGCAGGCGCTTGCGCTCAATCCGACGGGCCGCATGGCGACGCCGGAAGAGATCGCCCGCGGCGTCGTGTTTCTGGCGAGCCCCGCCTCGAGCTTCACGACGGGGACCAATCTGGTGATCGACGGCGCGCTGACGCGCGGCGTCCAGTTCTGAAGCTTCGGGAGTCCCTGCCGGTAGAACACGGCAGGGACGTACGTTTTCCATCGCCCTCGCCGCCTTGCGCGGTCGAGGTCGAACAACCAGATCGGAAAGGGGGCTGGAGCGGACAGGGAAGCGACGGAACCCCATGAAGGCGAGCCCGACCTTCAAGACCGCCGTGCTTGCGCTCGGGCTCACGATCCCGGCGGCCCCGGTGGCGGAGGCGTTCCCAAACCTCGGAGGCCCCTCCGTCGCGCTCCGGCTGGAGCCGGTTCAGATCGCCGCCGCCAGCAAGCATCGCCCGCCGCGCGCCTCGGCGCCCCGGGCGAAGCGACCGGCCGCGGGCGCCCATCGGCCCTCGCGACCCATCGCAAAGCCTCCCGCGCCGCCGCCGAGGCCGCCCGCCGTCACGCCGCCTCCCCCGCCGCCGCCTGTTGGCGCGGCCAGCCGCCGGTTGGGCGGGCCGTCCGGGATGGTACCGGTGGCCGGCAGGCGGCGCCGTCGCGGCGGGCGTGGCGCTCGGCTTTGTTACCGCCGCCGCGGCCGCCGCCTGGGCCGGGCCGCCGCCCCAGCCGGGCCTCTGCTGGTATTATACCGAGCCGGGCCAGCGTCAGGGCTTCTGGGACGTTTGCCCTTAGCTATCGCGTGGAACCGCCTCCAGCGCCCGATCGGCGCCACGATTGGGGAGACGTTTTGGCGCCTTTTTGCGTTCGCCGGCGCCTGTTTTGGGCGTCTGGCGAACGAAAAAGCGCGCTTTCGAGACGATTTGCGTCGGGAAAACAGGCCGAAAATCGCGCCATTCCCTTCCGCGAATCGGGACTTTTCAGAGGGTTGCGCTGACATTTCCTTCCGGCCATCGCGCATTCGATGGCGGAGGACTGGCTGCAAGATGGCCAAATCATGGCGTCTGGCTGCGGCGAGCAACGGGCTTCGGCGATTTCGCGCATGAAGAGACTTCCGCTTTGGCGACGATGGAGCATCATAGCGGGTAAGTCTGAAAATCGGAAGAATTTTTCCTTAATTTTCTCTTTTTTGAAATTTCGGTTGAAGTCGCAGGGGATGGGAGCGTCATGGACGGGCTTGGCCCGTCCATCCACGTGAAGACTGCCGTTGCCCGTCTAAGGCGCTGATTATATTGGTCTACCCATCTTTATCAGCTGAATTGTACTGGCTCGGCGTGGATGGCCGGCTCAAGGCCGGCCATGACGACACAGCGGAGCCCCGGCGCCCCATAACTCTAACGCGATAAGGGCCATCCGAGCAGGCTGCCCACGCGCCCGCCCTACACGACAGGGGCGCTCCAACAAAAACGCGCGACCGCTGCAAAACGGCCGCGCGTCTCGTCTGGCTTTGGCTCGGTCAGGCGGCCTTGACCGGGATCGTCTTGACCGGCTTCTGCGCCTCGGCGGCTTTCGCCATCGTGACCGTCAGCACGCCGTTCTTGAAGGAGGCTTCGATCTTGTCCTGATCGACCGTCTCCGGCACGCGGAGCGAGCGCTCGAAGGAGCCGTAGCGCCGCTCCTTGAGATAGTAATCTTCCTTCTTCTCGTCCTTGCTTTCCTCGCGCGAGCCGCGAACCGTAAGCACGCCGTCGGAGACCTTCACCTCCACATTCTTCTCCTCGAGGCCCGGCATCTCGGCGGTGAGTTCGAAGGCGTTGTCGCGCTCGACGAAGTCCATCGCCGGAGCGGCGATCCAGGAGTCAGGCTGCCAGAACGGCTCGATATCGAAGGCCGGCCGGCGCAGCCGGAGCGGATTGATCGAGAAATCCTCGAACAATCGGTCAACCTCGCGCCTGAGGCTGTCGAATGGACGCCACGTCTGCGCGGCGGCGGGCGTTGTCATCCTGCTTTCCGTCGTCACGGGAACCTTGGTCCCAGGGGCGTTTGTCATCTCGGCTTTGGCCATCGGATCCTCCATGCTCTTGCTTGTTGCGATCTTTGCCAACCCAGGCCGCGCCGCAGCCCCCGAGCTTCAAGCTCAGCGCACGCGACCTGCAAAGATAATATAAGCAGCGTCCGGCTTCGGAGGGAGAGCGCACCCGTGCGGCGGCGCGTCGCAGGGAGCGCAAGGGGCGGGAGGGAGACGGCAGGAGTCCGGTCTATTGACGGGCCCGAGCGGGCATGGCTTTAAGCGGCGCGCGGCGCCTTGCGTCCGCTCTTCCCGCAGGAGAACCGACGTCATGACGCACTGGCCCCAGCATGCGCGCATCGAAGGCGCGGTCGTGATGATCGGCTTCGGCTCGATCGGCAAGGGCACGCTGCCCCTGATCGAGCGGCACTTCGCCTTCGACCGCGAGCATTTCGTCGTCATCGACCCGGACGACACGGACCGGCGGCTGCTGGACGAGCGGGGCGTGAAATATGTGCAGGAGGCCGTGACCCGCGAGAACTACCGCGAGCTCCTGGGCAAGTATCTCAAGGCCGGCGAGGGTCGGGGCTTCTGCG
The DNA here is from genome assembly GCA_963741845.1 of uncultured Alphaproteobacteria bacterium. Taxonomy (GTDB): domain Bacteria; phylum Pseudomonadota; class Alphaproteobacteria; order Rhizobiales; family Beijerinckiaceae; genus Roseiarcus. The sequence goes on from CAVUJV010000020.1 coordinate 86,820, forward strand.
TCAACCTGTCGGTCGACACCTCTTCGCTCGACCTCATGCGCTTCTGCCGCGAGATCGGCGCGCTCTACATCGACACCGTCGTCGAGCCCTGGCCGGGCTTCTATTTCGACAAGAGCCGCGGCAACGAATCCCGCACGAATTACGCGCTTCGCGAAACGGTGCTGGCCGAGCGGCGCAGGAACCCGGGCGGTTCGACGGCGGTCTCCTGCTGCGGCGCCAATCCGGGCATGGTCTCGTGGTTCGTGAAGCAGGCGCTGGTCAATCTGGCGGCCGACCTCGGCGACAAGGGCGGCGCGCCGAACACGCGCGAGGAATGGGGCCGGCTCGCCCAGCGTCTCGGGGTCAAGGGCGTGCATATCGCCGAGCGCGACACCCAACGCGCGAAAACCCCAAAACCGCGCAATGTCTTCGTCAACACCTGGTCGATCGAGGGCTTCCTGTCCGAGGGCATGCAGCCGGCCGAGCTTGGCTGGGGCACGCATGAGAAATGGGCGCCGCCGAACGCGGGCTTCCAGAAGGAGGGCTGCGGCGCGGCGATCTATCTTCAGCAGCCGGGCGCCAACACCCGTGTCCGCTCGTGGACGCCGACGGCGCAGGGGCAGTTCGGCTTCCTCGTGACCCACAACGAGTCGATCTCGATCGCCGACTATTACACGCTGCGCGACGAGAAGGGCGAGGCGATCTACCGCCCGACCTGCCACTACGCCTACCACCCCTGCGACGACGCGGTGCTGTCGCTGCACGAGTTGTTCGGCCGCGCCGGACAGATCCAGCCGGCCCATCACATCCTGCATGAGGACGAGATCGTCGACGGGATCGACGAACTGGGCGTGCTGCTCTACGGCCACGGCCGCAACGCCTACTGGTACGGGTCGCAGCTCTCGGTCGAGGAGACGCGGGCGCTCGCGCCCTTCCAGAACGCGACCGGCCTGCAGGTCACCTCCGCGGTGCTCGCCGGCATGGTCTGGGCGATCGAGAACCCGAACGCGGGCATCGTCGAAGCCGACGAGATGGATTACCGCCGCTGCCTCGAAGTGCAGCTTCCCTATCTCGGGCCGGTCGTCGGGGTTTATACGAACTGGACGCCGCTGGAGAATCGCCCCGGCCTGTTCCCCGAGGACATCGACGAGACCGACCCCTGGCAGTTCCGGAACGTGCTCGTGCGGTGAAGCCGATTTTGGGACGTCCGGATTCGCGCATGATCGGCCCTTGCGCTCCATAGATCTGTAGTCTTTCAATGCGTTACGGCGGTCTTTTCGCGGGAGTTGTTTTCCGCGGGGCCGCCGGAACAAAATTTTCAGCAGACCGTCCTAAACATCTGATATAAATCACATATCTTCGAGATATAAGAACAAATAACGAACAAATCCTTGCCAGATTACGCCGCCTCGGGCATATTGGCCCAACGTCGAGAGGCGCGCCCGAAAGCGCCCTGACGATCTTCCCTTTCCCAAAAGACGCCCGACAGGCTCGCCGTCGCCCGCGAGGCGACGCCGCGCGCGAGGCGCGTCCCTTCCTCTCCTCACAAGGCGACCCCATGACCAAGCTCTTTCCGCCCGCGCCGAAGGGCGCGCGGTCCAACCGCGACCGGCGGATGTTCGAATCCTTCCTGCGGGGCGCGGGCCCCGAGGCCATCGCCGAGGAGGAGGATCTCCCCTCCGGCGAGGTCGAGACCGTCGTCCGGGAGGAACTCGGGCGGCGCTGGGTGCGCGCCCCTCTCGGATTTCGCAAAAATCCAGATCGCCCGGCTCGAACGTCTCTGCCTTGTCGCGCTCGATCAGGCGCAGCGCGGCGAACTCAAGGCGATCGACCGGGCCGTCAAGATTTTCGACCGGCTCGACCGCTATCACGGCTTTTCGCGGGCGAACCCCGCCGTCCAGTCCTATGGCGAGGAGGAACGGCAGCGCCTCCTCGACAAAATCGAGTCGGTCGCCGCCCGCCTCGAAGAGGACCAGCCCGGCGCATGACGGCGGATTCCCCTCCGCGCAGGCCGACCAGGCGGATCGGCGATATCCTGAGACTTCCGCCCCACGCGCGCGCCGCCCTGATCGCCGAGATGACGCCCGCGGAATGCGCCCATCTCTTCTACGACTGGAATTTCTGGGCCCGGCCCGACCAGGAGCCGCCGCCCGGCGACTGGATCGTCTGGCTGATCCTCGCCGGACGCGGCGCCGGCAAGACCCGCGCCGGGGCGGAAGCGGTGCGGCGCTGGTCGAAGGCTTTCGCGATCGTCAACCTGATCGGCCCGACCGCCGACGACGTGCGCGACGTGATGGTGCTCGGCGAGTCGGGCCTGCTCAACATCTGCCCGAGGGACGAGCGGCCGCGCTTCCTCGCTTCCGCCGCGAGGCTCGAATGGCCGAACGGCGCGGTGAGCCAGCTCTTCTCGGCCGAGGAGCCGGACCGGCTGCGCGGCAAGCAGCACATGAAGCTCTGGTGCGACGAGCTTGCCGCCTGGCGCCGCCCGGACGCCTTCGATCAGGCCATGCTCGGCCTGCGCCTCGGCGACAGGCCGCAGATGATCGTGACGACGACGCCAAGGCCGATCAAGCTCATCAAGCAGCTCGCCGCGGACAAGGACACGATCGTCACGCGCGGCTCGACCTTCGACAATCGCGGCCATCTCGCGCGCGCCTTTCTCGAACGGATCACCAAACGCTACGAAGGCCGGGCGATCGGGCGGCAGGAACTCTTCGCCGAGATCGTCGAGGAGACGCCGGGAAGCCTGTGGACCCGGGCGCTCCTGGAGCGCCAGCGGGTCGACCCCGCCGAGGCGCCGGGCGACTTTTCCGAGGTCGTGGTGGCGGTCGATCCCCCTGCCCGCTCCGGGCGCAAGGCCGACGAATGCGGCATCGTGGTCGCCGGCCGCTCGCCCGACGGCAGGATTTTCGTGCTGGCCGACATGACGAGCCAGGGCGACACGCCCTCCGGCTGGGCGGCCCGCGTCGGCGCCGCCTATCGCGGCTTCGGCGCCAACCGGGTGGTGGCCGAGATCAACAACGGCGGCGAGATGGTCGCGGCCGTGCTCAGGCAGGCCGAGCCGCATCTGCCGGTGCGATCGGTCACGGCGACGCGCGGCAAGTTCCTGCGCGCCGAGCCGGTCGCGGCGGCCTACGAGCGGGGGCTCGTCTTCCACGCGGGCGTCTTCGCGAAGCTCGAAGACCAGCTCTGCGCGCTCGTCCCGGACTTCGACCGCGCCTCCGGCTCGCCCGACCGCGCCGACGCGCTGGTCTGGGCGCTCTCGGATTTGCTGGGCCTGAACCGCGCGGGCGCGGGCATGATGGACTATTGGGCGGGGGGCGGTGGGTGAGCACGCGCTGGACATTTCATCAAATGACGCGCATATGTGCGTCAGGAGACGATCCATGACGCCACCATCCGCCGCCCTTCTCCAGCCTCGCACGCCCGCCGCGCCCGGAGACTTGCAGACTTTCGCGAGCGAAGGCGACCGGGAGCGCCTGTCGTCGGTCGCGCTGAAGGCGTTCCTGTCGCTCATGAAAGCCTGGACGCTGTCGAACGCGGAGGCCGCGGCGCTGCTCGGCGTCTCGGGCAGCAGCCTCGACCGGATCAAGCGCGGCGCCCGCCCGACCCTCAGCCAGGATCAGTTGACCCGGATTTCGGCGCTGGTGGGGATTTTCAAGGGCCTGCATCTTCTCTTCGCCGACGCCACGGCCGACGAATGGGTGCGCCGGCCCAACACCGGCCCGCTGTTCGTCAAACGCACGCCGGTCGAAGCGATGATCGAGGGCGGCATCCCGCGCATGCTCGAAGTGCGCCGTTACGTGGACGCCGTGCGCGGCGGCCTGTGACCGCCGAAATCCTGGACGGCCTGCCGGTCGTCCGCGACGCTTTCAAGCGAACCGTGCGGCTCGTATCGTCCGCCCGCCTCCGCGACCCTGTCCTCGCGGCGCTCGTCGCGGAGGAGGACCTCGCGGCGCTGGCCGAGATCGAGGGCGCAACGAGCGCCCGAGGCTCGTGGCGGAGGCGCGTGGCGCGGAAGGCGTCGCCCGCGACGAACTGGTGCATGGCGTCCCCTACGCGGCGTTCATCAACGCCTCTTTCGCCTACTGGAAGCCGCTCGAGCCGAACCGCTTCAACGCCGCGCGCGGCGCCTGGTATGCGGCGCTGCGCGTTGAAACCTGCATGGCCGAGGTGGCCTTCCACATGGCGGACTTCCTCGCGAAGTCCGGCGTGATGAAGGGCGTCGTCGACTATGCGGAAATGTTCGCGAGCATGGCGGGCGAGTTCGTCGATCTCCGGGAAAGGCGGGATCATCCGTGCCTCGACCCGGATCCGACGGTCGGATATCCGATCGGAAATGCCGTCGCCGACGCGGCGCGGGCGCGGGGACTGAACGGGGTGATCTACCCCTCCGTGCGCCACAAGGGCGGAACCTGCATCGTGGCGCTTTGGCCGCACGCCGTGCAGTCGGTCGCGCCGGGCGTGCTCTATCGCTTCGAATGGTCGGGCAAACCCGAGCCGACGATCACGCCGGTCCCCGCCTAACGCGCTTCCGGAAACGCGCCCGGCGGGGCCTCATGCAGGGTCGCGCCCATCTTGCGGTTGAAGGCCTCCGCGTCGAACTGCGCGTTGATCGCCACCATCCTGTCCGGGCGCGGCTCGGGACATTGCGCGTCGACGCCTTTGGCGCCCAGTTTCGCCAGCGCCGTCCTGAAGGCCGCTTCGTAACGCTCGCGGGCGCCGTCCGCCGCGAAGACGTCGCTGATCCACACGTCGGCGCCGTTTCCCGACGCCGCGACGCAGAAGGTCCAGCGCTGCGGCGCCGCGTGAGCGGAAGCGGCTGAGCAAAGGGCGGCGGCAAGCGCAAAGGCGCGACGCATTCTCGAAAGGCTCCGGAAGGATGCCCGGAGCCTAAGCAGCAATCCCTAACGGAAGGCGAAGCGGCGCGCTTGGATTTGACGCGCCGCGCCTTTCGTTCCGCCCCCTCCGCCCGCCGCGCAAGCTCCCCCCCGAAGGGCGGAGCGTCCGCGCATTCGCGGGATGGAGGGGGCGGCGGGCGCGAAGCCCTTCTCCGATCCGTCGCCTTCTCCCGCCCGGGAAGAAGGGCAAACGCCAAGGAACCCTCATGCCCCCGGACGCGACCCTCCGCCCCCTGACCTCCAATGTCTTCGCCCGGCTCGCCGCGGCGACGCGCTATGCGATCACCGGCGTCGCGCCCGACGACTGGTTCGGGCCGCAGCAGCCGCTCGCCCCCCAGGCGCCGGCGGATGTGAAGGGGCGGCAGTTCGACTATCCGTTCGGCGCGAATCTCAACTACACGCCGCGCCCGGAAGGCGGCGTTTCCTTCGCGGAGCTTCGGGCGCTCGCCGACGCGCTGCCCCTGCTGCGCTCCGTCATCGAGACGCGCAAGGACCAGATCGCGGCGCAGAACTACACGGTGCGCCCGCGCGCCCGCGCGAACATCCCCGACGCTTCCGCGCGGGTGGACAAGGCCCTCGCCTTCCTCGCCCGCCCCGACCGGCGCCGCTCCTTCGGCGACTGGCTCAGGATGCTGCTCGAAGACATGCTGGTGATCGACGCCGCGACGATCTATCCGCGCGCCAATCGCGCCGGCCAGCTCTATTCGCTCGATATCGTGGACGGCTCGACGATCAAGCCGCTGATCGGCGAGGACGGGCGCGCGCCCGAACCGCCGGACCCCGCCTATCAGCAGGTGCTGCACGGCGTGCCGGCGGCCGATTTCTCGGCCTCCGAACTCATCTATCTGCCGCGCAATCCGCGCGTCCATCGCCTCTACGGCATGAGCCCGGTCGAGCAGATCGCGCTCACCGTCAATATCGCGCTCAGGCGCGAGGCCGCGACGCTCGACTATTATCGCGCGGGCTCCTCGCCGGACGCTTTCGCGACTTTGCCCAAGGAATGGACCGGCGACCAGATCCGCCAGTTCCAGGATTATTTCGACGCGCTGATGAGCGGCAATTCGCCCCGCCGGCGGATGCTGAAATTCATGCCGTCCGACTTCCGCCTCATCGAGACCCGCCAGCCGCCGCTGAAGGATCTTTACGACGAGTGGCTGGCGCGGGTGATCTGCTACGCCTTTTCCGTTCCCGTCTCGCCCTTCGTCAATCAGGTCAACCGCGCGACCGGCGAGACGATGCGCCTTCAGGCGACGCAGGAGGGGCTCGTTCCGCTGAAAAGCTGGATCAAGAGCGCGCTCGATCATGTGCTGCAAATCTCGATGGGCGAGCCCGGCCTCGAATTCGTCTGGGTCGGCGACGACGCGATCGACCCGCTGCAACAGGCGCAGACGCTGCAGATTCTCGTCTCGGCCGGGATCAAGACGCGCGAGGAGGCCCGCGCCGAACTGGGGCTCGCTGGGGCAGGAGACGCGAAGGCGGGATTGGGGAAGCACAACCCGCATCACGACGAGCGCGGACGGTTCACAACGGCGGACCGTGCGGCTGAATCGGAGAGCAGCGCCGCGCGCGAGCCGCGATCGAGGGGCGTGCCGGCCGCGGGCAGCGATGCGGCGGCGTCGGATGTCGCCCAGATTATCGAACCAGAGCCGCCGCCCCCTCCACCTGAGCCGCCTCAGGCGCCACGACTTGCCGCACCACCAGAGACATTCGTCGACGAGGTCGCGCCAAACGGTGAGTTACCAGGCGTATACGTGCCGGGCGTGGATGGGCGCACCATGCCCGCTTCGGACGACCCAGCCTCAGAGGCTCAAGCCTATGTGGACCGGATAACAAAGGGCCAGAGATATACTCGCATACCGGGTAAACTCGATCCCCTTGGGGGGCGTGTTATCAGACTATCGGACGGTACATTTATAACGTATCGACCACCAGGCGCCTCGAGCGAGGACACACTTCCGACTACGGCAACAGTCGAAATCAACAATCCTGTGATAAATCGTCTGAACAGTGGCAGACGTGTCAAATTGAAGTTTCCCAAGAAGTGAGAGTTCTCATGCGCATCCCCGATGAGACAGCGTTGTGGCTGCAAACCTTGCTACTCGGATATAGCGGCGAATGTTGGAGTATGGTCGACTTTGTCCTCGGCAAGCTTGACTGCATCCCGCAAGAGACAGAGTCTCGGTGGCAACTCGGGATAGACACAGTTTATCGAACGGTGACATGCGATCTGGTCCTGGTCGAGGGCCTAGCCGGCTTTCCTGATCTTCCCTCTTTTTTTCATGCAATTCGGAACCTTGGTCCGAACGACAAGAGCGGGACGAGGTCATCTACTGGAGAATACAAATATACAGGTCCAGAATTGTGGAACGCTTCGCAGATTTGTGGCACCAAGCGTCTCCTTGAGATCGTCGGCGCCCACTTCCCTCCGATCGGTGAAGTCAGGCGTGCCTTAAACCCGACTTTTATCAAAGCCCTGGAAGCGATCTTTGCCGAGAACGGCGTCCCTTGGTCGGACAAGCCGCTGCTCCCGATCCTTCGCCCTGGCGGCGAGGCTCACGCTGAACGCTGATCGGAAATCCGCCAGCCGCCGCTCAAGGACCTTTACGACGAGTGGCTGGCGCGGGTGATCGCTACGCGTTCTCCGTCCCCGACAGGCGCAGACGCTGCAGATCCTGGTCTCGGCCGGGATCAAGACGCGCGAGGAGGCCCGCGCCGGGGCGCAATCATCACTTTCCGTCCCGCCGGCCAAGCGAGCGCCAAAACAGAATCGAGCACGGCATCTGTCGATATCAATGATTCGACGGTCAACCAGTTCAATTGGCGGTCGTCCGCTGAAATTGAAATTTCCAAAGAAATGAGGTCCCATATGCGTATCCCGGGTGATATCGGCTTGTGGCTGCAAGAAACTCTTCTCCAGTACTGTGGAGAAAGAGGAGGAATGGCCGATTTCGCGCTCGGCACGATCGGATCGATCCCCGCCTATTCGACCGCTCGATGGCAGTTCGGAGTCGACATGGTTTATCGCGCGCTGGCCTGTGACTTGATCGGCGTGAAGGCGTTCACCGGGCCTTATGACGAGAACTCCTTTCTTCACGGGATTAGAACCCTGAGCCCATACGAGCGCGAGCAAGCTGCAGTTGCGCTATGGAACGGGACTTCGGTCTATGGAACCCAGCGTCTCAGCAAACTCTGCGCCGATTACTTTCCAGCAACCAGCGGTCGTGATGGCGCTCTGAACACTGCGTTCATCGAGGCGATAGAGCAGATTTTCGCCGAAAACGGAGTGCCTTGGTCAGACAAGCCGCTGCTCCCGATCCTTCAACGATGAGGCGGGCTGAGTTATTCACTGCGGGTATGTCACCCTTGGGTATGTACGCCACGACTCCAGCGTCCCTCTGAAATTGGAGACGGATAGTGAGTTCGATTACCATAACAACGCAGGCTGAGGACGCGATCCTCAAGGCTTGCCACGATCCCGCGGCCGCAGCGGTGAAGCAGAAAAAAGGCGAGATCCCGTTGCTTCTCTGGTCGAACAGGTCCTATTTCGTCAGCAATTCCGGCGACAAGACAGAATTCGGTCCGCGATTTTATTTTTACTGGACCGATCGAGAGGAAATCGAAGCCTCTCAATACGCAACGACCCATTTGTCGACGAGCACTGAAATTGCCTTGTCGCCGGGAGAGTTGTTCCGCAATGGATCACACAGGATTGGTTTGCGCAACGGAAGACTGGTCTTGGACGAAGTCCCTACCGGTTGAGCCGCGCGAGCAGGCTCGACGTGTCCCAGCGGCTTCCGCCCATCTTCTGCACTTCGCCATAGAACTGATCGACAAGCGCGGTCACCGGAAGAGTCGCGCCGTTGCGGCGCGCTTCCGCGAGGCAGATGCCGAGATCCTTGCGCATCCAGTCGACGGCGAAGCCGAAATCGTACTTGCCTTCGTTCATCGTCTTGAAGCGGTTCTCCATCTGCCACGATCCCGCGGCGCCCTTCGAAATCACCTCGATCACCTCGGCGAGGTTCAACCCGGCGCGCTGGCCGAAATGCAGGCCCTCCGACAGGCCCTGCACGAGCCCGGCGATGCAGATCTGGTTGATCATCTTGGTGAGCTGGCCGGCGCCTGAGGGGCCGAGAAGCTTGCACATGCGCGCATAAGCCGCGATCACCGGCTCGGCCTTTTCGTAAGGCTCCGGGTCGCCGCCGCACATGACGGTCAGGACGCCGTTCTCCGCGCCGGCCTGGCCGCCGGAGACGGGCGCGTCGACAAAGCCAAGGCCGCGCGCCTTCGCAAGGCCGTGAAGCTCGCGCGCGACGTCGGCCGAGGCCGTCGTGTGATCCACGAAAATCGCGCCCTCGCGCATGCCCTCGAAAGCGCCGTCCGGCCCGATCGCGACTGAGCGCAGATCGTCGTCGTTGCCGACGCAGGCGAAGACGATGTCCTGTCCGGACGCCGCTTCCGCGGGCGTCCTGGCGCTCGCGCCGCCGTACTGGGCGACCCATTTCGCGGCCCTGGCCTCGGTGCGGTTATAGACGGTGACCTCGTGGCCGCCCTTCGTCCGGAGATGCCCCGCCATCGGGTAGCCCATGACGCCGAGACCGAGAAACGCAACTTTCATGAGCCGTCCCCGCTGAGAATACGCGGGAGTGCTCTATCTCATGCCGGCTCAAAGGGGGAGGCTCCGCGGCCGCGCTCACGAGGATTTCAGCGACGAGAACAAAAAACGAACAAATCCTTGACCGCTTACGCCGGTCGTGGCATAGTCATCCACAATGGAGAGAGTGCGGGCGGCGGCGACGAGGCCGCTCCCGCCCTCCGCCAGCATCCCTGAAAAGTCCCTGCACAGGAAGCGCCCGCGCCATACGGGCGCTTGCGGCGCGCCCTCATCCATGGAGCCGCCTTTGACCCCTCTCGATCTGTTCCTGCCGCTCGCCAAGGTCGATCTCGACCAGAGGATCGTGACCGGCGTCGCGACGGCGGAGCAGCCCGACCGCGCCGGCGAGATCTGCGACTATGCGTCGAGCAAGCCCTATTTCGAGAAATGGTCGTCCGGAGCGCTCGCCGCGAGCCGCGGCAAGTCGATGGGCGCCGTGCGCGCCATGCACGGCAAGGTCGCGGCCGGCAAGCTCACCGACATCGCCTTCGACGATGACGCGAAGCGCGTGGTGGTGGCCGCCAAGATCGTCGACGACGACGAATGGAACAAGGTTCTGGAAGGCGTCTACACCGGCTTCTCGCAGGGCGGGCGCTACGTGAAGCGCTGGACCGACCCCGAGACGGGCCTGACCCGCTACACCGCCGATCCGCAGGAAATCTCGCTGGTCGATCTGCCCTGCCTGCCCGATGCGACTTTCGAAGTCGTGAAGGACGGCGTGGTCGAGAAGCGCGCTTTCGCGCGGCGTCCAGCGGCGCCATCGGATCCCGCCGAGCCCACGTCCTCCGCAAAGGCCGCGGAGCCGCAGCGCGCCGTTGGAGAAGCGCCGGACGCCCTCGCCAAAGCGCTGGGCGCCCTGGCGGACGCGGCCCGGACGCTCGAACATGCGGTCGAAGAGAACATCCGCCTCCGCAAGGCGCTCGACGCCGTCTCGCCCGCGCTGGCTGGGCTCACGAAACGCATCGCCGCGCTCGAAGCCCAGCCCATGCCCGCAAAGGCGGCGCTGCGCGCCCTGTCCAAGAGCGCCGACGGCGGCGGGGACACGCTCAACGCCGACGACGCGGTGCGCAGCCTTGCCGCGCTCTCGCCGGAAGAGCGCGCGCTGGCGTTGACCAAACTCAGCCTCGCCCATCCGCGCCCCTTCTGAAGCGCGAGACACGCTTCTCTTTCGCGGGCGGTTCGCCGCCCGCATCCGCGATCGCCAGGCGCCGCGGCGCCCGGCAGCGCGGCGGCCGGGAATTCTCAGCGGGCCATCGCCTTGCTCATCGCGGCGATCGGTTCAACCGCGCGCGTCCCGGCCGCCGCGCAGACTCATCACGCATCCGTCCTCTCGAACGACCGCCCTCCCTTCACAGGAAAAGCTCATGAACATTGCCAACGCGACGCAGGACACTCTGGGACTCATGAAAGAGTCCCTCGCCAAGAACGTCACGATCTCGACCGGCCTTTCCGCCTACGATCTGCAGGCGCCGGCGAAGAACCTCTTTCCCATCGTCACGCCGTTGCGCAATTCGCTGCCGCGCGTCGCGCGTCTGAACCCTGGCGACGCGGCGCGCTGGCGCACGATCACCTCGATCACCGGGTCGGGCTTCGACGCGATGGGCTGGGTGCCGGAAGGCCAACGGTCGGCGAGCATGTCCTATGCCGCGAACCAGGTCGTCGCGCCCTATCTCACGCTCGGCGAAGAAGACACCGTGACCTTCGAAGCCGAGGCCGCGGCCCAGGGCTATGAAGACCTCAACGCGACGGCGACGCTTCGCCTCCTGCAGAAGACGATGCGCAAGGAGGAAACCGCGCTCCTCGGCGGCAACGCCTCCGTCGCGCTCGGCACGCCTTCGGCGCCGACCCTCGCCGCTGCGGGCACGGGCGCAACCCTGCCCGCACTCACCTATTCGGTGATCGTCGTCGCCCTGAGCTTCGAGGGCTACCGCAATTCGAGCGTATCGGGCGGCGTGGCCGCCACGAAGACGATCACCGGCAACGACGGCAACACCTACACGCTCGCCGGCGGCTCCTCGATGCGCAGCGCCAGCGCAACGAAGGCGGTGACTCTCGGGCAGACTTTGAGCGCGAGCGTCGCCATCGTCAACGGCGCCGTCGCTTACGCCTGGTATGTCGGCGCCGCGGGCTCCGAGACGCTGCAGGCCATCACGACGATCAACAGCGCAACCTTCTCCTCGCCGCTCACGACTGGCCAGCAGCCCGCCTCGCAGATCACCGCCGACAATTCGCGCAACGCCACGCTCGCCTTCGACGGCCTGCTGACCGTCGGCTTCAATCCGGCGAACGGCGCCTATGTCCAGTCGCTCGCGACCGGGACCGCGGGCGCGGGCACGTTCCTCACGGCGTCGGGGCGCGGCTCCATCGTCGAGATCGACGACATGCTGCTCTCGATGTGGAACGAATACCGGCTCTCGCCGACGGTGATCTACGTCAACGCGCAGGAGCAGAAGAACATCACCGCGAAGTGCCTCACGAACGCCAGCGGTCCGCTCGTGCGCTACAACGTCGACGCTTCGCAGTCCCAGCCTTACGACTTCACCGCGGCGGGCGTGGTCCGCTGGTACTACAACCCGATGACCGGGACGGAAATCCCGCTCAACGTGCATCCGGACCTTCCGGCGGGCACGATCCTCGCGCTCTGCGAGCGGCTGCCGGTCTGGTACCAGTCCAACGAAACGCCGAATGTCGCGGAAGTGCTCACGCGCCGCGACTATTATCGCGTCGACTGGCCGCTGCGCACCCGCCGTCGCGAATACGGCGTCTATGCGGAAGAGACGCTCGCGGTCTATGCGCCGTTCGGCGTCGGCATCCTCACCAACATCGGCAACGGCTGAGCCTTCAGCCGGCTCTTCCGCAAACTCCTCTCCCGGCGCCCGCGCCGGGAGAGCCTCTTCGTCTCCCCGTCCGACGCCGCGAGCGCTGAATGTCGCCCTACGATCTCACCACTCTGCCCGCGCTGAAGGGCTGGCTCGGCCTTCCTTCGGCCGCGGGCCCGAACGACGCGACTCTCGCCGCGCTCATCACGGCGGCGAGCCGCTCCATCTACGCGCATCTCGGTCGCCCGGCGCTCACGCCGCAGACCTATACGGAAACCATCGATCTCGAAACGCAACGGGTCTTCCTGCGCCAGTGGCCGGTCTTGAGCGTGAACTTGGTGACCTGGCGCGGCATATCCGTTCCCGCCTGCCAGAACCCGGATCTCGACGCGACCAGCGGCTATGCCTTGCAGCCCGCCGACGCGGCGCCGCCCGGGGCGCCCGCAGGCGCTCGATCTGTTCGGCGGCTATTACCGGCCCGGCCGGCAGAGCCTCGCCGTCTCCTATAGCGCCGGCTATGCCGTGCAGAGCGAAGCGCAGACGGTTCCCGGCTCGCCTTATCAGTTGACCGCCGCCGCTCCCTTCGGGCCGTGGAGTTCCGACCTCGGCGTGACCTACGCCGTGAGCGGCATTGCGCTGACGGAAGTCGCGACGGCGCCCTCCGCCGGTCAATATACGGCAAGCGGCGGAGTCTATGGCTTCGCCGCCGCCGACGCGGGCCAGGGCGTGACGCTCTCCTATGGCTACGTTCCACAGGACATTGCGCAGGCGGCGCTCGAACTCGCCGCGGCGCGCTTCCGCGCGGCAGACCACATCGGCCTCAACTCGAAGTCGATCGGCGGACAGGAGACGATCGCCTTCGACGCGAGCGCGATCCCCGCGCCTGTCGTGGCGATGTTGCAGCCCTACGTGCGGGTCGCCGTCTGATGTTCGCTCTCGCCCTTGAGGGTCTTGATGAAGCGCGCGCGCGGTTCGACGCCCTCCCGGCCGCGTTGTCCGCGGCGCTCGCCGCGAAGGCGAACGAGCTCGCGTCCGCGCTCGTCGATCGCGTCAAATACGACAAGCTCTCCGGCGGGGCGCTCAACGTCCGGTCGGGCGCGCTGCAAGCGTCGATTGTAGCGGATGTCTCGACCGATCCGGACGGCGTCGTCGTCTCGGTCGGTTCGAATGGGGACGTCAAATATGCGGCGATCCAGGAATATGGCGGCAAGACCTCGGCGCACGAAATCCTGCCCGACAAGGCGAGAGCCCTCGCCTTCATGATCGGCGGAACGCTGCGCTTCGCAAAGTCCGTGCATCATCCGGGCTCGACGATCCCGGCCCGGCCTTATCTCGGCTCCGCGCTCGACGAGATGAGCGGCGACATCGTCGCCGCGCTTGCGAGCGCGACCGCAAGCCTGGAGGGCGCATGAGCCGGGAAGCCGCATTTTCCGCTTTGTTCGCGGCCGTCTCCGCGGCCTATCCGTGGGGGCTCGCGTCGCGGCGCATGAAGCTCTGGACCGAGGCGCCCGCCGCGCTGCGCCCGGCTCTTTTCCAGCTCGAAAGCGGGCCCGAGACCTATCAATGGCCCTCGCCCGCCGCGCCCAGGCGCACGTTCGAGGCGAAGCTTTTCCTGTACTTCGACTCGCGCGACGCCTCGACGCCGGGAGCGAGCGCGATCAACGCCGCGCTCGACGCGATCGACGCCGCGCTCACGCCCTCCGGCGCGGACGCCGCGCTCGGCCGACAGACCCTCGGCGGCGCCGTGCATGACTGCAAGATCATGGGCGTGCCGGTGCGCGATACAGGCGATCTCGACGGCGACGGCCTCGCGGTCGTGAGCGTGCGTCTCATCGGGCCGTGAGCGGACGCACGCGCTCATCCGAACGATCCTCATATCGATCCAACGGAGACTCCCATGTTCGTATTCGGCTCGGGCGTGCTGATCGGCACGCCCTCGGGCGGTTCGCCCATCAACTTCGGCCTCGTGCAGGAAGTGTCGCTCAATGTCGCGACCACGACCAAGGCGCTTTACGGGCAGTTCAACTTTCCCGTCGCCATCGGCTCGGGCACGAAGAAGATGACGGGCAAGGCCAAGATGGCGCGCATATCCGGCCAGGCGCTCGGCTCCCTGTTCTTCGGCGTCACGCCGGCGGCCGGCTCGACCCAGACGCAGTTCGGAGAGGCGACGGCTGTGCCCGCGTCCTCGCCCTACACCTACACGGCGACCAATCATTCGACCTTCGTCGCCGACCAGGGCGTGACTTACGCAAGTTCCGCGCTGCCGCTGAAGCTGGTGGCCTCCGCCCCGACCGCCGGCGAATATTCCGTGTCGGCCGCAGGCGCCTACACCTTCTCCTCGGCGGATGCAGGCACGGCGGTGCTGATCTCCTACACCTACACGCTCGCGGGCGGCGGCGCGAGCGTCGCCGTTTCATCCGCTCTGATCGGCCCGTCGGTCAGCTTCTCCGCCAATCTCTTCGCGCAGGATCCGAGCACGGGGAAGCAGTTCTCGGTGCTGCTCTACAATTGCGTGGCGGAGAAGCTGTCGTTCGGCACGAAGGTCGAAGACTTTCTGATGCCCGAACTCGACTTCCAGTGCTTCGCCAACGCGGCCGGTCAGGTCTGCCAGTTCAACTTCGGAGACGCCGCATGAACGACGAGACCTTCAACGTTGCGCTCGGCGGCAGGCAATGGTCGCTGCCGCATCTTCCCTTTCGCGCGATCAAGGCGATCCAGCCGGCGCTGTTCGACATCTATGTCGCAGCCGGAGGCGCCGCCATGTCGAGCGAGAGCATCGCGCGGCTTGGCGAGGCGGAGCTCGACCGGCTCGCCGAGGCCACGTGGCGGGCGGTGTCTTTCGTCGAGCCTGCGCTTTCCTATGCGGAGTTCCTCGAACTTCGCTTCTCGGTCGGCGAACTGATTCAGGCCTTCCCCGCCCTCGCGAGGGCGGCCGGACTGCGGCCGGGAAGCGGCGCGACGCGGGAGGCGCCGACCCCTGTGGGAAAGTCGATTTCGACGCCCTGATCGCGGGCGTCGTCGCCAATACCGGCTGGACGTGGGACCAGGCGCTCGACCAGCTGACCTTGCCGCGCTTCCTCGCGCTGCAGGCCGAATGGCGGCGTCACCCGCCCGCGCATTGGCTCGTCGCGGCGGCGCTCAAATACACGCCGCCGAACGAATCCACGCCCTCGCGGCAGCCGACCATCGCCGAACTCAAGGCCTCCTTCCCGGACGGGAAGCTCTGACGAAGGACCCTCGATGCCCGATTCCACTGTCTCCGTCAGCTTCAACGCGTCGATCTCCGACTTCGTATCCGGAGTATCCCAGGCGAAGGATTCGCTGCAAAGCTTCTCGGCGCCCTTCAACGACATCAATGCGCGTCTGACGACGCTCGCGAACGCCTCGTCCGAAGCCTTCAGCCCGGCGCGGCTGCAACCCTATCGCGACGGATTGAGCGCGACACAGGCCCTGGAACAAACGATCGCCGCCGATCGCCAGCGCGCGGCCGCCGCGCTTCGCGCCGGCGACGACGCAGGCTACGCCGATGCGATCCGGGCGGCGCAGGAAGCGACATCCGAGGAGGTTCGCCTGCTCTCGGATGGACTGCGGCAGAAGCTCGCGCTCTATAGCGACGAGGCGCGGCGATACGAGATTTCGCAAGGCGAGCGGGTCGCTCTCTCGCGACAGGCGATCGACGAGGAATATGCGGCCGAGCTTGCGGCCGTCGCAGCGCCGCGCAGCGCTCGGAAATGACACCCTCGTCGATCGGCAGCGCGTCGACAACCTTCTCATCGATGCTGCGCGCCGCCGCGAGGATGAAATATCCGCGCTCGCGCGCTCCTCGATGCAGGAGCAGGAGCGCGCGTATCAATCCTTCGCGAACTCGGTCGAGCAGACCTTCAACGCACAGCTTCGCGGACTGATGTCGGGCACGCAGAACTGGGGCGCGACATTCAAGAACGTGCTCGACGATCTCCTGATCCGATTCATCGAGTGGGTCGAGGCGAGCGTCTCCCGCTACGCCATCGGCGAAGCCATGAAGACAGCCGCGACGACCTCCGGGGTCGCCGCGCGAACGGGCGCGGAAGAGGCAGGCTCGGCGGCTTCGATGGCGGCGCAAGGCGCTGCGATGATCCGTTCGATCCTGTCGTCGGCAGCCGAGACCTTTGCGGGCGTGTTCGGCTTCCTGTCCCCGATCATGGGGCCGCTCGCCGTGGGCCCCGCGGCCGCCGCGCAGGCGACCGTCGCCGGCATGGCGGGTTCTGTCGCTTCCGCCGACATCGGAATGTGGCAGGTGCCGCAGGACATGCTGACGCTTGTTCATCACAATGAACTGATCATGCCGGCTGCCGAGGCTGCCTCATTCCGCTCGATGTTGAGCGACGGCGCATCCTCCGGCGGCGGCGCCGTGCATATTCATCCGACAACGAATTTCAATGTCTCCGCGCTCGATGGCCGCTCCGTCTCGCAGTGGATGCGCAGCAACAGCTCGGCGATGCTGAAGGCGGTGGACGAAGCAGTGCGCCACGGCGCACGGATCGGGCTGCGCCGGATCGGCGGATGATGCGGCGATGGCCTATATCCGCGGCGTCCACCTGCTGCCCGCGACGGGCGAGTTCACCTATGACACGCTCCCGCACACCGGAGCGCTCGCGGGCGCCCCGCAGCAGGCGCTGAACACGTTCTATGCGCCCGGCGGCGCGAAGACCGACTATTCCTACGCCATCGATCAGCTGCAGGCCGCTCATCCCGAATGCGGCGCGGTCTCGGTCGTCTGCGCATGGTTCGGCAATTCGCTGAACGCCGCGAACTGTCAAATCTATCCATCGACCAACTTCATCGGCGGTTCGTTCAAACTGGAAAGCGCGGGCGTCCAAAGCGACGATCCCTGGCGCGTCTCCGGGCTGACCCAGGCTTCGTCCGGTCTCATCCCGCTGCCGGCCTCCGCGAATGGAAACGCCATCTACGGCGGCACGCCGTCGGACGCGAGCATCGTCCGGTGCATCCGCGACCTCAGGAGCCGCGGCTTCCGGGTGATGTTCTATCCTTTCGTCCTGATGACCTGCGCGGGCTATCCATGGCGCGGGCGCATGACATTTTCGCCGGACGTCTCCGCGGCTGCAACCAGCGCCGCGAACGCCTTCCTGGGATCGGCCGTCAGCGGGGAGTTCACGCCCGATCCCATCAACCTGACCGTGGGCTATTCCGGCTCGCCGACCGACTACACCTACCGGCGCATGATCCTGCACTATGCCTGGCTTTGCGCGCTGGCGGGCGGCGTCGATCTCTTCATGATCGGCTCGGAGCTTCGGGGCCTCGAGACGATTCGCGGGCCGGGCTGGACCGCGGCCGGAAACATCGACGCCTCCGGCTACGCGGTGTGGGACTATCCTTTCGTCGCCGGCCTCGTGCAACTCGCGAACGACGTTCGCGCGATCTTCGATGGCGAGGGTCTCACAAGGAGCAGCGCCGCCTCGCCGAGGAACCTCATTGCGTACACGGCCGACTGGTCCGACTGGATGGGGTTTCAGCATCCCGGCGCCAATGGACAATGGCCCCATCTTGACACCCTTTGGGCCAGCCCAAACATAGACGTCGTCGGTCTCGACAATTACCTCCCATTGTCGGACTGGACGACGGGCGACGGCGGCCTGGATGCGCGGAACTGGCTCGCAGCCGGGCCGTCCGCCGCCTGGCCGCCGTCGCCTAGCGTCATGAACGGACTCGGCCTCTCCGGTCCGCCTGCGCTCCATTCGTTGGCCTACCTCAAGGCCAACATCGAGGGCGGCGAAAAGTTCAACTGGTGGTACGCAAACGGCAATAACGGCGGCCCCGGTTTGGACCCGAACGGTTCGGACCTGATCGTCTCCCTGCCCGAAGGCGACCGCGTCGCGCAGATGCGCTCGGCCTATTCCGCGAACCAGCAAATCCTTGCGAACAAGCAATATCGCTGGTGGTGGAAAAACACCCATCAGGCTGTTTACGACACGGGCGACGGCCAGGGCTGGATTCCTCGCGGCCCGCGGACGCAATGGACCCCGCAGTCGAAACCGATCGCCTTCATCGAATACGGCTACCCT
Organism: uncultured Alphaproteobacteria bacterium; assembly: GCA_963741845.1. Lineage (GTDB taxonomy): Bacteria > Pseudomonadota > Alphaproteobacteria > Rhizobiales > Beijerinckiaceae > Roseiarcus. The sequence continues at coordinate 105,232 of CAVUJV010000020.1, forward strand.
GCGACCGACCGGGCGACAAACCAGCCGAACGTATTCTTCGACGCCAAGTCGACCGAAAGCGCGACGCCCTACTGGTCGATCTGGCGCCGAACGGCGGGAGGCGGTCTCGCGCCTCAGCGCGACGACACCATCGCGAGCCTCGCACTCCAGGCGATGTATGAATACTGGAACGTCGACGGCCGCAACGAAACCTCGCCTGGCGGCGTCCCGCTGATCGATTTCGACTATTCCTGCGTCTGGAACTGGGACGCGCGACCGTTCCCGGTCTTCCCTCTACTTGCGAGCCAATGGGGGGACGCGGGCAACTGGGCGACCGGCGACTGGATCAATGGGCACGGGCCTCAACTGGCCCCCGTGGCGCCCACGGCTCCCCCCGGTTTCGGCGCCTACGCGACATTCCCCGCGTTGACGGCGATGTGCGTCTCCACCCATGCGTCGCCGCGCTTCGGCACGGACGCGGTCGCAGCCGTTTCGGGACGCTCCAGGCGGCGGCCGAAATTTTGGACTCCGTTGTTCGACTTCGAGTTGACGTTCGACGCTCTGAGATCCGACGCCGCTCATCTCGAGGCCCAGGAGATCGCGGGCTTCTTCGCGACGATGAGCGGAAGCGCAACACCTTTCTGGTTCGCGCCGCCGAATCTTTCCGATGTCAAAGGTCAGGTTCTGGGCGCGGGCGATGGCGCAACCGTCACGTTCCCGCTGAAGCTGACCGTCGGCGCCGCGACGATCGCGACTTTGGGGACATCGGGAGTCTCCGCCGCATACGTGGATGGCGTCGCCACGTCCTCGTGGGCGCTCTCGAACGCCTATCCGCCTGCGCTCGTATTCGCCGCGCCGCCGGCCGCGGGCGCGCTCGTGTCGGCGGATTTCACCGCGGTCTGGCTCTGCCGCTTCGCGGCTGACGGACTCGATCTCGAGGAGTTCATGTCCATGCTCTACCGCCTCCGTATCGTCAGATTGACGGCGGTGCGGCCATGACCGCGCCGCCGTCATTTCCGGTCCTCGCCGGCCAGGGGTGGAGCGTGCACAAGAGGCCGCTCTTCTCCACAATCGTCGCCTCGCATCCATCCGGCCGCGAGGTGCGCGATGCGCTCTATCAAAATCCGATCTGGCAGTTCGAGCTGACGTTCGACGGACTCGGTTCGGATTCGTCGAGCTATCCCGGCGTCGGCGCGCAATCCCTCCAGAGCCTCATGGGGCTCTATCTGCAGTGCCTTGGACAGTACGGGACCTTTCTCTACACGGATCCGACGGACAGCGCCGCCAACAATCAGACCTTCGCGACCGGCGACGGGGCGACGACCAGCTTCACCTTCGCCCGATCGCTCGGGGGATTCCTCGAACCGGTCGGCTGGGTGACGAGCGTTTCGCAGGTCACTGTCGGAGGCGCGGCGCAGCCGACCGGATGGTCTCTCTCGACGCCGAATTCGCTGGCGTTCACCTCGGCCCCGGCGGCTGGCGCACTGATCGGCGCCTCCTTCTCCTACGCGTTCCAATGCCGTTTCGATGCAGATTCCACCGACTTCGAGCAGTTCATGCAAAATCTCTGGCGCGTTGCGTCGCTCAAGTTTCGCTCGGTCCGCACCTCATGAAATCCGCTTCGACCGCACTGACCGCTTTACTCAACGCCGCGCGGGCCGCGCCCGACGCCACGCTGGCCTTTGCCGAGTGCTTCACGTTCACCACTTCGACCGGGGCCGCCTACGCCTGGGCCAACGTCGACATTCCCGTCACATACGGAGGCCGAACATTTCTGGCGAGCGGCCCGCTCGTCCAGGGCCTCCGCTACAAAGCCACTGTAGGGCTGGAAGTCGACAAGCAGCAGATCACGATTGCTGCGCGCCCAACCGATCTCATCAACGGGGCGCCGCTCCTGGCCGCGCTCCGCGACGGCGTCTTCGACGGCGCCTCCGTGCAACGCGACCGCGTCTTCCTCACCGCGCCCAACGGCGCGGTCGTCGACGGAGTGACGCTCTTCAAGGGACGTGTTTCGACTGTCGATCAGGTCGGCCGCACCACCGCCACGCTGACAGTCGCAAGCGATCTCGTCATTCTCGACTATGACATGCCCCGCAATGTCTTCTCGCCGACCTGCAATCACACGCTTTACGATTCCGGTTGCGGCGTCGTTCGCGGGACCTACGCCGCCACCGGAACCGCTGCGACGGGGTCAACGGCAAGCACGATTCTCTTCTCGGGAGCGGCCGCGCAGCATGCGCAGGGGTCGATCGTCTTCTCGTCGGGCGCCAACGCCAACGTCCGCGCCACTGTAAAGACCGTGAATGTCGGCGCCGCGCTGAACCTCATTTATCCTTTGCCCTTCGCGCCGGCTCCGGGCGACGCATTCACCGTCTATGCGGGTTGCGACCATACGCAGAGCACTTGCGCGTCGCGCTTCGCCAATCTTCAGAATTTCCGCGGATTTCCGTATGTGCCGCCGCCCCAGATGGCGGTCTGAGCATGATGAAGACGCCTGGCGGCGATCGCCGCCTTCGCGCCGGCCCGCATGAGGTCGCCGAGCGCGCCGCCGTTGTCGCCGCAGCGCGGTCGTGGATCGGGACGCCCTACCACCATGCGGCGGATGTCAAGGGCGCCGGCTGCGACTGCGCCATGCTGCTCGTCCGGGTCTATTGCGACCTTGGGCTGGTCGGGCCCTTCGATCCTCGTCCCTACCCACGGGACTGGATGCTGCATCGGGACGACGAACGCTACCTGTCCTTCCTCCTCGCGCGAGCGCGCGAGATCGTCGAGCCTTCCGCGGGCGACGTCATCGTCTTCCGCTACGGGCGATGCTTTTCGCATGGCGGCATCGTCACGCGGGCTCGCCCGCTAACCATCGTCCACGCCTTCGCACCGGCCCGCGCCGTGATCGAGGAGGACGTCGAACGCAATGCCGAACTTTCGGACCGTCTGGCCACGGTCCGTTTCGCGAGCCTGTGGGAGTGACACTTTGAGCTGGCTCCGTGGAAGCGCGAACGCCAAGCCCGACTATACCGGGCTGCAGTTGCAGACGTCCTCTTCGATCTTGCCGATTCCCATCGTGTGGGGGCGCAACAAGGTCGCCGCGAACCTCGTCTGGTATGGAAATTTCCAGGCTCACGCGGGAAGCGGCAGCGGAAAGGGCGGCGGCGGAAAGGGCGGACGCTCCGGAGGCGGCGGCAGCGCCTCTACGTACACTTACACCGCCGATCTGATCCTGGCGCTATGCGAGGGGCCGATACAAAACATCGGTCTGATCTGGAAGGATCAGGGTCTCTACACGCCCGCGATGCTCGGCTTCGCCGTCTATCCCGGCGCAACGCCCCAATCGACGTGGCCCTACCTCTCCGCCCTCTACGGCGGCGAGGCGCTGGCCTACCAGGGAACCGCCTATGTCTGCGCGCCGTCCTACGGACTTGGCTCTAGCGCCACGATCTCGAACCACAATTTCGAGGTCCTCGGAATTTTCGCGGGCGCGGGCGTCAATGGGATCGACGCCGATCCGGCGCTCGTCATCAGCGACTTTCTCACGAACCCGCAATATGGAGCGGGCTTCGACCCCGCCAGCATCAACGCTACCTCTCTGTTCGGCCCGGGTGGAGACGCCTCGCTCCAGACCTATTGCAAGGCGATGGGCCTTGCCTTTTCTCCGGCGCTGGCAAGCCAGGAGCAGGGCTCGAGCATCCTTTCGCGCTGGCTGAAACTCCTGAACTGCGCCGCCGTGTGGAGCGGCGGCGAGCTCCGGTTTGTGCCCTATGGCGACACCGCGATTGCCTCCGGCGCCCAGACCGCCTCCACGACGCAGTTTGCGATCCCCACGCCACTCCCCGCATCTTCCGGCGTCCAGGTTCCGGCATTCGTGACGGTCTGCGCGCCGGGAAATTTCGTCGCTGACGGAGGGGTCGTCTACACGCCCTCCAATGTTCCTTTCGCATTCATCGGGCCGAACCCGCCGACCGCGGCTGGCACTTATGGGATGATTACCGCGGGGACCTATATCTTCGCGGCCGCCGACGAGGGCAAGAGCGTCGCAGTCACCTATACATATGCGCCGACGACGAGCTATGCCCCGAATCTCACGCCAGCCTACGCGCTGACCGATCTCGACTTCATCGACGAGAAGCGCGGCGAGGATCCGGTCCAGGTCGAGCGCGCGGACGTCTTCTCCCTTCCGACCATCCAGCGCATCGAATGCTCTTCGCGCGCCAATCAATATTCCGCAACGCCGGTGGAGGCCCGCGATCAGAGCCAGATCGAACTCTTCGGGCCCCGGGTGGGACCGATTATCCAGGCCCATGAGATCTGCGATGAACTTCGGATCGGGCCGCTCGTCGCGCAGGCGATCCTGCAGCGCGAGCTCTATGTCCGCGCGAAATTCAAATTCAAGCTGTCGTGGGAATACTGTCTGCTCGATCCGATGGACGTGGTCACCCTGACCGACGTGAACCTCGGGCTGTCCAACACTCCTGTACGCATCATCGAAATCGAAGAGGACGACTCCGGTCTTCTCTCCGTCACGGCGGAGGAGTTCGTCGGCGGGGTGTCAACGCCGGCCTTCTATCCGAACGCCGCAAGCGGAAGCGCCGTTCCGAACTGGGCGACGCCCGCTGTCGCGATCAATCCTCCCCTCATCTACGAGCCACCGCCGCAGGCGACGGGCGGCGCGTTGCAACTCTGGGTCGGCGCATCCGGCGTCAATGGCGGTCAGCAACAGTGGGGCGGCGCGAATGTCCATGTCTCGGTCGACAACGCGACTTACGCCCAGATAGCCGTGATTACCGCGCCGCTCCGCCAGGGCGTTCTGACGACCCCTCTGGGGGCCGCGTCCGGCTGGGATAGCGCGAACACCGTCTCCGTGGACCTGTCCGAGAGCGCCGGCACGCTCTCAGGAACGTCGCAGGCGGCCGCTCAGCAAGGCGCAACGCTCGCCCTCGTCGAGAACGAACTCCTGGCCTACGAGACGGCGACACTCGCCGCCTCAAGCGTATACGCTCTCTCGGGCCTTGCCCGCGGGCTGGGCGGAACCACGCCCGCCTCGCACCCCGCGGGGGCGAGTTTCGCCCGCCTCGACTCGGCTCTCGTCAAATACGATCTGCCCGCCAATCTCATAGGGCAAACGCTCTACTTCAAGTTTCAGAGCTTCAACGTGTTTGGCGGCGGAGCGCAGGATCTGTCGAACTGCGCAGTCTACACCTACACGCCAACCGGCGCAGGGGTGAACAGCCCGATCGCCGCCCAACTCGAAAGCGGCGTCGCGCTCGACCTCGGCTCCATCGCATCCGCCGCGACTGTTCTCGACGACTTTGGCCTCGTCGGCGGCGCGGCCTTCGGTTCAATCAATCTGGGATCTGCGCCATGAGCGAACAGTTGCAGTTACGGCGCGGAACCGCCGCGCAAATCGCGACCTTCACCGGAGCCCAGGGCGAGCTTGTCGTCGATACGACGAACAATCGTCTCGTGCTCCAGGATGGCGCGACAGCCGGAGGATTCCCGATCCCCCGGCTTGCCGAAGTGATCGCCAACACACGCACGTCCGTGTCGGACTCCGCTTATTCCGCGATGACGACAGACAGAACCATCGCCTATGTGCAACTGACCGCTCCCCGCGTCGTGACGCTTCCGGGCGCGGCTGCGTTTCCGACCGGGACGCGGCTGCTCGTCGTCGATGAAACCGGCGCCTGCTCGGCGGCCAACACGATCACGCTTGCGCCAAGCGCAACAGACACGATCAATGGCGGGTCCTCGATCGCGGTCAACGTTCCGTATGGCTATGTCGCAGTGGAAAGCAATGGCGCCAGCGGCTGGACCGTTGTCGATCGGATGGCGCCGGCCGCGCTGACAACGGTGGCGCAGGGAGCGAACGGCGCCGCCATTCAACTTGGCCTCATCGAGACGCTGACAATTCTCTCCGGCGCCACCACAACGGCGCCGGTCGGAATTCCGGCCAACTGCATCGTGATGGCGGTCGGCGCGCGCGTTATCACCGCCGTGACCGGCGCTCCCTCCTTCAGCGTCGGCGTGGCGGGCAATGCCTCGCAGTTTGGCGCCGCCCTTTCGATAGCGGCGGGCTCGATCAACTACGGCCTTATTGGACCGACGGCCTTTTATGCGCCGACCCCGCTCATCATCACCGCGACGTCCGGCTCGTTCACCGCGGGCGCGGTGAGGCTGTCCATTCACTACGCCCTGCTGGCGCCTTCCACATCGTAAAGGGAACCGTCCGAATGACGTTCGCAAGACTAGCCGCCGCCGTGATTCTCGCTTCATGGCCGTCGTTCGCGGTGGCGCAGACCTATCACGACTCCGCGGGCACTGTCGCGCCCGGCTTCTTTCCTCTTCCGTACGGCTACACTCCGCTGGCTCCCGGTGAGCACAACGTCGCGCCAACCTCGTCGACCGCCCTGGTCGTCCCCGGCGGCGCCCGATATGCAACTGTATGCGCCTCCGGCGCTTCGGTGAAATACACCACCGACGGCATGACCGCGCCGAGCGCTTCCATTGGGCAGCCGCTGGCGGCCGGCGCCTGCGTATCCCTTTCAGGCGCAACGGTGCTGATCAATTTTCGCGCCTTCTCCCAGACCGGAACACTAGACGTCGAGTATTTCCAGTGATTCGAACTCTGCCGATCGCTCTTCTCGTTTCGCTGTCCTGCGCCGCTTCGGCCCAACAATTCGGAGGCTCTGCGTTGACGCCTAGTTCGGCGACAACCCCGACCGGCCCTCTCGCCTTCACACCCGGAAAGGTGCTCAACGCCATCGACTACGGAGCCCGGTGCGACGGAGCCACTGACGACACGACCGCGCTTCGGGCGTGGGCCGCCGCAGCATCCACGAACGCCACCATGATCGCGCCGGGAAACTGCGTCTACAAGCAGGCTCCGCTCGTTTTCAACACGGGCAACGGAAACAAGACCGGCCCCGGTTCCGTCATGCACGTCACCCTTCAAGGGCAACTGACATACGCGGGGACAGCGACAAACACCAACCTGATCCAGCTTGGAGCGGGCAATGCAAACACCTGCAAGGTCATCGACTGGTCGATTGAAGACCTGACCCTCAACAGCAACACCAGGATGACAGGCGGATATGGGCTTGTGCTTGGCGACGCATGTGAGACCTACGTCACCAATCTTCGCCTCGGGGAGGTCAACGGAAATTTCGCGAATGGCGTCCACATCATTGGCGGCCAGTACATCACATTCAACAAGGCGAAAATCCTGGACGCATCGCAGACCGGCATATTCGCTCACGGCGACGCGCCGGACGCGACGCACCCAAGCGGCTCCTATCTGCTCAACCTTCAGATGAACGACACGGACATCGCCGGCTCCAACATCGGCGTGAATTTTGGCGGCGCGGTCGGGGGCGCCTATTGGGTTAGCGGCGAAGGTTTGAACAACAATATCAATGTCAAACTAACGCGCGACGGCGTCGATATTCCAGGGACCAAGCAGACCGTCTATGTGGGTCAAGGGTTATATATAGATGGCACGCAGCGTATCAATTTCCCGATTGGCGTCGCCACTGCGACCTCCCCTATCGCCGCCGGCGCGACCACCATCCCGGTCAATTCCGTACCCACCGCTATCGCGGCAAATCAGCCAGTCTACGACTTCACCACGAACCAAAGGATTGGTTACGTTTCGTCCTGGACGATCAACTCCATCAGCCTGACGGCCGGCGCGCTCCAGAGTATCTCCGCATCGGATCAGATCAACATTCTCGACGTTAATTCCGGCATCGGCGTTTGGATCACCGATCACGGCGACTCGACGAACCAGTCCATGTTCCGGGCGAATGGGGGGTGGTTCTCATTCCAGGAGAATCGCAACATCCTCATCGACTCCGGTGTCGCCAATTACGAATTCCGTATCGATGGAGGCACTCTGCGAAACGCTCAGAGCATGGATGGCAATCCGGCATTCGAAAACCGCAGCGTCGACCCGAAAATGGAAATATCGTTGGCTGCGGTGAACATCCTGTCGAACTCCGGTGAGGATATTGTCAACGCATCCGGGGCCAACGCGATCTCGCTGCAAGGCGTCACCTGCGATACCCCAAACTGCAAGACCTCCGGTCCGGTGGTGGTCGAATCCAGCGAACAGAACGGCCGCCTGCATTTCTATAACAACGGCAACTCGATCTTCGCGCAAACGGTTCACGGCAACATTCTCCTTGAACCGGACTACGGGCAGACGACTGCGGATTACGCTACGATCATTTCCTCCGGCGGCCCGGGCCACACCGGCGTCTGGTTTCTGGACGGCAGTGTCATCCCCGGCGACGGCGACGCGGTTACCAAGGGGGGCGCCTTCGATTTCGGCTCGACTCTGTATCCGTTCAACAACGGCTTCTTCAGCAATATCGAATCGCCGCTATCGACAAACGGCTTGTCCCTCCTGGCGGATAGCGGGCCGATCACGATGACGTCCTCGACATCAAGCGCAGTCGTGAGGTCCGAGGCTTCGCATTACATCTATCTGTTGCCGGGAGCGGCCGGGAATTGCGGCGTTGTCCTTCAGAGCGGTCTGGTTCAGCCAGCGAACTCCGACTTCTCGGGCAACACTTGCGCCGAGAACCTGGGCACGAGCGCTCATCCATTCGGGCAGATTTTTTCGGGCGCGATCACAGCGACAGCCCCGGCTCCTGGATCTGCCGGACTGGAAATCATCGATCCATCGTCCCGGCACTATTTCGCGTTCAAACCTGAAACGTCGGCCGAAACCGGACAGATTTGCTACTGGAATGGCGCCGCCTGCCAGTCGGTCCAGTTTGCCGGAAACGGCATCGAGCTTCCGGCCGTTCACGTCGCCAACCTTCCAACCTGTAACGCCTCCCTTCTGAACTCGGTGATGGCCGTAGATGATGCGCAATCACCAACATACAACGGAACCCTGACTGGCGGCGGGCTGGGAGCGTCTGCCCGCATCGTAGCCTTCTGCAACGGCGCGAGCTGGACGGCGCACTAGCCGCAAAGGCCAATGTGTCCGGCAATTGGCGGCCGATCGTGCAGCCCATCATCGTCAACAACCGAGGCGCGGTGCTCGCTCGGTTCTATGTCGCGCCGCGGCTTCATGACTGGCGCCAAATTCATCGTCGCCCGCGCCAACCACCGAAAAAGGAATGCCATGAAGCATCTTTCGCGGCGCGTCTTGACCGGCGCGGCGCTGTTCGCCGCCGCCAGCTGCCCTTCTCTCGGGCAAACCTATCATGACAGGAACGGTACAGTCGTCCCGGGTGTCGTCGTGGTGGGGCAAAGCTTCTTCAGCGAGATCGTCCCAGCCAACACGACGGGCGTATCCATAAAGGCCTCGCCGGGAACGGTCTACAGCATCAGCTTGTCCAGCAACGCCTCGTCGCCTTTTTACGTCCGCCTATACGACAAGGCCACTGCCCCGATTTGCGGGACCGACGCGCCGATCGCCCGGTTCGAAGTTCCGGCCAACGCAACCCCCGCGAACGGTTCCGGCTCGAACCTCCCTTTTGGAACGCCGGGCATCAACCTTCTGAACGGAATCGGTCTCTGCGTCACTGGCGGTTTCGCCGACAGCGATACGACCCCTCCGGCCGCCGGCGTCGGAATCGTCAACATCTCCTATCAGTGAGCGATCCGAATGCCGTTTGATGACGAGAGCCAGGCGACGCGCCCGGCCGCTTCCGGTCGACTGAACCGCAGAGCTTTCCTGCTCGGCGGCGCATCGAGCGCGGCCGTTCTCCATCGGGCGCGGGGCCAACTCCTCGCACTCGGCGTTGGATCAGGCTCACAAGGCAGCAACGTCGTTGCGACGCCCGTCGCCGCGGCTGGCGTGTCCTCCGCTCCATCGCTCAATTTCACGATGGGCAACGAAATGCTTACCAGCAATCAGTCCGGAGTCCTCTTCCCGACGGGCGCGATGCTGTCGCCGTCCGGCACGAATTACCAGTGGTACATGGGGGGCTTCTTCAAAGTCTCCATATCGGAGCGAGGCGCGGCGACGGGGATCATCGCGCATCGCGGAGGCGGCGCCCTCACCGGTGGCGGCACGTTGGCCCTTTATGTTCAGCAGAAGACGCTGACCCTGGGAATCACTTGCTCCTATGCCGGCGTATCGATCCTCAACAACTCATCGCTCGCGACGCTCCAGCGCGGCATGGGTTATTTCTGGGTATTCGGCCAGACGGCGAGCAAGACCTATTTTTTCTCGGTTCTCGATGCTTGCGGCAACGTCGTCTACAACCAGTCCATCAACAGCACGACGAACATGGCGAATGTTGCACAGCTCGCGGGGCTCGGCTCTGCGGTCGGCATTTCATCGGGCAATGCTTACGGCTTCGCCGGCTCGGTCTCCGGCGCCTTCATGACATGGGGTCTGGTCCCGAACAGCGCGGGCGTTCCGATCACATCGGGCGGCGCGGTCTATGGAAACGGCACGCTCGACCTCGGCAGCGTCGCCAAGGGCCAGCTATCTCCGAAGGACTTCGCTTCCGGCAACAGTCACATCCTGCGCTATTATTGCCCTCTCTCCGGGCCTGGCGGCGCCACGGTTCGCGCCTATGGCTCGGTCTCTGCAGGGTCAACTCTTTCCGTAGGAGTCGCGGCGACGACGAGCGCCGCGGCCGCCATCGGGGCGACATCGGTCAGCGTGACGAGCCTCCCGGCTGGAATCGCCCCGATGCAGAATGTCTACGACCTGACGACGAGCGCGCTGATCGGGTCTGTCTCAAGCGTAAGCGGCACGACGATCACCCTTTTGCAGGCCACGACGAGCGCGGTCGGCGGTGGCGATACGCTGCTGATCGGCGCAATTCCATCAACGATCCGCGCCGGCCAGTCCATCTTTGACATGACCGCCGGAAAGCAGATCGGGACGGTCGCGAGCTGGAGCACGAACACGCTCGAGATCACCCTCTCGCAGGCGAGTCCGCTCAACCCGGTCACATCGGGCGATTCGCTCCTGATCGGCGGCAACACAACGGCGACCGCCGCCGTCTCGACCTCGGGCGGATCCGTCATCCCGGTGGCGGCGATCCCGAACACCATCGCGGTCGGACAGAACATCTACGATCTCTCGACGTCTGCGGCGATCGGCGCCGTCGCGGCGTGGGACACCGTCGGCCTCACCGTGACGATTTCGCAGGCCAATCCCGCGAATGCGATCGCCAGCGGCGATACGCTGTCGATCTCCGGCCTCAATGCCGATCCAGCTTCGGTCGCCACTCCAGCGCCGATGTCCTACCCGACCAACTGGGCGCAGAGGTTCATGCCGCTCATCGGCGAGCCGATCCAGGAGGCGCCATGGCTCTCGCTGCGCGGCGAGGGCGAGTATTACGTCTGGGGCGTCACGCCGGACGCGACTTCAGCCGCGGTCTGGTTTCGCGGCCATTACGCGACCTCGAACGGCGTCACGCCATCCTTCGAGGCGGCGCTCATTCGCAGGAACACGCGCGCGACCTTCATCGACTGGACGGCGTTGTCCGGCGTCTCGACGACCCCCTCGAGCGGATCGACTGTCTCCGTCGCCGGCGGCTACACGACCGGAAACAACGCGACGCTGATCTTCTCATCACCAATTCCTGCCGGCCTGCCGGTCGGCGAGACTATCACTGTTGCGGGCTTCGGCGTCCTGACGAACGGCCTCGACATGAGCGTGCTGAACGGGACGTGGAAGGTCAAAAGCTCGACTCCGTCGAGCGTAACCTTCGCAAGCTCCGCCGCGGTCTGCGCGAATATCGGGACTGGCTCGTGCTCCTGGTCCGGCTTCGGGCTCTATCAGGGTTGCATTCCGAATGTGTCGGCAGGCGTCGGCTTCACGCGCGCCATTCGCTACGCCGGGCAATCGGCAACGACTGTGCATTCGCACGAGAAGCACGGCGTCGGTCTCGTCGTTTTCTGGCATGGCCAGAGCCAGGAAACGTCGATGTTTGGCGTCACGAGTCAGAGCGGGTCGAATTTGACGCCGGGTGGATCAACTCAGGTTCCGCCTGTTGACGCCGACGATGTGTTTTCGTGCGGGCTCCAGTCGATAAGCGGCAACATATCCGACATTTACGGAACGAACGAAGCCGATGGCGACTGGTGGTCGTGTCAGGCCGTTCATTCGGGCCGCTACGGCTATTATTACAGTTCGGCGTTCTACAATGCGGTGTGGGCGGACGGGATTACGCTTTTCGTCAACACGCTGCAGAGTCACGCGAACCTGCCCGTCATGGTCGTCAACTGCGCCCTCGCCGGACACGTCCAGTCATCCTTCTATACCGATCGCCAGCCCGTCATCGCCATTCCGCACGCTGGCGACGGATGGACGCCGAACGGCTCGACGACAAGCTTCACGATCGCGATTCAGCCGAGTGAGGCAAGCACCTGGCCGGCGGCAGGGAAGACCGATCCTTTCGGCGGAACATACGCCGCGACCTATCCGCTCGCCTATGGGACGAACGGCGCGAATAGCTACCCGGTTGTGCCCGGCACGTTCAGCGGAACGATCGCCGGCGTGTCGATCCATGACGACGGAGCGGGTCATCTTCTCGACGCGGGCGGCGCGAACGTCGGGACGATCAATTATCACGGGACGTATATCTCTTCCGCCTCGGCGACCTATCCGACGATCACGGTCAACTTTGCCTCGGCTCCGGTGAGCGGCTCGACATATTCCTTCACCTGGACTCCGACGCTCGAATATCAAGCAACATCGGCTCAGCTTAAGCAGACCCTCGACTTTTACGGTACGGTCGGCGTCAAGGATCAGCCGCATACCGGCGCCCTGTCGAGCGCCTATTCCGCGCTTTGGGTCAACAACGTAACGGCGCTGGTCCATATGTGGTGGAAGGCGAACCTCGCCGCTGCGCAGTGGAACGGCGGGACGCTTGATTGGACCGCGTTTGCGACAAGTTACCAGTACTACGAGGGGATTCGTTGGCTTCACCTGCAATGGCCAAACGCGCGATTCGCGAAACGCTTTTGGGCGCCTGCCGGCCGTGAGACGCCGGGAGGGACGACTGCGGGCGCGGTTGAGGCGGGAGGAAAGCACGGCGGCGTCGCCTTCTCGCTTTATCAATACGTCGCGCATGCTCTCGCAAACGGTCAGGCCGACCTGGGCGTCCTTGCGGACTGCCCGGACATATCGGTTTCTACGGCGACCTCTTCTCCGAACGTCGGCCAGCATGAGGATTTTGCCGGCAGCATGATTTACGGGCAGCGGTTCGGTCACGCTGTCGCCGCGCAACTCGGCTATGGCGGAGTGAATCTTTATACCGGCAACAATGGCCAGGTTACGACCGGGGCGGGCGGCAGGAGCGCGCCGGTCATCGGGCCGGTCCTTGCGAGCGTCACGCGCACGACGAGCGGCGGCTATGCGGCGCTCGTCCTCACCTATGACCTGCCGAACGGGACCGCGCTTGTGACGCACAACGGCGGCGGCATCGGGACAACAGTCGTCGGCTATGAGCTTGGAACGGACGCTTCGAGCCAGGCGAACGCCTGGAAAGGGCGCGTCACGACCGGCTTCACCGCGACGATCACAGCCGCCAATCAGGTGACGCTCGTGCACTCAACGCTGGCTGCGTGGCCGGCATATGTGAGCCTCAGCTATTGCTCGGGCTACGGCGTCTACACCGGCGGGACTGCGACCGCCTACGGCAACGACAATGGCCCGGCGGGATGCGGCGGGATGCTCTGCGACAACGCCGGCGGCTATTCCTGGCCGATCGCGGCCAACGTCTCGACCTGGAATTGCCCGCAAGCGCCCGCCGGGAACTCGGCGGTCAGGACCCTCGACTGGGCGGCGTAGGCCGCCCTTCTTTATTCCGGGAACACTCAGAATGTCTCTGCCGAGTCTCAAATGGCGCGCGTCGCCAAACTTCAACGCGCGCGGCGGCGCGCGAGTCGACCTGATCGTCATTCACGACATGGAAGGCTCCTACGCAGGATCAATCGATTGGTTCGCGCAGCGGCAATCGGATGTCTCAGCGCACTTCTGCGTCCGCGATGACGGCGGCGAAATCACACAGATGGTGCATCTCTCCGATCGCGCCTGGCACGCCTGCGCCTTCAACTCGCGCTCGATCGGGATCGAGATGGCCGGCTTTGCGAGCAAGGGCTATAGCTCCCACCTCCTCCAAGCCACGGCCGCGCTGGCGGCCGAACTCTGCCACTTTCTCCAGATCCCGGTCCGTCACGCGCGCGGCGGCGTCGGAGCGGGGCTCGAAAGCCACTGGGGGCTCGGGCGCGCCGGCGGCGGCCATTCGGACCCTTCGACCGATCCGGACTTCATGGACCGCTTCATCGCGCTCGTGCAGGCCGCATACGACAGGGGTTTCGACCCGCATTATTTCGATCTGGCAGAGTGCTCAGCTTGCAAACTCGCGCCGCCTTCCAAGGATGCGTCGTCCATTTCGGCAACGGCTTCCGCCACGCCCTCGGACGCATTCGACCCCGAGAACACCGAAGATCTTCAGCGCGCGCTGAACCTGCTTGGCGTTCCGACGCCCGCCCTGAAAATCGACGGCGTCATGGGCGCCAAGACCAGGCAGGCCGTGCGGCTGTTTCAGAATAGCGCTGGCCTGACCGCCGACGGCGTCGTCGGCCCGGAGACGAGGTCCGCGCTTCTCAAGGAACTGGCGCACGCCTGACCCCTGCCCCGCACAACATCAACCATCAAAAAGGAGCTTCGTCATCATGAAAGGATGGCGCACAATCGCATTCGGCCTGTTCGTCGCAGTCGGGCCGACCGCCATGACCTATCTCGGGGGCGTCGACTGGACGTCGCTCGGAATTTCGCCCCCAGTTTCAGCCGCAATCGGTCTCGTCATCGTGGGCCTGCGGGCGATCACCAACACCGCCATAGGCTCCAAATAAGCAACAGCGGCCGAAAACGCCGAATTCATCATCCAAAGGACACCTCCCAAAATGAGAACCACTCGCGCCGCCCTTGTGGCGGCTTTTTCATGCGCGTCGCTCGCCGCCTGTTCGACGACCGCGACCGTCTCAACCTCGGCGCCGTCGTCCCTCACCGCCGAAGCGCGGGCGTTGGCGACAAACATCTACAACGCAATCTGTGTCGGCTCGCCCGGCAACCCGCCTCTGACCGACGCAGTCGACACGCTGACCGCCTCGCGGACGATCACGCTCAACAGCGACCAGTCTGCGCTCTACGCCGCCATCGCGAAGGATTGCTCTTACGGCGCGCCGACGACCGTCACAGGGGCCCTGCTCTGGACCGCCACGCTTTATGCGGCCGTCGAGAAGCAGTTCCCTCAGATCAGGCTCTCGCTCTAGTGTCGGGAATTGAAGATCTCCCGGTCCTTGCCGTCCGCAATGCCCCAATCACGATAGGAGACCTCAAGGGCGCCCTTGAGGCGCTCCCAACGCTCCAGGCCGCGATCCGCGACGCGCTTCTCGGCGCTCCAACCTGGAGCGACGCTGAAACCTTAGGCGAGGACGCCCTCGCGGCGGTTGCGACGGTAGACCCCTCCGCAACGGCCTTCGTCGCGATCGCCAGGATTGCGCTCACGCTTGCTCCTCTTGCATTCGCGGCCATGAAGCCTGATCCCGATCCGATCCGCGACGCGCAAACGACCGAGGGCCGCGGTGGGCGCCGCGACGGCTGAGCGCTGCAACTCCTCTCGCCCGGCTCCCGACCGCGCTGAGCCTCACAGCGACGCGCGCAAGAAATCATTGAGAGCGCCTTTGACTTCACCAGATAATGCGCCCTGGGGCGTTCTCGAGTGGGCGATCGCCGGTCTCGCCTCCATCGGCGCCAGTGCGACAGCATTCGTTTGGCGTCTTATGACCCGATTGCACACTCTCGAGATCACGGTTCGACAGCATCGACATGATCTCGAGACAGCCCAGTCGGCGAACGAGACAGCTCTTCTTCGTCTCGCGGAGCGCATGGCGCTTCTGCACGACGATCACTATCGGCTTCGTGAGACCATCGGCGCGCTGCCCACGCGAGGGGACATTCACGATCTCGAGGTCAGACTGGGCGAGCGAATGGACGCGCTCGCCGCGCGCTTCGACCGCGCGCTCGATCAGAGAAGCTGATCTAACTCTCCTGAATTCGTCCTCCCGAGAAGCCTTCTAAAGTGTCACGCAGCGCCTTGGGGATGCGAGCAGCCTTGCCCGCTCGCAGCACAGCGACGAGCACCTTCGCAGACACGATCGCTTGTTCGTCGCGGAGGATGTCTTGCTCGAAGAGCAAAGATGCGCCGCCAACTTTGGCGACCCTGGTCTCGACCCGGAGCAGGTCGTCCATCATCGCCGGGCTCATGTATTCGATCTGCAGACTGCGAACGGCAAAAAAGACGCCGTGCGCCTCTGCAAGGCCCCGGTTTCCGAAGCCTGTCTGCCGCAGAAGCTCCGTCCTCCCGCGCTCGAGAAAGCGTATGTACGATCCGTGATACACGAGTCCGGAAAAATCCGTGTCCTCGTAGTAAACGCGAACGGAAAGAGACGCCGTCCCAGAGGCTGACATTTTGGTCTCCATGCAGCGACGCGGCCCTTTTGACGATGCGGGGCCTGAATGCTACCGCGAAGAATGCGCATCGTCTTCATGGGCACTCCGGATTTTTCCGTCCCGACCTTGAAACGCGTGGTCCAGGCGGGACATGATGTCGTCGCCGTGTACACGCGCGCCCCCAAACCGGCAGGCCGTCGTGGGCTTCAAACTGTAAAGACGCCGGTTCATCAGGCTGCGGAAACCTTCGGGATCCCGGTCAGCACCCCGTTGACCCTGAGGGATTCCGAAGCGCAGGCTCAATTGCAGGCGCTGCGCGCCGACGTCGTTCTGGTGATTGCTTATGGCCTGATCCTGCCCGGACGCAGCTGCTAGAGCGCGCCGCAATATGGTTGCCTCAATCTCCACGCCTCCTTGCTTCCGCGCTGGCGCGGCGCCGCGCCGATCCAGCGAGCGATCATGGCCGGCGATCTGGAGACCGGCGTCGACCTCATGCGCATGGAGGAAGGGCTCGACACCGGGCCGATCTCGCTTCGCCAGGTCACTGCAATTCGCCCGCAGGACACGGCAGGCGACCTCGCCGATCGCCTGTCGGAGATGGCGGCGGATGTCGCCGTGACTGGCCTTGCCGCGCTGGCGCAGGGAACGCTCGTCTTTCACGATCAGGCGGAAGTCGGCGTTACGTACGCGCACAAGATCAATAAGGCGGAAGCCGAAATCGACTGGCGCCGACCCGCTGTGGAAGTGCGCAATCAGATTCACGGTCTATCCCCATCGCCCGGAGCTTTTTCCGCGCTTTCGATCGGCGATAAACTCGAGCGCATCAAGATCTATCGCGCCGAATGCGCATCAGCTCGTGGCGCGCCTGGGCAAATATTGTCCGATGGGATGACTGTGGCCTGCGGAGATGGCGCGATTCGGATCCTTCAAGGCCAACGGCCTGGGCGAATGATGGTCTCCGGACGCGAGCTTCTCGGCGGCGCCATTTCGAGTGGGGCCGCGTTCATCCTGTCACAAACTTCCTAATCGATGGCCGAGCGCCGTCCGAAGCGTATCCTTGCTCAGTTCGGCGGCGCGGAGAATCTGGGCAGCCCGAAAGAAATCGAGCAGCCCGAACCGCTCGACGTCAGGCCGGATCAGTATGTCTGGCGGTCGCCGCCTGATCTTTTCGAAGATAATGGCGCCCTGCATGATTTGCGCCGCGCCAAACATCGAATCAAGCGGCGACGGGAACCGCTTGACGCGGGATCGTCCTCCAAAAGTCACATCGACGGCGACGACAATATCCGCGTGAGGGAACAGAAGATCATACGGCAGCGGGTTGACCGCTCCGCCATCAATCAGGACGCGATCCCCGTCTTCGACAGGACGGAACAGTCCCGGAATGGCCATCGAGCCCGCAACGGCCGGCCCCAACGGTCCTTCCCGATACACAATTTCACTTCGCGTCGAATAGTCCGTCGCCACCACCATCATATCGATCGCGAGCTTCTCAAAACTGGACGGCACTTCGGGCGGCCAGAACAATTCGAGGAATGTCTCGGGGTTCAGAAGAACAGGATTTCCGCCGCCGCCGAGCACAAGATCGGCGAACCGCCCGACGCGCGCACGCAGCAACTTGGCCAGCACATCAGAGCGGTTGCGAAGCAGCCGGAGAATATGGGAGCGAATGGCTTTCGCCTCGAGTCCGGCGGCATAGGCGGCCCCAATGACAGCGCCCATTGACGTACCGGCAATCACGGACGGACGGATGCCCAACTCGTCCAGAGCCTCCAGAACGGCAACATGAGCAATCCCGCGGGCGCCTCCGCCTCCGAGAGCAACAGCGACGCTTGGCGTGGGACGATCAGCGGCCACGGAGCAATGAATCCGCTTCTCGCGCAACGGCGCGCCAGCCTATGTCTCGTCGACAGAAGCCTTCCGGCCAATCAATACGATCAACCGCGGCATAGGCCCTCTTGTGAGCCTCGGTCACGTTCCGACCAACGGCGGTGACGGCCAACACTCTTCCCCCATCCGCAATCAACGCCTCGCCGTGCTGGTGCGCACCCGCGATAAGCACCGACACGCCCTCGATCCGCTCCGCATCCTCGATCCCACGGATTCGCGTTCCCCTGAGAGGGGTTCCGGGATATCCGCGCGCCGCCATCACAACAGCGAGCGCCGCATCGGATCGAAACGCGGGAGCCCCGCTGACAGATTTTCCGCGGGCGCATGCGTCGAGCCAGTGCAGAAGGTCATCGGAAAGGCGGGCCAGTATCACCTCCGCTTCCGGATCGCCAAACCTGACATTGTATTCGATCAGCTTTGGGCCGGATTTGCAGATCATCAAACCCGCGAACAGCACCCCTCTGAACGGCGTGCCCCTCGCCGCCATGCCGCGGACCGTCGGAACAACAATCTCGCGCATGACCTGATCTGTCAGTTCCTCGGTCATGATGAGAGCCGGGGAATAGGCGCCCATCCCGCCTGTGTTCGGTCCTCTGTCTCCGTCGCCAACCCGCTTGTGATCCTGCGCGCTGCCAAAGGGCACTGCGGACGTCCCGTCGCATAGTGCGAAGAACGACACTTCCTCCCCTTCCAGGAATTCCTCGACAACCAGCCCGCCGTCGATGGACCCGGCCGGAGACGCCAGCGCATCGACGGCCGCTTCTGCTTCGGCCTCCGTCATGGCTACGACGACGCCCTTGCCGCTCGCCAGTCCGTCCGCCTTCACGACGATCGGAGCGCCCCGCTCGCGGATGTAAGCGATCGCCTCTGTTGGTTCCTCAAAGCGACGATAGTCGGCGGTCGGAATCCCGAACTCGCGGCAGAAATCCTTGGCGAATCCCTTCGATCCTTCGAGGAGCGCGGCCGCACGCGTTGGGCCGAAGCATGCAATTCCCTCCCGGCCGAGATCGTCGACGATTCCGGCGACCAAGGGCGCTTCCGGGCCTGGGATCACGAGATCGATTGCCTCTTTTCGGCAAAAGGCGACAATCTCACCATGGTCCGTCTGCGCAAGCGCAACGTTCGTGCCTACCTTTGCGGTCCCAGCATTGCCGGGCGAAATAAAAAGGCGGCCCAGGTCGCGGGACTTCGCACAAGCGATCGCAAGAGCATGCTCGCGAGCACCCGACCCGAGGATGAGGACATTCATCGAAACTCTCGCAAGTCTGCTCGCCGCCCAAGTCGCCCGAGTCATCGCTTGCGTCAAGCGCGGTCCGGCTTCCGCCCTTTGACCGACGGGGGCGCCCCTTGTCTTTCTCGCAAAGAATGTAGCAATAGCGCCGTGTCTTGTAGACTGGCTCCCTTGTATGCCCCCTCTCGCTATCGAACCGCCGAACGCCAAATGGACCCTGCTGCCCAGCCACCGCGCGTGGCTTCTGGGTCAGGCTGATCGTCTCTTCGCTTTTTTCGAGCGCCAGATTATCAATCCGCTCGGCGGGTTTTATGAGCTGGACGACGAGGGGCGCCCCACCGCTCCGGGCTTCGGCGCCGGCGGAACGCCTTCCCGATATCTCTTCTATACGACGCGAATCGTCCATGCCTTTGCGATCGCCCATCTCATGGGACGTCCGGGAGCGGACGTCATCCTGGATCACGGCATGGACTTTCTATGGAAAGGCCATCGCGACGCTCAGCACGGCGGCTATTTCTGGGGGGTGGGTTACGATGGACCCTCGGACAGCACGAAACAGGCTTACGGCCATGCCTTCGTGCTTCTCGCCGCGTCGAGCGCGCACGCCGCCGGTCACCCCGACGCCAAACGCCTGCTCAATGACGTGACCAACATCATCCTCGAGCGCTTTTGGGAGGAGAAACCGGGGGCGGTCGCCGAGGAGTTCACGGCCGACTGGCGTTCATTTGACGCCTATCGCGGGCAGAACTCGAACATGCACCTGACCGAGGCGCTGATGGCGGCGTTCGAGGTCACAGGTGACAAAAACTACCTTCAGATGGCCGAACGTGTGGCGCAGTTGATCATCGGCGAACACGCCGCGGCCAACAATTGGCGCGTTCCCGAGCATTTCCATGCCGATTGGAACGTGAACAAAGCCTATTCCGGCAGTCCGATGTTCCGGCCCTTCGGGACGACGCCCGGCCACTCCCTGGAATGGACGCGACTGCTTCTGCAATTATGGGAACTGGGAAGTCGGCGCATGGAATGGCTCCCGCCGGCCGCAAAGGCGCTGTTCGACCAAGCCGTTTCCGATGCGTGGGACCTGGATAAGGGCGGCTTCTACTATACGCTCGACTGGGACGGACGGCCGCTGATACGCGATCGCTATTGGTGGCCATGTTGCGAGGGGATCGGAGCCGCGGCTTTCCTCAACGCGATCGACGGCGCTCCCGCGTACGAGGAATGGTATCGTCGCATTTGGAGCTTCACGACACGCTGTTTCGTCGACTCTGACAAAGGCGGCTGGCGGGCCCAGGTCGATGCGTCCCTGCGTCCGAACTCGGACCCGTTTTTCGGGAAGGGCGACCTCTATCATTCCCTTCAGGCTTGCCTGATCCCAAGCCTGCCGACCTCCGGCAGCGTAACAAGAGGCCTCACAGATCTGCTGCGGCAGGCTGTTCGGTAACGCCCATTTCCGAATCGGCTACCGCAGATAGTCAGAGCATTTCTGAACGTCCGATTGCCCGCCCCACGGCTCAATCGGGACTGTCGATGTTGAATTCTTTGGAGATCCGTCGATAAGCTTATCGCTATACGTCATATATATGAGAATGTTACGGCGTGACGTCGCAGCCTCGGACGATTTGCATCTTCTTGAAGAAGAGTGATCGCCTCTCACTGAAGACAACGTCTCCCTGAGAAAATTTCTCCTTAAATCTGATCGGACCATATTGGCGGCAGGCAAGAGATATATCTGACGTTTGTTCCGCCAGTCCAAGAGCTCCACTAACGCCGCCCTTCTCGGGCGCCGTATAATGGCAAGCGACTCCTTCAACTGCCGGGTCATCGACCCCGTACACGGCCAATTTGTCATTGGGTGTGAGAAACTTGAAGGTCGTGGACTTCCTAAAGATGAGATCCGGATCTTGCGACTCCGCGCGCGCAGGAAGGCCCGCCAGAAAGACAGCAATCAATGCCACAAACACCACACGCATGCGATAGCTCCTCAAGTCCGGATGAGATAGGGCCTCGGACGCCTCTCGCCAACACGGAAGCGAAGATATGGCCGTGGGTTTTTCAAACTTGCCGGTCTCCATTGCTGGCGGAAACCCCAGCAGCGCGGCATAGTCGTTGCCGGTCAAACGATCGTAAGTGGGAACCAGAGCTCTCTTGTCGTCAAGAATTTCGCCTGCTGCAGCATCTTCTCTCGATCCCGGGTCCGCCCGGCTCGACGCATGGACGGCGCGCTATGCCCCTTTTCCCGGCATTCCCGACGAATTCATGGACGAGAACCGCCACATGCGCGCGCACTGGCGGAATCTCCTTTCTCTGCTGGCCGCTCATGCCCCGGAAGAAATTCAGCAGCGCTTCGCCGCTGCGGATCGCCGCATCCGCGACCGGGGCCTCTCCTATCGGGTAGCTGGAGAAAAGGACGAGCGCGTCTGGCCAATTGGCCGGATGCCGCTGCTGATCACCGAACTGGAATGGCGGGGCATCGCCAAAGCCGTCTCCCAACGCGCGGATCTGCTCGAGCGCATCCTGGCAGACGTCTATGGAGAGGGTCGCCTGATCGCCGAGGGCGCGCTTCCGGCGGCGGCCGTCACCGGCTCGATCGACTATGTGGCAGCCATGCGTGGCGTAAAGGCGCCGGGCGGCCGATGGCTTCGTCTCTACGCTGTCGATATCGGCCGTGGTCCGGACAGCTCCTGGTGGGTGCTGGGGGATAGGGCGCAAGCGCCTTCGGGCTGCGGCTACGCACTGGAAAATCGTCTGGTTGTGTCCCAGGCGTTCTCGGACCTTTACGCAAAGCTCAACGTTCAGAGGCTGGCGCCTTTTTTCCGGCGGCTGGGCGCCGGGCTGAAGTCCGCCGGACAGCGGGCAGAGCCCCGCATTGGCATCCTCTCTCCGGGTCCCCTCAGCCTGACTTATTCCGAACAGGCCTATCTCGCGCGCTATCTCGGCTTCCTGCTTGTCGAGGGCGAAGATCTCGTCATGCGCGAGGGCAAGGTCTTCATCCGCACCATTGCGGGTTTGAAACGTTGCGACGTGATCTGGCGGCATATCGACGCCGACTGGTGCGACCCGCTCGAACTCAACGCGTCATCGCGGATCGGCGTGCCGGGGCTGCTCGACTCGATTCGACAGGGCGGCGTCGCGGTCGAAAATATGCCGGGAACCGGGATGCTCGAATCGCGGGCGATGCTCGCCTTTCTGCCGGCGCTTGCTCGCCGGACGCTCGGGCAAGACCTCCTGATGCCCAATATCGCCACATGGTGGTGCGGCCAGCGGGAAGAGCGCGAGCGGGTGCTCGACCAGTTCGACACGATTTCCATCGCATCCGCCTTTGGGGACGAGTTGCCCGCACTGCAGGGACGCGCCAGCGTCGTTGGCGAGGAACTCACCCAGAACGAGCGATCGCGATTGCGCGACGCCATCGCGGCGCGCGGGGTCGATTATGTGGGACAGGAGATTGTCCGATTGTCGACGACGCCCCGGTGGGCTGACGGCCGTCTCGAACCGCGCCCGTTCGTGCTTCGGGTCTATTGTGCGGCGACTCCGGATGGGTGGGCCGTCATGCCAGGCGGCTTTTGCCGGATATCGGACAAGCTCGACGCGCGAGCGGTTTCGATGGGCGACGGCGTCGAATCGGCCGACGTGTGGGTGCTCGCAGAAAAGCCGGTCGAGATTTCAACCCTGCTGCCGTCTCCCGACACGGTTCGGATAACCCGCCTTCTCGGAAATCTTCCGAGCCGAGCGGCAGACAACCTGTTCTGGTTCGGACGCTATCTGGAAAGGGCGGAAGCCACGCTGCGCGTCGTGCGCTGTCTGAGCGCTCGATCCGTCGATCCGGATGCACCTTTACAGCTTGGACAGCAATCGTTTGAGCGGCTGATCGGGGTGTTGGTCGGCTGGGGAGGCGTCGACAAGGCGACGGCCGCCAAAGGCGCCGCCGCCGCGAGTATCCAGGGGCTTCGTGACCCGAACCGTTTCGGTTCGGCCCTTTCGCTTTCGCGTTCGGCCCGCGCCGCGGGGGCGGTCATTCACGAACGTCTGACGGTTCAGACCTGGGAGCTGATCCGGAGGCTGGAGGGCGGGCTCGAACGCGCGCCCAGCAGCCGCCTCGCCGCAAGCGAAATCGTGGATCTCTGCGATGAAGCGTTGACGACCATCGCCGCGCTGTCGGGCCTCTTCGACGAGAATTTCAACCGTGGCGCCGGCTGGGTCTTTTACGTCATGGGCCGGTGCGTGGAACGTGGCGCCAACACCTGCCGACTTTTGCGCCAGTTCGCAGGCCACGACGCCAATGAGCACACTCTGGGCGTTATGTTGGACCTCATTGATTCGCAAATAACCTACAGGTCCCGCTATCTCGTCGGCGTTGCGGTTGCGCCGGTTCGGGACATGGCCCTGCTCGATCCCTTCAATCCGCGATCCGTAGCCTTTCAGGTCAATCGCATTGACGAAGGCATCAGCACGCTTCCCATCCTGCGCCGCGATGGGATCCTTGAAGAACCGAAGAGCCTCGTCACGCTCTTGAAGGCGGAGCTCGAGACACAGGAAGCCGAGAAGCTCGACGATTCCCGGATTCTCTGGGTGGAGCAGCGATTGCTGACCTTGGCGAACGCGATCGCCGCCCGCTATTTCCTTCAGGGCGCCGGCCAGGGGCGAGCTGAAAAAGTCACGGGTCTTGCGTGATTTACGACGTAACCCACGTCACCCGTTACACCTATGCCGCGACCGTCGAGTTGACGAATGGCGTCATGCGGCTCACGCCCGTATCGGACGACGAACAAAATCTCGAACGCTGTGAATTGAAAACCGGGCCGCAGGCCGTCTCGCGCAGCGAACGTGTCGACGCCTTCGGCAATCGCGTCACGAGCTTCAGGATCGAGCAACCTCATCGTGAGTTGACGATCACCGCCTCGTCCCGCGTTCGGGTCGAGCGCTCTCCGATCCCCTCGGATTCTCCGTCATGGGAGACAATCATCGAGGAGGCGGTGTGGACACCGTCGCTTGGAGCGGAAAGCCCGGCGCTCGGTCTCTTTCCCTCCCGTCGCGTCTCGCTCTTCGATGAGGCGACTGCCTACGCCAAACGGAGCTTCGCGCCAGGAAGACCCGTCCATGAAGCGGCGCTCGACCTTGCGCGCAGAATCCGCGCGGACTTCACCTATGATCCCGACGCAACAAAGGTGGATACGCCCGCGCAGGAGGCGTTCCGGCATCGTCGAGGCGTGTGCCAGGACTTCGCGCATATCATGATCGCCGCCATCCGTGGCCTCGAGCTTCCGGCCCTCTATGTCAGTGGCTACATCCGAACGATACCGCCACCCGGAAAAGAGCGCCTCGCAGGCGCCGACGCCTCGCACGCCTGGGTCTCGGTCTGGTGCGGCCCCCTCGGCTGGAAAGACTTCGACCCGACAAACGCGCAGGCCGTCCAGAACGATCACATCGCGGTCGCGCGCGGACGCGACTATTCCGAGGCCTCCCCCATTGAGAGCCTCGTTCTCTCGCATGGCCGCCATACGCTCGACGTGGAGGTCGACGTCGTCCCGGTCGGCTGACGGCGCCGTCGCGCCGGAAGCGATTGCGACAATTGTCATCTCGACCTTTCGGCCGCAAACTGCTTTATGACGGCGCGAAAGACGAGGATCTGGCCATGGCGGATCATTCCATCCCCCATTTTCACAATGACCCGGGCGTTCCCACCATCCGCGTCCGGGTGAAGGAATTCATGTGCACCGGGGCGAAGCCCCCCTTCGATCACCCCCATATTTTCATCGACATGGGCGGCGACGACGAGGCGATCTGTTCCTATTGCTCGACCCGATACGTCTATGATTCGGGCCTTGGCGCGATTTGCGCGCCTCCCGAATGCGAGCTGTCTGACGCCGCGTGACATGACCGCCAGGGCGATCATCGCAGGCGCCGGAATCGCCGGCGTGACCACCGCGATCGCTCTCGCCAGGTCCGGACTGTCCGCCACCGTTTATGAGCGAGCCGAAACGCTTGAGGAATTCGGCGCCGGCCTCCAACTGACCCCCAATGCAACGCGCATCCTGTCGCGCCTCGGCGTTCTCGACCCGGTTCGACAGGTCGCGATGGCGCCGCGCGCAGTCCGCATTCTGCGAGGCTCGGACGACGCGCTTCTCCTGAGCCTGCGCCTCGATGACGCCGAACGCCGTTGGGGCGCGCCCTATCTCGCCCTGCACCGGGCGGACCTTCTCGCCGCGCTTGTTGACGCGGCGAACCGGATTCCCGAAATCGGAATCCGGTGCGGCGCGGAGCTTCGCGCGTTTTCAACAGAGGGCCCATTGGTCCGCGCTAATTTTACAGAATTATTTAGCAATAACGCTGACGAAGCGAATTTGCTTATCGGCGCGGACGGCCTGAGGTCGCGCGTTCGCAACCAGCTTCGCCCGGAACCGGCGGACAGGCCGGCGTTTACCGGCCACATCGCCTTCCGCGCCGCGGTCGACGCAGCCGCCCTCGACAGGCGCTGGCGCGAGCCCGACCTCTGCGTGCGCCTCGGCCCGAACGCCCATCTCGTGCATTACCCGCTGCGAGGCGGCGCGATCGTGAACATCGTGGCCGTCATCGAAGCGGATTGGCGGGGGAGCGACCAGAGCCATCCCTGGGACGGCGTCGCTGATCGACCCACGCTGGACCGCGCCTTCGCGCAATGGTCGTCCTTCGACGCGCAACCTCCTCGCCTCGGCCCCGCAATGGCGCGCCTGGCCGCTTTATCGCCGTCCGCCCCTCCCCGACTTTGCTTTCGGTCGCGTCGCTCTCGTCGGCGATGCGGCCCACCCAATGGAGCCGTTTCTCGCCCAGGGCGCAGCGCAGGCGATCGAGGATGCGGGCGCCCTCGCCTCCGCGGTTCAGGAGATCGAAGACGTGCCGTCAGCCCTGGCGGCCTATTCCCGTCGTCGGCTCAACCGCGCGACACGGATCCAGCAGGAAGCGAGCACGCAGGGACGCATCTATCACATGCGAGGTCTGGCGGCTGTCGCCCGAGACGCGACGATGCGCCTGCTTGGATCGGACCGCCTCGCCGCGCGCTACGACTGGATCTACGGGGCCTGAACGGATCGTCCCGCGCGAACGAAAGCCAGGACAAGCGCGCCCACGATCAGGCCCCAGAATGCGCCTCCGACGCCGAAGATGGTGACTCCGGAGGCTGAGACCAGGAAGGTGATCAGCGCGGGCTCCCGCTCCTGCGTGTCTGCGAGGGCATTCTGCATCGCCGAGCCGAACGGACCAAGAAGCGCAAGCCCGGCCACCGCCTCGACAAGAATAGGCGCATTGGCGACAAAGGCGGTCACGACGCCGGCAAAAAGACCGAAAACGAGATAGACGGCGCCGCCGCTGGCGGCCGCGATCCACCGCTTCCTGGGATCCGGCGAAGCGTCCGGCGCCGCGCAAAGCGCGGCCGTTATGGCGCTCAGATTGACGGAGTGGCCGCCGAATGGAGCAGCGAGAAAGGTGAACACCCCTGTAATCACCAGAAGCGGCCCCGGCTTCGGGCGATAGCCATAGGCCGAAAGGACGGCCAGCCCCGGCACGTTTTGCGACGCCATCGTCACGATGAACAGCGGCACGGCGATGCTAAAGATGGCGCCAGGCGAGAAGCTGGGCCGGATCAGACCTATCTCCGGCCCGACAGCCGCGAAATGCGGCTGGGACGGAGCCCCGAGCGCAATGACAATGACGGCGACAACGGCCGCGATCGGCGTCGCATAGACGCGGCTCCAGCGCGAAACGATGAGCCAGGTCAGGACGATCGGAATCGCCCCGCGCGGGCTGTCGATCAGGGCGCGGATGGGGGCGAGGCAAAGCCCGAACAAGACGCCCGCGAGCATCGCATTCGCAAGCGGCGCGGGAATCAACTCGACGAGCCGCCCGACCGGCCGGACAAGCCCCGCGAGCACGATCAGGCAGGCGACGATCAAAAAGGCGCCGACAGCATCCGGAAATCCTCCGGCCGACGCGCCCGTCGCCGCCAGCAGGGCTGCGCCCGGCGTCGACCAGGCGGAGGAAATGGGCATTCGCCAGACAAAGCTCATGATGACGCCGGCGAGCCCCATCGCGACAGCCAGGGCTGTCAGGCCCGACGCCGCCTGCGCGTCCGTCGCGCCGACCGCGGTCAGACCTTTGAGAACAACGGCAAAGGAAGACGCAAAGCCGACGAATGACGCCAGCACCCCGGCCGAAACCGGCTGCGCCGCTCCTCTCAGACTGAACGCCCCCAAGCTGACCCCCTCTCAAAACCGTCGCGGCCGATTGCGCCTTACCGACACTCTTCAGTGCAGGATCTGGCTCAGAAAAAGCCGCGTTCTTTCGTGCTGCGGGTTGTCGAAAAACGGCCCGGGCGCATTGATCTCGACGATTTCCCCGTTGTCCATGAAGACCATGCGATCGGCGACCTGACGCGCAAATCCCATCTCATGCGTGACGACCATCATCGTCATGCCCTCTTGCGCCAGCCCGAGCATCGTATCGAGGACTTCCTTCACCATTTCAGGGTCCAGAGCCGAGGTCGGCTCGTCGAACAGCATGATCTTCGGATTCATGCTGAGCGCCCGCGCAATGGCGACGCGCTGCTGCTGCCCTCCCGAAAGCTGCCCGGGATATTTGGACGCCTGCTCCGGGATTTTGACGCGCTCGAGCAGAGCCATAGCCAGTTCCTCCGCCTCACGCTTCGGCATCTTCCGCACCCAGATCGGCGCGAGCGTGCAATTCTCGATCACCGTGAGATGAGGAAACAGGTTGAAGGTCTGAAAGACCATGCCGACTTCCCGCCGCACTTCGTCGATGCGACGAATGTTTCGGGTCAGTTCCACCCCATCCACGATGATCGCGCCACGCTGATGGTCCTCGAGCCCGTTGACGCAACGGATCAATGTCGACTTGCCGGACCCCGACGGCCCGCAGACAACGATGCGCTCGCCCCGCCCGACGGTGAGATTGATGTTCCTCAGCGCGTGAAAATGCCCGTACCACTTGTGAACGCCGACGAACGCGATCGCCGCAGCGTCCTGCTCATTCGCGATTCTGCCGGCCTCCGCGGAGGTCATCGCCGTCGTCCCTTGGCGAGCGCCTTTTCAACAAAGGCCGAATAGCGCGTCATTCCGTAGCAGAACGCGAAAAAGACCATTCCGGCGAATGCATATCCCGTCGCCATGATCGTCGGGCCGCTCCACTCGGGATCCTTGAAGGCGTTGTTCATCGCCTCGAGAAAATCCGTCATGCCCACGATCGAGACCAGGGTCGTGTCCATGAAAAGCCCGACAAAATTGTTCACAATGCCCGGGATCACGACGGTCAGCGCCTGCGGCAGGATGATAAGCGCCATCATCAGCGGATAGTGGAGTCCAAGCGCCATCGCGCCCTCATACTGCCCGCGGCCAATCGCCTGCAAACCGCCGCGCACTTCTTCCGCCATGTAGGCCGCCGAGAACAGCGCCATGCCGACCAGCGGCCGCAGAAAACGGTCGGGCGTCCATTCGTCCGGCAGAAACAGCGGCAGCATCGTATTGGCCATGAAAAGGATCGTGACGAATGGCACACCGCGCATGAACTCGATGAACATCACGCTGACCGTCCGCACGGCCGGCAATCGGGACCGACGGCCGAGCGCCAGCAATACGCCGAGCGGCAGCGAGAAGACGATCGCCACCAGCGCCGTCACGAGCGTAACCAGGAGCCCGCCCCAAAGCTGCGTGTCGATGACTGGCAGTCCAAGCGCGCGGGAGCCCCGCAGCAGCAGGAAGGCCACGATCGGGAAGACGGCGAAGAAGAGGAGGGCCGCCAGTCCGCGCCGCCGGCTCCTCGGCCAAAGCAGCCAGAATATGAGAGCCGCGCCGATGGCTTCGGTGAGGTCGACCCGCCAACGGTCGGAGATCGGATAGGAGCCGTAACGCAGATAATCGAGCTTGGCCGCAATGAAGGCCCAGCACGCGCCGTCCTGATGCTGGCGACAGAGCTCTCCGTTCGGCGCCGCCCAGACCGCATTCGTCGTCGCCCAGGCGATGAGCGGCGGCAGGAGCCAAAGCCCAAGGCCCGCGAAGATCAGAGTCGTCGCGGTCGACCAGACCGACGAGAAGAGATTCGCTCGCATCCAGGCGAGCGCGTCCTGCGACAGCGTGGGCGGCGGATCCTCGGGCTCCGAGACCTGGCGGACAAAGGCGAGCGCTTCCGGCATCGCTCAGCGCTCCCGCCAGGCGCGGCTGGCGTTGTAAGCGTTGAGCGCGCCGGCGACCAGGAGCGAGATCGCCAGATAAACCGCCATCGTGATCGCCATGACCTGCACCGCCGCCTGCGTCTGGTTGAGCACGGTGCCGGCGAAAATCTGCACGAGATCGGGATAGCCGATGAAGACCGCGAGCGACGAGTTCTTGACGATGTTGAGATACTGGGACGTGAGCGGCGGAACGATCAGCCGGATCGCCTGCGGGAGAATGACCAGCCTCGTCGCAAGACCACGGTGCAGGCCGAGCGCAGCGGCGGCTTCGGACTGTCCGTGCGACACCGACTGGATCCCGGCGCGAACCAGTTCGGCGATGAAAGCGCTCGTGAAGGTGACGAGCCCGAACACGAGCGCCGCCATTTCCGGAATGATCTGCACCCCGCCCCGGAAGTTGAAGCCGGCGAGCTTCGCCGCCTCCCACGAAAAAGGAACACCCGTCGCGAGCGCCGCTATCGCCGGCAGCCCCACGAGCGCCACGATTGCGAAGGCCGCGACGGGCGCCTGCGCGCCGGTGCGGTCCTGCCGACGCTTCGCCCATAAGTGAAAAAGGACGATCGCGGCCAGCGCCGCGACGAGCGCCGCGCCAAACCACACGGCCGACGGCTCCGCAACCGGCCGGGGGACGAACAGACCGCGATTGTTGAGGAAGACGGCGTCGCGAAAATTCAGCGACTGCCGCGGTCCGGGCAGGGATTTCAGAACGGCGTTGTACCAGAACAGGAGCTGCAGCAGCAGCGGCGTATTGCGAAACACGTTTGTATAGACAAGGGCGAAGCGCGAGAGCAGCCAGTTCGGCGACAGCCGCGCCGCCCCGATCGCGAAGCCGATCGCCGTCGCCAGCGGTATCGAAATGGCTCCCACCAGAAGCGTATTGAGAAGGCCGACCCAGAAGGCGCGGCCATAGGTCGAAAGCTCGGAATAGGGGATCAGATGCAGGTTGATCTGGAATCCGGCGACCTGGTTCCAGAAGGAAAAGCCCGTCGGAATTCCGCGGGCCTCCATGTTCGTATAGGCGTTATAGGCGCCGAAGCCGATCAGCCCCGCGACGGCGAGAACGAGCAGCGCCTGATAGACAAGGCCGCGCAGCCTCGGATCATCGAATCGCGTCTCTCCGCCTGAGGCCGCCATGTCCCGATTCCTCAACCGGGACGATTTTGGCTTTCTAACGAGCCGCATTGTCGAGGGGAGGTCGAGCGCCCCTCACCACATGTCCAGCGCGACCCGCGCTTCATCCGACATGCGGCTCTGATCCCACGGCGGATCGAAGACCATGTTGACCTTGGCGCCCGACACGCCGGGCACGGCGCTCACCGCATTCTCCACCCAGCCCGGCATCTCGCCCGCGACAGGACAGGCCGGCGCCGTCAGCGTCATCTCGATGGTCACGAAACGATTGTCGTCGATATCGACGTTGTAGATGAGCCCAAGCTCATAAATGTCCGCCGGGATCTCAGGGTCATAAACCGTCTTGAGGGCGGCCACGATCGAATCCGTCAGCGAGCGCTGCTGATCGGCGTCCATTTCGGACGGCGCCTTCAGCACCGGCTCGGGAGTGGATGGAGCTTCGCTCTGCACGTCGTTCATGAAGACGACCCTTCTACACGAACAGCTTCTGCGCGCGATCGAGCGCATCGGCGAGCACATCGACCTCCGCGCGCGTATTGTAAAGCGCGAAAGACGCCCGGCATGTCGAGGTGACCCCGAACCGCTGCATGAGCGGCATCGCGCAATGCGTCCCCGCCCTCACCGCCACGCCCGACCGGTCGATCAGCGTCGCGATGTCGTGGGCGTGCACGCCCTCCATCGTGAAGGAGAGGATCGGACCCTTGCCCGGCGCCGTGCCGATGATCCGCAGCGAATTGATGGCGCGGAGCCGCTCGTGCGCATAGGCGCTGACGGCCTCCTCATGCGCCCGGATGCGCGCTTTCCCGATCCCCTCGATATAGTCGAGCGCAGCCCCCAGGCCGATCGCCTGAACGATCGGCGGGGTGCCGGCCTCGAACCGATACGGCGGTTGATTGTAGGTGACCGTGTCGCGCGTCACTTCCTCGATCATCTCGCCGCCGCCAAGGAACGGCGGCAAGGCCTCGAGCCATTCGCGCTTGCCGTAAAGCGCGCCGATCCCTGTCGGCCCGTAGAGCTTGTGCCCGGTGACGACATAGAAGTCCGCGTCGAGATCGCGCACGTCGACGTCGAGATGCACCGCGCCCTGCGATCCATCGACGAGGACCGGAATCCCGCGCGCGTGAGCCAGTCGGATCATGTCTTTGACCGGCGGCGCTGTGCCGAGCACGTTGGACATCTGCGTGATGGCGACGATCTTCGTGCGCTCGGTGAGCGCCTGCTCGAAAGCATCGAGCGAAAGCGAGCCGTCGTCCGCGACATCGACCCATCGCAAAACCGCGCCCTTCCTTTCGCGCAGGAAATGCCACGGCACGATATTGGAATGGTGCTCCATCACCGACAGGACGATCTCGTCGCCCTGCCCGATGCGCTGGCCGAAGCTGGACGCGACCAGATTGATGGCTTCCGTCGCCGAGCGGGTGAAGACGATCTCCTCCGCCGAAGCCGCATTGACGAACCGCCGCACCGTCTCGCGGGCCGCCTCATAGGCTTCCGTCGCCGCATTGGCGAGATAGTGAAGGCCGCGATGGACGTTCGCGTATTCGTGCTCATAGGCATGAACGATACGGTCGATCACCGCCTTCGGCTTCTGAGCCGACGCGGCGTTGTCGAGATAGACGAGCGGCTTGCCATACGGGCGTTCGCCGAGGATCGGAAAATCGGCCCGAAGCCTTTCGACGTCGTAAGCCGCGAGACTCTTCTCGGCCGCCACGTTCATGACGTCGTCTCCGCAGGAGTCGTCCGCCCCGCCCGGTCCGCGTGCAGCCAGGCGCGAAATTCTCCGCGTAGCGCCTCCGCGAGCGCCTCGTCCTCCACGCGCTCGATCGCCTCTTCTCCGAAAGCCTCCAGCAGCATCGCTTCCGCTTCCGCCTTCGGGATGCCGCGCGCCTCAAGATAGAAGAGCTGCTCGGGATCGAGCGAAGCCACCGTCGCGCCATGCCCGCAGACGACATCGTCGGCGAAGATTTCCAGTTCGGGCTTCGCATTCATCTGCGCGGTCGGCGAGAGAAGCACGGCTTGCGACTTCATCGCGCCGTCGGTCTTCTGCGCGAGCTTGGCGACGATGATCTTGCCCTGGAACGTCCCCACGCCCTCGTCGTCGATGATCGAGCGGTAGAATTCGCGGCTCGTGCCGCCCGGCGCGGAATGCGTCACCTGCAGCGTCGTGTCCGCGCGGCGAACGCCATCGACAAGCGAGAGACCGCCGAGCGCGACCTTCCCGCCCTCCCCCGCCAGATCCAGAAAGAGCTGGCGCCGGACGAGCGCGCCACCCTTCACGAGCCCGAAATCGTTGAGCTCCGCGTCGGCGGCGAGCCGTCCCACGAGACTTTCGACATGCAGGCTCGCGTCGTCTTCGATGGAGACGACATGCCTGAGGCTTGCGCCTTTCCCCAGAACCAGCGAAGTCGCGACATTGCGCTGGGTCTGCGGCGTTCCGCCGACGAACGCCTCGACGAACGAGGCGCGGGCGCCGGCGCCGGCGGCGATCGTGACCCGGGCGTAGAGCGCCTCCGGGCCGTCGCCAACCGCCACATGAACGATTTCGATAGGCTCGTTCAGCGCTTTGCCGTCGGGAATGTCGAAACGATACGCCTCTGCGACCATCGCCTCGTTGAGCGCGACCATCGCGTCATCCGCGGCGGCGGGCCATGTCGGCTCCGCTTCGACCGTCATCGCCACCGGCAGCCGGTCCGACAGGCTCTCGGCATAGCGGCCGTTGACCAGAACCACCCGCCCCGCGCCAATGCGACGCCGATCCGCAAGCAAAGCGCGCGCCTTTTCGAGCACGGCGGAGTCGGGGGCGCCCGCCAGCGGCGCGGCGTCCGCCATCGCAGCGCGCAGGTCCGTGTAATGCCAGGATTCCACGCGGCGCGTGGGAAGGCCGGACGCCGCGAAGCGCTCGAAGGCCGCGCGCCGACGCGGCGTCGCGCTCCCGCCATCAAACTGCTGGATCAGCGCCGCTTCGGCTCGCGTTCTCTGCCGGGTCTGCACATTCATCGCAAGGCCTCAAGCCGCTTCTTCCGCGAAGTCCCTGTAGCCGTTCCGCTCCAGTTCGAGCGCAAGCTCCGGACCGCCGCTCCGCACCACCCGGCCCCTCGCCATCACATGCACCACATCCGGCTTGATGTGATCGAGAAGCCGCTGATAGTGCGTGATGACGACAAACGACCGCTTCGCGTCGCGCAAGGCGTTGACGCCGTCGGCGACGACTTTAAGCGCGTCGATGTCGAGGCCGGAATCGGTCTCGTCCAGCACGCCGAGCCGCGGCTCAAGCAGCGTCATCTGCAGGATTTCGAGGCGCTTCTTCTCGCCGCCGGAGAATCCGACATTGAGCGCCCGGCGCAACATCTCCTGATCGAACTTCAGCTTCTGCGCGCCCTCGCGCACCCTGCGCATGAAATCGGGCGTCGTGAGATCCGCTTCGCCCCGGGCGCGGCGCTGCGCGTTGAGCGCGGCCTTGAGGAACGTCATGGTCGCGACGCCCGGAATCTCGATCGGATACTGGAAGGCGAGAAAGACGCCCTTCCGCGCCCTCTCGTCCGGGTCCAGATCGAGCAGGTTCTCGCCGTCCAGCAGGACTTCGCCCGAGGTCACTTCATAGTCAGGCTTGCCCGCGATCACATAGGACAAGGTCGACTTGCCCGAGCCGTTCGGCCCCATGATCGCGGCGACCTGTCCGTCCTCGACGGTGAGATTGAGCCGATCAAGAATTGGCGTTCCGTGGATGGACGCACTCAGATTTCTGACTTCGAGCATCAGACTTACGCCTTCTTCAAATCGTTGCGGGAAATGCGCGTCGCTTATCCGACGCTTCCCTCAAGGCTGATCGCGATCAGCTTCTGCGCCTCGACCGCGAACTCCATCGGCAACTGCTGAAGAACGTCGCGCACGAAACCATTGACAATAAGCGCCGTCGCCTCTTCCGCCGACAGGCCGCGCTGCAGGCAATAGAAGAGTTGCTCCTCCGAAACCTTCGACGTCGTCGCTTCATGCTCGATGACGGCGGAGGAATTTTTGGCCTCGATATAGGGCACGGTATGGGCCCCGCATTCGTGGCCGATGAGCAGCGAATCGCAGTTGGTGAAATTGCGCGCCCCGGTCGCGAGCCGGTGCACCGACACCTGCCCGCGATAGGTGTTCTGCGATTTGCCGGCGGACACACCCTTCGAGATGATGCGGCTCGTCGTGTTGCGGCCGAGATGGATCATCTTGGTGCCGCTGTCGACCTGCTGGTGACCGTTGGAGATGGCGATCGAGTAGAACTCGCCGCGCGAGGCTTCGCCTCGCAGGATGCAGGAGGGATATTTCCAGGTGATCGCCGAACCGGTCTCGACCTGCGTCCAGGAAATCTTCGAGCGCGCGCCGCGGCAGTCGCCGCGCTTGGTGACGAAATTGTAGATGCCGCCGCGCCCTTCGGAATCGCCAGGATACCAGTTCTGCACCGTAGAATACTTGATCTCCGCGTCGTCGTGCGTGATGAGCTCGACCACCGCCGCATGCAGCTGGTTCTCGTCGCGCTTCGGCGCCGTGCAGCCTTCGAGATAGCTGACATAGGAGCCCTTGTCGGCGATGATCAGCGTCCGCTCGAACTGGCCGGTGTTCTTCTCGTTGATGCGGAAATAGGTCGAAAGCTCCATCGGGCAGCGGACGCCCGGCGGCACATAGACGAACGACCCATCCGAAAAGACGGCCGAGTTCAGCGTCGCGTAGAAATTGTCGGTCGGCGGGACGACGGTACCGAGATATTTCTTCACGAGGTCCGGGTGGTTGTGGACCGCCTCGGAGAACGAGCAGAAGATCACGCCGGCCTTCGCGAGCTCGGCCTTGAATGTCGTCGTGACGGAAACCGAATCGAACACCGCGTCAACCGCGACCCTAGGCCTCTCCACGCCGGCCAGAATTTCCTGCTCGACCAGCGGGATCCCAAGCTTGGCGTAGGCCTTCAGAAGCTCGGGATCGACTTCGTCGAGGGACTTCGGTCCCGGCTTCGTTTTTGGCGCCGAGAAATAGTGGATATCCTGGAAGTCGATCGGCGGATAGTCGACGCGAGCCCATTTGGGCTCCTCCATCGTCAGCCACCGTCGATAGGCCTGAAGCCGCCATTCGAGCAGCCATTCCGGCTCCTCCTTCTTGGCGGATATGAAGCGGACGGTGTCTTCGTCGAGCCCCTTGGGCGCAACATCCGACTCGATCGGACTGACAAAACCGTACTTATACGCATCGACGTCGATCGAGCGAACCCGATCGACCGTCTCCTGGACTGCCGCCATAAATAACTTCTCCTCGCCTTGGCGGTTTCAAGGACCGCTGGTAGGGGACAGCGCGCGCCCCGCGCGAATGGCGCCGCTGCGGGACGCGGCTTATATGGGCTCAATTTAGAAGGTTTGCAATTCGCCCTGGCCTTACTTTCAAGGCGAAGCCGCGCCTATTTTATACATTTATTTTATGTTTTATATTGTCACAGTTCGCGCCTGTATGCCAGCCTTCTCCTGCTCCGCCGAGAGAACGCTCGGGCTCGTCCTTTTCGCAAGACGAATGAGCAGAATGGGAAGCGGCCCAGGGCGGCGTGGCCCGGCCAGAAAACGTGACGCTAAAATCGGGGTTAAACGACTGATATCCCTGCAATCGCGAACGCTAAGTTCGATCCTCGCCATCAGCCTTGGGCTTCCCCCCGCTTGGGGCCCCGGAGGAGGGAGACCGATCAGGCGAGCGGCCCGCCGGGTTGCATGAACCCCGTGTCGATACCGTTCCAGTTCCGGATGCGCGGAGCGGCAAAGGGCGCAAGCTTCGCCCGTTCGGCCTCGCCGAGTTTCGCGAAGCGAAGGATAAGGCTGGACATGACGACCTGAGCGGCCCGGGTCGCGCCGTCGTCGATCTTCACCGCAAGGCCGAGCCCCGATTCCGGCAGGGCGGCGCAATAGACCCCCTCCGCTCCGGTCTTCGTGAAAACATGCGGCCCGAGCGCGCGCATGACCTCGGTGTCGAAGCGGCCCTGCCCGGCGACCATGTCCGGACGCGCCGCGACAGCCTCGCGGATACGGGTCGCGGCGCGCGCCCGCTCCGGGGCGAGCCCCTCCCCCGTCGCAAACCGGGCGAAGCCGTGAGCGAGCAGGCGCAGCGGAATGGCGTAGGCCGGAATCGAGCAGCCGTCGACGCCGCGCGTTCCTTCGTCGAGCCGCGCTCCGGTGATGCCGGCGAGCGCGGCCGTCACCTCCCGCTGGACGGGGTGGTCCGGCGCGACATAACCCTTCGGATCGACGCCGAGCGCCGCGGCCACGCAGACGAAGCCCGCATGTTTGCCCGAGCAATTGTTGTGAAGCGCGCAGGGCTCCGCGCCGCTCCGGGCGAGCGCGCGGGCGGCGGCTTCGCCGAGCGGCCAGTGGACGCCGCACTCGAGAGCGGCCGCATTCCGGCCCGCCTTCCCGAGCATCGCTGCGGCGGCCGCCACATGCGCGGGCTCCCCCGAATGGGATGCGCAGGCGAGCGCGATCTCGGCGTCCGTCAGGCCCAGCCGATCCGCCGCGCCGCTCTCGATCAGCGGGAGAGCCTGCAGCGCCTTCACGGCCGAGCGCGGATAGATCGGCCGTTCGACGTCCCCGAAGGCGAGGACGACGCGCCCGTCGGCGTCCACGACGGCTCCGGCGCCGTGATGGACCGACTCGACGCGCTCCCCGCGAAAGACCTCGACGACAACCGGATTGGTCACGGATATCTCCCCGCGCGGCCATAAGGCGCATGGCGGAGGGTCCGCGAGCGCGCTACACAGGCTATCGCAGCCGGACATTCGAAGACAGGAGGCGCAAGGCGCCCATGCGCGTTCGTGACGTGATGACCCATGGAGCCATCGGAGTTCCCGAAACGGCGACGCTGACCGAGGCGGTGGAGACGCTGCTGCGCGCACGGGTGAGCGCGCTGCTGGTCTTCGACGCCAACAACCAGCTCGCCGGGATCCTCAGCGAAGGCGACCTGCTCCGCCGCGCCGAGCTTGGGACGACGCGAAAGCGGGCTTGGTGGCTGGAGCTTCTGTTGAGCGGCGGCCGGCAGGCGGAATCCTATGCGCACACCCACGGGCGCCGGGTCGGCGAGATCATGACGAAGGACATCCAGACCATCGCCGAAGACGCCGAGCTCTCCGAGGCGGTGGATTTGATGGCGAAGCATAGCGTCAAGCGGCTGCCGGTCCTGCGCGGCGATCAGGTCATTGGCGTCATCTCCCGCTCGGATCTTCTGAAGGGCCTGTTGGCCTCGCTGCCCAAGTCCGGCGCGCAAAGCTCGGACGCCGAAATCAGGAGCGCCATCCAGACGCAGCTCGACAAGCTCGGCTGGGCGCCGCGGGCCACCGTCGGCGTCGAAGTCTCCAACGGCGTCGTGACCTACACCGGCTCCGTCACGGACGAACGGATGCGCGACGGCCTGAAGGTCATCGCCGAGAACACGCCCGGCGTGCAGCAGGTGCGCGATCACATGAGCTGGATCGAGCCCAATTCCGGCTTCTACATGGGATAATCGCGACGCCTCGGCAGGACGGAATTGACGCGGCGCCGGGCGGCGGATAGCAGCGAAAGCGCCAGTCCTGTCCGGGGGCTTTCCTAATGCGCCTCATGCTCGCGGTCGCTGTTCTTGCCTTTGCGCCCCCTGCCCTTGCCGGCGGAGTCCCGAAGCGGGTCGGCTCATGCGCGCTCACGAAAGTCAGCAAGGTCGAGACCCGCCTGATCGACGGCGGAACGGGACAACCGATCGCCGGCTCCGGCAGCGCGATCGAATTTGCGAACGGCGGATATCAGGTCGGCTACGACCAGATCGCGGCCGTCGATCGGTCGCGGCCGGGCGACCCCGTCCGGATGTGTCTCGTCTCCATTCCAAAACACTGCCCGCCCGGCGACCGGCGGGGGCGCGTGTATCATACGACAAATCTTCGCAGCCACGGCTCCTGGACCCTGCCCGACGCCGAGCACGCCTGCGGCGGCGCCTGAGGCGCCATTCATCGCTGGCCCGATTTTTGCGGATTCGATCTGAGATAGCGCGAGTATCGACATTCGCGCTAAGCTGATGCCGAGGCGGGCAAGAGGGCTCACATGCGGAAGCGTCGGTCTGCGGGTTGGTCAGCGCGTTCCCTGGGGGCGATCGCGCTTGCCTCATCGGCGCTCGCGCTCTCGGCCTGCAACGGCTCAAGAAACGCCTATGTTCCACCCCCGCCGCCGAAAGTCGTTGTCGCGCAGCCGCTGCAGAAGCCGGTCACGATCTATCTGAATCTTACCGGCAACACGTCGGCCTACAAGTCGGTCGATCTCGTCGCGCGCGTGCAGGGATTTCTGACCTCGATCGACTACACCGACGGCGCCGAGGTCAAGCAGGGAGAGCAACTCTTCACCATTGAGCGCGACACCTATCAGGCGCAACTCGATCAGGCGAAGGCGACGCTCGCTTCGAACCAGGCCAATCTCGCCTATAACCAGGCCGAGTATCAGCGGCAGGCGACGCTGGCGAAGAACGACTTCGCGAGCCAGGCCGTCATGCAGGAATGGAAGTCCAAGGCCGACCAGTCGGCTGCGGAAGTCATGAACGCGCAGGCGACCATCGAAGTCGCCAACATCAATCTCGGTTATACGTCCGTGACCGCGCCCTTTAACGGCG
Organism: uncultured Alphaproteobacteria bacterium; assembly: GCA_963741845.1. Lineage (GTDB taxonomy): Bacteria > Pseudomonadota > Alphaproteobacteria > Rhizobiales > Beijerinckiaceae > Roseiarcus. The sequence continues at coordinate 144,751 of CAVUJV010000020.1, forward strand.
TGGTGAGCAACCACCTCGTCGACCGAGGGGCGCTCGTGGGCGTCGGATCGCCGACCACGCTCGCAACAATCATTCAGCTTGATCCGATCTACGTCTATTTCACGATGAGCGAGCCGCAGATTCTCCAGATCAAGCGGAGCAACGCGAAGGTAGGCCTGACCTTCCGGACGACAGGGCTGTCCGACATACCGGTCGAGATCGGGCTGCAAGGCGAAGACGGTTACCCTCACAAGGGCCATATGGATTATGCGTCGCCGCAGGTCGACGCCGCGACCGGAACCCTCAAGGTCCGCGCCATCTTCGACAACAAGAACCGGGCGATGCTGCCCGGCCTTTTTGTCCGGGTCCGGACCCCGGTCGGCCAGCTGGACAACGCGATCCTCGTGCCGGATCAGGCCCTCGGGACGAGCCAGGAAGGACGCTATCTGCTGGTCGTCGGTCCGGACAATGTCATCGAGCGCAAGATCGTCAAGACGGGCCAGCGCGAGGGACGGTTCAGGATCATCGAATCGGGTCTCGATCCCAAAGACTGGGTGGTGACGGACGGTGTCCAGCGCGCAATTCCCGGCGCTAAGGTCAGTCCGCAGCAGACGAAGCTGAACCCCGGCTCCGCCGACCCCGACAAGGCTTCCGCCGCTCCGTCGACGCCCGCTGAACCGGGCGCCTCGGTCCAGCCGAAATAAGCGCGGGAGAGACCGCCGATGATCTCCCGTTTCTTCATCGACCGGCCGGTTCTGGCCAATGTCCTGGCGCTCCTTTTCGTGCTCATCGGGCTCGTCGCGCTCGTCAACCTCCCGACCGCGCAATATCCGAATGTCGTTCCCCCGACGGTCCAGGTCACGACCCGCTATCCGGGCGCCAGCGCTTCGACGCTCGTCAACACCGTGGCGCTGCCTATCGAGCAGAACGTCAACGGCGTCGAAAACATGCTCTACATGCAGTCGACGAGCGCGAGCGACGGCACCTATGCCCTGACCGTCACCTTCGCGATCGGGACCAATCCCGATCAGGACGAGATTCTGGTCCAGAACCGCGTCGCCGCCGCCCTCTCCTCGCTGCCCGCCGAGCGTGCAGATCCAGGGCGTGACGACCAAGAAGCAATCGACCTCGATTCTCGAATTCGTCGCGCTCAGATCGCCCGACAGCCGGTTCAACTCGCTGTTCCTCGCCAATTACGCGGTCATCAACGTTCAGAACGAACTCGAACGGCTCAAAGGCGTCGGCGACGTATCGGTGCTCGGCGCGGGCCAGTACGCCATGCGCGTCTGGCTCAATCCGGATCTGCTGCAGGCGCGCGGACTAACCCCGCAGGACGTCATCAACGTCATCCAGCAGCAGAGCCAGGAAGTCGCCGCCGGCCAGATCGGCGCGCCGCCCGCCGTGAAGGGACAGGACTTCCAATATACGCTGAACCTCAACGGCCGCCTCAACGAGGCCCCCGATTTCGAGAACATCGTCGTCAAGGTCGAACCCGGCGCCGGCGGCCGGATCACGAGGGTTCGCGACGTCGGACGCGTCGAGCTCGGCGCGCAGACCTACAGCGAATCCTTCAACCTCGATGGGCGGCCCGCAGCCGGCATCGCCGTCTCCCTGCTGCCGGACGCCAACGCCGTCGCGGTCGCGAGGGAAGTCCACGACAAGATGGAGGAACTGAAGAAGAGCTTCCCCGAGGGACTCGAATATGTCGTGCCGTACGACACGACGAAATTCGTCAAGGCGGCGATTTTCGAAGTTTACCGGACGCTGATCGAGGCGGGCATCCTCGTGCTCATCGTCATCCTCGTCTTTCTGCAGGACTGGCGCGCGATGCTCGTGCCGGCGACGACGGTGCCGGTCACCATCATCGGCGCCTTCGCGGCGATGGCGGCGCTCGGCTTCTCGGTCAATCTCGCGACCCTTTTCGCAATCGTGCTCGTGATCGGCATCGTCGTCGACGACGCGATCGTCATCGTCGAGGGCGTGGCGCGCTATGTCGAGCAGGGCATCCCGGGACGCCAGGCAGCTGGAAAGGCCATGGACGAGCTGACCGGCCCGGTCATCGGCATCACGCTCGTCCTCATGTCCGTCTTCATCCCGGCGGCCTTCCTGCCGGGCCTGACGGGGCAGCTCTATCGGCAGTTCGCGCTTGTCATTGCTGCGACCGCTCTCATCAGCGCGATCAACGCGATGACCCTCAAGCCCACGCAATGCGCGCTATGGCTGAGACCACCCGCGCCGCCCGAGCGGCGCAACTTCTTTTATCGCGGCTTCAATACGGTCTATGACGCCGCAGAGCGCGGTTATGTGCGGCTGATGGGCGCGATGACGCGCCATGCCGGGCTCATGGTCGTTCTTGCGCTCGTCCTTGTGGCCCTCGCCGTCTGGTCGCTGACTCGTGTGCCGACCGGGTTCCTGCCGACCGAGGATCAGGGCTACATGATCGCGGTCGCGCAGTTGCCGGACGGCGCCTCGAAGGAGCGCACCGACGCGGTGATGGCGAAGATCCAGAAGGTCGCGTCGCAAATCCCCGGCGTCGAGCATGTCGTCACCGTCAGCGGCATCTCGATCCTCGACAATCGGGCAAGTCTCGCCAACGCTGGCGTCGCCTTCGTCGTGCTGAAGGACTGGGACGCGCGTCTCAAGGAGAAGGGGCAGGATCAGGAGTTCGATCCAGCGCCAACTCAATGGCGCCTTGCAGTCCATTCCCGAAGCCTTCTCCTTCGCCGTGCTGCCTCCCCCCATTCAGGGCGTCGGCAATGTCGGCGGCTTCACGATGCAGGTCGAGATCCGCAACGGCGATTTCGACTACGACCTCCTGCAGAGCCTCGCCAACACGGTCGTCGCGGACGGCAATGGGCAATCGGGCCTCCAGCGGCTGGCGACGACTTTCCGGTCGGGCGCGCCGCAATATTCCGTCGTGGTCGACCGGACGAAGGCCGAAGCGCTCGGGATCACGGTCGGCCAGGTTTTCTCAGCCCTCTCGGGCTATGTCGGATCGAACTATGTGACGCAGTTCAACAAGTTCGGCCACGTCTTCCAGATTTATACTCAGGCGGAAGCGAACAAGCGCGCCTCGATCGACGACATCCGCAATCTCAAGGTGAGGGCGGGCAACGGCGTCATGACGCCAATCGGCACTGTGGTCGATATTAGAGAAATGACGGGGCCGCCTCTGATCAGCCTCTACAACCTCTATCCGACAGCGACGGTCGTCGGCTCGCCTTCTCCCGGCTTCAGCTCTGGTCAGGCGCTCGACATCATGGATCAGGTCGGGGCGCAAGCGCTGCCCAGGGGCACTGGTTACGACTGGACCGCAATGTCGTTTCAGGAGAAAGCGGTTGGCAACCAGACCTACTGGATTTTCGGCTTCGCGATCCTCCTCGTCTATCTCGTGCTCGCCGGCCAGTACGAAAGCTGGATTCTGCCGCTCGCGGTGATCCTCGCCGTGCCGCTGGCGCTTCTCGGCACGGTCGCCGGGCTCAATCTGGAAGGGTCGGATAACAATCTCTACACGCAGATCGGCATCATTCTTCTGATCGCGCTCGGGAGCAAAAACGGCATCCTGATCGTCGAATATGCGCGCCATCAGCGAGCGCTCGGCCTCGATATCGTTCACGCCGCGGTCGAAGCGGCGCGGCTGCGCTTCCGCCCGATCATCATGACCTCTTTCGCCTTCATTCTCGGCGTCCTGCCGCTTGGTTCTGGCGACCGGCGCTGGCGCCGCGGCGCGGCGCTCGATCGGCATCGCGGTGTTCAGCGGCATGATCGCCTCGGCCTGCCTCGTCGTGGTCTTCGTGCCATCGTTCTTCGTCGTCATGCAGCGCCTCCAGGAGCGGTGGGGCAAGCGCCCGGCGCAAAGCGCAACGGAAACGCCCGCGCCGTCAGCGACCTGAGCGCCGCCGTCGGAGCCGGATCATTACCGGCATTTCTACGGCGCGGCGCATTTCGCGCTTATCGCGTTACAGTTCTTCTCGGATCATTCGGAGGCCGGTGGTCCGACCCGCCCCCAAGCAAAGCCAAAGCGCTCGATGCGCTGGCCCGGAACGGCTGCCCACGGCTCGGCCGACCCGCGCGACGGCGGAGGCTCGCGAAACGCGAAGGAGCCGCCTTCAGGGATGGATCGAATCGAGCTCCGGCAGCATCACGACGCTTTCCTGCTCGTTGGGATCGGTGCGCGCGACGATCGCGACCGCAGGTTCGCTCTTGCTGAGGTTATAGGGCAGGTGCGGCACGTTGGCGGCGATGTAGAGGAAGTCGCCTCCCCGCGTGACGACATGATGTTCGAGCTTCTCGCCATACCACATGCCGACTTCGCCGCTGATCGCATAGATCGCCGTCTCGTGCAATTCATGCTTGTGCGCCTTGGCGCGCGCGCCGGGCGGGATGTTGAGGAGCTGCATGTGGAGGGCTTTCGATCCGGCCGTTTCGGCAGAAATCGCAGGCGCATAGGTGAAACCCTGCTTGCCGACAAACGGTTCGCCCGCTTTGAGGCGAACGCAGACCCCGCGGTTCGACGATGCGTCCTCCGACATCAATTCCACTCTCTTTCCGCCCTCGAAGTCGTCAGCCCCCGTCGAGCGGCGCGACGCCTTTCGGCTTGCCGTCCGCCGAGAGCGTGATTTTCTCGATCCGCATCTCGGCGTTCTTCAGAAGCTCGTCGCAGCGCTTCTTGAGCAGTTCGCCGCGCTCGTAAAGCGTGATCAATTCATCGAGCGAGACCGCGCCTTTCTCGAGCTGGTCGACGATGGCTTCAAGCTCCTCCAGCGCCTTTTCGAAGGGCATTTGCGCCACGTCGGACTTGGTTTCGGCCACGGGACTCGCCTCCGGTTCAGTCGTCCTCCGTCTCATTCCGGCAGGGCGGAAATGAGGAAGAGCGTCTTCAGCGTGTCGCTCGGCTGGATCTGTGGAAACGAAGTCTGCCAGATCGCGACAATCCCGCCGCTCCGGTAGATTTCGCTCAAGGCCCGGTCCACCGCGAGGCGGAAGTCGCTGTCGCCGCGCCTGAGGGCCAGCGCATAGGGTTCGAGCGAGAAATATTGCGTGGCGAGACGCAAGTTGCCGCCCGCCGGCGCCTTCGAAGCGAGCCAGCCGAGTATCGCCCGATCGGCGAAATAGGCGGCGACGGCGCCGCTTTCGAGTTGCTTCACGCCCTCGTCATGGGTGGGGACGGCGACGACATCGGCCGCGATATTCGCGCGCTTGAGCGTCTCGCGCAGGCTCTGCTCGGTCGTCGTTCCGGCGAGGACGCCGACCTTCTTACCAGCGAGCGTCTCGAAGCTTGTGGGCCCGTCGCCGCTCACGAGAAGGCTCGCGCCATCGACGAAGGTGGGCAGCGAGAAATCGACCTGCTCGCGCCGCGACAAGGTCTCGGACGTCGGGTCGCAGAGGAGATCGGCCTTGCCCTTGATGATCGCGTCGAACCGATCCGCGCCCGTGACCGTCACATATGCGGTCTTGAGGTCGGGGATGTGAAGCTGATCGCTAAGCCGGCCGACCACAGCCTGGCAGAGATCGACCATGAAGCCCGCGGGCTTCCCGTTCGCGTCCTTGAAGGAGAAGGGCGGCGCGTCGTCGCGCACTGCGAGGCGGATCGTCTTGTCCTGCTTGAGCCGGTCGATCGTCTGGGCGCCTGCGGGCGCGGCCGCGAAGGCCGTGAGCAGAACCGCGCCGAGCATGACGCGCCGAACGATGGACATCCTTGCATCCCCGCCTTTTCGCCCGCCCCTCGCGGGTCACGTTGGTTTCGTACCAGAGTTGGGCGGAGAAAGCCAAAGCTTCAGGGGCTTTGCGCGGTGCGGCTGCGCAGTCGATCCGTCGTTTGAACCGTCGATCAGTCCGCCGTCACGGTCGATCGCCGTGGCCGTTCAGAGCGCCCGGCGCCCAGGCTGTGCCGTCACGCATTGCGTAGAAGATATGGGCGCCGATCCGGTCCACCCGCTTCAGGTAGCCTCTCCAGAAGGGCGCGACATAGGCAGCGTGGTAGTTCACCGCATCCGCGACCTGCGGGAGGAACGTCTTGCCGCTGACCACTTCGTCCGCGATGCGGCTCGCAACCGCCCAGGGGCCGGGTTCCTCGATGCGCAGCGACTTGCCTTCGCAGGCGAAAGAGAACTGGCAGGCGAAGGGCCGGTTGCGGTCCTGATAGACGACGCCGCAGACGGTCGTCGGATAGAGCCCGCTGCGCACGCGGTTGAGCACGACCTCGGCCACCGCCGCCTGGCCCGCTTCCGGCTCGCTGCGGGCCTCGAAATAAATCGCCTCGGCGAGGCAGCGCATCTGGCGCTGGCTGTCCTTCGTGTCGATCAATGTCGCATAGTCGGGCTTGCCGTTCGGGAAGACGGATTGCCCCGCGACGGTCGTTCCGGTCGCGTTCTGATCGAGCTCAACAGATACGACTACGCCGTCGTTCGGCGTCGGGCTCGAGGAATTGAGAGCGAATTCGAGCGAAACGCCCGGCGTTGCGCCATCCGTGAAAGTCGGCGGGAGGGGCTGCCGGACGGCGTCAGGATTGTCCGGCCCGACCGGACTCATGCTGTGACGCGGGTCGAATTCATCTGGGGCGCGGGTTCCGAACATCCGCGACCTGGCGAAATCCGGACTGCTCCGGCCTCGAGCGTCGAAGCCTGACCGCAGCCCGAGGAACGGGTCGCCCTTTTTGGTGCGGTCGACGCTGGGAAAGTGGGCGGCCGACGTCTTGAGAGCCGCGTTCGGCTCGATCTCGCCGGAATCGCCGAAGTCACCCGGATCGCCGACAACCAAGCGGGCTTGTACGAGCGGCCATGGCTGGCCCTCCTCATCCACCGCGGACTGCCTCTGTGCGAGCGCGATCGCCCTGCGGACTGGATCAAGCCGGTTCATGAGGGAGGCGCGGTCGAAGGCGCTCGTGTACCGGGCCGGTTCCTGGCCCGCTTCTGCCGTGATCGAAAGGAGCACGCCGATCGCCAGCGCCCAGGGGGCGACCGACCATGCGGCCCAGCCTATACGCGAGCGACCCATACGCTTCCCACGCGCGACCCCCTCTGACGCGCGCCCGGCGGAGACGAAGCGCGCAATGCGAAGATCTTCCTATATCTGCGCTTAAGGTTGCGGGGCGGTTACCGAACCTGGTGCGCCCCCTGTCCCGCTTTGGGGCAGGGCGGGCCACGCCCGCCCGTCCATCTCAAGCAGGAACGGCCGCCAGGAAGGTTTGGCGCACTGATGGGAGAGTCACGAAAAGGAGGGCCTCCGAATCGGCGGCCCGAGCCTTGCTTGCGCGATGCTGGCGATGCCCTTCCGTGAGCATAGCCCCCGCGAAGGGAAGGGCGCGATCGGCTTTCAGTGAGCCGGATGCCACGAGGGTGACGAGATCGAGGGCGAAGGAACCGCCGAACTCCTCGACGACCGCACGATCGAGATCGAGTTCGAATACCGAAATAGTGTCGAAGCTTTCCTCAGAGCCAAATGTGGGACTTCTTCAGCGACCTGCTGACGCTCGTCACTTCCCCTTCGTCGTCCACATCGCATCATACGTCAGCGTGAAGGCGAAAAGCTGCGCCGTGTTGCCCGGCGCGTCGGCGACCGTCCAGGTTCCAGAACCCGTTATCCCTTCGTACTTGCCGGTCCCGCCGATCCATTCGAGCGTACCGCTCTCGGGGCCTTCGTATGTCATGTAGAGCTTGTCGCCGTCCGCATCCGTCTGGATGCAGGCGCCCGTGAAGGCATAACCCTGAGGCCGCGCCTTGGACTCTTCAAGGCAGCGGATCGCGAGATTGTCGAGAAGCTTCGATCCATCCCGCGTCTTCACGATGCCGGTGCATTCGGCGGAGGAATTCGAGCCCACCGGCCCCATGTCGATCATGACAGCAGAGCGGCAGACCGCATAGGCCGCGAGTTTCGCCGAACCGCTTTGCGGCATCGGCTCGCCCGCGGCCGCAATGCCGGCGTCAGGCATGAGAAGCAGGACGGCGCCCAGCGCCCGCAGGCCGGCTTCCCTGGCGGATGCGTTCGACAGCATCGGCATCTCCGCAACCCGTGAACGCCCCGCGCAGGATCGCGAAACCGGGACGCAGATTGGGCTATGGTGGGATCAATTCGTCGCGAATGCAACGGCCAGGCGTTCGCTGCCGACAGGGCGCGCGCGGTCGGCCGGCCGGAACGCGATTTGTGATCCAAGAGAGCGGACCCATGCCCGCGTTCGAGCCTACCGGCTGATCTTTTCGCCTCGGTGGTCGAGTCCAATCTCGCGCCTTACGTCAGCGTAAGGCCCTATGCGGTGTCCAACCGCCTTTCGACCGTCAACATGGATGCCCGCACCGCCGGCAATCTCGGCGGCTATGGCATCAGCGGCCCCGAGAAAGCGCTGATGGAGCGCAACGTCGTCCCCGCCATGACGCTCGACGCGCTCTTCCCCGATCTCGAGCGGCTCGATCTCGTGAAGATCGACATCGAGGGATCCGAATATCTGGCGCTGGAGGGCGGGCTCAACCTGCTGTCGCGGCTCAAGCCGGCGATCATCATGGAGTTCAACGTCGAGCGGCTGACCGAAGTCTCCCGGAAAAGCGTGCAGGACGTTCTCGATCTCATGCGGTCGATCGACTACGAAGCCTTCGCTTTCGAAGGACGGGCGAAGGGACAGGAGATTCGCCTCACGGAGGCCGATCTCCGCACAGTCCTGAGCAGCAAGAACAACGTGGCCGACGTGATGTTCCTCGCGCGATAGCCCCGCAAAACCGGGCGGCGTGCGCCTGCTCTGACCTTCCCGCGCATTCGCCGGACCTCCGGCCCGAGAGGCGTCGGTGCACGGATGGAGTCCCCATCCTGCGCCTCCTCACACGGGGTCAGAAGCGTCCGACGACACGGTCACGTCGTTGAGGCTCCGATGCACCGCCTCCGCGTCCTGACGATAGAGGTAGGGCGCAAGGCTGTCCTTGATGAGATAGGACATCGGCCGCCCCTCCGCGTCGTAGTCTGCGCCGTAGATCAGGAGCGCATGGTCCTTCGTCCCGGAAACCACAGCCTCGCCGCGCCTCAGCAACTCGTGAATGAGCGTGATCATCCGGTCGAGCGGCACGTAGCGCACGCGGGTGTCGGGGCGCGCATCGGGATCGTGCGAGGGACCCCAGCCTTCAACTCCGTCCTGCGCCAGGTCGAATTCGGTCCACGTCTTGTGGCCAAGCACCACGGTCGCGAGCTCAGCCGGCGTCACGACGCCAGAGCCGAGATGGGTCGCAGCCGGCTCGCCGCCGAGATGGGCTGCGAGCTCGGATTTGAGCGCCCTTTGCTTATCCTCGCGCGCCGGATAGTCCGCGAGCCGCTCGGAAATCGTGGAGATGACGGGTTCGGTATTGACGATCCCGTGGAAATCCTCTCGCTTCACGAGGCCGTTCTCCCGGATGAGCGCAAGCGCCTCGACCGCAAGGCCCCCGTCGTCGAGGCGGCTCGGCTCGCCGCGGATCAGGCGACGGAAGCGATCCCGGATCGCGGCGCGCTGGAGCGCGGCGCGCGAGAGCTCGATGGCCTCACCTGGATGCCTGTGCATGTAGTTCGATTCCAGCATGCTGAGCGTTGCGAACACCCAACAGAGGCCGGTGTCCGCCTGATCGGCGGGCGGCGTGATCGGCAGAACGTAGCGCTCCGCCGGCGCCGGGCGCTCGGCAGGCGCGCGGCATGAGGAGGCTCGCTCCAACCGCCACGCAGGCGAGCGGAACGAGAACGAGCGCCGCCTTCCAGGGACGCTCCCAGGCTCCGAAGGAACGAAGGACCGTCAAAGAGCCAAGTTTCGCAATCTTCATAGGGCAAAAGACTGAGGAATGAATTTTCCCGGGCGTGGCTAAAGACGGACAACAAAAGCCCAGGGATTGGACGCGAGGAAGGCGTCCCCGTGTCCGAAGGATGGCGAGCGCCCGTTCGGACGGCCACAAGCACGCCTGACCGGAGCCACGGCCTCGACGGAGGAAGACGGCCGGGCCGATTCTGCCCCGCCATGACGCTGGCGGTCGCCGGGCGGCGAAGGAGACAGGAGCGACGCCCGACGCTCCCGTTTGTCACCCTTGGGACGGGCTCAGCCCTTGGCTTTCTCCGGCGCGAGCGAGATTCCATTCCATTTGGCGACGTGGTCGGACAGCATCGGCACATAATCGTCGGCATGGCCCGACGCGACGGCTTGCGCGAAGGAATTGCGCACCGCCGCCCCGACCGGATTGGCGACGCCGAGCGCCTGTGCGAAGCCCGCGAGATAGCTCATGTCCTTCAGCGCGTTCGAGAGCGTGAAGCGATGCGCGTTGCGATCTCGCTCCAGCACATATTTCATGAACGTTTGATAGAAGGGGCTGTCCATCCGCCCGCCCCGGATGACGCTGTCGAAGACGGCCGGCGTCAGGCCCGCCTTCGCCCCAACCATCAGCGCCTCCGAATAGAGCGCCGCATAGCCCATCGACAGAAAGTTATTGAGAAGCTTCATCGTGTGCCCCGTTCCGACTGGGCCAGTCGGGACGACGCGGCCCGCGAAGGCGTCGAGGATCGGTCGCACACGGGCAACGTTGTCCGGATCGCCGCCGACCATCACGTCCAGCGTCCCCTCCCACGCGTCTTTCGGCGTTCGGCTGAGCGGCGCGTCGACAAAGCCGATGCCCAGGGATTCAAGCTCAATCGCGAGGCGTCGGGTCGAGGCGGGCTCCGATGTCGAGCAGTCGACGATGAGCAGCGGCTTCTTCGCCGAGGCGAGGCCCTCGGGACCCGTCACGATCGCCTCAACCTGCGGCGAGCCGGTCACGCAGAGCACGACGACGTCGCTCGCTTCGGCGAGGGCCCTCGCGTTCGGCGCCTCTTTCGCGCCGCGCTTGAGGAGATCGTCGGCCGCCTCGCGGCGGCGGTGGGCGAGGATGGTGAGCGGCCAGCCCTTCTCGACGATGTTCTTCGCCATGCCGTGGCCCATGAGCCCAACACCGACGAAGCCGACCCGTTCCTTCATCTGCGGTTCCTCCCGGCTCTCTTGAGCGGCGCAGGCTGTCAGTCGCCGATCCCTCGAGCCATGTCCAGACAAATCGCCGCCGTCCCGTCGTGATGGCTTCTCTCGACAGACGCCATGATTTGCGCTTGGCTCGCCTGCGGAGGAATTGGGAGGAGTTCCATGTCGGACAATTCCACGCGCTTTTCCGGATCGATCCCGGAGCATTACGACCGAGGTCTGGGCCCGGTGATGTTTGACGGCTTCGCGCGCTTGATGGCGGAGCGGACGGCGTCTTTCGCGCCGTCGGACGTCCTCGAAACGGCCGCCGGAACAGGCATCGTGACGCGAAAACTGCGGGACCGCCTGCCGGCCTCGACGCGCCTCGTGGCCACCGATCTCAGCGGTCCGATGATCGACTTTGCGCGCGCGAAATTTGCTCCGGAAGAGAACGTCGTCTTCCACGTGGAGGACGCCACGCGCCTGACCTTGTCCGACGGCGCTTTCGATGCTGTGGTGTGTCAGTTCGGGATCATGTTCTTCCCCGACAAGGAGGCGGGCTATCGCGAGGCTTTCCGCGTGCTCGCGCCGAAGGGCCGCTATCTTTTCTCCGTATGGGATGCGATCGACTTCCATCCACACGGACGGATCATGTCCGAGACGCTTGCCGAGACCTTCAAGGTCGATCCGCCGCCATTCCTGCGCGTCGGGTTCGGCTCCGCCGCGATCGACCCCATAAAGGCTGGGCTGCTCGCCGCCGGCTTCGAGGCGATCCGCGTCGACGTCGTGCGGATGGACGGTCCCATCGCCGACAGCCGCGCGTTCGCGCGCGGGATGGTCAAGGGCAATCCGCTCGCCGAACAGATCGCCTCGCGCGGCGTCGATCCGGAAACGCTTGTCGAGGTCATCGAGGAGCGGATGAAGCGCGAATTCGGCCCCGCCCCCGCCGCGCCGCTCCAGGCGATTGTCTTCGAGGCTCGCCGCGACTGAGGCGCGGCGGCGACCGGACAGGGCGTAATCCGCCGTGTGATGTTCGCCGAGGCCGCAAACGTCGAGCCCGACGCGGTCGGCGAGTTCGATCTGCTCGAGGAGATTGGAGAAGGTCCTGTCGACGTCGACGGGCTCGCCAGTCGCAGGGTTGCGCCGCGTCTCGACAAAGGTATAGACGCCGAATTCCATGGGAGCCTCGGAAAAGGGAAGGCTAGGCCGTCGACGGCGCGGCGGCGCGAATGATACCGCAGCGAGGCTGGAATCGAAGGAAGCGCTCATGACGAAGAAACCGATCAGCCGATTCTCTGTCCCGGAGATCAGAGACCTGCCGAAGGACATCGCCGAACGGATCGCGACGGTACAGGAAAAATCGGGCTTCGTGCCGAATGTCTTTCTCGCCCTGGCGCGCCGGCCCGACGAGTTCCGCGCCTTCTTTGCCTACCATGACGCGCTCATGGAAAAGCCGAGCGGGCTCAGCAAGGCCGATCGCGAGATGATCGTGGTGGCGACGTCGGGCCTTAACAATTGCCTTTACTGCGTCGTCGCGCATGGCGCGATCCTGCGCATCCGCGCCAAAAAGCCGCTCATCGCCGATCAGGTCGCCGTCAATCCCGCGAAGGCCGACATCTCGCCCCGCGAGCGCGCGATGCTGGACTTTGCGATCAAGGTCGCCCTCCGCTCGCACGAGGTCGGCGACGCCGATTACGAGGCGCTGAAGAGCCATGGCTTCAGCCCCGAGGACGCGTGGGACATCGCGGCGATCGCCGCCTTCTTCGCGATGTCCAACCGGCTCGCCAACGCCTTCTCGATTCCGCCGAACGACGAATTCTACATGATGGGCCGCGAGACGAAGAAATAGGTCGAGCAAGCCGCACCTTCGCGAGGCGGACGAGGCGGCCCGCCGGCCTTACCCGAAGACGGCGCCGAGCCTCTCCATCGCCGGGCGGAAGGTCGGGAAGCTGGTGGCGATCATGGCGGTATCGTCGACCGTCACCGGCGCCTCGGTCGCCTGCCCCATCACGAGAAAGCTCATCGCGATACGATGATCGAGATGGGTCGCGACCGTTCCCCCGCCGCGCGGCCGGCCGCCAGAAACGATCAGGTCGTCGCCCTCGATAGCGCAGTCGGCGCCGGCCAATTCGAGCCCGGCAGCGACCGCCGCGAGCCGGTCGCTCTCTTTCACCCGCAGTTCGTGCAGCCCGCGCATCCTTGTCGTCCCGGAGGCGAAGGCGGCCGCCACGGCGAGGATCGGATATTCGTCGATCATCGAGGGGGCGCGCGCCGCGGGCACATCGACGCCCTTCAGCGCGCTCGCCCGGACCCGAAGGTCGGCGACCTCCTCGCCGCCCTCGGTCCTGCGGTCGAGGAAGGCGATATCGGCGCCCATCTCGATCAAGGTGGTCAGAAGTCCGGTGCGCAGCGGGTTGGTCATCACGCCTTCGACCACGATATCCGAGCCCGGAACGATGAGCGCCGCCACGATCGGGAACGCCGCGGAGGACGGGTCGGCGGGGACCACGACTGGCTGCGGCCTCAGTTCGGGCCGGCCTGCCAGCTCGATGCGCCGACCCTCCCCTTCCACCGTGACGCGGACGTCGGCGCCGAAATGGGCAAGCATCCGCTCGGTATGGTCGCGCGAGGCCTCGGCCTCGTTCACGGTCGTCACCCCGCGCGCATTGAGGCCCGCCAGCAGCACCGCCGACTTGATCTGCGCAGAAGGCACAGGCGTGCGATAGACGATCGGCGCGGGGTCGCGCGCGCCCTTGAGCACGATCGGACACCGCCCGCCCTCGGCCTCCGACAGGACTTCGGCCCCCATCAGCCGCAGCGGATCGAGGATGCGGCCCATCGGGCGCTTCCGCAGAGAGGCGTCGCCATCGAAACGCGCCGTGATCCCGTGGCTGCCGACCACGCCCATCATCAAGCGCGAGCCGGTGCCGGCGTTGCCGAAGTCGAGCGTATCGCGGGGGCCGAGAAGCGCGCCGAGGCCGGGGCCGCGAATTCGCCAGCGGCCGGGCGCCAGGCGCTCGATCGAGGCGCCGAGCGCCTCGCAGGCCTTTCCGGTTCTGAGCACGTCGTCGCCTTCGAGCAGGCCCTCGACGTTCGTTTCCCCGCAGGCAAGGAGTCCAAAGATGAAGGCGCGATGCGAAATGGACTTGTCGCCGGGCGGTCGAAATCGCCCGGCGAGCGCCGGCGCGCGGGAGGCGCGGAGCGGAGAAGCCTCGCCGGAGTGAAGGAGGGAGACGGACAAAGCGCTGGGCCTTTTTTGACGCGCTCGGCAGGCGCGGTCGCGGGAGGGGCGCTCGTATCATTCGACGCCGCCCCTGTCACGGGTCTCGCGCGGAGGGCGAGCCTCCACGCCTGCTGACGGGAAAGATTTGACAAGTCCCGTCGGACCCGACTAACGGAGCGGTCCGAAAAATCCGGCCCCTGAACGAGGGAACCATTTGCCTTGGCCAAACCCGAACTTGGAATAAAGCGCCAGTGTCAGGCTTGCGGCGCGAAGTTCTTCGACCTCAACAAGAATCCGATCGTCTGCCCGAAGTGCGGCACAGTGTTCCTCGGCCCCGTGCGCGCCCGGTCCGCTGCGAAGGAGGACGAGGAAGACGCCGAAATATCGCCGCCGACCGGCGTCGACATCGTCTCGCTCGATGAAGTCGAGGCCGCCGAGGAAAAGGCCGTCGAGACGGCGGTGGACGACATCGACGTGGAAGACGAGGCCGACGACGCCGAAGACGATTCCTTCCTCGAAGCGGAAGAGGAAGACGACGACGACGTCAGCAACCTGATCGACGGGGACATTGCGCCCGACGAGGAGAGCTGACCCTTCTCCTGACAGGCCCGTCCGATTTTTGAAAGTCGGGCCTTGTCGGGAAGGAAGATTTGCGGTTATACCGCCGCGCGCCTAGGGCGCAGGCGCTTCGACCCAATGAAGCGCCTCTGTTTTTGTGTAAAATGGGGCCATAGCTCAGTTGGGAGAGCGCTTCAATGGCATTGAAGAGGTCGTCGGTTCGATTCCGTCTGGCTCCACCAATCGGTCCGTAAGGGTTCGTTCTCAATCCTCAACGCAAGGGCATTGATCGTGATCAGACGAAGCATGGCGGCGGCGATGACCGGATGGGTCGCCCTCGGCGCCCTCGCTTCGGACGCTCATGCGAATTCGATCGACCGGGGCCTGGTTGGCGCCTGGACGACCTACGCAACGGATTGTGAAAAGATCTTCCAGTGGCGGGGCAGCGCGGTCTCGTTTCGGCAGCCGATCGACAAATTCGCCCAGGCCGTCATCATCGAGCCTCAGCAGATCCAGAGTCCTGCGTACATATGCAGCGTCGGGACGGTCAAACGCGACGAGAAGGGGTATACGATCACCGGCGAGTGCAAGGACTCGATCAGCTATACGCCGGCGAACCTTCATATCCGGATCCAGTCGCCGAATACGATGGTCTACAGCCCTTCCGCCGACCCCGCCCTGGACACGACGCTGGTCAAGTGCCACCCCTGACCTGAGGGGCGGTCTCGGGGGTCAGACGCATCGTAACGTCGATCACGGTTCCGTTGCGGCTCTCGGTCGTCGCGAGGCCGCTGCGCTCGAAGACTTTCAGCATCGCAATGTTGTCCGCAAGCACCTCCGCGACGAAGGCGCGCAAGCCGGCCTGACGGCCAAGCCCGACAGGTGACGCAAGAGCAGCGAGCCAATGCCTCTGCCCTGATAGGCGTCGATCAGGCCGAAAGACACTTCCGCTTTGCCCGGCTCCACGACGATGTAGCGTCCCTCTCCGACGACGGTCGGATGTCCGCCTTCCTCGACTTCCGCCACCAGGGCGACATGCTTCACGAAGTCGATGTCGAGAAAATAATGGGCCTCCGCTTCCGAGAAGCTTCGCTTCGGCGCGAAGAAGCGATGATAGATCGACTCCGGGCTCGCGCGAGCGAACGCCTCTCTGTAGGCCGCGCGGTCCTCAGGCGTCTGGGCGCGAACGACGAGCGCGGTCCCGTCGCGCAAGGTCTCCCTGACGCGGTAGCGCGCGGCGTCGGTCACGGCATCGAGCCTCCCCCAGTCGCCTTGGCCGCCGCATTCCGATCGGGACAGAGCGTCGCGGGCTCCCGGTTTCCTCCACCCAAGCGCCGCTGTTGCACACGGCCATGACAAGGACCCGATCCGACGCAGACTCAGACGGTCCGTCTTCCGCCCTGGCGCTCACTGGACTTTCATTGCGTGACTTTCGCGAACCGACGCGCCGCAGCGCCGGCTCCCGATATCGCTCAGTTGGCCTTCCTTGCCGCTCGTTTCCGCAGGATCTCCTTCGCGAGTTCGTGGGTCTGCCCCTCCGGGATGAGCCCGTCGAGGGTCAGCGACGCAAGGCCATGGACGAGCGCCCAACCTCCGACCGCCTCCGGGCTAAGGCCCTCCGACTCTTCGTCCGCGGCGCGCTCCAAAAGACCGAACGTCGCGCGGGCAGCCTCGTCGAGTTGAGGATATTTGGCTCGTTCCGCAAGCACTGGCCCGAACATCAGGCGGAACAGGCCTCGCTTCCGCTGCGCGAAGTCGACATAGGCGAGTCCGAGCGAGGTCAGGGGCGCGCGCTCGTCCCGCGCCGCTTCCAGTTGGTCGTGCAGTTCGCGGAAGCCCTCGGTCGCCACAGAGGCGAGAAGATCCTCCTTGCTGGCAAAATGGCGATAGGCGGCTGTCGCAGAAACCCCAACCCTGCGGGCCGTCTCTCGCAGTCCGACATTATCCAGACCGGCTTCATCGAGAATGGCGCGAGCCGCGTTACGCATAGCGTTGGGCAGGTCACCGTGGCGATACGGACGATGAGCGGGAGTATCCATAATAACCTCTCTTCCGAGAGCTCAGCAGCCCCCGCGGGCCAAGCTGTTTTGTTAAACCAAAGAAATGCTCACATTCAACGACCCCGCCTTGAATTTACGTTGCAACCGGCCACGTTGTCCAGCAAATTCACACTGTGCAGGCCAGTCGGCGAAGCTTTCCACAGGCGCCTTCCTCTGGGGAATGAACGCCCGACCGCGGGTTTCCCGCGGGGCAGCGTCGGGACCGGTTTCGATTTGACAGCCGGAGCGAGGCGGGCTTCTCATGCGGCAGGAGGCTCGCGCGATGAAGATCACCGTTGACATCGATTGCACTCCTCTGGAGGCGCGGCAGTTCATGGGGCTTCCGGACGTGGAGCCGATGCAGAAGGCCGCCATGGCCGAGATCGAGAAGCGTATGATGATCGAGCTCGAACGCTTCTCGCCCGAGGCTCTGTTCAAAGCCTGGTTGCCGTTCGCCGGGATGAACGCCGAATGGTTTCAGGAATTCCTGAAAAGGGCGTCATCCTCCTCGTAGCCCGCGAGCCGTGCCCAACGGTGCAAGGCGCGCCATTTTTTGGGGGCCTGCGACCTCGTGAACCCTTCCGACGACATCGTCCCGCCCCTACATGAGGTTTAAGCCGCCGAGGCGGCAAATCTACCACCGGGCCGCCCTTGTCGCTTCGGGACCGGGGCTGGCGCCAACAAGGGGAAGATCATGAATCTTGAAAAATACACCGAGCGCGCGCGCGGTTTCGTCCAGTCCGCGCAACAGCTTGCGCTCCGGGAGGGCAACCAGCAGTTCACGCCCGAGCATCTCCTGAAGGTCCTGCTCGACGACGAAGAGGGCCTTTGCGCCGGCCTCATCGACCGGGCGGGCGGCAATTCGCGCGAGGCGCTCCGTCAGACCGAAGCCGCGCTCAATAAACTTCCGAAGGTGCAGGGCTCGGGAGCTGGCCAGCTCTATCTCGCGCCGACAACCGCGCGCATCTTCGACAATGCCGAGAAGATCGCCCAGAAGGCCGGCGACTCCTTCGTGACTGTTGAGCGCCTCCTCATCGCCATTGCGATGGAGAAGGGATCGGAGGCGGCCAAGATTCTGGCCAACGTCGGCGTAACGCCGCAGACCTTGAACGCCGCCGTCAATGACCTGCGCAAGGGGCGCACTGCCGATTCGGCGAGCGCCGAGAACGCCTATGACGCGCTGAAGAAATATACCCGCGACCTCACCGAGGCCGCGCGCAACGGCAAGCTTGATCCGGTCATCGGCCGCGACGAGGAGATCCGCCGTACGGTCCAGGTGCTGTCGCGCCGGACCAAGAACAATCCGGTGCTGATCGGCGAGCCCGGCGTCGGCAAGACGGCGATCGTCGAGGGCCTCGCGCTGCGCATCGTCAACGGCGACGTGCCGGAGTTCGATCCGCGACAAGAAGCTGCTGGCCCTCGACATGGGCGCGCTGATCGCCGGCGCGAAATATCGCGGCGAATTCGAGGAGCGGCTGAAGGCCGTGCTCAACGAGACGACCGCGGCGGAAGGCGGCATCATCCTGTTCATCGACGAGATGCACACGCTCGTCGGCGCCGGCAAGGCGGACGGCGCGATGGACGCCTCGAACCTGCTCAAGCCCGCGCTCGCCCGCGGCGAACTGCATTGCGTCGGCGCGACCACGCTCGACGAGTATCGCAAGCATGTCGAGAAGGACGCGGCGCTCGCGCGGCGCTTTCAGCCGGTGTTCGTCTCCCAGCCGTCGGTCGAGGACACGATCTCGATCCTGCGCGGCCTCAAGGAGAAGTACGAGGCGCATCATGGCGTCCGCATCACCGACCCGGCGATCATCGCGGCTGCGACGCTGTCGGACCGCTACATCGCCGACCGCTTCCTCCCCGACAAGGCGATCGACCTCATCGACGAAGCGGCGGCCCGCCAACGCATGCAGGTCGACTCCAAGCCCGAGGAGCTGGACGAGTTCGACCGACGCATCATGCAGCTCAAGATCGAGCAGGAGGCGCTGAAGAAGGAGACCGACAACGCCTCGAAGGACCGCTTGCAGAAGCTCGGCGTCGAGCTTGGCGAATTGCAGGAGAAGTCCGACGCGCTGACGGCGCGCTGGAAGGCCGAGAAGGACAAGGTCGGCCAGGCCGCCAAGCTCAAGGAAGAGCTTGACGCCGCTCGCAATGCGCTCGCCCAGGCGCAGCGCAAGGGGGACTATGCGGAGGCGGGCCGGCTGAC
This sequence comes from uncultured Alphaproteobacteria bacterium, assembly GCA_963741845.1. Lineage (GTDB taxonomy): Bacteria > Pseudomonadota > Alphaproteobacteria > Rhizobiales > Beijerinckiaceae > Roseiarcus. Next base: position 163,680 of record CAVUJV010000020.1, read on the forward strand.
CTACGGCACGATCCCCGAGCTTGAGAAGAAGCTCGCGGACGCAGAACAGCAGGGCAGCGGCGGCGCGCTCGTGGACGAGGCCGTCACCGCCAACCACGTCGCGCAGGTTGTCTCCCGCTGGACGGGCGTCCCGGTGGACAAGATGCTCGAGGGCGAGCGCGAGAAGCTCCTCAAGATGGAGGAAGAGATCGCGCGGCGCGTCGTCGGGCAGCGCGAGGCGGTGGTCGCGGTCTCGACCGCGGTCCGGCGCGCCCGCGCCGGCCTGCAGGACCCGAACCGGCCGATCGGCTCGTTCATGTTCCTCGGGCCCACCGGCGTCGGCAAGACCGAGCTGACCAAGGCGCTTGCGTCCTTCCTCTTCGATGACGAGAGCGCGCTGGTGCGCATCGACATGTCCGAATACATGGAGAAGCACTCGGTCGCGCGGCTCATCGGCGCGCCTCCCGGCTATGTGGGCTATGAGGAAGGCGGGGCGCTCACGGAAGCGGTCCGCCGCCGGCCCTATCAGGTCGTGCTGTTCGACGAGATCGAGAAGGCGCATCCGGACGTGTTCAACGTCCTGCTCCAGGTTCTCGACGACGGGCGGCTCACCGACGGCCAGGGGCGCACGGTCGACTTCCGCAACGTGCTGATCGTGATGACCTCGAACCTCGGCTCCGAGTATCTCGTCAACCTCGGCGAGACCGAGGACACGAAGGCGGTCGAGAAGGAGGTCATGGGCGTTGTCCGGGGTCACTTCCGGCCGGAGTTCCTGAACCGGATCGACGAGATCATCCTGTTCCACCGGCTGCGCCGGGAGGACATGGGCGCGATCGTCGACATCCAGTTCAGGCGGCTGCAGCGCCTGCTCGACGAGCGCAAGATCAAGCTCGATCTCGACGCGAAGGGACGGCAGTGGCTCGCCGACAGGGGCTACGATCCCACCTACGGCGCGCGCCCGCTCAAGCGCGTGATCCAGAAGTGGGTGCAGGACCCGCTGGCCCAGCAGTTGCTCGCCGGCGAGATCGCCGACGGGCAGACCGTCAAGGTCAGCGCGGATCGGGGAAGGCTCACCCTCGACGGCAAGCCGGTCGGCGCCGCCGGCGAGGACGAGGCGCCCGCCAAGCCGACTGTCGTCCAGTTCCCGAAGGGCTGACGGATCGGGTTCCGCCGCGTTCCGCGAAAGCGGGCGCGGCGGAGCCTGCGAATCGGCTAAGGATTGCCGGAAACGGCAGGAGCCTGAGACAGCGCCATGTTCGGCAACGCCATGACCCGTTTCGTCGGCGGTTCGCCGATGGCCGTTCTCGTGCGGCTCATCGTCGTCTCGTTCGTCGTGGGTCTGCTTCTGGAGACCTTCGGCTTCGATCCGGCGACCCTTTTCCATCAGGCGCTGCGCGGGGTGCGGCATATCTTCGAATATGGGCTGACCGACGTGCGCCAGATCGGCCGCATCCTGCTGACGGGCGCGATGGTCGTCATCCCGGTGTGGATCGTCCTGCGGCTGCTCGATTTCGGCCGGTCGCGCTGAAATCCGGAAGGCCCGCCGTCGAGGCGGGCCTTTATGATTCGCGCTAAGCCTATCGGCAGTTGTCCCAGAAGCCGGTCTGCTGGCTCGGGTCGGTGTAATACCAGCATAGGCCCGGCGCGGGCGGGGGCGGCGCCCAGGCTGCGACCGCCGCGGCGCTCAGCATGCCAATAGCCGCGCCGGCGGCGATCGCGCTGCCCGCGCCCCACCAATATCCGCCCGGTCGAGCCCAGCCCCAGCCGCCCGGAGGCGGATAGACCGGACGCCAGCCCGGCGGGCGCGGCGGCGGACGCCAGGCCATCGCATGCGGAACACCCCCCGGAGCCCGCCAGGCGCCGTGGTAACCGGGGGCGCCTGGCCGATAGCCGGGACCGCCTGGCCGATAGCCGGGATGCCCATGCGGCCCATACCCACGGTGGACGCCGTGACGCGCCGCCCCGTGCGCGCGACCATGATACTGGGCAAGCGTGACAGGGCTCGCCCCGATGGACGCCGGACTTGAGCCAGTCCCGATCTCCAGCGCTTCCGCGTGAAGGGGCGCGGCCGCAATGAGAGCGGCGGCGAGAATGCCTGCGATTTGGCCTTGACGACATCATTCTCGCTCCTGTTCTGGATGCGCCGGGGGCGCGAATTTGGCGCCGCGGCTGAGATTTCAGAGGCTTAAGCGTCAAAAATTGTCACTTTGTCCGTTTGCGACGGCTGACGACCCGGCCGAGGCGCGACCCGGTTCCTTCCCGTTTCGCCGGATTCCACCTTTTCAATCCCTTACAGGCCGTTTTGTTGCGGCCTGGAAATTTTGGCGCGGTCGTCAGACCCAAGCCACGCGCCGGGAACGGTACTCCCGGCAGCCGGCTTTGAGAATTGCGACACATTGACACCGCCGCGCATCCTCCTCTTCGCGACGAATTGCCTTGGCGAAAACCCGCATTCGGGCGAAGCGCTCACTCTACTTCAATTTCTGACAATCAGGAAGGAATTGTTGGGCTCTTATGGCGAGTCCAGTGGAATCAGCGCGCTATACGGGCAAGGGGCCGGCGCTCTGTGACTCGGTCAAGCCACGTCGCTGAGACTTCGTTCTGAGGCGGCCGACGAATGCGGCCACGACCTTGTCATGAGGAGCGGCGCCGGATAGGCGGCGCGTCTCGAAGGACGCTCCGCTTTGCGCAGCGGCGCGCCACGTCGCGTGGATACGGGCCAAGCCCGTCCGTGCTCGCGGCGGCCCTGAACGCTTCAGCCTCTTGAACGGCCGGGCCTCCAGACCGCGCCGTCTCAATCGGCGCGGTCGGCGCCTTCCTTCCCGCTGTGATGATGGACGGCGGCTTCGTGGCCGTGAGCCTGCCCGTCATGGCGGTGAGGCTCGTCCCCATGGTCGTGGCCGTGATGGGCATGGCCATGATCGCCGTGGCCGTGATGGTCATGCCCGTGGTGGCCATGATCGTGACCATGGCCGTGGTCATGGTCGTGCGCCTCAGCGGCGGCCATCACATAGGCCGCGCCTTCCGGATTGAACGGCGCCTCGAGCGGAATCAGGCGCGCGCCGAAAGCCTTCGCCAGGGCTTCGATCTCGCTGTCGCGCCGGACGCGCAAGGCCTTCGCGCTCGCCTCCACGAGCGCATGGGCGTTGCCGAGGCTGAGGGCGATCCGGAGCAGCGCGACCGGCTCGGCGCGGATTTCCATGAGCGGCTCGGGCGCGGCGACCACTTCGACGATACGCCCGTCGTCGAGCTTCAGAGCATCGCCGCCCCGCAGCATGGCGGTCTTCGGCAGATCCAGCGTGAAGACGAGGCCGCCCACCCCCTTCATTTCGCCTTGCCGGCGGGAGCGCTCGTCGAATTCGAGCACGACGCTGTCGGCGGGATGGCCCGACCAGTCGCCCGAAGCGACCACTTCCTTCGCACGCAGCATCCCTTTGGTTCCCTCTTTCGATTCGGGGCCCTTCTGTAGGCAGCGACTGTGGCGCTGAAAAGCCGGCCTCAGCCGCGCGCCGCCTCCTCGCGCATGAGCGCCCAGAGCGCCTCGACGTCGGCGCGTTCGGTCGGCAGCGCGCCGATCGAGACTCTGACCATCCAGCGTCCGTCGAGAATCGCCGGCGTGAGATAGGCCTTGCCGGAACGATTGACGCGCTCCACCCAGCCGAGCGTGTGCTTGTCGAGCGCCTCGCCTTCGAGGCCCTCCGGTTCATGGCGCAGGCAGAGCGTCTGCAACGGAACCGGCGCGAGACGCTTCCACTCCGGCGCGCCTTTCGTCGCCTCGGCGAGCCATCGGGCGTTGTCGAGATCGCGCCGAAGCCGCGCCTGCAAACGCTCGACGCCCTCGGCGCGCAACAGGCACCAGAGTTTCAGCGCCCGGAAGCGGCGGCCGAGCGGAATGCCCCAGTCGCGATAATTGGTGACTTCGCCATCGACATGGGTGCGCAGGTAACTGGGGTTCGCGCCCATGACCCGGATCAGATGCTGCGGATCGCGCACGTAATAGAGCGAGCAGTCGAAGGCGGCGCCGAGCCATTTGTGCGGATTGAGCACGAGCGAATCGGCGCCCTCGACGCCCTCCCACATCGGGCGCATCTCCGGCAGAATCATCGCCGAGCCGGCCATCGCCGCGTCGATATGCAGCCAGAGGCCGTGGGCGCGGGCGATGTCCGCGATCGCCGCGACCGGATCGACCGCGGTGGTCGCGGTCGCGCCCACCGTCGCGACGATCGCGCAGGGCTTGCGGCCCGCGGCGACATCGTCCCGGATCGCCGCTTCGAGCGCGTCCGGGCGCATGGCGAAAGCCTCGTCCACCGCGACGAGCCGCAGGTTCTCGCGCCCGAAGCCGGCGAGGAGCGCATCCTTCTCGACCGAGGAATGCGCCTGCGAGGACGTATAGACGACGAGCGGCTGCGCGACCGAAGCGAGGCCGCCGCGCGTGAGCGAGAAATCGCTCGCCTTCTCGCGCGCGCAGATGAGCGCGACGAGCGTGCTGGTCGAGGCGCTGTCCTGAATGACCCCGCTCCAGTCGTCCGAGAGGCCGATGAGCTGGCGCATCCAGTCGGTCACGGTCTCTTCGAGCTCGGTGAGCGCCGGAGCGGCCTGCCAGGTGAGGCCGAGCGCGCCAAGCCCCGTGCTCAGGAAATCGCCGAGCACGGAGGAAAGCTCGCTGTTGGCCGGGAAGTAGCCGAAGAAGCGGGGATGCTGGAAATGCGAAAGCGCGGGGACGATCAGAGCGTCCATGTCGCGCATGATGGCGTCGAAAGGCTCGGGCGCGTCGGGCGCGGATTTCGGAAGGGCCGCGCGCAGGGCGCCGGGCTTCGCCTGCGTCATGACGGGCCGCTCCGCGACCGTCTTCCGGTAGTCGGCGATCCAGTCGATCAGCTCGTGGCCGATCCGACGGAATTCCTCGGGCGTCAACGCGATTTTCCCCTGCCCGGCCGTGGTTCCTGCGGCCGCCCCTACCCCGATCCAAAAGCGCCAGCCGGCCTGTAAGCCGGGTTCTGTATGGCCGGGGTTCCCCCCGACGTGACGGCCATTCCTCTGGGACGCCCGTCGCCGGGCGCCTCAAGCAACCAACCCGAGCGACCGGGCCAACGGCGGCCCCGCGAGGATTGCTCCCCGCGCATCGCTCCTATTCGGTTTTGCTCCCGGCGGGGCTTGCCATGCCGCCGACGTTGCCGCCTGCGCGGTGCGCTCTTACCGCACCCTTTCACCCTTGCCCGGCAGCTTCGCAGCGTCCGGGCGGTCTGCTTTCTGTGGCGCTTTCCCTGGGGTCGCCCCCGCCGGACGTTATCCGGCGCCGTTTCCGTTTGGAGCCCGGACTTTCCTCCGCCCGTTGGGGCGGCGGCCGTCCGGCCGACTGGCGTGGCATGGATATGAGCGGCCCGGACCGCCGGTCAAGGGGAAAGGCGGCGGCCCGGCGCGCGCTTTTGCCGCGTGCGTTCCGTCCCCGCGACGATTTCGGGAACTTCGCCGTTCATTGAAGCTTTAGGTGGATTGTGGGAAAAGGACGCCGACGCGGGCGGGGCTTCCGCCTGCGGCGCTCGTCACGACGGCGGGGGTCCGGTTTTTCCAAGCCTCGAGGCTTTAGAAGGGAATCCTTTCCATGAAAAAGATCATCGCGCTTTCGCTGGCCCTCGCCGGCGCCGTATCGCTGTCGGCCTGCCAGACGCCGCAGCAGACGAATACGCTGGTCGGCGGCGCGCTCGGCGCGGGCACGGGGGCGCTCGTCGGCTCCGCGGTCTCGGGCGGCAGCGCGGGCGGCACGATCGCGGGCGCGGTGATCGGCGGCGTCGCGGGCGGGGCAATCGGCAATGCGGTCACGCCGTCGGGCGGACGCTGCGCGCGGTGGGGTTACGACTACAACGGCAACCGCGTCTGCGTCGCCTTCTACTGAGCAAACGCTCGCGGGCTAAAGCCGCGGGCAGCGGACGTCTGACGGATTCGATCAACCGAGGAACCTTCCCATGAAGAAGATCATCGCTCTTTCGCTGGCCCTCGCCGGCGCGGTGTCGATGTCGGCCTGTCAGACGCCGCAGCAGCAGAACGCGCTCGTGGGCGGCGCGCTTGGCGGTGGCGCAGGCGCGCTCGTCGGCTCGGCGGTTTCCGGGGGCAGCGCCGGCGGCACGCTGGCCGGCGCTGCGATCGGCGCGGCTTCCGGCGCGATGATCGGCTCCGCGGCGACGCCGCAGCCGGTCGGCCGCTGCGCGCAATGGGGCTACGACTACAACGGCAACCAGGTCTGCGTCGCCTTCTACTGAGTTGATCGAACGCTTGCGGATGGGGACCCCCTCGTGAGGCAGGGTCTCGGAACCGTCGCACGCCGCACGGTCGCAAGCTCCTGAATTCGCTGGGTTAAAAATGAGGAAGACTTTCATGAAGAAGATCATCGCGCTTTCGCTCATCCTTGCGGGCGCGGCGTCGCTGTCGGCCTGCCAGACGCAGCAACAGACGAACACCCTCATGGGCGGCGCGCTCGGGGCAGGCACGGGCGCGCTCATCGGCTCCGCGGTCTCGCATGGCAGCCCGGGCGGCGCGATCGCGGGCGCGGTGATCGGCGGGGTCGCGGGCGGGGCAATCGGCAATGCGGTCACGCCTCCGGGCGGACGCTGCGCGCAATGGGGTTATGACTACAACGGCAACCGCGTCTGCGTCGGAACCTACTGATTTGACAACGCGTCCCGCGTCAGGGTCCGGCGCCCTGACGCGGGGACCTTCCGCCTGACATGACCGCCGCTCCTTCGCCCGACAGCCGGCTCGTCGACCGCTTCATCGCTTCGCCCAACCACAACGAGCGGCGCGGCGGCCTCAGGCCCAATTGCCTCATCCTTCACTATACCGGCATGCCGACGGGCGCGGGCGCGCTCGCGCGTCTCTGCGATCCGGCGTCGGAAGTCTCCTGCCACTATCTTGTCTGGGAGGACGGGCGGATCGACCAGCTCGTTCCCGAGACGCGGCGCGCCTGGCACGCCGGCAGCGCTTTCTGGAAGGGCGAGACCGACCTGAACTCCGCTTCGATCGGGATCGAGATCGTCAACCCCGGCCATGAGGGCGGCTCGCCGCCCTATCCGCCTGCGCAGATCGACGCCGTCATCGCGCTTTCGCGCGATATCTGCGCCCGCCGGGCCATTCCGCCCGAGCGCGTGCTCGCCCATTCGGACGTCGCCCCCTCGCGCAAGCGCGACCCCGGCGAGGTTTTCCCATGGGAGAAGCTGTGGCGGGCGGGCGTCGGACATTGGGTCGCGCCGCGTCCCATCTCCGGCCCTGCCCTTCTGCGGCCCCATGACGAGGGGCCGCCCGTGCGGGCCCTGCAGGCGATGCTGGCGCTCTACGGCTATGGCGTCGGGATCACCGGCGTCTACGATCGCGAAACGAAGGCGGCGGTGACGGCCTTTCAGCGCCGCTTCCGCCCGGAGCGGGTGGACGGAGAAGCCGACGCCTCGACGCTCGCGACATTAAAGGCGCTGATCGACGGCCTCGAAGCCGCGACGCAAGCCTGACGACGCCGAAGACGGATGCGGGGCGCGGCTTTGCGCCGCGCCCCTTGGGTTTATTGCATGGCTGTCGTGCAAACCTGCTCTCTCACCCAGGACTGGGTAACCGGGTTAACCAGCCTCCTCGTGAAGTAGCAGGTCGTTCCGTTGATGGTCACGCCGGGGGCCCCCGCGTATGCGCCGGGGGCGCCCGTGTATACGACGGCGTTGCTGTTCGCAGCGTTGGCCACGGCGCCGCCAAGAAGCGCGCCGCCGAGGATTCCGCCGCCGAGCCATGCCGCCGCGGCGGCCGGGGCGAGAATGATCGGGTTCGCTTCGGCAGCGGTCGGCGCCGCCGCCGCAAGGCCCATGGCCACCGTCGCGGCCGCCAATGTGGTCAATGGTTTCAACATGGTATCCTCCTTTTCGAATGCCCCCCGTGCGCGCCGACGTGCGCCAGCGCGGGCCCGCCCAGCGGCAGGTCGGTCAAGGACAGCTGTGAACTCAGCCTCTGGGGGCGGATCGCCGCAACGCACGCGGCGCCATCGGCCGGATCAACGCCGCAAATCGCGATGGGTTCCGGTCACGGCCCGGCTGCCCACCCGGCCCCCGGTTCTGAGCGGGCGCAAATTGCTGCATTGCAAAATAGCCGCGCCGTCCCGATAGTGGCGGGATGCCGTCGCCGGGTCTGGCCATCCTCGTCATCGACGAAAATCGCGTTCGCGCCTCGATCATCGAGGCGGGACTCCGCGAGGCCGGCCACGACCGCGTGACCGTGATCCACGACGTCAACGGGCTTGCGCGCCGGATCGCCGAGATCAATCCCGACGTCATCGTCATCGACCTCGAAAACCCGAACCGTGACCGGCTGGAGGCGATGTTCCAGCTCTCCCGCGCGGTGAAGCGGCCGATCGCCATGTTCGTCGACCGCAGCGACCTCGCCTCGATCGAGGCGGCGGTCGAGGCGGGCGTCTCGGCCTATGTGGTGGATGGCCTCAAGCGCGAGCGGGTCAAGGCGATCCTCGACATGGCGGTGAGCCGTTTCAACGCCTACGCCCGGCTGACGCGCGAACTCGAAGAGGCGCGCGGCGAACTCGAGAACCGCAAACGGATCGATCGCGCGAAAGGTCTCCTCATGAGGTCGCGGAACCTGAGCGAGGAGGAGGCCTATCGCCTCATGCGCAAGGCGGCGATGAACCAGAACCGAAAGCTCGTCGAAATCGCCGAAAGCCTCATAACCGCCGCCGGCCTTCTCGACCCGGAGGACCGATGAGCGCTTTCGAGATCACCGCGGGCTTCATGCCGCTGCTCGACAGCGCGCTGATCGTCGTCGCCAAGGCGAAGGGCTTCGCGGAAGAGGAAGGCGTCGCGCTCAAGCTCGTGCGCGAAACATCCTGGGCCAATATCCGCGACCGGCTCGCCGTCGGCCATTTTCAGGTCGCCCATATGCTGGCGCCCATGCCGATCGCGGGCAATCTTGGCCTGACCCCCCTGCCCTCGCGGACCATCGCGCCGATGGCGCTCGGGCTCGGCGGCAACGCGGTGACCGTGTCGAACGCGCTCTGGGAGAAAATGCGGAGCCACGGCGCGCGCGAGACTCTGGACGCGGCGGAGAACGGGGCGGCGCTGGCCGCTGCGATCAGGGCCAACCCCGGACGCGCGCCCGCGCTTCGCGGTGGTGCATCCCTATTCCGGTCACAGCTACGAACTGCGCTATTGGCTCGCGGCCTCCGGGGTCGACCCCGAAAGGGATATCGAGATCGTCATCCTGCCGCCCCCCTTCATGCCCGAGGCGCTCGCGAACGGCGGCCTCGACGGCTATTGCGTCGGCGAGCCCTGGAACACCGCGGCGGTGGTGGAAGGCGTCGGCCATATCGCGACCGCCAAGGCCGCCATCTGGCGGTCGAGCCCGGAGAAAGTGCTCGGCGCGCAGGAGCGCTGGGCCGAGGAGAACCCGGAGGCTCTGGCGGCGTTGCTCCGCGCCCTCTATCGCGCCGCGGTCTGGTCGGCCGATCCGGCCCATCGCGAGGCGCTCGCCGCGCTCCTGGCCGAGCCCGCCCATGTCGGCCAGCCGGCCGAGTGGATGAAGCCGGCGCTGACCGGCGAGATCCGCGTCTCGGCCACGACGACCGTCCGGGTCGAGGACTTCTTCGTGCCGCTCGCGCGGGGCGCGACCTTCCCCTGGAAGAGCCACGCGCTCTGGTTCTACACGCAGATGGTCCGGTGGGGTCAGGTCGCGCACACGGCGGAGAACGAGGCGGTCGCCCGCGAGACCTACCGGCCGGACCTCTACCGGGCGGCGCTGAAGCCGCTCGGCGTCCCGCTTCCCGCCGCGAACTCCAAAGTCGAAGGCGCACTGAAGGCGCCGACGCCCGTCGGCGCGAGCGGGGCGACCCTCACGCTCGGCCCCGACGGCTTCTTCGACGGCGGCCTGTTCGACCCGGACCGTGTGGCGGAGTATATCCACGGGCGCAGCCGGTAGCGTTCGGCGATCGCGGGCTGACAAAATGCGCACGAAAAGACGCATCTGGCCGTCAAAAACAGGCGTTTGAAGAGCCCGGTTTGCTCCGGCGCCGTCATTGCGAGCGAAGCGAAGCAATCCAGGGGACGTAGGGAGCGCGCGGCTCCTGGATCGCCACGCCCCTTCGGGGCTCGCGATGACGTCGCTGGCCGAATGGATTTCCGATTTTTGGAATCAATTGTCGCGCCAAAATCTGGCCGCCGGCGGCGCGGCCTGCGGTTTGATTGTGCAACTGCTCACACCATGCGCACCTGCACAAATCCGACAGAAGCGCTCAGCGTCGCTACCCCTCTGAAATGACAGCGATTTTTCGCCCGCCCGCTGTTGGCGCGCTTATTGCTTCCATCAGTGCGGGCCCCATCGGAGCCCATTCGACGTCCAACGCAGGGCGTTCCCGGCAAAGTTGCTGAAAAGTCCTGGCGTGTCCTGAACGGGGCGCGCCCTGGTGCAGCCTTTTTGTCTCACGGAGCGCAGAATGACGACGTCAGCCGCCGGCGCCGCCCCAGCAACCGCGCAACGCGCGCTGTGGCTTTCGACCATAGCCTTCACAGCCTGCTTCGCCGTCTGGACGATCTTCGCGATCATCGGCGTCCGCATCAAGCAGGAGCTTGGCCTCAGCGAGACCCAGTTCGGCCTGCTCGTCGGCACGCCGATTCTGACGGGCTCTCTCGTCCGCATGCTGCTCGGCGTCTGGACGCCGCGCTATGGCGGGCGCCTCGTCTACACGCTGACCATGCTCGCGGCCGCAGCCGCGACCTTCCTTCTGACCTACGCCCACACCTACGCCGAGACGCTGATCGCGGCGCTCGGCGTCGGCCTCGCCGGCGGCTCCTTCGCGGTCGGCGTCGCCTATGTCTCTCCGTTCTTTCCGGCTGAGAAGCAGGGCGCGGCGCTGGGCGTCTTCGGCGCGGGCAATGTCGGCGCGGCGGTGACGAAATTCCTTGCGCCCTTCGTCCTCGTCGCCTGGGGCTGGCACGCGGTTGCCGGGATCTGGGCCTCGGCGCTGATCGTCATGGCGGTCGTCTTCTGGTTTTTCGCCGACGACGATCCAGCCTTCGCCGCCCGCAAGTCCGCGCATCGGCGCAAGTCCTTCGCGCAGGAATTCGCGCCGCTGCGGAATGCTCAGGTCTGGCGCTTCTCGCTCTATTATTTCTTCGCCTTCGGCGGCTTCGTCGCCCTCTCGCTGTGGCTGCCGCGCTACCTCATCGGCGCCTATGGCTTCGACATCGAGACGGCCGGCATGCTCGCCGCCGCCTATTCGATCCCCGGCAGCCTGTTCCGCGCCTATGGCGGCTTCCTCTCGGACCGGAAGGGCGCCCGCGCGGTGATGTATGGCGTTTTCGCCATCGCGGCGGCGGCGACGGCGATCCTTTCCTTGCCCCTGAGCCCCGTCGCCTTCGTCGCCGTCATCTTCGCGCTCGGCTTCGTGATGAGCCTCGGCAAGGCGGCCGTCTACAAGCACATCCCCGTCTACTACCCGCAAGGGGTCGGCCCGGTCGGCGGCGTGGTGGGGATGATCGGCGGCCTTGGCGGCTTCGTGATGCCGATCGCCTTCGGCTGGCTCAAGGATGCGACCGGCCTCTGGCAGAGCTGCTTCATGCTGCTCTTCGCCATCGTCATCGGCTGCGCCGCCTGGATGCACGTCTCCATCCGCCAGATGCGCCGCGCAGCCTCGATCGCGCCCGGCGCCGTCCCCGCGGAATAAGATCCAAAGGACAAGAGACCCATGACCGAGAAACTTGTCATCGTCGGCAATGGCATGGCCCCCGGGCGCATGCTGGAGCATCTCCTCGAAGCGGCGCCCGGCCGCTATCAGGTGACGATCTTCAACGCCGAGCCGCGCGTCAATTACGACCGCATCATGCTCTCGCCCGTTCTCTCCGGCGAGAAGGCCTACGAGCAGATCGTCATTCATGGCGACGGCTGGTACATCAGGAACGGCATCACGCTCTACAAGGGCCACAAGGTCGCGACGATCGACCGCGAGGCGAAGACCGTCACCTCCGAACAGGGCGTGACCGAACCTTACGACAAGCTCGTGATCGCGACCGGTTCCGCGCCCTTCATCCTGCCCGTGCCCGGCCATGATCTTCCGGGCGTGCTGACCTATCGCGATCTCGACGACGTGAACGCCATGCTGCTCGCGGCGCAATCGCGCGCCAAGGCCGTCGTCATCGGCGGCGGGTTGCTCGGCCTCGAAGCCGCCGCGGGCCTGAAGATGCGCGGCATGGACGTGACGGTCGTGCATCTGATGCCGACCCTGATGGAGCGCCAGCTCGACGCCGCCGCGGGCTATCTGCTGCAGCGCGCCGTCGAGGAGCGCGGCATCAAGGTGATGACGAAGGCGAACACGAAGCGCGTCCTTGGCGCGGATCGCGTCGAGGGTCTGGAGCTTGCCGACGGGACGGTGATTCCCGCGACTCTCGTCGTGATGGCTGCGGGCATCCGCCCCAACGCAGGCTTGGCGAAAGCGGCGGGCCTCACGGTCAATCGCGGCATCGTCGTCGACAAGTTCATGCAGACGTCGGACCCCGACATCCTTTCGCTCGGCGAATGCGTCGAGGTCGAGGGTCATGTCTACGGCCTTGTCGCGCCGCTCTACGAGATGGCGCGCGTCGCGGCTGCGCGACTTGCGGGCGAGGAAACGAACAGCTTCGCCCACAGCGACACGCCGACCAAGCTCAAGGTCACCGGCATCGACCTCTATTCGACCGGCGACTTCGCCGACGGCGACGACCGGCAGGAGATCGTGCTGCGCGACGCGACCGCCGGCGTCTACAAGCGGATCATCCTGCGCGACGACAGGATCATCGGCACGGTGCTGTTCGGCGAAACGTCGGACGGCGCCTGGTTCAACGACCTCAAGAAAAAAGCGGTCAACATCTCGGACATGCGCGAGACGTTGATCTTCGGCCAGGCGTATCAGGGGGACGCCCCTGGACCCTACGGCGGCCGTTGCAGCCTTGCCGGATGATGCGGAAATCTGCGGCTGCAACGGCGTTTGCAAGGGAAAGATCGTCGGCGCGATCAAGGCGAAGGGCCTGACGACGCTCGAAGACGTGCGGGCGCACACGAAAGCCTCCGCCTCGTGCGGGTCCTGCACGGGCCTCGTCGAGCAGCTCATGACGATCACGCTCGGCCACGTCTTACGAGCGCGCGGCCGTGCAGCCGATGTGCGGCTGCACTCCGCTCGGCCATGACGACGTGCGCCGTCTCATCAAGGCGAAGGCCTTGAAGACGATTCCCGCCGTGATGCAGGCGCTCGAATGGAAGACGTCGGGCGGCTGCGCCAAATGCCGACCGGCTCTGAATTATTATCTCGTCTGCGACTGGCCGGACGAATATGCCGACGATTACCAGTCGCGCTTCATCAACGAGCGCGCGCACGCCAACATCCAGAAGGACGGGACCTATTCCGTCGTGCCGCGCATGTGGGGCGGCGTCACGAGCGCGAAGGAATTGCGCGCCATCGCCGACGTGGTCGACAAGTTCGAGATTCCGACCGTGAAGGTGACGGGCGGCCAGCGCATCGACCTGCTCGGCGTCGCAAAGGAGGACTTGCCCGCCGTCTGGGCCGAGCTCGGCAAGGCCGGCTTCGTCTCCGGCCAGGCCTACGCAAAGGGCGTCCGCACCGTGAAGACCTGCGTCGGCTCCGACTGGTGCCGCTTCGGCACTCAGGATTCGACGGGGCTCGGCGTCCGCATCGAGAAATTCATGTGGGGCTCCTGGACGCCGGCCAAGGTCAAGATGGGCGTCTCCGGTTGTCCGCGCAATTGCGCGGAAGCGACCTGCAAGGACATTGGCGTTGTCTGCGTCAACTCCGGATACGAGATCCATTTCGCGGGCGCCGCGGGGCTCGACATCAAGGGCACGGAGGTGCTGGGCCTCGTGAAGACGGAGGACGAGGCGCTCGAACATATCGTCGCGCTGACGCAAATGTATCGCGAGCAGGGACGCTATCTGGAGCGCATCTACAAATGGGCGAAGCGCGTCGGCCATGACGAGATCCGCAGGCAGATCATGAACGATCCCGAGAAGCGCAAGGCCTATTTCGACCGCTTCGTCTTCAGCCAGAAATTCGCGCAGGTCGATCCGTGGTCCGAGCGCGTCTCGGGCAAGGACAAGCACGAATTCAAGCCCATGGCCGTGATCGGCTTTGCGCAGGCGGCGGAGTAGGAACCCATGAGCTTCATCGCGATCGGACAACTCTCCGACATTCCCCGGCAGGGCGCGCGCTGCGTCGTGACGCCAGGCGGCAGGATCGCCGTGTTCCGCACCGCCGAGGATCGGGTCTTCGCGCTCGAGGACCGCTGCCCGCATAGGGGCGGTCCGCTGAGCCAAGGCATTGTGCACGGGAGCGCGGTCACGTGCCCGTTGCACAACATGGTGATCTCGCTGGAGACGGGAAGCGCGCTGGGCGCGGACGAAGGCTCGGTCCGCACCCTTCCCCTCAAGCTCGACGGCGAGACGATCCTGATCGACGCGGCGTCGCTCGCCGCGCTCGCAGCCTGACATGACAAGCGCAATCGCTGAAATCGACGGCGCCCGCGTCGTCCGCACGACATGCCCCTATTGCGGGGTGGGCTGCGGCGTGCTGGCCGAGGTCGGCGAGGGCGGCGCGGTCTCCGTGCGCGGCGACCCGGAGCATCCCGCCAATTTCGGCCGGCTCTGCTCGAAGGGTTCGGCGCTCGCGGAGACTCTCGGCCTCGACGGGCGGCTTCTCGCTCCGACCATCCATGGCAAGCCGACAAGCTGGGATTCGGCCCTCGACCTCGTCGCAAACACCTTCGCGAAGACGATCGAGGAGCACGGGCCGGACTCGGTCGCCTTCTATGTCTCCGGCCAATTGCTGACCGAGGACTATTATGTCGCCAACAAGCTGATGAAGGGCTTCATCGGCTCGGCCAACATCGACACGAATTCGCGCCTCTGCATGTCGTCCTCGGTCGCGGGACACAAGCGCGCCTTCGGCTCGGACACGGTGCCGGGGACTTACGAAGACCTCGAGCTTGCCGATCTCGTCGTGCTGGTCGGATCGAACCTCGCCTGGTGCCACCCGGTGCTCCATCAGCGCCTCGCCGCGGCGAAGCAGGCAAGGCCCGGGATGCGCGTCGTCGTCGTCGATCCGCGCCGCACGATGACGGCGGATATCGCCGACCTGCACCTGCCCGTTCGCGCCGACGGCGATTGCGCCCTCTTCGCGGGCCTGCTCGCCTGGCTCGCCGAGCAGGGTCCGCTGGACCGCGCCTATATCGAGGCGCATACGTCCGGCTTCGAGGCGGCGCTCGCCGCCGCGGGCGCATGCGACCTTGCGCAAATTGCGGAGATTACGGGCCTCGCGCGCGAAGACCTGCGCGCCTTTTACGAACTTTTCGCCGCGACGCAAAAGACGGTCACCGTCTACAGCCAGGGCGTCAACCAGTCCTCGTCCGGCACGGACAAGGTCAACGCCATCCTCAATTGCCATCTCGCGACAGGCCGCATCGGCAAGCCGGGCGCGGGACCCTTCTCCATCACCGGCCAGCCGAACGCCATGGGCGGCCGCGAGGTCGGCGGTCTTGCCAACACGCTCGCGGCGCATATGGACATCGAAAACGCGGAACATCGCGCGCGCGTGCAGAAATTCTGGGGCTCGCCGCGCATCGCCGGAAAAGTCTGGCCTCAAGGCCGTCGACATGTTCCGCGCCGTCGCAGACGGGCGCATCAAGGCGATCTGGATCATGGCGACCAACCCGGCCGACTCGATGCCCGACGCGGACGCCGTCGCGGACGCCCTGAAGAGTTGCCCCTTTGTCGTCGTCTCCGACGTATTGTCCGAAACGGACACGATGCGCTTCGCGCATGTCGCGCTGCCTGCGACCGCGTGGGGCGAGAAGGACGGCACGGTCACCAATTCCGAGCGCCGCATTTCGCGCCAGCGCCCCTTTCTGCCCGCGCCCGGCGAGGCGCGCCATGACTGGCGGATCGTCGCCGACGTCGCGCGCCGCATGGGTTTCGGCGACGCCTTCGCCTATGATTCGCCTGCCGGGATTTTCGCCGAACATGCCGCACTCTCCGCTCATGAGAATGACGGCGCGCGCGACTTCGACATCGGCGCTTATGCGACGATGGACGCCGCCGGCTATGAGACGCTGAAGCCCTTCCAGTGGCCGCGGCGACGCGGCGAGCAGCCGACGACAACGCGCTTCTTCGCAAACGGCGGCTTCTTCACGCCCGATCGCAAAGCGCGCTTCGTTCCTGTCGCGCCGAATCGCGAGACACGGACGAACGCGGACTATCCCTTCGTGCTGAACACCGGCCGCATCCGCGACCACTGGCACACGATGACGCGCACCGGGAAAAGCCCACGTCTCTCGCAGCATCTCTCCGAGCCATTCTGCGAGATCCATCCCGCCGACGCGGCTGCGCTTGGCGTCGAGCCCGCCGATCTCGTGACCGTCGTAACCCCGCATGGCGCAATCGTCGTGCGCGCGCTCGTCTCGCCGCGGCAGGCGCGGGGCTCCGTTTTCGTGCCGATGCACTGGAACGACCAATTCGCCGCCAAGGCGCGGGTCGATACGCTCGTGCCCGCCCTCACCGATCCGGTGTCGGGCCAGCCTGCATCAAAGCATGTCGCCGCGCGGGTCGCACGCTTCGGCGCCGCGCGCTATGGCTTCGCGACGCTCGCGGAGAAGCCGCAAACTCTCGACGCCGATTATTGGGCCATCGCCCGCACGGTCGGCGGCTGGCGGGTCGAACTCGCCTTTGCCTCCGCCGAGCGCGACTGGGCCACGTTCGCGCGGGGCCTCTTTGGCGCAGGCGAAGCGGCGAGCCTCCTCTCTTATGCCGACCGGGACGCGGGCCAGCTTCGCTTCGCCGCCTTTCAGGGCGACAGGCTCATCGGCGCGCTGTTCCTCGCCGCCGAGCCCGTCGCGGTCTCGCGGAACTGGGCTGTGGAGCAGCTCGGGCAGGCCTTCGCCGGACCCGCACGCGCGT
Source organism: uncultured Alphaproteobacteria bacterium (assembly GCA_963741845.1). GTDB lineage: Bacteria > Pseudomonadota > Alphaproteobacteria > Rhizobiales > Beijerinckiaceae > Roseiarcus. Next base: position 180,624 of record CAVUJV010000020.1, read on the forward strand.
TTCTCGGTGGTCGCGGGGCGGCCGGGCAAGGGCGCAGTCGATAAGGGCGCGACCGTCTGCTCCTGCTTCGGAGTCGGCGCAAAGCAGATCGCGGACGCGGCTCGCGCGGGCTGCGTGACGGTCGACGCAATCGGCCGGGCCTTGCAGGCCGGCGCGAATTGCGGATCCTGCCGCTCCGAGATCAAAGGGATCCTTGACGCCCATCGTCTGCAAGCCGCCGAGTGACCCCTTAAGACGTGCGAACGCCCTATGGAATTATCATTCCATTTTTGACTGCCAATCAATCGATTCGTTTTACGTCTGTTCGAGTCCGTGATAGATTTGAGGATAGCTGGGGACTGACTGTTCCGGTCCGACAGGCGGCAAAGCGAATCGTGAACTCCTCCCGGAAGAGGCGTCATAAGCGGGTCGCGAAAGAGCGCATGCGGGGCGCGCAGGCGCCAAGCAAGGAAATGGCTCGGCGAATCTCAATTGCTCAAATCTGCAGATACAAAGCGTCGTTGGGAGAACACTGCTGATCGAGATTCCATCCAATATCCCTCCGCGGGAGTTCAACGAACTGCGCGATCTCATCATGGAGAAGCGCGACAAATTGCCGAAGCGACTGGCGGAGGTCGCCGCCTTCACCGTTGAACGTCCAGACGATATTGCGTTTGGAACGGTTGGAAGCATTGCGGAGCAAGCGGCGGTTCAGCCGTCTACGTTGACCCGTTTCGCCCAAGCGCTCGGCTACAACGGATTTAGCGATCTGCAGGATGTGTTTCAGCAACGCCTGCGCGACCGGCCAAACCCGTACGATGCGCGGCTCCAGGCTTTGGACGCGCGCACGTCCGGCCATTCCCCGGCCAGCGCGCTGATCGAAGGTTTCAGTCAGGCCTCGATGCGCTCGGTCGAAAAATTCAGGGAGCGGATAAGGCCGGAAGATCTGAGCGAGGCCGCCAGGATCCTTGCCGATGCGAACACAATTTACCTGATTGGCCTTCGGCGGTCGTACCCGGTGACCTCCTATCTCAACTATGCGCTCGGAACGCTCGGGGTAAAGACAGTTCTGGCCGGATCGCCAAGCGGGGTCGATCGCGAGATGCTTTCATTTGCCGGCCCCCGCGATGCCGCCCTCGCGATCAGCTTCACGCCCTACGCGCCGGCGGCGATCGAATACACGCGGCAGGTCGTCAGCCAGAACACCCCGCTCGTTGCAATCACGGACAGTCCGTTCAGTCCGCTTGCCCTGAGCACGAGCCTGTGGTTCGAAATCGTCGAGAGCGACTTCGAGGGCTTCCGGACGCTTGCGGCGACAATGACGTTGGCGGCGGTGCTGGCCGTCGCGGTCGCCGACAAACGGCGCACGGCCGAAAAGCAAAAGCTTCCTTAAGCGCCTCGTCGTCCCGGGCTGGACGCAAGGCCGTCGCTCTCCGCGCCCGCGATCATGGACGGCGGCGTCCCGCGCTCGTCGGCCTCTGGACAAGGCCTGCGGTTTCTTTCACCGTAAGCCCGCCTGCGGGAGGCAAGCATGAACGAAGCGCCAGGCGCCGAGACCTTCAGATCTCATATTGGCGAAGCCATAACGGTGGCGGGTGAGCATCAACTCACGCTCGTATCCCTCGAAGAAAGGAAGATGGCGCATTCGGAGGCGGCCGGCGCCTTCACAATCATCCTGCGGGGAGCGCCAGCGCCAATCGTGCCGGAAGGCCTGCATCGCCTGACCTTCGAGGACGGCGCGGGCTTCGACCTCTACCTCATGCCGATCCATACGCCGTCGCGCCAGCATCAGGATTACCAGATCGCGTTCAACTGACCTTCCCGCGCCCGTTAATCGCGCGACGGAAAGACGCCCTGGAGCGCGATGCAGTAGTTGAGCGCAAGGAACGGCATCCGGTTCTCGTGCGGCTGACCGCCGGCTGGGCCGACCGGCGTCATGGCGACGGTCGGCGCGTCTGAACTGTAGATATTCACCGCCGCGCCCGTTGATCCGTATCCGCTGCCCAGCGTGACTCCGGAGCCGGGGATGTTCGTCCCGCCAGTGGTTCCGTTATTGACGGCCGAAACCGTGTGGGTGTGGGACGGCGTCTCGGTCGTCGTCAGCGTATGCGCCTCCTCGCCTCCCGCCTGGCCCAAATTGTAAGGTTGGAGCCCCGGCCCCTGGCCCGACCCGTTCGCGAGCCGCCCGCGCAGGTCGGGAAGCGCGAAGGTCGTGGTTCCATTGCCGCCGTAGGTTGTGCCAAGGAGGGAGAAAAGCGCCTGATTTTGATTGATCGGCATGATTTGCCCGGCGCAAAACGCCCAGCCCTTCGGCGGGAAATTGAAAGCGAAAGCCTCGATCTGGCCAAGGAACGGGTCCGGCATGGGTCGCTTTCTCCTCTGTTCGCCTGGTCGCCGACTAGGGACGCGACGGGAAGATTCCCTGCAGCGCAATGCACCAGTTCATCGTCAGGTAGGGCTGCAGATTGTTGTGCGGCTGGTTCCCGCCGACTGGGGCCCCGAGCTGGGCCGCGGCAAGACCGAGGGGGGTTCCCGGCGCCGCGTAGGTGTTGACCGCGCCGCCGCCGCGGCCGGTCGCGTGGCCTTCCGCGACCGCCGCGCCTGCGGGGGCGTTGGCAGTCGCCGGGACGGCGTAAGCCGGAAACGCGTGCGAATGCGCTCCGCTCTGGTTGGCGACTAGCGTGACGTTCTCGACGCCCAGCATCTCGCCCATCGTCGTGGGAGTCAGCCCCGGACCCTGTCCCTGCCCGATGGGGACCCTGCCCCGCATGTCCGGCAGCCCGAAATTCGTCCTTCCGTCGCCGCCGAACTGCGTGCCCAGGAGCGAGAAGAGCGCGGTGTTCTGGCTGATGGGCAAAAGCTGCCCCTGGCAGAGCGCCCAGCCGCTCGGCGCGAAGTTATAGGGAAACAGCGTAATCTGGCCGATAAATGGATCCATGGCCCACCCCCCTGCTCGATCGCGCGGGTCGTCAGTTCTGCGACGGATAAACGCCGAAGAGCGAGATGATGTAGTTGATCGTCGCGCTCGGCTGCCGGTTCTCGTGAGGAACGCCGCCCGGGACTCGGCGAGACCGTCCCGCCCCACAGCGGCGCGGCAGTCCCGCTGTTCGCGTAGATCGGCGTCGCCGCCGCCGGCGTTCCGAGAACGACGGAGGGGCCGGGCGTTTGGGTCGTCGCGGTCGAGGCGGCCGAGAGCGCGTGCGTGTGCCCGCCGACCTGGCTCCCCGTGAGCGTCACCGTCTCCACGCCGCTTATCTGGCCGATGACGTAGTTCTGAAGCCCCGGCCCCTGGCCTGCGCCGAGCGCGGCGCGGCCGCGAAGATCCGGCAGGCCGAAAGTTGTCAGACCATCGCCGCCGAACTGGGTTCCGAGGAGCGTGAAGAGCACGTCGTACTGGGCGATCGGCAGAAGGGAGCCATCGCAAAGGGCCCAGTCCTGCGGCGCAAAGTTGAAGCCCACGGCGATAATCTGCCCGACGAAGGGTTCGCTCATATCGTCTCCCCCCATTTTCTTCAGCCGAACCTCTTCAGGCGCGGCTACGTTGGGACGCTATGCCGCTCGGAGCGTTCGCTTCCGCAGCGCAGCCCAGCCAAGTCCCCCGAAACCAACGAGCATCAGCGCCCAGGTCGACGATTCGGGCACGCCTCCGGTCGTGATGTCGAGGACAAGCTGGTCGTTTACGGCCGGCGCGTCGCCAGCCAGATTCACATAGATCGAATTGCCAGTATATTGCGTGAAATTCCCAACGGGCCCTGTGACGTGGTAGGAGACCGTGTTGTTGTTTACGAATGCCAGGTTCACCGGCAGGAAACTGGGGGATGAACTCGGGTCCACCGTCACGCTCTTGATGGGCTGCCCGCCCAGGAACGTGAAAACCCAACCGTCGAACACGTCATTGCAAGGCAGCGCGGTCGTGCAGAACGGCAGGTCCGAGTTGTTGAGGATAGTGATCTGGGTGTCGGAAATCGTCGGCGTCGTGAGCGTAAGGAAGTCCTGACCGAAGGCCACCGGAACGCTGGGCGTCGGACTACCATTCACAAACAGGATGTTGCAGGTCGCATCGCCCTGCGGATCGCAGGCGGTCGGCTGCGGATTCGTCCCGCCGAACCAGGAATTGGCAATGACCGTCGACCCGGCCAGCCCCGCCTCAGCAGGCGCGCTGGCCAGCGCCGCAAGAGCCATAATGCTCGCCGCAAAGAGGACCCGAAGGCGCATCTCCATCCCCCAAAAATCGATTGCACAGCAATTTCGGCTTCCGATACCGCAATTCCGCGCGCGATCCTGAACAATGTCAAGCCCGGCGGAGTAAATTATCGCCGCGCCGCCGCTCGCGTAGCCGAAGCGAACGCGTGCGTCACGCCGGGCGCGTCGCCGAAAACAGATAGTTGATCCCGAGATCCGGCGAGAGGCGCCAGGTCCGCCTGAGCGGATCGTAGGACATCCCCTGCTTCTCGATCGAGCGCAGCCCCGCCTTGCGCGCGGCGACGCTCAGTTCCTCCGGCGTCACGAACTGCTCCCAATGGTGCGTTCCGGGTTCGAGCCAGCGCAGCACATATTCGGCGCCGACGATGGCGAGCGCGAAGCTCTTGAGCGTCCGGTTGAGGGTCGAGGCGAGAAGGAGCCCGCCGGGCTTCAGGAGCGAGGCCGCCTCCGCGACGAAGCGCGCCGGGTCCGCGACATGCTCGATGACCTCCATCGCCGAGACGACGTCGAAGCGCGCGCCCTCGCTTACGATCTCCTCCAGGGTCGCCGCCCGATAGGCGACGCGCGCGCCCGTCTCCTCGGCGTGACGGCGCGCGACCTCGATCGATTCCGGCGCCGGATCGACGCCGAGCACATTCGCCCCGAGCCGCGCCAGCGGCTCCGCGAAAAGTCCCGCCCCGCAACCGACGTCGAGCACGTCGAGACCGGCAAGCGGCAGCGGCCCCTGCGGATCGCGCGAGAAGCGGCGCGCGATCCGGTCGCGCGCCCATGCGACCCGGATCGGGGTCAGCTTGTGCAAAGGCGCCATAGGGCCGTCGGGGTCCCACCAACGGTCGCCGATGGCGGCGAATCGCGCGACTTCCGACGGGTGAACGCTCGGCGCGGGGGCGGACATGGGGTCGCAAACCTCACATGGGATAGGGCCGTCGGCCCGGCGTTGACCGGGCGGACCCTCGCCTTTATACGCCGCTGCGCCTCAATCGCGCGAGCCCGCGCGGCCCTCCCCCCGAAAATGCCGAGGATTTGCGTGTCGCGTCTGGTGATGAAATTTGGCGGCACGTCCGTTGCCAATGTCGAGCGCATTCGCAACGTCGCCCGGCACGTCAAACGCGAGGTGGACGGCGGACATGAGGTGGCCGTGGTCGTTTCCGCCATGGCGGGCAAGACGAACGAGCTCGTCGCCTGGTGCAAGGACGCAGGCTCGCACGCCGACAACAATGAATATGACGCCATCGTCGCGTCCGGCGAGCTGGTGACGGCCGGCCTGCTCGCGCTCGTCCTCCGCGACATGGGACTGACCGCGCGTTCCTGGCAGGGCTGGCAGATCCCGATCCTCACCGACGACGCGCATGGGGCCGCCCGCATCGAGAAGATCGACGGACGCGGCCTCGCCGAAGGGTTCGGCCGCGGGGAGATCGCGGTCGTGGCGGGCTTTCAGGGTGTGCATGCGGGGACGAACCGTGTGACCACGCTGGGGCGCGGCGGCTCGGATACGTCCGCGGTCGCGCTCGCGGCGGCGATCAAGGCGGACCGATGCGACATCTACACCGACGTCGACGGCGTCTACACGACCGATCCGCGCGTCGTGCCGAAGGCGAAGCGCCTCGACAAGGTGGCGTTCGAGGAAATGCTGGAAATGGCCTCGCTCGGCGCCAAGGTCTTGCAGGTGCGCTCGGTCGAGATGGCGATGGTGCACAAGGTCAAGCTTTACGTGCGTTCGTCCTTCGACGATCCGACGGACCCGAAGCTTGGCACGCTGATTTGCGACGAGGAGGACATCATGGAGCAGCAGGTCGTCACGGGCATCGCCTTCTCGCGCGACGAAGCCCAGATCACGCTGCGGGACGTTGCCGACAAGCCGGGCGTGGCGGCTGCGATCTTCGGGCCGCTCGCCGACGCCAACATCAATGTCGACATGATCATTCAGGTCGTGTCGGACGATACGACGACGACCGACCTCACCTTCACCGTTCCGGGCGCCGATTTCGAGCGGGCAAAGGAGATCCTCGAAGAACGGCGCGAGGCGATCGGCTTCGCCAAGCTCCACGGCGCGCAGGATGTCGTGAAGATCTCGGCCATCGGGGTCGGCATGCGCTCGCATTCCGGCGTCGCGGCGCGCGCGTTCAAGGCGCTCGCAGACAAGGGCATCAACATCCGCGCCATCACGACGTCGGAGATCAAGTTCTCCGTGCTGATCGATGAGGCCTATACGGAGCTCGCGGTGCGCACGCTGCACACGCTCTACGGGCTGGATGCGAGGTAAGGCCCTTCTCCCGAAGGGAGACGGGTTGGCGCGTCCTATCCAGCGTCAACAGCGCGGCATTCACCCCAGCGGCGGAATGCGCAGCACCTGACCCGGATAGATCTTGTCCGGATGCGTCAGCATCGGGCGGTTCGCCTGGAAGATGACGTCGTATTTCGCCCCTTTGCCCTTGCCGTATTCCTTCTCGGCGATCGCCCAGAGCGTGTCGCCGCTCTTCACCGTATAGAAGTTCGACTCCGGTTCGGCCTTGGCGGGCTTGATGTCGTTCTGCACCGTCTGCACGCCGACCGTGTTGCCGAGCGCGACGGCGATCTTCTCGGCCTGCTCCGAGCTCGAGGTCGTGCCGGAAACCGTGACCTTGTCGCCGTCGACGGCGATCTTCACGTCCTTGGAATCGAGTTCGTGCTTCGCGAGCTCCTTCTGGAGCTCCTCGGCCGGCGCAGCCTTGGCCTCGCTTCCGCCGAAGATCGAAGCGCCGACATTCTTCACGAAGCTGATGAGGCCCATGGCTTTTTCTCCTGCAAGCATCGGCTCGGACGGATTCTTCAATCCCGCTCGGCGCCCGTTCTTTATCGGCGAATAGCGTGACACGCGCAAGGCGATGCGAAAACGAGCCCGAGGGCGAATGCCCCACCGGCCGCGAAAAAGACATAGTTTCCTGCGAAACGCGCGCTATCGAGTTTTGGCCGACTGGCCCGGGCCGCTCGTGAGCGGCAGGTACTTTCTCCTCGACATCGATGACCAACTCGCCCCGCCCTTCACAGGCGCGGGGCCTCAACGCGCATGTGAATGCGCATCTAAAGGACTACCAATGCAAGTCGGAACCGTGAAGTGGTTCAACGCCCAGAAGGGCTTCGGTTTCATCCAGCCGGAAGAGGGCGGACAGGACGTGTTCGTCCATATCTCCGCCGTCGAGCGCGCCGGAATGAACAACCTCAACGAAGGCCAGAAGGTCAGCTTCGAGATCGTCGCTGACAAGCGCTCGGGCCGCACCAGCGCAGGCAACCTTCAGGCCGCGTAACCTTATCCAGGCGAGGCTCAGCGCTTCGCCGGAGGTTCGGAAGAGCCGCCGCGTCAAATCGCGGCGGCTTTTTCTTTTGCGCGTCGCGCCCGGCGGCGCGGACTGGAGGGAGCGCCCGCAACTCTGCTAAGGCTCACGCTCCCGTCTCTCCCCGGACCGGCGCATGCAAGACCCTTATGAAGTCCTCGGCGTTTCCAAAACCGCCACGCCGGAGGAAATCCGCAAGGCTTACCGGCAGCTCGCGAAGAAGCTGCATCCCGACCTCAATCCGGGCGACAAGAAAGCCGAGGAGCGCTTCAAGGACGTCTCCGTCGCGAACGACCTGCTCTCGGACCCGGAGAAGCGGCGCCGCTACGATGCCGGCGAGATCGATGCATCGGGGGCCGAGAAGGCGCCGCCGAACGCTCATTACTATCGCGAATATGCCGGCGGGCGGGGACCCAATCCTTACGAAAACGCCGGAGGCTACGCCGACTTCGAGGAGGGCGACGACCTCTTCGCCGAACTCCTGCGCCGCAGCCGCGAGCAGGCGCGGCGGGCGCCCGGCGCGGACCTGCATTACGAACTTGCCGTCCCGTTTCTCGACGCTGTCAACGGCGCGACCAAGACGATCATGCTGCCCCACGGCGGGACGCTCGAGGTTCGCATTCCGGCCGGCGTCGAGGACGGCCAGATCCTGCGCCTGAAGGGCAAAGGCGCGCCCTCGCGCGGCGAAGGGCCGCCCGGCGACGCGCTCGTGCAGATCGTGGTCCAGCCGCATCGCTATTTCACGCGCCAGGGCGACGACATTCACCTCGAACTGCCGATCAGCGTGAAGGAGGCCGCGCTCGGCGGCGAGGTGCGCACGCCCACGACGAGCGGCTCCGTCATGCTGAAGATCCCGAAGCACGCGAACACGGGCGATACGCTGAGGCTCAAGGGCAAAGGCGTGAAGACGCGCGGCGGCGCGGGCGACGAATTCGTCAAGCTCAAGATCGTCATGCCGCCCGCGGACGAAGCCCTCGATTCCTTCCTCGAAAGCTGGACCCCGCCAGCCGGCTACGATCCGCGCAAGGAGATGTGAGATGTTCGGCGAACGCGAGTTCCTTGAACGCGCCCGTCTCGACCGGGCGACGCTCGAAATCTGGGTTCGCGAGGAATGGCTCATTCCCTCGCGCGAGCAGGGCGCGCCGAATTACTCCGAAGCCGACCTCGCCCGCGCCCGGCTCATCCACGATCTCAAGCACAATATGGGCGTGAACGACGAGGGACTCGGCCTCGTCCTGCATCTGATCGATCAGGTGCACGGTCTGAGGCGGGCGCTCGCCGAGGCGCTCGGCTCGCTGCGCGAGCCGGGCGGACCGCGATAGCAGGAAGCCCCGCCCCGCAAGGCGCGAACCCGCGAAGAGCGGGGCGGACCCTTCCGGCCTAGCAGTAGCGCCAGTGCTTCTTCCCGTAGCGGTCGCGGTAGTGGCAGCGACGATGGTAGCGATGCGCGCCGAGCGGCATGCCAGGCTCGGTCGCGATAGCGCCGACGCCGGCGCCGACAACGGCGCCGACCGGGCCGCCGACCACGGCTCCGCCGACAGCGCCCGCGGACGTCCCGACGGTCTGTTCCGGGGTTGAGCAGGCGCTCAGGCCCAGCAGGGCAAGGCCCGCAATCGACATCAGTGCCAGCGATTTCACAGGCGCCTCCCGCTTGGAATCGAACGGGAGACAAACGCAGCGACCCTGACGCGCGTTCCGCAAATATGAGCGGAACGAGGCCTAAATTCTTTTAAGAAAGACTGGCACAAATGCGCCAGCTTCGCCGGCCTGAGCGGCGTCGGCCATCCGCGCAGCGTTACGCGGCCGCCTTGGCCTCAGCCGCCTCGGCCTGCTTCTTGGCGATCTCGCGCTTGAGCGTCGCCACGCTCGCCGAGAGCTCCGCCTCGCGCGCCTTGGCGAGGAAGCTGTCAAGTCCGCCGCGATGCTCGACCGAGCGAAGCGCCGCGGCGCTGACCCGCAGCCGCACGGCGCGGCCGAGGGTCTCGGAGAGGAGCGTCACCTGGACGAGATTCGGCAAGAAACGGGTTCGCGTCTTGCGGTTGGAATGGCTGACCTTGTTGCCGGATTGCACGGCCTTGCCCGTCAGCTCGCAGCGGCGTGACATCGCAAACGATCCTTATCTAAAGCGAACGCATAGAGCCCGACACGAAAATGCGGGCGGCTTCCGGGAAGCGCCCGCCGGTCGGTCCGGCCCTCGGATTGGGTCGGGGGTCTATAAGGGAGCGGGCCTGCCGCGTCAAGTTGTGCGACGGGCCCAGTCCGGGGTAATCGGCTTTCACGAACGCGGCTCACGCCGCACAAAGCCAGGGAGCTTCTCTTGCTCGATGCGGCCCAGACCGACGACGCATCCGGCGCGGCCGGACGGCTCGAACGCCTCCGCCAGGATATCGCGCGCCGAGCGCGAGATTGCGGGCGGACGCCCGAGGAGGTCAAGCTCATCGCGGTGTCCAAGACCTTTAGCGCCGATGAGGTCTGGCCGACCATCGCCGTGGCGGGTCAGACCCGGTTCGGCGAGAATCGGGTGCAGGAGGCGGTCCCGAAATGGCGCGATCTCCGCGCCCGCGCCGCCGGCCTCGGCAAGACCATCGAACTCCACCTCATCGGTCCGCTCCAGAGCAACAAGGCCCGGGAGGCTGTCGAGCATTTCGACGTCATCCAGACGGTCGACCGGGACAAGATCGCGGCCGCGCTCGCCCAGGAGGTCCAGCGTCAGGGCAAGCATCCCCGCCTCTTCGTGGAGATCAACACCGGCGCGGAGCCCCAGAAGGCGGGCGTCGTGCCCGACGAGGCCGATTCCTTTCTGGCGCGCTGCCGCCAGACCTATGGGCTCACGATCGACGGGTTGATGGCCATTCCGCCGGCGGACGAGCCCGCCTCGCCTCACTTCGCCCTCCTCGGCGTCATCGCCAAACGGAACGGGATCAAGGATTTGTCCATGGGCATGAGCGCGGACTGGCCGCTCGCGGTTCAGCTCGGGGCGACCTATGTCCGGATCGGAAGCGCCATATTTGGACCCCGCGGCTGAGCGAAACGATCGCCGTGCTTCCGACATGATGGTGACGTTGAAGGCGGACGCATGTCTTACTTTGTGTTTCTTCTCAGTCTTCTCCTGCTCGCAGCCGGCCTCGCGTCGGGATATTTCAGCGTCGATCTTCTGCCGACCGGGATGGGGATGCTGTACGCCCTGGCCGGGGCGATCGGCGTCACGATGGCGCTCCTCGCCTTCTCGATCGGCGTGCTGATCCGCCGGGTCGACAAGATTGCGGCCATCGTTCGAAATCCGCAGCCGATTTTCCCCCACCCCGCGCCGCTGCCCGTCCCGACGCCGCCCGAGTCGATGCGCGCCCTGGAGCCGGAGGCGGCGCCCGCGCCGATCCCCGAGGGGGACGAGTCCGCGATCCTCGCGGCGCCGGCCGGCCCGGAATTGTCCGAGCCGGGCGAGGAAACGCTCCCGGAGGCGGAGGACCAGGAGCCCATCAACGAGAATCGCTCAGGTCATCTCCCGACGCTCGCCCAGATTGAGCACGCCATCGAAACGCCCGAGACGCCGCCCGCGCTGATCGGCCGTTATTCGTCCGGCGGCACGCATTACATGATCTTCTCCGACGGCTCGATCGAGGCCGAGACGACCGATGGGACCTACAAATTCGACTCGATGGGCGACTTCAAGCAGTATCTGGCGGAACGGCGCGGCGCGAAGGGCTGATGCGGGCGCTTGGCCGCGTAACCTGCCCTATCCAAAACGGACTCGTCGTAATGGGGTCCGGTTCGTCTTTCAACATCGACGCCTATCTCGATCAGGAGTACAAGAGAAGCGACATGGAGATGCACTTCCTGCCCCAGCAGGAGATCTTCAGGATCCTCGGCGCGAACGACCTCGACATGATCGAAGTTCGTCAGGATCATTGCATCGGCAATTTCGACCGATGGATTTCGAACACATTTCTGGCGAAGAAACGCAGCCGCTAAAGAACCGGCGATTTCCTGGGCGCCTGCGGCTCGGCAGCGGCTCGCCTTTGCGCGGGCAGCTCAAAAGCTCTGCGGAGCGGGGACGGGCGCGGGCTGGGCGAAGAGATCGACGGGGTCGACGTCACGGGCCTGAAGCGGCTCGTGTCGGGCGCTCGGTAACTTTCGTCACAGACGTCGGGCGCCGCCTATGATATCTGACGGCTGCACAGTGAGGAGAACAAGGTTCATGTCGCTTCGAATCAATGATGTCGCGCCCAATTTTACCGCCCAGACCAGCAAGGGCGCGATTGATTTCCACGAATTCGTCGGCGACGGATGGGCGATCCTCTTCTCGCACCCGAAGGATTTCACCCCGGTCTGCACGACCGAGCTCGGCTACATGGCGAAGATCGAGCCTGAGTTCACGTCTCGACACGCGAAACTGATCGGCCTCAGCGTCGACCCGGTCGACAGTCACTCGCGCTGGCTCAGCGACATCGAGGAGACGCAGGGCGCGAAGGTCAATTATCCGATCATCGCCGACAGCGACCTCAAGGTCTCGAAGCTCTACAATATGTTGCCTGCGGAAGAGACCGCATCGGACGGCCGCACCGCCGCGACGAACCAGACCGTCCGGACGGTCTTCGTCGTCGGGCCGGACAAGAAGATCAAGCTGATGCTGACCTATCCGATGTCGACGGGTCGCAACTTCGACGAGATCCTGCGCGTTCTGGATTCGATACAGCTGACCGCCACGCACAAGGTCGCGACGCCCGCGAACTGGAAGCCGGGCGACGACGTCATCATTTCCGGCTCGGTGAGCGACGAGGACGCCAAGAAACTGTTCCCCGAAGGATGGAAGGCGCCGAAGCCCTATCTTCGCATCGTGAAACAGCCGGGCTGAGCCGCGGCGCCGCCGCGTCATTGCAGGGAGTTTGAAGCATGATCTTCCGGCAATTGTTCGACAGCGTGTCGAGCACTTACAGCTACGTGCTTGCGAGCCGGCACGGCGGCGAGGCGCTCATCATCGACCCGGTGCTCGAGAAGGTCGATCGCTATCTCAAGCTCATGGAGGAACTGGACCTCAAGCTTGTGAAGGCGGTCGACACGCATCTGCACGCCGACCACATCACGGGGCTCGGCGCCCTGCGCGACCGCACGCATTGCGTCACCGTCATGGGCGAGCAGAGCAAGGTCGACGTCGTCTCGATGCGCATCGCCGAAGGCGACAGGCTCACCGTCGAGGGCGTCAGCCTCGACGTTCTCTACACGCCGGGTCACACCGACAATTCCTATAGCTTCGTGCTTGGCGACCGCGTCTTCACGGGCGATACGCTGCTCATCCGCGGCACGGGCCGGACGGATTTCCAGAACGGCGACTCGCGCTCCCAGTACGAAAGCCTGCAACGGCTCATGCGTCTCCCCGAGGAGACGCTCGTGTTTCCCGCGCACGATTACAAAGGCGACACGGTCTCGACGATCGGCGAGGAGAAGCGCTTCAACCCGCGCCTCAGGGTGCGGAACGCGGAGGAATACATCGCCCTCATGGCGAGCCTCAATCTGCCGAATCCCAAGATGATGGACGTCGCGGTTCCCGCCAACATCCATCAGGGCCTGCATCAGGAGGAGGTCGCGCGGCGCGGCTGGGCCTTATCGGCCGAGGAGGCGAAGGCGCTCGTCGGACGCTCCGACATCGCGCTGATCGACCTGCGCGAGAAAACCGAACGCGAGCGCAGCGGCGCCATCCCCGGCTCGCTCCATGCGCCCTATGGCGAGCTCCTGGACAATATCGGCGAGGGCGGCCTCATCCACGAGCTCGCCCGGTCCGGCAAGACCGTCGTGTTTTATTGCGCCTTCGGAGAACGATCCGCGATGGCGGTGCAGGCGGCGCAGGACAAGGGGCTCGCCTCCGCTCGCCATATCCAGGGCGGCATGGCGGCCTGGACGAAGGCGGGCGGGGCGCGATCCTGAGCGAACGGGCGACCTCGCCCGCGAGCGGCTACGAATTATAGATGTTGGGGACCGTCGCGCCGCAGGCGACGGCGAGGAGCCGTGTCGTGGCGGGCTGATCCGCGCCGATTCCTGCGCTCCGAGCGGGATCTTCTGCGTCTCGGCGGTCATTCGAAGTAGCGCCAGCCATCCCGGTCGAAGACGAGGGCCCTCCCCTGGGCGATCGGCTCCTCAGCCGCGGCGGATTGAGGGTCGCCGGCGAGCATCGTCATCAGAGCGCGCGCAACACCCCCGTGCGAGGAGACGATCACGTCTCCGTCGAGCGCCTCGATCCACGGCTCGAGCCGTTTGGCCAACATCGCATAGCTTTCGCCGCCCGGCGGCGCGTAGTTCCACTTGTCGGCGAAGCGCGCGCGAACGCCACGCGGATCGCGCGCCGCCACTTCCGACCAGGTGTGGCCCTCCCAATCGCCGAAGGTCAGCTCGACCAGCGCCGGATCGAGGCGATACCGGCCAGGCTCGAACCCCATGGCCGCGCGCATGAGCTCCATCGTCTCGCGCGTTCGGGACAGGGGCGAGGCGAGAAAGGCGCCGGCGCGATCGAGTTCCGCAATCTCCTCTGGAATGCGGGCGCGCAAGGCGCGTCCGACCGCGCTCGCCTGCTCGCGGCCGCGCGGATTGAGCGTAATGTCGCGCTGGCCCTGTAACCTGTTCTCTGCATTCCACGACGTTTCGCCATGGCGCACGAAGAGGATGCGATGAGAAAAAGGCACGCGCGGGGGATCGGATTGTTGGAGGACGGTTGCGGTTCCCACGCGCCGGGGGCCGCTGTCAACACCTCCCGGAGGACGCGCCGGTCAACAACCCGCGATCGTGCAGGCCGCTGGTCACTTCCCGATCTGGGACCGGAACTTGTCGACCACCTCCGAAAATCCTTCATAGTTGAGGGCCTGGGCGACCAGATAGGGGCCGATCAGGTAGACCGGCGTGCCCTTAAGCCCGAGCGCTTCCGCCTGAGCATTGTTTCGCTTGATGAGCGCATCGATCGCCTTGCCGTGAGCCGCCAGATCCTTGTCGAGCTGGTCGACGTCGACGCCTGCGGCCTTGACCGCCTGCGCGCATGGCCTCTTCGGTCGTCTTTTGCCCGTGAATGCCCATCAGCGCGTCGTGGGCGGTCTCGTATTTCCCCTGGTATTTGGCCGCAAGCGCAAGCCGCGCGCCATAGACCGAGGATACAGCGAGAATCGGCCAGTCCTTGTAGACGAGACGAATCTTGCCGTCGGTCGAGACGAACCGCTTCAGGTCCGGCGCCGTTCCTTTGCAATAGGGGCAATTGTAGTCGAGAAACGCCACGATGGTGACGTTCCCGTCCGGATTGCCGCCAACCGGCGCATCCGGATCGTTGAGGATCTGCTCGATATCGACCTTGCCGGATTTCGCTGCGGCCGGCGCGATCCATGCGCCGACCGCCGTGCCTGCCCCCAGCGCAATGGCGCCGAGCGGGAGCGACGAGAGAAAGTTTCTGCGATTCACGTCTCGGTTCCTTTTCGGATCGGCTTCCAGCGCGGGCCATAACCCGTTGGAGTTCGTGCGTTGGGGTCGGGGCAGCCAATCGCCAGGCTCCTCGCGCGAGGCGCTCCTACGCCCCGGCGCCGGCGCGCATGCGCGAAAAGATGTCCCGTAAAGGAGCGCCGCCCCAGGCGGAAGTCACGAAGTCGTTATGGCTGACCGAGCCCGCATCGACGAAGACGATCTGGCCAGGCGCGAGCGACGCAGGCAGGCTCGTCTGCACCGGCAGACCCGCCTGCTGCAACTCGGCCATCGCGGCCATGTTCCCTGCCTTTGACGAGTCCGAATAGGCGCTGAGGAAAAAGCCGTGGCGCCCCGGGCCTTCCGCCCAGTTCACGAATTTGTCGCGCTCGCCATAGAGCGCGTCGAGCAGTACGACGCCATGCACCCGGCCGCCCGCGCCGCCGACGGCGAGCGAATAGGCGGCGGGCAGATAGCCGCCGCTGTATGCCACGATGACGACCGGCATCCGCCGGAAGGCGCCGCGCGCGGATGGGTAGAAATCGCCGAGCTTGCCCTCGGCCTCATTGAGGAAGGCCGCGAAGCCTCCGGGCGTCCAGAATTTCCCGGCGCTCGAATCGGGCGCGTCGACCGCAAGCTGCGGCGCCACCAGAACGGCGTTGAGGCCCGATTCGGAAAGCTGCCGCACGATCTGCTGGCGCGCGATGACGTCGCGCGGCAGCGTCGCCGAATTTCCGTGGAAAAAGACCACGATCACGCCTGGCGCGCCCGGATTGAAGGTCTCCGGCGCGGCGAGCAGCACCGTGCGATCGTTATAGGTCTGGTCCTCCCACAGGAGTCCGCCGCGCGGACTTGAATGGCCGAGCCGGCCCTTGGCGTCCACGTCGAGGAAGGGGCGCGACCTGCCGCTCTCCTGATCGTTCGGGATCATGCCGTGATAGGGAAAGGCGGAGTGGTCGAAGGCTGCAAGCTCGATTTCGGCCCCGTCGACGCTGGTCATCCCGGCCGGCTTTCCGGCAACCGACGGGCCCGGAGGTGGCGCGGCGCAACTCGCCAGCATCAGGGCGGCCCCCAGACCCAGACCCGTCGAGGCCGTCCGCAACAGAGCCGGATCCCGCATCGCCGCTCCTTCATTGGCCGAGGGCGCCGGCCTTCCGCCTGACCCTCTCCCCGCGACCGGGGCGAAGTGACCGAACCCGCATGTCGCATTTCCACCCGATTGATAGCCTCTTTCCGCCCTCCGTGGCCAATCCTCTCGCCGGACTGCGTATGATCAAAGCGACCAGAAGCCGGTCACGCATTGGAAGGGTTAACGATCTGTTGACGCGGGCGGCCCAAGAATGTCCGCCCCAGGGAGCCGGACCGATGCGCGCCATAGCCCGTTCTTTCATCGCCCTTGCGGCGCTTGGCCTTGCGTCGGCCCATGCGCAGGACAAGGGCACGCTCAACCCGAAACCGCTCCCGCCGCTCGCCAATCCCGCCGATCCGCGGGTCCCGGCGAAGGAGGTTTTCGGGCGCGAGACGCAGCCGACGGAAGGCCCCGGGCGGTCGATTGGCTTTTATTCGCGCGGCTGCGTTTCCGGCGCTGTGGCGCTTCCGATGGACGGCAACTCCTGGGAGGTCATGCGTCCTTCGCGCGATCGCATGTGGGGCAATCCGGCCCTCATCGCGCTTCTGGAGCGCTTCTCCCGCAAGGCCAGGGCGGAAGGCGCGTGGAACGGCATCCTCGTCGGCGACCTCGGACAGCCGCGCGGCGGCCCGATGCTCACCGGCCACGCCTCCCATCAGGTCGGTCTCGACGCGGACGTGTGGCTGACGCCGATGCCCGCGAGCCCGCTCAGCCGCGCGGAGCGCGAGGAGAAGTCCGCCGTCAACATGGTCACAGAGAACGGCCTGTCGGTCGATCGCTCGGTGTGGACGAAGGGACAGGCGGCGATCATCAAGGCCGCCGCCGAAGATCCCGTGGTCGAGCGCATCTTCGTCAATGCCGCGATCAAGAAGGCTCTTTGCGAGAGTCATCGCGGCGAGCCCTGGATGACGAAAGTGCGCCCCTATTGGGGCCATAACTATCACTTTCACATCCGCATCAAATGCCCGGCCGGCGAGACGACGTGCCGGCCGCAGGAGCCCGTGCCGTCGGGGGACGGCTGCGACACGTCGCTCAACTGGTGGTTCACCGAAGAGGCCCTGCATCCGAAGCCCGGCAAACCGCGACCGCCGATCACGATGGCGCAGATGCCGCCCGAATGCCGGAGGATCGCCACGGAGAAGTGAGCCTTCAGGCAAAGGCCGGACGGCGAGGCGCTATCCCTTCCGTCGGGCCGGCCGGCTGAGCAAAGCCGGGGCTCCTCCCGCGTCCAGCGTCTCGACCCGCCGCTGCATGCGCGCCAGAAAATCCTGCAGCTGCGCGCGCTCGTCGTGCGAGAAATCCGCCAGCAGAAACGCCTCGCGCCCGAGCGCCGCTTCGACGATCTGGTCATGCACGGCGAGCCCCTTCCCCGTCAGCGCGACCGGAAGACGGCGACGGTTTGCGCCTTCGTCGCGGATCTCGACCAGTCCGGCCTCCGCCAGCTCGCGCAGGCTTCGGCTGACGGCGCCTTTGTCGAGTCCGGTCGCCTCGCTGATACGCACGGGCGCGATCCACGGTTCCGCGGCGAGTAACGCCATGACGCGCCAGTCGGTAATCCCGACCCCGAAGCGCGGCCTGTAGAGGGCCGATGCGCTCGCGCTGATCTTCTGCGCAAGATAGGTCAACGCGGAGGGAACGAATTCCCTCAGGTCGAGCGCGCGCGCCGAGTGGCGGTCGGGGACATTGCCGACGACTGCGCTGCCCGGACTCTCATTTGCCGTGCGACGCGGCGCCGTTCTCGGCCCGCCGCGGGTCGAAGCCATTTTAGCCATCTCCTGCAGTCAAGCCGCTCTCTATAGACGAAATCGGCGACCGGCTCGCCTGCCGCTTCGGGCGCGCCAATTTGATCGATCCGCTTTTATGTTGATTTGACAACATAACGAGCTAGAGTGACCGCGAAGCCTCAATGCCGCGCATCATAGCCTCGGGAGGATCCGCATGACGACTGAACGAGCCTATCCCCTCAACGCCTGGTACCCCGCGGCCTGGAGCCACGAGGTCAGGCACGAACTCATGCCGCGCAAGATCTGCGACATGGACATTGTCCTTTACCGCCGCTCGGACGGAGAAGTCGCGGCGCTCGAAGACGCCTGCTGGCACCGGCTCCTGCCGCTCTCTCTGGGCAGGATCGTCAACGACCAGGTGATGTGCGGCTATCACGGCCTCGTCTTCAATTCGGCCGGGCGCTGCACCTTCATGCCGGCGCAGAAGACCATCAATCCGTCGGCCTGCGTCCGCGCCTACCCCGTCGTCGAGAAGCACCGGCTCGTCTGGATCTGGCCGGGCGATCCGGCGCTCGCCGATCCCGCCGCCCTGCCCGACTTCCACTGGAACGACGGGACGGAATGGGTCGGCGAAGGCGGAACTTTCGTCAGCCTCAAATGCGACTGGCGGCTCGTCGTCGACAATCTCATGGATCTCACGCACGAGACTTACGTCCACGCCGGCAGCATCGGCGACGACGCGATTCTCAACTCGCCCTTCGACGTGACCCATGACGACCGGTCCGCGACGCTCTCTCGCTGGATGATCGACATCGAGCCGCCGCCCTTCTGGGCGAAGCAGCTCGGCAAGCCGGGTCCCGTCGACCGCTGGCAGGTCATCACCTTTCAGGCCCCGAACGTCGTCGTGGGCGACGTCGGCGTGGCGCCGACCGGAACCGGCGCGCCGCAGGGCGACCGTTCGCAAGGCGTCAACGGCGCTTTCTTATGCGCGCTCGCGCCCGAGACCGCGACGAGCTGCCACTACTTCTGGAACTTCGTGCGCACCTTCAGGAAGGACGACCCCGCGCTGACGCGTGCGCTCCAGCTCGCGCATGTCAACGACGGCAAGGGCGTCTACGATCAGGACCACGCAGTGCTCGAGGCGCAGCAGCGCGCCATCCTCGCCAACCCGCGACAGCCCTTCTACAACCTCAATATCGACGCGGGCGCGCTCTGGGCGCGGCGGATGATCGACCACATGCTGGCGCGCGAGGCGCCCGCCCCGCTCGCGGCGGAGTGAAAGCCCCGTGGCGAGCATCGCCGAATGGCGCGCGGCTTCGGTCAGAGCCATCCGCGACCTCACGCCCGACATCCGCCTGATCGAGATCGCCCCGGCGGAAGGCTTTGTCGCCCCTGCGTCCGGGGCGCATCTCAAGGTCGGAGTGACCATCGGCGGTCGTCCCGATACGCGCTCCTACTCGCTGGTCGGCCCCTGCGCGGACGGGATCTATCGGATCGCGGTCAAGCGCCTGAAGGACACGCGCGGCGGCTCCGCCTTCATGTGGGGGCTTGCGCCCGGCGCGACGCCTGATGATCTCAGGGCCCGAAAACAATTTCACGCTTGGGGTCGGCCGTCCGCGCTACCTCTTGATCGCCGGCGGAATCGGGATCACGCCGATCTATTCGCACGCGCTCGCGCTTCAGCGCGCCGGCGCTGATGTCCGTGTGCTTTATGGGGCGCATGGCCGCGCCGACTTCGCCCTCGCCGCCGAGCTTAAGGAGGCGGTCGGCGACAGGCTGAAGCTCTTTGTCGGCGCGGAGGGCGCGCGCATCGACATGGCGAGCGAATTCGCCAGGCTCCCGCCCGGCGCCGAGGCCTATGTGTGCGGACCGATCGGCATGCTGGACGCCGCGAAACACGCCTGGGCCGCGAGCGGCCGGCCTTTCGACCTCATGCGCTTCGAGACCTTCGGCGCGAGCGGCTCGCGGCCTTCCGTGCCCTTCGAGATCCGCCTCCCACGGCTGGGAAAGACCGTGCCCGTTCCCGTCTCGAAGTCGATGCTGGAAGCGCTGGAGGAGGCCGGCGTCGAGATGATCTTCGACTGCCGCAAGGGCGAATGCGGCCTCTGCGCGCTGAAGATTGTCGATGTCGACGGAATCGTCGATCACCGCGACGTCTTCTTCAGCGACGAGGAGAAGGCCGCGAACGCAAAGCTCTGCACCTGCGTTTCGCGGATCTACGGAAACGGTGTGACGCTCGACACGGCGGATCGCTGAAGCCGCCGCCCTATTTCCCCATGCTGGTCTTCATCTTCTGCAACGCCTTCGCGCAGCCGACGCTGACCTCCATCTTGTGCTGCTTGAGGCAGCCGATGATCCGGCCGCCCCCCGGCTGCACGCCCGGACACAGCCGCGCGACGTCCTCCTTGCAATAGGTTGCGGCCTCGCGTTGCGCGAGCGCCGTCGACGCGGAAGCGGCCGCGAGCCCGAGACCGATGAGCGACACGGCGGCGAGCCGTGGCGCGAGCGACGCCTTCCTCATATCGAAACCTCCCATATCCATAAACGGCGGGGACGTTAGGATACGAGGCTCGCGCCGGTCAATCGGCTGAAGGCGCGCCCGACCCGGTCAGGTCCAGGATTTCAGCGAGCCGAAGCGCACGAATTTCTTCGCGAAATGCCGGTCCATCCGGCCGAGCACGTCGCGCAGGAAGGCGACGCCATCCGCCAGATACGGACCCTTGTTGAGCATCACGCAGTCGGCGCCCTGCGCCATCGCGGCGTCGGTCATTTCCGCCCGGCTCGCGACTCCGTCGCGCACATAGGTGTCGAGCACCTGCGTCGCCCAGACGACCGGCGTATGCGCCGCCTCGCAGAGCCAGAGAATCTCCTCCTGCATTTCGGTGAGCCGCGCGAAGCCGATCTCGACCGCAAGATCGCCGCGGGCGATCATCACCGCGGTCGGATTGTGGGCCGCCGCCTGAAGGATGAGACGCGGCAGGTTCTTCACCGCAAGCGGCGTCTCGATCTTGAGCACCAGCGCGTGCGGCGGCCGGCCCGGCGCGCGGGCCTTCAAATGATCCTGCAGGAGTTCGACGTCGTCCGCCCGCTGAACGAAAGAGAAGCCGACGAGGTCGGCGTGCTCGGCGACGAAATCGAGGTCGCGGAAATCCTTGGAGGTCAGCGGCGGCAGGTCGAGTTCCGTGGACGGGAAGTTGACGCCCTTGCCCGGCTTCAGCCGCACGCCCTTCTCGCGCGAGGCATAGACCTCAAGCTCGGCCCGGCCGGGGCGCTTCGCGGTCACGCGCGCCGCCGCCTTCCCGTCGTCGAGAAAGACTTCCGCGCCCATCGTGAGCTGGTCGACCAGTTCCGGAAAGTTCAGCGAGAAGGCGATCGGATCCTTCGTCCCCTTGGAGATCTCGGCGACCAGCGTCGCGCGGTCGCCCTTCGCAAGCCGGGCCTTCGGCGGCGCCTTGACCTTGGCGATGCGGCATTTCGGCCCCGCGATGTCCATGAGAACCTGGCACCGCCGTTCGAGCCGCCCGGAGGCGGCCCGCACATTGGCGACCATGCGCCCCCAGGCTTCCGCATCGTCATGCGCGCAATTGATGCGCGCGCAGTCCATTCCGGCTGCGACCAGATCATCGACGAAGTCCGGGTCGGTCGCGGCCTCGGGCGGCAGCGTCGCCATGACGCGGGTCCGCGGGCCCCCTCGCGTGCGGGGGCCGAAGACGCGCTCCTGTTCGGCTTCGAGCGCCGCCTCGCCGGCGCGCCCGAGCGCCGCGGAGGGATAGGCGGCGTGTGGCTCTCCGGTCAGCCGGCGGAGCGTCGCCAGCAGCGCGTCGAGCGAGGGGAGGACATGAGCCTCGCTCCGGCCGAGCGAAGACAGGCCGTGCGCGGCGAGACGATATTGCAGGTCGGTCAGGTCGTATCCGCGGAGCGCCAGATAATGCGAAAGGTTCTCCGCCCGCGCGCTCGCTTCTGCGACCGCGACCCATTGGCCGCGTAACTCCGCCCCGCCACGCTCGACATTCTGGCGCAGAGCCTCGACCTCGCGCCTGAGAACCGAAAGCGCGTCATTGTCGTTCGTCGTCTTCGCCGCCGTCCTCGTCGCCATGACTGGCCTTGTCGCAGGCGGGCGCCCGCGAGGGAAGCGGGCTTTTTGTCACGCCTTGCCGGTCTCTGCCGCGACTCTGTGACAAGGGCGCGACGCTCAGGCGAGGCGCCTCACGGAACCGGACGCGCGCCGCGAGGTTGCGGCCATCGGCGGCCACAAATGGCATGCGGTTTTGCGCGCTTTTGGCGCAATTCCGCGTCCGCTTTCATCGTTTTCCGCATGAAGCGAAGCGTTTTCGAGCGATTCGCAGCGCAAAAGCAGGGGAAAAACGCGCCATTTTCTTCCGCGAATCGGGGCTTTTCAAGGGTTTGCGCTGACATTTCCTTCCGGCCAAACCCGACCGATGGCGGAAAGATGGCCAAAACATGGCCATTCGGCCTCGGAACAGGGGCGACGGCTTCGGCGATTTCGCGCATTTCGCGGCTTCCGGCTTGACGGCGATCCCGCATCATACTGGCTTTGTCAGAAAATCAGAAGTTAATGTTTACATCTTCTTGATTTTTATAAATCCGAGGCAGATGCCGGACGAGCGACATGATGGCCTGCGCAGCGAGGCTGCCTGACCCACTGGATCATCCTTCAAGACACGAGCCTACGCGCCTCGCTCCACCATGAGGTGGTTTTGACATTGCCCCTTCCAACACGAGGCAATTCGGGAGTCGCCGTATCTTGGGGACGGAAACCGATTGGCTTTGTAACGAATTGGCGCCGTCATGGACCCGGATCGATGGCGCTGAGCACGCGCGAGATGATCTCGTCCATCGTCGCCTTGTCCAGCGTTTCGATGAACCGGGCCGCGCCAGCGCGCACGCGCGCCGCTATGTCGAAACTACGAACCTGATTGCAGACCGCGACTCCAGTCGTCTCGTGTCCCATGACCACGACAGCAAGACCGGCGCTGCGAGCGAATGCGCCTCCCGTCGTGATCGGCACGGTCATGCTCACGCCCAGCGCGTTGATCTGGCGCGGCGTGATCACCACAAAGCGATGGCGATCCTTCATTTCCCGCCCGGCGACGGGGTTCGGATCAATCCAGTAAACGTCGCCGCAGTGAGGAACGTCGCTGCGAACCATCAGGCGATCTCGTGGCCAACGGGTTCGCCTTCCTGCGCCCAGGCGACTTCGGCGGTAAGCCGTTTCATCCCCGCCGCGCCCTTCAGCAGTTCCGCCATCGAGTACCGCCTGCGAGCCGGCGCGGCCGGCTGGGCCACGAGCTTGCCATGCTCCACGGAAAGCGTGACCTGCGCGCCAACGTCGAGGTCCATCTGCCTGAGCAGAGCGGGCGGAATGGTCATCACGGCGGCGCCGCCCTGCCTGCGGATCCTGGATGTTATCGCCACGGCTCGCCTCCATTCGAAAAGTGCTACATATATAGCACATTTTTGGAAGTCTCAGCCAGAGGGCTCGACTTCCGCCAAGCCCAGATTGGCCTCTCGGGCAAGGGGCGGGCGCTTGTCGTCGATCCGATGTCGGCCGCGAGCGGGCAGCGGTTCGACCGAGCCGCGTCTCCGTCCGCCAAAGAGCCGCGCGCCCCCAGCTGTCCCGGTCACGTCCGGCCGAACGGCGACCGCGCGAAACGCCGGTGCGCCCTACCCCTTCGCCAGCTTCTTCCGCCGCTTGGCGAGCGTACGGAGGCGCAGCGCGTTGAGCTTGATGAAGCCGCCAGCGTCGTTGTGGTCGTAGGCCACCGCGCCTTCCTCGAAGGTCACGAGGTCCTGGTCGTAGAGCGAATTCGGGCTGTCGCGGCCGATCACATGCACGCCGCCCTTGTAGAGCTTGAGGCGCACGCGGCCAGAGACCATCTCCTGGCTCTTGTCGATCAGCGTCTGCAGGAGTTCGCGCTCGGGAGAGAACCAGAAGCCGTTGTAGATAAGCTCCGCGTATTTCGGCATGAGCTCGTCCTTGAGATGCGCGGCGCCGCGGTCGAGCGTGATCGACTCGATGGCGCGATGCGCGGGCAGAAGGATCGTGCCGCCCGGCGTCTCGTACATGCCGCGCGACTTCATGCCGACGAAGCGGTTCTCGACGAGGTCGAGCCGGCCGATGCCGTTATCGTGGCCGTATTTGTTGAGCTCCGCGAGCAGCGTCGCGGGGCTCATCGTCTTGCCGTTGATCGCGACCGGATCGCCCTTCTCGAACGTGATCTCGATGACGGTCGGCTTGTCGGGCGCGCTCTCCGGATCGACGGTGCGCGAATAGACGTAAGCCGGCGTCTCCTCGGCCGGGTCCTCCAGCACCTTGCCTTCGGAGGAGACGTGCAGAAGGTTCGCGTCGGTCGAGAAGGGCGCTTCGCCGCGCTTGTCCTTGGCGATCGGGATCTGGTGCTGCTCGGCGAAGGCGATGAGCTGCGTGCGCGAGGCGAAGTCCCACTCCCGCCAGGGCGCGATCACCTTGATGTCGGGTTCGAGCGCATAGGCCGACAGTTCGAAACGCACCTGATCGTTGCCCTTGCCGGTCGCGCCGTGGGCGATGGCGTCCGCGCCGACCTTGCGCGCGATCTCGACGAGGCGCTTGGCGATCAGCGGCCGGGCAATCGACGTGCCGAGCAGATACTCGCCCTCATATTGCGTATTGGCGCGGAACATCGGGAACACGTAGTCGCGCACGAATTCCTCGCGCACGTCCTCGATGAAAATGTGCTCGGGCTTGATGCCGAGCATTTCAGCCTTCTTGCGGGCCGGCTCCAGCTCCTCGCCCTGCCCGAGATCGGCGGTGAAGGTGACGACTTCCGCGCCATATGTCTCCTGCAGCCATTTGAGGATGATGGAGGTGTCGAGGCCGCCCGAATAGGCGAGGACGACGCGCTTGATGTTCTTCTGCTTCGGGCTGGGCATGGTCGGGACTCGATGGGCGGCAGGGTTGGGAAGCCAGGGCCGTCATGGCCGGGCTTGTCCCGGCCATCCACATCGCGCCGCTCTCCGTTGCAACGGGAACGGCGATCCTTGCTCCGGCGGTCTCGCCATCGCCTCGTCCCAGAGGGACGCGAAGGGCGGCGGGAGCGGCGCAGGCGGAGCCGCGTGGATGGCCGGGACAAGCCCGGCCATGACGGCGCGGGGCGCCAGGGCCCCGGGCGTTTGCGGTCTTATAGAGAGGGATCCGCCGCGCAAGCCGGCCGCGCGCGATCGCGCAACTCTACGCCTGCTCCCCTCCCGCGAGGTCGAGCGCCGCGACGATTTCCGCGACTTCCGCCTCCGGCGAATCGCGGGCGTCGATCGTGACGGCCCCCTCGTCCGGCGTCGGCTCTTCGAGCGCCTCGAACTGGCTGTGGAGCAGGGAGGCCGGCATATATTCGTGATGACGCGCCGCGACCCGGTTGCGGATCAGCGCCTCGGAGCCTTTCAGATAGACGAAGCGGACGTCGGGCCGCGCCGCGCGGATGCGGTCGCGATAGGCGCGCTTGAGGGCCGAGCAGGTCATGAGGCCCGAACGGTCATGCCGCGCCCAATCCGCAAGCTCTTCGCCGATCCGGTCGAGCCAGGGCGCGCGGTCCGCGTCGGTCGAGCGGGATTCCCTGGCGCATCTTCTCGACATTGGCGGGCGGGTGAAGCCGGTCGCCTTCCGCGAAGGCCCAGCCGAGCCTTTTGGCGAGAAGCTCGGCCACGGTCGTCTTGCCGCTGCCGGAGACGCCCATGACGACGACCGCGCGTCCGTGGGGCTGAGTCATCGTCGCGCTCTCCGTTCTCAGGCGGGCGCGGGCGCGACCGCCGCGTCTTCCGGCTCCGGGATCGGCTCGATGCGGCCGAGCACGACGACGAAGAAGAAGATGCCGACCAGCAGAACGACGCCGGCGACCAGGAAGGCGAGCGAGAAGGAATTCGTGGCGCCGACGACGAAGCCCGTCACCGCCGGCGCCACCGCGCCCATGAGATTGTTGAAGAAGTTCATGACGCCGCCGATCGTGCCCGTGCCGCCGCGCGGGGCGATCAGCGAGGGGATCGACCAGCCGACCGGCGCCGCCGCCGCAAGGCCGGAGAGCGCGATCGTGATCCAGAAAATCGCCCAGACCGGGCTCCTGGTCATCGTCGCGCCGAACACGGCGAGGCCGAGGATCATGCCGCCGACGAGCACGGTCTTGCGCGTCTTCGTGTCGTCGTAGCCCTTGGCGAGCAGATGGTCGATGAGCCAGCCCCCGACCACGAGGTCGGAGATCGTGGCGAAGAGCCAGGGAATCGCCGCATAGCCCGCCGACTTGATGATGCTCATGTGCATCTCGGAGACGAGATAGCCGGGCAGCCAGGTCAGGAAGAGATAGAAGGAATAGCCATAGGCCGCGAAGCCGATGGTGAGCCCCCACACTTTCCGGTTGCGCAGGAGGTAGCCCAGCATGCCGATGGGGCTCGCCTCCGACTCGCCCTCGGGCGTCGCGCCGCCCTTGCGGATGTAGTCGTATTCTTCCTTCGTCAGCTTCGGGTCGGCGCTCGGGTCGCGATAGAGGAACCAGTAGGCGAGGAAATAAGCGAAGCTCAAAATTGCGGTGAGGCCGAAGCCCCAGCGCCAGCCGAAAGACACGACCGCGACCGCCACGAGCGGCACGCCGATGACGTTGGAAAACTTCGCCGCCGCGTCGAAGATCGCCGTCGCGGTCGCGCGCTCGCCGCGCGGGAACCAGTAGCCCGTCGCCTTGGAATTGGCGGGGAAGGCGGGCGCCTCGGCGACGCCGAGCAGGACGCGGGCCGCGAAGATCGAGCCGAAGCCGGTCGCGAAGGCGACGATTCCGGAAGCTGCGCCCCAGAGGAAGGCGCCGATCCGGCTGACCGTCGTGACGCCGAACCGGTCGAGCACGATCCCGACCGGCACCTGCAGGATGGCGTAGGACCAGAAGAAGGCGCTGAACAGCAGGCCCATGTCGGCCGGCGTGAGGCCGAACTCCTGCTGGAGCTGGGGGGCGGCGACCGAGATGTTCACGCGGTCGAAATAGTTGATGAGGATGCCGACGCCGAGCAGGACGCCGATGGACCAGCGGCGGCGTCCGGCCGGGGTTGATCGTGCATCGAGCGCGCTGGCCATGAGGAGATCCTCCCTTGAACGCGCCGTAAGTCCCCACGCGCGGCTTCTTACCCCGCTCTCAGTGTAGAACGTCTGGACGTTGCGCTGTCAAATCACGAGGGCTTGCTCTCAGGCCGTCGAGGCCCTGGACGCGCCCGCGCGCTTCGGCCGGCCGGGCGCCTTCGCTTCCTCGTCCGGCGGCATGCCCCTCGGCCAGATGAGCTTGCGCGCGATCTCGACCACGATCAGCGTGACAAGGCCGCCGAGAATCACATCCGACAGATAATGCCCGCCGAAGGCCATGCGCAGGATGCTGGTCGCGATTCCGAAGGCGAAGGCGCCGACGATGGCGGGCCCCCGAACGGGGGGCGGAAGGAGGCTCGCGGGCGCGACCATCCAGAACCCGGTCGAGGCTTCGCCCGAGACGAACGAGCAGTTCTTGTTGCAGCCGCCGTCGGTCTCGTACCAGGGCCGGAATTCGTTCGGGCCCTTGAAGTCCTGCGTCTGATAGGGACGCGGGCGATGCCAGTGATCCTTGAGGCCGAGATTGACGATCAGTCCGGGGCCCGCGATCATCGTTGCGATGAGGAAGATCACCGCTTTTCCGCTCGGCGCCCAGCGCACGGACCATCCCTTCCGTCTCGCCAGCCAGAGCGCCGCGTAAGCCGCCAGCACCACGAACGGCGTGTCGCTGAAGAAGCGCCGCATCAGCTGGCTCGGCAGCCCTTCGCCGTCGAAGCTTCCGTCCCGGTAGAAGACATGCGCGACCGTGAGGTCGAACCCCGGCCAGATGGCGAAGACGGCAAGCGTCAGCGCGGTCAGCGCGACATAGACGGAAAGCGCCTTCACGGAACGGACAGCCGCAGTAGATTGACCGTTGCTTCCGCATCGTCTCCTCGAAGGTTGAAGGCGCGCTCCCTGCGAAGGCCTCGCGGCGTTTCCAAGGCGGAGCGGCTCAATACATCCTCGCCGGTCTCGTTTGACCGCCGCGCGATCACATTATCGTGTGCCCGCCAGACCCGATCGCCCGAGGTTGCCACGCGGCGGCGCCCCCCGTAAACCGGGCGCCGGAACGGCGGAGGAACACCCATGTATCGGCTCGACGACAAGCTCGCGCGCATCCGCGCCGGCTCCTACCGCCCGGCGGATTTCATCATCGCCGACGCGAAGGACCCGGACATGGGACCGGGACTCCACGCCGTGGGGCCTCGGCGGGAGAAGGACGGATCGACGCCGCGCCTGCGGACGCGCGAGGAATTTCTCGATTCGATCGAGGAGATTCTGCGCCAGAACATCGTCGACATCATGCTGACCTCGGTCAGCAACCTTGAGCGGCTCGCCCGCCGCAACGCCTTCGCCGGCTCGAACGTGAAGCCCGCCATCCGCGCCAACGATACGACCGACGTCTGGCGCCATCGCGGCGCAAGGCACCATCATTCGCCCTCGATGCCCTTCCGCAGCGCCTCGCTCGCCCATGTGCGGCCGCTGACCGATCTCGGCCTCTATTCGGTGACCTTCACCAACAATGTCGAGGCCGACGTCGCGACGCTCGAAGCGTTCCACGACTTCCGCGCCGACGCCGCGGCGCATGGCGTTTCCTATTTCCTCGAAGTGTTCAATCCGAATGTCGATTGCGGCCTCGTCGATCACGCGATGGCGGAATTCGTCAACGATTCGATCGTGCGCTGCCTCGCGGGGCTCACCGAGGCGGAGCGCCCGCGCTTCCTCAAGATCGTCTACAACGGGCCGAAGGCGCTCGACGAGCTCGCGACCTACGATCCGAGCCTCGTCGTCGGCGTGCTCGGCGGCGGCGCGGGCACGACGCGCGACTGTTTCGAGCTCATCCATCAGGCCGGGAAATACGGCGCGCGGGTCGCCCTCTTCGGCCGCAAGATCAATCTCGCCGAATCGCCGCTCGACATCGTGCGGCTCATGCGCGCCGTCGCCGATGGGGACGTGAAGCCCGCCGAGGCGGTCGACGCCTATCACGACGCGCTGAAGAAACAGGGGATCGCGCCCACGCGCCCGCTTTCGGCCGACCGCGAGATCACCGAAGCCGTCCTCAAACAGGGCTGAGCGCCGCGATGACCGCTCGCCGCGGGGTCCTGTCCGCCGGCACCTTCTGCGTCGACTTCAACAAGTCGATCGCCCGATGGCCGTCCGAGGACACGACCAACGAGATCCTGGAGATCGACCGTCAGGGCGGCGGGTCCGGCTTCAACATGGCGATGGACCTGAAGCGGCTCGACCCGGATTTTCCGGTCGAGGCGATGGGCGCCGTCGGCGACGACGACCTTGGCCGCTTCCTGTTCGCCGAACTCGATGCGCGGGGCGTGCCGCGCGAGGGTCTTGTCGCGCTCGAGGGCGGCGCGACGATGAGCGTCGACGCCTTCAACAATCGCGAGACCGGACGGCGCACCCATTTCTATCATCAGGGCGTCGCCCGCGAGATGAATCCCGACCATTTCGATTTTTCGGCCACGCGCATGCGCCGTCTGCATCTCGGCCTGCCGGGCGCGCATTACGCGATGGACCGTCCCTGGGGCGGCGAGGCGAACGGCTGGGCGGCGACCTTGCGCAAGGCCCGCGCGGCGGGGCTCGAAACGAACCTCGAAATGATGTCGATCGGCGCGGACAGGGTGGCCGAGCTCGGCCGGCCCTGCCTGCCCCATCTCGACACGCTGATCGTCAACGATTTCGAGATCGGCGCGCTCG
This sequence comes from uncultured Alphaproteobacteria bacterium, assembly GCA_963741845.1. Lineage (GTDB taxonomy): Bacteria > Pseudomonadota > Alphaproteobacteria > Rhizobiales > Beijerinckiaceae > Roseiarcus. The sequence goes on from CAVUJV010000020.1 coordinate 210,195, forward strand.
CCGGCCGCGAGACGCGCGAGCCGGACGGGGGAACGGACGTGAAGGGCGTGCTGGCCGCCATCGACGCGCTGATGAGCGAAGGCCCGATGCGCTGGGTCGTCGCGCATTTCCCGGAAGGCGCCGTCGCGTGCGCCCGGGACGGGACGCGCCTCGTCATGGGCTCGGTAGCCCTGCCCGCCGACGCCATCGCGGGCGTGAACGGGGCGGGCGACGCCTTCGCCTCCGGCGTGATCTACGGCCTCGAACAGGACTGGCCGATCGCCGAATGCCTGCGCCTCGCCCACGCCGCCGCGGCGGCGTCGATGCGAGAAGTCTCCACCACCGCCGGCGTCATGAGCGTCAAGGACTGCCTCGCGCTTGCGGAGAGGTATGGAATGCGGGCGCTCGGGGGGTGAGGCCGGTCCCTTGTCTTTCGGGGAAATGCGGCTGAATATGCTTCCACGGCAGGGGGAAATCACCGCGACAGCATGACGTTTCGCTTCGCTGCTCTGCGGCCGTCCATCTCCGTAACGACACGGTTCCTCAAGGGGAGGATTGTCCATGAAACGAAGCATGGGTGGGCTGTTGTTTGCCGGCGCCTCGGCGCTGGGTCTGCTGGCGACGGACGAGGCTGGCGCGGCGACGTTCGACTTCACCGGGGTCACGGTCAATTGGGTCGTCCCGACCTCCGGCGTCTACGAGATCCTCACCTATGGCGCGCAGGGCGGCCCGGGACTGGCGTGGGGCGGCCTCGGGGCGGAAGCCGGCGGTGACATCTCTTTGACCGTCGGAACGACGCTTTCCATTCTGGTCGGCGGCCAGGGCGGCTATGGCGGGGGCGGCGGCGGCAGCTTCGTCTTCGACGGCTTCACGCTGCTTGCGGCGGCCGGCGGCGGAGGCGGCGGCGGCACGATATTCACCACCACGGGCGGACTGGATGGGGAGGCCGGGACTTCCGGCGGATCCGGCGGCGGCGTCGGCACGGGTCCGGGCGCCAACAGCGTTTTCGTTCCCGGCGGCGCGGGCGGCGTAGGCGGCTCTGGCGGAGCGGCCGGCTACAACAGCGGCGGCGGCGCGGGCGTGCTGGGCGGCGGCGGAGGAACCAAGGGCGCGGGCAGCATCTACACCTCGGGCGGAAACGGAGGGTTCGGCGGCGGCGGAGGCGGCGGAGTATCCGGCGGCCCAGCCTCGGGCGGCGGCGGAGGAGGCGGCGCTTCAGGCGGCGGCGGAGGGGGCCTGGACGCGAATTGCACCTCTTTTTCCGGATGCGTCGGCGGCGGCGGCGGAGGCGGCGGCGGCGGCTCCTATCTCGATCCGGCCTTTGCGAACGTCATGCTGTATGGGGGCGTCCGCGGAGGGGACGGTTTCGTTTCGATCGACAAGCTGACTTCGGCAGTTCCGGAGCCCGCGACGTGGGTGCTGATGGGCTTGGGCTTCGCGACCTTGAGCGCGTTCGGCCTGCGCGCGCGCGAACAGCCCCCGGGCGGGTTAGCGACGGACTTCAAGACGGGGGGCTCATCGCCTGCTGTCAGGCGCCCTCGCGGGCGACCGCCTGCCAACTGGCCGCGCGCCTCCGCAGCAATGACCAATCCTCAGCCCATGACGAACACGAGGGCCAGACAGTGACTTTGCGAATTGGCGTCATCGGGACGGGCGCGATAGGCCGGGATCACGCTCGCCGCATCAATCAGGTCCTCGCCGGAGGGAAGATCGTCGCGCTCAGCGACGTCAACCGCGCATCCGCGGAGAAGGTCAAGGCGGATATCGCGCCGGAGGCCGAGATCTTCGAAACGGGCGAAGCGCTGATCGCCTCGCCGAAGGTCGACGCCGTGCTCGTGACCTCGTGGGGCGCCACGCACGAACAATATGTGCTCGCGGCGATCGCCGCCGGCAAGCCGTGCTTCTGCGAGAAGCCGCTCGCGACCACGGCGGAAGGGGCGAAGCGAATCGTGGACGCCGAAGTGGCTCATGGAAAGCGCCTCGTACAGGTCGGTTTCATGCGCCGCTACGACACCGGATACGTCGCTCTGAAGCAGGCGGTCGCGTCGCGCATCGGCGCGCCGATCCTGGTCCATGCGGCGCACCGCAATCCGACCGTTCCGGAGCAATATGGGACGCCCATGGCGATCCACGACACGCTGATCCACGAGATCGACGTGTTCCGCTGGCTGCTCGACGACGATTATGTTTCGGCCCGGGTTCTGTTCCCGCGCAAGGCCGCACGCAGTCACGCGAAGCTGCGCGATCCCCAGGTCGTGGTGCTCGAAACGAAGAAGGGCGTCCTCATCGACGTCGAAATCTTCGTGAACTGCCACTACGGCTACGACATCCAATGCGAGGTGGTGGGCGAAGACGGAATCGCGGAGCTGCCGGAACCGATGGCCGTCAGGATGCGTCTCGACGCCACCCTCCAGAATCCCATTCTGACGGACTGGAAGGATCGCTTCATCAATTCGTACGACGTCGAGCTTCAGGACTTTCTGAAGGCGGCTGCGCAGGGCGGCGTTTCGGGCCCGACCTCGTGGGACGGCTACGTCGCGGCGATCACCTCGGACGCCTGCGTGGCGGCGCAGGAGCGGGAGGGCGAGGCGGTCGCCATCGCATTGCCCGCCCGGCCCGCGCTCTACGCCTGAACGGCCCCGTCATGGCTTTGCTTTCAATCCTATCCTCGCCCCGAAGCTTCCTCTCGAGACCTTCTTCGCGAAAGCGAAGGCATGGTGAGCCGGCCCCGCCGGTCGCGGGGCTTCAACGACTTTGAGACCCTTCAATACCGCTGGCTAATTCACAGAAGCTATTGGTGCCGCAAGAGGGCACCTTACCTCTGTTCTCCGGTGCGTACAGCCGTCTATATTTCCTCAACAAAATCATATATCTATTGACACGATTGTCTTCAGTTGTTTCCCGCTGTATGCCATAATCCAGGTCGAAATGTGGGAGCAAGTGTGGGATGAAGCGATGGGACAATTGACGGATCGGGCAGTGAAGGCGGCGAGCGCGGGACGATATGGCGACGGCGACGGGTTGCACTTGATCGTCTCGGACTCGGGTCGTCGGAATTGGGTGTTGCGCTATCAGATGACCGGCGCGCGCCACGACATGGGCTTGGGCTCGTACCCTGCCGTGACTTTGGCGGAGGCGCGGATCGCCGCCGCTGACGCCCGGAAGCTGATCGCGCAGGGCGTCGACCCGTTGGCCGCTCGCGCAGCGGCCCGCAAGGCGGCGAAGCCGATTCCGACGTTCGGGGAGATCGCCCAGGAGGTGATCGCAGAGGCGCAGCGGAAATCGACGAACGCCAAGGTCAGGTATCAATGGGAACGCCACCTCGGAGCAGCCTACAGCGGCCCCTTGCTTGACTCGGCCCGTTAACGAGATCACCACCCTCGACATCGCCGCCGTCCTCAAGCCGGTTTGGAACACGAAGCCCGAGGTCGCGCGCAAGCTCTATCCTGCGATCCGCCGCGTGTTCGAGTACGCCCGCATCCGCCTGCGTGACGACCATGGCGTATCGCCATGCCGGATAATCCCGCGCGCTGGGCCGACCTGAAAGCGATGGGATTCGAGCCGCCGGCCAAACTGACCCGAGGCCGACATCCATCGCTGCCGCACGAACGGCTGCCCGCCTTCCTCGCCGATCTCCGCGCACGCGAAGCGGTCGCCGCCCGCGCGCTCGAGTTTCTGATCCTGACGAACGTGCGCACCGACGCCGTGCTGAAAGCGCGGTGGGAGGACTTCGACCTCGATCAGTCGTTGTGGACGGTCCCCATGGCCAATTTGAAAGACCGAAAATACCGCAGAGAGGGTTTCCGCGTTCCCCTACCGCCGCGCGCGGTCGAGATCGTTCAGCGAGATGGAGAAGATCAGGACCTCGGAATATGTCTTCCCCGGTCAGGTGCCGGATGAAGCCGCTGTCGAACATGGCGCTGCTGACGCTCCTCAGGCGGATGAACTCGGTCGCCAGCGAGAAGTGGGTCGACGCTGCAGACGGCCGCCCGATCACGGCGCATGGCTTCCGCGCGACCTTCCGCACCTGGGCCGAAGAAGTGACCGGCTTCCCCCATGCCGTGATCGAAGAGGCCATGGGGCATCAGGTCGGCAATCAGGTCGAGCGCGCCTATCGACGCACCGACGTGCTGGAAAAGCGCCGAGAGTTGATGGGCGAATGGGCGAAGTACTGCGAGCCGGTCCTCGTTGAGATAGAGGCCTTGACGACGCAACTTTCGAGGTTGTATTGAGGACGGACTGGAAGTGGTATAGTCCCCCAGGAGCGGGCGGTGACATGAGCACCGTTCCCGCGACGTGATGGTAGCCCGCCTTCGGCGATCTTAGATCGCCGACCACGCGAGCGACGTGAGAAGACCGAGAGTTTACCGCTGGAGAGCGTGCTGCTCGCCTGCGGATCGGTATTCACGTTGCGGAGTGGTTGAATGGGCTCTAAACTTCAAGAAGCCAAGCGTTCGTTAGCTATTGACGAACTGAGCGCAGGAACGCCGGCTCCGGCAGAGCCTGCTGCTCAGCCCAAACTGCTCCGCCCGCGGTTGCGTGGCAGCACCGCTCTCGCACGGGGTATGAGCGGAGCGCCCGTTGCTGAGCACGGCGATAAGCCCCCTCGAGCGGCTGGCTCGTCCCACCCGCCGAGGGCGGGGCCGGACACGTCGGCTGCGCTCGATCTCCGGCGTGCCTACACGGTCAATGAAACCACGCGTGTGCTCGGTATTTCCAGAAGCACCGTGTACAATCTAATCAAACTTCAATCGCTGAAGACGCTGAAGCTTTGCGGTCGGCGTGTAGTTACGCGCGACTCAATCGAAGCATTGCTGAAATCAGATCAGTGATCTGACAAAGCAATTGTGGCGGCATGATGTCGACAGCGACATTCGAATCGGAGCTGGCAAACAATGAAGCTGAAGATGACACTCCCGATGGTGAGAAAGCGTATCGAGAACGCAGGTTTAGATATCTTTATAGAAAGGCGCCTGCCCGACAACATGGGAACGCAAATCGTCACGATCAAAAATCACGTCATCAATGTCTATGATAGCGGATCGGTAGTCGTTCAAGGAGTAAATCGAGACCAAATGGAGAACATTTTGACACAAATAGGATGAGACTAAGTGCAACGTTGAATTGTAATACATTATAGAAAAGCGTAATACATTATACGACATTATAGAAAAGCGACAATAACGTAAAACAACAAGTGGTCACTACATCGCGTCGTCGATCAAATCGAGTGGTTATTTGGGATTTTGTACCAAAAATGTGAACAAATTCCCAAATGTGGTGGGCGTCTTGGTCTGCACCCAGATCAAGTACCCGGTCACTGTTACAGAGTCCAAACCAGGAGCCGATGGAGATGAGCGTGTACACAGATTGCCTAATTCTAGAGCCGATCGTCTGCAGCCTAATGATCAACTATCCAGATTTAAACGTAACTTCCAACCACGGCCCGTCCGAAGGAGCTCGCATTGCCCAAGCCATGCGCGATATAGCGAGCTTAGATCCGAGTTTCCCGCTTTTCATCTTGGGTTGCACCTACAGTATTGTTCCGTTCGGGGCCTTCCGGAAAGGGCAGCGGTTCCTTCTGCAATTCACGAGACGACGGCGGGTGCGAGGGCCGCATCGTCCTCGACCAATGAGTAAAGGCGAGGAAGCAAGTGGATCGCCATATACTTCAGCTTGGCGAAGGGGCAAGGAGATCGAGGGTGGTTCACCCTGACGTTCAACCCGACAACAATCGTCGCTGGTGATAATATCCATACGGCCTGCGTTCCGAACGCTATGACCGGAGAACTCGTCCGGTGGCCCTCTTCGGCCAGGACCACGGTGACGCCCTTGCTCCGGCTCGGGTTCCTGCTGATCGAGGGGCTCTTTCGGCAGGTTCAGGAAGAGCAGCCGCTGTTCGAGGCGTCGACTTGGAACCGCATCTGGGAAGGGGCGGTGCACGTCGTGCGAACGCAATTTTGCAGTTACCTGCCTGCCGCCGATGTTGGGCGGTGCCTCCAGGGCCTGACCCTTTTGTATGCACAGACCATCGCGACCGGCAAGGGCATCGTCAACCTCGCGAAATTGCCAGGGCTTGGATTTCGATCAGCCCTTCACTGCGCCCGGCTCGAACGAGGTTACATATTTCAGGCTGATCAAGCGGCAGGGCAAGAAGCCAGCCCTCAGCGTGGTGGCGTACAACAAAGAAGCGGAATTAAGGCGGAAACGCCAGCGAAAGGGGTTGCCGGAGCCGAAGGAGGCGACCGTCAATCACAACGTGCGCCTCGACGTCACCTTCCACTCGCTCGGTGTGAAGGAACTGAACCGACAGGCTCGCCGGCAACTCAAGCAACTGTTGCAGGTCGACCCGAGCATCGCCACGCGCCTTGCCGGCGAGGAATTCCTGACGGGACCTCCGGAATCGACCATCAGGGCACTGGAACTCAGTATTCGTATCCTCTCTACACATTAAGCGGGACGGAAAAGTCGTTCGCGTCTCCTTCGGCGAGTGGCTGATCCCGTACGTGCTTCAGGACATCCTGCTCCTGGACGTCATCACCGGCTTCACGCTCGAGCAATATCAGAAGTTTTTGGAGTTGAACGACCCAGTTGCGGTCGCGTGGCGCTCCGCCAAGCCCGCCGACATCAATGATCCCGACGACCTGAAGGGGAAAGCGCTGGGCACTGAGCCTCGCGAAAAAGGCCGGGGTCTCGCTGCAAACGGTCTACAATCGCCGTCGGTTCTGGCTCAAGCGCTACAGCCTCGACATCAAGCTGCCGAACGCATATTACTACGGCGTATTGTATTACGGTCCGAACAGCGTCACCTCTGGCAAGGACCAGCAGGCGACGCTCGCCGCACATACTGCGCGCGACGGCGAAAAGCTCCTGCGTCTTCGCGACAAGGCGGCCCAGGATTTCGACCGGCTGCGCATCGATGTGGTCGGCGCGACGATCAACGCGCCGCTTCATCAGATGCCGGTCGAGCCCGCGGCGATCCGGCCGGGACCGTGGATCGGGAATTTCACGGCTCGCGCGCCGGCGTTGGGTAGCGCCGCGCCCCTAAATTCCATGCCCCAGGTCTCGGCCACGAAGCAGAAGGTCGCGGTCCCGCTACCGTCGCCGAAGGATAAGCAGACTGCGAAGACTTCACACATGGGGCCGGTGCCCGGCACCCAGAAATTCCGTGCGTCTCCCAAGCAAGCGGAAGCCGTGTCGCCGGCGGCCGCGGGCATGAAGTCAGTCACCTTGACGCAGCTCAAGGGGCCTACGGGGCCGAACATCGCGGTTCGAAGCCGGACGCCGACGACACAACAAGCCGTCGGAACGAAACCATGGACGCCGAACTCATCCAGGACGACGAAGTCCCGACGGGAGAGATGAGCGGCGCCCGACCCGCGAGGCCTGCCCCGTCGCCCCGACCGTGACGGCGCAGGCCCTCTATCTGAAGCGGTCAGGAACGCGCAACCCTTCCGGCCTGTGGCAGCTTCATCTCGAAATGTCGCGGACAAAGTCAGTGCCCGGCATCGCCCTTGGCCGATGGTGTACATTGGGACAAACGCACCATCGTCTCTTGGTGGCGATAGCTCCAGCATGGTCCGCGGCGTCTATTGCTTTGCTGCGCTTTGCCTCGCAAGGTCGTCTTCGGCAAGACGAAATCAGCCCAACCGTCAGCGGTATCGGGGAAAACATTGAGACGCGCTGTTCCTTCGTTCACTGTGGAAATCCGGCGCCGGCCAAGGCTGGCGACGACGTTAGGCCCACGCGCGCCATTCGCGCGTCTTGCCGTCCCCGCCCATCATCCGAGCGCGCGGTACGGCGATCCGTGTTTTGCCGAATGTCCCTGTCAGCGTCCGTTCACGATGGCCGTGCCGGACGCCGACAACCGGCGATGCGCCTTCTTCCTTGCCAAGCTTACGCCGCCCGTAACGCGGACGCGAAAGCGCGTCGGAGAGTTCCTCCTCCAGCATTCCCTCGATAAATCCGCGCACACGAGCGCGGACCCCGTCCTCGATCGCGTCGAACCAATCGTCGAAAAGCAAAACCTCGGCGGCGACAGCCGCCTCCTTCGTGGTATCTTTCGTCATGGCGTGGTCTCCGTTCCAGCGCGCTAACGCCGGAATCATTGCGCTTGAGCAACCCGGAGACTACGCCAACCCAATTCCAACCACCTCCGCGACGGGACCGATCTGGACGCACGCCCGAGGTTGGCGCGTGAGTTCGAACCGACCGCACAGTCGATTTCCACTTGGGTGAAGCAAGCCGAGCGGGATGCCGGCAAGCGCATTGACGGACCAACCAGCGTCGAGCGCGAGGAACTGGGTCGCCTTCGGCGTGAGAACCATCGGCGACGCCTACGACAATGCGATGTGCGAGAGTTTCTTCGCCACCCTCGAATGCGAGTTGATCGACCGACGTCGCTTCCGATCTCACAGCGAGGCGCGGATGGCCGTCTTTCAGTTCATCGAAGGCTTCTACAATCCCTCACGCCGCCACTCGGCCCTGAGCTATCTTTCGCCCAATGAATACGAAAGGAAACAGCTGGCCGGCTGCTGTGCGGGCTGGGTTGGTGGGGGTGAAGGCTTAGGATTGCTGGAAAATTGGTTGGGATGCACCCTGCCTGAGTCGCAACAGGAAAGCGGGCTTTCGGTTGGCGCCGTTGGCCCGCAGGGAGCATCCCGATGGAGAGATTATCCGCGCCGGAGCGTACGCGCGAGGAGCTTCGCGCCTTGATGAACGGAGAACTGGGGACGGCGGCCGGGCGAGGCGACCTTGTGCGTCTGGCGCTTCGCCTGATCGTCGAGGAGGCGCTCGAGGGAGAAGTCAGCGACGCGCTTGGACGGGAACGTTACGAGCGCGGCGAGGACGGCAAAGCCGGCTATCGCAACGGTTATCGGCCGGGCAAGATGAAGACGGCAGAGGGCGCCGTGGATTATTCGGCTCCGCAAGTCCGGGACACGCCCGAACCGTTCGTGTCGCGCGTGCGGGCGGCACTTTCGGGACGCACGCGGGAACTCGAGCGGCTTGCGGTCGAACTCTACGCGAGGGGCCTGTCGACGCGCGACATCGAGGACGCCTTCACCGACGAGACCGGCCGGCGGCTGCTGTCGCGGGCGGCGGTGAGCGAGATCACCGAGAAGCTGTGGGCCGAGTACGAAGACTTCTGCAAGCGCGATCTCTCCGAGCATGCAGTGGCCTACCTGTTCATCGACGGCATCGCCGAGCGGCTGCGTCCGGGCCAGCGGCGAGAAGCGGTTCTGGCCGCCTGGGGGATCGGCGAGGACGGACGCAAATCGCTTTTGGGGTTGATGGCGGGATCGAAGGAGGACGTCGAGACGGTGCGGGCGTTCTTTCAGGATCTGCGCGCCAGAGGGCTGGGCGATCCGCTGCTCGTGGTCAGCGACGGGGCGCCTGGGATCATTCGGGCGATTGAGGAATGCTTCCCCCGCTCGGCGCGCCAGCGTTGCCTGGCGCATCGGATGCGCAATCTGGCGGCCAAGGTCTCGGCCGATCCTTGGCCCGAATTCAAGGCGCGGGTCACCGCCTGCTATCAGGCGCCCTCGCGCGCGATCGCGCGACAATTGGCGGCCGGCATCCGCGCCGATTACGCCAACGTGCTGCCCAGCGCGCTCGCCTGTTTCGAGGACGATTTCGAGGCCTGCATCGCGCACCTGCGGCTGCCGGTCACGCACCGTCGCTTCGCAAGGACGACGAACCTCCTCGAGCGGCTGTTCGTCGAGGAACGGCGACGGCTGAAGATCATTCCCAACGGCTTCGGCGAGAAGCCGGTGCTCAAGCTCATGTTCGGTGCGCTCATCCGAGCCGCCGAACGATGGCGCGGCCTCCGCTTCACCGAATTCGAGCTCCGTCAGATCGCCGCCGTCCGAAAAGAACTCGACGACGAATATCAGACTTCAATTTCGCCGCTGGCCCGGTCAGCCCAGCCCCGAGTTTCCAGCAAATCCAAGCCTTGACCGTTGGCGGTGGCGCTGGGAGCGCTGCGTCAATCACCTCGCCTCCTTATTCATGATTGTACTTTACGCGTAGGCACAATTCGAATAGTTTGAGCAATACAACATCGATGGGGGCCGACGATGACGAACCCGGTTTTGAGTTGGAATGTTGTATCATTGCCGCACTCGCGAAGGCTCGAACTTTCGGTTTTCGCTGTCGCAGCCTCCTTCTTTTGGTTCCAACCCGCGCTGGCCCAGCTGTCGCAACAGGGACCAAAGCTGGTGGGCACGGGAGATGTGGGGAAAGCTATGCAGGGCTATGCTGTCTCCCTTTCGGCGGACGGCAACACAGCCATCCTGGGCGGATACAACGACGCGGGATCGACTGGCGCAGCGTGGGTATTCACCCGAAGAAACGGCCTCTGGGACCAGCAAGGCGAGAAGCTGGTCGGAACGGGGAGCGTCTACTCACCCCAACTCGGCTACTCGGTCGCCTTATCGACGGACGGCAACACAGCGCTTATCGGCGGGCATAACGACGACTATAGCCGCGGGGCCACGTGGGTCTTCACTCGAAGTGGCGGCGTTTGGACTCAGCAGGGCCCGAAATTGGTCGGAAGCGGCGCTACGGTCGGCTACGCCTCCTATCAGGGCACTTCCGTTTCCCTCTCGGCTGACGGCAATACGGCGATCGAGGGCGGCTACCGTGACAACCACCAAGTCGGGGCTGTGTGGGTCTTCACGCGGAGCGGTGGTGTCTGGACCCAGCAAGGCGACAAGTTGGTTGGCACTGGAGCGACTGGGGTCGCGAGCCAAGGGATATCCGTCGCGATCTCGGCCGACGGCAACACAGCTCTCGTGGGCGGAAGCAAGGACGACTCCGGCCGGGGAGCCGCATGGGTCTTGACGCGGAGCGGTAGTACCTGGAGACAGCAAGGCGGCAAGCTGGTCGGCACGGGGGCGACGGGAGCCGCCGCCCAAGGCACGTCCGTATCGCTCTCCCCGGACGGCAACACGGCGATCATCGGCGGCCCCGATGACAATGGGTCAGCCGGGGCCGCTTGGATCTTCACGCGCAGCGGTACTGCCTGGACCCAACAAGGGTCGAAACTGATCGGAACGGGAGCGGTGGGCGCGGCCAATCAGGGCCGGTCCGTGTCACTGTCCTCGGATGGGAACACGGCTGTTATCGGCGGCCCCCATGACAATGGATTTATCGGCGCCGCCTGGATGTTCACACGCAGCGGTGGCGAGTGGACTCAGCAAGGATTGAAACTGGCGGGCAGCCGAGCTGTCGGACAATCGTACCAGGGCTATTCCGTCGCTCTCTCAGGAGATGCGCACACCGCGATAGTTGGTGGCTGGATTGACGACAACAACAATGGGGCCGCGTGGGTGTACTCGACCCAACAATCTGGTCCGACAAACCCCAGCATCTCGTGCTGGTACAATGCGAGCGGGGCTTTTACGAACTCCGACACGTCGTATGGTACCGTTGGCTCTATCGACAGGACCGGATCCGGAGATTACGCGGCCGGATACATCATTTCTGCATACGACGGAAGCGCATGCCCTCGCTCGCTGCCGTCCACGGCCTTACGTGGAAAAACCGCTTATATGGTCCGACGGGATTTCTCCAACTGCACGAACGATGATGTCAAAGCCTCACCGTCGACAGTGGGGGGAGCGGTCAGTGTGTTTCGTCTACGTGACAACACCGCAGTATCGGTCGTGAGATTGTTCGGCGTCAGTCCAGGGATGAACTATCAATTTTTCCACAAATGTGATCGTGAGCTCGGGATGATCGCATCGGACGCTCGCGGGTTTGGATCTGCATCATTTCCGATTGGGGTGGGGACATCTAAGTCCGTACTGACCTTTG
>CAVUJV010000021.1:0-14083 GCA_963741845.1 uncultured Alphaproteobacteria bacterium
GAGGAATTACCAGGTGCAGCCGGATACGTTGAAGCAGATGGATTAGCAGCCCATCTCAGCACAACCCCTTGCGAACGGGGCGGGCCATACGTTTTTGAGCGTCCGCCCGATCGTGTTGTCGCTGGCGCGCTCGACGATCTGCAGTGCGACGATCTTTTCCGGGGAGATGTCCCGCTGCATGTTAAAATTCTCGAAGCGGTCGTTGCGTATTGAAATTTAGGCAGCCTCGGCGATTTGAACAAGCGCCTCGTCGGAAGGCGATTGTTGCTTTGCAAGAGCAGCGCGAAGAGCTGACAGATGCTTGTATGCCTTCAACCGGCGGAAGCCCTTGACGGCTTCTTGCATGGCGGCGGCCCATCGCAGAGCCATCGAAGGCGAGCGCCAGTATTTGACGTTTCGGCAGACCCTGCGGACCGTGCCCATGACATTCTCGATGATGTTGGTGCAGGCGAGCGAGCGGCGCAATTCGCGAAGGAGACCGAGCCTCGTAACGGTGAGCATCGAGGCGTTCCGCGCGCCCTTGCAGTGCGACCGCCTCGCGGTCGGCGGGTAGGGCAGGGGCGAAGACAAGCCTGAGGCGTGACAGCCTAGCTCCTGCGCTCAAACGCGAGGAGCGGACATGGCCGGACACGACCCTGAAATCGAGGAATTGCGCGACAAGGTACATTGCGCTGTGGTGCTGGAGCTTACGCCACCACCGTGGAGGTTGGATCGGAAGGAGAGCACAAAACTCAGCCTGAAGTACCGTCGCGGGAAGGGCGAAATCCTCATCGTCAGCCACGCCGGCCGCGGGTGGTGGGATCCGACCAGCGACGCCAAGGGCGACGTCTTTGGACTGGTGCAAAAGCTCGACCCGGGCCTGAGTTTCGGCCACGTCCGCAAGCGCCTGCGCGAATTCGCAGGCCTGTCGCCAAGCTTTCCACCGGCCGACAGGGCAGGGCGCTACAACGACCCAGACAAGCCCGTCGCCGAACGTTGGGCCGCGCGAAACGCCGTTTGGCGCAACTCGCCGACCTGGCGCTATCTCACTCGGCAGCGCGGGGTCCCTGCGGCGGTCATCGAGGCCGCCTCCGCGGCGGACGTGCTGCGGGAAGGGCCGGTCGGGAGCGCCTGGTTCGCGCATCGCGATGCCGCCGGCGCCGTCGCCCATGTCGATGTGCGCGGGCCGACGTACAAAGGTTCGCTGACTGGCGGGATCAAGTCGCTGTTCCGCTTACCCCCGGAGGGCTCTCCACTTCCAAGGCTGATTCTCGCCGAGGCTGCCATTGATGCGCTGAGCGTGGCCGCCCTGGAAAGCCTTCGCGTTGATACACTTTACGCAGCGACGGGCGGGGGCATGGGACCCGGCACGATCGCCGCGCTCGAGGCGGTGCTCGCCGACACGACAGTGCTCCCCGGCGCGCTGCTGTGCAGCGCGGCGGACGCCAACGGACCGGGGGATCGCTTCGCAGACCGCCACCGATCGCTTGCCGAACAATTCGGGATCCCGTTCGCGCGGCTTCGCCCTCCAATCGAAGGCGGCGACTGGAACGACGTCCTGAACGCCAGATTCGGAGCACGCCCATGACCACGTTCAACACAACCGCTGCTGCTTTCACTGCTGCTTTGGGCGAAGGCACGCAAACTCCTTGCGTCCGCGCTTTCGCGCTTCTGAAGTCCAGACGACGGCTCGATATCCTCAATCCCGATCCGGAGGCTTGGGCCGACGATGACCTCGCCGGGGCCTTTCCCGGACGATGCGATGGGGTGGCGTCTCCCAATGGGCTCACCCCCTCTCCGTTGCGCAGCACAGCTTGACCGTCCTCGCCGTCCGCGAGGCCGAAGGCCCGCTAAACGCCGGGGAACGCTTGCGCGAACGACTGCATGACGCGACCGAGTTCATACTCGGTTGGGATTGCATCGCGCCTTTGAAGGCGCAACTCCCCGAGCCCTTTAGCCAACTCGACGCCCGCCTGCAGAGGGCGGTGGATGTGCGCTATCGCTCCTGGAGTGGACCCCCGAAGACTAAGCGAAGCACAGGCGAGCCGATCGCCTAGCCGCGCCGCCGAAGGCCTGTCACGGTCTGAGGCTAGACCGACATGACGCGTGCCGCGCTCGTCGTGGTCCGGGCTTGCGGCAATCGCCGACGCAAGCTGTGCTTGCCGCGAAAGAGATATCCGGATATCGATTTTGGATATCCAGCATTCAACGCGCTTCGAAACGCAATGCCACTATACATCAAGGACGACGATACAGCCGCTCTGGTCACCAAGCTCACCGAAAGGCGCGGCATCACGAAGCAGGACGCAGTGCGGCAAGCGGTCCAGGCGGAGCTTTACCGCATCCAGGAAACCGCGCCGTTGCGCGAGCGGCTGGAAGCGTTCTGGAGGGAACATCCCTTGCCGCCGTCCACGGCGGAGAAGGCCGACAAAGCCTTTTTCGACGAGCTTTGCGGCGGCCTCTGATGATCTTCGTCGGCGCGTCTGCGCTTGTGTCGCTTGCCGCGCAGGAGGAGGACGCTCTCGACCTCGCCGACGCGCTCGAAGGCGACCCGGCGCGGCTGACTTCGCCGATCGCATTGTGGGAGACCGCGGCCGGCCTCTGCAGGAGATCTTTTCAGCCGAATCCGCCCGAAATCGGGTGACAGTCGAAGTCGACGCCAAGCGCGACGGCAGTGCGCAAAAGCGGTCGTTCGCCGATGGCGTGGCGAACGGGTGAATTCGACCCTCAAGGATACGTTGGTCCCCAAGCGCTGACCCTGTATTTTCGGCTAAGCAGGCGATGCGCCGTCGGTTGAAGCAGGGACGGCTTCCACGACGCAAACCGACGGGATATTGACTGAACATGGCGCGGCCAGACGATATCCGTCCAAACGAGGTTGCGGTCCCGTGGCCTGGGCGGACGGATGCTGGCCTCGTCTTCATTGGCCTCATTCGGACGCCCTGGTCGACCCGCGCCGAGTGCCCGCATCATGGCCACCCCGACGGTCCCATCTGCCGGATCGAAGTGGCGGAGCCCTGGGTCTCGGCGCTTGACGGAATCGAGGCGATCGCGCGGCTCGAGGTCTTCTACTGGCTCCACGAAGCCCGCCGCGATCTCGTGCGGCAGAGCCCGGGAAGAAACAGCCTGACGAAGGCGACCTTCACCATCCGCTCGCCAGTGAGGCCCAATCCGATCGGAACTTCGATCGTGACGTTGGTCGGTCGCGAAGGACCGGTCCTGCACGTCCGCGGGCTCGACTGCGTCGACCGGACACCCCTTATTGATCTCAAGCCCGACCGCTCGCACTTTCGATCCGAGCGCTTCTGACGAGCAGGCGTCGGAGAAAAGCCTCAGGGGCGGATTTATTGCAGCCTGCCAGAGCATCGATGTATTCGTCGAAAGACAACGCTGCGCCTCTAGCGTCATCGGGCTGAAAAGCGTTCGAACAATCGGATATCGCGGGAATTTTGCCGGGATTTCGTGATCTGTACTATAGTCCGGCTGAAGAAGCTTTGGAATCGATGGGACGGAGCGGAGAGGGCGGTCGGTGCCGGTATCGTACTCGCCATGGCTGGTTGCGCTCTCGGTCGCTCTGGCCATTCAGGGCTCCTATGTCGGGTTGAGCTTCGCGCTTCAAGTTGCGGACGCCGAGGGAGCGCGGCAGCGCGCCCTTCTTGCCGGCGCGGCAATTACGCTCGCGCTTGGCGTCTGGACGATGCATTTCGTTGGCATGCTGGCCGAGCGCGTTCCATTCCCGGTCGACTACCTCGTCCTACCGACGCTGCTGTCGTTCCTCGTCTGCGTGATCGTTGTTGGGGCGGCGGTGCTCGCCGCGAGCGCCGGTCCGCCAACATTCCCCCGCATCGGCGCGGCCGCCGTGTTCATGGGGCTCGGCATCGTCACCATGCATTACGTCGGCATGGAGACGCTGCGCGCCTGCGCGGAGATGGCCAATTCGACGGCTCTCGTGCTCACGGCTGCTGGTGTTGCGATCGCCGCCTCGGGACTCGCGCTGTGGGTCGCCTTCGGCGGTGCGTCGCAATGGCTCCCGGTCTCCGCGACCGTGCTCGGCATCGCCATCTCCGGAATGCATTACACGGCGATGAGCGGACTTTCGCTCTTTCCACGACCCTCCCCCGCCGTCGCACCCGCGTTGTCGCCCGACCTTCTTGCGGTCATCGTCGCTATCGTCGCCTTCCTGGTTTCGGGCGGCTTTCTGCTGTCTCTGGCGCCGGCGCGAAGCGCGCGAGCGCCCGTGGCTACGGCCGAAGCGCGGCCGAATCCGCCGAGTCCTCACGTCGAACCGGTGGTCCGCCCGGGAATTGGAACTTTTTCGCCCCTCGGTGGGGCCGGCGGGCCGCCACGCCGTCCGGCGAGCCACATTCCGCTGGAGCGCAATGGGATCACGTCATACATCGCCGCTACGTCGATTGTCGCCGTCCGCGCCGACGCCCATTACACCCAGGTGTTCGATGGAACGACGTCCCATTTCTGCACCCTCTCGATCGGCGAGATCGAGAACCGGCTCGACCCCAAGCTTTTCGCCAGAGTCCATCGCAGCCACATCGTCAATATCGCCCGCGTCGACGGCGCCAGGTTCAACAGCGACAGCGGCGTCATCGAATTCGCGGTTCCCGAACGCTATAGTGTGCCGGTGAGCCGGGCTCGCATCGGGCAGATCCGGGCACGCCTCTCGGGGCTCAGGCGCGCGGCGGAATAGCGCGGGTTCAGGTCAGCGTTCCTGACGCAGTTCGTGCGCGACAGGCGCATTTGGCGCCGGAAACCGTTCGTTTGTGACTGCGCGCTTGTTCCAGCGGAGCGTCGCGCGCGACAAATCCCTACGGGGAATTCCCCAGACAGAAAGATCATAAGCCGCGAGCGCCATGGCAGCCCCAAAAGGCCCGAGGCAGTCAAGCGGCAGGGAGGACGATATGATTCCCGCCGCCTTCGCTTATCACCGCCCCAAATCGATCGCCGAGGCGGTCGCCTTGCTCACTGATCTCGGCGAGGACGCCCGGCCGCTCTCGGGCGGACATAGCCTCGTCCCAATGATGAAGCTCCGCCTCGCCAAACCATCGGACCTCGTCGATCTTGGCGCGATCACCGAACTCAAGGGCATTCGCGAGGACGGATCGGATATCGTCATCGGCGCCACGACGACCCAGCACGAGCTGCTGGATTCCGCGGTGATCGGCGCTAAAGCGCCGATCCTCAAGGAGGCGGCCCTGGTCATCGCCGACCCGCAGGTGCGCTACCTCGGCACGATCGGCGGCAACGTCGCCAACGGCGATCCCGGCAACGACATGCCGGCGGTGATGATGTGCCTCGGCGCAACCTATAGTCTTGCGGGCAAAGGCGGCGAGCGGCGCGTCGCGGCGCGCGACTTCTACCAAGGCGCCTATTTCACTGCCCTCGAGCCTGGCGAGATCCTCTCCGCGATCCGCATCCCCGTCCCGGCTGCCGGGCACGGATACGCCTATGAGAAGCTGAAGCGAAAGATCGGCGACTATGCGACCGCCGCCGCCGGGGTCGTCTTGACGATGGCCGGGGGCAGCGTGAAGTCCGCGTCGATCGGCCTCACCAATGTCGGCGAGACGCCGCTCTGGGCGGAAGAGGCGGCGCGGATTCTCGTCGGATCGCGCCTGGACGTCCCGACAATCAAGCGCGCGGTCGCTGCGGCCGAAGCGATCACCTCGCCGGCGTCCGATACGCGCGGCCCGGCCGCATATCGCACGAAAATGGCCGGCGTGATGCTGGCGCGCGCCATCGAACGCGCCCGATCGCGCGCAAGCTGATCCGGAGAGTCCGATGCCAAGCCCAATCGCCAAAAAAACGCAAGTATCCCTGACGGTCAACGGCAAAGCGGTCGACGGCCTGGTCGAGCCGCGAACCCTGTTGATCCATTTCCTGCGCGATCAGCTCGGCCTCACGGGCCCGCATATCGGTTGCGAAACGACCCATTGCGGCGCCTGCACGGTAGATCTGGACGGCAAGTCGGTGAAGTCCTGCACTGTCTTTGCGGTGCAGGTGGACGGCGCCACGATCCTCACCATCGAGGGGATCGCTGCGCCGGACGGAACGCTGCACGCGCTCCAGGAAGGCTTCCGCGAAATGCACGGATTGCAGTGCGGATTCTGTACGCCCGGTATGATCACGAGGGCTTATCGGCTGCTGCAGGAGAACCCGAACCCGAGCGAAGAGGAAATCCGCCTCGGAATCTCCGGCAATCTCTGCCGCTGCACCGGCTATCAGAACATCGTCAAGGCGATTCAATACGCCGCCGCAAAGCTGAGCGGCGCACAGTTCCAGGAGGCCGCGGAATGAATGCGATTGCGCCCACATCCGAAGAACGCGCCGAAAAGCTTCAGGGCCTCGGCTGCAAGCGCAAACGGGTCGAGGACATTCGCTTCGTCCAGGGCAAGGGCAATTACGTCGACGACCTCAAACTGTCAGGCACACTTTATGGCGATCTCGTGCGCTCGCCGCACGCCCATGCCAGGATCAAGTCGATCGACGTCTCCGAGGCGATGAAAGTCCCCGGGGTGCTTGCCGTGCTGACGGCCAAGGAACTGAAGCCGCTTGCGCTGCACTATATGCCGACGCTAGCCGGCGATGTGCAGGCGGTGCTCGCCGAAGAGAAAGTCCTCTTCCAGAACCAGGAAGTCGCCTTCGTCGTGGCCGAGACGCGCGAGGCCGCGGCCGACGCCGTCGACCTCGTCGAAGTGGTCTATGAAGCGCTGCCTGTGGTGATCGACCCGTTCAAGGCGATGGCGCCCGGCGCTCCGGTGTTGCGCGAGGACATCAAGGACAAGACCGACGGCGCGCACGGGCGCCGCAAGCACTATAACCATATCTTCACCTGGGAGATGGGCGACAGGGGCGCGACCGACGCGGCCTTCGAGCGCGCCGAGGTCACGATCAAGGAGCTGATCTCCTATCAGCGCGTGCATCCATCCCCGCTCGAGACCTGCCAGTGCGTCGCCTCGTTCGACAAGATCCGTGGCGAACTGACCCTCTGGGGTACGTTTCAGGCGCCCCATGTCATCCGCACCGTGGCGTCGTTGATCTCGAAGATTCCCGAGCACAAGATCCACGTGATCTCGCCCGATATCGGCGGCGGCTTCGGCAACAAGGTCGGCGCCTACCCCGGCTACATCTGCGCGATCGTCGCCTCGATCGTCACCGGGCGCCCGGTCAAATGGGTCGAGGACCGGATAGAGAACCTCTCGTCGACCTCCTTCGCCCGCGACTATCACATGACGACCGAGATCGCCGCCCGGCGCGACGGCAAGGTCACCGGCCTTCGTGTGCATGTGCTCGCCGACCACGGCGCGTTCGACGCCTGCGCCGATCCCTCCAAATGGCCGGCGGGCTTCTTCAACATCGTCACCGGGTCCTACGATTTCCCGGTCGCCCATTGCGAGGTCGACGGCGTCTACACCAACAAGGCGCCAGGCGGCGTCGCCTATCGCTGCTCGTTCCGGGTCACCGAGGCCGCTTATTGCATCGAGCGGGGGATGGACATTCTCGCCCAGAAGCTCGGCATGGACCCCGCCGAGCTCAGGATGAAGAACCTGATCCGGCGCGAGCAGTTCCCCTATCAGTCCGCGCTCGGCTGGGAATACGACTCGGGCGACTATCACACCGCCCTGCAGAGGGCGATGGATTCCGTCGGTTACGCGAAGCTGCGCGCTGAGCAGAAGGCGAAGCAGGAGGCGTTTCGACGCGGCGAGACCCGCGAACTCATGGGCATTGGCGTCGCCTTCTTCACCGAAATCGTCGGCGCGGGCCCATCGAAGAACTGCGACATACTCGGCATCGCGATGTTCGACAGCGCAGAGATCCGCATTCATCCGACAGGTTCGGTGATCGCGCGCCTCGGCACCAAATCGCAAGGGCAGGGCCACGAGACGACCTACGCGCAGATCATCGCGAGCGAACTCGGCCTTCCGGCCGACGACATCACGATCGAGGAAGGCAACACCGATACGGCGCCCTATGGCCTCGGCACTTACGGCTCACGATCGACGCCGGTGTCGGGCGCAGCGACCGCAATGGCCGCGCGCAAGATCAAGGCCAAGGCGCAGATGATCGCCGCCCATCTTCTCGAAGTGCACGACGACGATCTCGAATGGGACGTCGACCGCTTCCGGGTCAAGGGCGTCCCCGAGCGCTTCAAGACGATGAAGGAACTGGCCTGGGCGGCCTACAATTCCGTGCCCAAGGGGATGGAGATGGGCCTTGAGGCGGTCAACTACTACGATCCGCCCAATATGACCTATCCGTTCGGCGCCTATATCTGCGTCGCCGACGTCGACATCGAGACGGGCGCGACCAAGATCCGCTCTTTCTACGCCCTCGACGACTGTGGGGTCCGCATCAATCCGATGATCATCGAGGGACAGGTGCATGGCGGCCTGACCGAAGCCTTCGGCATCGCGATGGGCCAGGAGATCCGCTACGACGAGTCCGGCAACGTGCTGACCGCGTCGTTCATGGACTATTTCATGCCGACGGCGGTCGAGACGCCGAAATGGACGACGGACTGGACGACGACGCCCTCGCCACATCATCCGATCGGCGCCAAGGGCGTCGGAGAGAGCCCGAATGTCGGCGGCGTGCCGTGCTTCGCCAACGCGATCAACGACGCTTTCGCCTTCCTCGGCTCGACCCACATCGCGATGCCACACGATCACTGGCGCACCTGGATGGCCGCGGACAAACTCGGACTGCACGCGGCGTAAGACGCGGAGGGCGGCCGGTTTGCCGGAAGGATTGCTGATGCCGCTCGCGAGGGAAGACATCGCAGGCCGTCTGGCCGAAGTCGGCTATATCGCCGATCGCGACCTCGCGACGGCGCTTTGGATGATGGACTTCCTCAAGCGGCCCCTGCTGCTCGAGGGGCAGGCAGGCGTCGGCAAGACGGAAGTCGCCAAGGCTCTGGCGGCGCTGCACGGCGCGGAACTGATCCGGCTCCAGTGTTACGAGGGACTGGATCAGAACGCGGCGCTCTACGAGTGGAACTACCAGCGCCAGCTCCTCGCCATCAAGGCGCGCGAGGGCGCGGGCGAAACGGCGGAGCGCATCGAGGAGCAGATCTTCTCCGAAAGGTATCTGCTCGAACGGCCCCTGCTCGCCGCCATCCGGCGGGCAAAGCGGCCGGTGCTGCTGGTCGACGAGGTCGATCGCGCCGACGAGGAATTCGAGGCCTTCCTGTTGGAACTCCTCTCCGACTATCAGATCTCGATCCCCGAACTCGGCACGATCGCCGCTGTGACGATCCCGCGCGTCATCCTCACCTCGAACAACACGCGCGAGCTCTCCGACGCGCTGAGGCGGCGCTGCCTTTATCACTACGTCGACTTTCCGGACGTAGAGCGCGAGGCAGCGATCATCCTGGCGCGCACGCCCGAAGTAGCCGTCCCGCTGGCGGCGCAGATCGCCCGGCTCGTCGCGGCGATCCGCCGGGAGGACCTGCGCAAGGCCCCGGGCGTGGCCGAAACGCTCGACTGGGCCGCTACCCTCGCCGGGCTCGCGGTCGAAGACCTTCGTCAGTCGCCGGAAACGGTTCACGACACCCTGATCTGCCTGCTCAAGACGCATGAGGACCGTGCCCGGCTCACGCGCGAGACGACCGACCGTCTGATCGGCAAGGTCGCGTGAGGCGCGTCATGGCCGAACCCGCGAGGACCCCTCAGGACCGCGCTCTCGACGCCCAATCGGCGGCGAAGATCGCGGCCTTCGCGAACGTGCTTCGGGCGAACGGGTTCGCCGTCGGACTGGCCGAGAGCCGCGACGCGCTGGCGGTGCTCGCATCGCCCGCGGGCCAGCGGTCCGCCTCGCTGAAACCGGCTCTGCGCGCGCTCTTCTCGGCGACGCGCGAAGACTGGCGACGCTTCGATGAACTCTTCGACGCTTTCTGGCGCGGAACGGGCATGCGCCGGGTCCAACCCTTGCGCGGCGCGGGGCGCTCAGAGCCCGGCGCGACGCAAGCCCTTGCCCTCCAGCTTCGCACCAGAGCCGCCGCAAAGCGCAAGTGAAAGCGGCTCCCACGACGACACGGCCGGCGGCGCGACGGCCAGCGGAGACCGGCGCGACGCAGCCTCTTCGGCCGAAGCGCTCGCGAGCCGCGACATCCGGCATATTGCCGACCCGGAAGAGATGGCGAAGGTTCATGCGCTCACGGAACGGCTCGCCCGGCGTATGCGGGCGCGGCTCGTGCGGCGCTGGCGGGCGCGGAGCGCAGGCCCCAAACTCGACCTCAGGCGCACGATCCACCGCAGCGTCGCCCACGGCGGCACGCCTATCGATCTCGTCTGGCGACGCCGCAAGCTTCGCCCGCTGCGCCTCGTCCTGCTGCTCGACGCGTCCGGCTCTATGGAGCTCTACACCGCCTTCTTCGCCCGCTTCCTGCACGCGGCGGTCGATGCGTTCCGCGAGGCGGAGGCCTTCGTCTTCCACACTCGCCTCGTGCATGTGTCGAGCGCAATGCGCGAACGGGACGTCGCGCGCGCCGTCGACCGCCTCGCGCTGATGGCGCAGGGCATCGGCGGCGGTACACGGATCGGCGAAAGCCTCGCGGACTTCAACCGCTGGCATGCGGCGCGCGTGATCAATTCGCGCACCGCCGTCGTTATCGTCTCCGACGGTTACGACACTGGGGATCCGGAGCGGCTCGGCGCCGAGATGCAGCGCCTCGCGCGGCGCTCCCGGCGCATCGTCTGGCTCAATCCGCTGCTCGGCTGGCGCGACTACGAGCCGACGGCGCGCGGCATGCGCGCCGCCCTGCCCTACATCGACCTTTTTGCGCCGGCGCATAACCTCGAGAGCCTCGCGGCGCTCGAACCTTACCTGGCGAGGATCTGATGGACCGTCAGTCGGACGTGCTCGAACTCGCGCCATTGTTGAAGGCCAAAGGCGAGGCGTTCGTTCTCGCGACCGTGGTGCGTACGGTTGCTGCGACCGCCGCCAAAGCCGGCGCGAAGGCGATCATCCGCGCCGACGGATCGATTTCCGAAGGCTGGATAGGCGGCGGCTGCGCGCGGGGGGCCGTTCTCAAGGCGGCGCGCGAGGCGCTGGCCGACGGGCGGGCCCGCTTGATCTCCGTCCAGCCGCCCGACGTCTTGCAGGAGCACGGCGTCGCCGCGGGCGACGAACGCGAGGGCGTGCGTTTCGCCAAGAATACTTGCCCGAGCCACGGCACGATGGACATTTTCATCGAACCGGTGCTGCCTCGGCCGCAGATCGTTCTGTGCGGGTCGAGCCCGGTGGCGGTGGCGATCGCGGAGCTTGCGTCCCGACTTGGCTTCTCCGTGACGGCTTGCGCTCCCGCCGCGGAGCAATGCGCCTTTGCGCAGGTCGACCGGCGCATCGAGGACTACGCGCTGCCCATCGTCGCAGACGGGGAGCGCTTTATCGTGGTCTCGACCCAAAGTCGCGGCGATGAGGCGGCGCTCGCGGCGGCTTTGGCGACCGATGCGTCCTACGTCGCCTTCGTCGGCAGCCGGCTGAAGGCGCAGACGCTGAAGACGGCGCTGGCGGCGCGTGGCGTCGACGGGCAGCGTCTCGCCGCGGTGCGCGCGCCGGCCGGGCTCGACCTGGGCGCCATCGGCCCGGAGGAAATCGCGCTTTCGATCATGGCCGAGGTCGTCGCATTCCGGCGCGGGCGCGATCCGCGGGTCGCGCCCCCATGACGTCGCGCGTCCCCCGGAAATCTCCACCCGAAGCGGACTTTTCGTTGCGCGGGGCTCGACGGCTCACGATTTCCGGCTTTCTCGCCGCGCTTGCTGGGATCATGCTGGTCGCACGCTTGCAACTCGGTCAGCCCTCGATTGGCGACGATTGGTTGATCCTCTCGTTCGCCGCTCCCGTCATCGGCGGCGCCGCGCTCAGCGGCGGGCATGTCAGCGTCTTCGGCACATTGTTCGGCGTCGTGATCGTCGCGATCATCACGCAGGCGCTGGTGATCTTTCACATTGATCCCTACTTCGTTGAGGTCGTGCTCGGACTCCTGATCCTCTGGGCGGTCGGCGTCAATCGGTTGCGCGAAGTGAGGTTCCAGAGCGTGGCGAGGACGACGTGAGTTCGACGCTCAGCCTGGAGGCTCGCGGGATTCAAAAGGCCTTCCCTGGCGTGCTGGCGCTGCAGGACGTAATGTTGACGATGCGGGGCGGCTCAATCCACGCGCTGCTCGGCGAAAACGGCGCCGGCAAATCAACGCTGATCAAGATTATCACTGGCGTTTATCGTCCCGACGGTGGCGAGTTGCGGCTCAACGGTGCGCCCGTGCGCTTCGAGGGTCCGCGTGATGCGATCGCCGCCGGTGTCGGCGTCGTCCATCAGGAGCGCAATCTCATTCCGCGCTTCTCCGTGGGCGAAAACATATTGCTCGAACGCCTCGGCGGTGGACTCATGCGGCCGATCGACTACGACGCCGTCCATACCGAGGCGCGCCGCTGGCTAGAGGTTCTCGAACTCGATCTCGACCCGCGCACGCCGGTCTCGCAGCTCAACGTCGCGAAGGTGCAACTCGTCGAGATCGCCAAGGCGCTTTCGCTGCGCTCGCGCGTCCTGCTTCTTGACGAGCCCACGGCCTCGCTGACGCCGCAAGAGGCCGAGGTTCTGTTTCGCCTGCTGCGGAAGCTCCGAGACGAGGGTGCGAGCCTTTTGTTCGTCAGCCACAAGCTCGAGGAAGTGCAGCAAATCTGCGACGAAGTGACGGTATTGCGTGACGGCCGCAATGCCTGTCCGAGCCGGCCGATGGCGGGTCTCGGGCGCCAGGATCTTGTGCGCCTGATGATCGGCCGCAACGAGCAGATACCCGATTGGGCGCCGCGCGATTACAGCAATGCCAAGACGATGCTGGACCTGAAAAACGTCTCCACCGCGCTCGGCCATGCAAAAATCGATCTCACCGTGCGCCAGGGCGAGATCGTCGGCCTCTACGGCCTCGTCGGCGCGGGCCGGACAGAGCTCGCCAAATGCATTCTGGGCCTTTATCCGCTGACCGTCGGCGAGATCGAGATCGCGGGCCGACCCGAGCGTATCGCCGGCGTCGCCGACGCGATCCATCGCTGCGGAATCGGCTACATCAGCGAGGATCGCAAGCAGGAGGGGCTGATCCTCGCCCATACCGTGCTTGAGAACGCCGGGATCACGGTCTGGCGCAAGCTCGCCGGGCGGGTCGGCCTGCTGCGCGACGAAGCGGTGCGCGCGCATGTCTCGCCGGTTATCGCGCAGTTGGAAGTGCGTACGCCTTCGCTCGCGCAGATCGTCGGCAATCTCTCCGGCGGGAACCAGCAAAAGATCAGCGTCGCCAAATGGCTCGCCGCGGGCGTCAGGATCCTCATCGTCGACGAGCCCTCCGTCGGCATCGACATCAAGACCAAGGCCTACATTCATGAGCTGCTGCGCCGTCTCGCAGACGAAGGAACCGCAATCCTTTTGATCACGAGCGACATGCCGGAGATGATTGCCGTCGCCGACCGCATCGTCGTGATGGACGACTACCGCATCAAGGGCGAACTCGCGAACTCGCGGCACTACACGCGCATGGGCGAGGGCATTATGGCGCTCATCCACGCGCGGGATGCGGCCTAATCTAGATCTCCGATCGTCGAGGGGCGGCGAAAGGCTCGGCCATCGACCGTTGGCCCGGAGCCAACGCGAATGACTGCTCATGTGTAGGGGTTCGGATGCGGGCCTTGGCGCCGGCGCTGATGCAGGGCTGCGGGGTTTCGGCCGGCCTCCGAAAGGCACCGTCAACTTGAGCGGGCGGTGAACACGCCAGCGGCTTCGGTTCGAAGTTCTTCTTGTCAGAAGGCAGCGATCTTGGAGACGTCGCGGCTCTGCTGCAAAGATTCCGGTTTTGCGTCGGGATGGTTTCTTGGCCAGGGGGCAGTCGTGTCGGATTTCAAGGGTCGCCATTTCGAAGGCGAGGTCGTGCTCTGGGCGGTCCGATGGTATTGCCGCTACGGTGTGAGTTACCGCGATCTTGAGCCGATGATGGGCGAGCGCGGCGTCTCCGTCGACCAGCGCGCGCCGTCAATGCGCTCGCGGTCATCGGCGGCGGGGTGCCCGCGGCGACCCCGTCATCGGCGATGACGACGGCCTTGTGGCGCTC
>CAVUJV010000022.1:0-86871 GCA_963741845.1 uncultured Alphaproteobacteria bacterium
CAGCCGCTCGAGACGCTGGTTCGCCGAGGCGCATTCCGCGAGGATCTCTTTTACCGCATCAACGTGGTCCCGATCCATGTGCCGCCGCTGCGCGAGCGACCGGAGGACATCCTGGGCCTGATCGACTACTTCCTCGCTCGCCTGAGCGAACGCTATGGCCGCAGCCTGCGCCAGCTCGACCCGTCGGCGCGGGCGAGGGCGCTTGCCTACGCCTGGCCCAGGCAATGTCCGCGAACTGGAGAGCATATCCTCGAACGTTCGTTCCTGTTCGCGACCGGTCCGGTCATGGAGGCGCTGCTGCTGCCTGAACCGGCGACCGGAGCCGCGGCAACGCCAACTGACACCGCCAAGGCGTTACTGCGGGACGTCCGGCGCGAGGCCGCGGAGCGCCTGCTCGAGGGCCTCGCGCCTGCGCGTCCAGTTGCAGCGTTGCCGCGGCAACGTCAGCGCGGTTGCGCGCGCGCTCGACGTCACGCCGCGCGCCGTCCACCAGAAGCTCGCGCGCCATCGCATCGACCCCGGCGTCTACCGGCATGCCTCGGCCGCCCCGCGCTGAATACGCGGGCAAGATCTCGTAATCTCCGGAGGTATGGTGGCCCATTCCCTCAGACTACTGATTGCTGAAGAACCCTCCAGTGTTCTTTTTCGAACGGCCAATTCTAAACTCGCCTTACCGGTACCCCGGTCAGCATTGGGGACTGGAGGACGGCAAGCCGACCAACCGCATCATCGAAAACCGCCGTCGCTCCGAGCTGATCACGCCAGTTCCGAAGCCCAAGAAGCGGCGGAAGACGAGCAGCCAGACCTCTATGTTATTCGACGCCGGCGACGACCTATCGTCGAAAGAGCAGGAATACAACGCGACACCAATCATCAACGAAATTCGGACCCACGTCGAAACCTGGCGCAACCTGCCGAATGCCGAGCAATGGCAGGTGACGCCGGAAACCGCGCGCCTCTTAAAACATTGGCGTGGCGACAACTTCCAGGACGTCCGGCCTTTCTTTTGTCAGGTCACGTTGTTTGGTTTGCTCGAAACCGAGATGCCACCAAATACCGTGAGATTTTTCGCCTGAAGGAACTCGGCGGAGAAGGTGCGGCTCATTATGGCGGTGTACTCCTTGAAGGACGGTCCCCGCCGGCCGGCTGCACAAGAGGAACGCTCAGGAGAGTTGCCCTTACCGCCAGGAGCCGTGATGCTGATCGCCTGCGCCTTCAACTACGACGCCCATTCGGCCGAGTTCGACAAGCTCGGCCGCGTCCGGTGCTCAAAGCCCGCATGAACCCGGACCTGCACATGGGCGGCGACCTAAAGGCGACCGGCGCCGGCAACCTGTTCGTCATTTTCGGCGAGCCCGACATCCGCATCGACACGCTAAGGGCGGGCAGGCTGAGGTGAAGGTGTTTGGCGTCGACGTGTTCAAGCCGCAAACCGGCGAAGTCGTCTCCGAAGGGACGGACGAAATCGCGCTCTGGATGCTCGACGACGACTACAACGAAGAAAGTTTCTTCGTGCGCCACGCCTATTTCCTCGGCGCCAACGATCCCTACAAGGCGCTGAAGACGACGCTGAAAGCGGAGATCGACGAGGAAGCGTGGTCGAGCCTCTATTCCGACACCTCCCGCCCCTTCGAGAAGCCGAAGTCAGGCCGGATCGCGGTGAAGGTCATCAACCACCTCGGCGACGAGGTGATGAAAGTGTTTTCGGTGGGGTGAGGTATGAAGGCGCTGATTTCAAAGCCGGTAACGACACCCAAGCCCGCTTTAATGACCTCTGTCTAAAAGGCGGCGGCCCGGGCGGCGGCCCTGCGCGTACCAGGGTTCTCGAACTGCTCCGCGAGAGCGGTCAGGAACTGAACAAGCTGGCCTTTGACGAAGCAGCAACGCTCTTCGCAGCGTTTCCGCAGGCAAATCCGTGGCACTTATGTTTCGCGATGGGACTTTGCTGGGGACATCTGGCTAAACTCGAAACTCAGTTTATCGAGGCGGCCATTTCGACTTTGGGCAATTGGAATGCGGCCAGCCTCTTAAAGGCATCCTCATACCACTGGGAGCGCGGTCCGAAGCCAATTGAGCAAAGTCTGACTGGCGCGAGAATTCTCTTTGACAAAGTTGTCTTACCAGCAAAGCTTCCGAATGACCTCAAGACACTTCATACCGCTCAACAGCGGTGGCTGAGAGCCCACTCGAAAATCACGGTTGCTGAGCTGAGAGCCTTGCGAGGCGTCGGGTGAGGAGGAAGGCGAGAGCGATGAGCAGCCATGCGAGGGCGGACTCGATGGTCGCCTCGAAGTCTTTGGCCAGGCGTCTTGCCCGATTGATCCAGCCGAACGTCCTCTCGACGACCCAGCGCTTGGGCAACACGTAGAAGCCTTTGACCCGCTTGTCGGTTCTCTTGACGACGGTAATGGCGATGCGGCTCGCCTCGAAGGCGGCGCGTTGCGCTTCGTCGCCATTATAGCCACTGTCGACGAAGCACATGGTCACGAATGGGCTCTTGCGACGCACCTCGCGCAAGACGGGCGTCAGCGCGTCGCGGTCCTGCGTGTCGGCTGGCGTGATCTGGCATTCGATCGGCAGGCCAAGCGTGTCGACGGCGACATGGCGCTTGCGGCCCTTGATTTTCTTGGCGGCGTCGAAGCCGCGCGGCCCACCGGCCTCCGTCGTCTTGACCGACTGGCTATCGACGACGATCGCCGTCGGCGCCCCTCGCGGCCCTCCGCCTCTCGTGCGCTCATCACCAGGACACAGACGATTTGGGTCCATAATCCGCTGTCACGCCAGGCGTAGAATCGGTTCTGCACTGTCGTGAACGGCGGAAAGTCCTTGGGCAGCAGCCGCCAGGGACAACCCGAGCGGATCAAATAGAACAGCGCGTTCAAGATCTCGCGCGCGCATCTCGGCTTGCGGCCCCGTCTCTTGGGCGCTGGAAGCAACGGAAAAATCAACGCGAACTCAGCGTCCGACAAATCGCTTGAATAGCGCTCACGCACCCCATCATACTTGCACCGATCGGCCTCGCTCCACGGCATCCCGAATCTCCAGAAGTCTTTGCAAACTCCGGAGAATCAGCCCCAACGAGGCCGGTCAACCAATTTCAGGTCGGGCTCTAATCCAATCCTCAACCCGAAGTCTAGGCCTCCGTACATCGGCGCGTGGAATAGCACAGCGATGTTTATGGTGGCAATTTTTGCCCAGCCCGCGCTTGCTGTCACGCAGAAATTGACGGAGCCCGCGCTCCCGCCGGGTGGACCGATCCATGCCGGCTTGTCCTATTTGTACAAGGCGAAAGTAACTACGGGACCACCCGCTGCCAATGAACTCGACGATGAGGCCTTCGAGCCGGGGGTCATCTACGTAGACAACGGACTATTCTCCGAGTTGTGCAAGCAGCGTCCGGACTGGTGCATGGTAGACGTCCACAGTGGCGTTTACATGCTCGGCACCCGCGACCCGCGATCAGCGACCTATTTTCGGTAAATGTGAAGTTGGGGCCTTGGCGAGCGCCGTCTTAACAACAAAGGTCGATCCGACCTACGACGATCTGCCGGAGCAACGGTACCATTTTCCGCGAACCTACCTCCGGCAGATACAAGCAGCGAAGGGGGACTTCATCGTTTACTACGAACCGCGCCGCACGAGCGGGGACCTCTCGAGCCGGGGTGGCCGGCAGGTTTATTTCGCCGCAGCGCGCATTGCAGACGTCGTTCCCGATCCCACGCGCGGCGATCACTTCTATGCGCTGATCGACTCCTATCTCGACTTCGCGCGACCCGTGCTCTTTCGCGAGGGCGTGCGCTACTACGAATGCGCCCTCTGACGCGACGATGGCGCGACGAACAAGGGCGCATTCGGCCGGGCAGTTCGTTTGCTGCCCGACGCCGAATATGAGGCGATTTTCCGGGCCGGGTTCGCTGCCGTGCTTGACGAGCAAACACCGGCGCCCGTGTTCGAAGAGCAGATCGGCGGCTTCGCCTAACCGCCCGCGACATTTGAGCGGCCAATCGTCGAACGCATCGTCGCCCAACCGTTCCGCGAAGCGGCGTTTTCCGGCTCAATCAAGGCCGCTTACAACGACACCTGCGCGTTCACCGGACTGAAGATGATCAATGGCGGTGGTCGGAGCGAAGTCCAGCCTGCTCATATCCGCCCGGTCGCGGCCTCCGGTCCCAACTTTTTGCGCAATGGACTTGCGCTCTGCGGGACCGCTCACTGGATGTTCGACCGCGGCCTCATCTCGATCGCCGACGATCACGAGCTGCTGCTCGCGAAGGGCAAGGTCCCCGATCAGGTGATGAGCATGCTCAACGGCGATCGCCGCCTCCTTGTGCCCACGCGTACCGACCAGGCCCCGCATCCGATGTTCCTGAAGTGGCATCGGGACAATGTGTTCAAGGGATAGGGAATGGCCATACAGGACCTTCGAACGCTCGCCCGCTACTTACGCCCGCTGGAAGACTCCGAATTCAAGGCCGGGAATTGGGAGGGTTCGAAAGAGACCGAACCAGGCGTTCTTACCTTTCCCTGCGTCACATACAGCGACCTGGTAGGCGAATTTGTGCAGTCAGCCTACGACGACGGTTGGGTCATGACTGATTTCGACTGGCCAAAATGGATTGCTTCGAAGGAGGCAAAGACGCTCGGAAAGGGAGGCGTCTCGCTGAAGAGGGCGACACCTCAGCAACTGGCCCGAATGCTCACGGCCATCATTCGGCAGGACCGGTTCATGGAAGGAGCCTTGCTGGGCGCCTTCGAGTCCGGACTCATTCTGGGCATCGTCCGACGTGCCGCCGCGCTCGCGGACGCAATCGAGGCGAAGCGAGCAATCTCGCCCAATTGGGGCGAACGATGAACCTCCTCATCGCCGACACCTTCACCGATAGCCTCGCGCGCCTCACCGCGCAGGAGCAGAAGGCCGCCAAGACGACCGCCTTCGACCTTCAGATCGACCCGTCGCCGCCGGGCATGTCCTTCCACAAGCTCGACCGCGCGAAAATCCCGCATTCCATGAACGGAACGCTAGACTAGGGGAGGCTCTCATTTGGTCGGGCTGATCCGCCCACCATTGCATCATCCGAACGCGCTCGTCCCAAAAGTCCGCTCGCCCATAAGCTCGTCGGGCGGCGTTGCCCTCGGCGTGGGCAAGTTGCGCTTCGATGGCGTCGGGGTTCCAAAGACCGCTTTCATTGAGGATCGAAGAGGCAGCGGCGCGGAAGCCACGCGCAATCATTTCATAGGGTGCGCGTTTCTTCAGCTGTACCGGGTGAACTCGAAATGATGAGGCGGCAGCGCCGCGAGCCTCATCGTCGCGTCGGAAATGCGCAGGAAGCCCGCGCCCTGTGCGGCGCTGACGAGAGCCCCGGCGATCGAATTGATCCGGTCGTCATGAGCGCCGGGCGCGTGGTCGATGCTGTCCTTGCCGCTCCTCGCGGTCCTGCGCTCCGGCCCGACGAACTGGCTGATCGCCTTGCGGTCGTCGAGCAGATCGACCCGGCGGCTGTTGATCAGCGGCAACAGCTCGACATAAAGGTCGCTCTTGCTGCGCTCGGCCGGCCGGTAAGCTATGCCGCGCTTGCGGAACAGCTCGCGCGGAAATTCGCCCGCGTATCTGTCTCCAGTCACGAGCCCACCCCGGTACATTTTCAAGAGCGTGGAGAACTCGTCGACGGCATTGTCGGGCGAGAAAGGGGCAGGCGTTCGCGGACGCAATCGAGCACCGCCCTGTTTCCCTCGCGGTGCGAGATCGCGAGGGTGAAGCCGTCGGCGCTGCCGCCGCTCGGATCGGTGAAGGCGTTGTAGTGGAAGTTGGCAGGCGGGCGCTCGAACACGCCTTCCTCGACACAGGCCTCGACCGCCTCGCGGCCGACGAAGCCCTCGACGTCGGTCCGGAAATTCGCGAGATACTCGGCGGACGCAGAAGCAGGGTCGCGCTCCGTGGCGCGATCGACGACACTCTGCGGCAGGCTTGGATTGAGGTCACGGCTGGCGCCGCGTGCGACAAGGATGCGCGGATCGCCGGTCGGGCCATAGTGACGTCGCCATGTCTCATAGAGCTGGCCCCTGCGCGCATACGGCGACGAGATCGCGATCAACGGACCGCCCGTCGTGGCCAAACCTGGTCGAAGGGCGTCGAGGATTTCTGAATCAGGGTTCATCGAACCGCCACTATCGTCGTACCAGAAAGCGAGCGTCATCGCAGACGCATCCGACCAGCGTCACGCCACGAAGGGCCCGAAAGCTAGCGGACCGCACCTCAAGGGCAATGCCAGTCGTGAACACGATGGCTTCCGCCGCCTCGCTCTTCACGAGGTCGCTCAGCATCGGAACGCTGCGGATGAGCCCAAGCGCGTAGCTGAGCACGACGCGGGCCTGAATTTGGTTTTGCGCCAAACATAGCACGACCGGCCTTTCGCCGACCGCCAGCACGCCGCTGTAGTCGCAGAGACATGCAAGATAGACGCTCAGAACAGCGGCTGCGCGGCTTTTGCCGCCCCGACGGCCGATGACGCACCAAAATTCCTCGACCCGCTCCAGCGGCTCGCGCTGTCGTTCCGTGAGGCGCGTGAAGATGACGCGCTCGTCGTCTTCGAGGGCCTCGCCCATCAACGCGACGAGCAGGATGCGCCACGGCCGCCAGGTGTCGCCAACGAGAGCCGTGCCCAACAGCTGCGGGTCGCTCAGCGCGTCGCGCATGCTGACGAGGGGGCGTCCGCCGATCATGAGGCGGCCTCGCGGTTGCCGAGATAGGCGGACAACGGGGCGGACTTGCCGGGCTGGGCGCGCTTGGCCTCGCGCAGGGCGCGCTCGGCGCGGCTGACTACATGGTTGAGAAGCCGCACCAGATCATTGCCCGCTCGTCGATCGCCGCCGATCAGCGCAGCTTGGGTGATCTCGATGCTGAGCTTCAGTCCGGCCAGTTCGCGCACCTTCACCGGGTCGATGTCGCCGTACTCGGCGATGACTTTTGCGGCGAGGTCGCGGAACCGGCGGCCATGTTCGGAGCGCATGTCGACGCCCGCGATCTTGAAGGGATCATGCGTCTTGCTGATCGGCAGGCATTCAGGGGGCATTGTGGAGGCAAGCATTGCCGCATGCTGCGCCTCAGTCGGGAACGCTACAACGTGACAATAGCTGCCATTGAACGCCGCATTTCGATTTGTCAGTCAGAAGTCAGTCGAACTTGGCGAAGGTCCATGTTCCAGAGAACCCGTGCGGACCTTGCCACTTACTCCCGGAGAGCTTTGATTGGAGGTCGCGTTCATAGCTCGCCATTGGGAGCCCGTAGCTTTCCCACAGGTCCTCGCTCATTATGGCTTCTTCGTGAGGAGCATCGAAGGAGTAGACCGCAGGGATACCTTGCCCGAAGAATCCTGCCCGCGTTCTAAGGCCTGTTGACATTGACGCCTGAAGGCCAGCGCCAAGCAAGGCAGCGCTGATTCAGAGCCTCCAAAATGGAGGCAGCTTTGGATCGTCTGATATTGAGCGATAAACAGTGGGATCGCGTCGCCCCGCACTTGCCGGGCAAGGTCGGCGATCCGGGCCGACGGCGGCGGACAATCGCGCCTTCCTGGAAGCTGTGCTGTGGATCGCCCGGGTCGGCGCTCCCTGGCGCGACTTGCCGGAAACGTTCGGGAAATGGAACTCGGTCTTCCAGCGGTTCCGGCGATGGGCCGTCAAGGGCGTGTTTGAGCGGGTTTTCCGGCTCTTGTCGGGCGACCCGGATTTCGAATACGCCCTGATCGACGGAACCATCGTCCGCGTCCACCAGCACGGGACGGGCGCAAAAGGGGGACCCAAAATCAGGCGATCGGACGCTCGCGCGGCGGCCTGACGACCAAAATCATCGCGCCGTGACCGCGATCTATGACCGGCATCGCTATCACGCCGAGATGCGACGCGCGCTCGACCTTTGGGGACAGCGGTTGCAGGCGATCGTCGACGGAACGGAGGGCGGGAACGTGGTGTCCCTCGCATCCGCGAGGGGGGCGACCGACCGCGCCCGCAACACCTGGATTCTGTCGCGCGATCGAACGAAGGCCGATCGCGCTCACGAAATTCCGCTCAGCGGCCCCACCGCGAGACAACGTGCGCCTCGATTGCCCTCTTGACCTCAGCGCCTTGTCCGCAGCGTCGATAGATGCTCATCGGCGTAGGCGCCAAAGACCACCTCGAAAGTGTCAGCGAGGCGGCGCTTCTCCTGACGCTGGCGCTCGGCCTCCTTCGCCTTCGGGTCGATGCCCTGCCTAACGTCCTCACGCCACTCGGTTCGAGCCCTTGTGCGCCCACCATCGAAAATCAATGGGATATGGCCGACGGCTGAGGGAATCCGCGCGCTATTCCCGGCGCCCGCGGGGCGAAAGCCGATCCCGGCCGATGCGCGGCCCGGCCAGCCCGCCCGGTCGTGGGGCTATCCCGCCGATGTGACGGGATTGTCACACACCCTTGAAAGTTGGCGGCTTTCCATTCACGCTCCCTATCTGCGGAGAGGGCCGCCGTGTATCCTCCACAAGTGAATTACCTGGGGCCTTAACGGGGGCTGCCCATGCGCCGCGTGTCAATTGCCGTCATCGCCGCTGCAGTCCGCGACTGCATTCACGCAGATCGCGTCGGCCGCCGATCTCGGGCTACCGGTCTATAAGGCCCCGCCGCCGCCCGCCCCGGTCTACAATTGGACCGGGTTCTATGCCGGTCTGAACGCAGGCGTGGGCTGGAGCGGCAATGACGTAAACACCTCCGGGTGGCCGGTATACGCCAATCCCGCCAACATCGACGCGCCAGCCCAGGCGGCCGCATCCGCGTCGGCAGCGACGGCCAGTATCCCAACGTCAACCACCAGCTTCATCGGCGGCGGCCAGATCGGTTACAACTACCAGATGAACACATGGGTTGTCGGTCTTGAGGCCGACATCGATGGCCTGAGCCCCAGCAGCCAGACGAATACGGTTCAGGTTGGGGCGCCTATTTCCGGCAGCAGCGGTTTCAATTTCTCGGACGACACGGCCACAAGGACACTCAATTATCTCGGAACCGTCCGAGGCCGCGTCGGCTTCCTCGTGACCCCGGCGCTTCTTCTCTACGGCACCGGCGGTCTGGCCTACGGCGACGCTGGTCTGACCACAAATGTCTTTCAGGCTCGCACCCCGCGGCGATTCGATGACCCCCCGTCCGGAAGCGCCAGTTCTTCGGAAACCCGGTTCGGCTGGACTCTCGGAGCCGGCGCCGAATGGATGTTTCTGCCAAACTGGAGCGCCCGCGCCGAATATCTCCATTACGACCTGGGAAGTCTAAACAATGACTTCAGCATCTCGACTGTCAGCAGGCGTCGTGGAGTGAGCTTCACCACCGCCGTATCCTCCCGGGCCCAAATCAGCGGCGATGTCGTCCGTATAGGCGTGAGCTATCACCTCAACTGAGGCGGCGCGAACGCCCCGATCTCAGGATCGGGAGGAGCTTCTCAGCCGGCCGCCGCGAGCTTGTCCTGCGTCTTCGTTTCGAAGTCGCTGGCGTCATGGCGCTCGTGAAGCTGCTCCGACGGGTCGCCGTAGGTCCGATTGACCATGCGTCCGCGCCTCACCGCCGGGCGTTCGAGCAGGACGTCGGCCCAGCGTTGCACGTTGCCGTAGTCCTGTACGCTCAGGAATTCGGCGGCGTCGTAGTTCCAGCCCTTCACGAGACCGCCATACCAGGGAAAGATCGCCATATCCGCGATCGTATAGGCGTCGCCTGCGATATAGGGGCTTTCGGCGAGGCGGCGGTCGAGCACATCAAGTTGCCGCTTCACCTCCATGGCAAACCGGTCGATCGCATATTCGATCTTCGTCGGCGCATAGGCGTAGAAGTGGCCGAATCCGCCGCCGAGATAGGGCGCGCTGCCCATCTGCCAGAACAGCCACGACAGGCACTCGGCGCGAGAGGCGCGCTCGGCCGGCAGGAAGGCGTCGAACTTCTCGGCCAGATACATGAGGATGGCGCCTGATTCGAAGACCCGGATCGGAGTCGGGCCGCTTCGGTCGAGGAGAGCCGGGATCTTGGAGTTCGGATTGACCGCGACGAAGCCGCTGCCGAACTGCTCGCCGTCTCCGATCCTGATCAGCCATGCGTCGTATTCCGCGCCGCTCCGTCCGAGCGCGAGAAGCTCTTCGAGCATGATCGTCACTTTCACGCCGTTCGGAGTGGCGAGCGAGTAGAGTTGCAGGGGGTGTTTGCCGACGGGGAGTTCCTTCTCGTGCGTCGGACCTGCGATCGGGCGATTGATGCTCGCAAACCGTCCGCCGCTCGCCTTGTCCCACGTCCAGACCGCTGGCGGCGTGTACTCGCTGGAATTCGTCATCTCGAACCTCAGTGACCAAGTGCGACAGGACTCGCCGCCCCGTTTCTCAGCCTTACTGTCTTTCTGCAAGCACATCGACGGGACAAATCTTGGTGACCATCGAGGGAAGTGGACCCGCGCGGCGGGACCGTTCGAGGCGATTTCCGAGTTGGGAGCGAACCGCCTTGCTCATCCTCTCCGCAGCGATCGGCCCGTCAACGCCACGCCGAGCAGCACCAAGGCAATGCCTCCCCAGGCCGAGGCCGCGATCGGTTCGCCGAGCGCGAGCCCGCCGCCAATGACGCCGATCAACGGGACCACGTAGTTGTTCAGGCTGGCGAAGGTCGGCCCCTCCTCCGCGACGAGCCGGAAATAGACGTAGTAGGCGAGCGCGGTGTTGAAGATTCCGAGCGCAGCCATGGCGACAAGCGGGGGCGCCGGCGCGGCGGCAAGCGTCTCCGCAAACCCGCCGCCGAAAAAGGGGCTGAGAAGGGCAAGCGCCAGCGCCGAGATCGTCATCGACGCGGTCACGGACCGGACGGCGCCGATTTCGCGCGTGGCCTCGGCGGAGAGTATCGCTCCAAGCGCATAGAAGCAGGCGGCGGCCAGCGCAAAGGCGCGGCCCGCCGCGGCATGGGGAAGCGTCGCCACATGGGCCCCCGGCGCCCATAGCGCGAGGCCGACGCCAGCGAATCCCAGCGCAAGTCCAATCGCGCCGAGCAGCGTCCAGCGGTCGCCCGAACCGAGGAAGCGTCCCACGAAAAAGACGAAGATCGGCAACGCGCCCATCATCAACGCCATGTCCGAGCTTGTGGTCATGGAGGCAGCGACGCCGAGCAGCAGGAACGGGATGACCTGTCCGATCAGCGCGAGCGCCGCGAGCGTCGCCCAAAGCCCCGGCCGGAAGCCCGGCCATTTCTGGCCGCCGAGGAGGCTTGCCGCCAGCATCGCGGCCGCCGCGACGCTCACGCGCGCCAGCGCGAAAGAGAAGGGATCGAAGGCCCGGGCCGCAATCTTGATGAGAAGGAAGGAGGAGCCCCAGAGAAGGGACAGGAACGCCAGCGCCGCATAGGCCGCCATGGGACAGGAACTCGAAATTGGCGGAGAGGGCGCTTGTGGTCCCCGGCGCTGATCCGGCCTCGCCCTGGCGCGGTCAGCGACCGCGCCCTACAGCACCTTGCTCGCGCCCGTCAACGGAAGTTGCGCCCCGCCGGCATCACCTTCCTCACCTCATCGTCCTCGAAGGCGAGCGTCGGCGCGCGCGGATCGTCGAGACGCGGCGGCTGGGCGAAGCGGGTTCCCTGCCGCTTCTGGGCCATCGACATCTGCGGGCGGCGCACTTCGTCGGCGCGGGCCCGCGCCTCGATCCGCTCGCCTTCTTCGGACAGGAGGCCCAGCATCGGCGTCAGATCCTCCATGCGCTCGGCGACGACGTGGATGACGCTCTGCTCGTTCTGCAATTTGCCCGTGACCGCGACGAAGCGCGCGCCGAGCACGATCGCGCGCAGGCGTTCAAACGCCTTCGGCCAGACGATCACATTGGCGACGCCCTCCTCGTCCTCCAGCGTCATGAAGATGACGCCCTTGGCCGTGCCGGGACGCTGGCGCACGAGCACGAGGCCCGCGACCGTGACGCGCTCGCCGCTCTTCACGAGAGGCAGCGCGTCCGAGCGTTTGACGCCGCGCGCGGCAAGGCGCGCGCGCATGAAGGAGGTCGGATGGGCTTTCAGCGAGAGCGACAGGCGCCGGTAATCCTCGACCACATGCGCGCCGAGCGGCATCGGCGGCAGCCTCGCGTCGGGCTCGAGCGGGCGTCTCGGGCTTGCTCGCCGCGAACAGCGGCAGATCGTCCTGATCGCCGACACGGTCGAGCCCCCGCGCCGCCCACAAAGCCTGCCGCCGGTCGAGGCCGAGCGAGCGAAAGGCGTCGGCGTCGGCGAGCTTTTCGAGGGTCGCGAGGGGCAATTCGGCGCGCAGCCACAGGTCGCGCAGGGAATCGTAGCCTTCGCCCCGCCGCGCGACGAGCCGGCGCATCTCCTCCTCCCTCACGCCGACGATCTGCCTCAGGCCCAGGCGCACGGCGTGGGTCGTGCGGATGGCGTCGGCCATGGAAGCGTGGCGGCGGTGAGATGCATACCCTTCTCCCGTTCGCGGGAGAAGGGGTGCGGCGAGGGGTCGCGCACGGATGACTCGCGGCTCGGTCCCTCATCTGGCGGGCCTCGCCCCGGCCCTCTCCCGTAAGCGGGAGAGGGGGTAAGGCCTCCAGCGTGCAGTCCCAGTCCGAGAGGTTGACGTCCACCTCGCGCACGTCGACCCCGTGCTCGCGCGCGTCGCGCACGAGCTGGGCGGGCGCGTAGAAGCCGAGCGGCTGGGCGTTGAGCATGGCCGCGGCGAAAACGTCCGGATAGCGGCATTTCATCCAGCAGGAATCGTAGACGAGCAGCGCGAAACTCGCGGCATGGCTCTCGGGAAAGCCGTATTCGCCAAAGCCCTCGATCTGCCGGAAGCAGCGCTCGGCGAAGTCGCGGTCGTAGCCCTTCGCGGCCATGCCCTCGATCATCTTCTCGTGGAAGGTCTGGATCGTGCCGACGCGGCGGAAGGTCGCCATCGCGCGCCGCAGCCGGTCCGCTTCCGACGGCGTGAAGCCGGCGGCGACGATGGCGATCTTCATCGCCTGCTCCTGAAAGAGCGGCACGCCAAGCGTCTTGTGCAGCACCGCTTCAAGCTCGCGACGAAGGATAGACGACCTCCTCAAGCCCCTGCCGGCGTCGCAGATAGGGATGCACCATATCGCCCTGGATCGGACCGGGGCGCACGATCGCGACCTCGATCACGAGGTCGTAGAACTCATTCGGCTTCAGGCGCGGCAGCATCGACATCTGCGCGCGGCTCTCGATCTGGAACACGCCGATCGTGTCGGCGCGCTGGATCATCGCATAGACTTCCGGCTCCTCCTTCGGAAGGGTCGCAAGCGTGAGATGCTGGCCATAGTGCTTGCCCAGCAGGCCGAGGCCCTTCGACAGGGCGGTCAGCATGCCGAGCGCCAGCACGTCGACCTTGAGAAGGCCGAGCGCGTCGAGATCGTCCTTGTCCCATTCGATCGTCGTGCGGTTCTCCATCGCCGCGTTCATCACGGGCGCGATCTCGTCGAGCCGGTCGCTCGTGATGACGAAGCCGCCGCTGTGCTGCGAAAGATGACGCGGAAAGCCGGTGAGCTCGCCCGCCATTTTCAGCGCAAGCGCCAGCGTCGGATCGGCTGGATCGAGCCCCGCCGAGCGGACGCGCGCATCCCCAATCGGCGTCGCGTCATGGCCCCAGGCGGTTCCGTTGAGCGCGGCGATGACATCCTCCGAGAGGCCGAAAACCTTGGCCGTCTCGCGGATCGCCGAGCGCGTGCGATAGGTGATGACGGCGGCGGCGAGCCCCGCGCGCTCGCGCCCGTAACGCTCGTAGATGTACTGGATGACTTCCTCTCGCCGCTCGTGCTCGAAATCGACGTCGATGTCGGGCGGCTCATTGCGCTCGGGCGAGACGAAGCGCTCGAACAGAAGATCGAAGCGCGCGGGATCGACTTCGGTGATCCCGAGACAATAGCAGAGCGCGGAATTGGCCGCCGAGCCGCGCCCCTGGCAGAGGATGCCCTTCTCCCGGGCGTGGCGCACGATGTCGTGCACGGTGAGGAAGTAGGGCGCGTAATCGAGCGAGGCGACCAGCCCGAGCTCATGCTCCAGCGCCGCCCGCACCCGCTCGGGAAGCCCGTCCGGATAGCGCCATCGCGCGCCCGCCCGGACGAAAGAGTCCAGCGCGGCTTGCGGCGTGGCGAAACCTTCGCGCAATTCCTCGGGATAGCGGTGCGCAAGCTCGTCGAGGCTGAACGTCAGGCCGTCGAGAAAGCGGATCGTCTCTTCGAGCGCGTCGGGCGCCTCCGCGAAGAGCCGCTCCATCTCGCGCGCGCTTTTCAGATGCCGCTCGGCGTTGGCCTGCGTGAGGCGCCCGGCCGCTTCGAGCGTCGTCTTCTCGCGGATGCAGGCGACGACATCGGCGAGCATGCGCCGTTCGGGCGCATGCATCAGCACGTCATTGGTGGCAAGGAGCGGCGCGCCGGCCTTGCGGGCGAGCGCCGCGCGTTTCGCAAGCGCGCCGCGCATGTCTTCGCCATAGGTCATGCTGGCCGCGATCCAGAGGCGGGCGCCGAAAGTCTCGCGGAGAAGCGAAAGGACTTTGCTTTCGCTCCGCTGCTCGATCGCGAGGCGTGGAGGTTGAGAGCCGGCAGTCGCGCCGGCTTCGTCTGTCGCGGCTTGCGCCTTTGCGGCGAGCGGCGCGCTCGCCTTCCCTGTCCCTCCCCCGCGAGGGGAGAGGAAAGACGTCTGCGGCAGAACGACGATCTGCAGGCCCTCGCTGCGCTCCAGCAAATCGTCGAGCCTGAGCCAGCATTCGCCCTTGGGCGCGCGCAGGTTTCCCGCCGTGAGAATGCGGCAGAGCCGGCCATAGGCGGCGCGATCCTTCGGATAAGCGAGCATGTCGGGCGCGCCGTCGAGGAAGGACAGCCGCGCGCCGGGGACGACGCGCGTTCCCTCCATCGCCGCCTTGTTCTCGCGCGCAAACACATGGGCGCGCACGACGCCGGCCAGCGTGTTGCGGTCGGCGATCCCCACGCCCGCAAGCCCAAGCTCCGCCGCCTTCGCGACCATCTCCTCCGGATGCGAAGCGCCGCGCAGAAAGGAGAAATTCGTCATCGCCGCGAGTTCGGCGAA
This sequence comes from uncultured Alphaproteobacteria bacterium, assembly GCA_963741845.1. Lineage (GTDB taxonomy): Bacteria > Pseudomonadota > Alphaproteobacteria > Rhizobiales > Beijerinckiaceae > Roseiarcus. Next base: position 15,064 of record CAVUJV010000022.1, read on the forward strand.
GCGCGGCTTCGGGCGGATCATCGCCTTCGCCCCGCTTGCGCGGAGAAGGCAGCGCTATTCCCCTCATCCGACCACGCTACGCGTGGCCACCTTCTCCCGTAAACGGGAGAAGGGTAGCGCTCCCTCTCCCGTTTACGGGAGAGGGCTGGGGTGAGGGGATGCCTCACCATGGCAAGCCGCATCGAGCGAGAGATCGTATTCAACACATTCTCGCGCTCGCGCAGGATCTGATGATTCCAAAATCGAGCGATTGCAAAACCCTGTTTATGCAGCCAAGCATCGCGATAAGCGTCGCGCCGACTCTCAGCATGTTGAAAGCCGTCACACTCGACAATCAAGCGGCATTCGAAGCAGGCGAAATCGACAATATAGGCGCCGATAGGAACCTGACGGCGCCATTTCATCGACTGCAACCGCCGGTCCCTCAACAAGCGCCACAAGACTCGCTCCGCGTCTGTTTCGTTGGCGCGCAATTCGCGAGCACGCGCCTTTGCGCCCAAGGGAACCGGATGGTGATGCGCTGTCACAATCGCCTCTCACGTCTCTGGACGCCCCTTCTCCCCTTGCGGGAGAAGGTGGCGCGAAGCGCCGGATGAGGGGGTCCAGCGCGTAAGCGCTGTCTGGCTCAACCCCCTCACCCCCAACCCCTCTCCCGCAGGGGGAGAGGGGAGTTTGCGCGCGCCCTTCGATCCTTTCGACGCGCCTTCACCCGAACACCCCATGCACGAACCATTTCGGCTGCGTCGTCTCGCGGCCCCACAAGCCCTCGCGGTAGAGCCAGAAGCGGCGGCCGTCGGCGTCCTCGGCGCGAAAATAGTCGCGTGTCGGCGCGCCGGGCTTTCGCCACCAGGGCGGAGCGATGCGTTCCGGCCCCTCATAAGCGGCGACGTCATGCTGCATGCGCCGCCAGCGGAAGCGCCGGGGCGGTCCGTCCGGCGTCTCCGCCAGGACCGCCTCGATCAGCTCGGGCCGGGAAAAGAGCCGCAAGGGCCGCGCCGGCGCGCCCATCCCGGCAGCAGAGTCACGCCCCTCCCCTGACGCGCCCATCCGCGTCGCCTGCGACGCCGCCTCCGCCTGTTCGGGCAGATGAGCGTCGACGAGCGCGCGCCGCGTCACCGCCCGCGGGCCCAGCCGCGCGCTCAGGCGGTCGACGAGGTCGGCGAGCGCCCGGGCGCATTCGGCTTCCTCCGCGCGCGCGATCTCGGATTGCGCGGGATCGAGCGGCTCGGCCATCAGGCACGCGAGGCGCAGGCAATCGAGGCCGAAGCCCGCGTCGAGCGCATCCTCGTCGGGACTTGCGAGCTTTTCGGCAAAGAGCCGCAGGAGGGCGCGCGCTTCGTTCAGCGGCCGGGAAGCGCCGACGCGGATGCGGCGCACGGGACCGTCGACGCGATAGAGCGAAAGCTCGAGCCGCCGCGCGCCCTTGGCCTGACGCTCCAGCAGCGCGACAAGCTCGCCCGCGAGCCTTTTGAGCGCCAGTTCGATCGCTTCGACCGTCTGCACAGGCGATGCGAAGCGCCGCTCGACGCAGAAGTCGGGCGGCGGAAAGCGCGGCGCGATCGAGACGCGCTGAAGGCCCTTGAGTTCATCGAGGCGCGCGATCGGCGCCGGCCCGAAGCGCGCGGCGATGGGCGCGCGCGGCCTCAACGCCACGTCGCCAATCCGCCTCAGGCCCGCCTTCGCCATGTCGGCGACGGTCTCCGCATTGAGGCCGAGCGCGGCGAGCGGCAGATCATGGAAGAGCTTTGCGAAGTCCCGTTCGTTCAGGGCCTCGGGCGCGATCCTGCGCGCCGAGAAGCGGGCGAGCGCCCACGCGGCGCGCGGATTGCCGGCGACGCCGAAGATCGCGCCGAACCCGAAGGCGGCGAGGCGGCTCCGCGCATCCTCGGCCAAAGCCGCCTCGCCTCCAAAGAGATGCGCGACGCCGGAAATGTCCAGCATGAGCCCTTCGGGCCCATCGAGCGCGGCGAGCGGCGTATAGCGCGAGGCCCAGTCGCACAGAGATTCCATGAGGCGCGCCTCGGCCGCCGGGTCCGCCTCGACCGCGACGAGCGAAGGCGCGCGCGCCCGCGCGTCGGGCAGAGACAGGCCGACCGTCAGGCCCCGCCGCGCGGCCTCGGCGTCGACCGTGACGAGCCGCTCGGCGTTCCGAACCCTGGCGACCGCAACGAGCGGCGCGCTCGGGTCAATCGCGTGCAGCCGCCGCGCGCGGTCCGTCCTCAGGCGCGGCAGCCAGAGAGAAAGAAATCGCCGGATCGTCAAAAGTCCTCTCCTCACTTCGCCATTCGAGCCTGACGACGCGCGTCGCGTCGAGCGCAGCCGACGGGCCGTCCCGGGGAAGGGTCAGGCGCGCCTTCACCAGTCGCGCCGCGCAGGCGAAGGGGCCGGGCAGATCGCGGCCGGCCGCGGCCGGGATCCTGCGGCTCGGAGCGGCGGCGATCTCGAAACGGGTCTCGGCGGCGGTGGAGAGTTTTTCGGCGCGGCCATAAGCAGAGCCGAGCACGAGGAGCGCCGGCGTGCGGCCCTTGCGCGCCGCGAGCAGCAGGCGGCGCGAAGCCGCGAGCCCATAAGGCTTGAGGTTCCAGATCTCGCCGACGACGACCGCCGGCGCGCCGCATCTGAGCGCCTCCTCCATCGCCCAGAAAGCGGTCAGCGCGTCGGGCGCCGTCACGAAGACGAGGCGGCTCAGGGGGAGCCCAAGCGCGACGAGGCCCGGTCCATAAAGCGCGCCCATTTCATGCGCGCCGAAACTCTCGCCGATCACCAGCGCCGCGGAAGGCTTCGTCTCAAGAAACCGCGCCGCGACCGCGAGCGCGAAGCCCATCGCCGCCGCCCCGTCGGCAGGTTTGGCGGGCGCGATCTCGTGCAGGGCGTCGTCCGCCAGACCGCCGCCAAGCGCGGAATCGAAGGCGCGCGCGAGCTTGAGGCGCCGCGCGGCGCGCGGGGCGGAATCCTGGCTCGACCGAGCCTCGATTGTCGCGACGGCGCGACGCAAAAGCGCCGCATCCGCCCTGCCGGCCAGCGACATTGCGCGCCCCATTGTTCGCTATTTGTTCTAGTGTGGACCCGAGGGCGCGATCAGAGTCAAGCCGGGGCTGAAGATCAGGCTTTCTGCCTTAATATCTTCCTTCAGGAGAAGGCGCCGACGCGCACGCTCCCGCCAGCGAAAAATCGCTCACGGCTGGCCGGTCAGCGCCTTTCCGGTCTCCTGCACGCCCTCGCCGACCGCATGCGCGCCGTGCTCGACGACATGACCCGTCGCTCTGGCGCCACGCTTCACGACATGGCCGGTCGCCCGCGCTCCGCGCTCAATCGCATGACCGGTGACGCGCGCGCCCTTATCGAGCGCGACGCCCGTGTCATGCACACCCTCGCCGACCGCCTGGCCGACACACCCCAGGCCCTCGCAGGCCAGGGCGAAGGGCGCGTTGGCGCAAACCGCAGCGAGGCCGATCGCCGCCGCCAGCGCGACCCCGGAAGCCCGAGCGCGCTGCAAAGTCTGAAAACGAAAAGCCAATGTCGCCTCCTCGTGTTGCGAATGAAGCCAGATGAGCAACGAAGCGGCCCTGCTCCGGGTTCCACAAGCCGCCGCTTCGCCGCTCTCGAAATCGCCCGCCCGCGGCGTCCCGTCCACGCCTCGGCTTAGGGCGCCCTCAACGATCCGCATTGCGGGGCCGTCCTCGCCTATCACGAAAAATTCGCTCGCCCGCCGCCCGCGCCCTCTGGCGCCCGCGGCGAACGCCTGCGATGAGGTCCCGCTCATGGTCACGCTCGATCCAAAAACCTCCGCCCTCGCCGACCCGCTCGGCTTCGCCTGAGCCATGCGCGCCAAGTCCAAAGCCTTCTGGACCTCGCAGCGACGGGGACCGGCGACCGCGCGATGGGCGATCCTCATCGGCGTTTCGCTGGTCCTCGTCGCGTTGCTGGAGCTCATGGGCCTGCCGGCGGCGCTGCTGCTCGGACCGATGATCGCCGCGATCGGACTGGCGGCGACCGGCGGCGGACTGGGGATACCGGGGCCGCTGTTCTTCGGCGCGCAGGGGGTCATCGGCGTCATGGTCGCCAGCAACCTGCCGGTCGCCGTGTTCGGCAAGATGGCGCGCGACTGGCCGATCTTCGCGATGGGCACGTTCTCGGTGATCGTCGTCGCCAACGGGCTTGGATGGCTGCTTTCGCGCACGCAGGCGCTTCCCGGCACGACCGCCATCTGGGGCTCCTCTCCGGGCGCCGCGACCGCCATGACGCTGATGTCGGAAGGTTACGGCGCCGACATGCGGCTCGTCGCCTTCATGCAATATCTCAGGGTCGTCTGCTGCGCCGTCGTCGCGACGATCGTGGCCCGCGTCTTCGGCGTGGCGAGCGGAGGCGCGCATACGATCGCGTGGTTCGCTCCCGTCCCCGCGCTTGCCTTCGCGGAGACGCTCGCGATTGCGATCGGCGGCGCGTGGCTCGCGGTGAAGTTCCGGCTTCCGGGCGGCGCGCTCCTTCTGCCGATGGCGCTCGGCATGGCGGGGAAGATGACCGGCGTCGTCCCGATCGCGCTGCCGCCGTGGCTGTTGGCGCTGAGCTATGCGCTCGCCGGCTGGGGCATCGGCATGCGGTTCAATGCGAGCGTCGTCCGGCACGCCGCGCATGTGTTTCCCCGCGTGCTGGCGATGATCCTGACCCTCATCGTCATCTGCGGCGGCGTCGGCGGGCTGCTCGTCCTGTTCGACGGCGTCGATCCGATGACCGCCTATCTCGCGACCAGTCCGGGCGGCGCCAACTCGGTCGCCATCATCTCGGTCTCGACCAAGGTCGACGTGCCCTTCGTGATGTCGATGCAGATCGCGCGCTTCCTCTCGGTGCTGGTCATCGGGCCTCTTTTCGCCCGGTTTCTGTCGGCGCGGCGCCGCGCGGTATGACGCTGCGCCGGGAGGAAGAGGTCCCTACCCCGTCACCTCCAGCACGAGCCTGCCGTTCATCGCCTGCCCGTATTCTCCGACCGCCTCGACGATGACCGGATAGGCGCCGGGCTTGAGGTCGTCGGGCAGGCGCGCGGTCCAGACATGCGAGGACTTGTCGGCCTTCACCCAGAACTTCACCGTCTCGGCGTGGCGGGAGAAGACTTCCTGGGCAAAGGGATCGGGACGGCTGTCGCGCGTCATCGCGACAGGCGCGCGCGAACCGATCCGCATTGTGACCTTCGTCCGTTCGCCCCCGTCGAACACATTGGCCACGAGGATCGAGGCATGCAGCGCCGCCTGCGGCACGGGCGAGCCGAGCGTGCGCGGCTGGCGGAACATGCGGTCGCTTTCCTTCGAGACGCCGTGGAAGCGGCTCAGGATCGAGAGCCGCATCTGCCGCGCGTTCGGCTCCTTGGCGGGGACGAAGCGCGTCGCATAGGCATTGCCGTCGACGGACAGGATATGGAAGCCGTTCGGCGAACCGTCGCGGCTGTCCGCGGAGGCGACGCCGCGATGATCGAGCGGCCCGCTCCACCATGAACCGGAAAAGGCGGTGAGCACATGATGATGGTGCGGCTCGGCCCCCTTCCAGCCGTCGGCCGCGCCGAAATAATGATGCTCGGTCGTATGCGTGTGGCCCGCGAAGCTGACGCAATGTTTGCGTCCTTCGAGCAGGCGGAACAGGGCCTCCCTGTTCTGGAGATTCTGATAGGGTTCGTCGTCCAGAAACGTGCGGATCGGAATGTGCATCACGACGACCACCAGCGTCTCCTCCGGCGTGTGGTCGAGCACGTTGCGCAGGAAATCGAGCTGCGCGTCGTCGATGCGCCCTTCATACTTGCCCGACCCCATCGGCTTCTTCGGATCGGGGCCGAGGTAATCGACGTCGTCGAGCATCAGGAACAGCGTCCCGGCATAGAAAAACGCGTGATAGTTCGGGCCGAACACGCGCCTGTAGGTCTCGCGGCTGTAGCGGCGGTCCGGCGCCTCGAAATTCAGATCGTGGTTGCCGCCGATGTTCCACCACGGCAGGCCGAGCGAACCGACGATCGCGTTGTAGCGGGGATAGAGCGACAGATCGTCGAACATGATGTCGCCCGCGTTGACGCCGAACTTCGCCTTCGTGTCCTTGAGCGCTTCGATCAGGTCCTCGCGGATGAAATCGACCTCGGCCTCGTTCTCGGGCTGCGGATCGGTGACCAGCACCGCCTCGAAGGCTTTCGGCTCGTCCTGTTTCGTGAGCGCGAAATCGAGCGAGGCAGGCATCGGGCCGGTCGGCGCGATTCCCTCGAAAGCGAGATTGAGGGAGGCCGGCGAGCCGTTCGGGCGATGATTCCGGTAGAAGCGCGGCAACTGGGTCGCGGGATCGACGGGCGGCATGAAGCCGGCCGGCTTGATGACGAAGATCGTCGCCTCGTCGGGGAGCGGCAGGCTGTAGCGGCCCTGCGTGTCCGTGATCGCGACCTCGCGTCCGTTGGAGACGAGCACATTGGCGAGGCCCGGATTGGCCGCGCCCGGCGCGCCGGACCCGTCGCGATCCTCGAACACGATTCCGGAGACCGTCGCGCCCTGTGCGAGCGCCGCGCCCGGCGCCATCGCTGCCAGCGCGACAGTACTGGCCGCGCCGGTCAGCACCTCCCGTCGCGTCAATCCCTTATCCGTCGCCGCCATCGCCGAGGTCTCCATTGCTGCCTAAGGCCAGGAGACTACGCGAGCGCGACGGGCCGATGAAGGGGCGAAACGCGGGCCGATTCGACGGTCAGCCCACCTGTCCCCGGTGCCGCAGGAACGCGTCCGCCAGCACGCAGGCCATCATCGCCTCGCCGACCGGCACGGCGCGGATGCCGACGCAGGGGTCGTGGCGGCCCTTGGTGACGATCTCCGTCTCCTCCATCTGGCGCGTCACCGTGAGACGCGGCGACAGGATCGAGGAGGTCGGCTTCACCGCGAAGCGCGCGACGATCGGCTGGCCGGTCGAAATGCCGCCGAGCACGCCGCCCGCGTGGTTCGACAGGAAGCGGGGATGGCCGTCATTGCCGGCGCGCATCTCGTCGGCGTTGGCCTCGCCCGAGAGCTCCGCGGCTGCGAAGCCGTCGCCGATCTCGACGCCTTTCACCGCATTGACGCTCATGAGCGCCGCCGCGATCTCGGCGTCGAGCTTGCCATAGACCGGCGCGCCCCAGCCGGCCGGAACGCCCTCGGCCACGACCTCGATCACGGCGCCGATCGAGGAGCCGGACTTGCGGATGTCGTCGAGATAGGCGGCGAAATGGTCGGCGGCGACGGGATCGGGGCAGAAGAACGGGTTCTTTCCGACCTCCTCCCAGTCCCAGCGGGAGCGGTCGATCCTGAGCTTGCCCATCTGCACGAGCGCGCCGCGGATCCGCACCTTCGGGATCACCTTGCGCGCGATCGCGCCCGCGGCGACCCGCGCCGCCGTCTCGCGCGCCGAGGAGCGCCCGCCGCCGCGATAGTCGCGGATTCCGTACTTGGCGTCATAGGCGTAATCGGCGTGACCGGGGCGGTATTTGTCCCTGATCTCCCCGTAGTCCTTCGAGCGCTGGTCGACGTTCTCGATCAGGACCGCGATCGGGGTCCCGGTCGTGACCTGACGGCCCTGATCGTCCGTCATGACGCCGGAGAGGAGCTTCGCCTCGTCCGGTTCGCGGCGCTGGGTGGTGAAGCGCGAGGAGCCGGGCCGGCGCCGGTCGAGTTCGCCCTGCAGGTCGGCCGCTTCGAGCGGGATCAGCGGCGGACAGCCATCGACGACGCAGCCGAGCGCCGGGCCGTGGCTCTCGCCGAAGGTCGTCACGCGAAACAGGTGGCCGAAAGTGTTGTGCGACATGGGTCGCGTTCTTAAGGGGACGCCCGCCGCGGCGTCAAACGCGCGCGAGAGATGGGAATTTCACGTTCATCCCCAATTCATCCGCGTTCAGCCATTCAGCAGGCCGGGGAGCGCGCCGGTCCACAATCACCAAATAGCCGGCTCACCAGAACCCAAAGGAGCTGTTTGCATGATGAAGAAACTTGCCGCGGCCGGCCTCAGCGCCGCGCTGATCCTCGTCGGGCCCCTCGCCGCTTTCGCGCAGAATGACGCCGCGGCCCCCGCCGCCACCGACGCCGCCCCGGCGGCCTCCGACGCCGGCGCCAAGCCCGCCGCCAAGCCCCACAAGGCGAAGAAGCACCACGCCAAGAAAGAGCACAAGTCAATGAAGAAGGAAGAGGCGCCCGCCTCCTCCGACAGCGCTGCTCCCGCCGAGCAGAAGCAGCAGTAAGGCGGGGAAGTTCCCCCCTTTTCGCAGATCCGCTCCGCCGCAAGGCGGGGCGGATTTTCGTTTGAGGACGCTTCCGCTCGCGGAAGATTTCGTGCGAGATTCGCCGCTTCGACGGAGAGCGCGCGATGCCGGCGGCGGACTTCTGGTACGAATTCGCGAGCACCTATTCCTATCCGGCCGCGATGCGAGTCGCCGACCTCGCCAGGGCGCGCGGCGTCGCGCTTTCGTGGCGCCCCTTCCTGCTCGGCCCGATCTTCGTGACGCAGGGCTGGCGCGATTCGCCTTTCAACCTCTATCCCGCGAAGGGCCGCTACATGTGGCGGGATCTCGAACGGATCTGCGAATCGATGGGCCTGCCCTTCCGGCGCCCCGACCCCTTCCCGCAGAACAGCCTGCTCGCCGCGCGGGTCGCGCTCGCGCTTCCTGACGAATCGCGCGCCGACTTCTCGCGCGCCGTCTATGCGGCGGAATTCGGCAGGGGCGAGTCCATTTCCGACCGCGACGTGATTCGCGCTCTCATCGCAAAGCTCGGCCTCGACCCGGACGCCATCCTGAGCCGCGCCGAGAGCGAGGAGAACAAGGCGCGCCTCAAGGCGCAAAGCGCGCGCGCCGCCGAGATCGGACTCATCGGCGCGCCCTCGCTCGTCACGCAAGGGGGCGAAGTCTTCTGGGGCAACGACCGGCTCGAACAGGGCCTCGACTGGGCGGCGCGCGAGGGCGGCTGAACGCGCAACCCGCCGCATTGGCATGCGCCGCGCCCCTGCTTATGGTTCTGCCGCCGCTCCGCGCCGGGCGCATCCACGACGACTGAATGAAAGCCTCCCCATGGACTTCGACCTCATCATCCGCGACGCGACGCTGCCCGATGGAAGCAAGGCGCAGGACGTTGCGATAAAGGATGGCCGCATTGTCGCAATCGGGCCGAAGATCGACGCGGGAAGCGCCCGCGCGATCGACGCGCGCGGCTATCTCCTGTCGCCTCCCTTCGTCGATTGCCATTTCCATATGGACGCGACTCTGTCGCTCGGCCTGCCGCGGCTCAACGCATCCGGCACGCTGCTCGAAGGCATCGCGCTCTGGGGCGAGCTCAAGCCGCAACTGACGCAGGACGCCGTGATCGAGCGGGCGCTGCGCTATTGCGATCTGGCCGTGTCGCAAGGGCTTCTCGCGGTGCGCAGCCATGTCGATATCTGCGACGACCGGCTGCTCGCGGTCGAGGCGCTGCTCGATGTCAGGAAGAGGGTCGCGCCCTATCTCGATCTTCAGCTCGTGGCCTTTCCGCAGGACGGCTATTACCGCTCGCCCAATGCGGCGAGGAATCTCGACCGCGCGCTCGACATGGGCGTCGATGTCGTCGGCGGCATCCCGCATTTCGAGCGCACGATGGCGGACGGCGCGGCCTCGGTGAAGACGCTCTGCGAGATCGCGGCGACGCGCGGCCTCAGGGTCGACCTGCATTGCGACGAGAGCGACGACCCGATGTCGCGCCACATCGAGGCGCTGGCCTACGAGACGCAGCGGCTCGGCCTCCAGGGCCGCGCGACCGGCTCGCATCTGACCTCGATGCATTCGATGGACAATTACTACGTCTCCAAACTGCTGCCGCTGATGGCGGAGGCGGGCGTCAACGCCATCGCCAATCCGCTCATCAATCTCACGCTGCAGGGCCGCCACGACACCTATCCGAGGCGGCGCGGCGTCACGCGCATTCCCGAGATGCGCGCGCTCGGCATTCCGGTCGCGCTCGGCCAGGATTGCTGCATGGACCCGTGGTACGGGCTTGGGCAGGCCGACATGCTCGACGTCGCGCATATGGCGGTGCATGGCGTGCCGATGACGAGCCGCGAAGCGATCCGCTGGACGTTCGACGCCGTGACCGAAATTCCCGCGCGCATCCTCGGCCTCGAAGGCTACGGCCTCAGGGTCGGCGCCAACGCCGACATGGTGCTGTTGCAGGCGCGCGATCCGATCGAGGCGGTGCGTTTGCGCGCGACGCGGCTTCTCGTCTTGAGGCGCGGCAAGGTGATCGCCTCGACGCCGGCGCGCGAGGCGGCGCTGTCGCTCGACGGAAGGCCCGCGGCGCTCGACCCCGCCGATTACGCGCCGCCCGCGGCGGGGTGAAAGAGCGGCCCGTCAGCGCCGCAACGCCTCGGCATAGACCTGCAACGTGTCTTGCGTCATCCGCGCAAGCGCGTGCTTTTCCGCGATGCGGGCGCGCGCCCGCAGGCGCACGGCCTGCCGCGCCGAAGCGCCGAGCCCGAGCGCGGCCTCGATCGCCTCCGCCAAAGCCTCGGCGTCGCCGGGCGGGACCAGCCATCCCGTGCGCTCCTCGGCGGGCGCCGCCGGCGGCGCGGCGATCGTCTCGCGCGCCGAGCCGAGGTCGGAGACGATGGTCAGGGCTCCGATCGCGGCCGCCTCGATCGGCGTCCTTGCGACGCCCTCGGCGTCGAGCGCCGGAAACACGACGACCGCCGCCGCGAGCAGCGCCGCCGGCCGATCCGCCGGCGCGCCCGTCCGCGTGACGAGCGCCTTCACGCCGCGCGCGTTCGCGAGCGCGTCAAGCTCGCGCGCATAGGACTGTTTGACGATGTCTCCGGCGATGACGAAGCGCAGATCGTCGAGGCCGCGCGCCTTCATCTGCGCCGCCGCCTCGATGACGAATCTGCTGCCCGCGCGAGGCCATGAGCCGGGACGGCGCGAGCACCACCCGCTCATGCGGCGCGACGCCCCAGGATTCGCGCATCGCCGCGACCCGCTCACGGCTGACCGCCTCCGGCGCGAGCTTCGCAAGGTCCAGCCCCGGCCGCACGATCCTCACCCGTCCCTCGGCGGCGGGAAAGACCGCGAGCGCGCGCTCGGCGCCATATTGCGAGGACGCGATCACGAGGTCGCCCTCCCCGGCCGCCCGCTCGAAACTCGAGCGCGGCGCGGAAAGCCTGCCGTCGGCCGTTACGCTCGTGACCACGGCGCGCTTCGGCTTGCGGCAGGCGCGCAGCGCGATCCACGCGGCCGCGCGCGAGCGCGCATGGACAAGATCGACGTGTTCCGCTTCGAGGAGCTTCGCGAGCCGCCGCGCGTTCATCGCGAGCGCCAGCGGGCTTTTCGTCGCGGTGGGAAAAGGCGCATGCAGGCCGCCCACGGCCTGCAATTCGGCGGCGAACTCGCGCGATTCCGAGGCGACCAGCGCCCGCGCTCCCGCCTCGACCAGCGCCGCCGCCACCGCCAGCGCCGAGCGCTCGTCGCCGCCCGCGGCGGCCGGCGGCACGATCTGGAGAATCGTTCGGCCCGCAAGCGGCGTTGCCGCGCCGCGCCCGAAGGGAAGAAGCGCGTCCTCGCTCACGAAGTCGCCCGATTGACTGCGCCGCCCGTCTCCGCCAAGCCGCGCGAAGAGGCGCGCGCCGACGAACCCGCGCGCCACGTCGCGAAGGACACGAAGATTGTGACGGAACCGAGCCTTTTCACCGTTGGGAGTCCCCCGGACAGACGACGTATCGCCTTTCGCCGCCGCGCGCCAGCACGCCGGGGCCGTCCCGGCCTCGTCTGGCTTTGCGGCTATCGTTCCGACATGGATTCGACCAAGGCGACCGCGCTCGACGCCGAGGCCGAGCGGCTGGGGCTGGGTTTCCTGCGCTTCGACTATTCCGGGCACGGGAAGTCCGAAGGACGCCTCGACGAAGGCACGATCTCCCGCTGGCTCGAAGAGGCGCTCGCCGTCATTCGCGCCAGAACGAAGGGACCGCAGATCCTCGTCGGCTCCTCGATGGGCGGCTATCTGGCGCTGCTCGCGACGCGGGCCTTGAACGAGGCCGAGCCCGGCCGCGTCGCGGGGCTTATCCTGATCGCGCCCGCGGTCGACATGACGGAGGCGCTGCTCTGGGAGGAGATGGACGAAGCGGCCCGCCGCGCCATCATGGCGGACGGCGTCTGGCGGCGCCCCTCGGAATATTCCGACGAGCCGGACGTCTTCACCCGCGCCATGATCGAGGACGGCCGCAGGCACCTCCTCATGAAGGGCATGATCCGCACCTTCTGCCCGGTCATCGTGCTGCAGGGCATGAAGGACGACGCCGTCCCTTACGGCCACGCGCTGAAGCTCATGGAGCGGCTCGGCGCCGATCCCGCGACGCTGACGCTGGTCAAGGACGGCGACCACCGCCTCTCCCGGCCCGAGGACCTCGCGCTGCTGTTCGGCGCGGTCGAGCGGATGGTCGAGGCAGTCAGGGAGCGCGGCCCGACATAGCCTCCCCAATTTCGCGATTCCGATGGTTTAGACCCGATTTTTAGTATCGTTCGTAACCGTCTGCATGACCGTCGCTTGGCGTTCTGGGTAAATGCAGGAGCCCCGGCGCCATCACAAGTTCGCTCAGCCCGTCGCTTTGACCGCGTTCAAGCGAGCCTTGCGTTTCTCGTACCGGACGTTCATCCGGGCTTCGCCTTCCGGCGAGCCGTCGTGCCAAGTGCCGAACAGTTTATCCAAAGGCACAAGCCCGTCGCCGTAGTTCACCTCGAAATATTTGTGGTGGAGGTAATGGCCGTAGGCATGGCTGTCGAAGGCGGAGCCCGCAGTCGTCTCGATCTTGTCGAAGCCGATATGGCCGACGACGGCGCCGAAGCCCGCGTAGTGCAGTTGATAGATTGCGAGGATCGGATTCGAAGGGATAATCAGATGGATAAGCGACGACGAGAAATACAGAAGTTGCTCAACCGGATGCATGGATAGCGACGACCACGGCGAGGGATTGACCGAGATGTGATGGATTCTGTGGACCCAGCGATAGAGCGGCGCCCAGTGGATCAGGCGATGGATCCAGAAGAAGTGAAACTCGTGAAACATCGGCACGAGCAAGGCAACGAGGCCCAGATAAACCGGGTGATCCACGAAGGTAAGCCATGGGACATAACCGTTGGCGTAAGCGAATAGAATGCCGACCTCGTAGGCTGTCCAGATGGGAACCCCCGTTCCCAATCCCCGGATCACGCCCTCGACATTCTGCCGCCCGAACAGGAAGGCGCTGTTCTTCTGGTCGTTCGGGAATCTGCCATTGTATTTGAAACGATTGCCCTGGGCACGCGCCGTGTAGAGCCGATATTCGAACGCGCTGTAAAACAGGGTCAAGGCGACGCAATTGACTGTGAGGAGCCTGAGAACCCAAGCCCAACCGAGCGTTTTCATGACCTCGACATCGGGCAGGACGAAATGGGCGTAGGCGACCGCGGAGGCGGCGAAGAGCAGGTTCCACGGCAGGAAATAGCCGGGCAGCCACTTCAAGAAGGCGACCGGCCGGGGCGGAAGCGCGAACACGGGCGCGATTTCGAGAGCGGCGCTCGGCGCCCAGTCACCCCGCTTGTTCCGTTTGCCGTAACTGAGATCGTCCATCAGACAGTCTCCTCAGTTGGATCGCAAAAAAACGTGGCCGGACTAAATCCATCGCCTTACCGCTTCCTTCAATCCGGAAGTCCGGAAGATATAGCAAAATTCGCGGGCTCGCGTCCGGGTTCGCGTTGACAAGCGGCAGTCTTTCAAAGCTCGAAAGGGACCAGCCTGCCGCAGGACTGTGCCGAGCGCTTTCGATTTCCTGGTACAGACTTCGCTACTCCGCCCCGAAGCGGTGCAGGCTCGCGCCATGCGCCTTCAGCCAGCCTTCCGCGCGGTTCGTCTCCGGGCAGATGCGGCCGAGCAGCGTCCAGTATTTCTCGGAATGGTTGAGGTGCACCATGTGGGTGACTTCGTGCGCGGCCAGATAGTCGAGCACGAAGGGCGGCGCGAGGATGAGACGCCAGGAGAAGCTCAGGCGCCCTTCCGAGGAGCACGAGCCCCAGCGGCTCACCGTGTCGCGCACCGCGAGGCTTTTCGGCTTGACCCCGATCGTCCGCGCATAGCGGGCGACCGCCGTTTCGATGTCCTTCCGCGCCTCGCGCTTCAGGAAGTCGGCGACCCTGCGGGAGACATGCGGACGCTCGCCCGCGACGCAGATCAGCGGGCCGCCCTGACCCTGGCCGATCCAGGCGACGCCCCGCGCGCCGGCCTTGTGCACGATCGCGTGATCGACGCCGCGCAGGGGCAGGACTTCTCCCGGCTCGAAGGCGACCGGGCGCGGCAGGCGGGCGAGCCGCGCGCCGATCCAGGCGGAATGGCGCTCGGCGAATTCCCGCGCCGCCCTCATCGACGCCCGCTCGGGCATGGTGAGCAGCGCGTCGCGGCTCGCCGCGCGGATGCGCAGCGTGAAGCGGCGCGACTGGGCGGAGCGCTTGACGGCGATCCGGTAGACCTCGCCACAATGGGCGACATCGAGATGCGCCGGCTCGGGGGCGCGTTCGAACAGTCTCAGCATCGCGGAGAGCGTCATCGCGCGGCCATCTAACCCGGAGCGCGCCTGAGTCGCCAGCCTTTCAAACGAGCCTCAGCGCCGGCGAGGCCGAGGGCTTCACGAGCAGGGGCTGCCCCGCCGCCATCAGCACGACCGCGTCGCAGGCGGAGGCGACGTCGCGATTGGCGCGGCCCTGAATGTCGCGGAATCTTCGCGCGAGCGCGTTTTCCGGCACGATCCCCAGGCCCACTTCGTTGGAGACGAAGACGACCGGCCCCCCGAGCGCGGGAATTGTCGCCGCGAGCCGCGCGGCCTCGGCCTCCGCGTCGCGCCCGGCCAGAAGCAGATTCGAGAGCCAGAGCGTCAGGCAGTCGACCAGCACGACCCGGCCCGGCCGCGCCTCCTCGCGCAGGGCTTCGACGAGCGCCACCGGCGCCTCGCGCGTCGTCCAGCCCGCGCCCCGCTCCTGCCGGTGGCGGGCGATGCGGGCGGCCATCTCCTCGTCATGGGCTTCGGCCGTCGCCAGATAGAGCCGCTCCGGCGCCGCGGCCTCCGCGAGCGCCAGCGCATGCGCCGTCTTGCCCGAACGCGCGCCGCCGATGACAAGGACGCTGCGGGCGGAGATAGCCTGCCCGGTCACGCCGATTCGCCGGATCGGCGTCCGCCCCCACCACCATGCTTCGCATGGTCCCCCTCCCCCGCCGCTTCGCGGCAAGGGAGGATCGCATATCTCCAACCGGCGCAGCGGCCCGAATCCTCCCCTGCGAAGCGGGGGAGGGGGACCGTCCGAAGGACGGTGGAGGGGGCGCGAGGGTCGGGCTTTCCGCTCACTTGGGCTTCGGAAAGTTCAGCGGCGTCACGCCCGCGCCGCAAATGAGGAAGCGCTCGTTCGGCATCCACCACACTTCGTCGGGGTGGAAGCGGTCGATCGCGCTCCAGTCGAAGCCGCAATGCTCGTGGTCGAGCCAGATGACCCGCGAGGCGTGGCCGGCGAGCAGCGGCGTGAAATGGCCGCCGGTGAAGGAATCGCCGAGCACCATGATCGTCGGCCCCGTCTTGCCGAAAGTCTCGACATAGTCGCCGTAAGGATTGGCGGTCAGCAATTCCTTCGGCGGGGGCGGCGCGGCAAGCTCCGGGACCTTCTCGCTCGCCCGGTCCTGCACGCCGAGAAGCCGCGCCAGATCGCCGCCCTTGCGCGTCTCGGGCGCCGTCAGCGCCTCTTTCGGATCGACGCGCCAGTCGGGATGTCCGTCGGCTGCGACGACCGCGTCATAGGCCGCGATCGCGCCGCGCGCCGCCCAATGCGTGTCGTGCCGGTAATAGACGCCGCCTTCCTTTCGCGCCTCAGCCATCGCGGGCCTCAGGTCGACGACGCGAACGCCTTTCGCCCGCAGCGCGTCGACGAAAGCGTCATATTCGGTGCGCCGCCCGTTCTTCTGCGCCCAGTAGGGCAGATCGTCCTGATAGATCGTGGAGGCGTTCGGGGGCGTGGCGACGAGAAAACGGATGCCGCGCCGTTCGAGATCGTCGCGCATCGCGGCGATCAGCGCGACCGTGTCGGCGATCCGCTCGTCGCGCATGACGAGGCCGGCGCTTTGCCGCACCGCTTCCTCGCCGAGATAGAACATGCGCCCGTCCCGCCCGACGAGAACCTCGCCCTCGCCCGCGCCGAGCATCGGCTTGGTGAGATCCTTGTGGGTGCGGATCATGGCGCTGCGCATGCCGAAATGATCCTTGAGATAGGCGTCGAATTCGCCGGGGAGCCTGAGCCAGTCCGCGCCGGAGCGCGGAAAGGCGGGCGCCGGCGCGAGCCGCCGCCCCTCATGCAGGACTTCGGCGGGGCTGTCGGGATGGATGAAGCCGACGACCATCGGCAGCCGCGAGCAGCACGAAGACGGCAAGCGCGAGATAACGCCGCGCCCCCCGAAGGAGGCCCTGCGGACGGGACGAAGCGCGCGTCAAGCGCGCGTCATCCCGCAGCCGGTCTTGGAAAGTTGAGGGGACGGACATGGGGATCGCAGATGAGGAAGCGTTCGGTCGGGGCCCACCAGACTTCGTCCGGATGGAACTTTTCGACAACCGACCAGTCGAAGCCGCATTCGTGATGATGAATCCAGATCGCGCGCCCCACATGCTGCGCCAGCATCAGCGGAAAATAGCTCGCGGTGTAGGAATCGCCGATGATGAGGATCGTCGGGCCCGGCCTGCCCGTCGTCACGACATGGTCGGGCATGGGGCCCGCGGTCAGCGCCTCGTCCGTCTTCGGCTTGGGCAGCACAATGGGCTGCGTCTTTTCGGAGACCTCGTCCTGGATGCCGAGAATGCGCGCGATGTCCCCGCCCTTTCGCACGAAAGGCGGTCCGAGCGACGTCTTCGGCGTCGATCGCCCAGTCCGGATGCCCGTCCGCCTCGGCGACCGCATTGAACCCCGCGATCGCCCCGCGCGCGGTCCAGTGGGCGTCGTTCATGAGATAGACTTCGCCCTGCTTGCGC
Organism: uncultured Alphaproteobacteria bacterium; assembly: GCA_963741845.1. GTDB lineage: Bacteria > Pseudomonadota > Alphaproteobacteria > Rhizobiales > Beijerinckiaceae > Roseiarcus. Next base: position 32,086 of record CAVUJV010000022.1, read on the forward strand.
GCTTCCGTCAGCGCCGGCCGCAGATCGACCGTCTTGATCCCGCGCGCCTTCAACTCGGCGAGGAAGAGGTCGTATTCCGTCTGCCGGCCGTGGTTCTGCGCCCAGTAGGGCACATCGTCCTGATAGATCGTGGAGGAATTGGGCGGCACGGTCACCAGAAATTTCACGCCGTCCTTCGCCAGCCGGTCGCGGATCTCGGCCAGCAACCCGACGGTCTCCGAGATCCGCTCGTCGCGCATCACCTGACCCGCGCTCTGCCGCAGCATCTCGTTGCCCTCATAGAAGAGACGGCCGCTGCGGCCGGTCAGCGCCGCGGTGTTGACCTTCATGACCAGGGGGTGGCTGAGATCCCGGTGCAGCTTGATCATGGCGTGACGCAGGCCGAAACGGTCCTTCACATAGGCGTCGACCTCGCGCGGCAGGGCCGTCCATCCGGCGAGATCCGTCGGCCACGCGGGCGGAGGCGCGAGCCGCCGGCCCTCCTCGTAAACATATTCCTCGCTGTCGGGGTGGAGGACGCCGACGACCATCGGCAGCGCGAGCAGCACGAAGGCGACAAGCGCATAGAAGCGGCGGGGGCTCGGCAGGCGCGCCGCCGACGCCCGCGCGCGGCGGCCAAGCGTCAGACCCGAAGCCTCGGCGCTCTCGTTGCCGGCCGCTGTGTTGGGCGCCGTCTCCGTCATCCCGTCAGAACTTGAAATAGAGGAAGGGGCTGTAGGCGCCCGCGGCGATCGTCACCATCGAGTAGATCAGAAGCGCGAAGGTCCAGGCGAAATCGCCCGTCGCCCGGACCACGATAGGCGAAGGGATGCGCGGCAGCCAGCGCGGCAGGACGGCAAATCCGCAGCCGATCAGGAGCGTCGCGATGGCGCGCTCGTTCAGGGCGTCGTGCATGTCGAAGCTCAGTTCGCCGAGCCCATGCGCGCCGACAAGGCTCGCGAAATAAGACCCCGCGACCGAAAGGTCGGAGGCGCGAAACAGCACCCAGCCGCCCATGACGGCGATCAGCGCATAGAGCCAGCTCACCGGCTTCGGAACGCGCCTGAGAACGCCGCCGAGCCCCAGCCGCTCGATCACCAGAAAAGCTCCATGCCATGCGCCCCACAGCACGAAGGTCCAGTTCGCGCCGTGCCAGACGCCGCATAACACAAAGACGGTGACGAGATTGCGGTAGGTCTGAAGGTCCGTGCCGCGATTGCCGCCGAGCGGAATGTAGAGATAGTCGCGCAGCCACGACGACAGCGACATGTGCCAGCGCCGCCAGAACTCGGTGATCGAGAGCGACGTGTAAGGCATGTTGAAATTGCGCGGAAAGGTGAAGCCGAGCACGACGCCAAGCCCGATCGCCATGTTCGAATAGCCCGCGAAGTCGAAATAGATCTGGACCGTATAGGCGAGGAGCCCGATCCAGGCCTCGGCCATCGAGGGATTGTGCGCATGATCGAACGCGACCTGCGCGATGGGGGCCACGACATCCGCGATCAGCACCTTCTGGGCGAGGCCGATGATGAAGATGCGCGCGCCGACGGAAGCGCGCCCGAGCGTCGAGCGCCTGTTGTCCAGTTGCCGCGCGACCGTCTTGTAGCGAACGATCGGCCCTGCGACGAGCTGCGGAAAGAGCGAGATATAGAGCGCGACGTCCACCGGATTGCGGTTCGCGGGAAAGCGGCGCCGGTAAACGTCGATCACGTAGGAAAGGCAGTGGAAGGTGAAGAACGAGATGCCGAGCGGCAGCTCGATGCTCGTCGCGCCGAGCCCCCACCCCATCGGCCCCAGGAGCGCGTCGAGATTGCCGGTGATGAAGTTGGCGTATTTGAACACGCCGAGCACGGCGAGATTGACGACGACGGCGAGGGCGAGCGCCTTCTTGCGCGCGGCGCCCTCATGACCATCGATCAGGACCGCCGCGCCGTAATTGAAGACGATCGAGAAGAGGAGGATCAGCAGGAAGCGCGGCTCGCCCCAGGCGTAAAAGACGAGCGAGAACAGAAGCGTCACGACGTTCCTGGCGCCGACGGTCGGCGTCAGGAAATAACACACGATGAATATGGGCAGGAAATAGAAGAGGAACGTGATCGAGGAAAACACCATGTCCGGGTCGCTTCGCCTCCACGCTGGTCGTGACGGGTGGAATCAGGCCGCCGCTCAAGCGTCACGACAACGGCGCGAGCCTATAGCCCTTTCGGTTCCCCGCCGCAAAAACCGGAACGCCGTCCCGTCCCGCAGGAATTTTGGCCCAGACGCTGGCCGGGAGGTCGTCGCAGATTTAGGGGCCGCCGGTTTGCGACCGGGACTCGAGGAAACGCGTGGGCTCGGTCGCGCTCGCAATCCGCCCCCTTCGAACCGAGGCGGCGTCCCGGTCGGGATTGTCGAAAAGATGAATCGGGTTCGCAGACAACCTTTAGCGGGAAATAATATACGTTATGATACCGTACAGTTGTGTGACCACCATCACAGCCGAAGGGTTCGCGTTGCGGTAGCCGAGCCCTGCGGCGTCGATGAGCCAATTGCACCGGGGGGAACCGTGTCAATTTCAGAACCTGCTGGTTCCACGAGCGAGTTTGACACCGCCGCCTCGCCGCCCGTGAGCCAGGACCTGGCGATCCGTCTTGCCAAAGGGGTATGTGAAGCTTACGCGGCTTATAACAACGGTTCGAATCTGACGCCGAGCCTCAAGGGCTACAAGAACTTCAACCAAATCTGGGTTTACGAAGCCGCCCCCAACTTGAACCCTTTTTCTACGTCGGAGGCTCGGGCAAAGGTTGTGTCCGCACTGGCGGCGAGGAGTTGCGTCGAACGCGAACCGGCCGCCTATGCACGCGCTCCCGACGGCTCGCCTCCTCCCTGCGTCGGCCCGACGCCGGTCGGTACGCCCACGCCGGGAAAACAGCTGTTTGGGTTTACCGCGACCGCGGACGATAACTCACACAATATACTCGTGCTGAGGGGCACTGTGACGCTCGAAGAGGCGGGCTACGATCTCTTGGGATGGGGTGACAATACGCCCTGTTACTTGCCGAGCCAGAGCAGCAAGCAACAAAGCTATGGAATGGTGAACTCTTATCTCTATGCCTTTTACACGGGAACAGACTTCGGTTTGCAATCATCATTGGCTGCGTCTTGTTTGGGCGCGATCCAGACGACATCGCAGCAGGCTCCGAACCTCCCGTGGTATATGGGCGCGCATAGTCTCGGTGGGGCCATGCTTTCGCTCGCGGCGCTCGATGCTGTGGTGAGCGGATATGTGAACAACCCGCTCGTGATCACTTTCGGAAGTCTGCATGTGGGGGACGCTTCCTTCGCCAAAGTTTACACGGTGAACGTTCCGCGTAGCCTGCGCGTGGCGAACCTGTGCGACTTCGTGCCCAGCATGGTTTCGCTTGAGCCAGTGAAGCTTGCCGACCCCTACGTTCACGTCGGTTACGAGGGGACCTTCGTTTGGCAGACCTGGGATGATTGGGGCAACCATTCTCTCGCCAATATGTACATGCCCATGGTGCGGAACCCGAACTACTGGGCTCTGATCCGATGGGGCCCGCGCGCTTATCCGCAGTAAGCGTATTGGAGCTTTGTCAGCGAACGCGGTGAAACGGTTTTGTGGACTTCACAAGACGTGAGGCCAAAGGGAGGAGAAAAGATATGTCCAATTCGACATTTGCTAGCCCCAAGGAGGCCGCCGAGGCGCTGGCTGCCGGAACGGTCAAGGCGGGGGTAAGGAGTTCAAATCAGAGAGTGTGCTTGGGGGTGACCGGTGGGAACGGCTGGTTCACGATAACGTGGAGCGCCAGCGCGATTGGCTCGTATGACTTCGTCGCTCTCTATAACAGCGTCCAGGCGGCGGATGGCGACTATTTGTCAGGCAATAGCTGGCAATACGCGGAGAAAGGGACTTCCTATGTGACCAGCTCGGCGGCTTGCCCGAACTATGAGGCAAGGTATCTGGTCTGGGACGACGTAAACAAAAAGTATACGTCTGTCGCAAGGACGGGGGCATACCCGGCGCAGATTTGCTCTTCCTGATGCGTATTGGGTTCGCGCGCGGCTAATCCGGGCGAACCAAGAACAAAAAGGGAGTTTCGCCGCCTTTGCCGGGGTGGCGATAGGAATTTGACGTTTTCAACAGTCCGCCGACGAAATTTCCTATCGTGAGCCGCCAGGCGCACGATAGGAACTTGCGCGGTGGACGCGCGTAAGTTTAGGCCGACCAAACAGCGCGGTCGCCCTTCGGTCGCCTGGCGCGCGGAGCAGATATGGGCCTGATCTACACAGCGGCGATTGATTGCGGAAAATCCAAATTCTGATAGACTGCCTGTCATGGGATCATCACCCGAGGTCTGGACAATGCTCGCGACCCAAACGGCCAGCGGCGCGGGCCGCGCTCGTCGTTCCGGGTCGTATGGCTCCAGAAATTTTCTTCTCCGAAGATCGCCCATAACCCATTGAAAAGGCAGGATTCGGACGAGAGAATCCAAGGAAATCCAAACTTTTCCAACCCCTTTTTGAGGGCCGGATTCGAGGCTAAAGCGGGGGCGGCCAAGACAAACCAAATCAGCCGGCTTTCGCCAGCCCCCTGTCCCACGCGACCCTCAAGGCCTCAAGCCCAGGAAAATGGAAGCTGTCGCGATAGCGAGGCGGTTCGGCGGCGCTCGGGCCCGGCAGGCGCTCAAACAGGGATGGGCAGCGCGACCGCCATTTCCAGCCGGGCGAGCGGCGCGCCGATTCCGAGCCTCGGCATGGCCGTGAAGCCGGGAATTCCACGCCGGCTCATCACGTGCGAAGGCTATGATCCCTCATAGTTCTTTTCGCGTCGATGTCAGAAATGTCGCCAGGAATGGCGCGCGGGACATAGTTGAAATAATGTACTCGTCAGCGTCGCCCCTTGACGCTCAACGGACACAACTTCATACTGTTTGCGCCCCAGACGCAGGAGACCGCCATGGCGACGTTCAGTTCGGGCTTCCTGTACCTGCTCGATCAAAACGGCGACAGCACAAACGGCAAGGTCGTTGCGCAGATACCGAATAGCGCCTCGATCGGCAGTGAGTCGATCACCGACAGCGTCATCACGCTTGGCGAAACATTTGCTGTCTCGTTCAGCGATCCGTCCGTAGCGGCTATATACGACGGTACATATACCTATGTTGGTTATGAGACTGTCGTCGACGGCGTCATCGGCCAGAATGTACACGGCGATTACTTTCTGTTTACCAATGACGGCTCAGTTCCTATTGGCTACAACCTCAACGGCTTCGTGGCTGAGGATTTCCCCGTTTGCTACGTTCGCGGCACGATGATCGCTTGTCTCGAAGGGGAACGCGCCGTCGAGACCTTGCGGATCGGCGACCTCGTCCGGACCCATGACGGCCGACTTCGTCCCGTCAAATGGGTTGGTCATCGCGTTATCAATTGCCGGACCCATCCGAATCCCGCGGCCGTCTGGCCCGTCCAAATCGCAGCGGGCGCCATTGGGCTGGAGTCTCCGTCGCGAGATCTGCTCGTCTCGCCCACCCACACGATCTGCGTCGACCTTTTCGGCGAGGCGCTGATCCACGCTGGGAACATAGTCAATGGGGCCAGCATTGCGCAGGTCAAGATGGACGAGGTTGAGTATTGGCACGTCGAGTTGGAGATCCACGATCTTCTCATCGCCAACAATCTCGCCTCCGAGAGTTATCTCGAAATGGCCAACCGCGGCTTCTTCGCCGAGGGGAGGATGGGGCTTGACCGAGATGACGCAGGCGCTGGACGGACGCACGACGACTTCTGCCGCCCGGTGATGAAGAACCCTGCTGACCTCGCCTTCGTGCAGCGGCAGCTTACAGCGCGCGCCTGGATGATGGGCTGGACACTGTCACGGAACGCCGACCTGCGTCTCTTGGTCGATGGAGAGCTTCGAGATCCAAGCTCCAGCGCGGGGCTCGCGATCTTCCGCTTGAGCGCGAACGCGAAGGACGTCCGTTTGACGTCCAACACATTCGTCCCGGAAGAGGTCGGGATTTCGTAGACTCGCGACGGCTCGGCGTATCCCTTTTGGGCCTTGCTTTTGTCGGCGGCGAGGAGAGGTTCGAGGTTGCACTCACCGACCCGCGTCTCGAGCACGGCCTCCATCCCCAGGAGGGCCGGAGCGGCGTGAACTGGCGCTGGACGAAGGGCGATCTCACGCTCGTCCGGGAGCTGTATTCGGACATGAGCAGCGAGATCGAGCTTCACGTCCGTTACGACGATCAGGGGGTGCGCGCCTGGCTGCCGCCGGCTGCGATAGAAGATCCGGCTTGCAAGGCTGTCGGTCGGCTGGCCTCATAACCCAATTGACGCATTGGCGCTCTTGGAGCGTCTCGCCTGGGAGCGCAGCGCTTTGTGACCCCGTTCCCGCCGCCCGAGCGGTTCGACCCCTGATCGGGGCGGACGGCGGAGAACTGTTGCTGAAAATCAGAATTATGATAGACTGCATTTCATGAAGCCCCTCCGCAAAAGGCAGGCGATTTCGACGGCCGGCGCAAATCACGGACCGCTCGCGCGGTTCCGCGCAGGCCGGAAGCGCAGACCAAAAAATATTCGCGGCAGGTCGCCCATAACCTATTGAAAAGTCAGGATTCGGACGAGAGAATCCAAGGAAATCCAAGACAATCCAACCCCAGTTCGGGGCCGGATCTGAGCCGAAATCGCTGTCCGCCGAGAGAATCCAAACCCGCTGGGGAGACTAACCCCACGCCCCTTTCAGCGCCTCAAGCCCGTGGAAGTGAAAGCTGTCGCGGTAGCGCGGCGGCTCGGCGAGCCTCAGGCCCGGCAGCCGCTCGAACAGGATCGGCAGCGCGACCGCCATTTCCAGCCGGGCGAGCGGCGCGCCGATGCAGAAGTGAATCCCGGCGCCGAAGGCGACATGCGGATTGGGCGCGCGGCCCGGGTCCAAGGCGTCGGGCTCGGCGAAAGCGCTCGGGATCGCGATTGGCGGCGCCGAGCAGGAGGCCGATCTTCTCGCCCTTTCGCAGGCGCAGGCCGGCGAGTTCCACATCCTCCAGCGCATAGCGCGTGAAGAGATGGAGCGGCGAATCGAAGCGCAGCAGTTCCTCCACCGTCGCGTCCCGGCTCGCCTCCGTCGCGAAGGCGGCGCGCGGATCGACCCGGCTCTCCAGCATCGCCTTCACGCCGTTGCCGATGGCGTGGACCGTCGCTTCGTGCCCCGCGTTGAGGAGCAGGATGCAGGTGGTGACGAGTTCGTCCTCGCTGAGCTTCCCCTCCCCGCTCTCGGCGACGAGGAGCTGGCTGATGAGGTCGTCGCGAAGGTCGGCGCGACGCGCCCGCGCATAGGCGCGCATGAAGCCGGCGAATTCGCGCGAGGCCTCGGCCGCGCTGTCCTCGACCGCCCGCGTCACGCCGAACTGGTACATCGCGACCATGCGATGCGACCAGTCGAGCATCCGCGGCCCCATCTCGCGCGGGACGCCGAGCAGGTCCGCGATCACCGCGACGGGGATGGGCGTTGCGAATTCCGCCAGCAGGTCCGCCGCGCCCTCGCGCGCGATGGCGTCGATGCGCTCATGCGCGAGCCGCGCGACGGCGGGGGCGAGCTTCTCGATCTGGCGCGAGACAAAGGCGCGGTTGACGAGGTTTCTGAGCCGCGTGTGCTCGGGCGGCTCGAGTTCGAGGATCGAATGGCGCTCCAGCGCGTCGAAGGGCGCGAGATGCGGCCTGGGGTCGGGCCAGCCAAGCGCCTCGCGGCTCATCACATGCAGGATCTGCCGGCCGAAGCGCCGGTCGCGCAGCAGCGCCGACACGTCCCTGTGAGCCGCGAAGCACCAGAAGCCGTAGTCCTCCCAGAAGAAGACGGGCGCCGCGGCGCGGATCGCGCGATAGGCGGGATAGGGGTTGGCGAAGAATTCCGGGTCGCGCGGGTCGAGGCGGACGCGGGCGCTTCGTCGGCGTCGATGGAGAGGCGCATGGCGAGCGGATTTAGCCCAGCGGAAAGGCCGCCTCAACGACGTAAGGCCCGCCGCCCACGCTGTCGCGCGCCGAATAGAGCACGAAGCGCTCGGGGGTGAAGGCTTCGGCGAAGAGCCCGCCGCGGGTCGCGAGATAGTCGGCCACCGCGCGCGAATCGGGCCCGCGCAGCCGCGCAAGCGTCACATGCGGCAGATATTTGCGCGTCTCGGGCTCGAGGCCGAGCCGCCGGAGCCGCCGCTCCTGCTCGGCCTGAAGATCGAGAAGCGCAGGCTCCGGCTTGACCCGCGCGATGACCGCGCGCGGCCGCGCGCCGCCGAACGAATCGAGCCCCTCGAAGCTGACGAGCGGCGCAGGCCGCCGAACCTCGGAGAGGGTCTCGACCACGTCCTGCGCCATGCGCGGATCGATGTCGCCGATGAAGCGCAGGGTGACGTGGTAGTCCGCGGGCTCCATCCAGCGCGCGCCCACAACGCCCCCGCGCGCGAAGGCGATCTGCGCCGCGACGCGCTCCGGAATTTCCAGTCCCGTGAAAAGACGCGGCATGGCCCCCTTCCGCCGATTCCCTGAAGGATAGTCGGCGGAAGGCCGAAGGTCACGCCTCTCTCAGTGTCCGCTGCCGTCCGCGCCCCGGTTCGCCTCGAACAGGAACCAGGCCCGGCGCTCGGTCTCGTCGATGAAGGCCTCGAGCAGGCCGGCAGTCCCGGCGTCGTCATTGTCGTCGCAGAGTTCGTGCGCCTTGCGCATGGCGCGCGCCATGGCGCGATTGTCGTCTTCGAGCTCCTTCAGCATCTCGCCGGGAGACACGAAAGCTTCGTCGTTGTCCTTGATCGACTGAAGCTTGCCGATATGGCCGATCGAGCGCAGCGTCGTCTGGCCGAGCTTGCGGACGCGCTCGGCGAGCGGATCGATCGAATCTTCGATCTGGTCGGCCTGCTCGTCGAGCAGGAGATGATAGTCGCGGAAGTGCGGTCCGCTCATGTGCCAATGAAAGTTCTTTGTCTTCACATAGAGCGCGAAGGCGTCCGCGCAGAGCCCATTCAGCGCGGCCGCGATCGCCTTGACGCCGTTCTCGGAGATATCGGTCGGCGTCGCCAGAGCCTCGATCCGGGCGCCCTTGGCGCTTTCGCCCGTCCTGTCCATTTTGTTCATCGCTTCTTTCCCGAGAGATGCCGAAAGCGCCCGTAAGCGGGCGCGTCGGCTCAACGCATTGCGCCGCTCGCAAGTTCCGGATTGCCTCACGCCTCGTCGGTGACGACGATTTCGCTTCGCCGCGCCCCGAGGGCGGCGGCAAGCAGGGCAAGGCGCTCGTTCACCGTTTCGCTGTCGGGCGCCCGCGCGTGCGCCCCCACTTCGAGCCTCACGCAATCCGGCTCGATCGCGAGCCGGGCGCCTTTGAGCACCGACCGGGCGCCGCCGGAGAAGCGGTAGGCGAGGCGCAGCGCGCGGCCCAAAATCAGCGCGCGGGCGCGCTTCGAGGCGGAAAGCAGCCCCGCCGAAGGCTGCATCCAGGCGTCGTCCGGTTTTCCGCCATAACGCGCCTGCACGACGGAGGCGATGAACACGCGCTCGGCGTGATCGACGCCGATGAACGGAAATTGCAGAAGCCGGCGGAAGGATTCTTCCGCCTGGAAATCGGCCGGATCGCGCCAGGCGATGTCCGAGAGCGCGCAGGCCGCCACGCGCAGCCGCTTCTCGGTCGCCGCCTCGCCGGGAAAAAGGCCGTCCGTCCAGGCGACGAGCTCGGGGGCGAAGTCCGCCGAGCGCGCGGCGGGCAGGCCGATGAGCTGGGCCGCCTCGACGAGCGGATCGAGATAGCGCTCGGCCTCGGAAAGCTCCGAATAAAGCAGCCCTTCGCGCAAGCCCAGAGCCGAAAAGACGACGCGCTCCGGCGCAAGGCGCTTCAGCACGCGGTCGAGGAGCAGCGCGCCGCCAGCCAGAGTGCGCGCCCGCCGCTCGGGCACGCCGGGCATTTCGGCGAGCTTCGCGGGCGTGAGGCGCGACAGCGATTTCGCGAATTCGCGCGCGACGCCGGTTTCGAGCGTGTAGCCATGCACGACCTTCACCGGCCAGCCGACCGCCGCCATATGCGCCTTGGCGAGCGCGCGCCAGCCGCCGCCCACCGGATAGAAGGCCTTGTGTCCGAGCGCGGGCGGAAGGTTCTCGCGCAGCCTTTCGTCGATCGCGCGCTTGGCGGAGGGCAGTCCATCCGCGAGGAGCGCCTCGACCGGAAGCGCGCCGAGCGGCAGGCTCACCCATCGCTCGCCCACCCTGTCGTCCAGCGCCTCCGACACTTCGAGGCTGCCCCCGCCCATGTCGCCGACCGAGCCGACCGGGCGAAAGAAGCCCGAGATCACGCCGAGCGCGCCGTAGCGCGCTTCTTCCGCGCCCGACAGGATGCGGACCTTGAGGCCCGATTCCTTGCGGATCGCGGCCGCGAGTTCGGGGCCGTTCGTGGCGCGGCGGATCGCCTCCGTGCCCGTCGCGACGATCCTCGTCACGCCCATCGCCTCCGCGATGGCGCGGAAGCGGCGGGTCGCCTCGATGGTGCGGCGAAAATTGTCCGGCAGGATCGCGCCCGTCTCGGCGAGCCTCTCGCCGAGGCGGCAGAGCGACTTCTCGTTGAAGCGGGGGATCGGCGCGCGCCCGAGCTGGTCATAGACGACGAGCCGCACCGAATTCGAACCGATGTCGACGATCGCGTAAGGCGGGCGGCCAACGCGCTTCGCCCGTTCGGGGTTCAGGTCGAGCGGCCGCTTCGGTTCGCGCTGGCGCTTGGCCGGATCCTTGGCCATGGGCTTCCCTCCCGAGGCCGATCATGGGCGAGCCGCGCGAATTTGGCCAGCCGGGGCCGGCTTTTCGTCATCCGGTCGAAGCGGCGACGGCGATTGGCGCGCCCTTCACGCCTTCTCAGCATGAACGCATCGAAGAAGGCGGCGAGCTCGGCCCGCGCGTCGAGCGGCAGGACATGCGCGACATATTGGTCCGGCCGCACGACGACGACGCAGCCCTGCTCGCGATCGACGCCACGCATGTCGAAAACGTCGTTCCCGCTCTTGAGATCCGGGCAAAACATCTTCTCGTAGTCGCGGAGCCCGTAGCGGCCTTTCCGCGGCAGAAGGAACTCGGGCATGTCTTCGAGCTTCAGCTCCCGGTGGGCCTGCTGGAAGACCGCGCGCACGTCGATGACGGAGTCGATGTCCGCGCCCGGCGGCGTGTGCCGTCTCAACGGAGAGTCGGCCGAGCCTGCGAGGTATTCGCACAACGCGCGCGCCCGCGACGACGGGCTCGCGGGATTGTCCCGGTCGGCGAAAATGAAGAGCCGCCAGCGGCCGTCCGCCTTGACCAAATGTCCGAGATGCAAGGGCCTTGCGTCCGCAAGTCTTATCGACCGGCGCCGAGTGGAAACGCATGCCGATCGTGAAGCCCTTGGCGAGATGCTGATGGTCCGACGCGCCCGTGAGGATCGAGGGCCGGTAGCGCGTCTCGGTCCCGGCCGTGAAGCGGCCCTTGCGCATGAAATATTTCTGGAACTCGACAGGGTCCACGCCGTCGCCGTCCGCGTCGCCCGGCGCCTTCGGCTTCGCGCTGAACATCGTCGCCCATTCGCGGTCGAAGTCGATCAGGTCCTGCGCGATCGCGCGCCGCTCCACCGAATAGCTGCGCAAAAGCTCGGGCGGGGAGCGCCCCAGCAGCACGGAGGCCAGCTTCCATCCGAGGTTGAAAGCATCCTGCATGGAGACGTTCATCCCCTGCCCCGCCTTCGGGCTATGCGTGTGGCAGGCGTCGCCGGCGATGAACACGCGGGGCGCGCGTCCCTCCTCGGGCGCGTCGTCGTACTGGTCGCAGATCCGCTGGCCGATCTCATAGACCGACCACCAGGCGCATTCCTTCACCTCGAGCGTGTAGGGATGCAGAATGCGCTGCGCCGTTTCGATCAGATGATCGAGCGTGATCTTGCGGTTCGCCACGCGCTCGTTCTGATTGAGCTTGTCCAGCTCGACATAGATGCGGACGAGATAGCCGCCCTCGCGCGGGATGATGAGCACGCTGCCCTGATCGCCGGAGAGGATCGTCGCCTTGAAACGGATGTCGGGGAAGTCGGTGACGGCAAGCACGTCCATCACGCCCCAGGCCTGATTGGCGGAATCGCCCTTGAGCGTCTGCCCAAGCGCCTCGCGCACCCGGCTGCGCGCTCCGTCGCAGCCGACCACATAGCGCGCGCGGACCGTCTCGATCTGACCCTCGCGCCCCTCCTCCGTCCGCTCCAGCCGGACCGTCACCGGATAGTCGCCGCTCGCGGCGACGCTCAGATCGACGATGCGTCGCGAATAATGCGGCTCGAGCCGCGAAGGCGAATTGCGCATGACGTCGAGATAGAAGTCGTGCACCCGCGCCTGATTGAGGATCACATGCGGGAATTCGGAGAGGCCGTCTTCGACGTCCTGGATGCGTCCGTTGCGGACGATGTTCTCGCGCCTCTCCTCGTCCGGCTTCCAGAAGGTCACTTCGTTGACCCAGTAGGCCTCTTTCATGACGCGCTCGACGAAGCCGAACGCCTCGAACATCTCCATCGTGCGGCAGGCGATCCCGTCGGCCTGCCCGAGCATGAGCCTTCCCGCCTTCTGCTCGACGATGCAGGTCGCGATCTCCGGGAAGGCCGCGAGTTGGGCGGCGAGCGTCAGGCCGGTCGGACCGCAGCCGACAATGAGAACGTCCACCTCATTCGGCAGCGTGTCCGAACGTGCTGTTCTCTCCGCGGCCTCAAAGATTTCGGGATCGCCCGGCCGGAAGCCGTTGAGATGAAACTGCATGGTCGTCCGTCTTCGATTGTGCGCGCGCTGGGATGATGGGACCGTCCCGCCCCTGTCAAGGGCGCGGGCCGCTGTCGCGCGCCGAGCCGCGAAGCGACAAATCATGGCGGCTGAGCGAAGGCGTGCGACGCCCTCCGGGACGCCGCCTAAAGCAATGTTTAGGGATCATGCAGCGCCGCGGCGGCGTTTCCCGACGAAAGAGACGCCTTCTGAGGCGAATCGTTCAGTTTGGAGGATTTACCCCGTGACCAGCAAAACCCTGCAATGGGCGGGCGGCGCGCTCGGCGCCGCCGCGCTCGCTTCGCTTCTGGCTTCAGCGCCAGCCGAAGCCGCAACGCATCACCCCGCCTATCGTCACGTCGCACATGGCGCCCACCATTACAGACATGTCGCGCGGCATGGGCATTATCCGCATTACGCCTACGGACAAACCTATTCGCCCGGCGCCGGGCCCGCAATCGCCGGCGCGATCCTTGGCGGCCTGGCGACGGCGGGCGTCGCGGCGTCCATGGATTGTGGCTATGGCGGACCGGGAATGTATGGCGGCTGCCCCTACGGCTACGGCTATGGCTACGACGACGGCTACTACGATGGCTACGCGGGTGGACCGTTCTGGGGCGTCGGCGCCCCTACGGCTATTACGGGGCCCCGTATGGCTATTCTGGCGGCTGGACCGGCGGACGTCCCTGGCGGCAGGGCTACGGCGGCATGCGGCCCGGAGCGCATTTTGCGGGCCACCCCGGATTCCGCGCCGGCGGCCTCGGCGGGCCTCACATGGGCGGCTTCGGCGGCGCCCATTTCGGCGGAATGGGCCATTTTGGCGGAATGGGTCACGGCGGCGGCCGCATGGGCCACTTCGGCGGAGGCCACGTACCGTGAGGATGCGGGCGATCAGGCCGCCCGCAACAGGACGTGCTTCTTGCGGCCGAGCGACAGCTTGACCACGCCGCTCGCCTGAAGCGCGTCGCGCGTGATCACGGCCCGTTCGTCCGTCACGGCGACGTCGTTGACCCGCAGGCCCCCGCCCCGGATCTGGCGGCGGGCCTCGCCCGTCGAGGCGACGAGATTCGCGCGGACGAAGGCGCTGAGCACGCCGAGCCCGGCCTCGAAATCGGCGGCGGGAACATCCACTGTCGGCAGGCTCTCGGCGAGCGCTCCTTCCTCGAAGGTCTTGCGGGCCGTGGCCGCCGCCTCTTCGGCCGCCTGCGCCCCGTGCAAAAGCGTCGTCGCCTCGTTGGCGAGGACTTTCTTCGCCTCGTTGATCTCCGCGCCCTCAAGCGCCTCGAGCCGGCGGATCTCGTCGAGCGGCAGGAGCGTGAAAAGCTTCAGGAAGCGGCCTATGTCCGCGTCCTCGGCGTTTCGCCAGAACTGCCAGTAATCGTAGGGGCTGAGCATCGAGCGGTCGAGCCAGACGGCGCCCGCCGCCGTCTTGCCCATTTTCGCGCCGGAAGCGGTCGTGATGAGCGGCGAGGTCAGCGCATAGAACTGCTCGAGGCCCATCCGCCGGCCGAGGTCCATGCCGGTAACGATGTTGCCCCACTGGTCGGAGCCGCCCATCTGCAGCGTGACCCCGTAGCGCCGGTAAAGCTCGGTGAAGTCGTAGGCCTGAAGGCACATGTAGTTGAACTCGAGCAGGCTCAGCTCCTGCTCGCGCTCGACCCTCAGCTTCACCGAATCCATGGACAGCATGCGGTTCACCGAGAAGTGCCGGCCGACCTCGCGCAGGAACTCGATGTAATTGAGCGTCGCGAGCCATTCCGCGTTGTCCGGCATCAGGGCGTCGGTCCTGCCCTCGCCGAAGCGGATGAAATGCGAGAAGGCCTTGCGGATGCCCTCCTTGTTGGCGGCGATCGTCTCGACCGTGAGGAGCTTGCGGCTCTCGTCGCGGCCCGTCGGGTCGCCGACCATCGTCGTGCCGCCGCCCATGAGCGCGACCGGCTTTCCGCCCGTCTCCTGCAGCCAGTGCAGCATCATGATCTGGACGAGCGAACCGACATGCAGCGAAGGGGCCGTGCAGTCGAAGCCGATATAACCGACAAGCGACCCGGAGCGAGCCTTGTCGTCCAGCCCCTGAAGGTCGGAGCACTGATGGATGTAGCCGCGCTCCTGCATGATGCGCAGGAAGTCGGACCTGGGCTGGAAAGCGTCGCTCACGCGGAAAGGCCTTTCGGAAACAATGGCGCCGCGTGCTTTAGGAAAGCGAAGCGGCGCTGGCAACCTTTGGGACCGGGGCGAAGGGAGGCGCGTCCCTCCCGTTCGCTAAACGAAAATATAAGCTAAATAACGCAATAGTGAGCAACGGACGCGCCTTTGTTGTGCTATAGTATTTGGTGGCTGGGATCTAGACGATCGAAGGATCGGATCCGATGCGCCCGGTCATTTCCTCACCCTATGCGGCCTGTGCAACGCTGATTCTGTTCGCAGTTTCGGCTGGCGGTTTCGTTTCGCCCGCCTCGGCGCAAATGCCCATCGCGGTCAGCGCGCCTGTCGCGCCGCCTCCCTTGCCAGCCTATGCCCAGCCCGCGCTTCCCGGCGCAGGCTACTTGTGGATTCCCGGCTACTGGGCCTGGCAGGCTGGCGAGTATTTCTGGGTCCCCGGATACTGGTCCAAGCCTCCCAGGGCCGGCCTTTACTGGACGCCGGGATACTGGGCATGGGACGACGCCGATCACGACTACCTGTTCTTCAACGGCTATTGGTCGCCGAAGGTCGGATTCTACGGCGGCGTCGACTACGGCTTCGGCTATGCCGGGGACGGCTATAACGGAGGTCACTGGCAGGGCGGTCAGTTCCTGTATAATCGCGACGAGAACAATGTCGCCGGGACGCATGTGGCGAGCTTCGCCGAACCCTCGTCCGGCAAGGCGAGCCCGGTCGCATTCAACGGGGGCGCCGGCGGCGTACAGGCGTTTCCAACCCCCGAGCAACTCCTGATGGCCCGCGACCGGCGCGTGCGCCGCACGCCGGAGCAGATCAGGCAGCAGGATCTCGCCAGCCGCCTGACGACGCAGCGATACGATCAGAACGGCGGAAGGCCCCCGATCGCGGCGACCCCGCGTGCAGCGGAAATGCCTGGGGGCCACGCGACCCTGCCGCCGGATGAGAGTCTCGGAAGCAAAGCGGGCTGAGGGGTCCCCGCGGCCCCATAGCGCGATAGGCCGAGATCGAAGGAGAGCGCGGCCGCCGTCATGAGCGCGGCGCTTGCCGACGGCGAAGCGCCCGCGCGCCGAGGCGGCTGCGAGCCTATCCACGGATTTCGCGACTGGCCCGGCGAAAAAGTCTTCGCGTCTCTCAGGAAGGCGACAGGGGCGCCTGAATCGGCTAACAGACCCGCGGGCCGCGAGGCCCTCCCCAGGTCCCAGCCCCAAAGCCCCTCTCGCCGATGTCGTCGCGTCCGAACGAAGACGAGCTCATCCAGCGTTTCTTCGCGCCACTCGCAGGCCCGGCCGCGCTGGGACTGGCCGACGACGCGGCGCTTCTTACCCCGCCCGCTGGCGAGGATCTCGTGCTCACGACGGATGCGCTGGTCGCAGGCGTGCATTTCTTCGCGGACGATCCGCCGGACGCGATCGCCCGCAAGGCGCTGCGCGTCAATCTCTCGGACCTCGCGGCGAAAGGCGCGCGCCCGCTCGGCTTTCTGCTCGCGCTCGCGCTGCCGCGCGACTGGCGAACCGAATGGCTGGCGGCCTTCGCGGCCGGGCTCGGCGACGACGCGACGACCTACGCCTGCCCGCTGATGGGCGGCGATACGGTCTCGACGCCCGGGCCGCTCACGCTCTCGATCACGGCGATCGGGGCGGCGCCGACGGGCCGGATGACGCGGCGGACGGGCGTTCGCCCCGGCGACCGCCTCTATGTCACCGGCACGATCGGCGACGCCGCCATCGGGCTGCTCGTCCGGCAGGGGCGCGGCCCGGACATTCCCCGCGCGGACCGCGAGTTCCTTGCCGGGCGATATCTGCTGCCTCAGCCCCGCACGGCCCTGACAGCGGCCATGGCGGCCTATGCTCATGGCGGCATGGACGTGTCCGACGGTTTCGTCGGCGATCTCACGAAAATGCTGCGGGTCTCGGGCGTCAGCGCGCGCGTTCCGATTTACAGGCTGCCGCTGTCCGTTCCAGCCCGGACGGCGATCGCCGCCGATCCCGACCTCTTCGCGATTGCCGCGACGGGCGGCGACGACTATGAACTCCTCGCCGCGGTCGGGCCCGACGAGGCCGCGGCTTTCGAACAGGAAGCGCGGGCCGCGGGCGTGCCCGCGACATTCGTCGGCGAGGCCGTCGAAGGCTACGATCCGCCGCGCTTTCTCGGGCCTGACGGCGGACCGGTGACCTTCCGTCGCGGTTCGTACAGCCATTTCTGAAAGAGGATCTTTTGACCGACGCTGAACCCATGCAGTTGCGCCTGCTCGCCGCCGAGGCGGTCGCGCGGGAAGCCGGCGCCCTTGCCCGCAAGCGCTTCGAGGACTCCTCCTTCAAGGTCGGCTTCAAGGGCCCGCAGGATTACCTGACCGAGGTCGACGGGGAGACCGAGGACCTCATCTCCTCCCGCCTCCAGACCGTCTTTCCCGGCGACGGCTTCATCGGCGAGGAGACCGGCGGACGGCCGGCGCGCGGGGGCCATGCGACCTGGGTGGTCGATCCGATCGACGGCACCTCGAATTTCGCGCGCGGCGTCCCGCACTATTGCGTCTCGATCGCCTGCGTTTCGGACGGCGAGATCGAGATCGGGGTGATCTACGATCCGATGCGCGACGAACTCTTCTCCGCCCGGCGCGGCTTCGGCGCGCATCTCAACGGCGCGAAGATGAAGGTTTCGGTCGCGACCTCGCTCGCCGAGTTGACCGTCGAAGTCGGCTGGAACCTGCGCGGCGGCGCTCCGAAATATTTGGACCTCGTCCGGCATGTGGCGCTGTGGGGCGCGGCCCCGGTGCGCGCGGGCTCGGGCGCGCTCGGCCTCGCCTATGTCGCGTCGGGGAGGCGTGACGTTTATCTCGAGCATCATATCAACGCCTGGGATTGCCTCGCCGGAATCCTGCTCGTGCGCGAGGCTGGCGGCTATGTGAGCAATTACCTCGCCAATAACGGGCTCGCCAAGGGCAATCCGCTGATCGCCTGCGCGCCCGGCGTCAGGGAGGCGATCCTGACGGCCGCGCCCATCGAGGGAATCGTTCTTTGAGCGCCATCGTCCTGACAAAGGGCGAGGCGCGGGCCGAGATCGCGCCGCTCGGGGCCGAGGCGCGCGCCTGGACCGTCGGCGGGCGAGACCTGCTGTGGCCGGGCGACCCGGCGATCTGGCCGGAGATCAGCCCGATTCTTTTTCCGGTCGTCGGCTGGACCCGCGACGGCAAGGAGCGCGTGGACGGCAAGTCCTATGATCTCAAGCTGCATGGCTTCGCCCGCTTCGAGCCCTTCGCCGTCGAGCGGCGGGAAGCCGATTTCGTGCGGCTCGTCCTCGCCGACAACGAGCGCACCCGCGCCGTCTATCCCTTCGCCTTTGCCTTCGCCGTCGAATACCGCCTGACCGACGACGCGCTCGGCGTCACGCTCGAAGTCGCCAATCCCGGCCCCCGCGCCGCGCCTTACGCCTGCGGCCTCCATCCGGGTTTCCGCTGGCCGCTCGGCGACCGCGGGCGCGAGGGCGCGCTCATTCGATTCGAGAAAGAGGAGCGGCCCGAAGCCCCGGCCATGGCGCCCGGCGGCCTGATCGGCAAGGGAACGAAGCCGATCCCCTTCAAGGGCCGCGACCTTCCGCTCACCGACGCGCTTTTCGCCAATGACGCAGTGTGCCTTCTGAACTGCGCGAGCCGCGAACTCGCGTTCATCGACGCCTCCGGCGCTGCGATTTCGATGGCGTTTCCGGGCTACCCGCATGCCGCGCTCTGGACGCGTCCGGGCGCGCCCTATGTCTGCCTCGAATGCTGGACCGGCTACAGCGACCCGGAGGGCTTCGAGGGCGACCTGTTCGAAAAGCCCTCGATGCGCGTGCTGGAGCCCGGCGCGAGCGCGCGGCACGAGGCGCGATTCACCTACAAGGCGGCGTGACGCGAATGGCCAAAGCTCATGTCCTCGACGGCAAGACCATCGCCGATCGCGTGCTCGCGAAAGTCGCGGAAGAGACGCGGGCGCTGATCGCCCGCGGCGTACGGCCCGGCCTTGCGGTCGTGCTGGTCGGCGAAGACCCGGCGAGCGAAGTCTATGTGCGGAACAAGGGCAAGGCGGCGGAGGCCGTCGGCTTCCATTCCGTCCAGCACACGCTGCCGGCTTCGACCAGCGAGGCGGAATTGCTGGCGCTGGTCGAGCGCCTCAACGCCGATCCGGCGGTGAACGGCATCCTCGTGCAGTTGCCGCTGCCGAAGGGCGTCCACGCGACCCGCGTCATCGAGACGATCGACCCCGCCAAGGACGTCGACGGCTTCCATCCGATCAATGTCGGCCTGCTCTCGATCGGCGACAGGGAGCGCGCGCTCGTGCCCTGCACGCCGGCGGGCGCGATGATCATGCTGGACGAGGCCGTCGCGGCGCTCGGCCTGAACCTCGCGGGCAAGGAAGCCGTGGTGATCGGACGCTCCAACATCGTCGGCAAGCCGATGGCGCAACTGCTGCTCGCCCGCCATTGCACCGTGACCATCGCCCATTCCCGGACGCACGACCTGCCCGCCGTCGCGCGGCGCGCGGACATCCTCGTCGCCGCCGTCGGCCAGCCGGAAATGGTTCGGGGCGACTGGATCAAGCCCGGCGCGATCGTGATCGACGTCGGGATCAACCGGGTCCCGGCGGCGGGGGCGGACGCTTCCGGCAAACCGAAGATGCGTCTCGTCGGCGACGTGGCTTATTCCGAAGCGGCGGAAGTCGCCGGGGCGATCACGCCCGTTCCGGGCGGCGTCGGCCGCATGACCATCGCAATGCTGATGGCCAATACGCTCGAAGCGACGCGGCGGCAGGAGGGCGCGTAGCGACCGCGCGCCGAGTTGCGCGGTTCGCCCTTGACGATGGGCGCGGCTCTCCCTAATTGAGACCCTGTTAGCACTCGGCTTCAGCGAGTGCCAAACATCAGCGCCCACCCAAGGGCGCCGTCCGAGAGAGGAAGTTTTCTCTATGAAATTCCGTCCCCTGCACGACCGCGTCGTCGTCCGCCGCCTTGACAGCGAGGAGAAGACGAAGGGCGGCATCATTATCCCGGACACCGCGAAGGAGAAGCCCCAGGAGGGCGAGATCATCGCGGCCGGCCCCGGCGCCCGCGACGAGAGCGGCAAGCTCGTTCCGCTGGATGTGAAGACCGGCGACAAGGTGCTCTTCGGCAAGTGGAGCGGCACCGAGGTCAAGATCGACGGCCAGGAGCTCCTGATCATGAAGGAGTCCGACATCATGGGCGTTATCGCCTGAGCTGACGCCTCACCAGATTTAAGGAAACCCATCCAATGGCAGCCAAAGACGTACGTTTCTCCTCGGACGCTCGCGAGCGCATGCTGCGCGGCGTCGACATCCTCGCCAACGCCGTCAAGGTGACGCTGGGCCCCAAGGGCCGCAATGTCATCCTCGACAAGTCCTTCGGCGCTCCCCGCATCACCAAGGACGGCGTGACCGTCGCCAAGGAGATCGAGCTCGAGGACAAGTTCGAGAACATGGGCGCGCAGATGGTGCGCGAAGTGGCCTCGAAGACCAATGACACCGCCGGCGACGGCACGACGACCGCGACCGTGCTCGCCCAGTCGATCGTCCGCGAAGGCGCGAAGGCCGTGGCCGCGGGCATGAACCCGATGGACCTCAAGCGCGGCGTCGATCTCGCCGTTGCCGAAGCGGTCAAGGACATCGCCAAGCGGTCGAAGAAGATCAAGGACTCGGCCGAAGTCGCCCAGGTTGGCACGATCTCCTCGAACGGCGACAAGTCGATCGGCAAGATGATCGCCGACGCGATGCAGAAGGTCGGCAACGAGGGCGTCATCACGGTCGAGGAGGCCAAGAGCCTCGAGACCGAGCTCGACGTCGTCGAGGGCATGCAGTTCGACCGCGGCTATCTCTCGCCCTATTTCATCACCAACCACGAGAAGATGGTCGTCGATCTCGAGGACCCCTATCTCCTCATCCATGAGAAGAAGCTCTCCTCGCTGCAGCCGATGCTCCCCGTCCTCGAGGCGGTCGTGCAGACCGGCAAGCCCCTCCTGATCGTCGCCGAGGACATCGAGGGCGAAGCGCTCGCAACCCTCGTCGTCAACAAGCTGCGCGGCGGCCTCAAGGTCGCGGCCGTCAAGGCGCCGGGCTTCGGCGATCGCCGCAAGGCGATGCTCGAGGACATCGCGATCCTGACCGGCGGCACGATGATCGCCGAGGACCTCGGCATCAAGCTCGAGAACGTCACGCTGCAGATGCTCGGCAAGGCCAAGCGCGTCCGCATCGAGAAGGAGAACACCACGATCATCAACGGCTCGGGCGCCAAGAAGGACATCGAAGCCCGCGTCGGCCAGATCAAGGCGCAGATCGAGGAGACCACCTCCGACTACGACAAGGAGAAGCTCCAGGAGCGTCTGGCGAAGCTCGCGGGCGGCGTCGCGGTGATCCGCGTCGGCGGCGCGACCGAGATCGAGGTGAAGGAGAAGAAGGACCGCGTGGACGACGCGCTCAACGCGACCCGCGCCGCGGTCGAGGAAGGCATCGTTCCGGGCGGCGGCGTTGCGCTGCTGCGCGCCAAGGGAGCGGTCTCCAAGCTCAAGAGCGAGAACGCCGACGAGCAGGCCGGCATCAATATCGTGTTGAAGGCTCTCGAGTCGCCGATCCGCCAGATCGTCGACAACGCGGGCATGGAAGGCTCGATCGTCGTCGGCAAGATCACCGAGAACAAGTCGCAGACTTTCGGCTTCAACGCGCAGACGGAAGAGTATGTCGACATGCTCGACGCCGGCATCGTCGATCCGGCGAAGGTCGTGCGCACCGCGCTGCAGGACGCGGCTTCGGTCGCAGGCCTCCTCATCACCACCGAGGCGATGGTCGCCGAAGTGCCGAAGGACAAGCCCGCGATGCCGATGGGCGGCGGCGGTGGCGGAATGGGCGGCATGGACTTCTGAGGTCCATACGCTTCAACGCAAAACGGAAAGGGCGCCCCTCGGGGCGCCCTTTTTGTTTGGCGCCGGCCGCAAGCTTGAATTCAGGTCATCCAGACAGTCCGATCGAGCGCGTCACGCCCTCCGGCTTCTCTCCTAAATCGGGGGTGTTGGCGCCTACCGGAAGAGATGCGACGATGTCGCCGCAAGCGGCTACGCGGGCTTTGCGATGCACTGACCCGCGCCACAATGGCGGCGCATAAAGAGATCGCCGACCTGTCCGCGCCAGCCGCCCCGTCCCTCGATGGCGGGCGGCCGGGCGGGCCTAATGAGCAAGCAAGGAGGAAACATCGCATGCAAGACCTCAAGACAATGGAGGATGCGGTCCTCAACCGTGTCGTGACGTCCGATCCCCGCGTGCCCGGGGTCGTCGCCATGGTCACCGACCGCCAAAAGAACATCTACGAAGGCGCGGCGGGCAAGCGACGGCTCGATCGCGACGCGCCGATGACAACCGACACGGTCTTCGCGATCTTCTCGACGACGAAAGCGCTGACCGGCACGGCGGCGCTTCAGCTTGTCGAGGAAGGAAAGCTCGACCTCGACAAGCCGGCGAAAACTTATGCCCCCGATATCGGCAAGCTTCAGGTGATCGAAGGCTTCGACGAGAAAGGCGAACCGCGCCTGCGCGCGCCCAAGCGCGATATCACGACGCGCATGCTGCTTCTCCATACAGCCGGCCTCGGCTACGATTTCTTCAACGAGAAATACAATCGTCTCGCGCAGGAAAAGGGGCAGCCCAGCGTCATCACAGCTTCCAGGAAGGCTTTGATGACTCCCTTGCTGTTCGACCCCGGCGACAAGTGGGAATACGGCAGCAACATGGACTGGTGCGGCCAGGTGGTCGAGGGCATCACCGGCAAGCGGCTCGGCGAAGTGTTCAAGACCCGCATCTTTGAGCCTCTCGGCATGCGGGACACATCGTTTGAATTGACGGACGCCTTCCGCCAGCGGCTCGCCGGCATGCATGCGCGCAACGCCGACGGCTCGCTCGCGCCAATGGACTTCGAACTCCCCTCCCCGCCCGAGGTGGATATGGGCGGCCACGGCCTCTACAGCACCGTCGGGGACTACATGCGGTTCATCCGCATGTGGCTGAACGACGGCGCCGGCGAGCATGGTCGCGTGCTGAAGGCCGAGACGGTCCGGATGGCCGAGCAAAACCAACTCGGCGACAAGAAGGTCACGATGCTGCCGGGAGTGATCCCCTCGCTCTCCAATGACGCGGAGTTCTTCCCCGGCCTCTCGAAGTCCTGGGCGTTCACCTTCATGGTCAACGACGAGGAGGCGCCGACCGGGCGGCCCGCCGGCGCCCTCGGCTGGGCGGGGCTTGCGAATCTGTTCTACTGGATCGACCGGAAGAACGGCTTCGGCGGCTTCTGGGCGACGCAGATCCTGCCGTTCGCCGATCCTGTGTCGTTTGGCGGCTACATCGACTTCGAGACCGCCTTCTACCAGAGCCTGCGCCAGAAGCAGGCCGCCTGACCGCCTCAACGCCGGCCGCCTCCCTCGGGGCGGCCGGTTCCTCTCGCGGGCCGCCCCCGAATGCGTTCACGCATAACCGAGCCGGTTCGCGAGCTCGATGACGCTCCGCCAGGCGTCAGCCCCCGCGGTCCAGCCTTGAGGCGCGTCGGATAGCGCAGGCGGGCAAGGAACCGCGCGCAGCGCCGGGTCGCCAAGGAAGCCGGGATCGCCGCCGCCCGTCACGCCGCTGCCCGCGGGACCGAAACATGCGAATGGCGAATCTTCGGGATGCGTCATCGCTTCGAGCGCCGCGTCGTCGTCGCGCACGCCGAGCCAGCGGGCGATTTGTCCCAGGCGCAAGCGCGGGTCGTTGACGACATCCTCCGAACGGAGGCGCAGATAGCGCTCGGCCGGCAACGACGCGGCCAGTTGCAGAATGCGGCAGTGCGCCCCATACCAGCCGCCTATCGCCGCGACGACTTCGCCCTCCCGGTCTCGGTCCGGAAACGTCCGGTCGAGATGCCGCTGGAGCGACTGCTGCGTCGTCATCGGGTGGCGCGTCAGATGAAGATATCTGGCCCTCGGATAGGCGGCGGAGAGCCGGGCCAGCGCGGCGTCGTTCTCGACGTTCTCGGGCGATTTCTCGATGCAGACGCGAGGAAGCAGCCGCTCCATCAGCAGGTCGAGTATGCTGGCCCCGGACCAGCGCGCCCGCCGCGCCAGGAAGCCGCGAGCCAGCGCCACCGACTCGCGCGTCTGCGAACCGGACAGCGCCTGCGCGAAGGCGCGGACCAGTCCCGGACTTCGGTGCGTGACGCCCCGGTCGGTCCAGAACTTCGGAAGCGACGCTTCCAGTTCGCTGAGCGTGGGATAGGCAAACAACTTCAGTTCGGGGAGCCCCGCCAGTTCGGGGTGTTGCCCGACCATCATCGTGATGACCGACGTGAACGACCTCGCCGGGGCCAGCACGAAAATCGGCGCGAATCGCCCGGGGTCGCGTGACGGCGGAGCGACCTGCGTCGTCGCGCTCATCTCCGCGTCGACTTCCAGAAGCTCCCCGCCGCCCTCCGGGATCACGGACGCGGCTCAATGAACCTGCGGCGCCATCACCTGACCGCCGGCGGCTCGGTCCGCGAGGCTGGCGTCGCGCAACACGTAGATGTTGTCGGCGACGAAGCCGTTTCGCATGTCGATCAGCCGGGCGATATTCTTCTCGCAATAGGCCCGGATCTCGTCTGCATCGACGTCCGGCCGGTCGCCGCATTCGAAGGCGTCCGCCACCTGCTCGACCAGTCCGAACAGGCGCTCGTTACTGTCCCGCGCCATGGAATTGAGGGCCGCGGCGTAGGCGGCCACGCCTTCGACGCCGGGGACCAGTCGGCGCACGGCGTAAAATTCGTCCAGGATGTAGTTCAGCTGATACGAGAGGCCCTCGCCGTGAATCCACGGCCGGGTCAGTCGCGTGAGCGTATGATAAAATTCGCCGAGACGCGGATCCAGAAACTCGTAGTCCGGCCGCGTGACGTCGCCACGCAGCCGCCCCTCATTCCGCAGTTGGTCGCGGATTGGCGTTCCCCCGTAAGGCAACATCCGGCTGAAGACCGCGGCGGAACTGCCGTCGCCGACGATCCGACGAAGAAACTCGATGTTCTCGCGGACCAATTCGAATGTCGTCGACGGGTCGAACAACATGAATCCATAGCCCAGAAGAATGCCCTGACGCTTCAGCGTTTCGACGGCGGCAAGGTTCTGCTTCACCGTCATTTGCTTGTGCAGCACTTCAAGTCCGGCTTCTGTTCCCGACTCGATGCCCATGTACACGAGGAAGAGACCGGCCTCGCGCAACATGGAAAACAGCTCGTCCCCGACATATTCGGCCCGGCAGCTGATCTTCCAGATCGCGCGCTCGGACAGGCCGCTTTCCTGCATTCGCGCGCAAAGCTCGCTGGCCCAGCGACGCCCTACGGCGCCCCACAGGGGAAAGTCGTCATCCTGAAACAGAAAAACCCGCGTCTGATAACGGCGCTCCAGTTCGAGCATTTCCTCGACGACTTTGGCCGGCTTGCGAACGCGAACGACCTTTCCGGGAGCCGTGCGGTAAAACGTGTGGATCGAACAGAAGGAACATCGACGCGCGCATCCCCGACTGGCCAATAGCGGAAGCATGCCAAAGCCGCCGATCGCGCCAGAAGGGAACGGACGATACGGAAACGGCAGCGAGTTGAGATCGGGGGTCAAGGCCCTCGCCTTTGTCGCGACCGGACGTCCGTCATCGAGATAGGCGAGACCGTCGATGTCGCGCCAATCGTCGCCGCGCTTCAGTCGATCGATCAGTTCGACCAGCGTCTGCTCACCCTCGTAGCGGACGATGCTGTCGACCTCGGGGAAAAGCTCCAGCGCTTCCTCATGGCAAAGACTCGGGAAATGCCCGCCCATGGTGAAATGGCTGGCAAGCCCGGCGTCGCGCAGATGCAGCGCCACCGATCGGAACTGCGGCAGAAAGGCCTGAAAGATAAGCGAGAAGCCGATGATGAGCGGACGGCGCTCTTTCAGAAGGCGCGCCAGCTCGTCCGGATCGTCGCGAATTTCAAAAAGCTCGACCCTGTAGCCGCGGCTTTGGGCCGCGGCCGCCAGGTAGCCCATACCGAGATTGCCCTGATCCTGATATCCGATGAGAGCCACATCGAGATGTTCGGTAGTCATCGCGGACCGCCTCCCCGTCATGGCCGGGCCAAGCATCTGCGCCGCGACCGCTCTCGCATCGCCAGATTGAGCGCCCGCCAGTACTTACGCTCTACCGGCGGGCGCTCTTAACTTCAGGAATTCAAACGTTCATCGACCTGAACCTATTGACCAACGCTCTTGCCGACAATCTCCGCCGCTCTGGAGAATCCCTGGGCAAGCGCCTGATGAAGCGCCGCGTTTGTCTGAAGCCGTACAAGAGTCAGGTCGCGCTGCACTGAATCGGGCAGCTTGAACACCATGTCGATCCAATCGGTGACCGGTCCTGGCCCGGGCCATTTCCAACCGGGAGCAATGGCGCGAATCTTCTCTTCCGCATCCGGCATCGGAGTTTCTCCCTGTCTGGCATCTGCCGCAAGCGTTTCTGCGACTACATCGAGTGGTCGATCCCTGATCGACCTCACTCAACTTCGCGATTAAAAATCCACACAACTTGATGATTAAATATCGACAAACAAAAGCTACGCGAAAATACTACCATGGTCAATTCAAAACAGGAAAAGCGGGCGCGGCAGCGTGTTGCAATTGCTCGCAATGCAAGCCGGCTGAAAAAGCCGGACATCGCTCGCGCCGTGAGTCCACCCGCCTCTCGGCGCTTGGGCTGCGACGCCTCTCGGCCAACGCCCGGCAACCTTTCCGACATTTCATCTCCCCGCAATCCGCGCGCCCTTTGAAAGCCCGCATCCGTCTGCTAGTCCGCCCCCTTGCCTATCCCGCAAGAAGGGCGCCTGCTCCCATGCGCATGTTGAGCCTCGCCGCGATCGCCGTTCTTCTTCTGGCGATGGGGGCCTACCATGGAGACGGGATGACGCTGCTGATCGGCGCGGCCGCCGCGGCGGCCGCGGTCGTGTCCCTGCCCCGCTTCAAGATTTCAGCCTTCCTCACCGTCCTCTGCGATCTCTTCGCCTACGAGACGGTCCTCTTCGGCCTCGCCGACCTCGCGGCGATGCTCGGCGTTTGGCCCAAGGCTTACGCGGAGTATCAGCTCCCGCGCTACATGCCGCTGGCAACCGCTCTCTTCGTGCTCGCGATCTTCGGCGTGTCCCATTTCCGGCTCGTGCGGAAGATGATGCGGATCGCCGATCCTTTCTTCGAGGCCGAGACGCCGATCTCGATCCATCCCTGGCCATTGCCGCATATGATTCTCCGGCAGAGCCTTTACGCGCGGATCAACGTGATCCTGCTCATCCTCATCAATCAGTTCCAGGTGGCGCTGGGTCTCAGGTTCAACTTCTTCCAGCGCGATTTCGGCAACGCCATCCAGGTCGCGGACGAGGCGCATCGCGCGGCGTTCTGGTTCCAGCTCATCTATGTCTTCGTGCCCCTGGCGGCGATCGCCATCCTCTCGGGCCTGATCGAGTTCTTCATCGCCTCGAACTTCGTGCTGCAATGGCGGCGCTGGATGACGGCCTCGTTCACGTCCCGCTGGCTCATCCGATCCATGCACTACAAGCTCGCGCTCAGGGCGAACAACGCTGAGACTGCCGACAACCCCGACCAGCGCATCTCGCAGGACATCGGCGGCTTCATCAACGGCACCGGCACGGGCATCGCGTCGGGCAACGCGGGCATCTACAATTACACGATCCAGGCGATCTCCTCGGCGACCAACCTCGTCTCCTTCTCGATCATCCTCTGGGGCATATCGGCCGCCATGAACGCGCCGATCTTCGGCGTCGAGATCCCGGGGTTCCTGTTCTGGGTCGCGGTCCTCTATGCGGCGCTCGCGACCGGCGTCACCCATCTCATCGGCCGCAGCCTGTCGAAACTTTATTTCCGTCAGCAGATGGTCGAAGCGAACTTCCGCTTCGACCTCGCCCGCGTGCGCGAATACAGCGAGCAGATCGCGCTCCTCAAAGGCGAGGAGCGCGAGATCGACCGCGCGGGCCGGGTGTTCGACCAGGTCTTCCGCACCATCCGGCGGATCATCCGCGTGCGCACCTGGCTCATCGCCTTCAACCAGTTCTATTCCCAGATCTCCGTCATCATTCCCTACCTCGTCGTCGCGCCCTTCTATTTCGCCAAGAAGGTCGACTTCGGCCGTTTCAGCCAGTCGGCCGACGCCTTCGGCGCCGTCAACGGCTCGATGAACTTCTTCGTCGATCGCTATATCGGGCTCTCCGATTTCCGCGCCACGATCGAGCGTCTGACCTCGTTCGAGGATTCCCTGGACCAGGCGCTCGCCGACGAGAATCGCGAGCCGCACATACGGACCGCGATGGCCAACGCCCCGGTGCTCTCGCTGCCCGACGTCGATCTCGAACTGCCGGACGGCCGCAAGCTTGCCCATATCGGCGATCTCGCGCTGATCCCGCAGCAGCCGACGTTGTTCGTGGGCCCCTCGGGGGCGGGCAAGTCGACGCTCTTCCGCGCCATCGCGGGCCTCTGGCCGTTCGGCAAGGGCGAAATCCAGGAGCCCGCCTACGCCAAGCTCATGCTCCTGCCGCAGCGGCCGTATATTCCGATCGGCCCGTTGCGCGACGCCCTCGCCTATCCGGCGGCGGCCTCGAACTTCACGGACCCGCAGCTTCACAACGTGTTGCGGAAGGTCGGCCTGCCCGGGCTCGTGGAGCGCCTCGACGACAGCGACAACTGGCAGATGCGTCTCTCGGGCGGCGAACAGCAGCGCCTCGCGATCGCGCGCGCCCTGCTCGCCGAGCCGGACTGGCTCTTCCTCGACGAGTTCGACCGCCTCGCTCGACGAAGCGAGCGAAGCCGCCCTCTATCGCACGATCGCCGAAATGCTCCCGAAGACGACGCTCGTGTCGATCGGCCAC
Organism: uncultured Alphaproteobacteria bacterium; assembly: GCA_963741845.1. GTDB lineage: Bacteria > Pseudomonadota > Alphaproteobacteria > Rhizobiales > Beijerinckiaceae > Roseiarcus. Next base: position 60,918 of record CAVUJV010000022.1, read on the forward strand.
CGCTCGACGCTCCACGCCTTCCACAAGCGGCGCGTCACATTCGACAAGGCCGGCGAAGCCCCGGCGACGGTCGGTCCTTCGGAAGCCGAGCCGGTCGGGAGCCAGGTCTGAGGCGCGGCGGCGGCCCCAAAATGGGCCGCCCTCAAATCACAGCGAGCGTGCGAAGCGCATCGAGCCGCGCGGTCCCTTGATGACGAGGTCGCCGTTGACGAGGTCCCAACTCGGATTGCCGGTGAGGCTGGACAGGAACCCGAACTCGATCGCCATCACCTCTTTCGGGCATTTCTTCTTGGTCAGCGCGTAGGGTCCGACCATGAGATGCTGGTCCTTGACGGGATAGAGCGTCGCCGACCACGAATTGCAGCCGGTGAAGCCGGAGCCGCGAAGGGTCCCGTCGATCTTCAGGCTGGCGTCGAGACCTGACTCGACGGGCTTGCCGTTCAGTTCCCGCAGCGACCACGTCTGGTCCAGCGGGAAATTCTTCTGCTGCGGCGGCAGCGGCTTCGGCCCCTCCAGATCCTCCTTCGTCTGAGGACCATTGGAGCCGGCGAATGCGGCGGCGGCGAAGCAGAGGACTGCCGCTCCCACGGCAGCGCCCTTGAGGATTTTCAACATGCGTATCGTCACCCCTATCCGGGAGGCGGCGAGCGCCTCCTCTCGTTCGCGCATTTAGACGCCGACTCGCATCGGCGCAATGCGGCGCTATGGCCGCAAAGCGTGCGTTTTTCGTGGCAAACTTCACCCTCGCGCGGCGCGCCGGCCTTGAAAATTCACCCTTCGATCCCAACTCAAACGTGCGGGGTCCAAGAGGAACCGCAAACGGCCGCGTCGCCAATCAGGGACGCTGTCCGTCATGTCGCTCAGAAGGAGGATGTGATTATGTTGAACTACGATCTTTCCCCGTTTTATCGTTCGACGGTCGGCTTCGACCGGCTGCTTTCGATGCTCGACAAGTCGGTGGGCGCCGAGCAGGCCGCTCCGAGCTATCCCCCGTACAATATCGAGAAGACGGGCGAAAACGCCTATCGGATCACGCTTGCAGTCGCCGGCTTTGGCGAGAAAGAGCTTTCGGTAGAGACCCGCGAGAACACCCTGACGGTGCGCGGCTCGAAGGAGGCCGCCGTCAAGGACGAGAAGCGCGAAGTCCTCTATCAGGGCATCGCCGCGCGCGCCTTCGAGCGCCGCTTCCAGCTCGCCGACCATGTGGTCGTGACGGGCGCGGTGAGCGAGAACGGCCTCCTGCACATCGACCTCGTCCGCGAGGTTCCCGAGACGCAGAAGCCTCGCACCATCACGATCGGCGCGGGCAAGACGATCGAGGCCAAGGCCGCGTAACGTCTCGGCGAAGCGTTGAGCCAATCGAAGGGCGCCCCTCCCGGGCGCCCTTTTTGTTTGTCCGTGTCCGTCGGGAGAATGCCGCCGCCAGGCTTGCGCGCAAACGTCCGCCGGGTAGTTTGCCGCTTTCACTTCACGAGGAGATCGGCGTGTCGGACAAGGTCGCGGTCATCACCGCAGGCGGCAGCGGCATGGGCGCAGCCGCCGCCCGGAGGCTCGCGAGCGACGGCTTCAAGGTCGCCATCCTCTCGTCGTCCGGAAAGGGCGAAGCCCTCGCCAAGGAACTCGGCGGCCTCGGCGTCACCGGCTCCAACCAGTCGAACGACGACCTCGGGCGGCTTGTCGATGGCGCGCTCGCCCGCTGGGGCCGCGTCGACGTGCTGGTCAACAGCGCAGGCCACGGGCCGCGCGCGCCGATCCTCGAGATCACCGACGAGCAATGGCATGCCGGGCTCGACGTCTATCTCATGAACGTGATCCGGCCCACGCGCCTCGTCGCGCCGATCATGGCGAAGCAGAAGGCGGGGGCGATCATCAACATCTCGACCGCCTGGGCCTTCGAGCCGAGCCCGACGTTTCCGACCTCGGCCGTATTCCGCGCCGGCCTCGCCGCCTATGCGAAGATCTTCGCCGACAGCTATGCGGCCGACAATGTGCGGATGAACAACGTGCTGCCGGGCTGGATCGACAGCCTGCCCGCGACCGAGGAGCGCCGCGAGAGCGTGCCGATGAAGCGCTACGGAACGAGCGAGGAGATCGCCGCGACGGTGGCCTTTCTCGCTTCCGACGGAGCGGGCTACATCACCGGCCAGAACATCCGCGTGGACGGCGGTCTCATGCGGTCGGTGTGAGGCGGAGCCGGCACGCGGCTTCTTTCCGAAGGGGAGGAAGCGACGGTCCCGTCGCTCCCCTTACTCCAGCGTGTTGACCGGAACGTCGTTGACCTTTTTGTCCCCGGATTTCTCGCCCGCCGCGGCGGGCTTCTCCGGCGCCGGCGGCTTCCGCTGGGTTTCCGTCATCGCGGGGGCGGCGGGCGCCGCGGCGGTCGCAGGAGCCTGCGTCGGCGCCGGGGCGGCCGGAGTCGCGGACGGGGCGCCAGCGGGCGCAGCGCCGGGCGCCGGGCTGTCCGAAGCGCCCGCCTGCTCGGGCGCGGAGGTCTCCGGCGCCGCCTTCGCCTCGGCGGGCTTGTTATTCTTCGCGGGATGCTTCCTGGGACCGGCCGGCGCGCGCTCGTCCTGCGAACCGTAATCAAAGCTCCCGGGGGCGCCGTAGAAGTCGCGCGTTGGTGGCGGCCCGAGCGGAGGCGGCGAATCGAATTCGCCCCCTCTGGTCACATCGCGTGACATCCCGGGCCGCCAGTTCCGCCCGCGCGAAACAAAGCTCTGAAGGATTGCGCCGCTCCAGGCGTCGAGCACCAGCCGCTCGCGGCCGCTGGGCCCGCGCACGTCGGCGAGATAGACCGTGTCGCGCCGGACGAGAGGTCCCATCAGGACGAAGCCCTGCGCCCGCAGCCTCGCGGCGATCTCGCCGGGCGAAGCGGCGCCGAGCGGCGGAAAGAACTGCGCCCTCGCTTCGGGTGCGCTCGCCACGCCAAACAGCGCCATGACCGCAGCCGCAGCCGCCAGTCCGCGCCAACTTGCGTTTCGACTCATTCCGCCACCGATCCGTCGCTCCCAGGGCGACATCTGTTCTCCGAATTGCGGCGCAGTCACGGCGAAGCCGGCGCGCCGGCTGCTTCGGCGGACAACGCGACCAGGCGCTCGATCTCCTCCGGCGCGGTCTCGAACGAGGTCACGAGCCGCACGAGCGTTTCGCGGTCCCGCGGCGCATCGCTCCACGGCGAGCGACCGCGTGGTCCATTCGTAGAAACGCGCGCCGGCCGCGCGCCACGCCGCAAGGATTTCGTCCCGCGCGACCACGAAGACTTCGTTCGCCTCCGTCGGCCAGGCGAGCCGCACGCCCGGAACCGCGCAGAGTCCGCGGCTCAGATCCTGCGCCGCCCGATTGGCGCGCTCGGCAAGCTTCAGCCACAGGCCGCCTTTGAGATAGGCCTCCATCTGCGCCCCGAGAAAGCGCCCCTTGGAGAGGGTCTGGCCGCCGCGCTTGCGCTGATAGGCGAAGTCTTTTGCGAGCGCGGGATCGAAAAAGACAACCGCCTCGCAGGCGAGCGCGCCGTTCTTGGTCGCGCCGAACGAGAGCGCGTCGACGCCCGCCCTCCAGGTCATCTCGGCCGGCGTCACGCCCAGAGAAACGAGCGCGTTGGCGAAGCGCGCCCCATCCATGTGCACCCGAACCCCGGCGCGATGCGCGATCCCGGCGAGCGCCCCGATCTCGGAGACGTCATAGATCGTTCCGGCCTCCGTCGCCTGCGAGAGCGACAGCGCTCCCGGCTGCGACGCCTTGACGAGCCCGCGCGGAAATCGCGCGAGCGCCTCGTTCAAAGCCTCGGGTTCGATCTTGCCGCCCTCGCCGGGAATCCCGACGAGCTTGGCGCCGGCCGTGAAGAATTCCGGCGCGCCGCACTCGTCATCGTGGATATGCGCCTCCTCGTGGCAGAAGACGGCCTCCCACGGTCTGACCAGCGCGCCGAGGGCCAGAGCGTTGGCGGCCGTTCCGGTCGCGACGAGGAAGGCTGCGACTTCCGTCTCGAAAATCTCGCCGAGCCTCGCCGCCGCGCGGGCTGTATAGTCATCGGCGCCGTAAGCGGGAGCGTTGACGCGGGACGATGCGAGAATCGCCTCCAGAATCTCCCGCGCGACCCCCGCGCCATTGTCGCTTGCGAAATTCATTTCCGGCTCCTCGTCCTGCTCGTTTGCCCCAAGCTTCGGCGCCTTGGCAATTCTTGAGGCGCCGCCCGCGAGCCGCGCAAAAATCGCGCCGGCCCCGCTTGTGTCATCCTTTCATTTCTGTCATGGTTTAAAAATAGGACAGTTTTGCTGACCATTTCGCGGCCTTGGGCCGCGTCTCTTTGCGGTCAGACGAGTGAGGGCTAAGGCGTTGTCGTATCGAACGACAAAACCGGATCGAAAAAAATCCGACGCGTGAAGCCGTCCCGCTGCGCTTCGCGCGGCTGTTTCTTGTCCCACGATGCCTTATAGAATTGGAACGACAGTTGCTTCAAGAAAGGCGACTGCTCCGGGAGCGGAAAGATGAACGCGAGAACCGAACCCACCGCGAAGGAAACCTTCCGGCGCCATCTCCCGGGCGTTGATCCGCTGACTCCGCGCGCCCAGGGTCTCTACGATCCGGCGAAGGAGCATGATTCCTGCGGCGTCGGCTTCGTCGCCGACATGAAGAACCGCAAGTCGCATGCGATCCTCGAAAAGGGTCTTCAGATTCTGGTCAATCTCGACCATCGCGGCGCGGTCGGCGCGGACCCGACGCTCGGCGACGGCTGCGGCGTCCTGACCCAGATCCCGCACGGCTTCTTCGCGCCCGAATGCCAGAAGCTCGGCTTCGCGCTTCCCGAGCCGGGCCATTACGCGATCGGCCAGTTCTTCATGCCGCGTGCGGCCGCCGCGCGCGCCGCCGTCGACAAGATCGTCGAGGACGTGGTCGCCGAGGAGGGTCTGACGCTGCTCGGCTGGCGCGACGTGCCGGTCGACAACTCCGTGCTCGGCGAGCGCGTCAAGGCGGTCGAGCCGGTCATGCAGCAGATCTTCATCGGGCGGCCGGAGACGCTTGCGACCGAGGACGATTTCGAGCGGCGCCTTTACATCATCCGCAAGGTCGTCTCGAACCGCATCTACGCGCTCGGCGCCCCCGAGACGGCCGAATACTACCCCGTCTCGATGTCCTGCCGGACGATCGTCTACAAGGGCATGGTGCTCGTCCACCAGCTCGCGCCCTATTACCGCGACCTTCTGGACACGCGCTACGAGACCGCGCTCGCGCTCGTGCACCAGCGCTTCGCCACCAACACCTTCCCGTCCTGGCGGCTCGCCCATCCTTACCGGATGGTCGCCCACAACGGCGAGATCAACACGCTGCGCGGCAACGTCAACTGGATGGCGGCGCGGCAGGCGAGCGTCGATTCCGAACTCTTCGGCAACGACATCTCGAAGCTCTGGCCGATCTCCTACGAGGGCCAGTCGGACACGGCCTGTTTCGACAACGCGCTCGAATTTCTCGTGCAGGGCGGCTACTCGCTCAGCCACGCGATGATGATGCTGATCCCGGAAGCCTGGGCCGGCAATCCGCTCATGGACGAGGAGCGGCGCGCCTTCTACGAATATCACGCCGCCCTCATGGAGCCGTGGGACGGCCCGGCGGCCGTCGCCTTCACCGACGGCCGGCAGATCGGCGCGACGCTCGACCGCAACGGCCTGAGGCCCGCGCGCTACTATGTCACCGACGACGATCTCGTGGTGCTCGCCTCCGAAATGGGCGTGCTCCCCGTGCCGGAGGAGACGATCGTCAAGAAGTGGCGGCTGCAGCCGGGCAAGATGCTGCTCGTCGATCTCGAGGAGCATCGCATCGTCTCGGACGACGAGATCAAGCAGTCGCTGTCGCGCGCCCATCCCTACGGGGCCTGGCTCGAAAAGACCCAGATCGTGCTCGAGGAGCTGAACCCGGTCGCGCCGCGCGCGACCCGCATCGACGTGTCGCTGCTCGACCGCCAGCAGGCCTTCGGCTACACGCAGGAGGATCTCTCCTTCCTGCTCTCGCCCATGGCGACGACCGGCCAGGAGGCCGTCGGCTCGATGGGGACGGACACGCCGATCTCGGCGCTCTCGTCGAAGTCGAAGCTGCTCTACACCTACTTCAAGCAGAACTTCGCGCAGGTCACGAACCCGCCGATCGACCCGATCCGCGAGGAGCTCGTGATGAGCCTCGTGTCCTTCATCGGGCCGCGGCCGAACATCTTCGACCTCGAAGGGACCGCGCGCCGCAAGCGGCTCGAAGTGCGCCAGCCGATCCTCACCAACGAGGATCTGGAGAAGATCCGCGGCATCGGCCATTTCGAGGATTCGTTCGACACGAAGACGCTCGACATCACCTATGACGCCGAGCACGGCGCGGCCGGCATGGAGGAGGCTCTGCGCCGCCTCTGCGAGCGCGCGGAAAGCGCGGTCCATGGCCGCTACAACATCATCGTGCTGTCCGACCGCATGGTCGGGCCGGACCGGATTCCGATCCCGGCGCTGCTCGCCACCGCGGCCGTGCATCATCACCTGATCCGCAAGGGCCTGCGCACCTCCGTGGGCCTCGTCGTCGAGACGGGAGAGGCGCGCGAAGTCCATCATTTCGCGTGCCTTGCGGGCTATGGCGCGGAGGCGATCAACCCCTATCTCGCCTTCGAGACGCTGACCGCGATGGCCAAGGACCTGCCCGAGCCGGTCAGCGACCATGAAGTCGTGAAGCGCTTCATCAAGTCGATCGACAAGGGCCTGCTCAAGGTCATGTCGAAGATGGGCATCTCGACCTACCAGTCCTATTGCGGCGCGCAGATCTTCGACGCCATCGGACTGTCGCGGGCCTTCGTCGACGAGTTCTTCTTCGGCACCGCCACGAGGATCGAGGGCGCGGGCCTTTCCGACATCGCCGAGGAGACGGATCGCCGCCACAGGGACGCCTTCGGCGAGTCCCCGGTTCTTCGCACTTCGCTCGAAGTCGGCGGCGAATACGCCTATCGCGTGCGCGGCGAAGCCCATAGCTGGACGCCGCAGACCGTCTCGCTGCTGCAGCACGCGGCGCGCGGCAACGCGCGCGACCGCTACGACGCTTTCGCGAGGACCCTCAACGACCAGAGCGAGCAGTTCCTCACGATCCGCGGCCTCTTCCGCATCAAGGGCGCGGAGGAGGACAGGCGCGCGCCCGTGCCGCTGGACGAGGTCGAGCCCGCATCCGAAATCGTCAAGCGTTTCTCGACCGGCGCCATGTCCTTCGGCTCGATCTCGCGCGAGGCCCACACCACGCTCGCGATCGCGATGAACCGGATCGGCGGCAAGTCGAACACCGGCGAGGGCGGCGAGGAATCCGACCGCTTCAAGCGCCTGCCCAACGGCGATTCGATGCGCAGCGCCATCAAGCAGGTCGCGTCGGGCCGCTTCGGGGTGACGGCGGAATATCTCGTCAACTCCGACATGATGCAGATCAAGATGGCGCAGGGCGCAAAGCCCGGCGAAGGCGGACAATTGCCCGGCCACAAGGTCGATGCGGTGATCGCCAAGGTGCGCCATTCCACGCAGGGCGTCGGCCTCATCTCGCCCCCGCCCCATCATGACATCTATTCGATCGAGGATCTGAAGCAGCTCGTCTACGACCTCAAGAACGTGAACCCGGAGGCGCTCGTCTCCGTGAAGCTCGTCTCCGAGGTTGGCGTCGGCACGGTCGCGGCGGGCGTCGCCAAGTGCAAGGCGGACCATGTGACGATCTCGGGCTTCGAGGGCGGCACGGGCGCGTCTCCGCTGACCTCGATCAAGCATGCCGGCTCCCCGTGGGAGATCGGCCTTGCGGAAACGCATCAGACGCTCGTCATGAACGGCCTGCGCTCGCGCATCGCCGTGCAGGTCGACGGCGGCGTGCGCACCGGCCGCGACGTCGTGGTCGGCGCGCTGCTCGGCGCGGACGAGTTCGGCTTCGCCACGGCGCCGCTGATCGCGGCGGGCTGCATCATGATGCGCAAGTGCCATCTCAACACCTGCCCGGTCGGCGTCGCCACGCAGGACCCGGTGCTGCGCAAGCGCTTCACCGGCAAGCCCGAGCATGTGATCAACTATTTCTTCTTCGTCGCCGAGGAAGTGCGCGAGATCATGGCCTCGCTCGGCTATCGCAAGTTCGACGAGATGGTCGGGCAGCGGCAGATGCTCGACAGGGCCAGGCTCAACGAACATGCGAAGGCGCAGGGGCTCGACTTCTCGAACCTGTTCCTGAAGCCGCAGCCCTGGCCGGGCGACACGATCTACCGCAGCATCGACCAGGATCATGGCCTCGATCATGTGCTCGACCGTCGCCTGATCGCCGAGACGAAGGAGGCGATCGAAAGCGGACGGCATGTCCGCCTCGATCTCGCGATCCGCAATTCGGACCGCTCGGCCGGCGCGATGCTCTCGGGCGAGATCGCCAAGCGTTACGGCCATGCGGGCCTGCGCGACGAGGCGATCCATATCAAGCTCAAGGGCACGGCGGGCCAGAGCTTCGGCGCCTTCCTCGCCAAGGGCGTGACGCTCGAACTCGAAGGCGAGGCCAACGATTATGTCGGCAAGGGCCTCTCGGGCGGAAGGATCGTCGTCTATCCGCCGACCGACGCGACGAAGATCGTGCCCGAACAGTCGATCATCGTCGGCAACACGGTGCTCTATGGCGCGATCGCGGGCGAATGCTATTTCCGCGGCGTGGCCGGCGAGCGCTTCGCCGTGCGCAATTCCGGCGCGATCGCCGTCGTCGAGGGCGTGGGCGACCACGGCTGCGAATATATGACGGGCGGCATCGTCGTCGTCATCGGCGAGACGGGACGCAATTTCGCGGCGGGCATGTCGGGCGGCATCGCCTATGTGCTGGACGAGGCGGGCACGTTCGCGCAGCGCTGCAACATGGCGATGGTCGAGCTTGAGCCGGTCGCGGCCGAGGAGGAGATGATGCAGCGTCATCTCCACTCGGGCGGCGATCTGCTCGCGCATGGCCGGGTGGACGTGATGAGCGACATGAGCCGCTTCGACGGGGAGCGCCTGCATCAGCTCATCACCAACCACGCCCGCGCCACAAGCTCGGTCCGCGCGCGCCACATCCTTGAGAACTGGGAGGCCTACCTGCCCAAGTTCCGCAAGGTCATGCCGGTCGAGTACCGCCGCGCTCTGGCGGAGCTCGCCGCGCAGGGCGGCCGCATGCTGGCGGCGGGTGAGTAGGGCGCGCTTCGCCGCGTATTTGGGGACTGGTCGAGGGGTATTGGGAGCTTGCGCGAGCGAGTTCCCGCCCCCTGCCCCTCCGGGAGCAGGGAGAAGGAAAGAGTATGGGCAAGGTGACGGGCTTTCTGGAAATCGATCGCGCAGACCGGCGTTATGCCCCGGCCTCGGACCGGATCCGGCATTATCGCGAATTCGTCCTGCCGCTGAGCGAGGAGGCGACGCGCAATCAGGCGGCGCGCTGCATGAATTGCGGCATCCCCTATTGCCACAACGGCTGCCCGGTGAATAACCAGATCCCGGACTGGAACGACCTCGTCTATCGCAGCGAGTGGCGGGAGGCCGCGCGCAACCTGCTCTCGACCAACAATTTTCCCGAGATCACCGGCCGCATCTGCCCCGCGCCCTGCGAGGCGTCCTGCACGCTCAACATCCAGGACACGCCGGTCACCATCAAGACGATCGAATGCGCGATCATCGACCGCGCCTACTCCGAGGGCTGGATCGTCCCTGAGGTCAATCCGAAGAAGACGGGCAGGAAGGTCGCGGTCGTCGGCTCAGGGCCCGCGGGCCTCGCCTGCGCGCAGCAGCTCGCCCGCGCCGGCCACGAGGTTCACGTCTATGAGAAGCACGCCAGGGCGGGCGGCCTGCTCCGCTACGGCATTCCCGACTTCAAGCTCGAAAAGCGCCATGTCGACCGGCGCGTCGAGCAGATGGAGGCGGAAGGCGTCGTCTTCCATTACAACGCCCATGTCGGCGTGACGGTGAGCGGCGAAAGCCTCGTCGAAGACTACGACGCCGTGGCGCTGGCCGGCGGCGCCGAGGCGCCGCGGAGCCTTCCCGTTCCGGGCCACGACCTCTCCGGGCGTCCATTTCGCCATGGACTTCCTGCCCCAGCAGAACCGGCGCGTATCGGGCGAGCCGGTCGGCACCAACGAGCCGATCCTCGCCGCGGGGAAGCATGTGGTTGTGATCGGAGGCGGCGACACGGGCTCCGACTGCATCGGCACGTCGATCCGGCAGGGCGCCGTCAAGGTGACCCAGCTCGAAATCATGCCGATGCCGCCCAAGGTCGAGGACAAGATGCTCACCTGGCCGAACTGGCCGCTGAAGCTGCGCACCTCGTCCAGCCACGAGGAAGGCGCCGAGCGCGACTTCGCCGTCAACACCGTCTCCTTCCAGGGCGAGAACGGCGTCGTGACCGGGCTCAATTGCGTGCGCGTCGATGAGAAGATGAAGCCGATCGCGGGGTCGGAATTCTTCCTGAAGGCGGACCTCGTGCTGCTGGCGATGGGCTTCGTCTCGCCGGTGAAGGACGGCCTCCTCGCAGACCTCGGCGTGACCCTCGACGCCCGCGGCAATGTCGCGGCCGACACGCGGAAATACGCTTCGTCCCGGCCCAAGGTGTTCGCCTGCGGCGACATGCGGCGCGGACAGTCGCTCGTCGTCTGGGCGATCCGCGAGGGCCGCCAATGCGCGTCTGCCATCGACGAGGCGCTGATGGGCGAGACGGTGCTGCCGAGGTAGTTTCCGCGGACCGTCGCAATCAACGACAAAAAAACACACCGCTCGCCGGGCATGGCCCCGCGCGAGCGACCTTGGGAGGAAAAGAATGATCGTCGTTGCGGTGCTTTATCCGACGGGTCCGGCCTTCGACATGGCCTATTACCGGGAGCGGCATCTGCCGCTCGTCCGTCGCCTGCTGGCCCCTTTGGGCATGAAGCAGCTTGGCTATTTCCTCCCGGACCAGCCCGCGCCCTACCAGCTGATTGCGGAACTGCGGTTTGAGACCCGGGAAGCGGCGAACGCCGCCCTTGCGGCTCATGGGCCGGAGACCCAGGCCGACATTCCGAATTTCACCTCCGCATCGCCAATTATCCTGATCGGCGAAGAATTCGAGGGCTGACCTCCGCGAAGACCCGGCAGCCGGGCGCAGACCGGACTTCGTCATCCCCGCGAAAGCGGGGATCCCGAGTCCGCACCGAGCGCCCGAAGCGTCCGCGACGCGCCCCGCCTGGATGCCCGCCTTCGCGGGCATGACAGCAACGCCCCGCCTGGACCCGCTCTCGCGGGCATGACGCAACGCCCCGCCTGTCATCCCCGCGAAAGCGGGGATCCAGAATCAAAAGCTTCCATATTTCTGATTTTTCGGATATGATGCTGCCCTTAGGCGAAAATTCATGAGCATCGAACCGATGGCCGCTTTGGGAAGAATTGCATCAGCGCGCGGCGCCATTGTGCAAGCTGGATCGTGCTTCGAGGCCGCTTCGCGGCGCCTCAGAACGAGGTCTCAGGGACGGGCTGGGGAGTTACAGGCGACGCTAAAATCGAACCCAACCCTCTGCAATCATGGAATCGCGGACGCTAAATTGCGGCGCCGTCGCCACAATTGCTCCGGGCGCGCCGGTTCGCGAGCAAGTCCTGTTGCCGTGGGCCTGCGCTCTCAGCGCTCAGGCCGTGATTCGTTCCTCGCTGGGCGAGGGCTCCCGCAGCACATAGCCGCGGCCCCAGACGGTCTCGATATAGTTCCGGCCATTGGAAGCCATCGCGAGCTTCTTGCGGAGCTTGCAGATGAACACGTCGATGATCTTGAGTTCCGGCTCGTCCATGCCGCCGTAGAGATGGTTGAGGAACATCTCTTTCGTGAGGGTCGTGCCTTTGCGGAGCGAGAGCAGCTCCAGCATCTGATATTCCTTGCCGGTCAGATGCACCCGGACGCTGTCGACCTCCACCGTCTTCTGGTCGAGATTGACCACGAGATCGCCGGTGATGATGACCGACTGCGCATGGCCCTTGGAGCGGCGCACGATCGCCTGAATGCGGGCGATCAGCTCATCCTTGTGGAAAGGCTTGGTGAGGTAGTCGTCGGCGCCATGGCCGAGGCCCTTGACCTTGTCCTCGATGCCGCCGAGGCCGGAGAGAATGAGGATCGGCGTCTTGATCTTGGTGACGCGCAGCGACCGAAGCACTTCGTAGCCGGACATGTCCGGCAGGTTCAGATCGAGGAGGATGATGTCGTAGTCGTAGAGCTTCCCGAGGTCGATCCCCTCCTCGCCGAGATCCGTCACATAGACGTTGAAGCTCTCGGACTTCAGCATCAATTCGATGCTTTGGGCGGTGGCCGAGTCGTCTTCGATCAAAAGTACCCGCATTGTTAGGCTCCCAGCCTCGCCCTTCGCCTGGCCGCCGTCGCGTCGAGCGCGACGCCTGCGACCGTCCCTCCTGGCGCGCAAACCGGATTCAGACCCGAGGTGATTCGAAACGCAGCGTGCAGGCCATTGGTTAACAAATCATGATTCCTTTGCACAAGCCTCGCCCCGAACTCGCCCATGTTATCAACAACCTGTTTGATTCTATTGGGATTCCGGCGACGCATGTTCTTAAAGCGTCAGTTTAACGAACGAGGCTAGTCGACTCATCGGACTCACGCTTTGACAGGACACGGACGCACGCGCGGCTTCGTGGATCGCAGGAAGGCCCGATCTGAGGGATCAGCCTTCGCTTCGGCATTGTTAACGGAGCGCGTAAACGAACTGCTAACGCGCGCGGCCAAAGCGAGGCGACGAAGCGGCGAAGCTTCGTTCACGACAGTAACCAATGGGAAACCTTCCTCCCCCATTCTGCGCCCCGTCTCGCGGAATCATGGACGAAGAAGGGGCGGCATGCCTCTCGCGTCGGCGTAGAGATGGGAGCGCGTGAAATGAAGTCGCGAGACACGCTGGTTCGCCTCAAGCGGTTTCAGCTCGAGGAGAAACGTCGCCGGGTGAAGCAGATCGAGACGATGCTCGCCGAACTGACCCGCATGTGCGGGGAGCTCGATCGCGAGATCGCCAACGAGGAGAAGCGGGCCGGAATTACGGACCCCCGGCATTTCGCCTATCCGACCTACGCCCGCGCCGCCTCGGTCCGGCGCGACAACCTGAAACACTCCATCGCCGAGCTTTCCGGTCAGATCGAGGAGGCCCGCGCCGCCCAGGACGAGGCGCAGGCCGAGCTTCAGAAGATCGAAGCCCTCGAAGTCCGCGAAAAGCCGAGCGGCGGCCCTCCCGAAGCCTTCGCGCGCGCCTGACAGGCGGCCATTCCCCCGGCCCGGACGCCCCGTCGAGGGTCGCCCTTTGTTGCGTTGCGGCGGGTCGGGCGATGCTCTAAGGGAACGGTGCCGCGCCTGATGCGGCGGCCTCAAAGCGGGACATGACGGGTCTTTCCCGGACAGCCCGCGGAGGCGGATACGCCGTCGGCGGTGGGGGAAAGTCGGATGCTGATCGGAGTGCCCGCTGAGACGGATCCCGCCGAGACCCGCGTCGCAGCGACCCCTGAAACCGTCAAGAAGTACATAGGCCTCGGCGCGGATGTCGCTGTGGAAAGCGGCGCGGGCCTCAAGGCCGGGGTTCCCGACGCCGACTATTCCGCCGCGGGCGCGAAACTGGTCGCCGCGCGCGAGGCGCTCGGCGCGGATGTCGTGCTCAAGGTCCGGCGGCCGGCCGCCGCCGAGCTCTCCCACCTCAAGAGCGGGGCGATCGTCGTCGCGATCATGGACCCTTACGGACATTCCGAGGCCATCGAGGCCGTCGCCAAAACAGGCGCCGCCGCCTTCGCCATGGAGCTGATGCCGCGCATCACCCGCGCGCAGGTGATGGACGTCCTGTCCAGCCAGGCCAATCTGGCCGGCTATCGGGCGGTGATCGACGCCACAGCCGAATATGGCCGGGCGCTGCCGATGATGATGACCCCCGCCGGCACCGTGCCCGCCGCGCGGCTCTTCGTGATGGGCGTCGGCGTCGCGGGGCTTCAGGCCATCGCCACCGGACGGCGCCTCGGAGCCATCGTCACCGCGACCGACGTGCGGCCCGCGACCAAGGAGCAGGTCGAGTCGCTCGGCGCGAAATTCGTCGCCGTCGAGGACGAGGAGTTCAAGCAGGCGGAGACCGCCGGCGGCTACGCCAAGGAAATGTCGGACGCCTACAAGGCGAAGCAGGCCGAACTGATCGCCTCGCATATCGCCAAGCAGGACATCGTGATCACGACGGCCCTCATCCCCGGCCGCCCTGCCCCGAGGCTCGTCACCGCCGATATGGTGCGCTCCATGCGCGCGGGCTCGGTGATCGTCGATCTCGCGGTCGAGCGCGGCGGAAACTGCGAACTGGCCCGGGCGGGCGAGACCGTCGTCACCGACAACGGCGTAAGGATCGTCGGCTATTCGAACGTGACGCGCCTCGCCGCGACCGCCTCCGCCCTCTACGCCCGCAACCTCTACGCCTTCCTCGAGACGATGATCGACAAGGCGAACAAGGCGCTGGCGGTCAACTGGGACGACGAGCTCGTGAAGGCGACCTGCCTCACGCGCGAGGGCGCGATCGTCAATCCGAATTTCCAGCCGAAACAGGCCTGACGCGGCCGCGCTTCAAGGAGCGGAGAGTCTCATGGACAATCTCGACGCCGCAATCGCCAAACTCAGAGCCGCGACGGACGCGGCGCAGGAAGCCGCCCGCTCCATGCACGCCTATGGCGACCAGATCGCAGCGGCGGGCCACGCCGCCTCGGGAGGCGCGATCGACCCCTTCGTCTTCCGGCTCGCGATCTTCGCGCTGGCGGTCTTCGTGGGCTATTACGTGGTCTGGTCGGTGACGCCCGCGCTCCACACGCCCCTCATGTCCGTCACCAACGCCATCTCTTCCGTCATCGTGGTCGGCGCGCTTCTTTCCGTCGGCGTCGCGGGCGTCAACGCCGGCTCGCACTTCGCGAAGTTCGTCGGCTTCGTCGCGCTGATCCTTGCTTCCGTGAACATCTTCGGCGGGTTCCTCGTCACAGAGCGCATGCTCGCGATGTACAAGAAGAAGGGCTGACGTCCGTGAACGCCAACCTCGCCGCGCTGCTCTATCTCGTCGCGGGCATCCTGTTCATCCTGGCCTTGCGCGGGCTCTCGTCGCCGGCCTCGTCGCGGCAGGGCAACCGCTACGGCATGATCGGCATGGCGATCGCGGTGCTGACGACGCTCGCGCTGCAGCCGCCGGCCGGCCTCTTCTCCTGGGTGCTCGTCATCCTCGGCTTCGCGATCGGCGGCGGCGTCGGCGTCTGGCGGGCTCGCACGATCCAGATGACGGCGATGCCCCAGCTGGTCGCGATGTTCCACTCGCTGGTCGGCCTCGCGGCGGTGCTGGTTGCAGCCGGAGCCTTCTACGCGCCGGGCGCCTTCGGCATCGCCGACGGAAGCCGCATCCACCCCGCAAGCACGATCGAAATGTCGCTCGGCCTCGCCATCGGCGCCGTGACCTTCACCGGCTCGATCATCGCCTTCCTCAAGCTCGACGGGCGGATGTCCGGCGCGCCGATCCTGCTGCCGCAGCGCCATGTCATCAATATCGCGCTGGGCGCCGCGCTCGTCCTGTTCATCGCCCTGTTCTTCACGACGCAGTCCGCCGCCTTCTTCTGGCTCATCGCGCTCGTCTCGCTCGCGCTCGGCGTGCTCCTCATCATCCCGATCGGCGGCGCGGACATGCCGGTCGTCATCTCGATGCTGAATTCCTATTCCGGCTGGGCGGCGGCAGGCATCGGCTTCACGCTCGGCAACCTCGCGCTCATCATCACGGGCGCGCTGGTCGGCTCGTCGGGCGCGATCCTGTCCTACATCATGTGCAAGGGCATGAACCGCTCGTTCTTCTCGGTCATCCTCGGCGGTTTCGGCGGCGAGGTCGCAGCGGCGGCGGGCGCCAAGGAGACAAGGCCCGTCAAGCAGGGCTCGGCGGACGACGCCGCCTTCATGATGAAGAACGCCTCCAAGGTCATCATCGTGCCGGGCTACGGTATGGCGGTCGCGCAGGCGCAGCACTCGCTGCGCGAGATGGCCGACGTCCTCAAGAAGGAAGGCGTCGAGGTCAAATACGCCATCCACCCGGTCGCGGGGCGCATGCCGGGGCACATGAACGTGCTGCTCGCGGAGGCCAATGTCCCCTACGACGAGGTCTTCGAACTCGAGGACATCAACAACGAGTTCGCCCAGGCCGACGTCGCCTATGTGATCGGCGCGAATGACGTGACGAACCCGGCCGCCAAGACCGACCCGAAATCGCCGATCTTCGGCATGCCGGTGCTCGACGTCGAGAAGGCGAAAACGGTGCTGTTCGTGAAGCGGGGCATGGGCTCGGGCTATGCCGGCGTCGAGAATGAGCTCTTCTTCCGCGACAATACGCTGATGCTGTTCGGCGACGCGAAGAAGATGACCGACTCGATCGTCAAGGCGCTGCAAAGCTGATCGTTCGGGTGCAGAAGCCTGTCCTCCGCCTCGGGGCGGTCGCGGCGTTGTGCCTGGTCGCGACGTCGCCGTTCGGGGCGGCAATCGCGGCGGAACGTCCGTCTCCGCCGCCCGACAAGTTTCGATGGCCCGTCCGCGGCCCGATCCTCCAGCCCTACAAGGCCGGCGAGACCAACGGCATCGACATCAAGACGCGGATCGGCGAGCCTGTGCATGCCGCCGCCGAGGGCGTTTGCATCTACGCGGGCGAGATGAAGCCGTTCGGCAAGCTCATCCTGATCCGGCACGCCAACGACTACGTCACCGCCTACGGGGACAACAGCGAGCTCCTCGTCAAGGATGGAGACAAGGTGAAGCGCGGCCAGATCATCGCGAAGTCCGGCGACAGCGGCGACGCCGCTTCGCCCCGGCTCCATTTCGAGATCAGGAAGAACAGCAAGCCGGTCGACCCGACGAAATACCTCGCGCCGCATTGAGCTTGCCCGAAAGTCCCGCTGGATTGCCCTGGCTCAGAACGACAGGACCTTATCGAGCCACTGCGCCCAAAGGTCCTGAAGGCGAACCGTCCAGGCCAGATAGACGCCGAGCGCCAGCAGGAGCGCGAGGGTGACGGCGCCCAGCGTCATCAGCAGAAAGCTCAAAGCGTCAGCGAGCCGCCGCCCCCAGCCCCGCCTCGGGGGCTCGGCGTCCAATATGGATTCGAGCGGCGGGGCCGTCAGCCCGCGCGGCGCGGCCGTCGGAACCGCGCCGGCGCCCGCAAGGGGCGCGCTCGGCCGAATCGGCCAGGCGACCGGTTTGCGTCCTTCCGGAACGGGCGCGTCGGGCGGGACGAGCCCCGGCTCGGCCGATTCCAGCTCCGTCTCGGCGCCCGCGGCGAGCGCGCGCTCGCGCTCGACAAGGCGGCGTGCGACATAATTGGTCGCCGCCGAGACGATCCGGCTCATCTGGTCGCCCTGAGCGATCAGCACCCGCCCGTGCAGCGTGTCCTGAAAAAAGCGGTAGGTGCGCCGGTCCCGCGCCATCTCGACGAAGGCCACCATGTCGAGGAAAAGCCGCGGCTTGTCGCTCTGGGTGAGCGAAAGATCGAACAGATCGACGTCCGGCGGCGCCTGCCGAACGACGGATTTCAGCGCGCTCTCCAGCAGAGCCAGCCGGCCGAGCTCGATCTCGCGCAGGGAGGCGATGGCCTCGGCGCGCTCGGCGTTCTCCTCGCGCGCGCGGCGAACCGCCGAGGCGAGATCGGGCTTCGGCGTCGGCGCGGCGTCGGGCGTCTCGTCCATCGGTCTCAACTCGCAGCGCGCGGCGCTTCGCGGGAGGCAAAGCAACCCGCTCCGAAGCTACCGCATTCGCCTCTGTCGCTTCAAACGCCGGGAAGCGAATATCCAAAGGCTTCCGGCATTGATCCGGGACGCGCGAACCCGGATAATCGGGGTCCTCGGTCGCGTATGGGAGGCATGAGGGTGAGCGTAGCGGAACTGACGACGATTGCACCCGAGATCGCCGAGGCGAGAGCCCAGCGGAAGCCGATCGTCGCGCTCGAATCGACGATCATCACCCACGGCATGCCCTACCCGCGCAATGTCGAGACGGCGCAGATGGTGGAAGACGCGGTCCGCTCGGCGGGCGCGGTCCCGGCCACCATCGCCGTCGTTGACGGGCGCATTCGCGTCGGCCTCGATGCGAAGGAGATCGACCGGCTCGGCCAGCTTTCCGGCGGGGTGGTGAAGGCCTCGCGGCGCGACCTCGCGCCCGTCGCGGCGCGCCACGGCTCGGCCGGCACGACCGTCGCCGCGACCATGTTCATCGCCGAACAGGCGGGCATCGAGATTTTCGCCACCGGCGGCATCGGCGGCGTCCATCGCGGCGCCGCGGAGACCTTCGACATCTCGGCCGATCTCGTGGAGCTGTCGCGCACCCGCGTCGCCGTCGTCTGCGCGGGGGCGAAGTCGATCCTCGACATCGAGAAGACGCTGGAATTCCTGGAGACGCAGGGCGTCGCCATCGTCGGCTATCGCTGCGACGAATTCCCGGCCTTCTACGCCCGCTCCTCCGGCTTCAGGCTGGAGCATCGCTGCGACGGGCTTCGCGACCTCGCGCAGATGATCCGCTACCAGCGCGCCATCGGCCCTGGCGGACTGCTTATCGCCAACCCCGTCCCGGAGGATCAGGCGCTCGAACAGGCGATGATCGAGCGGCGCATCGCGGAAGCGGTGGCGGAGGCGAAGGAACAGGGCGTCGGCCAGAAGGAGGCGACGCCCTTCCTGCTGCAACGCGTGGTCGAACTGACCGGCGGCCGCAGCCTCGAGGCCAATGTCGCGCTCATCAGGAACAACGCGATTCTGGCCGCGCAGACCGCGGTGGAGCTGGCGAAGGGGTGAGCGCGCGCCCTACTCCTCCGGCAGCACGCCCTTCTTGAAGAGGAAGCAGCCATAGTGCCGGCGCTCGCCGGTGACGACGATCGCGAAGGCGCGGCTTGCGCGCTCGTAGAAGGCGAAGCGCTCGACGCCGACCAGCGGAAAGCTCTTGCCCATCGCCTGATCGACCGCCTGCTGCACTTCCTTCTGCACGTCGGGCATCGCGTTCGGATCGCCGACGACTTCCATCCGCATCGCAGGATCGGGCACGAAGCTGTCGAGCGGCATGACCGAGAGAATCGCCTCGGCGGCGCGCGGCGAGGACACGCCCGCCATCAGGATCGGCGCCCCTGTGATGGTCGAACTCGCGGTCGAGGCCGCCGGAAAATTGGCGTCGACGATGGCGATCTCGTCGCCGTGGCCCATGCGCCTGAGCGCGTAAAGCAGGTCCGCGTCCAGCAGCGGATCGATCCCCCAGAGCATATCCTGTCCCTCCCGTTACCCTTTCCCCTTCCATAGCGCCTCATGCGGCGCTTGGGGAATAGGCTTCATCCCCGCCGGGGCTTCCGCGTCGCGTGCGGCCGCTCGGGCGCGCCGGCGGCGACCAGCAGCTTGCGATATTCGTCCCGCTTCTCGTGGATCGAGGCGATGACGAGGCCCATCGGCACGCCGATGTCGACCAGCACCGCTTCCGACAATTGCAGGCTCGCTTCGATCGTCTCCGGCACGGCGTCGGTCACGCCGAGTTCGTACAGCGTGCTCGCGTGCTCCGCGTCGCGCGCGCGGGCGACGAGCGTGATGTCCTCCCGGATCTTGCGCGCCGTCTCGACCACCGCCTCGTTGGACTGCGGCTTATCCATCGTCACGACGAGCGCACGCGCCGTATCGATGCCGCAGCGGCGCAGATAATCGGGCCGCGAGGCGTCGCCGTAATAGACGGGCTTGCCTTCGCTGCGGGCGCCGGCGACCAGACGAGCGTTGGAATCGATGGCGATATAGGGAATGCGGTGCACCTCCAGCATCTCGCCGACCAGCGTCCCGACCCGTCCGTAGCCGACAATCACCACCCGGCCCGCCTCGCTCTCGGGCGGAGGCTCCTCGGCCGGCGCGCCGTCCTTCGGTTTCGGCGCCGATCCGATACGCGCGCCGATCCGGGCGAGCGCCGGGATCGCGACCATCGAGAGCGTCACGGCGCTGACGAGGATCGTGGAAAGCTCCCGGTCGACAAGGCCGCCCGCGAAGGCCGCCCCGATCATCACGAAGCCGAACTCGCCGCCGGACCCGAGCAGCAGCGCCATCTCGCCGGCCATGCGCGACGGCGCGCGGAAGGCCCGCGCGAGGCCGAAGAGGATGACGCCTTTGACCGCGATCAGCGCGACCGCGATGCCGAAGATCACGGCCGGGCGGTCGTAAATGAGCCGCGGGTCGATTCCCGCTCCGACCGAGACGAAATAGAGGCCGAGCAGCAGACCCTTGAACGGCTCGATCGTCACCTCGATCTCGCGGCGGTATTCGGTCTCGGCCAGCAGCACGCCCGCGACGAAGGCGCCGATCGCCATCGAGAGATGGCTCGCCGCCGCCGCGAGTCCGTCGCCGAGCACCACCAGAAGACAGGCCGCCATGAAGAATTCGGGGCTGTTCGTCTCCGCCACGAAATGAAAGAACGGCCGGAGCACGATGCGACCCAGCACGATGAGCGCCGCAAGGCCGATCACCGCCGGCCCCAGCGTGCCGAGAAGCGCCCAGGCGAGCCCGTTTTCCAGGCCGCCGCGCGAAAAGGCTTCCGCCATCACGAGCAGAGGCGCGACCGCGAGGTCCTGAAACAGCAGCACCGCCAGAGACGCGCGGCCGACCCCCGCGCCGATGCGCTTGCTCTGGATGAGCACCGGAATGACGATCGCGGTGGACGACATCGCCAGCGCGCCGCCCAGCGTCAGGGCCGCGCCGGTCTTGAGGCCGACGGCCATCGCAATCCCGCTGATGACGAGCATCGTCACGACGACCTGCGCGAGCCCGAGGCCGAACACGAGCCTGCGCATCCGCCGAAGACGCTCGAACGACAGTTCGAGCCCCATCGTGAACAGCAGGAACACCACGCCGAAGGCGGCGATCCGGTCGATCGTCTCGACATTGCTGATCGCGAAGGCGCCGAGCCAGCGATTGTCGCCCACGAATCGCCCGAGGCCAAAGGGCCCGAGCGCCACGCCCGCCAGCAGATAGCCGAGCACCGGGCTCACCCGCAGCCGGAAGAAAAGCGGCGCGACGACCCCCGCCGTCACAAGGAACAGCATGGCCTCTTTGTAAAAAGAAAGGTCGATCGCTTCGTGCAATGAAAAAAATCCGCCGCGGGGAGCCGATGGAGCTTAATCAATTCGGCCTCGCGCGCGAGCCTCGCAAGGCGCGCTTCCCGCATGCTAAGAGCCCCATTCGCTCTTTTCTGAACTTGCGGCTGGAGCAAGACGATGGCGCTTTATTCCCAGGACGAAGAGACAGCCGCAATCATGAAGCGCGCGCCGGTCATTCCGGTGCTCACCGTGCGCAGCGTCGAAGACGGCGTCGCTCAGGCCAGGGCGCTTGTCGCGGGCGGCCTCACGGCGATCGAAGTGACGCTGAGGACGCCGAGCGCCATCGCGGCGATCAGGGCCATCGCGGCTCAGGTTCCCGGCGCCGTTCCGGGCGCGGGGACGATCATCGAGGCGTCGCAGATCAACGAGGCGGTGGCGGCCGGCGCGCGCTTCCTCGTGAGCCCCGGCGCAAGCCCCGCGCTGGCGCAGGCCGCGGCGCAATCGCCCGTGCCGTTCCTGCCCGGCTGCGCGACCGCCTCGGAAGCAATCGCGCTGCGCGATCTCGGCTTCCGCTCGCTGAAGTTCTTTCCCGCGGAGGCCGCGGGCGGCGCGAGGCTGCTCGCCTCCCTCGCCGCGCCCCTGCCCGACCTGCGCTTCTGCCCGACCGGCGGCATCGACCTCAAGAAAGCGCCCGACTACCTCAAGCTGCCGAACGTCGCCTGCGTCGGCGGATCCTGGATGCTGCCGAAGGAGGCGCTGGCGAGCGGCGACTATGCGACGGTCGAGAAACTGGCGCGCGAGGCGGCCGGACTGGCGAGGGGTTAGGGGTCTCCGACGCTTGGCGCCCCTGCCGGGGTACAGGGCAAAGGGGCGGGAAGCGGACCTATGGGATTAGGCTGAGAATGGCAGAAGTCCGCCCACTTGGGCGTTGGAGTCAACCGTTCAAATTAGCGTCAGCGGCCTTGTACACCATGCCGATGTTTATGTTCCAGGTTGCCGCGCGAAAAGAGCCTGGCAGTTGAGGGGTCATTTTCTATCTCTAGAGATGTCCGGACGCCCCCTTCGCCCGTTTGCACCCTATTTCCTTTTGCCTGCACCGTTATGCGCGGGCCGGTGAATGACATATCCTTGGCCGGGCTTTGGCGTCGGAGGCAAGCGCTGGCCCTAAATTGAGGTACGCTCGCGACCGGTATCGCCTCCGCGCGGACCGACAATTTCGTATTCTCCCGAGACTGGAGCGGTCTCCCCGGGCCGGTACACCTTCGTCATTTTTTCAAACCTTTCGCTGAGTTAGTCGCGCCTTGCCTTCGAGCCAGGCCGTCCAACTCCGGAACTTTTCCGGATACGCACTTTACACATATACGATTTCGGTTGTCAAACGCCATGATTTCTCTTACACATTACCGTATCAGCTTTACGGCCTACTCGGGGAAGCACAAAGTGGAACTTGAACCGAAGGATTTGGTTGAACTGACGGACGCTGCGTTGGCGGCTGACTACACGCGAGTCTGACGAGCTGCGAACTCTTTTGCGCGGGAAATGGTCAGACAGGGGCTCGTCGATGAAGCCAAGCAATTGCGGGCGATTTGCGGAAGCGCGGCGTGCCGCTTCGGGCCTCAGGTTATGTCGAAGCGCTGCCCGTGGATGCTAAATCTCGCTTGCCGCTTATCGAAGAGCAACCGTGGCCGGCGACCCCCGTCTTTCTTGATGCCGCCAGCCGGACGACAGTGTCGGACTTTTTAGTCGGACGCCGAAATAATGTCGATCTACTGAGCGCAAAAGGCATTGCAAACCGTCTGTGTATGCTGATCTCGGGGCCTCCCGGTACTGGAAAGACGCTTCTTGCCGGTCATATTGCCGCGCAGCTCAATCGCCCACTCTACACCGTGAGGAATTCAATTCCGTCATATCGTCTCTACTCGGAGATACAGCAAAAATATTCGCAATTTCTTTGATTTTGTGCCCAGCAAGGATGGCGTTCTGCTTCTCGACGAGATGGACGCCATTGCAGAAAGCTTCGCGACGATCGTCAAGAGCTTGGCGAGCTCAAACGGGTAGTCAACACTGTAATCCAAGGACTGAATTTCTTGACGACCATGCCGTGGTGATCGCTGCGACCAATCACCCCCAGCTTCTCGACTCTGCGATCTGGCGTCGATTTCCCTATAAGATTGAATTGGGCGCACCTAACCAAGCCGTTCGCTCGGACTTGTGGCGTCACTTTTTGTTCGAAGATGATGAAGCGGCTCCTCTCGCTCCGATACTAGCCGAGGCGGCAGCAGGTCTAAGCGGTGCCGATATTCAGATGATCGCGCTCGCGGCCCGGCGACAAGCTGTCATCGAGGGTCATCCTCTCGACATTTCAGCTGTAGTCGCCGGCATTCTGAAAGCGGCGGCTGGCCGCTCCGAAATGTCCACTGCCGGCCATCATCTCCCTAACGAAAGCAAGAAGGCTCTCGCGCTCATACTCGTGCGCGAGAAGGGAATAAGTCAATCGGACGCAGCTCGTCTTCTTGGTGTCACTCGTCAGGCGATTTCCGGATACCTGAAGGGAGACGACGATGCCGCCGCATGATCGACGCGATACGCCCCTTCTAAATCCGGTCCTGTCTCTCCGAAAACAGGCCGCTCCGAACCCGCGACGGGCGGCGGGATGGGAGCTGCCGGTATTGTAACAGAGCGCCTCGAACGTCAACTCGCGCCCTCGCAGCCAGTGTCGATCGGATCGCAATAGAGGCCTCAAGTTACGCTCCCAAGGCCGGGAAGCTCCATGTCGTCGCCCGCATGTTTCCAATTCCTTTGCTCCAACCTGGACGCCCAAGGGCCTATTTGATCCAAGTGTCGGCTGCACTCTAGTCGCGCCGGCGCGGGGCGGTTATCTCGTCGAAGTTTCCGTGCAGCGCCTCGCGCAGTTTTCCCGATTTGTCCGAACGGCACAAAGCATAGAAGCGAGAGTAGCTATCTCTCGCGTTGAAGAACTCCGGCCGTTCGACACGCATGAGTTATTAAGAGGCCGAACGCTCGACGACGTTTGGAGTAAGGCAGCTGACGTCGAGGGTGGGCGCGCCTTCGTCCTGTGGCTCGGCCCCTACCGGGATGAAGCCGCGCGCGCAGCTGTCATTCAGACCCTGACACGCTTGGAGAGCGAACACACCCTGGTGGCAACCTTTCCTGGGCTCGCCCTGCCCACATCCGGGCAGGTCGGAAGCACTTTGGTTTCGGTACATAGTCGCGATCAAACGAGCTTGGCGCGAGCCGTCAGGCGCTATCGCAATGACGGATTGGCGAGAACATTCGTCAACTTGCCAACAAAGCGCGCATTAGCCCAACTTGTGGCGTCCGGCTCGTCCTTTCGTATCGACCCAGTCAAGCGCATTGACGTCATGGCTCCAGGTCAGGGGGCAGAGCCCACAATTCCCATACCGAATGCATTGTCGCAGCCGGTCGTTGCGGTCGTCGATGGGGGAATGACCGCACAGAGCTATCTGCCGCTTGAGGCCTGGCGCGCCCCTCGCCTAGTCCGGATCGGGTTGCGGATCATCCTCATGGTAATCAGGTGACGTCGCTTGTCGTACATGCGCACGCCTGGAACAACCGCCTTTCCTTGCCCGATCTCGTTTGCCGTTTCGCCACGGTGCAGGCGGTTCCGAGACGTGACACAAATCACGTCAGCAACCCAGAACAGCTGATCGAATATCTTCGTCTGGCGATGCGCTCCTATCCGGAAGCGCGCGTGTGGAATATGTCGTTCAATCAGACCGAACCGGACGATGATCCGAATATCGTGAGCTACCTTGGGCACGAAATCGCTGCCCTCGCACGGGAGCACAATGTCCTCCTGTAATCTCGATCGGCAATCGATCGCGCGATAACCCTTCGAGATTGTGTCCGCCCGCCGATTGTGAAGCGGCGCTTACTGTCGGCGGATGCGCTCACGACAACCAAGGAAATCCGGCTGGAGAGTGCTCCGTTTCATTGAAAGGGCCGGGGCCAGACGGAATGCTAAAGCCGGATGTGTCCTGGTACTCGCACTTACGAATGCTCGGCGGCCGGGCCAACACGGGGAGCAGCTACGCAACCCCCTTGGTGAGTTCACTCGGTGCACATACGTTCGCAAACTTGAAAGACCCAAGCACCGATCTGGTGCGCGCTTTACTGATAAATAACGGAAGCCTCGATCGCCACGACATTGCCTTGGGCTGGGGAACTCCATGGAACGGCCACGTCCCTTGGACCTGCGCTCCCGGATCGGTGACGCTGGCATGGCGGGCAAAGCTTAGGCCAGGATTTTGGTATTACTGGAGCGAGTGCCGATTCCCCCGGAGCTCATCCGGAACGGCAAGCTTTCGGGGAGAGGCCGGCTGACAGCGATCCTCGATCCACTCGTATCCGGCTTGGCCGGGGAAAATTACTTTTCCACGCGTCTTCAAGTGGCACTGCAGTATCGAGACCGGGCGGGGAGCTGGGCCAACCTGCTTGGCTCCATGAAGGAGCACCGGGCGGCGGAGGTGGATGCAAGGGAAGATTTAGCGAAATGGCACCCGGTCCGTCGCCACATTCGCGACTTCAGCCGTCGGGGCGGGATTGGATTTAGCGGCTCCACGATGCGGCTTAACGCTCGGATATTTGCCCGCGATCTATTCCAGTTCGGTTATAGCAACCACCATGAATTGGGCGAGCACAAAATGTTGCCTTCGTTCTAACGCTTTCGGACGGCTCCGATACCGACGCGCTTACTAAGTCGACTGGCACAGAAGCTCAGCACCTTCGTCGAGAGCGCCGTCATCGGACAGGAGATCGACGTCAGCAATCAGGACTTGACCACGGGGTGCCCGGGCTGAACTCAAAGGCGCCCTTCCGGACGCATTCGCAGCAACGTGCGGGAAG
>CAVUJV010000023.1:0-343481 GCA_963741845.1 uncultured Alphaproteobacteria bacterium
GCCTTGCCGGCACTCCGCGGCGCTCCGGGCCCGGGCGAGTCCGCGTGAAGAGAGGCATGCGTTTTGGCGCGTTTTCGACGCCATTTTGCGCCCATTTTCATCGTTTTTCGCATGAAATGAAGCCTATTCGGGCTGATTTGCAGCGAAGAAGCAGGAAAAATTGCGCCGTTTCCTTCCGCGAATTGGGCCTTTTCAAAGACTTCCGCTGACATTTCCTTCCGGGGCACGCGCGAGCGATGGCCTCTGGATGGCTGAAAGACGGCTAAAACAAGGCGCGTCGAGGCCGTGCGGGCGTAGCGGCTTCGGCTATTTTGCGCATGGGCGGGCTTCCGGATTGACAACGACGAGCCATCATACCCAAATTTCAGTAAAGTCGGAAGAAGATGTTTTAGAATTCTGATTAAATAAAATCATCGAGCGGCGCAAAAGGGTGGCGCGTTGGCTCGGTCTCGTCGGTCCCAGGCGGCGCGTCGCTTCCTCGTGGCGTATGGCGCGCGAACTATCGTCGCCCACGAAGGCCAGTCGACCCGGCGATCAAGAAGGCGGTCAGGACGAGATGCGCCGCGACAGCCGGCCAGAGCAGGACGCCGTGCAGGCCCGCCGCGAGCCCGTAATACGCGAGCAGCAGCGCGACCGCGCCGCTGTAGACCGACATGCCGAGGGATGGCGGACCGGGCCAGCATGCGACGCCGAGGCCGATCAACGCGAGACCCGCTATACGGGCCACGACCGCCGCGAGACCCGTCAGCGGATCTCCGAGCAGCAGCACGCCTACGACGGAAGGAGCGAGCAGCAACGCAAGCCCCGTGAGAGCTTCGCCGACCGCCAGGAGCAGGAGCGCCTTGTTCACGCCGCCTCAGTCAGGCTTGCATTCGTTGAAGGGCGGTGGAGCCTTGCCGTTGAGCACGGCGGATAGGGCGGCCGCAGTTCCAACCGGAGCGCCGACATAGATCGTCGAGCCGGTATTGCTGCTGGCGACGGCGCCTTTGCAATATTTGAAGAAGGACTTGTCGCAAGGGTATGGTCCGAGGATCTGATAGCTCTGGGCTTTGCCCGAAGACGCCTGGGTGATCGGGCAGGAGCAGATGATCTGTCCCTTCGGAACTGGCTTGTCGAAGCCGGGGAACCTCGTCTCCTCGGTGCTCCGGAAGCACAACCCGCCGTCGCATTGCGCATAGGCGCCGGTCGCCTCGTCGCCCTGACATGTATAGACGGCGCGGTCGCCCTGCGGAGAGGCGATGGACTCCGGAAGGCTGTAAGTGCTGACCATGTATTTGTTGTCGGCGCCCGCCGCGTTGATCGAACAGACGTCTTCGTCCTTACCCATTACGAAGGGCAGGCTGATGCTGTCGCCGTGTTTCTCCTCGCATTGGCAATAGGCGACGCCGTCGAACACGGTGCAGCGCGCCGCCGCGCACAGCGCATAGGTTTGGTCCTTGCAGATCTTGAAGGAGGATCCCGCCATCGCGTCGAGGAGTGCGTTGAGGCAAGTCTTGGAGAATTGGCCCATCTTCTGCTGGATGCAATCCTGGACGCGCCCGCCGCCCGGCATCGTGTGCGAGCACAGACGCCAGACGTCATCCGCGCAGGCTCGAACGATCCCCAGATCCTGTTCGAAGCGCTCCTCCGCCATCGCGGACGGCGCCCCATACGCCATCGCCAGGAATGCGGCGGCTAATCCTGCCCCCGCCAGCCGCGTCGCTGCCGCCACCCTCCAGCTTGATCGCATGGCGCTCCTCCTCCGGAAATGACGCGCAAACTGCCGCTCGCCGGCGGGGGGCGCGTTCTACGATCCGCGGGCGCCTGCGCTCGGAACGGACCGCCCTGGCGGCTCAATCGCGCTTTTCGCCTTCGATCCGGGCGCGGTCGGGGGCGACCGCGAAGCGAATGTCCCCGGCGTCCCTCTCCGAGTTTAGCCCGGGGTCGACGTCGACCCATGAGCCCAGGCACCAGTGATCCAGTCGCGGGGCCTTGCAGTCGGGCGTCACGGGGCCGGGATCGCAGACGCAATATTTGTCGGCGCGCGGCGCGACATGCGACACCCGCTTTCGCTGGCCTGCCGGCAGTGCGAAATTGATCTGGCGGCCGTCGGCCTTCATCACCGAGAACTGGCACACGTGCCCGGCCGGCGCATTGCAGAGGAAGGTGACGGTTCGCGCGCTCGCCGAAGTCGCGAGCGATGACAACGCCGCCGCGCCGAGCGCGGCAAAGAGCGCGGGCCGCAAAGATAAATCGTCATGGCGCCCTCACTTTTCCTGCGCCAGTCCTTCGGCGCGCTCATCCTTGAGCACGACAGCGAGGGCGTGGATGATTTTATGCTCGGGGTGGGCCTTGCAATATTCGATCACAAGGTGCTCGGTCTCGCGCCCTTTTTTGTAGTCGAGATAGTGCTTGTGGGCGAGGCCGTTATACCAGCCGCTATACCAGGCCATCAGCGCGTTGGCGTCCTCCTGGTATGTGTTGGCGAGCTGCGCGCATGTCAGCGTTTGGACGTCAAGGAAGCCGTTCGCATCGACATAGGCCGAAAGATCGACGGGATCGGCCTTCGCCGCGCCCGCGATCGACAGCGCGGCGATAATGCCCAAAAGCGTTCCTCTGCTCATTCCTCTACCCTCCCAGCCCAACAAACATCCCAGCCCGCCCGTTATAGAGGGGCGGCTGGGCGCTCTCGCGGGAACGCCCCTGTCGGCCCGCGAGTGCTTTCTCCTATCTTCGCGTTCTCGCGTGTGTATTGACTTGGCGCACTAAACTTTGATTTATTGGGAAACTGTCGGGCGAAGGCGCGATTTGCCCTCAGGGAAGTTGCCGACGAAGGTAGATAGCGGTGGACGCCCGCACCCGAACGTCGCGTCGCGAAGCGACCGCCAAGATAAGGAATATCGCTGCGATCCCTGTCGTGCTGCGGGAACTCGGCGGCGACGTTGAGCTGGCGCTCCGGCGAGCCGGCCTCGATCCTCTGATCTTTTCGAACTCCGAAAACGTGATGCCCTACGCGGCTCTCGGAAGGCTGATGAAGGAATGCGTCGCTCGCGACGGGCTGCGAGTGTTTCGGGCTGCGCGTCGGCGCCAAGACAAAGGCGAGCGCGATCGGCCTTACTGGACTCGTTCGCTTCATTCCCCGACGGTTCGCGAGGCGTTGCAGGTCGTGAACGATACGCTGAGGACGAGCGAGACGGGCGGAGCGACCTCTATCGCCGTCCACGACGATCTTGCCTCTTTCATCTACGCTGTCACCGCGCCGAACATCGAGGCCGTCGACCAGATCGAAGACGGGTCGATCGCCATCGCCTTCAACCTCATGCGGCAGATCTGCGGGTCTCAGTGGAGGCCGCACCGGGTCCGACTGTCGCGAAGCCCGCCCCGCGACAAGACTCCGTTCGTGCGATTCTTCGAGGCGCCGGTCGATTTCGCGGAAGCCTGTTCCTGTCTGGTGTTCGATATCGCGACGCTGGACGAGCCGGTTCGCGACCGCAGGCCGGATTATGTCGATGTTCTCGCGCCGCTTCTCGAAGAGGCCGCGGCCCAGGCCAGGGGCGACTTCCTTTCAGCGGTCAGGCTTGTCATCCGAAGCCAGATCGGAGCGGGCGCCTTGTCGCGGGACAACGTCTGCCGCGCGCTGAACATGAGCGCGCGGACCCTCGCCAACAGGCTCGAAAGCTACGGCGTCAGCTATTCGGGCCTTTCCGACGACGCTGCGATATGAGGCTGCCCAGAACTTGCTGACAAGGGGCGCGCCAATCGCCGAGATCGCGGCGCAACTCGGCTTCGCCGAGCAGAGCGCCTTCACCCGGGCCTTCAAGGCCTGGTCCGGCGTCGCGCCGGCCCGGTGGCGCGCCTCTCAGCGCGAACCCGGCCTCTAAGGTCCGCGCGCGGTTCTCGCGGACGACGCGAAAGTCGATCCCGTCGCTAGACGCCCCCGCTCCCGCCCTGAGCCCATATCCGCCGGGGCGCCGGCCCGCATGACCTTGAGGCGATCTTCGCCTTCGTGTCGGCGTCAAGCGGGCGTTTTGTGGTCCCGCGCTCGCCGAGGGGCGGCCTGCGAGGCGGCGCCCAAAAAGCTGCGATCTCCAGCCTTTGCCCTTGCCAAGCCGAGATAGGCAGTATAATACATCAAGTGACATATAATGCATTCGGGAGAGAGGCGATGAGCCAGCGCATCGATTTCCAGACCGACCCCTCGAAATATCGGCACTGGCGCGTCGCCTACGACGGCCCGGTCGCGACCCTTTACATGGATGTCGATGAGAACGGCGGGCTGTTCGAGGGCTACCAGCTCAAGCTCAATTCCTATGACCTCGGGGTCGACATCGAACTCGCCGACGTCGTGCAGCGGATGCGCTTCGAGCATCCCGAGGTCGGCGCGGTGGTGTTGCGTTCGGGGAAGGACAAGGTGTTCTGCGCCGGGGCCAATATCCGGATGCTCGGCGGCGCGGCTCATGCGCACA
This sequence comes from uncultured Alphaproteobacteria bacterium, assembly GCA_963741845.1. GTDB lineage: Bacteria > Pseudomonadota > Alphaproteobacteria > Rhizobiales > Beijerinckiaceae > Roseiarcus. The sequence goes on from CAVUJV010000023.1 coordinate 4,446, forward strand.
AGGTGAATTTCTGCAAGTTCACCAACGAGACCCGCAACGCCTTCGAGGCGGCGGGCGCGGAATCCGGCCAGCGCTACATCTGCGCGGTGAAGGGCGCCTGCGCGGGCGGCGGCTACGAGCTGGCGCTCGCCTGCGATTACATCATCCTGACCGACGACGGATCGTCCTCGGTCGCTCTTCCGGAAGTGCCGCTGCTCGCCGTGCTGCCGGGCACGGGCGGCCTCACCCGCGTCACCGACAAGCGCAAGGTCCGGCGCGATCTCGCCGACGTCTTCTGCTCGATCGAGGAAGGCGTGAAGGGCAAGCGCGCCGCCGAATGGCGCCTCGTCGACGAAGTCGTGCCCAACACGCGCTTCGAGGAGACGGTCGCCGCGCGCGCGCGGGAATTCGCGGCGAAGTCGGGCGCGAAGGCCGAAATGAAGGGCGATCAGCCTGACGCCGCTCGACCGCACGTTCAACGAGGACGGCTCGGTCACTTACTCGCTGGTCGAAGTGCAGGTCGAGCGCGAGAAGGGCGTTGCGACGATCACGATTCATGGACCCGACGGCGAGCCGCCGGCTTCCGTGGCGGCGCTCCATGCGGAGGGCGCGCGCGCCTGGAGCCTTCGGCTGGCGCGCGAACTCGACGACGCGATCCTGCATCTGCGCCTGAACGAGCTGGAACTCGGCGTGATCGTCTTCAAGTCGCAGGGCGACGCCGCGAAGGTGCTCGCGCACGAGGCCTTTCTCCTCGCGCATCGCGACGAGGACTGGTTCTCCCGCGAAATTCTTCTCTACTGGAAGCGCGTGCTCAAGCGCGTCGATCTCACCTCGCGCTCGCTCGTGGCGCTTGTCGAGAACGGCTCGTGCTTCGCCGGCTTCCTCGCCGAAATCCTGTTCGCCTGCGACCGCAGCTACATGATGAAGGGCGAGTTCGAGGGCGACAATCGCGCGCCGGCGACGATCGCGCTGAGCGACGGCAATTTCGGACCGTTCCCGATGTCGAACGGCCTGACCCGCTTGCAGACCCGCTTTCTCGGCGAACCCTCCGCCGTGGACGCGGCGGCGGCCGAGAAGGGCAAGCCGCTCGACGCCGAGGAGGCCAGCCGGCTCGGCCTCGTCACCTTCGCGTTCGACGACATCGACTGGGAGGACGAGGTCCGCATCTTCCTCGAAGAGCGGGCGAGCTTCTCACCCGACGCGATGACCGGCATGGAGGCGAACCTGCGCTTCGCCGGTCCCGAGACGATGGAGACGCGGATCTTCGGCCGCCTCACCGCCTGGCAGAACTGGATCTTCCAGCGCCCGAACGCGGTCGGCGAGAAGGGCGCGCTCAAGCGCTACGGAACCGGCGTCCGCGGGGAATTCGACATGCGGCGCGTCTGACGCCGAGAAATCTCTCAAGGCTGTTGAAGCCGAAGAACAAGAGCGAACAAGGCGAGGAGCGAGGACGATGTCTGATCTGGTCAATGTCAGTTACGATACGCTTATCCCGAACAATGTCGGCCTGTCGTCGGACCGCCGCGTCCTGAAGGCGCTGGAAAAGTGGCATCCCGGCTACATCAACTGGTGGAACGACCTCATTCCGAAACAGTTCCAGGAAAGCCTCGTCTATCTCCGCACCGCGGTCAGCGTGGACCCCAAGGGATGGGCGAAATTCGATTATGTGAAGATGCCGGAATATCGCTGGGGCGTTCTGCTCGCGCCGCAGGTCGAGGGCCGGACGGTGCCTTGCGGCGAGCACGCGGGCGAGCCGGCCTGGCAGGAGGTTCCCGGCGAATATCGCGCGATGCTGCGCCGCCTCATCGTCATTCAGGGCGACACCGAGCCGGCCTCCGTCGAGCAGCAGCGCTTTCTCGGCAAGACCGCGCCGTCGCTCTATGACTTGCGCAACCTGTTCCAGGTGAATGTCGAGGAGGGCCGCCATCTCTGGGCGATGGTGTACATCCTGCACAAATACTTCGGCGCCGACGGGCGCGATGAAGCGGATGACTTGCTACGCCGCCGGTCCGGGTCGGAGGAAGCGCCGCGCATGCTCGGCGCCTTCAACGAAGCGACGCCCGACTGGCTGTCGTTCTTCATGTTCACCTACTTCACCGATCGCGACGGCAAGATGCAGCTCGAAAGCCTCGCGCAGTCGGGCTTCGATCCGCTGTCGCGCACCTGCCGCTTCATGCTGACCGAAGAGGCCCATCACATGTTCGTCGGCGAGACGGGCGTGGGGCGCACGATCGAGCGGACCTGCGAGGCCATGAAGGCGGCCGGCATCGAGGACCCTTACGAGATCGACAGGATTCGCGCGCTCGGCGTGATCGACCTGCCGACGATCCAGAAGAAGCTCAATCTCCATTACACGCTGTCGCTCGACCTGTTCGGCCAGGAGGTGTCGACCAACGCGGCCAACGCCTTCAACGCCGGGATCAAGGGCCGCTACATGGAGAGCCGGCTCGAGGACGACCACAAGCTGACCAGCGACACCTACCGCGTCTGGGACATCGAGAACGGCCAGCTCGTTCACCGCACGGTGCCCGCGCTGACCTCGATCAACATGCGCCTGCGGGACGACTACACGCGCGACGCGGCGGGAGGCATCGGCCGCTGGAACAAGATCATCGAGAAATCCGGCGTCAAGTTCGAGATGAAGCTGCCGCACGAAGCCTTCCACCGGAAGATCGGCGTTTTCGCGGACAAGCTCTTCAATCCCGAGGGCGTGCTGGTGAGCGGCGAGGCCTACGATCGCGGCGTCACGGACTGGCTGCCGACGCATGCGGACGGCGACTTCATCCAGTCGCTGATGAAGCCCTGCTACGAAGCCGGCAAATACGCGTCGTGGATCGCGCCGCCGAAGGTCGGCATCGACAACAAGCCGGGCGATTTCGAATACGTGAAGCTGCATATGGCGTGACCGCTCCGGGAGGGTTGCGCGGCAGCCCTCCCGCTTCCCACGCGCGATGCGGCGATCGGCCTTTCGGCGAGTTGAGCCATGAACATGCCCGTCAAGCAACATCTGATCGATCCGGAAATCTGCATTCGCTGCTACACCTGCGAAGCCGCCTGTCCGATCGGCGCGATCGAGCACGACGACCGGAACGTCGTCGTGAAGGCCGAAAGCTGCAATTTCTGCATGGCCTGCGTTCCCGTCTGTCCGACGGGCTCGATCGACGAATGGCGGATCGTCGAGGAGCCCTATTCCCTGGCCGATCAATACGGCTGGACGGAGCTTCCGCCGCAGGCGGAGGTGAACGCGGGCCAGCCGGCGACGGAGACCACGCTCGAAGCCTTCGACGACGCTGTCGCCGCCATGCTCGCCGAGGCGCATTCCGGCGCCGGCGGAAAGGCGAGGGCGCCCGCGAGCGCCTCGAAGCCGTCGGTCAATATGTACACGCTCGGCAAGCCCGCGGAGGCGACCGTTCAGGGCAATTATCGCCTGACGGCCGAAGGGGCGGACGCGGACGTGCGCCACATCATCCTCGATTTCGGCGGCCAGCCCTTCCCGGCGCTCGAAGGCCAGAGCCTCGGGATCATTCCGCCGGGCGAGGACAGGGACGGCAAGCCGCATCTGCCGCGGCTCTATTCGATTTCGAGCCCTCGCGACGGCGAGCGCCCGAACTTCAACAACGTGTCGCTGACCGTCAAGCGCGAGCCGGGCGGCGCCTGCTCGAACTATGTCTGCGATCTCGGGAAGGGCGACAGGGTGAAGGTCACGGGGCCCTTCGGCTCGACGTTCCTGATGCCGAACGACCCGGGCGCGCGCCTGCTCATGATCTGCACCGGAACCGGCTCCGCGCCGTTCCGCGCCTTCACGATGCGCAGGCAGAGGACGGCGACGCCGGGGGCGGGCGACATGGTGCTCTTCTTCGGCGCGCGGACGCCCGACAGCCTCCCGTATTTCGGCCCGCTCAACAAAGTCCCGGAGCGCGTGCTGAAGAAGCGCCTTGTGTTCAGCCGCATCGCCGGCGCGCCGAAGGAATATGTGCAGGACCGGCTGATGGTGGAGGCCGAGGAGATCGCCGAGATGCTCAACGACAGCCGCTCGCACATCTACATCTGCGGGCTGCGCGGCATGGAGGAGGGCGTCGAGAAGGCTTTCACCAACATCGCCGAGAGCGTCGGACTGCCCTGGGCCGCCTTGCGCAACGCGATGCGCGAGGAAGGGCGCTATCACGTCGAGACCTATTGAGCGCCATCCGCGCGGCCGGGAATTATATTGCATCAGGGCGCGCTGACGAATTATTGTGGAATTATGATTCCGGCAGAGCGTCCGCCATGCCCGCCATGAACGAAATCACAAACTTTCGCGGCGACGTCGTGGGCGGCGCGGAGAGCATGACGGGCGACGCCTTTGTCGCGCTCGTCGGGGACCGGGTCCGCAAGGCGCGGGAGCGCAAGGGCATCACGCGCAAGACCCTCTCCGAGCTTTCGCATGTCTCGCAGCGCTACCTCGCCCAGCTTGAAGGCGGCGAGGGCAATATCTCGATTGCGCTGCTCCATCGGGTCGCCGCGGCGCTCGATCACCGCATCGAATGGCTGGTCTGCGAGGAGGATCCCTGGACGTCGGAAGCCGCGCAAGTCGCCTCGCTCTACAACGCCGCGACGACCTCCCAGCGCCAGCGCGTGATGCAGATTCTGAGGCCGGACGGGCCGATGCAGTTGCGCCGGCAGCGCATCTGCCTGATCGGCCTGCGCGGCGCGGGCAAGTCGACGCTCGGGCGGATGCTCGGCGAGAGCCTCAACTTTCCGTTCATGGAGCTGAACCGCGATATCGAGGAACAGAGCGGCATGCCGGTCAACGAGGTCATGGCGCTCTATGGGCAGGAAGGCTATCGGCGCCTCGAGCGGCAGGCTCTCGAACGCATCGTGGCGACGACGGACTGCGTCGTCCTCGCGGTCGCGGGCGGGATCGTCTCCGAGCCCGAGACCTATAATTTCCTGTTGCGCAACTTTCACACCATCTGGCTCAAGGCGACGCCGGACGAGCACATGCACCGCGTGCTGTCGCAGGGCGACGAGCGGCCGATGGCGGGAAACCCCAAAGCGCTGGAGGAGCTGAACTCCATCCTCAAGAGCCGCGAGGGCCTCTATGCGCGTGCGGAAGCGACCGTGAACACGAGCGGCAAGACGTTGCTGGAGAGCAAGGCGGAGCTGCTTCGTGCGGTGAAGCAACTCGGCGTACTTTAGATAGCCGCCCGGCCGCGGGTCTGCCGGGCGCTTGTAGTCGCCCATCGGCGCAAATGACGCTTGCACTATAACGCCGATACATGCATTATATAGCATATTCTAACATGGCGGATCCCGATGCGAGCAGTCTGCCTCTACGCCATGGACGATATTCACGCGGCGTTCGACCGACTGGAGTCGGGCGCGCAATTTGGAAAGATAGGCATCGAGATTTCCAGACCTTAAGCCATGAGCCAAGCGCCGACAGGCGAGGCGACAATCGCCTCTTTGTCCGAAATTGATATTTTGTCACCAGGGAGGAACGCGATGATCGAAGCCGATGAGCCCGCGCGCGCGGGCGTCGCCGGACCGCCCGAGACGTTCAATTTCGCGCAGCATGTTCTCGCTGCGAATTCAGGTCGTCCGGAGAAGGCGGCCTTTGTCGACGACGAAGCGACGCTCACTTACGGCGGCCTCGAAGACCGCGTGCGACGTTTCGCGGCGGCGCTTCGTGCGATTGGCGTCAAGCGCGAGGAACGGGTGCTGCTGCTGATGCTCGACAGCATCGACTGGCCTGTCGCATTTCTCGGCGCCATTTACGCAGGCGCCGTGCCCGTCGCGGTCAATACGCTGCTGACGGACGACGATTACGCCTACATGCTCGAACATTCGCGCGCGCAAGCCGCGTTCGTCAGCGGCGCGCTGAAGCCCGTGCTGAAAGGGGCGCTGATCAAGTCCGACCACGAGGTTCATAAGGTCGTCGTCTCTCGTCCGGCGGCGCCGCTCGAATTTGGCGAGACGGAATTCGAGGCGTTTCTCGACGGCGTCGGGCCGCTGTCGCGCGCTGCGCGAACGCGCGCCGACGAGCCCGCCTTCTGGCTCTATTCGTCGGGATCGACGGGCCGGCCGAAGGGGACGGTGCATTCGCACGCCAACCCGTACTGGACTGTCGAACTTTACGGGAAGCGCATTCTCGGCCTGCGGGAGCAGGACGTCTGCTTTTCTGCCGCCAAGCTCTTCTTCGCCTATGGTCTCGGAAACGCCCTGACGTTCCCGGCCGGCGTCGGCGCGACGACGCTGCTGATGGCGGCTCGCGCGACGCCGGACGCGGTGTTCAGGCGCTGGCGCGGAGAGATCGGCGGCGTGAAGCCGACCGTCTTCTACGGCGCGCCCACCGGCTTCGCCGGAATGCTCGCGGCGCCCGATCTGCCCGCGCGCGAGGAGGTGTCCCTGCGGCTCGTGTCGTCGGCGGGCGAGGCGCTGCCGGCGGAAATCGGCGAACGTTTCAGGCGCCATTTCGGCGTCGACATCATCGATGGCATCGGCTCGACCGAGATGCTCCACATCTTCATCTCCAACCGGCCCGACAAGGTGCGCTACGGCACGACAGGCTGGCCCGTTCCGGGCTACGACATCGAACTGAGGGGCGAGGACGGCGGCCCGGTTCCCGATGGGGAGCCGGGCGATCTCTACATCCACGGTCCATCCGCGGCGCTCATGTACTGGGGCAATCGCGCCAAGACGCGGGAGACGTTTCAGGGCGGCTGGACGAAGGCGGGCGACAAATACATCCGCAACGCCGACGGCAGTTTCACCTATTCCGGCCGCACCGACGATATGCTGAAGGTCAGCGGCATTTACGTCAGTCCGTTCGAGGTCGAGGCGACGCTGGTGCAACACCCATCCGTCCTCGAGGCGGCGGTGATCGGCGTCCCCGACGCGGACGGTCTGACGAAGACGAAGGCCTTCGTGGTGCTGCGCCCGGACAGGCAGGCGAGCGAGGCGGACCTGAAGGAGTTCGTGAAGGACCAACTCGCGCCTTACAAATATCCGCGATTCATCGAATTCGTGTCCGAGCTGCCGAAGACCGCGACGGGGAAAATCCAGCGGTTCAAGCTGAGGGAGCGGGAAGCGCTGGCCGCGAAAGGATAACGCCCGGCCTACTTGCGCTATGACTTCCGCATACCGGGTCGCGCCCTTCGAGGTCAGCTTCTACACGCCCAGATAGCGCTGCAGGAGGTCGGGCTGCGCCCTGATCTCGGCGGCGGGGGCTTCATGGGCGATATGGCCGTTGCTGATGATGTAGACGCGCTCCGCCAACGCGAGCGTCGCGGCCAGATTCTGTTCCACGAGCACGATGGTCTGCCCGCTTCGCGCAAGCTCGCGGCAGGTATGCACGAGATCCTGCACGATGACCGGAGCAAGCCCCTCGAAGGGCTCGTCGAGCAGGATGATCTTGGGATCGCGGACAAGCGCCCGCGCAATCGCCAGCATCTGCTGCTCGCCTCCGGAGAGGACGCCGCCCCGGCTCGCGCGCCGCTCCTTGAGCCGCGGGAACATCGCGTAGATGCGTTCGAGCGGCCATTTGGCCTTGGCGGTCAATCCGGCGAGAAGGATGTTCTCTTCGACGGTCAGGCCGCTGAAGATGCGGCGGTCCTCGTGCACAAGCTGCATGCCCAGGCGCGCGATGCTGTGCGCCTTCTGACCGACAAGCTCGACGCCATCGAGCTTGACGCTGCCGGTGCGCCGCGCGACGAGCCCCATGAGGCTGTTGAGCGTGGTGCTCTTGCCGGCGCCGTTCCGGCCAAGAAGAGCGACGGCCTCGTGCTGCTCGACGCGCAGCGAGACGTCGAACAGGATGTGGCTGTCGCCGTAGTAGCTGTTCAGTCCGTTGACTTCGAGCAGGCTCATGCCGCCACCCCGTGGACGCCGCCGAGATAGGCCTCCTGCACCTTGGCGTTGGTCCTGATCTCGTCGGGCGCGCCCTCGACCAGCACGCGGCCCTCCTGCAGCACGGTGACTTTCTCGACCAGCTCGAACAGCGCGTCCATGTCGTGATCGATGATGATCATCGTTCGCCCGCGCGCGATGGACTTGAGCAGGGCGACGGTCTCGATGCGCTCCTGCGGGCTCATGCCCGCAAGCGGCTCGTCGAGAAGCAGCAGGCTCGGCAAGGTCGCCAGCGCGAGCCCGATCTCGAGCCGCCGCTTTTCGCCATAGGCAAGCTCCGAGACGGGCGTATCGAGGCGCTCGGTCAGGTTGACGAGCGCGAGCGTCTCTTCGACCTGTTCGTCGAGGCCCGGAATGCTTCGCAAGCTCCGGAAGAGGTCGAGCCTGAACTTGCCGCGGATCTGGCCGAGCGCCGCGATGCGCAGATTTTGCCGGACCGTCAGCCGGTCGAACAGCTGATTGATCTGATAGCTCTTGGTGAGTCCGAGCTGGCAGACGTCCGTGACGCTCCGGCCGGTGATGTCGAGTCCCTCGAAGACGATCCTGCCCGAGGATGGCGGAACCTCGCAGGTCAGCATCTTGAAGAAGGTGCTCTTGCCGGCTCCGTTCGGCCCGATAATGCCGCGAATCTCGCCGTGATTGACGACGAAATCGATGTCGCTGTTGGCCACGAGGCCGCCATAGCGCTTGGTGAGGCCGCTCGCCTGCAGGATCGGTCCCGGCGTTTCGGCGGCGAGGCCACGGCGCGGGCGCCTGGCGCTGTCGGCGACCGGGACCGCGGCTCGGGCTGCGCCGGGCGTGGCTCTCGCCGTGGACTGCGGCGCATTCCTGCGAGGCGCCGCCAGCCGGTAGAGGTCGACGACGGCGCCGACAATTCCGCGCCGCAGGAAGCAGACGAGCAGCACGAACACGATGCCGAGCACCAGCTTCCAGCTCGCGCCAAGATGCAGCGTGTTCTGGAAGAAGTCGCTCAGATAGAGCCATATGGCCGCCCCGACGAGCGGTCCGAACAGGGTGCCCGCTCCGCCGATCGCGGTCTGCATGACGAGCTGGCCGGACGTGTCGAACATGAAGGCGTCCGGCGGCATGAAGCCCTGCATGATCGCGAGGAGGCCGCCGGCAAACCCGGCATAGGCGGCGGCGACGACGAAGGCGGTGAGCTTGTAACCGTGAATGTCGTGACCGAGCGCCGCCGCCCGCAACGGATTGTCGCGGAGGGCGCTGAAGATCGCTCCCACGGGGGAACGCACGATGCGCAGCGCAATGACGAGGCCGACAAAATACCAGAAGGCCAGGAAGGCGTACATCGACAGGTCGGTGTCGAAGCGCAGTTTGAGGAAGCCGAGATCGTAGCTTGGCGTCGGCACGCCGGGCAGGCCGTTTTCGCCGCCGGTGTAGGCGGACAGGGGATTGAACTCGACGAAGAAGAACACTTCCGCGATCGCCACCGTGATCATGGCGAAGTAGATGCCCGTGCGCCTGAGGGCGACCAGACCGACGAGGTAGCCGACAACGCCGGCGACCAGCGCGCCGACGAAAATCGACGTGAGCACATACGGGAAGTTGGCTTCGGTGAGCAGATAGGCGGCGAACATGCCGCCGGTTCCGAAGAATGCGGACTGGCCGAAGGACAACAGCCCCGTGTAGCCGAACAGCAGGTCGAAGCCCAGACCGAACAGTCCCCAGATGACGACCCGGTTGATGGTCGTCAGCGAGAAGCCGAGATGCGGCAGCACGAAAGGCGCCGCGATCAGCGCGACGATCGTGAACGCCTCGACGAGGAAGGGACGTTTCGTATTCATGGACCGACCGCGCTCACTCGCGCCCCGCCGTGCCGAGGAGGCCGTAGGGACGGAACACCAGAACGAGCGTCATCGCCACGAAAAGCATGACATAGGCGTAGGCCGGGTTGAACATCGAGGTGATGCTGATGATCTCGCCCGCGAGCAGGCCGCCGAGCACCGCGCCGGGAAACGAGCCTACGCCGCCGATGACGACGACGACGAACGTCTGAACAAGGATCGATTCGCCGACGTCGGGCGAGATCGAGACGACCGGCGCGTTGACGATGCCCGCGAAGCCCGCCGCCATCGCGCCAATGCCGAAGACCAGCATGAAGATCTTGTAGACATCGATCCCGAGCGCATCGACCATCACCGAATCTTCGATGCCCGCGCGCACGATCATGCCGATGCGCGTGCGGTAAAGCACGAAATAGAGCACGAGCAGCGCGACCGTGACGATGCCGAGCAGCGCCAGCCGATAGGTCGGATAGACCATGAAGCCGAGCGACGTGATGCCGCTGATCGGCGGCGGCACGGCCTTCGACAGGCTGCCGAAGAAGAAGCGCACCGCCTCGACGAACACAATGCCGAGGCCGAAGGTGACGAGAAGCTGGTCCTCGTTCGGGCGCGCGTAGAAGTAGCGGATGATCAGACGCTCCATCGATACGCCGACCAGCATCACGAAGAGCGAGCCCGCGATCACCGCCAGGATGAACGAGCCGGAATGGGCGTAGGCGACCCAGCCGGCGTAGCCGCCGAGCATGAACATCGCGCCGTGGGCGAGATTGAGAACGCCGAGCGTGCCGTAGATGATGGTCAGGCCCGACGAGATCAGCGCCAGAAGCGCTCCGAGCACCAGCCCGTTGAAGGCTTGCGATATGAAGGTTGCCCAGTTGACCACGCTGTCGCCCGCCTCAAGGCTGATGGACAGCCTGATCCCGTCGTCAGGATCGCCGCCAATGTGGCAGGGAATCCGTCAAAGTTCATGAGAGTCAAGCAGCCGGGCCGGCAAGGCGCAAACATATTGCTTGCGCCTCTTCGGCCCGGTCGCTTCAGGACAACGCCTTTCCGCGCGCACGCCGCCCGGAAGGCGCGAGGCCCCTTGTCAGAGATAGTCGCCGAGCTTGCAGCCGAAGGCGTCCGGCTTCTGCATCAGCGGTTCGCCCGGCGCCACTTCGAGCACTTCCCAGTAGTCCTCCTTGTTCTTCATGTCCTTCGGCGCCTTGCCGCGGACGATGATGACGGGACGAATCAACTGGTGATCCTCGGGGCGGAAGCGCACGTCGCCAACCATTGACGGGAAAGTCTCGCCTTTCTCGTACTGCTTGATGACGTCCGGGGGATAGAAGGAGCCAGCCTCGGAGATCATCCGCGCCCAGATCGCGAACTGCATGTAGCTGTTCTCGGCGCCCCACTCCGGCCGGTAATCGTACTTCTTCTGGAAGGCCTCGACGAACATCTTGGCGAGCGGGTACTTGTCCTCGAGGGTCCACCAGAAGTCGGTGGCGGCGAAGACGCCCTCGGTGAGCTCCGGGCCGACTTCCTTGGCGAGGAAGGGAATTCTGATAGGGGATCACCATCTTCATCTGGGGCGTGAGGCCGAACTGCTTGGCCTGCTGCACGGAAAGCACGGCGTCGCGCCCCCAGTTCACGTTGATGATGAACTCGGCCCCGGAATTGGCGATGTTGGTGAGATACTGGCTGAAGTCCTGCGTGCCGAGCGGCGACACCTGGTTCGTCACCATGGTCCACCCGCCCTGCGACGACAGGTAGTCGTTCATCGATTTCGTCACCGTGTGGCCGTAGGTGTAGTCCGGCGTCATGAACGCCGCTTTCTTGCCCTTGCCGAAATTCTTCAGGAGCACCGGGCCGATCGCGTTGGCGGCGGTCTCGCCATAGAAGCACTGGCGGAACGAATAGCGCGAGCAATCCTTGCCGGTGGTGTCGTTCGAGCCGGAGATTGCGACGAGATAGAGGATCTTCTCGCGCTGGGCGAACTTGTTCAGGGCCACCGCGACGGCCGACGAGGTGGACCCCGTCATCGCGATGATCTTGTTTTCGTTGATGAAGACCTGCTCTTCCTGCACCGCGTTGTTCGGCTTGGCGGCGGAGTCCGCGACGACGAGCTTCACCTGCTTGCCGAGCAGACCCTTGGTCACCTTGGGCGCGATCTGCTTGATCAGGTCGTTGCCCTCGTTGATGTGCTCGACGGCAAGCTGCATGCCCTTGAGCTCATCCTCGCCCTGCACGGCATAGGCGCCGGTGCGCGGGACCGCGGCGCCGATCGTGACCGAATCGCCCTGCGAGCCGGCCGGCCAGGTGCCGAGCGGCGGCTTGTCGTCCGCATAGGCCCTCGCGACCTGGCCCAGGAAACCCGGCATCAAGCCTGCGCCAGCCGCGACCGCCCCGAGTTGCAGCGCGTGACGACGCGAAACGGAGCTTGCCTTCCTCGGACCGATTGTGGACTCGGTCATTGTTTTCCTCCCACTGATTTTTGGATTTAGGTCATGATCCCGATTTCAGCCGAGTGCTCGCTGCCTTCCTCCTGCCAGCGATCATCCGACATCCCTCGTAGCCTTTTGAAGCCCGAGTGCGATCTGGTCATGGGCGTCGACGATTTGGTCGACGGAAGACGGACGCGTCAATGCGACTTTCGTTCGCGATGGGCCTTCTCACGCATGTAGGAACTGGCGGCCGATGTCAAAAATGCCGGCGATGTGAAAGTAATCATCTATGAAAAATTAATATTGTAAGAACCATGCGATGCCTCAGCGTGGCGAGTAAGCGTCGTCCCTTGGAGCTGGCGCCCGCTCTCAACAATAATATGCACTTGATAAATTGGCGCCGACCACCATCGGAAATTTGAAAAGCTTATCGTTAGCGCTCGACAATTGACGCCTGGGCTCAAGATCGGTGGCTCTGGTTGGGATTTGCCCTGACTCGCGCGAATCGTAAAATAAACTTTCAGATGGAGTCGTCGTGGCGAATTGCGCCGCGAGACCGGAATTCAAGGGCGATCGCGGGGCGCGGATATGCCACGACAATGCCCGCCGAGGGGCACAGAGGACGCGTCCTCGCCGGCGCGCCCGATCCGGAAACCTATGGCTCACAGCTCCGGGACAAAGAGGTCTGCGACGGCGCCTTCGAGGTGCAGCGTCGCGCCGGTGAGGGATTGCAGGTCCTCAAGCGAGATAGCGCGCAGCTTCTCGCGCAGGACAAAGCGGCCTTTTTCGATGTCCACCACCGCAAGGCTCGTATAGACGCGCGTCACGCATCCGACGCCGGTCAGCGGCATCGTGCAGCGATCGACGAGCTTGGGCTTGCCGTCCTTGGTGACGTGCTCGGTGACGACCGCCACCCGCCTTGCGCCATGCACGAGATCCATCGCGCCGCCCACGGCCGGCACGCCCTTCGGTCCGGTGGACCAGTTCGCGAGGTCGCCGGTCTCGGAGACCTGAAACGCGCCGAGAATCGCGACGTCGAGATGGCCGCCGCGCACCATGGCGAAGCTGTCGGCATGGTGGAAGAAGGATGCGCCGGGCTTCAGCGTGATCGCCTTCTTGCCGGCGTTGATCAGGTCCCAGTCCTCCTCGCCCGGCAGGCGGCGCATCGCCGAAGCCGAGCACGCCGTTCTCCGTGTGGAAGATGACCTCGCGCCCCGGCGGCTGGAACTTCGCCACCATCTCCGGAAAGCCGATGCCGAGATTGACATAGGCGCCGTCCGCGATGTCCTGCGCCGCCCGCCAGGCGATCTGGGCGTTGGAAAGCTTCGCAGTCATGGATAGCCGGCTCCTGCACGGATGAGCGCTTCTTCCTGTCGAGGGCAGGGCGCTTCCACCACCCGAGCGACGAAAATTCCGGGCGTGATGACAGCCTCGGGCTCGATCCCGCCCGGCTCGACGAGCCGCGTCACCTGAACCACCGTGCGCGCCGCGGCCATCGCCATGAGCGGGCTGAAGTTGCGCGACGCCATCCGGTAGGTGAGATTGCCGTGACGATCGCCAAGCTCCGCTTTGAGGAGCGCGAAATCCGCCTTGAGCCAGCGTTCCTGCACGTAACTCCGCCCTTCGAACTCCGCCACGGGCTTCCCGATGAGCCAGATCGGTGCCGACCGAACTCGGCGTATAGAAGGCCGGGATGCCCGCGCCGCCTGCGCGGATGCGTTCCGCCAGCGTGCCTTGCGGCACAAGCTCCAGCTCGATCGCGCCCGCAAGATATTTCTCGGTGAAGGCGCGCGGATCGGACGTACGGGGGAACGAGCAGACCATCTTCCGCACCATGCCGTGGTCGATCATGGCGGCGATGCCGACACGGCCGGTTCCCGCATTGTTGTTGATGACGGTCAGGCCCTTCGGATTGCCGGTGGCAAGAAAGCGGTCGATCAGCGCGTGGATCAATTCGACCGGAGAACCCGAACCGCCGAACCCGCCGATCATCACGGTCGCGTCGTCGGGAATGTCGGCGATCGCCTCGGCCAGTGTCGGAACGCTCTTGTCCATCGTCTCCTCCGGCGGCTTTGCGCCATCCTTCCCATGGCGCTCAGCGGCGATCCAAGATGTTCGCCGCATCGCCGACGACCGGCAAGGCTTTACGTCGTCTTGCGCCTCTGCGCGAGACGCGTGCGTTTCACGAACGCGCCGCTCCTGGCGAATCCCGATCGAGCCGCTTGCTCCACAGCGTCTGAGTTGGAGCCCGCGCGAGCAAGACGACGAGTAAGTCCTTGGGCGCCGCGCGCGAGCAGGCGGCGCCGCTGGCCCAAAACATTTATTTAGTACGCGTTTTGTAGGAGTGCGTGTATTTCGCTGCTGTCCCGAATAGGCTGATTGAGCTTTATCGGGGAGCGTTTCGACAGATAAGAGAACTGCTGGCGACTACGATGAACGTCATGGTCAAACCGATGTTCGGGCTTCTCCTTTCGATCCGAGAGGCGCCCGCCTTGGCGGACCGCGTCAGGGGATCACACGCAGTCCCGTCCTGGCGGATACCGGCAATTCGCTGCCGTTTCGCCTGGCTCCTCTGACGCCTGCGGTCAAGCCGTGAGTTACGCTCGCGGAAAGACCTGAGCAAACCTACCTCGACTTTCGATCAGTCTCCCACCCCTCCCGCGCTTAACGGTCGTTAAGCCGGTTGGCCTGCTGTTGAAAATTCCAACGTTGCGCGTCCCATGCTGGCGATTACTCGTATAGCTCTGAGCAGGCCGTATACGTTTGTCGTGATGGCGATCCTTATCGTCATCGCGGGTGTGGGCGCGGTGTTGCGGACGCCAACCGATATCTTCCCGGACATCGGAATCCCGGTGGTCGCCGTGGTGTGGACCTATAACGGTCTTCCGCCGGACGATATGTCGGGCCGCGTGATCTACTATTACGAGCGCACCCTGAGCGCCCAGGTCAACGACATCGAGCACATCGAGTCGCAGTCGCTGCCGGGCTATGGGGTTGTGAAGATCTTCTTCCAGCCGAACGTCAATATCAATTCGGCGCTGGCCCAGGTGACGGCCGCCTCGCAGACGGTCCTGAAGCTTCTGCCGCCCGGCATCACGCCGCCCTATGTGCTGAGCTTCAACGCCTCGAGCGTGCCGATCATTCAGCTTGCGCTGTCGAGCAAGTCGCTCTCGCAGTCGCGAATCTTCGACGCAGGCCAGAATTTCATCCGTCCGCAGCTGGCCACCGTCGAGGGCGCGGCGGTTCCCTCGCCCTATGGCGGCAAGGTCCGTCAGGTGCAGGTCGATCTCGATCAGGAAAAGCTTCAGGCCTACGGCCTCTCGTCGCAGGACGTGGTTAACGCGATTGCGCGCCAGAACGTCATCACGCCCGTCGGAACTCAGAAGATCGGCAGTTTCGAATATGTCGTGGACCTCAACGACGCGCCGCGGAAAATCAGCGAGCTGAACAACCTGCCGATCCGGCAGGTCAACGGCGCGACCGTCTATATCCACGACGTGGCCTTCGTTCACGACGGCGCGCCGCCGCAGACCAATGTCGTGACGATGGACGGCTCGCCGGCCGTGCTGATGACCATTCTCAAGAGCGGATCGGCCTCCACGCTCGACGTGATCGCAGGCGTGAAGACCTTGCTGCCGAAGCTCCGGGAAACCTTGCCGAAGAGCCTTCTCATGGAGCCGGTCGGCGATCAGTCGCCCTTCGTGAAGGCGGCCGTGTCGGCGGTTGTTCGCGAAGGTCTGATCGCCGCGGCGCTGACCGGGACGATGATCCTGATCTTTCTGGGAAGCTGGCGCTCGACCCTCATCATCACGATTTCGATCCCGCTTGCGATTCTGGCCGCGGTGGCGGCGCTTTCCGCGATGGGCCAGACCATCAATGTCATGACCCTCGGCGGCCTGGCGCTGGCGGTCGGCATCCTGGTCGACGACGCGACCGTGATGATCGAGAACATCAACCACAATCTTGAGAACGGAGACGACATCCATACGGCGATCATGGACAGTGCGCGCCAGATCATCGCTCCCGTCACGGTCTCGCTGCTTTGCATGCTTGTCGTGTTCGTGCCGATGTTCACGCTTCAGGGCGTGGCGGGCTATCTTTTCCGCCCGATGGCGGAAGCGGTCGCCTTCGCCCTGATCGCCTCCTACGTCCTGTCGCAAACGCTCGTGAACACGCTGGCGCGCTATCTGCTGGCCGGTCAGGCCGTGCATCAACATGGCGAGGCGGCGAAGCCGACCCGCAATCCCTTCGTCCTGTTCCAGCTCGGATTCGAGAGACAATTCGAGAGAGCGCGGCAATTCTATCTCCGGCTCCTTGCCACCGCGCTCGCCGGGCGCGGGAAATTTGTCGGCGGCGCCATCGTCGCCGTGCTCCTGTCCTACATGCTTGCGCCCTACCTCGGCCGCAACTTCTTCCCGCCGGTGGAGAGCTCGCAGATCGCGATCCACGTCCGCGCGCCGATGGGCACCCGGATCGAGGAGACCTCGCGCTGGATCGACCGGATCGAGCAGAGCATTCGGACGATCTTTCCGCCGGACGTGCTCCATTCGATCGTCGCCAATATCGGCCTGCCGATCAGCGGCATCAACATGGCCTATTCCAATTCGGGCACGATCGGTCCGGGCGACGCCGACCTGTTGATCACGATGAAGGACGGCCACGAGGCGCAGTCGGCCGAATTCGTCCGTCAGTTGCGCGAGAAGCTGCCGCAAGACTATCCCGGCTTCACCTTCTCCTTCCCCCCGGCCGATATCGTTTCGCAGATCCTCAACTTCGGCCTGCCGGCGCCGATCGACGTGCAGATCTTTGGCCCGGATCTCAAGGCCAACCAGCCCTATGCGACCATGCTGCTCAAGCGCGTCGCGCTCGTGACGGGCGTCGCCGACGCGCGCATCCAGCAGGCGTTCAATTATCCGACCATCTACACCGACGTCGACCGCACCATGGCGGGCTATGTCGGCGTGTCCGAGAAGAATGTCGCCCAGAACCTGCAGGACGTGCTCGCCGGCAGCATCCAGACGGCGCCGACCTTCTGGCTCAATCCGAAGACCGGCGTGTCCTATCCGATCGCCGCGCAGACGCCGCAATATTGGGCGACGACGCTCTCCCAACTCGAGAACGTCCCGGTCTCCGTAGGACCGGACAAGCAGATCCTCGGGGGCATCGCCACGATCCGGCGCGGCGTCAGCGCCGGCGTGGTCTCCCACTACGCGGTCCAGCCGGTCATCGACATTTTCGCGTCCAACGAAGGACGCGATCTGGGGGCCGTCGCCGCCGACATCCAGAAGATCGTCGACGAGACGGCCAACCAGTTGCCGCCCGGCGCCCGCGTCGTCGTGCGCGGCCAGGTGCAGACCATGGATTACGCTTATCGCCAGCTGCTCACCGGCATCGCGCTTGCAATCGTGCTGATCTACCTGCTGATCGTCGTGAACTTTCAATCGTGGTCGGATGCGTTCGTCATTCTTTGCGGCTCTCCGACCGCGCTGGCGGGCATTGTGTGGATGTTGTTCATCACCCACACGACCCTGTCGGTTCCCGCGCTCACGGGCGCCATCATGTGCATGGGCGTCGCCACCGCCAACAGCATTCTCGTCATCGCCTTCGCCCGCGAGCGTCTGGCGGACGGGGCAGACCCTTTGACGGCCGCACTCGAAGCAGGGTTCGCGCGATTCCGTCCGGTGCTGATGACCGCTCTTGCCATGATCATCGGGATGGTTCCGATGGCGCTCAGCGCCGAACAGAACGCGCCGCTCGGCCGCGCCGTCATCGGGGGGCTGATGTTCTCGACGGTCGCCACACTGTTTCTCGTTCCTTCCGTCTTCCGGCTTGTGCATGAGCGCAGGGCGCATTCGGCAGACGAGCCTGCTTCCGGCGTCAATTTCGAGACGACCTGATCTTCCGCAGCCGCCAGCGAGGACTGCTCCGGCGGCTGGACGGCGATGGTCCGCCCTTGTCGTCGAGTGCGTCGCCGCTGAAGCGGCGCAACGGCGCCTCTCGCCGCGTCAGCGGTCCGTCCGTCGCAGGCGGGTCGCGGCGGCGAGTTCGACCCCTTCCGCCGTGATCTCCTCCTGACGCGTCAGCCGTTCTTCCGCCTCGAGCGCGGCCAGCTTGCCGTCGATATTCGTTTTCGCGGCGGCCCCGAGCCGTCCGATGACGCCGCCTTTATGTCGCGCAGCAGGCGGCCCGGGACCACGCGCCGACCCGCTCTCTCCCGCGCCCATTGCCCAGCCAAAATGTATCCAATTTCACGAACATCGGATATTTCATGAAAATTATAATGAAGATGCGGATCGTTTGATTGCTTCACGCCGGACCTCCTCTTGTCGTGTCGCGCCCGCAGCCGAGGGGAGGTCGTCCGGTCCGATTTCAAGCCGGGAAAATGTAATATCTTCATATCAATAGAGTGATTGAAATCTCCTGCCTGCGTTCGCCGGCGGGGATCGGGACTTTTATCAGAGGTGTGGCGGCCAGGGCCTCAGGGCTTGGCGCGGCGTTCGATAATTTTGGATACATGTCTTGACAATTGGATACATTTTCATCGACATTCTCCGCCATCAAAAATGATCAAAAATGGGGGAGACGCATGAGGGGAGGGGTCAGTTCGCGCGCCCGCAAACCCACTCAGACGCTGGCGGTGCTCGCGATGTGCGCCGTCCTCATCGTCGTCTTCTCGGTGGCGCTGCCCGGCTTCCTCACGCTCGGCAACCTGTTCGCTCTCGCCCGCAACATCTCGATTCTCGGGATCCTCGCGCTCGGCATGGCCATCGTCGTGATTGGCCGGGGGCTGGACCTCTCGCAGGTCGCCTCCTTCGCCGCTTCGACCGCGATCGCCATCATCCTGATGAACTCGGGCTATGCGACGCCGGTCGCTCTGCTGGTCGGATTCGTGATGGCCGTCGCAATCGGCGTCGCCAACGGATTTCTGATCTCGGTTGTCGAGATGCCGCCGCTCCTGACGACGCTGGCCTCGAGTCTGGCGGTGCTCGGAATCACGCGAACCACCGCCGTGCAGCACTATGTCGTCTATCTGTCGAAAGGCCACGACGGCTTTCTGCGAATCGGCGGCAACATCTGGGACGGCGTTCCCATCCCGATCCTCATATTTCTGGCGACCGCGATCGTCGTGCACCTCTTCCTGTCGCGCACCGTGTTCGGACGATTCATCTATGCGCATGGCGACAATCCCGACGCTGCGCGCCTCACCGGGCTCCCGACCCGTCCGCTGACCATGATGGAGTACGGGCTCTGCGCGGCCATCGGCTATGTCGGGGGCGTGGTGATGATCGCGGAGACGGCGCTCATGCACCTGCAGGTCGCCGAGTCGACGCTGATCTTCGACGTCATCATGGTCGTGGTGCTTGGCGGCGTCAGCCTTGTGGGCGGACGCGGCAACGTGATGAGCGTCGTTGCCGGCACGCTGCTGATCGGCGTGCTTCTGAACGGCATGACGATCATGGACATGGACGTGCAGACCCAGAACATCATCAAGGGAATCGTGCTGTTGATCGCGATCGTGCTCGATTCGTGGCTGCATCCGCGCGACGAGGAGACATCCAAACAGGGCGACTGACGCCGGCGCGTTCACCAATCGGCCGCAGGAAGCGGCCGAAGCAAAGCAGGGAGGATGGAATGAACAGAACAATGCGAATGAGGACGCTCGCTGGACTGGGCCTCGCAGCCGTGGTCGCCGTGATGGGCTGGACGGCGGCCACGCCGTCGAAAGCCGCCGAAGCGCGCGAGCAGCTCCGTGAGCAGTTCGACAAGGCGCTCAAGGGCAAGAAGGTCGCCTGGTCGCCGGTGTGGCTCGGCGTGCTCGAGTCCGAATGGACGCGCGTGATGAAAGACCGGTTCGACGATTATGGCATCACGCTCGAAACGCGCGACGCAAACTTCAAGTCGGACGTTCAGCTTCAGGCGGTCAGCGACCTGATCAACGAGCATCCTGACGTGCTCATCGTTCAGAATCCGAATGTGACGCTGCTCGCCAAGGAACTCAAGCGCGCCATGAACGCCGGCATTTATGTCGTCCAGGTCAACATGGCCTCGAACACTCTGACGGACGCCTATGTCGGCGTGGACGCAAAAGACATGGGCCGCAAGATAGCCCACGAGATCATCAACCATTGCGGCGGCGGCAAGGGCTCGGGCGAAGTCTCGATTCTCGAAGGCGAAGCGACCGCGGCTTATTCGCTCGACATGAAAAACGGCGCAATGGAGGTTTTCAAGGCCGATCCCTCCATCAAGGTCGTGTCTTCCCAGCCCACGAGTTGGGACGCCAACAAGGCCGGCGACATCACCGCGACCGTGCTCCAGCAGCATCCGAACCTCTGCGCTGTGTTCAGCGTGTGGGGCCCTCAGGCGGCGGGCGCCGCGCAGGCGATCAAGGCGGCAAACAAGAGCGACAAGGTGAAGATCTTCGTGGCCAGCGACGGACAGCCGGCGGATTGCGACCTTCTGGAGCAGGGCGCTTACTTCGAGAATCTGTCCTATCGCGCCGATGTCCAGGGGCAGACGATCGTCGACGCCGTGATCGAGCTTCTCCAGAGCGGCGACAAGCCGGGCTCGAAGCACATCGCTTATTACACGACGCCGGCCTGGGTGAAGTCGAAAGACGATCGCATGTACTGCTTCGTCGTGCCGAAGAACGCGAAATAAGACTCCGGCCCGCGCCGTAAGGGCGCGGGCTGCCTCCCTTCCGCAACACTCCTCCTTCGCGCTCTCGCGTCGATCGGCCGCGTCGCGCGTCGGAATCGGATGTCCGTGATGAAAAGCCTTCAGCGTTTCTGGCATCGGAACACGCCCCAGCTCTTTCTCAGCGAATTGCTCGAGAAGCGCTGGATGGAGCCGATCATCCCGTTCACGCTGACGATTGCGGTGTTCCTGACCTTCGCGCTGACCATCCCCCGGTATCTCTCGGCGGGAAGCCTTCAGGGTCTGATGCAGAATTTCGCCGAGCAGGGGATGGTGGCGATCGCCATGGCGTTCTCGGTGCTTTCGGGCGGCATCGATCTGTCGGTCGGCTCCGTCTTCGCGATGGCGAATTTCCTTGCGCTCTATCTCTATCTCATCCTGGGCCTGCCTCTCCCCGTGATGATCGTCCTGGTCATCCTGTTCGGGGCGCTGATGGGCGCGATCAACGGCGGCCTCATCGCCTATGGCAAGACCCGTCCGTTCCTGACGACCCTTGTCGTCCTGATCATCGTGCGCGCCGCTTACAACAAGGTGACCGCCGCCTTCACCGATGCGCTGGCCAACATCGACAGCGGTTCCTCCGTCTGGGACTTCATGGGCTCCGGCAAGATTCTCGGCGTTCCGACGAACATGGCCGCGCTGATCGTGCTCGCCATCGCCACGCATTTCTTTCTCACCCGCGTCAAGCCGGGCGTGCACATCATGGCGGTCGGTTCGAGCCGCAAGGCGGCGCGTCACGCGGGCGTCAACGTCAAGCGCGCCCTGTTCTCGGCTTATGTCATCTCGGGCTCGATCTCGGCGCTCGCCGGGATATTCTACGCCGCGCGGCAGAACAGCTCCGGCACGGACACCGGCGTCGGCTGGGAGATCAACGCGCTCGCGGCCGTCGTCCTCGGCGGGATCAGCCTGTCAGGCGGGCGCGGCACGGTCGCGCGCGCCATGATGGGCGCGGCCATCATTTTCATGCTGATCAGCGGCATGGTGCGGATGGGCGCGTCCGGCAATCTCACAACCGCTGTCATCGGCGTCATCCTGCTCGCCGCGGTCGGCTTCAACGTGAAGTGGGTGAAGAACAAAGGCAAGGTGCTTCAGAAGGTCTATGTGACGCCGAGCTGGGTCGATTTCGAGCCGCCGCCCTCCATTGCGCGCGACAGCGGAACGGTCTTTGCGGAGAACGATCGGCTGAAGGACGCCGAGGCGATCGCCCTGAACAGGATCGAAGGCCCGGAGGACGTCATCCTCGACCGCCAGGACAACCTCTACACCGTCAATCGCAACGGCTCGATCATCCGCTTTCTTGCTCCCGATTACGCGGTGCGCGAGGAATTCGTGCGCATCGGCGGCCGTCCCCTCGGCCTCGCTTTCGACAAGGACCAGAACCTTCTCGTCTGCATCGCGGGCATGGGCGTCTATGGCGTGAGGCCCGACCGCTCCGTCTTCAAGGTGACCGACCGCACCACGCGGACGCGCACGCGGCTCAAGGACGATTCCCGTCTTTATCTCGCGGACGACCTCGACGTCGCGCCGGACGGCAAGGTCTATTTCAGCGAGGCCTCGACCCGCTATGAGCTCACCGATTGGGCGCTCGACGGGTTCGAAGGGCGCGGCAACGGCCGCCTCATTTGCCACGATCCGAAGACGGGCCTCACCAGGACGATCCTCAAGAACCTGACGTTTCCCAACGGCGTCTGCATTTCCCACGACGGAAGGTCGGTGCTCTGGGCCAGCACCTGGCTCTGCCAGGTCAATCGCTATTGGATCGCCGGGCCGAAGGCAGGAACGAACGAACTGCTGATCGACAATCTTCCGGGCTATTGCGACAACATCAACCGTGCGTCGGATGGCAAGTACTGGCTCGCCTTCGTCGGTCTCCGCTCGCCGGTCTACGACCTTGCCATGAGAAACCCGAGCTTCCGCACGCGCATGGTCAAGCAGATTCCGCCCGACGAATGGCTGTGCCCCGGCATCAACTACGGCTGCGTGATCAAATTCGACGACAACGGCGTGGTCTCGGAATCGCTATGGGACCCCGGCGGATTGTCGCATCCGACCATCACGTCGGTGCGCGAGCACAAAGGCTACCTCTATATCGGCGGGCTGGAAAACAACCGCATCGGCCGCGTCCGTCTGCCCGGCGCCGACCCGACCTGGGAAGCGCACAAGTCCTATTGGGGAGCGGCCTGAGCCATGTCCCTCATCGGCGACATCATCGACCGCGTGCTCTTCCCCAATCGGGAGATTCACGTCATTCCCGTGCTCGACGGCGCCTTCTCGCCAAACCAGCGGCTCGACCGCGCGCGGCAGCTTGGCGGCGAGATCGAGCGGCCGGACGATTGTGCGCTCGGACCCGACGGCGCCCTCTATGTCTCCACGGAGACGCGCATCCTGCGCTGCACGGGCGCGGATTTCGAGGAGCGTAGCGTTTTCGCGGACCTGAAGAAGCCGGTTGGAGGGCTTGCGTGGACTCCGGACGGGCGCCTGCTCGCCTGCGTCTCGCAAGAGGGCCTCGTCGCGCTCTCGCTCTCGGGCGAGCGGGTGGGCCGGCTCGAAAGCGCAGGCGGCGAGGCAATCGCCTGTCCGTTGTCCGTGACCCTCGCGCCCGACGGGGCGATCTATCTGACCGACGGATCGCGCGCCAATGCGCCCGAGATGTGGCTCACGGACCTCATGCAGAGCCGCCCTCCGTCGGGACGGCTCATCGCCTGCAATTCGGATCTTGGCGAAGCGACTGTGCGCGCGGACCGGCTCGCCTGGCCGCTTGGCGTCGTCGTCTCGCACGACGGCAAGGAAGTGTGGGTCGCCGAATCCTGGACGCATCGGCTGACCGCCTATCCGCGCGCCGGAGGCGCCGAGCGCACCCTGGTCAGGAACTACACCGGCTATCCCGCCCGGCTCGCCCGCGGCGGCGCCGGCGAATACTGGATGGCCTTCTTCGGCCTGCGCACCCAACTCACCGAATTCGTGTTGCGCGAGCGCGCCTTCTGCGACGAGATGATGCGGACGGTCCCTCCCGATCTCTGGATCGGCCCGACGCTCGACGGACGCTTCAACTACCGCGAGCCGACGCAGATCGGCCGCATCAAGAAGCTCGGCATCCAGAAGCCCTGGGCGCCGGCGCGTTCCTACGGCCTCGTCGCCCGCCTCAACGCGGAGGGCGAGGCGAGCGAGAGCCTGCACAGCCGCGTCGACGGCCGCATCCACGGCGTCGTCGCTGTCCGGCCCGTCGGCGCTCGCGTGCTGGCCGTCTCCAAGGGGCGCAACTGTCTCGTCGAACTGCCGCTCGCTCGCGGCGCGAAGGAAGGATGACCGCGATGCCGGCGCAAGAAGGCGCTCAAGCGCCGTTGCTCCAGATCGTCAACGGCAGCAAGGTCTATGGCGGCCTGCACGCCATCAACGGCGTCGATTTCGAGCTGCGCGCCGGCGAGATCCATGCGTTGCTTGGCGAGAACGGGGCGGGAAAATCCACGCTCTGCAAGGCGATCGCCGGCGCGATCGAGCTCACGTCGGGCGACTATCTCATCGAGGGCGGCAAGGTCTCGTTCTCCTCGCCCAAGGAGGCGCTCGAAGGCGGCGTCGCGATGGTCTACCAGGAATCGAGTCTCGTTCCGTCGATGTCGGTCGCACAGAATCTCGAACTCGGCATGGAGAGCTGGTTCACCGTCTACAGCAGGATCAACATCGCCGCCACGCAGTCGCTGCAATCGATGAACTTCAATGTCGATCCGCTGGCGCTGGTCGAGAACCTCGGCACGGCCAAGCGGCAGATGGTCGAGATCGTGCGGGCGGTGCGCCACAACGCGAAGGTCTTCATCTTCGACGAACCCACCGCCTCCCTGACGCCGGAGGAAACTCAGCATCTCTTCCATCTGCTCAACACGCTCAAGGAGCGGGGCGCGGGCATCATCTTCATCTCGCACGCGCTCGAGGAGGCGCTGGACATCGCCGATCGCATAACGGTCCTCAGGGACGGCAAGCTGGTCGCCACCATGCCCGCCAAGGACGTCACTCGCGACGCCCTTGTGCGCATGATGGTCGGACGCGAGGAGACCGCGACCCAATACGCCACGCACGGCGCCGATCCCGAGGCGGCGACGCCGCACGCGCGCCGCGGCGAGAAGGTGCTGTCGGTCGAGAACGTGACGATGGGAGGCGTCGTCAAGAACATGTCCTTCTCCGTGTTCGACGGAGAGGTCGTCGGGATCTTCGGGCTCGTCGGCGCAGGCCGCTCCGAGATCGCGCAGATCGTCTGCGGGGCGCGCAAGCGCAACTTTCTGCGCGGCGGCATGATTTATCTGCGCGGGAAGCCGATCCGTTACCGCGTGCCCCGGCAGGCGGTGCACGACGGCATCGCCTATATCACCGAGGACCGAAAGGTCGACGGCTTTTTCGAGACGATGACGGTCGACCAGAACATTTATCTCGGCTTCCTGTCCTCGCCGTTCGTGAAGCGTTTCCTCTACTCCACGCGCGAGATGAAGCGTGTCGCCGACCAATGGATCGCATCCCTGTCGATTTCGGCGCTGAAGCGAACACTCAAGATCGTGGAATATTCCGGCGGCAACCAGCAGAAGGTCGTGGTCGGCAAGTCGCTCGCCCAGGAGCCGACGGTTGTCATTTTCGACGAGCCGACGCGCGGCGTCGACGTGAGCGCCATACCGCAGATTCACGCGGCCATTCGCAGGCTCTCCAGCGAGAAAAAGGCGGTCGTCGTCATCTCTTCCTATCTGCCGGAAATTCTGGCTATCTCCGATCGTATTCTGGTGGCGCGCGGCGGCCGAATCGTCGAGGAGATGGCGCGGGGAGACGCGACCGAGGACAAGATCATGTATGCGGCCATTCATTGACTTGACGAGCCTTTGATGAGCGCTTCTCAACCAAAGTCCACGTTCAGGGACGCAGCGCAGGACGCCGGATCGCGCCCGGCGGAGGAAGGCCGGCTCCTGAGCGAAAAGATCGCGAACGAGATTCGAAGCGCGGTCCTGAGCGGCGAGATGCGCCCGGGCATGCGAATCCGGCAGGAACTCCTCGCCGCCCATTTCGGCGCGAGCCGCATCCCCGTTCGCGAGGCGCTGAAACAACTTGAGAACGAGGGCCTCGTCGTGCTTGCGCCGAACCGCGGCGCCTGGATCGCCGACGTGAATTCGGAAGAATCGATCGAAGTCTATAAAATTCGCGAGGCGGTCGAGCCGCTCGCCATCCTTGAAAGCGTGCCGAATCTGACCGACGCAGACATCGATTCCCTCGACGCGACCGTGCGCGAACTGGAAGGCGTCACCACGCTCGAGGACTATATCCAGCTCGATCGTGACTTCCATCTGCGCACCTATTCGCGCGCGCGGATGCCGCAGCTGCTTGCCATGGTCGAGCGGTTCTGGAACAGCACCCAGCACTTCCGGCGGCAGTTCGTGAAGGAGACCTTCGCGAAGGATGGCCTCCCCTTTTCCGATCCCCAGCATCTCCTGCTGATGGACGCCATCCGTGGACGTGACGCCGAGGCCGCGCAGGTCCTCGTGCGCCTGCACATCCGCCGGACGCGCATCCTGATTCAGACGATGGACGGCGCCGCGGGCGCCCCGGCGTCCTCGCGTCATCGAGCCTTCGCCACACGCGCGCGCAGGCTCAGCGTCTAGAAGGGAAAAGAACGTGGTCGACTTTCAGAAAATAGGCGTTGTCGGCGCCGGAATGATGGGGTCGGAGATCGCGCTGATGTTCGCGCTCTCCGGCCGTCCGACATTGCTCGGCGATCAGTCGCGGGAAGCCGCCGAACGGGCGGTCGAACGCCTCCATGGCGTGCTCGACCGTGGCCTTCCTCGCGGCTTCTGGTCCGAGCAGGCAGCCGACGCCGCTCGCCGCCAACTGTCCGTCGCCGACAGTCTCGAAGACTACGCCGACCGGGATTTCGTGATCGAGGCGGTGTTCGAGGACGAGACTCTGAAGCGCGGCGTCTTCGAGCGGCTCGACCGGATTCTTGCGCCGGAGGCGGGGCTCGCCTCCAACACTTCGTCCATCTCCATCACGACGCTCAGCGCCGCCGTGGCCGAGCCACGGCGCGCGCGCTTCATCGGCACGCACTTCTTTTCGCCCGTGTCGCGGATGCGTCTCGTCGAGGTCATCCCCGCCGCCGACACGGACCCCGCCTTCGTCGACGCTGTGATGGAGACGATGATCGCGATCGGGAAGGCGCCGATCCGCGTCAAGGATGTCGTCGGCTTCGCCGTCAACCGGCTCCTTCATGCCCTCGTCATCGAATCGATCCGCCTCGTCGAGGAAGGCGTCTGCTCGCCGGCCGACATCGATGCGGCCTGCAAGCTCGGACTCGGTCATCCGATCGGTCCGTTCGAGCTTCTCGACAACACGCAGAACGCGTTGTCGCTGAGCGTCCACGAGATTCTGTATCAGGCGTACGGGGAGCGGTTCCTGCCTCGGCCGTTGCTGCGTCAGATGGTGGCGGCGGGCTACAACGGCCGCAAGGCGGGGCGCGGGTGGCACCGCTACGACGCCAACGGCAAGCGGCTGTGACCTCCGCTTCCGAAATCGCAGACCTCGCGAGCGTCTATGAGGCGGCGGCGGTCAGGCCGTGGACGAAGCTCTACGCGCCGTCCGTCGCGGATCCAGAGCCCGGCGCGCTGACCGCGCTCGATCTCTTTCGCGCGGCGCCGCGCGAAGCGCCGGCGATCTTCTATTTCGATACCGCGCTGACCTATGGCGACCTCGACCGGCTGAGTGGCCGGCTGGCGGGCTGGCTGTCGCAAAAGGGCGTCGCGCGGGGCGACCGGATCGCAATCATCCTGCAGAATACCCCGCAATTCCTCATCGCAACCGTCGCCGCCTGGAAGCTTGGAGCCATCGTCGTCACCCTCAATCCGATGTACCGCACGCCCGAACTCCAGAAGCTCTTCGCCGATTGCGCGCCGAAGGTGGTCATTTGCCACGACGACCAGTGGGACACCGTATTGCCCGCCGCCAGCGCGCTCGACCCGGAACTTGTGCTCTGGACGAGCGGCCGCGAATTTCAGACGCGGAACGACGCGCGCGTTCTGCCTCCGTCTGGCGCCGCCCCGGCGGAGCATGGGCTCGCGAGAATCCTCGGCGAGGACTGGCCTCCCCCGCCGGAGCCCGCGCTCTCCGCAAACGATGTCGGTCTCCTGCTCTACACCTCGGGTACGACGGGCGTCCCAAAGGGCGCCATGCTCACGCACCGCAATCTTGTCGCCAATGCGCTCGTCTCCCGCGATCATTTCGAGTTGACCCGGGACTCCCGCATCTTCGGCGTCGCCCCGCTCTTCCACGTGACCGGTTTCGAGGTTCAGGTCGTCCTGGCGTTTGCCGCCGGCGCGGCGCTCGTGCTCACATACCGTTTCCATCCGCAGGCGGCGCTCGAAGCCTTCCTCGAACACAAGCCGACATTCATCATCGGCGCCATCACCGCCTTCATCGCGCTCATGAACCAACCCGAAGCCACGAGCGGGCATTTCGCGAGTTTCGTGCATCTCTATTCCGGCGGCGCGCCGATCGCGCCCGCCGTGATCGACGCTTTCGCCGGGCGCTTCGGGCGCGCGATCCGCAGTTCCTACGGCATGACCGAGCTCACCGCACCGAGCCATCTTGCGCCGATCGAAGGGCGAATTCCCGTCGATCCCCAGTCCGGCGCCTTGTCGATCGGCATTCCGACGCCGGGGGTCGACGCGATCGTGGTGGACGACGCTCGCCGGCCGTTAGGTCCCGGCGAGCATGGCGAGGTGGTCGTGCGGGGGCCCGGCGTGATGGCCGGCTATTGGCGCAAGCCCGCCGAAACGGCGGAAGTGCTTGTTGAAGGCTGGATGCACACCGGCGACATCGGCTTCTTCGACGAGGACGGCTGGTTCTACCTCGTGGATCGCAAGAAGGACATGATCTCCGCATCCGGCTTCAAGGTTTGGCCGCGCGAAGTCGAGGATGTGCTCTATGCCTTTCCCGGCGTGCGCGAGGCCGCAGTCGTCGGCGCTCCCGATCCCTATCGCGGTGAAACGGTCATCGCCTTCGTCTCCGCCAACCCGGAGACCGAGATTGACGTGGCGGCGCTCTCGCGCTTCTGCCGCGAACGGCTCGCGGCCTACAAATGCCCCGTCGAGATCCGCGTGGTCGAGGACCTGCCGAAAACGGCGACCGGGAAGATCACGCGCAATACGCTTCGCGACGAGATACGCAACCGTTAGGGAGGCGAGGGTGGACATCACGCCAAGCGAGCGCAGCGAGACTTCGGACGCTCGCCTTTTGTGGCCGCGACCGGGAGACCTCCGATGAGCGGACGGCTTCGCGGCAAGACCGCGCTTGTCACCGGCGCCGCCCAGGGAATCGGACGCGCCACCGCGCTGGCGCTCGCCCGCGAGGGTGCGCGGGTGCTGCTCACCGACCTCAATAGCGAGGGCGCGGAGGCTGCTGCAAAGTCCATCGATGCGGAGATCGGCGCCGGGACCGCTTTCGCCATGCGCCACGATGTGACGAGCGAGCAGGACTGGACGGCCGCGATCGCTCGCGCGCGTGAGACGCTTGGCGGCCTCTCCGTGCTGGTCAACAACGCAGGAATTGCGCAGCTCGGTTCGGTAGAGGACCTCAGTCTCGACGATTGGCGGCGCGGCATGAGCGTCAACGCAGACAGCGTCTTTCTTGGCTGCAAATATGCGCTGCCGCTGATGCGCGAGAGCCAGCCGGGTTCGATCGTCAATCTGTCTTCGATCGCAGGCCTGATCGCCTCGCACAATTTCGCCGTTTACAACGCCTCGAAGGCCGCCGTGTGGCTGCTGTCGAAATCGGTCGCGCTCCATTGCGCCCGCAATGGCTGGGACATCCGCTGCAATTCGGTCCATCCGACATTCATCAGGACGCCGATCCTCGATTCGCTGGTCGGGGATCGCGACGAGCAGACCGTGCTTGGCAAGCTCGCGCGCCAGGTGCCGCTCGGGCGTCTCGGCGAGGCGGACGACGTCGCCAGCGCCATCGTCTATCTCGCGTCCGACGAGAGCCGCTTCATGACCGGCGCCGAGCTTAAGCTCGACGGCGGCATTTCGGCGATGTGACAGGAGCGAGCGCCCCGGTCGCTTCGCTCCTGAGCCTTTAAATCCCGGATCGCCGGACGACGCCGCTCGGTTTCAATGCCGTCGCATCGTGAGGACGCCTGCGCTGAACAGCGCGGCGACGAGCAGGACTCCCTGGACGATGTATTGCCAGTAGGTCGGGACGCCCATAACCGAGAGTCCGTTGTTGATGACGCCGATCAGGAGCACGCCGATCAAAGTTCCGAGAATATGGAATTTGCCCGGACGCAATGACGAGGCGCCGATGAACACCGCCGCAAAGGCGTTGAGCAGATAGCCGTCGCCGACCCCCTGGGGGCGTCCGGCGCCGAGCACGGCGGCGGCCATCAGACCGCCGAGCCCGGCGCATGTGGCGCAGATCGCGAGCGCGAAGGGCGCGTAGCGCTTCACGGCTATGCCGGAAAGGCGCGAGGCTTCGGCGCTGCCGCCGATCGCATAGAGGTGCCGCCCGAGTTGAGTATGCTCGAGCAAGATCCAGAGCAGGAGGCCGACCGCGAGCATGATGAGGATCGGATTCGTAATTCCGAGGATCGATCCCTGGCCGATCGCCATGAAAGCATCCGGGATGCCTGTGATGATCGTCTTGGAATCCGAGATGCCAAGCATGGCGCCCGTGATGATGGACCCTGTCGCGAGCGTTGCGATGAATGCGGAAATCCCGAGATAGCTGACGATCATCCCGTTCAGCACGCCGATCGCGGCGGCGACGCCCAGCGAAATCAGGACCGCGACCGGAACGCCGATCGTGTCCGGATATTGCACCAGAAGAAACGTCGCGACATAGCCGCCAAGCGTCGCCATCGCCGCGATCGAGAGATCGAACAAGCCCATCACGAGGCAGACGGTCAGCCCGAACGCCATGGTCCCCAGAATCGAAATCTGGTTCATGATGTTGAGCAGGTTGTTGACCGTCGGGAACACGTCCGGGCGCGCGATCGAGAACACGACGAGCAGCGCGATCAGCGAGACGAGCGTGCCGTACCGGGCGAACCATACTGTGAGGTCGATCCGCGGCCTCGCCGCGACCGCCTGTGCGCCGATGCGCGCGTTCATTCACCGCCTCCCGCCGCGAGATCCAGGATATTGGCTTCGGTTGCGTCCTTGCCGACGAGTTCTCCCGCCACGCGGCCGCCGCGGAACACGATGACCCGATGGCAGACGCGCGGAAACTCCTCCACCTCGGTGGAGGTGAAGATGACGCCCGCTCCGTCCGCTGCGATCTGTCGGATCAATGCGTAGATCTCCGCTTTCGCGCCGATGTCCACCGCGGCGGTCGGCGAGTTCAGCATGAACACCTTGGCGCCGCTTGCAAGCCATCGCCCAAGGATCGCCTTTTGCTGATTGCCGCCGCTCAACGAGCCGATGGGCGCCTCGACGCTCGCCATCCTGACTGAGAGGCGTTTTGCGATCGCCTCCGCCTCGGCGCGCTCCTTCCTTCGACGGATCAGCCGCAGGAACGGATCGGAGACGAACCGATCGAGGTTCGGCAGAGAGATGTTCTCGCGCACGCTCGCGCCAGGCAGCAGGCTTTCCGCGTGCCTGTTCTTCGGGACCAGCGCCAGCCCCGCAGCCTTTGCGTCGCGGGGCGAGCGAAACGCCTTCTGCGCCCCGCCAACCGACAATCGCCCGCTCTCCGTGGGGAAGCGGCCATAGAGCAGGTCGAGCGCCTCCTCGGCGCCGCTGCCCGGCAGACCAGCCACTCCGACGATCTCATGCGCGCGCAATTCGAGGGACAAGTCCGCCACGCGGCCGCCCGCGAGCCCTTCCGCGCGCAGGAGGATGTCTCCCTCCCTGACGGGGGCGAGCGTCGCCTCTTCGCTGAAATTCTTCTGGCCGACGATCGCGTTGATGATCGCGCGGCGCGACATCGTCTCTCGCGTCCAGTGGCCCGCGTTGCAGCCATCGCGAAGCACCGTCACGCAATCGGCGATCTCGAACACTTCCGCGAGCCGATGGCTGACATAGAGAAACGCATGGCCTTCCGCGGCGAGACGCCGCATATGGCCGAACAGGACGCTGACCTCCGCGGGAAGCAAGGCCGCGGTCGGCTCGTCGAGAATGATCAGCCTCGCGTCGGCGCTCATCGCCTTCGCGATCGCCACCATCGCCGCTTCGTCGGGTCGAAGCTGGCTGACCTCGGTGCGCGGATCGACGTCGAGGCCGACGCGAGAGAGCAGTTTGCGCGCGCGCTCGCGTGCTTCCGTCCAATCGACGAACAGTCCGGCCCGGCGCGGCAGGCCTTCGGTGAGGAAGAGATTCTCGGCGACGGAAATCTGCGGCACGAGATTGAAGTGCTGGTGGACGACGGCAATTCCGAGCGCCGCCGCGGCGTTCGGCGAGGGCAGGGAGACTTCCCTGCCCTCGACCAGAATTCGCCCCTCCGTCGGCTGGCTCGCCCCGCAGATCTGGCGGATCAGCGTCGACTTGCCTGCGCCGTTCTCGCCAAGCAGGGCGTGGATCTCGCCCCGTCTGACCGTGAGATCGACGCCGTCGAGAGCCCGGGTGCCAGGGAACTGTTTGACCAGTCCCTGGACCTCCAGAAACGCTTCGCCTTGCGGCCGCGGGCTGTCGCCGGTCGTTTCCGGCGGGACGGCGCCGCGCAACGTCGCGGACATGGGGTTCGGGCGAGCCTCGCTTGGACTTATTTCGGCAGATCGGCCGAATACAGGACGCAGGTCTTGAAGTCCGGATATTGTCCCTTCGGCGGAGCGGTTTCCTTGGTGATGAGGCAGGGCTTCTTATAGATCTGACGCTCGGGGAAGGTCTTGCCGTCGACAGCATCGGCGACCGCGCCGACCGCCTGCACGCCCATGCCCTTGACGTCGTAAGCGACCGTCAGCCAGAGCGGCGAGCCCTCGCGAATGAGATCATAGGCGGCGTCGTTGCCGTCCATGCTGACGACGAAGGGCTTCTTGTCCACATGCGACTGCTGCACGGCGCGGGCAGCGGCCACGCCGACTTCGTCCCATCCCATCCAGATCGCCTTGACGTTCTTGTGCCCGGTGAGGAAGTCGGTGACCTTGTTGAAAGTGTCGTCGACCTGTCCCGGCACCTTGATCTCCATCTCGGTGACCTTGATGTTCTTGTATTCCTTTATGACGGCATGGAAGCCGGCGTCACGCTCGGCGAGCGCGGGAAGCACGGTCCAGTTCAGCTTCAGCACTTCGCCTTCGCCGTCGATGCGCGCCGCAAGAGCGGAAGCCGAGAACACGCCGTCCGCGACATTGTTGGAGCCGATGTCGACGGTGATGCCAGGCACCATGCCGGAGAAGGTCGAGACAAAGGGAATCTTGGCCTTCGCCGCGTTGGCGATCACGCCGCCCATCTGCGTGTTCGCGGAGGCGACGTTGATCAGCGCGTCGAAGTGCCGGTTGATATACGTGTTGACCTGATTGTTGGTGGCGACCTGATCGCCGTTGCCGTCATAGGTTTCGACCGTCCATCCGCGGGCCTTCGCGGCGGCTTCGGCGGATTCCATCATTTCGTGGATGGTCGGCGAGGCGCCATTCACCGAGAAGATCGCGACCTTCAGATTGGTCTTCGACTTTTCTTCCGCGGAAGCGGCGCTGCTTAGGGCCGCGGTCGCGAACAGCGCCGTCGCTGCGGCGGCCATCCAAGTCTTTGCCTTCATTTTCTCCTCCCTGTCGATTTTTGAACGCTAATCGTGGGAGAGGCCGTCCCAGGCCGGCGCGCCTGTCGGCCGCCGACCGCGCCGAGCCAGGGCGCAAATCCCCTTCCGGAGATCAGGTCCGCACGCTCCCATGCGTCTCCTCCTCGCGGCGCTGGCAAATGAGCCGCGATCTTTGATTGATGAGAACCGTAAGCACGTCTGGAAAAATCGTCAACAGGTTTGACGAACATTTTTGTCAGACAATATGGCGGGACATTGGGAAGCCGGCGCTTGGCGTCGAGCCTGATGTCGAGCAGGCAATGCTCGTCCGAACCGCAGGGCTTTCGTATAGGCGACGGCCCGCATTCCTCCCCTTCCCGACGGCGCTTGATTGTGGGCGTCTTCTGGGTCACTATTGTCATACAAAACCGTAAGACACAACGCGGGGGAAGCGGGTTGCCGATATTGATCACCGGCGGGGTCAAGGGCATCGGCCTGGCCATCGCCAGGCGCCTGAGCGCGAATGGCGAGGAGATCTTCCTGAGTTACCGCACGGACTCCGCCGCCGCGGCCAAGGCCTGCGCCGAAATCGAGCGCCTCGGCGGACGCGCGCAAGCGATCCAGGCTGACGTCGGGACGCCCGAGGGCGCGCGCGAACTGATCGAGGAGGTCGCCAAGCGGACGGACCGGCTCGATCTGATCGTCCACGGCGCGGTCAAGGTTCTCGTCGGGCCGCTGCTCGATCTCGATCCGCACGAATTCGAAAGAGCGATGATCGTCAACGGAGCCTCGCTCGTTTTCCTCGTGCAGGCGGCCCGCCCGCTCCTGAAGCGTGGGAGCAGCATCCTCTTCCTGTCGAGCCGCGGCAGCCGGCAGATCGTTCCGGCGTACGGCGCGATCGGCGCCGGCAAGGCTCTGGCGGAGGCGCTGATGCGCTATCTGGTGCCGGAACTGGCGCCGCTCGGCGTGCGGATCAACGCGATCGCCCCCGGCACGCTGGACACGGAAGCGGTGCGGAACCTTTTCGGCGACGGCACGGATGCTTTCCTTGCGAGCGAAGCGGCCGGGAATCCGAGCGGCCGCAACATTTCGCACGACGATTATCTCGGCCTCGTCTCGTTTCTCGCGAGCCCCGAGGCCGCGATGATTCAGGGGCAGGTCGTTTTCGTGAACGGCGGTCAGTACGTGATCGCCTGAAAGCCGCGCCGGGAGGGGCTCATGGCCGCAAGGGGACGTCTTACACTCGACAGGCTGGGCTATTCCATGCCGCCGGACGCGCCAGCCTTTCAGGCGCCGCCCTACCATTATCGCAACGCGCAGGCGGTCTCGATCCGGTTCGAGACCGATGCGGCTGCGGCCCTCGAAGTCCTGCCCGAGCCGCTCGAACTGATCGAGCCGGCCTCGGCGAACCTGTCGATCTACTGGTATCCGTTCACGACTTTCGGCCCCTATCACGAGGCGATCCTGAGGCTCTATGCCCGCCATGACGGCAAGCCGCTGACCTATGTCCAGCAGATCTTCGTCGACACCGAGCCGCCGTTGCTGGCGGGACGCGAGGTCTGGGGCTTTCCGAAGAAGCTCGCGAAGATCGGCTTTGAGCGCGACCGCGACATGATCGTCGGAACCCTCGAACGTCCGGCAGGCCTGCGCCTTGCGAGCGTGGTCATGCGGCCGGAGCAGCCGGTTTCGAGCCTCGGGTCCAACGGCCCGACGACCGGGCTGCGCATCATTCCCTCCGCCGATCCGGCCAATCCGCGGCCGGCGCTCGCCGAGCTGATCGCGGCCGACTCGCAGCATACGCTGCGCGAGGCGTGGGAAGGGCCGGCCTCGATCTCCTTCCCGGATCATTCCGTTTTCGATCCCGTGAACCGTTTTCCGGTGCGACGGATCGTGAAAGCCGTGTACATGGAATACGACATCGTGCTTCCCGCCGGCCGTGTGATCGCCCGCCTATGAACATGCCTTTTGAACGACGCCTCGCCTTCGAAGGGGCGGTGAACTTCCGCGACCTTGGCGGCTATCCGGCCGCGAACGGGCAGGCGCACCCGCTGGCGGCGTCTCTTTCGCGGGGACAGCCTCGGCGATCTGACCCCCGCGGATCTCGAACGCCTCGACGCGCTGGCGCTTCGGGGCCTCGTGGATTTCCGCATCGAACAGGAGCGGCGCCTGAAGCCGGACCGGCTGCCGGAAGGCTCGCCGCATCCGCACGCTCGAACTCGGCTTCCTGCCGGTCGGGACGCTGGACATGCTGGCCCGGGTGCGCGCCGGATCGATCACCACGGCCGAACTCGAACGCGAGGTGCTTGGCCACTATCGGCTCTTCGTCGCCGACCACGCCGAGGAATACCGGCGCACCGTCGCCTTCGCGGCCGAGCCCGAAAACTATCCGCTCCTCGTCCATTGCACGAGCGGAAAGGACCGCACGGGAATCGCCTCGGCGATCTTACTGCTCGCGGTCGGCGTTCCGCGCGCCGTGGTGCTTGAAGACTACGACCTGACCAACCGCTACCGCCGCGACGTCTCCCACCTGTTCGGCCCTTCCACGCCGGAGGACCTGATCTCGCTCCTGCTCTCCGCGCCCGCGCACTATCTGGAGGCGGCGCTGGACGAGATGGATCGCCGGTTCGGCTCGTTCGACGGCTATCTGGCGAAAGGGCTCGGGGTGGACGACGCGATGCGACGGCGGCTTACGGACCTTCTGACCGAAAGCGACAGCGCTTCGCCGGATTGAGGGGCTCCGCTGCTGACGTTTGCCGGCGCCTTTCGGACGGTTTGCGGACGATTTCCCTACGCTTTCTCCCCGATCACAAGCGTTTTGCGGACGTTTTGCAGCGGAAAAATCGCCTCAGACCGCGCCATTCCTTTCCGCGAATTGAGGGTTTTCAAGCCCTTGCGCTGGCTTTTCCTTCCGGCGTCCGGCCCGCGGCTCCCGGGCCGGGCGCGCGCGGGCCGTTCAGAGCCTTCGGACACGTGATGGAAGTGATTTTGGCTTTTGCGACCATTGGGCCATCATAGCCTGAAAATCAGAAATCCGGAAGATTTTGTCGCAGTCCGGCGAACTCAGGCGCTACGCGCGATCCGGGGCCTATTCCGCGGCCTTGAAGGTCCGGTCGAGATAGTGGCGGAACGTGTTCGAGGTCAGATCGAGCTGCATGGGCGTGATCGAGATCGCACGTTCGGCGATCGCCATGAGGTCCGTGCCCTCTTCGAGGTCTCCGACCTCGTAGGCGAGCTTGATCCAGTAATAAGGGAAGTTGCGTTCGTCGACGCGCCGCACGGGCCGGAAGGAGCCGGGGAGGCGCCGTCCCTGAGTGGTCACGCGCTCGCCCGTCACGGCTTCCGGCGGACAATCGGGAAAATTGACGTTGACGAAACTGCCGGGCTCCCAGTCGCAGGCGAGCAGCCGTCGCAGGATGTTCGGCGCGTAGCGCCGGGCCGTCGCCCAGTGGGCCTCGCCGCCCATCGTGAACACCTGGCTCAGCGCGATGGAGCGGACGCCGAGCATCGCGCCCTCCATGGCCGCGGCCGCCGTGCCCGAATAGGTGATGTCCTCGGCAAGATTGGCGCCGCGGTTGACGCCCGACAGCAGCGCGGTCGGCTTCTGGCCGCCCATGAATTCGTAGATCGCCAGCAGCGCGCAGTCGGTCGGGGTGCCCTTGACGGCGTAATGACGGTCGTCGAGCTTGCGCACGCGGATCGGGATCGTCATCGAAATGGAATGGGAGAAGCCCGACTTCTCCTCATCCGGCGCGACCACCCAGACGTCGTCGGTGATGCTGCGCGCCAGTTCTTCGAGGAGCTTGATGCCGACTCCGTCGATGCCGTCGTCGTTGACGATGAGGATGCGATGCTTGCTCAGGTCGGCCGGCGGCGCGAGTTCGGACATTTCCTCGTCTTTCTGTAGGGCTTCGGTGAGCCTGTTGGGCCTTGCGGTCGGCTCTGTACTGGATCATACTACAAAAACGTAGGACAAACCAACAGCGCCTCGGGAGGAATTCGAGACCATGCAGGAGACCTGCATCGCCGGCGCCGGCATGACGGCTTTCGGCCGGTTCCTCGACAGGCCGCTCGGCGCGCTCGCCGCCGAAGCCGCGCGCGAAGCCCTGGCGGACGCAGGGGCCGAGCCCGCCGAAGTCCAGGCGATCGTATTCGCCAACGCGACCCAGGGCGCGCTCGAGGGCCAGCACGGCATCCGGGGTCAGGCGGCGCTCGACGGTCTCGGCTTCGGGAACGCGCCCGTGTTCAACGTCGAGAACGCCTGCGCCTCCGCTTCGACTGCGCTGAACCTCGCCCACACGCTCGTCGGCTCCGGCGCCTACGATTGCGCGCTCGCGATCGGGGCGGAGAAGATGGTCATGGCCGACCCCGCGCGTTCGATGGCCGCCTTCGAGGGGAGCTGGGACCTCTCGCGGCGCGAACAGACGATCGCCGACCTCCTTGCGATGGGGCGCGGCGTCGCCGTTCCTCCCGGCGCGGAAGGGGAGGGGGCGCACAGCGTATTCATGGATGTCTACGCCGCCTTCTGCCGGCATCATATGGCGAAGTTCGGAACGACCCAGCGGCAGATGGCGGCGGTCAGCGCCAAGAACCATCGCCATTCCGTCGAGAACGTCCGCGCCCAATACAGGCGGCCTTTCACGATCGAAGAAGTGTTGGCCGCGCGCCCGATCGCCTGGCCGCTGACGCTGCCGATGTGCAGCCCGATCAGCGACGGCGCGGCGGCGGCGCTCGTCTGCACGCCGGCCTATGCGGAGAGGCTCGGGCGCAGGGCGCGCGCGATCCGCATTCGCGCAAGCGTCCTCATGTCCGGCGACCGCCGCGATCCCGACCGCGCTCGACCAGCATGTCGCGCGGAAGGCGGCGAACGCGCGCCTATGAGGCGGCGGGGCTGGGGCCCGAGGACGTGAATGTCGTGGAATGCCACGACGCGACGGCTTTCGGCGAAATCCTGCAAAGCGAGATGCTGGGCTTCTTCCCGCTTGGCGGGGGCGGTCCCGCGGCGGAGCGGGGCGAAACGACCATCGGGGGACGCATCCCCTTCAATCCGTCCGGCGGACTCGAATCGAAGGGCCATCCGATCGGCGCGACCGGCCTCGGTCAGGTCTTCGAGATCGTGTCGCAATTGCGCGGCGAAGCCGGGGCCCGTCAGGTCGAAGGCGCGCGGATCGGCCTCGTCGAGAACGGCGGGGGGCTGCGAGGGGTGGAAGAGGCGGCGGTCGCCATCACCATCCTCGAACGTCCTTGAGGCGGCGCCGATGAATCTCGCGCATCTGCTCGACGCATCGGCGCGCAGCTTTCCCGACCGCCCCGCGGTGTCGATCGCCGACCGGCGCATTTACGACTACGCCGCCTATGGCGGGCTCGCGGCGCGTCTCGCGGGCGGGCTGCGCGCGCTCGGTCTCGCGCCCGGCGATCGCGTCGTGCTGGCGATGACGAACAACGCCGACTATCTCGCGGCGCTCTTCGCGATCTGGCGGGCGGGTCTCGCGGCGGCGCCGGCCAATGCGAAGCTCCATCCGCGCGAGATCGCCTTCATGGCTGCCGACTGCGGGGCGAAACTCTGTCTCGCGACGCCCGATCTCGCCGAAGGGCTCGCGGGCGCGCTTCAGCCGCCGACGCGCCTGATCGTTCGGGGCGAGGCGGAATGGCGGCAGCCTCGCGGGCGCGGACCCGGCGCCGCTAGCCGACCGGAACGGCGACGACCTCGCGTGGCTCTTCTACACCAGCGGCACAACCGGCCGGCCCAAGGGCGCGATGCTTTCGCATCGCAACCTTCTCGCCATGGCGGTGCTCTATCTCGCCGACGTCGACGCGCTGACGCCGGACGACACGCATTTCCATCTCGCGGCGCAGTCGCATGCGACGGGCCTCTTCGGCCTCTCGCATATCGCCAAGGCGACCCATCAGGTCCTGCCGGCGAGCGGCGGCTTCTCGCCTCCCGAACTTGCGGACCTGCTGCGCCTCTATCGGAACGCAAGCTTTTTCGTTCCGCCGACGGGGCTGCGCCGCCTGCTGCGCGACCCGTCCTTCGCTGAAGCGCCGGTCGAGAACATCCGCACCGTGCTTCTGGGCGCGGCGCCCGTCTATGCCGCGGATCTGAAGGCCGGCTATGCCGCTTTGGGCGCGAGACTCTGGAACGGATACGGGCAGGGCGAGAGTCCCTGCACGATCACCGCGATGCCGAAGGCGCTGCTCGCCGCCGCGATCGAAGCTGACGACGAGGCGCGCATGGTTTCGGTCGGGATCGCGCGCACCGGGATCGAGGTGGCGGTCGTCGATCCGGATGGCCGTCCCCTGCGGCCGGGCGAGGTCGGCGAAGTCGCGGTTCGCGGCGAGACGGTCATGGCGGGCTACTGGAATCTGCCGGAGGCGTCGGCCGCGGCGCTTCGGGGCGGCTGGCTGCATACCGGCGACCTCGGCGCGCTGGACGCCCAGGGCTTCCTCACGCTGCTCGACCGGGCCAAGGATCTCGTCATCTCCGGGGGCTCGAACATCTATCCGCGCGAGATCGAGGACGTGCTTCTCGAACATCCCTCGGTCGCCGAGGCGGCGGTCATCGGCGTGCCCGACCCGGAATGGGGCGAGAGCGTCATGGCGCTGATCGTGCCGGGCGAAGGCCCGGTGGATTTCGCGGAGCTGGACGCGCTTTGCCTCGAGCGGATGGCGCGGTTCAAGCGGCCGAAGCTTTGGCGGCTCGTCGAAAGCCTGCCCAAGAACGGGGCCGGCAAGGTGCTCAAGCGCGAGCTGCGCGAGAGGTTCGCGAGCGAGATCGCACGCTCTTAGGCAAACTGTCCTACATTTTTGTCCTAATGTGTTGTTGACATCATCGCTCTGAGCCTGCATCTATTGCGCGATCAAAACCCGGCGTCAGCTCCGGGAAACAACGCTCTGGACGAGCGAGGGAGGGAGAGGTGGCCAAGCTTCTCGTTGACAACGACAAATACGCGGAGCCCAGCGCTTCCGTGGTGGTGGACGCCTATCATGCGGCGATTCAGGATCTCATCCGGCGCAAGCTCAACGCTGCCGGCGGCGACTGGGCGAGTTTCGTCTTCGACAAATCCTACGACCTGATCACCGCCGCGGACTTCGCGGCGATCGAAAAGAAGCTCCTCGATACGGGGCACCGCTTCGACTGGTCGGCCATGATCTCGGTTAGCGAGCGGCCCGAGGCCTATAAGCCCGCGACCGGCGTCGGCGAGGACATCAAGGACTTCTCCTTCGAGCATCCCGAAGCCGTCGTGGCGCCGCCCGACGAGAACGGCCGCGAGCAGCGGGGCGTGGGCGACAATGTCGTCAAATATCCCTCGAACCTCATCGGGATCGCGCGCTACATCCGTTCGAGCGACCGCGTGCTGGAGCTTCTGACCTCGGGCGTTCCGGCGGATAC
The DNA here is from genome assembly GCA_963741845.1 of uncultured Alphaproteobacteria bacterium. Taxonomy (GTDB): domain Bacteria; phylum Pseudomonadota; class Alphaproteobacteria; order Rhizobiales; family Beijerinckiaceae; genus Roseiarcus. The sequence continues at coordinate 45,305 of CAVUJV010000023.1, forward strand.
GATCGCGGTCATCGACGACAGCGGCGGCACGTTGACCGCGCCGATCCTGGAACAGTTCAAGGGCGTCATCTGCGCAGGCGGCACGGTGCGCTCGCATCTGGGCATCCTCACCCGCGAATATGGGATTCCGTGTGTGATGAACGCCAAGGTGAGCGGCATCAAGGAAGGCGACCGGGTCGAGATCGAGAGCACCGCCGCCTCCAAGACCGCCGAAGCCTACCAGACCGGCGTCGAAATGACCGCCAGGGTCTGGCGCCTGACCAAATAACGAAAACAGAATTTCCGGGAGGACCGTCCGATGGGTTCGAGCCGCATCTCCTATGCGCAGCTTCTGGAGACCAACAATCTCGTGCAGGCCAACGCCGACGAGACCTACTGGCTATGCGTCACGCGCACCGTGCAGGAATCGAAGCTGTTTCCTGTGCCGGCCTACATGATGCTCTCCTACATGATGGCCTATTATCGCTATCCCTCGCTCCTGCGCAAAATCGAATCGCGCATGGCGGCGGAGGAGATCGGCGACCGCGCGCGCAACGCCGGCATCAAGATCCAGAATCCGTCGATGGGATGGGCGCTTCCGGGATTCTATCTCCTCGGCCGCGAGTGGCTCATCACGCTCGGCCTCATCCGTCCGCAGGACGCGCTCGAAGACCTCGTCTATGTGATGGACTTCTGGAAGCGCTTCCAGCTTTCCTGGCATCGCAACAACGGCCACATCACCAACAAGGAATTCGGCCACCGCGGCCAGTTCCTGCCCGAACGCCGCGTTCAGGTGTTCCACGCCGACATGTTCGATTGCAAGCAGGGCGACGAACTGCACGAGGCGGCGCAGAACTTCATGGCCGCCGCTTCGCAGTATGGCTTCCTCATTTCCTGCGAGAGCCGCATCAGCCTGCACAATTCCGGCCCCTACAAGCTCGCCGACGATCGCGAGATGATCGTGCGCGACTTCATGGACCTTTCGGAGAGCGACTTCCCCTGGCTCGACGGGGTCGCGGCGGACGTTCCCTACAACAACCTGACCGTCACGATGGCGGTGAAGGACTGCCACTTCTATCTGGTGGACGACTGGGGAAGCTTCGAGTCGAAGCCGGAATTCACCGCCGACAAGCTGGTCGGCGTCGGCCTCTACACCTCCGACACGCTGTCCGACGGCTATATGCCGGTCGGGATGGGCTCGCGCGAGGAGCTGACGGCGTGCTTCCGTCAGCTCACGGAGAAGATCAAGGAAGCCAACAACAAGCTGTGGCGCCGGGTGGCTGGATGGTCGCGCGACCAGATGATGGATGCGGGCGCCATCACCTATTTCTCCATCATCAAGGATCTGGCGCATGTCGCCGGCGTCTACGAAGTCGACGACTGGATGATGGTCGACGAGCGCGCCGAGCGCTTCCGTCCGCTGTTCAACGACGAGTACAGCCGCGACGCGCTGGTCGGGCTCTGCGTGGGCACGCACACCTCCCATCGCCTGAGCGAATACACCATGATGCAGCATTCGAACGGGCCGCAGCGGCTCTATTCGCTGATCCCCTATTCGGTCCTGCAGAGCGACGACTACACGCTGACGAGCGGCCCGGTCTATCCCGGCGCGAGCCATCTGCCGGCCAAGGTCGACCGCTACAACACGACGCGCGGCGTCATCGGACTGGAGGCGTACAATCGGCTCGCCCGCGAGGTGCGGCCGCCGGCGCTCGATCCGAAGTACCGGCATCTCTGCGAGACATGGGTCAAGTATCACGCGGGAGAGCCGCTGGCCGACGAACTCTACAGGATCGAGCAGGCGAAGTCGCGCGTGCTGCAGGACAAGGGTTCGGCCTTGAGGCGGGCCGACGTCGAGAAGCTCAGAAACGCGGCGGCGCGCTGATCGCGTCGAAACAGACCCCATGCAGATCGGTAGCCTCATACGCCGCGCGGCGATCTACTACGGCGACGCGCCCTGCCTCGTGGAGGGCGAGCGCGTCGTCAGTTTCCGCGCGTTCGATCGCCTGACCGACCGCCTCGGCAACGCGCTGCTCGACGCGGGCTTTGCGCCTGGCGATCGCATCGGCGTCCTGCTGCCGAACGGCATAGACTGTCTCGTGGCCTATTATGCGCTGGCCAAGGCGGGCCTTGTGCGGGTTGGCATGAATACCCGCGAGACGATCGAGAATCACGCCTTCAAGCTTGCGGACAGCGGCAGCCGGGGCGTGATCCACGACCTGACGAACGAAAGCGACATCGCTCGGCTCGGGGTGGAGAGGCTGATCGGACCCGCGGAACTTGCGGCCCTCTCGGCCTCGGGTTCGGACGCGCCCTGCGCGGTCGACCGGGCGCTCGACGCCCCCTACCGCCTCGGCTACACGGGCGGAACCACCGGCCGTTCGAAGGCGGTGACGTTGACCACGCGCGGCGAGCTCGCCGAGCTTTCCGCATTCCTGACCGACCTCACGCCGGACTTGCGCAAGGGGGAAACGTTCCTGCATGCGGCGCCGATCGCGCATGCGTCGGGCGCGTTCTTCCTCCCCTCGCTGGTGCGGGGCTTAAGGTCGCTCGTCATGACGAAATTCGACGCGGCGGAATTCGTTGCGCTTGCGGCGCGGGAGCGCTGCGAGCACACGTTCCTCGTGCCGACCATGCTTGCGATGGTGCTGGAGGCGCCGGGCGTCGAAAATGCGCGACTCGCCTTGCGCTCGATCTGCTACGGCGCCTCGCCCATCGCACCCGCTCTCCTCAAGCGCGCCGAGGCGCGCTTCGGCCGCATCTTCGCGCAGACCTACGGGCAGGCCGAGAGCCCCATGGTGATCACCTGCCTTCGGCCCGAAGATCACGATCGCATCGGCTCGTGCGGGCGTCCCTTCACGATCGTCGACGTCGCCGTATTCGACGAGGAGGACCGGCCGCTTCCGCCCGGCGAGCGGGGCGAGATCGTCTGTCGCGGTCCGCAGACCATGGCCTATTACTGGAACAATCCCGACGCGACCGCTCAGGCCTTCCGCAACGGATGGCTGCACACCGGCGACGTCGGCTACATGGATTCCGACGGCTTCTTCTATCTGGTCGACCGCAAGAACGACATGCTCATTTCCGGCGGATACAACGTCTATCCGCGCGAAGTGGAGGACGTTCTGCTCGCCTGCGAGGGCGTGGTGGAAGCCGCCGTCGTCGGCCTGCCCGACGAGAAATGGGGCGACCGCGTCCATGCGGTCGTATCGGGCCGGCCCGGCCTCGATCCGGAGCGCGTGATGGCCCATGCGCGCGAACATCTCGCCAGCTACAAGCGGCCCAAGGGCGTCGAGGTCTGGCCCGAATTGCCGAAGACATCGGCCAACAAAATTCTGCGCCGCGCGGTGCGCGACCGCATTGTCGCGCGCGGTCAGCAATCGGCCGCGGGGGCGCACGAGGAGACTTTGAATTGAACGACGCCCATCTCGTGATGCACGGGCTTGCGATCAAGAAGCACGCCACGCCGGAGGATGTCGCGGGCGTGCTCGGGCTTGAGCCGGAGACGGTTCGCGAGACCCTTGCGAAGCTCGTCGCCGCCAAGCGGGTCGTCGAGGCGCAGGGCCGCTATCTGCTCGCGCCCGCCGCGCGCATGCTGCTCGACGCCGACTATTCGCGCTACTACGCGGACGTTCGCGCGAATCCGGCGTTCCAGGCCGGCTATGCGGGGTTCGAGCGACTCAACGCCGTCCTGAAGCAGCTGATCACCGACTGGCAGACGATCCCGGTTCGCGGCGATCGGGTTCCCAACGATCATTCCGACAAGGACTATGACGCGAAGATCGTCGATCGGCTGGGCGACCTGCACGAACGCGCCGAGACCGTGCTCGATCAACTGGCGAGCGTTCTGCCGCGCATGCGCGATCTATCACGACAAGCTCGGGGCCGCGCTGGAAAAGGCCGAGAAGGGCGCGATCGCCTGGGTCAGCGACGCCAAGATCGAGAGCTATCACACGGTCTGGTTCGAGCTGCACGAGGACCTGTTGCGGTTGATGCAGCGCGAACGCAGCGAGTAGCGAAAAGGGCGATGACCGTCGCATTCGGACAATGGACGATCGGGCTCGACGACCAGGGATTTCCCTCGCGCGAGCGGATCGGCGGCAAGGCGTGGTCCGTCGCGCGGATGCTGTCGCTCGGCCTCAATGTGCCGCCGGCCTTTGTCGTCACGACCGAGGCCTGCCGGGCGTTTCTGTCCACGGGCGCGGAGCCGCCGGGGCTCGACGCGCAAATCGACGCCGGCCGTCGCCTGGCTCGAAGAAAGGACCGGGCGCAGCTTCGGACGCGGGCCGCATCCGTTGCTTGTGTCGGTCCGTTCCGGCGCGCCGATCTCCATGCCGGGCATGATGGACACGGTGCTCAACCTCGGAACGAACGACGCGACGGAGGCGGCGCTTGGCGCCGAGTGCGGCGATCCCGCCTTCGCGCGCAATACGCATCGCCGCTTTCTCGATCTCTATGCCCACATTGTGTTGCGCTCGACGGCGCCGGAGTTCGATGAGGCGAAAAGCCCCGCCGAGTGGCGGGCGGCGATTGCCGCGGATTGCGGCGCCGACGTTCCGCAAGAGGCGCGCGAGCAATTGCGCGGCGGCCATTCGCGCGGTCTTCGAATCGTGGAACTCGCGCCGCGCGCGCCGCTATCGCCAGCATCACAATATCGCGGACGACCTCGGCACCGCCGTGACGGTGCAGGCGATGGTCTTCGGCAACCTCGACGCGCGCTCGGGCACCGGCGTTCTCTTCTCGCGCAATCCGACGACGGGCGCGCGCGAGCCCTATGGCGAATATCTTCCGCGCGCGCAGGGCGAGGACGTGGTCTCCGGCAAGTTCACGCCGAAGCCGCTCGCGGCGCTTGGCGAGGAACTCCCCGAAGCGCTTGCCGGCCTTCTCCGCGCCGCGCAAACGCTGGAGCAGGCTGGGCGCGACGTTCAGGACATCGAATTCACGGTCGAGCGCGGCAAGCTCTATTTCCTGCAATCGAGATCCGCGAAGCTCGCGCCGCACGCGGCCGCGCATATCGCGGTGGATCTGGCGCGCGAAGGGCTGATCGACGAGAAGGCCGCCCTGCTGAGGATCACGCCCGATCAGGTGCGCATTCTGCTCAGCCCCCGCATCCGGGAGGACGCGCTGAAAGGCGCGGAGGTCCTGGCCTCGGGCGAGGCGGCTTCGCCCGGCGTCGGGATCGGCGTCGTCGTGACGGATTCGGACGAAGCGGAAAGGCGCGCCCACGCCGGCGAAGCGGTGATCCTGGCGCGGCCGACGACGAGTCCCGACGATCTGCACGGGATGATCGCCGCGCGGGCCGTGGTGACGGAACAGGGCGGGAGCACGTCGCATGCGGCGGTCGTGGGACGGGCCCTCGGGCTTCCCTGCGTCGTGGGATGCGGGAAGGGCGCGCTCGAAGCGCTCGCGGGCGACACGGTCACGGTCGACGGTCGCGCGGGCAAGGTTTACGCGGGCGCGCTCGCAATCGAGGCGCCGGAAGAGAGCGATCACGATGCGCTCGCGACGCTCGCCGGCTGGGCCGCGAAGCATTCTCCGCTCCGTGTCGTCGGACCGTCGTCGCCGGACGCGGCGGACGCCGTCGATCTTTCCGGGAACGCCGCGGCGGCCGATCCGGAGACGATCGAAGCGGTTCTGCAGGGGCTGAAAGGCGCGCGCGGGGCTCGCGGCGGCGCCATCGCCTCGGACGAGGGCGTGCGGGCCGCCATGCGGGCAGGGCTGGAATTCATCGTCGCCGCACCCATTTTGCCGCCCCTGCTCGCAGCCGTCCGCGCGGCGTCGGAGGCGGGCTCCATGGCCAAGGTTGGGGGAACATGAGCGACATCAAGCCGCAAGACATCGAAGCGCTGCTGGAGACCTTCGAGGCTTCCGGCTGGAGCGAGATGAAGCTCAAGATCGACGGGCTGGAGCTGTTCCTGTCCAAGACGCCCGGCGCGCGGCCAACCGTGGGCCTCGCCGAGACCGCGGCGTCCGCGCCCGCCGCGCCGCCTCCGCTCGCTCATCCGGCTCCGGCCCCTGGCGCGCCTGCCTCCGCGAAAGCCGGCGCCGCGCCCGAGGGCTGGGTCGCCGTGCGCGCGCCCAATCTCGGAACCTTCTACCGGTCGCCGAAGCCCGGCGCTCCGCCTTATGTGAAGGTCGGCCAGCGCGTCGAGGCGACGACCGAGGTCTGCCTGATCGAGGTCATGAAGCTCTTCACCTCGGTGCTGGCGGGCGCGTCCGGAGTCGTGCGGCAGGTGCTGGTCGAGGACGCCGAACTCGTCGAATTCGATCAGCCGCTTTTCCTCATCGAACCCGACGCCTGACATGCGCCTGCGTCGGGTCCTCGTCGCCAATCGCGGAGAGATCGCGCTCCGCGTCGTCCGCGCGGCGAAGGGCCTCGGCCTCGAGGCGGTGCTTGCCGTCTCCGCCGCCGACCGCGACAGTCTCGCCGCGCGAGAAGCCGACAGGGTCGTGACGCTCGGCCCGGCGCCGGCGCGCGCCTCCTATCTCGACGCCAGTCTGGTCGTGCATGCGGCCAAGGCGACGGGATGCGACGGACTGCATCCCGGCTATGGCTTTCTGTCCGAACGCGCGTCCCTCGCGCGGCTCTGCGAGGAGAACGGGATCGCCTTCGTCGGCCCTGCGTCCGACTCGATCGAAGCTGTCGGCGACAAGCTCGCCGCGCGGCGCCTTGCGAAAGCCGCGGGCGTCGCGATGACGCCGGGCAGCGGCAAGCTCGCGAGCGCCGCCGAAGCCGTCGCCTTCGCGAAGGAGATCGGCTTTCCGGTGGTCACCAAAGCCTCGGCGGGCGGCGGGGGCCGCGGCATGGTCGTCGCGCGCGACGCCAAATCGCTCGCCGAAGGCTTTGAGCGCGCCTCGGTCGAAGCGAAGGAAGCCTTCGGCGACGGAACGCTCTATCTCGAACGCTATGTCGAGCGCGCGCGTCACGTCGAGGTGCAGGTCATGGGCCTCGGCGACGGCCGCGTGCTGCATTTCGGCGAGCGGGATTGCTCGATGCAGCGCCGCTACCAGAAGATGATCGAGGAGGCGCCGGCCGTCGCGATGCCGGAAGCGTCGCGCGCGCGCCTGCACAGGGCGGCGGTCGATCTCCTGTCCTCGATCCGCTATCGCAACGCGGGCACGGTCGAATTCCTCTACGACGTCGACCGCGACGACTTCTACTTCATGGAGGTCAACGCGCGCATCCAGGTCGAGCATCCCGTCTCCGAGATGATCTCCGGCGTCGACCTGATCCGGCATGCAGCTCGAAGTCGCGGGCGGGATCGCGCCTCGCGTCGCGCAGAGCGACATCGTCTTGCGCGGCCATGCGATCGAGGCGCGCATCCTCGCCGAAGATCCGCGTCGCGGCTTTCTTCCCTCGCCCGGCCGCGTCACGCGCTGGCGTCCGCCGCACGGCGAGGGCGTTCGCCTCGACACCGCGATCGAGGAAGGCTCGGTCGTCTCGCCCTATTACGACAGCATGATCGCCAAGCTGATCGTGCACGCTCCGGACAGGCCGCGCGCCGTCGCGCGGCTGCGCGACGCGCTCGAAGCCTTCGAGATCGAGGGCGTCTCGACCAATCTCGAACTGCTGCGCGCCGTCACCGGCCATCCCGACTTCCTCGCCAACCGCCTCGACACGCGTTGGCTCGAAATCCGTTTTCCTGCCCCACTACGGTCAGCAAGAGGTGTAGACATGGCCCACATCGAATTTCTCGACGAAACGATGCGCGACGGCCAGCAGAGCCTCTGGGGCATGCGCATGCAGGCCGGCATGGCGCTTCCCGTCGCCCCGCTGATCGACCGCAGCGGCTTCCGCGTCATCGACCTCGCCGGATCGTCGCTGTTCGAGGTCATGATCCGCTCGTGCCGCGAGAATCCGTGGGAAGGCCTCGACCTTCTGGTGCAGGCGATGCCGCGCACGCGCATCCGCGGCGGCATGCGCTCGAACGCCTCCGTCACCTTCGGCGTCACGCCGGACTCGCTGATGGACGCCTGGATGCGGCAACTCAACCGCCACGGCTGCCGCAGCTTCTGGATCTATGACGTGCTCTTCAACATCGACAAGATGCATCGTCTGGCGAAAGTGGCGAAAGAGTTCGGCTCGGAGGTCGCGGGCGCCATCATGTTCGCGCTCTCGCCCGTGCATACGGACGAATATTACGCCGACAAGGCCGACAGACTGTCGGCGTCGCCCGACATCGACACGCTGCTGCTCTACGACACGGCGGGCGTGCTCGACAAGGAGCGGCTGAAGACGCTCGTGCCCGCCATCAAGGCGAAAGCGCGCGGCAAGCCCATCGAGTTTCACGCCAACAACATCCTCGGCCAGTCGGCCAAGGCCTATCTCGACGCCATCGACCTCGGCGTTTCAATTCTGCACACGGCGAGCCGGCCGATGGCGAACGGACCTTCCGTGCCTTCGACCGAGATCATGCTGCACAACGTCGAGCTGCTCGGGCATACGCATGGCGTCGACAAGAGCCTGCTGCCGCCGGTCGCCGAGCATTTCGAGAAGGTCGGCAAGGCGGCGGGCTTCCTCGTCAACCAGCACAACGAATATGACGTGCTGTCGATCCGCCATCAGATTCCGGGCGGCATGACGGGCACGCTCAAGGCGCAGCTCGCCCAGCACAACATGACCGACAAGCTCGACGAGGTGCTGCGCGAGACGGCGGAAGTGCGCCGGGACCTCGGCTATCCGGGCATGGCCACGCCTTTCAGCCAGCTCGTCGGCATTCAGGCGGTGCTCAATGTCGTGACCGGCAAGCGCTACAGCATCATCCCGGACGAGGTGATCCAGTATGCGGCGGGATTCTATGGCGAGACGGTCGCGCCGATCGATCCGAACGTGCTCGACATGATCATGGCCGCGCCGCGGGCGAAGCAGGTGGCGGGCAGTCCGCCGGAACAGCCGACGATCGAGGAACTGCGCAAGCGCTACGGCACGGACAATGACGACGAGCTCATCCTTCGCGCGCTCGTGCCCGAGCCAGACCTTGAGAAGATGCGCGCCGCGGGCCCGGTCAAGCGCGACTTCCCGCTCCTGTCCTCGCCCGAACTCGATCAGGTGCAGAAGCTGATGCGCGCGGCCAAGGCGCCGGTCGTGCAGATCCGGACCGCCAAGCTGTCGCTCGAACTGCACCGGCAGGCTGGCTAGGCCGCCGTTCGGGAGGAGCCAAACATGCGCCGCGCAGTGATCGTCGACGTCGTGCGCTCGCCCTTCGGCCGGGGGAGGGCAGGGGGCGCGCTGTCGGCGATGCATCCGGTCGATCTCTATGCCGGCGTGCTTCAGGCGCTCGTGCGACGGACGGGCGTCGATCCCGTTCTCATCGAAGATGTGATTACCGGCTGCGTGATTCAGGTCGCGGAACAGTCGGGCAATATCGGCCGGCAGGCCGCGCTCGCGGCCGGGCTGCCCGAAAGCACGCCAGCGGTGACGCTCGACCGGAAATGCGGGTCGGCGCAGCAGGCCTTCGACTTCGCGGCGCAGGGCGTCATCGCGGGCGCATACGACCTCGTCATCGCGGGCGGCGTCGAAATGATGAGCCTCGTTCCGATGCGGATCAATCGCATGGGCAAGGACAACGAAGGCCCGATGTTCCATCGGCGCTATCCGCAAGGGCTGGTGCGGCAGGGCATTTCGGCGGAACTGATCGCGGCGCGTTGGGGCATCGGCCGGGAAGAGATGGATCGTTTCGCCTTCGAGTCCCATCGCCGCGCCATTGCGGCGGAGGATGCCGGACTTGTGGCGCGCGCCATCGTTCCGGTCGAAACGCCGGGCGGCGAAGGTCCGATTCTTGTGACGAGGGACGAAGGCCCGCGCCGCGACACGACACTCGAAAAGCTCGCCTCGCTGAAGCCGGCCTTCGAGGACGAGGCGATGAAGGCGCGGTTCCCGGAAATCCGCTGGAGCGTCACCGCAGGCAATTCGAGTCAGGTGACGGACGGCGCCGCGGCCGTGTTGATCGCCGAGGAAAGCGCAGCGGCGCGGCTCGGGCTCAAGCCGCGCGCGGCCATCACGCATTTCGCGGTGGCGGGCGACGATCCCATCCTGATGCTGACGGCGATCATTCCGGCGACGCGCAAGCTGCTCGCGCGCGCCAATCTCGACGCGAGCCGCATCGACGCCTTCGAGGTCAACGAGGCCTTCGCCTCGGTCGTGCTCGCATGGGCGCGCGAGACCGGCGCCGATCCCGCGCGCGTCAACGCCTATGGCGGCGCCATTGCGCTCGGCCATCCCGTCGGCGCTTCCGGCGGCCGGCTGCTCGCCAATCTGCTGACGCGGCTCGAGGAGACGGGAGGCCGCTTCGGGCTTCAGACGATGTGCGAGTCGGGCGGCATGGCGAATGCGACGCTGATCGAACGCCTGTGAGGCTGGCGCCGCGTCAGCCGCTCACGCGCTGAGATTGGCGCCGCCGTTCACGAAGAAAACCTGCCCCTGAATGAATTCGGCTTCCGGCGAAGCCAGCCATTTCATGAGGCTCGTATAGTCGCTGTCGACCACTCCGCGTCCCGAAGGATTGTGGCTCGCCGATGCGCGGACGATCTCGGCCGCGTTGGCGCCGAACAGGGTCCGGACCGCGTCGGTCTCCACGATCGCAGGCGCGATGGCGTTGATCCGCACGCCGCGCGGCGCGAGCTCGACCGCGAGATATCGGATCAGACTCTCCGCCAGCGCCTTCGCCACCCCGACCGCCGCGTAATTGGGCACGACGATGCGCCCGCCGCGGCTCGTCAGGTAGAATATGCTCGACCCGCGCGCCATGAGCGGCAGGGCGGCCTGGACAAGATAGAGGAGGCTCGTCCCGTTCGTCGCGACGGCGCTCGCGAACCGGGCGGGGTCGGCCTCCAGCGTCGTCGTCGCGTAGGCGTCCACGGCGCAATGAACGAGCTGGTCGAGAGCGCCGCAGCTTGCGCGCACCGTCTCGACAAGCTGCGCGCAGCCCTCGGGAGTTTCGACGCTGGCCTTCACCAGATGCGGGCGCCCGCCCGCCGCCGCGACGGCTTGCGCGGCGGCCTCGGCGGCGGCCTCGTCGCTGTGATAGCCGAGAAAGACGTCCCCAGCCGTGGGCGCGAAGGCCTTCGCGATGGCGAGGCCAATGCCCTTGGTGCCGCCCGCGATCAGGATCGACATCGGCTAATCGGCGCTGCGAATGGCGGGAAAGGCTTCGTCGGGCAGACGCATCAGACTGAGGCGCGTCCGCCGCACGTGCAGGGTAGCGACCTTCTCCGATCGCACGCCGTCTCCCGAGAGGATCGTTTCGGTAATCGTCTGATATTCGCTGAACTGCTTCTCGCGGTCGCGCGGCGTGATGTAGGCCTGGAACTGCATGCGCAGCAGATGAATCTGCATGAGCGGCAGCATGCGCTGGAGCTCGTGATTGCCGCCGATCCTGAGAATGGTGTCGTAGAAGCTGCGGCGCTCGTCGAGAAAGGCGGCGGTGCCGCCGTCATATTTGAAGGCGAGCAGGCGCCTGAAGGCTTCGCGCATTTTCTCGGCGTTGTCGTTTTCCCCGATATGCTTGGCCGCAAGCTTCGCCATCAGGCCCACGAGAACCTCGAGAACCATCAGGCTGTCGTACACCTCGGAACGGGAAAGCGCGCGCAGATAGGCGCCCCTGTGCCGGGTCAGCGTGACCACGCCTTCGGCGGCGAGGCGCTTCAGCGCTTCGCGGACGGGACCGCGGCTCACCTGGTAGTCGCGCGTGAGATCGGCCTCGATCAGGCGCTGCCCGGGGACATAGACGCCAGCGCGGATCGCCCGGATGATCGAATCGACGACGCGATCCGGCGAAGTCATGTTCGCGCGTTCCGCAGCCAGAGTGTCAGCCTCGGCCTTGCGCGCGTCGGCGCGGGCGCGGACATCTCTGGCGGCGGTGTCCATATCCATGGCTTCCTGCTCGGAATGCGCCGTCCAATGCCACGGCGCCTGCGGGGATCTCCGGCTCTTACCCGCAGGCCCTGCATTGATCAAGAACAAGCTTGTCCTACAAAAGCATCCTCATCCGTTCGGGCGCACCATGAGCTTGATCTGGGTCGTGGGCTTCCGCAGCGCCTCGAACGCGGCGGGCAACTCGTTCAGCCCGACAATGTCCGTGATCATGGGGCGCGGGTCGACGCGTCCGGCTTCGAGGAGGTCGAGCACCAGGCGCCAGTCCGGCGTTCCGTAGCCGAGCACGTACTGGATGTTGACCTCCTTGAAGATCGCGGAGAACGGCACCGTCGTGTCCTCGACCATGCAGACGCCGACAACGACGATGCGGCCGAAGGTCTTCGAGAGATCGACCGCCTTCTGGATCATGCCCGGGACGCCGACGCATTCGAAGATCACGTCCGGCGGGCCGCCCGCCTTGCGCGCGAAGGCTTCCGCGACGTCTTCTTTCGACGGATCGATCACAGCCGTCGCGCCCATCGCGCCGGCCGCTTCGCGCCGGGCGGGCGCGAATTCGCTGACGACGACATCGCGGGCGCCGGCCAGCTTGGAGAAGACGGCCGTCGCGAGCCCGATCGGTCCGCCGCCGAGAATGAGCACCCGCTCGCCGACCGTCACCTTGCCGCGATTGACCGCGTGAAGCCCGACCGCGAGCGGCTCGACCGCCGCGCCCTCCCGGCTCTTGACCGAGGAGGGCAGCCGCAGCGCCTCGTCGCAGCTGAACTTCACATATTCGGCGTAGGCGCCCTGCGCGGAGGGATGAAATCCGGTCAGCGTGTTCCTGGGACACATGATCCCGAGGCCGTCCTTGCATTTCCGGAAGCCGAGCTTGAGGCAGTCCTCGCAGGCGTTGTTCGGCAGCGCCGTCGCCATCTCGCCGACTTTCCAGTCGGGCGATCCCGATTCGACGATTTCGCCTGCGAATTCATGGCCGAGAATGGTTCCGTCCGGCACGACGAACACGCCCGGATGCGTCGAATGCAGGTCCGAGCCGCAGATCCCGCAATAGTGCACTTTCAGCACGATCTCGCCGCGTCCGGCCTGCGGCTTCTGCACATCCTCGATCTGCAGCGGCTTGCCAAGCTCGTGAAAGACGGCGGCTTTCATCGTTGTCTCCTCCCGATCAGGACCGGCGCGGATTTTCCGCTTTAATGTCCTACAAGTTTTTCATACAATAAAGTTGGGCGGACTGAATGTCCATAGCAAGGACGATGTCGCCGCAGGGAGGAATGAATGGACCGCGTGAAGGGCAAAATCGCGCTGATCACAGGCGCCGGCACAGGCGTCGGCCGGGCCTGCATGAAGCTTTTCTCGAAAGAAGGGGCGAAAGTCGTCGGCGTCGCCCGCACCCAGAGCAACCTCGACGAGACCTTGCGTCAGGTGAAGGAAGGCGGCGGCGAAGGCGTCGTCGTGTCCGCCGACCTCGCCACGCCCGCGGGCGCGGAAAAAGCCGTGAAGGCGGCGCTCGACGCCTATGGAAGGATCGACATTCTCGTGAACAGCGCCGGCGTCGGCTACAGCTGGCTCGAGAAGAGCCCCGGCTCGATGGGGCCGATCGACGAAACAACTCCCGAGAAATGGGCCGAGGTGATGGCGATCAACCTCAATTCCCTCTTCCATATGTGCCGGCTGACGATCCCGCAGATGAAGAAGCAGGGCGGGGGATCGATCGTCAACGTGACCAGCATTTCCGGCATTCAGGGCCTGTCGGTCGCCCATACCTATACCGCCGCCAAGGGCGGAGCGATCAACCTGACGCGTTCGATCGCGGTCACCTATTGCGGCGACAACATCCGCGCCAATTGCATCGCGCCGGGCTTCATCGACACGCCGATGGTGGCTTCCGTGCTCAACCTCTTCGACGACCCGCAGATGGCGGACCGGCTCTGCCCGATGAAGCGGCCCGGAACGCCGGAAGAAATGGCCTACGCCTGCCTCTATCTCGGCTCCGACGAGGCGAGCTACTGCCAGGGCACAGTGCTCGTGGTCGACGGCGGCACGACCGCCCGCCAGTGACGTAAACTTCGCGCCGTCGATCCCGGCGGCGCGGCCCTCCCGCCTGGCGGCGGCAGTGCGCGCGTTCAACGGCGCGCCTGCCTTCGCGCCTCCGCGCGGCCGGAGGCGCCTCCCTCAAAAACGCACAGTTTCGTGGTTGACGCCGCCCGCGCCCGGCGAGCAACCTCTCGACGTTACGCAGCAAGTGCGGGTATCCCGGATACAGGGCGATGACGGATGGCGTCCGCCGCGCTTTTGAAATATCGGAGCCTTGCCATGACCCTTAGTCCGGCAGGGCCGGGGCATCGCATGTCTTACCGACGACGCGGCCGCCGCCAGGCGGTCCGGTCGTGCCGCACAGGAAAGCGATCGTGAGCGCTGAATTGACCTCTCTCGCGGAAATGTTGGATCCGGCCAACGTGATCATTCATGATCTCGACGGCAGGATTTTCCATTGGACGAAGGGCTGCGAGCGCCTCTACGGCTGGACCCGGGAGGAGGCTCTTGGGCAGATCGTTCACGAATTGTTGCAGACCCGATACTCTGTCCCGAGGCACGAGATCGTCATGGCGCTCCGTGAGCGGGGCGCCTGGGAAGGCGAACTTGAACATCGTAGCCGCGAGGGATCGGTCCTTTCGATCGCCAGCCTGTGGGCCGTGCATGAATCGAACGGCGGCGCGGCCGGTTCGGTGCTTCAGAACAATATCGACATCACCAAATTGAGGCAGGCGCAGGCCGAACTCACGGAGCGCGAAGCGCATCTGCGTTCGATCCTCGACACCATTCCCGAAGCGATGGTCGTGATTGACGAGCGCGGCGACGTGACTTCGTTCAGCGCCGCCGCGGCGCAGCTATTCGGATATCGTCCTGAAGAAGTCATCGGCCGCAATGTCAGGATGCTGATGCCCGAGCCTTACCGGGCCGAGCACGACGATTACATCGCCAATTATCTCAGGACCGGCGAAGCGCGAATCATCGGATACGGCCGGCTGGTCAAAGGCCTCACCAAGGATGGCGTCTCGTTCCCGATCGAACTTGTTGATCGGGGAAGCGCAGGCGAACGGCCGGAGAATTTTCACGGGATTCATCCGTGACCTGACAGCCCGGCAAAAGATGGAGGATGAGCTTCGACAATCGCAAAAGATGGAAGCGATTGGTCAGCTCACCGGCGGCGTGGCTCACGATTTCAACAATATAATAACGGTAATTACGGCCAATCTGGAGCTGCTTTATCCGCAGCTCAGCGAACCCGATCAACGCGAGCTTGCCAGAGAGGCTCAGGGCGCAGCCCTGGACGGCGCGAAACTGGCGGGTCAACTTCTGGCCTTCGGCCGCCGTCAGGCCCTGAACCCGCAGCCGATCGACGTCGGTCCGCTGATGTCCAATTTCGCGGAACTCCTGCGCCGCACGCTGGGGGAAGCGATCGAACTTCGGATCGTGGTCGCCGGGTCCGCCCACCTGACCGTGGTCGACGCCTCGCAGCTTCAGAACGCCCTGCTCAACCTTGCGATCAACGCCCGCGATGCGATGCCCGACGGCGGACGGTTGACGATCGAGATCACGCATATCCGTCTCGACGCCGACTACGCGCAGATCTACCCGGAGATTCGCACCGGCCGTTATATTCTGATCGAAGTCGCCGACACCGGAACCGGCATGTCGAAAGAGGTGCGCCTTCGCGCATTCGAGCCCTTCTTCACGACCAAGGCGATAGGCGCCGGCACGGGGCTCGGACTGAGCATGGTTTACGGCTTCGTGAAGCAGTCGGGCGGCAATATTCAAATCTACAGCGAACTGGGCCGAGGCACGAGCGTCCGCGTCTTTTTGCCCGTTTCCGACAGCGTCGGGACGGAGGTCTCGCCCAGGACGGCCGAGCCGCATCCCGCCGAGCTGCCGCGCGGGTCCGAGACGATCCTTCTGGTGGAGGATGACCCGCGCTTGCGCCGGGTCCTCAGCAGGCGGATTCGCAGCCTCGGCTACGAGGCCATCGAGGCGGACAGCGGCCCGGCCGCCCTGACCCAGCTCGCCGCCCGGCCGGACGTCGCAATGGTCTTCACCGACATGGTGATGCCGGGGGGGATGAGCGGCTATGAACTGGCGCAGGCGGCCCTGGCGACAAGGCCCGACCTCAAGATTCTCTTCACCTCCGGCTATGCGGAACCGGCGATCGCCCGCCTCGGTCTTGGGGCCGGCACGTGGCTCAAGAAGCCCTATACCGCGGACGAACTGGCGGCCAAGATTCACTCGATCCTTCACGAGTTCAGGACGTGAACGCGCCTTATTGCGCGAGCGCTGTCAATTCAGGGGCCTGCCTGTAAATCCTTGAGGAGCGAGCTTGCGCCCGTTCCGCAGCGCCTCAGGGAAGCCATCGCCGAAGCAAGCGGCGCCCCCGTGGGCCGGACATGCTCGGCGGCCACGATGAACACCGATCCTGACATTGGGTTCGGAGAATTGGGCACGAACACCGGGACGAGGCCATCCTCGTCCGTGTCTGTCTGCACCCCGATGCGCCATGCGCCGCCGATCTTGACGAGCACGACCGGATGCTCCGCCATTTCGCCCAGACCCAGCACGCTGGTTCCAGCCTGCTTCAGATACTCGTAGCCGGGAATCTTCGACAGAATGGTCGCCTCCATGAGGCCGACGATCCTCTGCGCCAGCAGCGTCTGTGCGAGCAGTCCGGCGAAGAAACATGCGAGCGCCAGAACGAGGATCGCAAGGATTGCCGACGCCGTCGGCCCGGAGGCGACGCGATCCGGAATGAGCGCCACGACGGGCTGCAGACCCCGACGCGCGAAATCGAACGCCTTGCTCAGGATGAGCCCGAGCACCACGATTGGCGTCAGAAAAAGAACCCCGCCGAGAATTGTGACGCCGATGAACCGGGACAATGTTTTCATGAGCATCTCCGGGCCCGCTCATTCCGGGGTCGCCACGATGATGATCCCATTGGCGGCGTCGCGCGCCTTTGCAGCATAGACGATCATTGGCATGGGGTCGCGTCGCGCCAGGAGCCGACGAAAACCCCCTGACAATGCGCGGCTAGCCGTCGAGGCTCCACTTCTCGGCGCTCGCGCCGGCGAGCTCGCGCATCCGCTGCTCGTCTTGCGCGAACTCGCGGGCGTCCCCTTCGTAGACGATCCTGCCATCGTCGATGACATAGGCGCGGTCGGCGATCTCGACCGCCGCGCGCACGTTCTGTTCGACCAGCAGGACCGCCGCGCCCTCGCGCCGCGCGGAGACGACGATCTCGAAGACCTCGCGCACGATGAGCGGCGCCAGGCCCTGCGAGGGCTCGTCCAGGATGAGGACTTTCGGATTGAGGAGCAGCGCGCGCGCGATCGACAGCATCTCCTGCTCGCCGCCCGAGAGCTGGGCGCCCTTGTTGGCTTTGCGTTCGGCCAGACGCGGAAAGGCCTCGTAGATCCGCGACACGGTCCAAAGTCCTGGCTGATCGACCGGAACAAGAAGATTTTCCTCGACCGTCAGGTTGCCGAAGATGCGCCGCCCTTCCGGAACATAGCCGACGCCCATCTGGGCGATGCGATAGGGGGGAAATCCGGTCGTCTCTTCGCCGAAGAACTCGACCTTTCCCTCGCGGGGCGGCGTGAGGCCGACGAGGCTTCTCAGGGTGGTCGTCTTGCCGGCGCCGTTGCGGCCCAGGAGCGCGACAATCTCGCCCATTCGCACTTCGAGACTGACGCCGCGCAGAATGTGGCTCTTGCCGTAGTAGGTGTGAATGTCGTCAGCGCGCGCCGCGATCATTTCACCGCCTCCCCGAGATACGCGGCCTGAACCTGCTCGCTCTCGGCGATCTCGTTCGGCGCGCCTTCGGCAAGCACGCGCCCTTCCGCGAGCACCATGATGCGGTCGGCGAGATTGAAGACGACGCGCATGTCGTGCTCGATCAGCATGATGGTCTGGCCCTGTTCCCGGTGCAGCCGCCAGATGAGCCGCGCGATGTTATAGGTCTCGCTGTCGCCCATGCCCGCCGTGGGCTCGTCCAGGAGGAGCAGACGCGGACGCAAGGCGAGCGACATCATGATTTCGACCGTTCGCTGATCGCCATGCGACAGCGCGCCGACCCGGCTGGACCTCTTGCCGGCGAGGTCGCCGAGCGACAGAAGCTCAGCCACGCGGTCCTCGATCTTTCGTCTCGCCGCGGGACCGAGCCAGGGCGAGAGGCGATGGCCAGTCGCGATTTCGACCGCCACCTGCAAATTCTCGCCGACCGAAAGCTCGGGAAAAATCTCCGTGATCTGAAAGGTTCGCGCAATGCCCCGCCGCACCCTCTCGTCGGGAGGAAGGCTCGTTATGTCGTCGCCATCGAAGGAAATCGTTCCGGAGGTTGGTCGAAAAAGACCGCTGATCAGGTTGAAGAACGTCGTCTTGCCGGCGCCGTTGGGGCCGATGATCGCGCGAAACTCGCCGGGCTCGATGGTCAGCGAAACGTCCTCGATCGCCGCCAGACTCCCGAAACGTTTGGAAACCGAATTGACCTGAAGCAGACTCACGCCGACGCTCCCCGCCGCAGCAGCCCGAGCACTCCGCGGGGAAAGAAGCGTACGATAAGGATGAACATGAGCCCGATCACCGACATCCAGTTCTCGGTGTGGCTCGAAACGTAGTCCTGCACCGCGACGAAGATGGCGGCGCCGATCAGGGGGCCCCAGAAGGAGCGCATGCCCCCCAGCACCGACATGATCACGAGATTCCCGGACAGATCGAAGCGCAGCGCGCGGGGATCGGTGAAGTTGTTGAGGAGCGCGAAGAGAGCGCCGGCTACGCTCACGAAGAGGCACGAGATCACGAACGAAAGCCAGATATGGAATTCAATGGGAACGCCGAGAAAGCGGGCGCGACGCTCATTCTCGCGAATGGCGATGAACGAGCGCCCGAGGGGCGAATTGAGCAGCGCCGCCATCAATGCGACGCAGATCACGAAGATCGCGAACACAAAATAGTAGTACGCAATGTCGTTCTTGAAGATGTCGAGCTTGAAGACTCCGACGTCGATCGGCAGCCGATGCCAGTCGGTCAGGCCGTCGTCGCCGCCCGTGATCGAATTCCAGCGGAAGGCAATGAAGTAAAAGACCTGTCCGAACGCGATCGTCACCATCGCGAAATAGACGCCGCGGCGTTTGACGATCAAGGCGCCGATCAAAGCCGCGGCGACAACGCCGGCCAGAACCCCGAGCCCGATGGCCGGGATCGTCCCAAGGCCCAGGTACTTGATCCCCATTGCGGCGCCATAGGCGCCGATGCCGAAATAGGCCGCGTGGCCGAAGGACAGGACTCCCGTGAAGCCGAGCAAAATATTGAGGGCCATCGCGGCGAGCCCCATCACGAGGATGTGCGACGCAAGCCCGGTGTAGCCGCCCATAGCCCCGATCCAGAAGGGCATCGCAACGAGCGCGCACCACACGAGGACATCGAGGCCGCGGTTGCGCACCGCGCTCAATGAAACCTCCCCTCTTCACCGAGGAGCCCACGCGGGCGGACGAGAAGCACGAGCCCCATCATGACGTAGATCACCGCTTCCGTAGCCGAGGGCAGGAAGACGGCCGCAAGGCCAGAGACGACGCCGATCATGAGGCCGCCGAGCAGGGTGCCGAACAGACTTCCAAGCCCGCCTACGATGATCGCCACGAAGCTCGGCATGATGAGGGAGGCGCCGATCGTCGGCGACAGGCCGAGCAGACCCGCGGCGAGCACTCCGGCGAGGCCCGCGAAGTAAATTCCGATGCCGAAATTGAGGCTGCGCAACCACCGGACGTTGACGCCCAGCGTCGAGACCGTATCGAGGTCGCGCGTCCCGGCGCGGATTCGCATGCCGAGCCGCGTGTAGTTCAAGACCACGAAGAGACCCGTAACGGCGACAGCGACGACGACGATCATGAAAACGCGATAGCCGGTGACGAAGAAGAGCTGGCTCGACAGCGAGGTCATGAGCCATGAAGGGACCTGGAACGGCAGGCTCTGCGCTCCCCAGACATAGCGCGTCATGTCCTCGATGATGTACGCGAGCCCGAAGGTCAGCAGGAGGCTGTAGAGCGGGTCCTGTCCGTAAAGCGGCCGGATCAGCACGCGCTCGACTGCGAGGCCGAGCACGGCGGTGAGGATCGGCGCGATGACCAGCGCGCCCCAGAACCCCAGGTAGGGGATCAGCGTGTAAGCGAAATAGGCGCCGAGCGCGAGAAAGCCTCCGTGCGCGAAATTGATGACGCCGCTGAGGTTGAGGATCAGCGACAGGCCAAGCGCCATCAGCGCGTAAAACGCGCCCACGATCAGGCCGTTGAAGACGTTGAACAGAACGACCTGAGTCATGGGGCTGGGTCCGCGGCTTTCTTTCGACCGATCGACGCGGTCCGTCTTTGCGCTCAGGCCGGCCAGGTCAATTTGCAGCCGCTCTCCTTGACCAACTCGGCGACATCGGCGCCGTTGACGACCTTGGTCACTTTGAAGAGATCGTCGGTAGCGCTGCCTTTGGCCTGCGCGTCGCCGACAAAAAGCGTGGCGAGCAGCTGGTTTTGTCCCGCGCGGTAGACCGCCGGATTCGGCGAGAGCGCGATTTCCGGCGGCAGCTGGAAGCCCTGCAGGGCTTTCGCCATGTCGACCGCCTTCAGAGACTTGGCTTTTTCCGCGGCGAGCGCGCAGGTCCACACCGATACATAGCCAAACCAGGTCCGCGCTGTCGGCACGCGACCCGTGCGCTTTTTCACCGCCGCGACGAATTCCGCGACATGCGGAACGCCGGGCTGGTTCCAGTACCATTCCATGACCCATGTGCCGATCCGCGCCTCGGGCGGCAGGCCTTCGAGCGGCTCCATCTCCTGCTGGGCGCCGGCGAGATGCACCTTCTTGTCGAGACCGAACTGAACCGCCTGCTTCAGGGCGTTCAGCATGTCGTCGCCCTGGACGAGGAAGACAATCACGTCCGGGCTGGTCGCCTGCGCCTTGATCAGATAGGGCGAGAAATCGACGCTGCCGAGCGGAACGAGATCGCCGCCGACCTTCTCGCCGCCGAGCGCGGCGATCGCCTTGATCATCCCGGCTTCCAGCGTATGCCCGAAAGCGTAGTCCGGCGTGATGTAATAATATTTTTTACCATATTCCTTGACGAGCGCGCCGGCGACCGCGTTTGCCTCCATTTGCGTCGTGTTGCAGACGCGGAAGACGTTCCAGTGGCAGCTTGAACCGGTGATCGCGTCGGTATGCCCGCCCGGAACGATATGCAGAACGCCCTTTTCGTTGGAGACCTGGGCCATGGCCAGCGCCAGCGCCGAGTTCACGTTGCCCAGGAGGAAATCGACCTTGTCGCTTTCGATCAGCTTGCGCGCTTTCTGAACGGCGATGCCGGCGTCGCCGCTCGTGGAATCCTCGACGAGGAGCGCCGCCTGCCGGCCGAGAATCCCGCCCTTTGCGTTGATCTCATCGAGAGCCATCTGGCAGCCGGCGAGTTCGTTCTTGCCGGGCGCCGCGTAAGTCCCGGTCACGGGATTGTCGAGACCGATCTTGACCACGTCCGCCGCCCGCGCGCGCATCACGAACGGGCTCGCAACCTGGATGGCGCCGAGCGCAAGCCCAGACTTTACGAGCGTGCGACGACTAACAAGAAGCGATGATTTGATCCTGGGCAAGTCAGCCTCCCTTTGTGCAACAGCTCGCTGTCGGGCGTTAAGCCGGTCCCGATCCGCCATTGCCGCTTGTTTCGATCACTGTCGTTCAGGGACGGGCCGTTCGTCAAGCAATGAACAATTCATTGCAGGAGGGCGGCCGATCAGGCCGAGGGCAGGGTCCCGGGGCAGCGGTCCGCATGGCCTCGCCATGCCGGGAGCGGGCGCTGCGCCGGAGTCGGACCCCTTCGAATGCCTGCGTCCGCCGTGCATTTCGGCTCGCAGACCTGAGGCCGCGGCCCGCCGGCGAGCGCGTCTGGCGTGACCGGACGAACTATTCGTCTGACGAAGTGAGGCTTCGCTCGATTTCCCAAACGGGAATCTTGGTGAGGTCCTTGTTGATCTCGAGAATGACTTTTCCGCGCACGCTCGGATGGAGCGCGCTTCGCAAGTCCGCGAGCGTTCGAGGCGGAGCGACGATCACGAGCGCCGGCGCATCGCGCTCGCGCACAAGCTGCTCCAAAGCCGCGGAGACTTTTTGCGCGAAGCGATGCTCCTCGATCTCATGCCAGTCCGTTGGCTCCATGGCGCTGCGCCGCGTCGTGTTGGCGCGTGCGAATCCACGGCCGGGCCTGTCCGTTCCCTGTTCATGGGAGGGTGGGTTCTCCTGATCGACGAAAACGCGTTCCGTGACGAAATTCGCGAATTTCTCGTCGCCGTCATTGCGCAGAAACAAGGCTTTCCGGCCGTCGCCGACGAAGATGAACGCGTCATGAGGGATCATGGGTTTGGGCACTTTTGGACTCCGCTGCGTTAAACGTCAGAGCCGCGAGCGAGCTTGCGCGCACGCTCCGAGATATGTTGCGGCCTAGCGTCGGCCATCTGGCCGCCTTCCGGCGCACTCAGCGCGCAATGCGCTCATCTCTTCAGCTTGTGCTTCGCCAACAGCCTGACCGTGCTGGCCTGAGGACCTTTCTCGCCCGCTTCCTCGGCATAGGTCACGTGCGCATTGACCGTGAGATGAGGGAATTCGCCGTTGAGCACGCTGTTGCGGTGAAAGTAGATCTCCCGGCCGTCGCTCGTCGCGATGAAGCCGAACTCCCCGAGAGGATCGAGCTCTTTGATCGTTCCAACCGCCGGACCCTCGTGCTGCTTGACCTGCCCCCGCAGCCGCCGCACCTTGTCCTGAAGCTGGCGGCGCGCGCGCTTGAATGTATCGTTGAGCGCGAAGGCGAGGTCGGCGTAACGCTCGTCGTCTTGCCGCGTATGCCCGACATTCACGTCGCGGCCGTCCGGCAAGGCAAGGTGAACGCTGATATCGAACAGGCCGCCCGTATGGTGATGATGGCTGGGCGCCCTGACGACGATGCGCCCCGCTGTCACGCGGCCGAAGCGGTCCTCAAGCTGCCGGACATGTTTGTCGATCTCAGCCCTGACGTCCGCGCTTGCAGCGACGCCCTGAATGTCGATCTGGAGCGGAGTTTCCATGAGTTCGATTCCCTGGTCGGTTGCTCCTGAAGAGTTCCGTCACGGCGCACATGTCGACCTGGCTGCCGGACCGCAGCACAAGTGCGCCGGGTCGTGAGCGTGGACGTCGGCGACGCTTTCGTAGGCGACAAGGGGACCGGCATCTTGCGCGCCTTTCGAGCGAGCGATCATAGTCGCCGGAATTTATTCGGATCAAGGATTAGCTGCGCCCAGCCGGGTCCCGCGACAACGACAAAGTGTCGCGGAGGGGCGAGGTCCACGAGCGCGTCTTTGCAGACCTCACCAGGTCAGCTCAAGCCGCCCGTCGGGCTTCAGCCGCACATGGGTTCCGAACTTCGCGCTTTCCCGATCCAGCGTCCGTTGCACCCATTCGGTTTCCTCACGCGTGGGGTCGGTCAGCTGAAACCTCCGGATTCGAAGGGGAACGAGCTCCACGCCCGCAAGCGATCCGTCCGGCATGAGATCGACGAAGTACATCAGCGCCAGATCGCCGCGATAGTCCTCGTGGCCTCTGATGCCCTCATAATCGTTCAGGAAGTCGCCGCAGCCGTAAAGGATGAGCCGGCCGCGGTAGACTTCGATTCCTCTCGGGTGATGGGAGGAATGGCCGTAAACGATGGAGACACCGGCGTTGTCGATGAGCGAATGCGCGAAAGCCCGCTGGTCTTCCGCGATGTCGTATCCCCAGTTGGATCCCCAGTGCAGGGAAACGACGGCAATATCGAATTGCTCCCGCGCTCTTCCCGATCTGATCCACGACGCGCTGCGCACTGCGACCAGAGAGATCGGACAGAAAACTGACGCCTGGAGTGGTTCGCGTTGCGGCCCAATCGCCGGGCACGCCGCTCGTTGCGCAGCCGAACGCGAGCACGGCCACGCGGCTTTTGCCGGGAATGTCCAGCAGGGCGGGCGCGCTCGCCTCGGCGAGAGTCCGGCCCGCCCCGACCGCCTTGATGCGCCTTTCCTCAGACTCGCCAATGTGTCGAGGAGTCCGGCTTGTCCCCAGTCGAGAACATGGTTGTTGGCGAGCACGCAGCAGTCGATCCTTGCGGCGTCGAGGCAATCGGCGTTCGCCGGGCTCATTCGATAGTTGATGCCTTTCGGAACAAAGTCGTCGCTATGCGTGATGGCGGTTTCGAGGTTGACGATTCGCGCGTCCGGTCGCGCGCGGTCGAATTGTTCGAGCGCCGCGCCCCAGATGTAGGAGGGACTGACGTTGCGCGGGATCGGGCCGCTGACAGCCTCGGCAAAGCCGATGTAGTCCATCGCCGATTGCGCGTAGCCTTCATGCAGGCGGGGATCGCAGGGGCTGTGCAATATCTGGTCGATGCCGCGCCCGGTCATGAGGTCGCCGCACAGGAACAGCCGGATCGCTCGCGTTTTCGTTCCGTCGGCCTCCATGAATTCAAAGCAATACGCGCCGGGCATGAGGCCCGCAAACGGCCCCATATGCGAGGCGCCATTCCGTGTCGCCTCAACCCGAAATCGGATTGGCCGTTGGACGCTGCGGCGGCGGCGCCCCGCTTTCGCGGACCGGCGAGAGGATTTGGGGGCGTGCGTTTTCGTGGATGGCGCGGAACGCTCATGAAAACAAGAAGTCGAAGACATTTGCTTCTGATTTTCTGACAGTGCGTGTATGATGCCTCATCGCCGTCGAACCGGAAGCCCGCCTTTTGCGTCGGATCATCAAAGCCGCTGCCTATGTCGCGATTGCCGGCGGCCACTTTCCAGCCACGTTACGGCCGCTTTGCGGCCATCGCTCGCGCCGGCGCCGGAAGGAAATGTCAGCGCAAGTCTCTGAAAAGTCCCGATTCGCGGAAGAAATTGGCGGGTTTTCCGACCGTTTTTCAGCTCAAAATCGGCTCGAACAGGCTTCTTTTCGAGCGTCAGACCCCAAAATGAGCCCGGAATCGCGCCGAATGCGCGAGAAAACGCAACGCCACTCTTCACGGTTTCGCCCCAATCTGGCGGGGGAAGCGGTCGTCGCCTGCGCGCGGACGAGCGCCCGCCCGACTATCGCAAGCGTCTCATTCCTCGATATCATGGTTCAACCGGACACCGTACCGACGGAACCTCATTCGCGATGCACGCTTTCTCGTCAGCGGAAGGCCCAGACAGGCCGATGGTCGGCTCCGGCGCATCGCCGAAGAGCCCGGACCTGGCGGCGAAGGTTGCTTTCCTTTCCGATCCTGCCGCCTACGGGACAGGCGCGGGCGTGCAGGCCGTCGAGACCCACATGTCGTGGGTCTTCCTGGCTGGCGATCGCGCGTTCAAGCTCAAAAAGCCGGTTCGATTTCCCTACCTCGATTTCTCGACCCTCGCGCTAAGGGAGAAATACTGTCAGGCCGAGTTGGCGCTCAACCGGCGCCTTGCGCCCGACGTCTATCTCGGCGTTCGTCCGCTCACGCTGACCGAGGGGGAACGGCTGCAGATCGGAGGCGGGGGCGAGGTCGTTGACTGGCTGGTGGAGATGCGCCAACTCCCGGCGGACCGCATGCTCGACAGGCTGATCGTCGGCCAGTTTGCGGATGGCCGGATCGTCGACCGGCTCGCGGAGAGGCTGGCTGCCTTTTATCGCACGGCTGTGCGGCCGGAAACGTCGCCACAGGCCTATATGGCGAAACTCGACGCGGAACAGCAGCTCAATCGCAGCACGCTTTCGCGTCGGGACTGTTCCGTCGCCCCGGAGCGCGCGATCGCGGTCCTGAACCGGGTGGACAGGGCGCTATCGACTTATCGCCCGCAACTGGAGGAGCGCGCGGCTCAAGGCTGGCTGGTCGACGGCCACGGCGATCTGAGGCCGGAGCACATCTGCTTTCAGAACGGGGTCATCATCTTCGATTGCCTCGAATTCAACGATGCGCTGCGTCAGGTGGATCCCGTCGACGAGATCGCCTATCTCGCGATTGAATGTTCGAGACTGGGCGCTGATCGGCTCGGCGCTGAGGTCTGGCAGCGTGTGAGGCGGCTTCTCGACTGGCCGGATCCGGTTCCGCTCTTTGCCGTCCACGCCGCGCGACGCGGGCTCCTGCGCGCCCGGCTGTCCTTGTCGCACCTGTTCGACGCGAAGCCGAGGAACCTCGAAAAGTGGGCGCCTCTGACGATGCAATATCTCGGGCTGACCGAGCGAGCTTTGGATGAACTGACAGGCTGTTGAGACGAGCGGAGCTTCGCGCAGCCCTTCGATCCTCAGGCATCTTCGTGCTCGAGCAGATCATTGATGGATCCGCCTTCGCAACAGCGGGCTATCGCCTCGGCGAGAAGGCCGCCGATCGGTACGATGCGCGCGCGTCCCTCCGCGGCGGCCGCGGCGATGAGGGAGGGGACCGGCAGGCTGTCCGTCACCCAGATCTCATCGATCGATTTCGCGGACGCTAGGGTCTTGCCGCCGTCCACGAAAACGCCGTGCGTTGCGAGCCCGATCACCTCCTTCGCGCCATGCGCGCGGCAGGCGTCGGCCGCGCGAACCATCGTGCCTCCGGTGGCGATCATGTCGTCGAGCACGATCGCGGTGCGGCCTTCGACATCGCCGGCGAACATTTCTCCCGTCACCTGTCCACGGCTCCGGCTCTTGTCGACGAGCGCTTTGCCGACGCCCGTTGCGAGTCGGCGCTCCAGCGTCTTCCGGAACAGTTCGACCCGCTTCTCTCCTCCGGGATCGGGGGACACGACGGCGACGCGCCGCCCCGCCAGGCGCGGCGCCAGGGCGTGCGCGAACAGCGCGTATGTGTCCAGATGCTCTGTGCGGCAACGGAACGCGTTTTGAAAGGCCGCGAGGTCGTGCACGGTGACGGTCATGACGCAGTCGACGCCCGCAGCCTCGAAGACCTGCGCCAGAATGCGCGTGGCGACAGGATCGCGGCTCTTCGTCTGTCTTTCCTTGCGCGCATAGCAGAGATAGGGCGCGACGAGCGTTACGCGCCGCGCAGCGGACTGCTTGAGCGCGCCGATGAAGAACATGAGCTTGCAAAGCTTGTCGTTGACGCTTTGGCCCGGCGAGGACGCCAGATTCGCGAGCACATAGACGTCGCGGTCGCGAACGCTCGTCAAGGGCCGGATCTTGTGCTCGCCATCCTCGAAATCCCGCTCTTCGTGCGGGGCGACTTCGATGTCGAGGTTGCTGGCGATCGTCGCCGCCAACGCTGCGGAACCGCCGAGCGAATACAAGACCGGCCGCTCCTGCTCCTCCTGGCGCCGGGATTGCGGCGGACCGTGGATCCGACCTGTGGACCGGACGTCACTGGCGACGAGCGCGCCGCACATGCGTCCGCCGGCGTCGGCGAGCGGCGCGGCAATCAGGGAGACTTCCGCTGCCTGCTCGTGGGGCGGCTTCATCGAAAACGATGCGAACACCGGCTCACCCCTGGAAACGACGAGATCAAGCAATCGCCGAAGCCGCGCCGCCGCTCGACGATTGGGAGCCGCGCTCAAAGCCGCGCCTTCCCTGAGAAGCCCAAGGAGCGGTGTCGAGGCGCCGCCCGCCTGGCTCAGGACGTAGTCGTGTTCCCGCCCGGCCTGTATGAACACGAGGCTTGCGGCGGTGAGCGACGCGCCTGGCAGCGGCGGCGTCGGCGCAATGCGTCCGTCGCGCATGAGGTCCCAGGATTCCAGCGCTGCGGCCAGCGCGCGCTCCCGGGGTCGTGGCGCGAAATCGAGACGATCGAACAGCCGCTTCAGCGGGGCGCTGGAAAGCGCCAGCATTGTCATGCTCTCAACCTCCCTGGGCGTTCCGGCCGAGGGCGACGCAAGGGCGCCAACGCCGTATCGCAAGCCCTTCTTACCAATTCAATCGCCGTCATGGGTAGGGAAGAGCCGCCACTTCTTTCCGAAACCGGTGCGACCTGCGGTCACACCGCCCATTCAATGCGCTATCGTTGGCGTCGTGATATGAACAGCGCTCCGACTACGTCGAGGCAATCCATGCTCTTTCGTGATCGCGCGGACGCCGGTCGCCGTTTGGCCGCCGCCTTGAAGCAGTACGCGGGTGAGGACGTGGTCGTTTACGCGTTGCCGCGGGGCGGCGCGCTGGTGGCTGCGCCCGTCGCTATCGCGCTGAAAGCGCCGCTCGACCTGATCCTCGTTCGTAAACTTGGCGTTCCTTTCCAGCCCGAATTGGCGATGGGCGCCGTCGCGGACGGCAATCCACCGAATGTCGTGCGCAACGAGGACGTGATCGAAATGGCCGGAGTCAGCGACGCGGAGTTCGAGGCGGCGCGTCTTCGGCAGCTTGCAGAGATCGAGCGGCGGCGCGCCGTCTATCTTGGGGACCGATCGCGGCCGGAGGCAAAGGGTCGGGTTGCCATTGTCGTCGATGACGGCATTGCGACAGGCGCGACGACGCGCGCCGCGTTGCGGGCCATCCGGGCCCGCCAGCCCAAGACTGTCGTCCTCGCGACGCCGGTCGCGTCGCCAAGAGCGCTCGATTCGCTGAAGGCGGAGGCCGACGAAATTGTTTGTCTCAGCAGGGAGCCGGATTTCGGCGGAATCGGCGAATTTTATGCCGATTTCCACCAGCTCGACGACAAGGAGGTGATCGCGGCTCTCGTCTCGGTCAATGATCGCGCTCAGAGTCGATAGGGCGAGAGTCCGGCTGCGTTCGCCGGCGCGCGTCGTCGTCGTCCGCCGGGCAGGGAGGCGATGCGTCGGGTCTTTCGAGCCTCGTCTCCATCTACGAGCCATGCTCCGATCTCCGGCCATGCGGTTCGAAGAGTATGGCGTCCCATGAAAAGCGACAGATGCCGTCCGGGCACGATTCTCACTTCGACTGGCGTACTGCAGAGGCGGGCGACAGCGGTCGCTTGAGGCACGGCGACGATCGCATCCTGCTTGGCGGCCAGAACGAAGATGGGGCTGCGGATGTCGGAAAGGCGGCTGAGTCCTCCCGAGCGCCGGAAAGCCGTCGCGCGCGAGCCGGTTCTCGCGGAAGAGCCACTCGGTGGTCTGCAGGAAGTATCGTCCAGGCAAATTGAGCGTGCGTGCGTTCCAGGCGGCGAATTTCGCATTGAGTTCGGCGTCGGCGTCATGTTGCAGGGCGACTTTGACATCATACTCCTCCGCGACGCCCGGCGCCCACATGGCCAGAGAAACCGAGCCAAGCACGCGTCCGCCGCTCATCGCGATCATCTGTTCAATCGAGGCGGGGGGAGTCGAAGCCAATGCTCGTGTAATGCCCAATTCGGCCGCCCTCAGATCGATCGGCGCGCCGACCAGTACGAGTTTGGCGACCTTGCTCGGAAATCGACCGGCGTAAATTGCGGCGAGCCAGCCGCCCTGGCACAGGCCCACGAGGGTGGCGCGCCCGCCGAGATCGTCAACAGCCACGTTGAGATCGCTCAGATAGGTGTCGACATCGTAGTCGCGCATTTCGGGGGTGGCCGACTTCCAATAGGTCATGGCGATGACGTTCACGCCCGCCTTCACGAGAACGGCCGCGAGACTGTGGCCGGGTGCGAAGTCAGCGATCAAGCCATCGTGGAGCGAATAGGGCGCAACGATCAGCAACGGAGTTCCGCCGACCTTCGCCGGCTCGCTTCGCTCGAGGAGCCACATCGTTGGCAGTTCGATCCTCATTCGACCGAGGACCGGTAACGAGGACAGATCGGGCGTCTCCTCAGCGCCGGCTGGGGGCTTGTCCGTCGCACTCGTGGGGCTCGTTGGAATCCAAAACATCGCCCGCCACAAATCGAACGCATCGATCATTGCCATTCGCTCGTCGTTCGCTCGCCTGTTCTCAGCTTCGCGGTCGGGACGCCGGGAGGCCTTAAGCAAACCTATCACGCCGCGCCCGGCGGGGAGCGCCCGAAACGCTTTGCGCTTGAACGATGCCGAAGAAGGCGCCGGGGCCGAGTTGCCTCTTCGCGTCCGGGCCGCAATGGTATGAGTTTCAATGCACGGCGCGTCTCGCTTCGGACGATGAGCCGGAATTGCGGGCTATAGGCGCCCTCATCGTCAAGCCTCCGCGCGGCGGCCAAAGCTGCCCGCCAGGATGTGGATGCTCAAGAGCAGCACCCACAAGGGAAAGAGTGCGAAACTCCAGCGGAGGAAAGGGCTGCCAATGAGCAGCAACACGGCCAGCAGATAACCGAGCAGGGCAAGCCAGCGTGGGGCGAACCGCGTCGCCACTGCGACCGTCGAGGTTGAGATCATGAATACGGCGGCCATCCTCACCATGTAGACGTTGACGAGGCTTGAGGCGACCGCCCGGGCGAAGTGGAACGCAGGCGAGGCCGCGAACACCGCTGGCTCCTCTCTGAATGCGATCAGCATGGCGCCGACCACCGCCGCCGCGACGAACAGCATGCCGAGGAACAGGAGGCCGCTCCCGAAGAACACGGTCGCAAAGAAGCGATCTTCGCGCGAGCCGAGCCGATCCCGAATGACGCCGATGAACCACAAAAAGGCGATCCCCGCGAAGGGGATGAGATTGAGCGCCAGCGCGACCTCGTTCGCGTTGGTGGCGAGCCACTCGCCAGACGCCTGAGAATCCGTGGGGATCGCGCGCCACAATATTCCGAAGCTCGCCAGAGTCAGCAGCGAAAACACAACGCCGGCGACGGCGGCCGCCTTTGGGGTCCGCAATCCGGAACTGGTTAGAGTTTCCGCCATTAGCGCCAACCTTGGGCGCGCCTGAACCGAGCGCCGTTCGTTCCCTCTACTATCTTTTTCGGCTTCGCGCCCGTGGCGCGTTCATGACGAGATCGCCTACGCCCTGTCACCTCGCCGGGATGGACCGCGAAGGATCGGCGAACCCACCCCCGAAGGCCTCCCTCGCCCGCCGTTTGCGCTATTGCTGGCTTGCATCCATCGAAGCCCGCACGACCTCGCCGGTATGCGCCCCATGCTGACGCATGAGCTCTCCGGCGCTCTTCGCGTCCCGGCTTTCGAGCGCGGACAGAATGAGCGCGTGCTCCTCGACCGCTGCAGCCCACCGCGCTTCCGAGAGTATCGCCTGATAGCGTGCCCGGCGCACGCGCGCGATCAGCCTGGCATGAATCTCGGCGAGTACGGAATTGCCCGAAAATCGGACGATGGATTCATGCAGTTCCTGATTGTCGTGAAAATACGCGAGGCGGTCCTTCGCCTTGTGCCTCTGTTCGATCCGGCGTTGGAGCTGACGCAGCTTTTCGAGGTCCGCTCCAGACATCCGAAGCGCAGCCATCTCGGCCGCAAGGCCCTCGACGCCAGCCAGAGCCTCGAACAGGTCGACAATCTCGCGAACGGACAATTGCGCGACATGGGCGCCACGCCTTGGCACAAGCTCGACCAGACCTTCGGCCGCCAGCACCTTCAGCGCCTCGCGCAATGGGGTCCGCGAGATCTGCAGCTGCTGGCAGAGTTCGGTCTCGTTGATCCACTCGCCCGCCGCCAGCTGACCCTCCACGATCATGTCGCGAATTCGTTCCGTCGCCTCGTCATGCAAGGGACGGCGGCGGATCGGCGTTGCAGCGCCGACTTCCTGACCGAGCTCGTTTTCGGGTTGCGCCAGGCCGGACGCAGTAGCGACAGCCATCAGAATTCTCCAATTCCGCGCCGTCCAATCCAACCGCGCGAGTCGTCGGGAGAGATAGCCACTTGACATTTGTCTTGCAACGGTCGTAAGACCTGCACTCATAATTTTGCATTCAAAATTATTTTCTGGAGGAATGCCTCGATGCCGGAGTTCGATCTCGTGATCCGGGGAGGAACGGCGGCGACGGCGGTCGACGTCTTCCGGACGGATATCGGCGTCAGCGATGGCCGCATCGCTGCCCTGGCGCTCGATCTCCCCCGAGGGAAACAGGAGATCGACGCGCGCGGGCTTCTCGTCCTGCCGGGCGGCGTGGACGCCCACTGCCATCTCGATCAGCCGACCGGCGACGAGTCGGTCATGGCCGACGACTTTACAAGCGGGACGCGATCGGCCGCCTGCGGCGGGACAACGACGGTCATGCCCTTCGCCGCGCAGATGAAGGGGCAGACCCTGCGCGAAGCGGTGCAGGACTATCACCGCCGCGCCGGCGGCAAGGCCTTCGTGGACTACGCCTTCCACCTCATCGTCACAGATCCGACCGCGCAGGTCCTGGGCCAGGAGCTGCCGGCGCTCATCCGTGACGGCTACACCTCCTTCAAGATCTACATGACCTACGACTCGCTCAAACTGAGCGACCGCGAGATCCTCGACGTGCTTTCGGTCGCGCGAAGCGAGGGGGCGCTCGTCATGATTCATGCCGAGAACGCGGACTGCATCGGCTGGTTGACGGAGCGACTCGAGCGCGCAGGCGACATCGCGCCCCGTTTTCACGCGGCGGCCCGCCCTCAGGTCGCGGAGCGCGAAGCGACGCATCGCGCAATCGCCCTGTCGGAGCTCGTCGACACGCCGATCCTCATCGTTCACGTCTCCGGCAAGGAGGCGATCGAACAGATCCGCTGGGCGCGGGGCCGCGGCCTGCGCATCCATGCGGAGACCTGTCCGCAATATCTCTTCCTGACGGCGGACGATCTCGCGGCGCCGGGTTTCCACGGCGCGAAATGCGTCTGCAGCCCCCCGCCCCGCGATCGCGCGAGCCAGGCGGCCGTTTGGGATGGCCTTGCGGACGGCCTCTTCCAGGTGTTCTCGTCCGACCACGCCCCGTTCCGGTACGACGATCCGAGGGGAAAGAAGGTCAACGGCGCGACGTCGCGCTTCGCCTGCATTCCGAACGGGATTCCGGGACTTGAGACGCGCCTTCCGCTGCTCTTCTCCGCGGGCGTCAATGAGGGCCGCATCGACCTGTGCCAGTTCGTCGCGCTGACCGCGACCAATCCCGCCAAGATGTATGGCCTCTATCCGCGAAAGGGGTCGATCGCGATCGGCGCGGACGCCGACCTCGCCCTGTGGGACGCCAATCGCGAGGTCACGATCACGAACGACATTCTGCATCACAACGTCGACTATACGCCCTACGAAGGCATGCGGGTTCGCGGCTGGCCGGTGACGACGATATCGCGCGGCGAGGTCGTCTGGTCCGACGGAGAATTCCGGGCGGACGCCGGACGGGGCCAGTTCCTTCGCTGCGATCCTCCTCACTTTGTCCAAAGCCGCCAGCCTACGAGGGCCAGCCATGACTTTCACGCGTGACACGGCGCTGAATGGCGCGGATAGCGGATATGTCGCCGAGATGAGCCCCATGACGCGAACTTCCAGCGAAATGGCTTCAGCCGCCCCGACCAAGGTCCGCTGGCGGATTTTTGCGCTCATGCTGATGCTCATCACCATCAACTATGTCGATCGGGCGTCGATCTCCGTCGCGATGCCCGTCATCTCGAAAGAGTTCAGCATCGACCTCACGACGCAGGGCCTCATTCTGAGTTCCTTCTTCCTCACCTACGCCCTCATGCAGATTCCCGGCGGCATGCTGGCCGATCGCTTCAAGCCGCGCATCGTCATCGCCGCCGCGACCCTGGGCTGGGGCTTTTTTCAGGCGATCGCCGCGGTTTCCTCCAGCGCCTGGATTCTCGTGCTGACCCGCCTGGGTCTGGGCGCCTCGGAGGCGCCCATCTATCCGGCCGGCGGCAAGCTCAACGCGATCTGGATGACCTCGAACGAGCGGGCGCGGGGCGCGACGCTGCTGGACGGCGGAGCGCCGCTCGGGGCCGCGCTCGGCTCGCTCATCATCGCGGGCCTCATGGCGGAATTCGGCTCGTGGCGCGTTTCCTTCGTTATCGCCGGAGTCGGGACGATGCTCTGCGGGCTCCTGGCCTGGTGGTACATTCGCGACAATCCGTCGGAACACCCGTCCGTCAATCAGGCCGAAGCCGAGTTCATCGCCAGGGCGCATGCGCTGGAGGACTCGCTGGCTCCCGCTTCTTCGGGCGCTGGATTGATGGCCTATTTCCGCCATCTGTCCGTCTGGTGCATGTGCCTCGGCTGGATGTTCTTCAACGCCGTTTTCTACGGGCTTCTCACCTGGATGCCGAACTACCTCTCGGCGGTCCATGATCTGGACATCAAGCAGCTCGGCGGCTCTCTCTTCGCGATGTTCTTCTCCGGCTTCGTCGGCGAACTCGCAGGCGGTCAGATCGCCGACCGCTGGCGGCAGCTCGGCGGACAGCCCAACACGGTCTTCAGAACGCTCTTTGGCGTCGCCGCTATCGTTGCGACCGCTTCGATCTTCTCGGTCGCCTACGTGCACGATCCTCTGAAGGTCGTGCTGCTGCTCTGCTCGACGCTCTTCTTTCTGCGCTGGTGCGGGATGTACTGGGCGATCCCGAGCATCCTCGCCTCGCGCGCCCACTCCGGCTTTCTCGGCGGCTGCATGAACCTGGCAGGAAACATCGCGGGCGTCACCATTCCCGTAATCGTCGGTTTCATTGTCCAGTCGACCGGCTCCTACTTCCTGGCGCTGATGGTCTTCGCCTTCGCGGCGGTCGCGCTCCTCGTCTGTTCGAGCCTGATCGACTACAGCCGCAAGCTTTCGATCTGAGCCGTTCGCTCGCTGTTGGAGATGTCTTGAATGTCAGAGAGAATTCGCCTCGGGATGCTCACGCCGTCGTCCAATACGGTGCTTGAGCCCATGACTTCCGCCATGCTGGCGGGGGCTCCCGAGATCAGCGCGCATTTCAGCCGCTTCAAAGTGACCGAGATCGCCCTTTCGGACGCATCGGATCAGCAGTTCGAGGAGGACGAAATCCTGCGCGCGGCGGAGCTCCTTGCTCATGCCCGCGTGGACGTGATCGCATGGAATGGAACCTCGGCGAGCTGGCTTGGATTCGAGCGCGACGAGCGACTCTGCGAGCGCATCACGACTGTGACCGGCGTTGCGGCCTGCACGTCCGTTCTGGCCTTCCGTGAGATCTTCGAGCGCACCGGCGTCTCGCGCATCGGGCTCGTCACGCCCTACGGGAAGGCCGTGCAGGACAGGATCATCGCGAACTGGCGCGAGGCGGGCTTCTCCTGCCCGGCCGAACAGCACTGCGGGCTTCAGGACAACTACGCCTTCGCGGAAGTTTCGGAGCACGACATCGCCGGGATGGTCCGGTCGGTCGCCGGGGAGGGCGTCGACGCCGTGGCGATTGTCTGCACGAATATGCGCGGCGCCGCTCTTGTCGAGAGGCTCGAAGCCGAGCTCGGCGTTCCGGTCTACGACTCGATCGCCACGACGCTTTGGAAGAGCCTTCTCCTTGCGGGCGTCTCGCCCGCCCGCATCCGTGGCTGGGGCAGCCTTTTTTCAAATCCCCTGCTCGGAGCGACGAGAAGCCGGCGCGACCCGCAAAGAGGCCACGAGGGCCTGCCCCAAACCCCGTCAGATCGCGACGCCGGCGGCATGTCGGTTGGCACATCCGATGCATGCCTTTCGTCGGTCGATGACCGTGCAATCTAGGGAGGAAAAAATGACGACGTCGAGGATCGGTTCAACCCGCAGAACTGGAGGCAAGACGATGAGAGCAAAGAGGACGATAGCCTGGGCGCTGCTGACGACCTGCCTGACGACCGCGAGCTTCGGCGAGCTCGGTCGGGCCTGCACGCTGATGGGCGCCACGGGAACCGCGACCCAGGACGGCAACGCTTACCTCGCTTCGACGAGCGACAATCCCTACATCGAGGGGCCGCGCAACCAGGTGCGTCTGACCATCCCGAAGCAGGGCTACAAATTTGTGCACACGCCGTTGCACATCCAGGACCCGCCCGGTCACTACTTCGACGTCGGCTCCGACCGCGGCATGAACGAGAAGGGCTTCTCCTGGACGCGCGCCTGGGTCGTGCCGAAAGAGCCCGAAGCGCCGAACAAGATGAACTCCGTGGACTGGTTCCTCAAGATGGGCTCCACCGTCGCCACGGTCGACGAGGCGATCAAGTTCGTTCAGGACAATCCCAAGGGAATTGGCGATCAGGGCAACTACATCTTCGCCGACGCCCAAGGGAACATGGCGGTCGTCGAGGTCGGCTACCAGACGGTGAATGTGGTGGACCGCTACACCAAGGCCGACAAGGGCGTCGCGGCGAGGGCCAACCTATGGACCTCCGACAAGATGAAGCCAATCGACATCAGCAACACCGCCGACGAGCACGACCACGAATACGCCGTTTCAACCGGCTTTCGGGTTCCGCGCGCGATGGAGCTCCTGAAAGGCGGCGAAGGCCAGATTGACGTGGCGATGCTGAAGAAATTCCTCGCCGACAACGACAACCGCAACAAGCCGCCCATGGGCGACACCGGCTTCTCGATTTCCAACCATGGAGCGACCGGCGGCACAGTGGCTGCGGAAGTGTACGACCCGGGACACCTGACCTTCTGGTTCAGCTATGGTTGGCCGGACGGCGACGCCAAGACCGCCAACGCGTCCTTCGTCGGCGCCAACAAAAACACCTGGGGCGCCTGGATTCCGTTCATCCTGTCCGAGATGACGGAGGAAGGCGACTACACCGACTGGAACGGCAACATCACCCCGCTCGGCGCGCGATATATCGCGAAGCTGACCGCAAAGAAGATGCTCTGACGCGCCTGGATCCCCTTCCCGCTTGCTCAAAGGCGGGGAGGGGTCGCGGGCAGCCAACAGCGCGGCCGCACGAGAGGCCGAGGATGAAAGCGGCGCGCGAGGCCATCGTGCGCCGCTTTTGTTTGTGGGGATCGGCGCGCTGAGCCGGGCCGCTCGTCCGAGCCGGGGCGAGCCCATAGGCGGGGCGTCATGCTCGAGGCTTCGCGGCGCGACGGATCGCTGCGGATGCAACTTTGCAATCCCAAAGACCGTCTCGCCCGGCCGGGTCTTGGCGTCCGTAACGGGCGCAAGACCGCGGCGGACATGCGGGGTCGGGCTGGAAAGGCCCGGATTTCCGGCCCGCTGTGGGCGCCGTCGCGGCTTCAGGAAGGGTGAAAGGGCGCTCATTTTAGCGTTCCGGATTGAGGAAAATCAAAGCGTTGGGTGCGAGTTTAGCGTCGAATCGCCGCCTTCGTTCGCCGGAGCGCAACTTTGGGAGTTGCGCGCTGCCCTCCGTCGGCGCTTCCGGGCGGATTTGCGGAGCCTTCGCCATGAGCGCCTCTGGCTGAATTTTGGATTTCAGTCGAAGCCACAGCCTATATCACAGATTTCGTTTTTCAGAAACGACTTGCGCGAAAAAAATCTCTGTGGGCCGGACGCGCCGTCCCTGGTGAGGCCCTGCGTTGCGAAGAGCGTGCGAGTTGCAGGGCGGCGACGTTGACGCCTCGGGCGGACCGCCGACCCGGCCCTGCAGGACATCCGAACGACGGTAGGTCGGGAATTACCAAAAAGTTCAGTCGCGCCGCTCGATGCGCGCGGCGAGGGCTTCCGGCAGGCCGGTCGTCGGCTTGCCGTCCGGGCGGCGAAACGTTCCCACGGTCGCCTTGCGCACGCCGAGCGCCACAAGCGCCTCCGCCTGCTTCACGGCTGCGGCCATCTGGTCGATCACCGGCACGGGCAGGCGATCCCTGATGCGCTCGGCAAGTCCCGCGAGCGGCGCGCCGGCAAGAATGATCGCGTCGGCCTCAAGCTGGGTCACCGCGCCCATGGCGAGTTCGACCAGCAGATCTTCCTTCTCGTCCTGCACATCGCCAACGGATTGGAACGGAACGTCGAGCATCCGGATGCCTGCGCAGCGGCCAGTCATGCCGTGCATGTCGACGCATTCCTGATACCAGGGACCAAGCGCCTTGGCGAAGGTGACGATCGCGAAGCGTCGCCCGAGCATGCAGGCGGTCAGCATGGACGCCTCCGCCATGCCCACGACAGGAATGTCGAAGAGTTCGCGCGCCCCGAAAAGTCCGGGGTCGCCGAAGGCGGCGATGATTGCCGCGTCATATTCGCGATGGCGCTCCGCCAGCATCTCGAGCGCGATCGCGCCGCCGATCTGCGCTTCGGCCCGCGTCGCGATGTAAGGAACGCCGCGCGTCGCGGTGGCGGTCGAAATGATCGTGCCTGGCGCCGCGGCCAGCTTGGCCGCGCCCGCGAGACGCGCTGTGATGTCGACGCTCGTGTTCGGATTGAGAACGAGAATGCGCATCGGGCTACCGTCAGGCAAGTCAGGAGAGCCAGTCGGGGCGCGCGGGGTCACGCGCGCCCCGCCCGGTCATTGCGGTGTGTCGGTGTTGTTCGGATCGTAGGGGAAGCCGGGGACGCCCTTGCTGTCCTCGGCCGCCTGAAGCTCGTCGAGCAGAGCCTTCTTCTGGGCGTCGGTCGGCGTCGACGGCTTCCCGTCGAGCGCCGGGAAGGATGTATTCGCTCATCATGTAGCGCAGGATCTGGAGACATTTGGCGTCGCGCAATCCGCCGTCCGGCGAGAGGATGCTCGTCATGGTCACGACCGCGTTGTGCTTCGGCAGGACGACGATGTTCTGGCCCTTGAAGCCCATCGTGTCGAACTCGGGCTGCGAACCGCCTTCGACTCCGCCCTCGACGATATTGTTGACCCACCAGTAATAGCCGAAGAACGGCGTGCTCTGCCCGGTCGTCATCTGCTTGATCCAGTCGGCGGGCGCGATCTGCTTGCCTTCCCACTGTCCGTCCTGAAGGGCAAGCATGCCAAGGCGGGCCATATCGACCGCGCGCAGCCGCAGGCCCCAGCCTCCGGAGACGAGACCCTTCGCGTCGGCGCGAGTCCAGGCGTAGTGCTTCATGCCCAGCGGCTTGAAGAGCTTGTCCGCCGCATAGTCCTCGAGCTTCCCGCCGGCGGCGGCGCTCAGCATCGCGGTCGCCAGGATCGGATTGACGTCCATGTACTGAAAGACCTTGCCGGGCGTGAGCAGCGGCTTCGTCGTGGCGGCGAGCTTCAGCCGGTCCGGGGATTCGTAGTAGATCGGGTCGTTCGGCGGCTTGAAGTCGTAGTAGAGCCCGGTCGTCATGTTGAGGACGTTGCGCAGCTTCACGTCGCCCTTGTCGGCGACCGCCTCCTTGAGGTCGGGCCGCCAGGGGCCGATCACGTCCTTGACGGAACTATCGAGGCTGATCTTGCCTTCGGCGATGAGATCGCCCGCCACGACCGCGGTCGCGGCCTTGGTTATCGAGTAGAGCTCGTAGTTCTTGTCCCGCGTCAGCCCGGAGCTGTAACGCTCGAACGCGATCTTGCCGTCCTTGACGATGACGAGGCTGCGGATGTCGAGCTTCTGGTCGCGGATCCACTTCGAGAGCTTGACCAGTTCATCCGAGTTGACGCCCACCTCTTGGGGCCAGACCTCCGGCAATTCCGTGGGGTCCGGCTTGGCCGGGAACTCGACCTTCACGGATTGAGCGAACGCAGGCGGCTGCAAGCCAATGGCCAGCCCTGCGCCGATCAGCGACGTCAACAAGAATTCCTGCTCTTCCGGCGCTTCTCATGACCTTGCCTCCTCCATCGACGGTCGGTTTCGCCGCCTTCCAACGCTCATGCCTGACAAGGAACGCGAAAGCAATAAAATTTTGAATTTTGAATGCAAAATAGATAATAAAGCATCGGGTACAGCCGGTGGGCGGACGACTCGCGGTTTTTCGGGAAGTGCTATGGTGCCTGCCCACCGGCCGGCCGCCGGCGAAGCGCCGCCGTCCACGCTCTGGTCACGAGGGACCGCAAAGGCGCGGGCCGAGCCGGGCATAACAATCAACGCTTCGCGGCGGCCAGCCGTCGCGGAGCGAAGCGGACGAATGGGATGGATCGGCTCACGGGACTTCAGATCTTCGTCCGCGTGGTCGAAACGGGCAGCTTTTCCCGCGCCGCGACGGACCTCGGCCTCACTCAGCCCACCGTGACCAAACATGTCTCCGAACTGGAGCGGCGGCTCGGCGTCCGTCTCCTCAACCGCAATTCGCGCGGCGTCGGCATGACCGAGATCGGCGCCCTCTATTTCGAACGCTGCAAGCTGGTCCTTCGCGAGTTCGAGGCGACGGAGGCGTTCGTCTCGGAGCGGCGCGACGATCTCGTCGGCTCCCTGCGCGTCGGCGCCTCCATGGCCTTCGGGCGCAATGTCATCGGGCCGCTCCTCCTCGATTTCCTGAAGATACGCCCGCGCCTCAGGATCGACCTCAATTGCGAGGACCGCTACGTCGACATCGTCTCTCACGGGCTCGATATGGCGATCCGGCTTGGCAAACTTGCCGATTCCTCTCTCGGTTGCCGCTATGTCGGCTCGAACCCCTGGGTCATGGCGGCGTCCAGCGAATATCTCCAGGCGCACGGCGAGCCGCAGCGTCCCGAGGACCTCGCCTCGCACCGATGCCTCGTCTATTCCACGGTCCAGGGCGACGAAGTGTGGCGCCTGCTCGATCCGTCGGGCCGGGAAAGCGTCGTCACCGTCAGCGGGCCGCTGAAGTCGAACAACCTCTCCATCCTGCTCAACGCCGCTCGCGCGGGGACGGGAATCGCGATCCTGCCCATGTATCTGGCGTCCGATCCCCTTCGATCGGGCGAGCTCAGAGCCCTGCTCCCCGAGCATCATCTGCCGAAGCAGGAGATCAACGTCGTCTTTCCTTCGCCCCGCTTCCTTCCGGCCAAGGTCGTGGCGCTGACCAGCTTCCTGCAGGAGCGGTTCCGCGGCGACTGGTGGACGACGCTCTCGTGAGACGGCGCGGGCCAATTATTCCTGCCTGGAATGATTGGTATCGCTCCGGCTGACGTTCCGCTCTCGGCGTCCTGCCTCTACTCAAATCGCCGGGAAGACACACTCCAAGGGAGGCTCCTCATGGCGCGGATGACAGCAGCAGAAGCGGCGGTTCTGGTCATGGAGAAGGAAGGCGTCACCCGGGCCTTCGGCGTTCCGGGCGCAGCCATCAACCCGCTCTATGCGGCGCTCAAGCCCAGCAATACGATCGGCCATATTCTCGCGCGCCACGTCGAAGGCGCCTCCCACATGGCGGAGGGCTACACGCGCGCCAATCCCGGCAATATCGGCGTGTGCATCGGCACCTCCGGTCCCGCGGGCACCGACATGATCACGGGCCTCTATTCGGCCGCGGCGGATTCGATCCCGATCCTCTGCATCACGGGTCAGGCGCCCCGCGCCCGGCTTTACAAGGAGGATTTCCAGGCGGTGGAGATCGTCGAGATCGCCAAGCCTGTCGCCAAATGGGCGGTGATGGCGCGGGAGCCCGGCCTCGTGCCGCGCATCTTCCAGCAGGCCTTCCACGTCATGCGCTCGGGGCGCCCCGGCCCGGTGCTCATCGACCTGCCGTTCGACGTCCAGATGGCGGAAATCGAGTTCGACATCGAGACCTACGAGCCGCTCCCCGTCTACAAGCCGAAGGCCACGCGGGCGCAGATCGAGAAGGCGATTGCGATGATGCAGGCGGCCGAGCGCCCGCTGATCGTCGCGGGCGGCGGCGTGATCAACGCCGACGCGTCAGACTTGCTGGTCGAGTTCGCCGAACTCGTGAACGTTCCGGTCATTCCGACGCTCATGGGCTGGGGCGCCATTCCGGACGATCATCCCCTGATGGCGGGCATGGTGGGGCTCCAGACCGCGCATCGCTACGGCAACGCGACGATGCTTGCCTCCGACTTCGTCCTCGGCCTCGGCAATCGCTGGGCAAACCGCCACACCGGATCGATCGACGTCTATGCGAAGGGGCGGACGTTCGTTCACGTCGATGTCGAGCCGACGCAGATCGGCCGCGTCTTCAATCCGGATCTCGGCATCGCTTCGGACGCACGCGCCGCGCTCGAACTCTTCATCGAGGTTGCGCGCGACATGAAGGCGCGCAAGGCGCTGAAGGACCGTTCTCCGTGGGTCAAGGAATGCCGCGAGCGCAAGAAGACG
Organism: uncultured Alphaproteobacteria bacterium; assembly: GCA_963741845.1. Lineage (GTDB taxonomy): Bacteria > Pseudomonadota > Alphaproteobacteria > Rhizobiales > Beijerinckiaceae > Roseiarcus. The sequence continues at coordinate 86,992 of CAVUJV010000023.1, forward strand.
ATGCTCCGCCGCACCCACTTCGAGCAGACGCCCATCAAGCCCCAGCGCGTCTACGAGGAGATGAACAGGATCTTCGGCAAGGACGTCTGCTATGTCTCGACGATCGGCCTGTCGCAGATCGCCGCCGCCCAGTTCCTGCATGTCTACAAGCCCCGGCACTGGATCAACTGCGGCCAGGCAGGGCCGCTCGGCTGGACCATTCCCGCGGCGCTCGGCGTTCGCGCCGCCGACCCGAAAAGGGAGATCGTCGCGATCTCGGGCGACTACGACTTCCAGTTCATGATCGAGGAGCTGGCGGTCGGCGCGCAGTTCAACCTGCCTTATATCCACGTGGTCGTGAACAACGCCTATCTGGGATTGATCCGCCAGTCGCAGCGCGGCTTCAAGATGGACTTTTCGGTGCAGCTCTCGTTCCAGAACGTCAACTCGCCGGAGCTCGGCGCCTATGGCGTCGATCACGTCAAGGTCGCGGAGGGCCTGGGCTGCAAGGCGATCCGCGTGAGCGACCCGGAGGCGATCGGCGACGCCCTGAAACAGGCCCGGTCGCTGATGAAGGAATTCCAGACGCCGGTGGTTGTCGAGATCATTCTGGAGCGCGTGACCAATATCTCGATGGGCGTCGAGATCGACGCCATCAACGAGTTCGAAGACCTCGCAAAGGACAAGGCGGACGCGCCGACCGCCGTCGCGCTGCTCGACTGATCGCGGTAAAGGGAGCGCTCAATGCCGAAATTCGCAGCCAACCTGACGATGCTCTTCAACGAGGTCGACTTTCTCGCCCGCTTCGAAGCGGCGGCCAAGGCCGGCTTTCGCGAGCGTCGAATATCTCTTTCCCTATCCGTTTCCCGCGGACGCGCTCGCGGCCGAACTCGACAAGCACGGACTGACGCAAGCGCTCCACAATCTGCCGGCCGGCGACTGGGCGAAGGGCGAGCGCGGGATTGCCTGCATTCCGGGCCGCGAGGCCGAATTCCGCGAAGGGGTCGCGCTTGCGATCCAATACGCCCGGACGCTCCGCTGCCCTCAGCTCAACTGTCTGGTCGGGATTCCGCCGAAAGACGCCGAACCCGCGAAGGTTCGCTCCGTGCTCAAGGACAACCTGCGATACGCGGCGAGGGAATTGCAGAACGCGGGGATCAAGCTGCTCGTCGAACCGATCAACACCTTCGACATCCCCGGCTTCTATCTGAGCCGGTCCGACACGACCCTGCAGCTCTTCGACGAGATCGGAGAGCCGAACCTGTGGCTCCAGTACGACATCTATCATATGCAGCGGATGGAAGGGGAACTGGCCGCCACGATGGAAAGACTGCTGCCTCGAATCGCGCATATCCAGATCGCGGACAATCCCGGGCGAAACGAACCCGGGACGGGGGAGATCAACTACGATTTCCTGTTCCGCCGAATCGACGAGATCGGCTACAGCGGATGGATCGGCTGCGAATACAAGCCACGGACCACGACTCTGGAGGGGCTCGGCTGGCTTGCGCGCGCAGCCGCCTGATTTTCTGACAATCGAAGGAGCGCCGCCAATGGCGAAAGTCGCATTCATCGGACTGGGCATCATGGGCAGGCCCATGGCCGGACATCTCATCGACGCCGGGCATGAGCTGAGGCTCTATAATCGTTCTCCGGTCAATGCGGAGCTCGCCGCCCGCGCCACGGCCTGTTCGTCCGCGAAGGAGGCCGCGCAGGGCGCCGAAGTGGTCATCACCATGGTGCCGGACACGCCGGACGTGGAAGCGGCGCTCTTCGGCAAGGACGGCGCGGCCGAAGGGTCTGAGCCCCGGCGCGACCGTCATCGACATGAGTTCGATTTCGCCGGTCGCCACCAAGGAGTTTGCGAAGCGCATCGAGGCGCTCGGCTGCGCCTATCTCGACGCGCCCGTGTCGGGCGGCGAGGTCGGCGCGAAGCAGGCGACGCTCTCCATCATGTGCGGCGGCTCGCAGGAGACCTTCGACAAGGTCAAGCCGCTCCTCGACAAGATGGGAAAGAACATCACGCTCGTCGGCGGCGTCGGCGCCGGGCAGACCTGCAAGGTCGCCAACCAGATCGTGGTTGCGCTCACCATCGAGGCGGTGGGCGAAGCGCTCGTCTTCGCTTCGCGCGCCGGCGCGGATCCCGCGAAAGTGCGTCAGGCGCTGTTGGGCGGACTCGCCAGCTCCCGAATTCTCGAACTGCATGGCGAGCGCATGATCAAGCGCACGTTCAACCCCGGCTTCCGGATCGAGTTGCACCAGAAGGACCTCAATCTCGCGCTCTCCAGCGCCCGCGCGCTCGGCGTATCCTTGCCCAATACCGCGAATGCGCAGGAGCTCTTCAACGCCTGCGCGGCGCATGGCGGCGCGAAATGGGACCATTCCGGCATCGTGCGGGCGCTCGAAATCCTGGCGAATCACGAGATCGGCGCCGCCTCGTCGTAAGCAGCGCCTCGCGGGGATACGCTCATGGATGACGCTTCGGCGCGGACCTTTCTCCGCCGTCTCTTCGACGCCGCGATCGGGGAAGCGGACCCGGCGAAGATCGTGCCGCGCCATCTTCCCGAACCGCCCAGGGGCCGGACGATCGTGGTCGGCGCCGGCAAGGCGTCGGCCGCGATGGCGCGGGCGTTCGAAGAGAACTGGAAAGGCGATCTGACAGGGCTCGTCGTCACGCGATACGGCCATGCGGCGCCCTGCAAGCGCATCGAGATCGTGGAGGCGGCGCATCCGGTTCCGGACGAACGCGGCAGGGACGCGGCGCGTCGCATCCTCGAGAGCGTCGAGGGCCTGACCGAAGACGATCTCGTCGTCGCGCTGATTTCGGGCGGAGCGTCGGCGCTGCTCACCCTGCCCGGCGAGGGCCTGAGCCTCGCCGAAAAGCAGGCGGTGAACCGCGCGCTCCTCGCCTCCGGCGCCTCGATCGACGAAATGAACTGCGTGCGCAAGCACCTGAGCGCCATCAAGGGCGGCCGGCTCGCAGCGGCCGCCTGGCCGGCGCGCGTCGTCACGCTGCTCATCTCCGACGTTCCGGGCGACGAACCCGCGACCATCGGCTCGGGCCCCACGGTCCCCGACCCGACGACGCTTGCGGACGCCCGGGCCGTCCTCGCCCGATACGGGATCACGCCTCCCGAGGCGGTCGCGCGCCATCTGGCCGAAGAGCGGAACGAGACGCCGAAGCCGGGCGACCCGCGCCTTGCGCGCGCCGAGACCCATCTCATCGCGACGCCGGAAGCCTCGCTCATGGCCGCGGCCGAGGTCGCGAAGGCGGCGGGCGTGACGCCCCTCATCCTCGGCAATTCCATCGAGGGCGAGTCGCGGGAAGTCGCCCGGGTCCTCGCCGGCATCGCCCATCAGGTCCGCCGCTATGGCCAGCCGGCCGCTTCGCCCTGCGTTCTCCTCTCGGGAGGAGAAACCACGGTCACGGTGCGGGGCAAGGGCCGGGGCGGGCGCAACAGCGCCTTCCTGCTGGCGCTGGCCATCGCTTTGCGCGGCCAGACGGGCACATGGGCGCTGGCGGGCGACACGGACGGAGTCGACGGCTCCGAAGACAACGCCGGCGCGATCATCGCGCCCGACACGCTCGCCCGCGCCGCCGCGCTTGGCCTCGATCCCCGGGCCTGTCTCGCCGCCGACGATTCCTATGGCGTCTTCGAGGGCCTTGGCGATCTCGTCGTCACCGGACCGACCCTGACCAACGTCAACGACTTCCGCGCAATCCTCGTGGACGCGCTCTGACGTTTCCCTCCGTGTCCGGACCGAGCGCACGTCGCCGGGCTGGCGCTTGTTGGTCGCTGCTCAGGCCCACGAGCCCCGGCGGCGCCGACGTGACGCGCGCCCATCAGCAAAGCCATTTCAGAACTTGCCGTATTTCAGATAGGCCTCCTGCGGATCGGTCCCGGCAAGGATCGCCTTGCGCACCTTGTTCTCGGTCGCCATCGCCGCCTCGGCCTTCGACACGATGCTTTCGGCGAGCATCCTTGGCGCTCGGATGAGCCCGTCCCGGTCCCCGACCAGGTAATCGCCCGGCGCGATGACGACGTCGCCGATACGGATCGGCGCGTTGGTCGCGGTCGGCAGCCAATATCCAACGATGTCTCGCGGCGTGAAGCCGCGGCTCCAAACCTGGAAGCCGATCGCCAGGATGAAGTTCGTGTCGCGGATGAGACCGTCGACGACGCAGCCGCGCACACCTTTGGCCTTGAGCGTTTCCGCCGAGAGCTCTCCCATGTGTGCGACAACGCGATCGTTGGGCTGGCTTACCCAGACGCTCCCCGGCTCGGCCTGCGACAGGAGCCCCGTCCAGGCGAGCAACGTATCGTGCGCGCTGCTCTTCGGGGCGACCCTCCCCTCGATGGTGAACGCGGGCCCCGCCATCGAACTCTCGGGAAAGAGAGGGCGCAGCTCGGACGGCAGCGTGAAGTCGCTGAGGCCCATGTCGCGCATGACGTCATGCAGGACGCCTGTGTAGCAGGCGGCCAGGCGATCGGAGAGATCAGGCATCGAACTTTGCTCACGCTGCGGGCGACGAGCAGCAACTATATCCGAGACGCCGCGCCCGAGAGATTCATTTCCTCAAGAGTTGCTGCGGCGTGCATCCGAATGTTCTCTTGAAGGTTCGGCTGAAATGCGCAAGCTCGCTGAACCCGTGGGCGAACGCCGCTTCCGTCACGGATCGCACCTGCCCCTGAACGAGCGACGCCCGGCTGGCTTCCAGCCGCTCCGCCCACACCCAACGCATCGGCGTGGTCCCGAGGGTTCCGAAAAGGCGGTTGAGGGTTCGGACCGATATTGCGCCCGCGGCGGCCAGCGTCTCCGGCGTCAGCTCCTGGCTATCCAGATTGGCGCGCGCGAACCGCATGACCTTCTCCAGCGGCCGGGAAATCTGCGCCTCCGGCGAAGCCTCCCGGCGCAGATCGCAAATGGAGACGAGGACGTCGACGATCGCGTTCGACAGCCGCTTGGCGACCAGCGCGTCGAGGTCCCGGGACAGGTCCATGTTCAGGGTCTTCGTCAAGAGGTCGCCGAGGATCGGCGACAGCGGATTGCCGCGATCGATCTTGACGGCCAGAAGGTCGTGCGGCCGCTCCAGCTTCGACTCGAGAAGCCGCTTCGGAAGCTTGATGAGCTGCGTCTTCGCGCGCAGGGCGTATTCGAACGGCGCGCCTGAATCGTAGATCGCCAGGTCGCCTTCCGTGAGGCGCGTCGAGCGACCCAGTTGCGTCAGCTCGCCCTCTCCTTCCTGGAGGCGGCTGACGATGAAAACCTCCTGGTCGTCGTTGCGAACATGGCGCGGCTTGCGGGACCAGAAGTGCAGCGGCGCTTCGAGTTCGGCGACGACGAGCGGACCCATTTCCCGGCTGGTCAGACTTCCCGCGAATTCATCGTCGGTGACCTCGGTGACCGCGGAAGCGGACACGTACTTCTTGCAGACGATCTCCTGCCAGAACTCGAACCGTTCGGACGGTTTCTTGTCGGACGTCGTCAAGCACTGCTTCACGCTGGGCTCGCCTCAAGTCATGCCCCTGTTACATTACGGTCATCCCGTCATCCTCAAGTCAAGCAAAGCCTGTGCCATGGTGAAGCAAAAGCAGGGCCGCCGGCGCGCCGCTCTCATCGCCGGCCGAGAGCAATCAAAGGCTTACTCCGCCCGGGCGGCTCAAGAGGGCCGATCCGGGCAAGCGGCTTCGTAGAGTTGGAGCTCTGGACAGGCGGCCGCGCGGCGTTTTGGGCGCCGCGCGGCGGAGCGTCAGAACGTCCTCCAGTCCCCGTTGCCCTCGAAGGCGGCAGCGGCGGCGTAGATCGTCTCCTCGTCGAAATGCTTGCCGATCAGCATGGCCCCGATCGGCAGGCCGTCGCCGAGCCCGCAGGGCACGGTCATCGCCGGATGGCCGGTCACGTCGAACGGGCGCCGTATTGCCGATCATCTCGAACGCGCGCTGGAGGTAGAGCGCGAGGGGAGCGTCCGCCGGGGGCAGGGGCGTCGCCTTCACGGGCAACGTCGGCATAAGCAGCAGATCGTAGCTCCCGAGCGCCTTGTCGTAGGCGCCGCGGACATTGCGCGCGAGGTTCTGGGCTTTCGCATAGAAGCGTCCGCGGTAGTGGGTCAGGAAATATTGCCCCACCATCATCGAGATCTTGAGGCTGTCCGACAGATCGTCGGCCTTGTCGCGCCAGTTGGCGTGGGCGTCGAGAAGGCTCACGGTGTAGAGCCCCTTCCAGTTGAAGCCCATCCCGTTGCCGATCATCATCTGCGCCTGAAGGCCCTCGAGCGCGATCGACGTCCAGATCGCCGGGGCGATGAGGTGTTCCGGAATCGAAATATCCTCGACCGTCGCGCCCAGCGCCTTGAAGCGCTTCGCCGCTTCGCGCACCTTGGCGTCGACGTCCGCCTCGCTGTTGGCGTGGCCGAAGCCCTCCTTGACGACGCCGATCCTGAGCCCTTTCGCGCCGCGCTTCGTCGCGGCGGAATAATCGCCGACCTTGGGCGCATATTGCCGCGGGTCGAGGCCGTCGGGTCCCGCGAGCACTTCCAGCATCAGCGCGTTGTCGGCGACATTGGCCGTGATCGGGCCCGTGTGGTCGATGGTCGATTCGATCGGCATGACGCCGGTGTAGGGCACGAGGCCGTGGGTCGGCTTCATGCCGTAAACGCCGCAGAACGAGGACGGCATGCGGATCGATCCGCCCTGATCGCCGCCGATCGCGAGGTCGACCTCGCCCGCCGCGACCAGCGCGCCGCTGCCCGAGGACGATCCGCCCGCGGAATAGCCGTGCTTGTGAGGATTGTGCACGGGGCCGAGAGCGCCGGTGTGGCTGCCGCCGGAAAGGCAGAACAATTCGCAATGCGCCTTGCCCTTGATCGTCGCGCCCGCGTCGAGCAGCCGCGTGACGATTGTCGCGTCGAGGTTGGGCACATAGCCCTCGAGCGTCGAGGAGCCGTTCATCATCGGCACGCCCGCGACGCAGACGTTGTCCTTCACGGCGACCGTCTTGCCTTTGAGCTTGCCGGTCGGCGCGCCCTGGATGTCGGTCTTCACGTACCAGGCGTTGAGCGGGTTCTCCTCGGCGCTCGGGCGATAGCCGGGCGTGCGGGGATATTTGACGACGGGGATGTTGTCCGGAGTTTGATCGATGAGATCGTAAGCGGCGAAATTGGGCTCCATCAGCGAGAGGAATTCGCCGACCCGCTCCGGCGTCATGGTCATGCCGAAGCTCTCGACGATGTCCATCATCTGTTCGAGCGTGGGACGCTTTACCGTCATGGGCTACCTCCTGTTTCTTTCGTATCTGAGGCCGGATCCGGCCCAAGGGACGCTTCCGGCGGTTATCTCATCGGGGCGCGCGCGTTCAGTCGCTCACGCCGATGAATTCGCTGACGAGGCCGTGGCCGTGCAGTTCGTCGGGCTTGGCCGAGTGCACGATCGCGCCTTTCTGAATGATCAGCACGCGCTCGGACAGCGCTGCGATGAAATCGAGATTCTGCTCGACAAGGATCATCGTCAGGCCGCCCCTGGCGCGCAGCCGCAGGAGCGTCTCGACGATCTCGTCGATGATCGAGGGCTGAATGCCTTCGGTGGGCTCGTCGAGAAGGATCAGTTTCGGCCCGCCGACGAGACAGCGCGCCATGGCGAGCAATTGCTGCTCGCCGCCGGAGAGCGCGCCGCCGGGCCGGTCGATCAGCCGCTTGAGACGAGGGAATGTCTCCAGCGCGGCTTCGATCGCCGCGGCTTCGCCCTGAGGCCGTGCGACGGCGCCCATGCGCAAATTGTCCCGAACGCTGAGGCCCGGAAAGATCTCGCGGCCCTGCGGCACGTAGCCCATGCCGGCCCGCGCCCTGCGGTAGGGCTCGGCCCGCGTCATGTCCTCTCCGGCGAAGACCACGCGTCCGGCGGTCGCGGGCAGATAGCCCATGAGCGCCCGGAGCAGGGTCGTCTTGCCCATGCCGTTGTGGCCGAGGACGCCGACGAATTCGCCTTGCGCCACAGTGAAGCTCACAGCGCCCAGAATTGGAATGCGCCCGTAGCCGGCGGCGAGTTGGCTGACTTCGAGCATCATGCGGCGGCCTGCTTGCCCAGATAGACGTCGCGCACGGTCGGGTTGTGCATGATCGCTTCGACCTCGTCCTCCACCAGCACGGCGCCCTGGTTGAAGACCGTGACCTTGGTCGCGATCATGCGGATGAACTGCATGTCGTGCTCGACCACGATGAGGGCCTTGGTCTTGTTGATCTCGCGCACAAGCTCCACGGTCCGCAACACCTCCTGGTCGGTCATGCCGGCCGCCGGCTCGTCGAGCAGCACGAGATCGGGGTTGGTCGACAGCACGACGCCGAGCTCGACCCATTGGCGCTGTCCATGCGCAAGCTGGCCGACGATGCGGGATGCGATCGCGGTCAGGCCGACCCGCGCCAGCATCTCGTCGACGGCTGCGCGGGCGCGCGCGCCGCGATGAAGGCGGGTCACGGCGAGCCAGAGATTCTCGCGCACGGTCAGGCCGTCGAAGACGCTCGGCACCTGGGTCTTGATGCCGACGCCCCGTCTCGCGATCTCATGGGGTTCTGTCCGCGAGATGTCCTCGCCGCGAAACAGCACCGTTCCCGAGGTCGGCTGAAGCTGACCCGTCAGCATCTTGAAGAAGGTGCTCTTGCCGGCCCCGTTCGGACCGATCAGACAGCGCAACTCGCGCTCGGCGAGAACGAAGTTGACGTCGCGGACCGCCTGCACGCCGCCGAAGCGCATGCCGAGACCGCGGGTTTCGAGCAGCGGCGCGCTCATCGCGGCGCCTCCGCCCGCGCGCGCGGGCGGATAAGGGCGGCGCCAAGGTCGCCGATCGTCGGGGCCAGTCCCTTCGGCACGAACAGGACGAAAGCGATCAGGATGGCGCCGAGAATGAGCGGCACGTTGCCGAGCAGGGTTCGCCCAGCCCGTCGCTCCGCTCGGCGCGTTGGCCCCGAGCGCCGCGGTCAGCCATTGCATGCCGACGGCGCCCAGAATCGGCCCGATCAGCGTGCCGCGCCCGCCGACGATGACCCAGATGATGATCTGCGCCGATTGCGCGAGGCCGAAAATGGTGGGGCTCACGAACGAGCCCCAGTTTGCGAAGAGGCAGCCTGCGTAGCCCGCGAGCGCCGCGCCGATCGTGAATGTCGCAAGCTTGTAGGCGCGGGGATCGTAGCCCAGGAGCTGGGCGCGCTGCTCGTTTTCACGAATGCCGACGATGATCCGTCCGAAGCGGCTTGCGAGCAGCGCCCTCAGTCCGAAATAGGTCGCGAGCAGCGACGCCGTCGAGAGATAGAACATTCCCTCGAGGTCGACCTGCCAGTCCTTGAAGAAGGGCACGTTCAGCGAGGGAATGCCGGGGATGCCGTTGAACCCGCCAAGCTTCGCCGAGCCGATATGGAATTCAGGCCCCGCGGTCGAATTGATCGAATTGAACAGGATCAGCGTCACGGTCAGCGTGATCACGCCAAGATAGACGTCGCTGATGCGGCCGTAGAACATGAAGTAGCCGAGCAGCGCCGCGAAGGCGGCGGGCACGAGCACGGCAAGGACGAGCGGCGCCGTGCTTTCGCCGAGATTGATCATTGCGATCGCATAGGTATAGGCGCCGAGCCCGAAAAACGCCGACTGGCCGAAGCACAGGATGCCCCCGAAACCCCAGATCAGCGCGAGCGACAGCGCGAGCACCGCCATGATCATGTAGACGGTGACGGTCAGGACCACATCCAGGTCGAACAGGCGCGGCGTCAGCACCAGCACCGCGACTCCGATGATTGCGACGAGCGCGAGCCCGAGAGTGTCGAGAGCGCGCCCCGTCACAGACTTCTCCTGAAAAAACGACCTGTTATGCCCTGAGGCAGCACGCGGATCAGCACGATTGCCGCCGCGAGCAGCGCGACCTCGCCGAAGACCGGAGTCGTCACATAAGTGGCGATCTGGTTGATGGCTCCGAACAGCGCCGAGGCGGTCGACGTGCCCGTGACGATCGCGCCGCCGCCGCCGATCACAGTGATGAAGGACTTGGCGACATAGGCGACGCCGATGGTCGGGAACACGCCCGAGACCGGCGCAAGGACCCCGCCGGCGAGACCCGTAAGGGCCGCGCCGGCGCCGAAGGTTATGGAATAGACGCGGTTCGGATTGACGCCGAGCGCCGCCGCCATGTTCGCGTTCTGCATCGTGCCGCGAGCGACGAGCCCGAGCCGGGTGAACCGCAGCGTCGCCAGCACGCCGCCGAGCACGACGATCGCGACCGCGATCACGAACAGCGTGTAGCTGCTCGTGCGATATTGTCCGATCTCGAAACTGCCGAGCGGCGCAGAGAGCCCGACGGTGGTGTTGCCGAACACCGCCGTCGTCAGGCCGACCAGAAACAGGCTCAGGCCCCAGGTCGCGAGCATCGTGTCGACCATCCGGCCGTAGAGCCAGCGGATGATCGTGCGCTCGACGATCAGGCCGATCGCTCCGACCACGACAGGCGCGACGACAAGCATGGCGATCCAGATGCTGATTCCGAGGCTGGTGGCCTGGATGGCGGCGTAGCCGCCGAGCATCAGAAACTCGCCGTGAGCGAGATTGATGACTTTCATCATCCCGAAAATGATCGCCAGTCCCACGCTGATCAGCGCGAGACTGGCGATTGCATAGAGGACCTGGATCGCCAGGAGCGCTACGAGATCCACGATCGGCCCTCGGCTATGACTTCGTCTCGGTTGAGGACTCAGAACTTGATCACGTATTGCTGGTTGTCGTTCGGGTTCTTCTTGAGATCGCAGACCGCGGCGGTGTCGGACGGCTTCTGCTGCGGGAAGTCCTGAAGCAGATCGAATTTCTTGTCCTTCGCTTCGGCGATATGCACGTCGAGAATGCAGTGATGCGTCGGCGGGTCGATCGTCACCTTGCCTGAGGGCGCGTCGATGCTGATGCCGGTCTCCAGCGCTTCGATCACCTTCATGCGGTCGACGCTGTTCGCCTTCTTCACGCCCTCGGCCCAGAGATGGAACCCCTGATAGGTGCCCATCGCGAGCTCCGTCACGTTGGGATAATCCGCGCCGAAGCGCTTGTGGAAGCGCTCGAGGAAGGCGGTGTTGACGGGGTTCTTGACGCTCTCGAAATAATTGTAGCAGACCAGCATGCCGTTGCATTCGTTCGGCGACAGCACGATCTGCTCGTTGCCGACGCCGAACGTGGTCGAAGCCATGGGAATGCTCGCGCGCATGCCCGCCGCCGCCCATTGGCGATAGAAGGAAATGTGCGCGCCGCCGACCAGCGCCGACCAGACGAAATCGGGCTTCGCAGCCTGGATCTTCGAGATCGTGGACGAGAAGTTTGTGACGTCGAGGGGGAAGAAATCGATCGAAACGACTTCGCCGCCGTTTTCGGTCGCATATTTCTTCACCCATTGCGAGGTGATCTGCCCATAGTTGTAGTCGGCCGCGACGACATAGACCTTCTTGCCCCACTTCTTCATCGCGAAGGGAACCAGCTTCTCGACCGTCTGCGCCGGCGTGACGCCCGTGTCGAACTGGTTGCGGTCGCAGACGCCGCCTTCGTATTGCGTGTTGTAGAAATAGAGCGTCTTGAACTTGTCGAGCACGGGCCGAATGACCTCGCGCGAGGCGGAGGTGATGCCGCCGTGCACGACCGCGACCTTGTCTTTCAGCGCCGCCTGCTGGGCGAACTGGGTGTAAAGCTGCATGCTCGACTGGGTGTCGTAGCTGATGAGCTTGATCTGACGGCCGAGCAGGCCGCCGGCGGCGTTGGTCTCCTCGACAGCGAGCGTCAGCGCGTCGACCATCGGCTTGCCATAGATATCGAGGCCGCCGGAAAGGTCATGCAGGCTGCCGACCAAAATCGGATCGGCCGCGAACGCGGGCGAGCCCAAGGCGCTCGCGCCGGCCACGGCCGCGGTGGTCTGGAGGAATTGTCTGCGATTGATGCTCATGCCTGAATTTCCTTCCTCATTTCGCCCCGTTAATCGGACAGCCGCGTTCACGCGGAGGCCGAAGCTACGCCAGAAGTTCGCAAACGCCAGTCGTTCTCGCCCTGCGCCGCGGACCCTGTCTTCTCTCCCCGACAAAATGGACCGCTCGCTCTCCGCTCAGAACGTCGGCGCCGGACCAGACCATCTTCCACCGTCTCCAGAACGGCCCCCATTGTACCGCTACACGACCATCGCCGCTTGCCTGCCGCGGCCACAGGGCTTGCTTTTCCCGACAGCAACCGCCGTGAGGTTGCCCGTCTCGGGTCAATGCGCCGTCGACCGGCTGGCCTCGTCAAAGTCGCGAAGCGCAAGGCTGAACTCGCAAGAATTACGCCGCCGCGCGCGAACGCGCCCGGTTTCGCCGTCCGGCCGGTCGGTTGGACGCACGGGACATCGCCGTCCGCCGCGCCGCTAATGAAGATCGGCTGGTTTTGCGGGTCGATGAAGGACAGATTGCTTTTCTGCGAAAGCTTCCTGTCGATGCCCTTGATCGTTCCTCCGCACGTCCCGGGCGTGTCTGCGACGGCGACTTCGTCCGGCGTGGACTTCAGCATGAATTTCGCGAAGATTTCGTAGATATATTTATACTCGCCACACGCCGCTTCTGTGGGTCGATGCGAACGCCGGGTCTTGCCGGCGGAAAGACTTTTCAGCGCCCTATACGAAACCAGAAACCGGCCGCTCAAGTATTCCTCCGGAAGTTACAACGCCCAATTTGACGCCATGCCTCATCGCTCGTCAATAAGATTGGCGCTTTTACGGCGTCGTTCATGTCGGCAGGCGGCCGACGCCGGTGCCACTCGGTCACGCTTTGGAAAGCGTGGCCGGCGCGCGCCAGCACGTCCTCCGAAAGATGCGGCCCGACGACCTGCATGCTGAGCGGCATGCCTGCGGCGTCGAAACCATTCGGCAGCGTGATCGTCGGGCTGCCGCTGAAGTTGAACGGCGCCGTGAAGCGCAGAATCCCAAGCAGGACATTGGGGTCCTCGCCATATTTCTTCATCAGGTCGAGGCTGGGGATCGGGACGGGCATCGTCGGGATGAGCAAAACGTCGACCTTCTCGAACAGGTCGGACAATTCGCGGGCGAACCTCAGTCTTTCGAGATTGATGCCCGCGATCTCGGTTCCTTTGACGGCGAGCCCCTGGTCGATCAGCGCTGCAAGGTCGGGGCCGTATTCCGCCTTTCTCGCAGGATAGGTCTCGACATGCGCCGCCGCCGTTTCGACGGAGCACATCGCGATCCATTGGCTGACAAGCCTCTGATAGGCGGGAAACCGCACCTCGCGGATCGTCGCGCGAAGTCCGGCGAATACGCGCTCGGCGTCGCCAAGCGCCGCGGCGACCTGCGGATCGACATCGTCCGTCGCATAGCCGCGATCGATTCCGATCCTCAGCCCGCGCAGCCCGTCGCCAATGGTCTCGAGATAGTCCGGGACGGCCGCCGAATAGGTTGTCCGGTCGTTGATGTCCCGACCGGCGATTGCGCCGAGCATCGCCGCCGCGTCGGCCGCCGACCGCGTCATGGGCCCGACATGGTCGAGCGATTCCGCGAGCGGAAAGACGCCGTAACGGCTCACGCGGCCCCAGGTCGGCTTGATCCCCGTGAGGCCGCAGGTGGCCGAGGGAAACCGGATCGAGCCGCCGGTGTCGCTGCCGAGGCTGCCGTAGCAGAGGCCAAGGGATGTCGCGACGCCGGACCCTGTGGAGGAAGAGCCGACCCAATAATTCGTGTTCCAGGGGTTGAGCGGCGCCTGCACGTCGGGATGATGCGAGGTGTAGGCGCCCTCGGTCATCCTCAGCTTGCCGAGAATGACCGCGCCGCTCTGTTCCAGACGATCGACGACGGTCGCGTTGAAGGGCGGAACGAAGGATTTGTGGATCGTTGTCCCCGCGCCGGTCGGGGCGAAGCTTGTGTAGCAGAGGTCCTTGACCGCAATCGGCACGCCATGGAGGGGGCCGCGCCAGAAGCCTCGCGCGATCTCGGCGTCGGCCGTCCTTGCCCGCTCCATCGCACGTTCGCCGAGCAGGGTGGCGTAGGAATGATACTGCCCGTCGAGCTTCTCGATGCGGTCAAGGATGACGCGGGTCGCCTCGACCGACGATGCCTTCCGTCTGCGAATGAGGTCGGAAACGGCGGTCAGAGTTTCATAGTGCAGGTCGGAAGACATCATCATGTTCCTTCCCGATGCGTGCGGCGGATCCGATCGCGGAACCGGATTTCGCTGGGGCAGGCGTTCGGAAGGCAAACTGCGGGCGCCGCCTCGGAAGCTTGCAATCCGTCCGTCTCGTGCCGAGCATAGGCAAGCGCGGCGGCGGTTGCTTGTCTGTGGGCGCCACCCGGGTTTGCTTCTGCGTCGCGCCACGAGGCGGGTCGGCCGAGGGTTGGCCGACGGACGGCGGGTTGACTGGTATATTAGAAAACGCTAATAATAAGCTCGGGCGGGCCGCTGAAAGACGTTCGGGTGATCGCACTCCAAACGGCCGGCTTTCCTGACGAAGTCGCGATGCCTACATCGAGAGGTCGACGCCTGGGCGCTGACGCAGCCGCCCAGACGGCCTCGTATTTCGTCCATAGGCTGAACGCGTGGCTTGTGCAGACATCCATCCGTTTAAGCGCAGCAAAATGTCGAACGAGTGAGACCTTCACATGCAAAACAGTTGGACGCGCAGGCGCCTTTTAACCTCCGCCGGACTTTCCGCGCTCGGCGCGGGCCTGGGTCTTGTGACGCCGGGCGTATCGGCGGGGGCGCAGGAGACGGCCTCGGCTTCTGCCGGCAAGCGCCTGACGCTGCTGCATTTCACGGACAGCCACGCGCAGCTCGAAACCCATCTCGAATACCTGCCCGGCGCAACGCCCGAATTTCAGATGATGGGCGGCTTCGCCCGGCTCAAAACCGCGATCGACGTGGAGCGGGCGCATTGCGACGGAGCCTGTTTCCTGTTCGACGGCGGCGACGACTTTCAGGGCTCCGGACCTGCGGCCTGGTCCAACGGCGAGGCCATTCTCGAACCCCTGAAAGCCATGGGGCTCGACGTCTTCACGCCCGGCAACTGGGATCCGGCCTATGGTCCGGAGCGCTTCAAGAAGACGATGGCGGACCTCGGCTGCCCGGTCGTCTGCTACAATTTTCACGACACGGCGACAGGACGCCGGCTGTTTCCCGCGTCCGTGACCCTGGAGCGGCAGGGGGTAAAGATAGCCGTTGTCGGCCTTACCGACATCGGCGCGAGCAAGCGGCAGCCGCCGTCTGAATTTCACGGCATGGACACGACCCGCATCGAGGGTCTGCGCGACTACGTCAGGGAGCTGCGCGCGCGGGAAAAGCCCGATGTCGTGATCGCCCTGACCCATACCGGCTTGACGATTGCACGCCAAATCGCTCGCCAGACGCCGGAATTCGATGTCGTATTGTCGGGCCACACGCATGAGCGAACCGCCTGGCCGATCCTCGAAGGCAATGTGATCGTCGTCGAACCGGGCTGCTTCGGATCCTTTCTGGGCCGGCTCGATCTGACGCTCAAGCCGGAGGGCGGCGTAGCGGCGCATCACTTCAGGCTGATTCCCGTTCTGGCGCAGGATTACGTCGAGAACCCCGAGGTGAAATCGCTTGTCGACAAATCCCTCGCGCCCCATCGCGCGCGCCTGGAACAGCAGGCCGGAAAAACCGAGACGGTCCTGATGCGCTATGACGTGCTCGAGACCACAGCGGACGATTTCATCGCCGACGCCGTTCGCGAAGCCGGAGGCGTCGACATTGGCTTCACGAATGGCTTCCGCTTCGGCGTGCCCGTGCCGCCCCGGCAGGTCACCCAGGGCGATCTCTGGAATCTGTTGCCGATGGACGCGCGCGTGAAGCGCGGATGGGTGACGGGCAGGGAGCTCAGAGACTATCTGGAGAGCGAGCTTGAGACGGTGTTCTCCAAGGACCCGTTCAAGCTCAACGGCGGATGGGGACCGCGCGCCTCGGGAATGACCTTCGAATTTCGCGCGTTCGCCGAGCGCGGCAAAAGGGTCGCGTCGATCAAGGTCGGCGGCCGCGAGATCGAGGAGAACGGGCGCTACACGATCGCGGGATGCGAGCGCGAGGGCGAGCCCCTCGACGTGATCTGCCGGCATCCCGGCGTGCACGACGTGGAAGTTCTCCCGATGTCCATCCACGAGAACTCTGGGACGGTATTTCGAGGCGCATCCCGTCATCGCTCCGAAGCGGGACGGCCGGGAAATCGCGCTGGACCTGCCGCGATCCGTCTTCAGCCAGGACGCGATCGTCGAAGGAGGCGACATTGCCTCCGCCGCGACGACGCCGTCGGGCCTTCCGCCGAAGTAGGCCCGGGGCCGTAGCCCTCCAACAGTCGCGACGGAGCCGCCGGCCGGACCGGTCGGCGGCTCACGCGGGAGCGCTGTCTCGCGATGCATCGATACATTCAATCGTAGTGATGAAAATTATGCGTATGACTTGGTCGCGCCGTTCGACGCATTGTCGTTTCCCATGAGCACGTCCCCAGCCTCCCAAGCGGCGTCGATATCGCGGCCATCGACGTTCAAGCCTTCAGCGATCTTCGAGCCAATTCCGGGCCTCGCCCTGACCTTCGCCGTTGCAGGCGTGGGCTTCGCGCTGTCGCGGCTTCCCTTCCTCTCGACGCTGAGCCCCCTCATTCTTTCGATCCTGATCGGGATGGCGTTCCACAATATCGTCGGAACGCCGGCGATCTGTCGCCCCGGCGTGAAATTCTCGCTTCGCCGCATCCTGCGCTTAGCCATCATACTCCTCGGGTTGCAGTTGACCGTGTCGCAAGTGCTGGCGGTTGGCGGGACCGGACTATTCGTGGTCGTCGCGACGCTTGCGGTCACTTTCGGCTTCACGGTGTGGCTTGGAGCGCGGCTTGGCGTCGATCCGAAATTGAGCCAGCTGATTGCGGCCGGAACGTCGATTTGCGGAGCCTCGGCGGTCATCGCCGCCAACACGGCGACGGAAGGATCGGACGAGGACGTCGCCTACGCCGTCGCCTGTGTCACGGTGTTCGGCTCCATCTCGATGTTCGTTTATCCCCTCCTTCCCCATATTCTGGGTCTGAGCACGCATTCGTTCGGCTTGTGGGCGGGCGCCTCGATCCACGAAATCGCGCAGGTCGTCGCCGCCGCCTTCCAGCATGGCAAGGACGCCGGAGATCTCGCGACGATTTCGAAGCTCGCGCGGGTTATGATGCTTGCCCCGGTGGTCCTGTTGCTCGGCTTCGTCAAGAACTGGTCGCAACGCAAGGGGGCGGCATCCGGCCAGGCCGTTCGGGCCCGGGCGCCCGCGCCGTGGTTCGTGTTCGGGTTTATCGCCCTGATCGGGTTCAACAGCTTCGACCTTCTCCCCCATCCTTTCCGCAGCGAATTGATCCAGATCAACGTATTCCTGTTGTCGGCCGCGCTTGCCGCGATGGGGCTTGAAACCGACTTCCGCAAACTCAAGGCCAAAGGCTTGCGGCCTCTGGCGCTGGGCGCCGGGGCGTGGATTTTTATCGCGCTCTTCAGCCTCGGCTTGATAAAGGTTCTCGCTGCATAGCGAGAACCGGGGCTTCATGACGCTCGAACAGTTGCGGATATTCGCCGCGGTCGCGGAGCAACTTCACGTAACCCGAGCCGCGACGAAATTGCGCCTGACCCAATCGGCGGCCAGCGCGGCCATCGCGGCGATCGAGCGGCGCTACGCCACGAAGCTGTTCCTTCGGGTCGGGCGAACGATCAAGCTGACCGACGCCGGCGAGGTTCTTCTGACAGCGGCGCGTGTGGTTCTCCGCGACGCGGCCGACGCCGAGCGGGCGCTTGAGGAAATGTCCGGGCTCAAGCGGGGCAGGATACGCATATACGCCAGCCAGACCATCGCGAATTACTGGCTGCCGAAGCGGCTTCTTCAGTTCAACTCGATCTACCCGCAGATTGCGCTTCTCCTGACGATCGGCAACTCGGCGCAGGTCGAAAAGGCGATGATCGAGGGCGAGGCGGATCTTGGACTGGTCGAAGGCGACGCCGGGACGAGCGTGTTGCGTCCGGAGTCCATTCCGGGCGACCAGCTGGTTCTCGTCGTGGGAACGCAGCATCCCTGGTTCAAGCGGCGACATCTCGACCCTTCCGAACTTGGCGCCACAAAATGGGTCTTGCGGGAACCCGGGTCCGGGACCCGGCAGGTCTTCGAGTCCGCCGCGAGGGCGATGGGCGTCGATCCGGCGACGCTGGACGTGGTGATGGAGTTCCCGTCGAACGAGGCCGTGCGCTCGGCGGTCGAAGCCGGCGCGGGCGCGACGGTCCTCTCCGACCTTGTGGTGGCGTCGAGCCTGCGCTACCGGGCTCTCCGCGCGATCGGCCTGCCGCTGCCGCAGCGCGACTTTACGGTGCTAAGTCACCCGGAGCGCTATCAGAGCAAGGCTCAGTCCGCCTTTCTCAAGATGATTTTGGCCGAGCGCGTCATCGCCGCCGCCGGCCTGTCCGCGGTGCATTCCGCAGAGGCGTAGCCTGACAGACTCCATAGCTCCAGGCCCCCGAGCGGGCTCGGCCTCGCGCTAGCTCTTCGGGCGTCTTGCGCGAAGCGGCTGCTTGCCTCTTGCAGGCTGCGGCGCGGCGTCAGCCCCGCAATAAAGATCGTAGAGCGTCGTCAGCACCGCGTCGACCTCTCGGCCGGCGAGACGATAGTAAATCGTCTGCCCCTCGCGGCGAAAAGTCACGAGGCCCTCGTGGCGGAGCACCGCAAGATGCTGGGACAGGGCGGACTGACCCAAACCGATGATGCTCTGCAGCTCGCCGACCGATTTTTCCCCCTTCACCAGATTGCAGAGGACGAGCAGCCGCCATTTGCTGGCGATCGAGCGCAGCATCTTGGCCGCCTGCGTAGCATGTCGCTCGAGGGCGTCCGGCTCGATATTCAGCCGCTGCAACATCAGGGGGCGCAACCCGCGAAGCCATCGGCCGCCATTTTGGCTTCGTATGGGGCGGCGACGGCGGCGCCGGGCGTCAGCGTCGCCTTCACCGCGTTCCAGTCCGTGAATTTGAGGCGCACAAGCCACCCGGTCGCATAGGGGTCGGTGTTGGCGATCTTCGGATCGGCGATCATCGCGTCGTTGACGGCGACGACCTCGCCGTCCCCCGCCGCCTTCGCCGGACCGACCCACTTGCCCGAACTCGATCGTCGCGCAGGATTTCCCCGCCTGCACCGAGCGGCCGACCTTCTTGGGCGTGAAGGCGACAAGCTGACCCGCGAGCGCCGTCGCCACTGTCGTCATGCCCATTTCCACGATCCCATCGCCGACGTCGCGGTACCAGGTATGGTTATCGACGTCGTAAAGCAATTCGTCGGGCAACTTGCAGCCGCGAACGCTTGGCATAATCCGTCTCCTAGTTTTTTCCGATTTCTACGCCTTGGCCTTCGCTTTTTTCTAAGCGTAAAGGCCGGGAAGAGCAACAGAACTCGCCGAGCTTGGCGTTCTCCAGCTTGCCGCCCACGAAGTAGGCAAGGTGCCGCGCGAGGGCGCGCATCATCTCGATGCCCCTGTCCGCCTCGCCGCGTCCTCAAGCGGCGTCTGAATGAGGTTATAGTGATAGGCCAGCTCGCGGCAGGTCTCTCGACAGGCGTTGAAACTCGGCTCGCCCCGGGCGCCCTGCCGATGCAAGGCGAGCAGGCGGAATCCTTCGCTGAGTTCCCCCGTCGGCGCAAGGCCGTGCGCCTCGACCCAGGCGCCCAGCGTCTCCTCGCCGAGCGCCAGGAGGCGGCGCGCTTCGTCTTGCGGCGTCGCGACTGGCGTCGCGTCGATCTCGGCCTCGATCTCGGCGAACGTTCTCATCCGAGCCCTTTGCCCTTCAGGAAAGCGATCGAGTCGGACACATTCTCGTTCAAGCCGACGGCGCGCGACGAAAGGCCCATGGCCAGTCCGAGAAGCTGGGTGAAGTAGACGATCTTCGCGGTGGTCTTCACGCCAAATCGCTTTTCGGCGCGGATCTGGTGCATTTCAAGCCCGGAATGGCAGGTCGGGCATTCGGTGGCGATGACCTCGGCGCCCGCAGCCTCCGCCGCGCGGATGATATTGACGACGAGCTTGGTCGAGGTGTCGCTGTCGGACAAGGCATGCGCGCCGCCGCAGCACGCGGTCTTCAAGGGGAACTCGACGTTCTCGGCCCCGGCGGCGGCCAGGAGGTCATCCATGAAATGCGGCTTCGAGGTCGACTCGGAACCCGCTCCCTTGTCCTTCTCCGGAAAGATATGCCGCGGGCGCGTGTACATGCAGCCATAATAGTTGGCGACCTTGACCCCTTTCAGGGAGGCCTTGACCCGCTTGGCGAGGTTCTCTTCCCCGATGGCGCGCTTGATCCAGTCGAGGGCGTGAATGGTCTCGACCTGACCGGGCTGATAGGCCTTGTGCCCCGCCTTGGCCGAGATCTTTGCGACGACTTCGCGCGACGCGGAATCCTCGGCCAGATCGTATTCGGCCTTCTTCAGATTGTGGTAGCAGCCGTTGCACGGCGCCATGACGACGTTGTGCCCCATCTCATTCGCCGCGATCGACATGACCCGGGAGGACAGATAGGTCTGCACCTTGGGATCAATGTTCTTGACCTCCATGGCGCCGCAGCAGTTCCAGTTCTTCACCTCGTCGAGCTCAAGGCCAAGGGCGGAGCCAAGGGCCTTTGTCGAGCGATTATAGGCGTGGCCCGTACCTTCCAGCGCGCAGCCTGGATAGTAGGCGACCTTCTTGAGCGTGGGCGAGTTCGTGGACATCGGGATTCTCCTCACTCCGCCGCCCGCGCGAGAGCGTTCGTCTCGCGCTTGGCCACCGCGACCAGTTCTTCGAGGCCGAGCGCTCGACGATGCTCGCCCTCTTTTTCTGCGACATAGTCCTTGATCGCGTCACGCGCCGCCGCCCAGCCGCGCGTTCGCGGCGCGATCAGACCCGCAAGCCCCAGACGGATCAGCAGCGTGACGGGCAGATGGGCGACCATGCGTTTGACGAGTTCGACGACCCAGTCCTGCATGAGCGGCTGGCCGGTGCGCGCAAAAAAGCTGCGCACCACTCTTCCCTCCTCGATCTTGCCTGTTTCGATCACCTGCTCGCTGAACACGCCGTCGAAAATGGATGAGGGAGAGGGCTTCGTGTGACCCTTCAGTTCGAGCCAGTGCGCCGTCGCCTTCATCACGCCCTCGGGCACGACGTCGCGCGGACAGGCGTAAGTGCATTTGTTGCAGGACACGCACTGCCAGATGATGTCCTTGTCGCGCAGCAACTCCGATTCCATCCCCATGCGGATGAGATAAATCCAGTAGCGGGGATTGAAGTCCGGATTGATGGCGTTGACCGTGCAGGAGTTGGTGCAGGATCCGCACTGCCAGCAGCGATGAATGTACTCTCCGCCGGGAAGCGCGGCGATCTCCTCCTGCAAATCTTCGTTATAGTCCGAGACGACGCGCGACTCGATGAACGTGCTCCAATGGCCGGAGACGTCGATCCCGTCGACGACCTTGTGCTCGTGCGACTTGATCGCTTCCGGACGAATGAGGCTCTTTTCGTGAATTGGCATGACCGGGCCTCAGGACAACAGGTTCGAGTCTGCGATCACAAACGCCTCTCCATCGATCGCTTTGAGGCGCGTGCGATTGGAGCCGGCGCGAACGCCGTCGAGCCCCAGCATCCGGCGGGTGTGCTGCATGGGGTCCTCGGCGGCGGAGAAATCGGTGCGCAAATAGGCGCCGCCCTGCGAAGAGATGTAGTTGGCGTAGACCTGAGCGCAGAGCAAATCGACATAGAACACGACGTCGCGATAGACGCCGGCGTCGGTCAGATATTGCGCGAGTTCCTCGCGGAGCATGAGGAAGGTCGCGTAGCCGTCGGGAACGCGAATTTCGCCGAACTGGTCGCCGTCGCCATGCCAGAGCTCGCGAAGGACACCGGAGCCCGTTTTCACGTCCCACACCCAGCGGGTCATCAGCGGATAGGCTTCCGGATAGACGTTGTGAAGCACCTCGGCTGCGATGTCGCGCACGAAGCGATGCTCGCGATCCTGAGGATAGAGCGCGCAAAATGTGGCGATGCGCGCATCGCTGGTCAGGGCGTCGCCATCGAGGAGTCGCGCGAGCCCCTGGCGCATCGCGACGAAACCGGGCTCGTCGATGTAGGGGGCGATCCGCCGCCGCGCCGTCGGCATGAAGGTGCAGAGCTGCAGGAAGTCCTGTCGGGTCAGAGCCTCGGCCCCGCCCTTGAACGCGTCGGCGTAGAGCGCCGCCTTCGCCTTCAAAGCCTCGACATAGCGCTCCATTCCGCCGAGCGGTTCAGAGCCTTGGACAAGCGCGCTCAATGCCTCCTCAAGCGCGGCGGCGCTGAGGTCCAGCCGTGGCCGCGCAAGCGCCGCATCGGCCGGCGGCGAGACTGCGCGCAATCGGGCGGGCTGCGTGACCATCGCGAACCCCACTATTCGGCCGCCGCAGCAATGCGGCCGCCGGCAAGCGCGCCAAGCGCCGACATCGCCGCCGCGTGACCCTGCGCGATCGAATCGTCGATCGTCTCCGGACCGGTCGCAGCGCCGGCGACGAACACGCCGGGCCTGTTGGTGGCGCCCATGACGCCATAGGCGTTGGCCCGCTGGATATAGCCGTGCTTTTCGAGCTCCACGCCGAACACGGCGGAGAGCGTGAGGTTGTCCACGTTGGGGTCCATGCCGATCGCATGGACGACCATATCGAACGGAATGGTGATCGGCCGCTTCACGAGCGTGTCCTCGCCCTTCACGATGAGCTGCGAGCCGTTCGAGGTCACCTCGGCGATACGCGCCTTGATGTATTTGACCTTGAATTCTTCCTGGCTGCGCCAATAGTAGCTGGTTTCGAGGAGGCCGAAGGTCCGGATGTCCATGTAGTAGATATAGACGTGACAATCGGGCAGCGCCTCCCGGATCTCCATCGCGAGATTTCGCGGAGACCGAGCAGCAGATCTTCGAGCACCACTCGCGGCCGATCTGCCGGTCGCGCGAGCCGACGCACAGGAGGATGGCGACGCGCTTCGGCTTGCGCCCGTCCGAGGGGCAATAGACCCCGCGGCCGGAGGAAAACATCTGTTCGACCTGAACGGTCGTCACCACGTCCGGAAAGAGGCCGAAGCCCCACTCCGGCTTATTGACCGAATCGAAATGCGTGAAGCCGGTGGCGAGGATCGCGGCGCTCGCTTCCAGCCTCTCGCCCGTCGAGAGTTTCGCGACGAAGGCGCCGGGGCCGCCGTCGAAACTGCTGACGACCGAGTTCGTCTTGACCGTCACGTTCGGGGCGGTTTTGACGCGCTCGACCATGGAGCCGATCGCATCTTTCGCCCATTCGCCTGACGGCACGAGCTTGGCGTAGCCCGAAAGAATCGGCGCGCCGCCCAGTCGCTCGGCCTTCTCCACCAATGTGCAGGAGACCCCGACGCTGGAGAGCGCGTGTGCCGCCGCAAGTCCCGCGGGCCCGCCGCCGACGATAAGAACAGGTTTTGTCATATTCATTGCTCTACGCGCTGGAATCCGGGTCCCGACGTGATGCGGCGGCGCGGATCATAAAGATTCTCGAGGCGACCCTGCTGGACGTCCTGCAGATAGGCCTCGAATTCGGCCTTCTTGGCCTGCCAGTCCATCCCCAGCTTGTCGAAAAGCTTTTCGGTGGAGGAGGCGTGCCAATGCGCCTGCACGATCTTGTAGGGATGAGCCCCGCAGGCGAGGGCCGCGAACTGGATGTCCGCGAGGACGGGCAGATCGACAGGCTTGTCCGCCGATTGGCCGATCCACTGACTCTTGTCGAGGGTGGTGATGCAGCCGGTGTCGTGGCCGATCACGACATCCGATTGCGCTTCTTCCTGCATCACGCGCAATTTGCGGTCGATGGCGAAGGAGCGCGTGAACTCGCGTTCCGAAATGATATGCCGGAAGCCGAATCCGCAGCAGTCGTACCAGGTGGAATAATCGATCACCTGCGCGCCGAGCGCCTGCATGACGCCGGTCGAGACCGCGACGCGGTTGCCTTCCAGGATTTCGTCTTCGTAGATCGCGTCCTGCGGGACCATCTTGTAGACGTGGCAGGCCGGATGCACCGTGGCGCGCACATTGGAAACGTCGAGAACCCGACGCTTCGCGATTTCATGGCGCATCACATGCACCCATTCCGAGTAGTGCACGACCTCCTCGGGCAGGAGCAGCTTGCCGTCGACCAAACGGCCGAGCTTGCCGAGGATCTTCGTCACCCGCTCGCGCAACGTCGCCGACGATATGAGATAGCCGCGGACTTCCTTGTAATTGCCGAACGAGGTGCCGCAATGGACCAGCGGATAATAATAGCCGTCCGGCTTGCCTTCCGCGCGCGCGGACACATAGGCCTGATGAAAGTTTCTCAGGAAGACCGCGGCGAGGCTCTCCAGATTGCCGATGCCGGAGCCGTGATAGTTCCAGGCGGTGCAGGAGGTCTGATCCGTCTCGTCGAGATAGGTCTTGTCGAGCTGGTTCATCATCCAGAGCAGAGAGGCCGGATAGCCCGGAATGTTGCCGCACTGGCCGCATGACTTGTGGTGCCAGAGCTGCGTCGTCGGGACGCGCTTGTCCCACCCGTAAAGCGTCTTCACGGTAATGGGCTCGTGCTCGTCGCGGATGCGATGGACGACGATCTGGCCGTCCTTCTCCAGTTCCCACATCGCGTCGCGCACGTCCTCGACGCGATCCTTGTTGGTGAGCATCGAGCGTTTGTCGATGTGCTGCTCGACCCAGGCCGTTGCGACGCGTGCGTCGCTCGGGCTGAGGTTGGAATCGCGCCATTCGGCGCCATGACCGGTCAGACGTTCGCCGCAATTCGATGAAGTCGCCATGGGCTCACTCCCTTTGTCGGGGGACGATCAGTCCTCCGCGTCCTCTTGTTCGTCCTGCCAGTCCTCGAGGTCCTGGCGTTTCTCGTCCATGATGTCGGAAATGACGTCGAAGAGATTTTCGTCGACCGTCTCAAGCTGCTTGAGAACGCCGGTCATTTCCCAGATCGTATAAAGCTCGACCGAAGTCTTCAGGTTCACTTCCCAGGCCGTCTCGGTCGTGTTCAGGGTCGGCATCGGGATGGCCTTGCGCAGTAACTTCAGCGGCGCGTCGACCTTGCAGACATTCGGTCCCCAATCGGCGAAACCGTCCTTGTTGATCATGTCGGGCGAGAGCTGATTTCCCGTCGAAACCAGCTTCAGCATCACGCGGCTGAATGGCCTCAGGACGGTCTTCGCAGATTCCATGCCGTGCTTGATCGCGGTCTCGCGCATGATCATGACGAGGCCGCCCGGAGAATTGCCGAACGGGCAGCGCGCCGCGCAGGTGTAACACTGTGCGCAGGACCAGATTTTCTCCTGCATGGCGTCGTAGACGCCCTCCAGGTTCTCGGTCCAGAGCAACTGCACGATCTCGCGCGGACTGAAGTCGTAATAGTGCGCGGCAGGGCAGGTCGCGGTGCAGATCCCGCAATTGAGACAGCCGTTCAGTTCATGGTCGAAGCGGAGATCCGACTGGATGTCGGCGAAGATCTGCTCCAGCTCCTCTCGCGGGACGCTGGGCGCTTCCGAGAACGGATCGCCGATCGTCGTCTGAACGCGGGTCGCATGACTATGGTCCATGTGCCCTACCTGCAACTGAATGGCCTCACCGGACGTCTCAATAGGTGAGGACGCGGCAATCGGATTCCATCACTTCCTCGATCATATACGCGCCGCCGACCACGCCCGAGCATTCGGGGATCAGGTCTTCCTTGGTCATGTCGAAGAGGTCGAGATTGGGGGAGCAGCACAGGAATTTGGCTCCTGCCTCATGCGCCTCCTTGATGAAGTCGTAGACGCTTTTCGGCGAGCCTTCCTTCACGACGAGCTTCTCAGCGACGCCCTTCTTCATCAGGCGCCCGGACGTCGCGGTGCAGATCACCTCGACTTCGTAATCCATGGCCGCTGCGACGCTGGCCTGAAAAAACGGAGCGCCGAGCTCCTCGCCGTTACGCGTATCCGTGTTGCAGAGAACGATAAGAAGTTTCTTCGTCATGCGGCCTCGAACTTTCCTCCGCTCGCTTGGAGAGGCGAGCCATTCTTCGTTCTTTGTATATTAGGCTTTTCTTATAAGAATGCAACAGCAAATTTCAGGCGCAGAGCGTTTTCTCTAGCGTTCCATCAATCCGAGGGCGCCGACGAGACCGGCCGCGATCGGCGCGAGCGACGACTCGATGTCCCGTTTCATGCCGCGCAACTGGTCCAGCGCCGCGCCCGGAGCGGGCGGCGCCTCCTCGAACTCCATGATCAGATCCTCGGCGATGGCGGCCTTGAAGCCCGGATGGGCGGCAAAGCCGAAGGCCCGCTCTCCGAGCTGAAAGATCGCCGGCCGGCCGGCTTCATCCGCCGCGAGGATGCGCGCATAGGCCGGCGGCTCGGGCCAATCGCGCATATAGACGACAAGCGGTATCCGCTCGGGCAACAGACCGCCGAGCGCGTCAGGCTCGAGGCGGCGCGCCTCGCCGACTTCGAAGGTCAGCGGCTGCGGCCGCGCGCTTCCTTCGCCGGCGATCGACAGAATTTGCGCGCCAAGGCCGATGCCGATCACGGGCAGACCCTGGAACAGGCAATAGCGCGCGAGCGCGACCTCCTCGGCGAGCGTCGGCACATCCCTGCCGCCGGCCGCGCCCCAGGGGCCGCCGCCGAGCAGCACCAGCCCGTCGCGGATCTCCGAGACGCGCGGAACGCTCGCGCCCTCGGTGAACGGCCGCACATAGCGAAAGCCAATGTTGCGGCCCTCGAAGTGATCTTCGAGGAGGCCAAGATAATCGGAGGACGTATGCTGGATGACCGTCAGCTGCTTCATGGCGCAGCGATCGGGACGCTTGCGTTGCGCACGTCTCGCTCGGCTGCGAGCCCGACGGCTTCCGCAAAGTCCTCGGGACGCGCGGAGAGCAGGCCAATGTGCTGCCGCGCGAAGAAAGCCATCACCGTCTCTTTCGCGCGCGCGCGCTCGACGCCGCGCAGGCTCGCCTCCAGGTCGAATATGACGCGCGGCGGCGTGATGAAGAAGTCGCCGGTGACGAGCGCCTCGCGAATCCGCGTCTGTCCCGGGCCTTCAAATCGCAGGTAGACGACGATCTGGCCTCCGGGGCTCTGTACGGCCGCGCTGACGACCTCGGCCTCGGCCGCCGGCGCGTCGATCTCCCGCAGGAATTCTTCTGTCCCGATCTCTTCGTCGAAGAACTGTTGAGCGAGCGCCTCTTCGCGCGGGTCGATCGAACCGCGCGACGGCGCGATATTCAACCGCTCGGCGAACCCGGCCAGCAGGGCGTTCTTCACCTCGTCCGGCGACCGCGCCGCCTCCGGCGCCAGTTCCTGCAAGGTGACGACGCGGCGTTCCGCCGTATCAAGACCGCGCTTGGCGAGCTTCGCCGCCGGCACGTTGAGCGCGGCGAGCATGCGCGACGCGTCCATCTCGACGAGCAAAGTGCCCTGATAGAAAAGCGTGTCGCCGTCGAAGAAACCGCCCGTGCCGCTGATCTTGCGGCCGTCAACTTCGATGTCGTTGCGCGGCCGGTAATTCGCGGCGACGCCGAGGCGGCGAAGGCCGGCCGCGGCCGCCTCGCAGATCGCGCGAGCGAGATCGCCGAGACTGGCAAGACCCAGAGTCTCGCGATGGAAGACGAGTTCGAAGCCGAACTGCCCCTCGTCCATGTAAAGCGCGCCGCCGCCGGTGATGCGGCGCGCAAGGCCGATGCCGTGGTCGCGGCAATAATCGAGGCGGATCTCCTGCGACAGCGCCTGATGGCGTCCGACGAGCGCGGTCGGGCGGAATTGAAGGAAGCGGATCGTATCGGGAATTTCGCCGGCTTTATGAAGGGCGATCAGCGCGGCGTCGAAAGCGATGTTGGCCCGGCCCTCGCGGACGCCGGTGTCGATGACGCGGAAGGGCCTGGTCATGAGGCGCGCTCCGGCGACATTCCAAGTTGCCTGCGGATCTTGCGCAGATCCGTCTTGTTCGGCGGGAAGGGATAGCTTGCGATGTTGCTCGGCGGCGAGTCGCCATAGGGCCGATCGCAGGCCGAAATGTCCTCGGCAAACTTGCCGGGGCAGCCGGACGTGCGGAACGCCACGCCCCCGGAGACGATGTCGTCGAGCTCGCCCTTCGGCAGACCGAAGTCGGCGACGCGACCCTCTTCGTCGAAGCGCATGTGATCGACGCGCACGCCGCGATAGTCGATGAGATAGCGCGCAAGCTGCACGCGGCGCCACTGGTCGCGGGGCGTCGCCGGCAGATGGTCCATCAACGAGCCGCGCTCCGGAAAGAAGCAGAACATGTGACTGTGACCGCCAAGATCGACAAGCCGCTGAACGAGCGACAGGGCGTCATATTCCGTCTCGCCCATGCCGACGATGATATGCGCGCCGAATTTCTGCGGGCCGAAGATGTCGCGCGCATCGTTGAGGATTTCCCAATATTTGTCCCAGCTATGCGGCGACTGGACGCCCTTGCCGCGCGTGCGGTCGAAGATGAACGGCGTCGCCGCGTCGAGCGCCACGGTGAAGATGTCGGCCCCGAGATCGCGCAGCTTCTGAACGTCGGCGCGCTCCATCGTCGTCGGGTTGGACAGGATCGACACGGGCACGCGACTCGGATCGATGCGCTTCGTCCAGGCGCTGAGGACGCTCACCGTGTCCGCGTCGGAGCGCGGATGCGTGATCATCGAAATGCACATGCGATGGAACGGCGTCTTGTCGCCGTCGCGGGCGACGATGTCGATGGCCTGCGCCAGCGGCACGGCCGGCCAGTCGACCCTTATGAAGTTTCGATCCGCATAGTCGCGGTCGGCCTCGCGATGGCGCGCCAGGCCGCAATAGGCGCAATTGGCGCGGCATCCTTCGGGGTAGGTCAGCAGGAGGTTGAGGCAGCGCGTGCAGCCGCAGCGATGCATCTTGCCGGGCATGACGCCGAGCGTGATCGCGGCCGCGGTCGACATCTGCACATACTCGGGCGAGCGCATATGCGGCGCCTGATAGTTGTTGTTGGGCAGGTAGACGCCCTCGGCCGGCAAATTCGCCGCGCGGGCGCGGCCGCCGTTGCGCATCGCCGCCGGCGTGACGCCGGGCAGGCGAGGGGCCATCTCGTCAAGAGCGTTGATTGCGCCCGGCGCTCCGTCTCGCGGCAGGCGCTGCTCCGGCTTCAAGCACGTCATTTCTTTTGGCTCCCTCGCCTAAGCGGCCCAGTATTCGGGAAAGGCAATCCAGCTCTGGCGCAATTCCGCGGGCGTCGGCGCGCCGTCGCGATGGAATGCGCGCATCATCGCCTCGCGTCTTCGCTGCGCGCGGCGCAGCGACGACCCGAAGCGCTCCTCGATTTCGTCGGCGTAATCCTCAAGCGCCCCGGCGCGGCCGAGCGCGAAAGCCGCCGCGGCCTCGCCGGCCAGGCTCCCGGAGACGACGGCCGCCGGTATGCCCGCGCCGGTGATCGGATTGACAAGCCCGGCCGCGTCGCCGGCGAGCGCGACGCCGACCGCGTCCAGCCTGCCGATCGGATTCAGCGCGCCGCCGACCGGAATCGCTCCGCCTGTCCAGCCGAGAATGTCCGGTCCGATGCGATCTTCCGCGATGAGCCGCAGACGCAGGGCCGCGAGCAGCGGCTTCAATTGCGCCCGCGCGTCCGCTTCGAGGCCGATGCCGACATTGGCGACGTCGCCCTTGGGAAACATCCAGGCGTAGCCGCCCCGGATATCGCGGCTGAGATAGATGTCCGTCGATCCGCTCGGCGCGCGCAGCGGCGCGACGAACTGGCGCGTCTCGAGAATGTCCCGATTGACGGAGCCGATCGCCGCGCCGATCCGCGAACGCGGGCCATCGGCGCCGACGATCGCCCGGGACCGGATGCGCGTCCCGTCGCTCAAGATGGCGACGCCCCCTTCGCCGAGGCTCGCGAGCGACGTCGCGAACCGCAGCTCGGCGCCGGCTCCGGCGGCCTCTTCGCAGAGCGCCCGGTCGAACTCCGCCCGGTCGATCATGGCGCCGCGAAAATCGTCGGCGCTGTGAGGGGTCTCGCTCTCGACATAAGTGTGCATCGCGGCGATCGCCTGACGGAAGCTCAGCTTCATCGCCGGCGTCTCGGCGCCGAGCGGCATGGGCGCGAATTCCGCGCATTGCGTCGGCGTTCCGGCTTCCTTGCGGCGATCGACAGCGATCGTGCGCGCTCCGCCGCGCGCGGCGGCGGCCGCGGCGCTGGCGCCGGCGGGCCCGAGGCCGACGACGAGCACGTCGCATTCCGTGGGCGCGCTCACGCGGCGCAACTCCTGACGCCGGAAAGCGCATCGCCAACCTTGATCGAGCAGCAGGCATGCTGTTGCTCGAAGGGACGCCCGAGCGCTTCGGCGAGCGCGACGGCGCCGTCGGCGGGGAACGCGACGCCGTCGAGCCCCGCCATCACGGCGTAAGCATCGACCATGCGCTTGTGCATGCCCGGCGGCCGGGCGCAGCCCAGTTGCACGGGCCGGCCGCCCATCCGCTCGCGGGCGGCGAGGAAGATATGGCCGACCTCGTCGGCCGAGGGCGTGCGGAACGTCCCCGGACGGGCGTAAATCGGCATCACGATGACGAGCACGAGCGAGTGAACCTTGTGGCGCCCGACAATCTCCAGCGCGCGCGCCTCGCCCAGAATCGAGCCGTAGTGCAGGCCAATCACGATGTGAGGAACGACCTCCATCCGCGTCGCTGAGAGCGCTGCGAGCGCGCGCTCGAAATCCTCGACGGGACGGTCGAGATGATAGACGTCGCGGATCGTTTCGTCGCGCGCCGATGACGTCCATCATCGCGGTGTCGACGCCGGCGAACTCCATCGCCCTGGCGCGGGGCTCGTCGGTCAGCGCGGAATGGATCGCGATCTTGAGATGGGGAAAGTCGCGCTTCAGTTTCTCGATCGTCGGGTAGTAGCGCTCGTACTTGATTTCGTTGCGGCGGTTCGAGCCGCCCGACAGCAGGAATCCCTGCAAATTCTGCAGCAGCACGAGATCGCGCACCTTGCGATCGAGCATGTCGGGATCCGTCGCCGGGATCATCGGCTCCAGAATCTTCGCGCGGCAGTGGTCGCAATCGAGCGCGCAAGCCCCCGCGGTCACGGAAAAGGCGGGAAAGCTGTTCTTCCCGCAGCCGGAGAGTTCGCCGCTCTCATATTCCTTGAAAGTTGGCGTTGAAAACCGGATCGGACCGAGAGGCCGGACGCGAACTCGCGGCCTCGCAGGCCGCGACGAGGGAAGCGTCGAACTCCGCTCCGTCATAGGCCTCGACGCCAGCCAGCGCTTGCATCCAATCGCCACTCAAGGTCAACGCGTGTCCTCGTATATTAGTTTTGTCTAACGTATAGCGCAGCGCCGCGGCCGCCGCAATTCATTTCGGAGATGGAGCGAGGGTCGCCTCGCAGATGGCGCGAATGTCGTCGCGAACGGGACCCTCGTTCGGCAAATCGGCCAGGGTGTCGAGCCACGACGGATCGCGGTCCTCGTCATCGACGAGGTCGCATGTGAGGCGCGCCAGGATCGACTGCGCGGCGGGCGGCAGGCGTTCGGGGATTTCGCGGCCCGCGATCTGGCCCCAGAGTCCGCTCCAGCAGCGCGCCAGCGTCCAGGGATTGTAGCCGCCGCCCCCGAGAACGACGACCGCCGGCGCAAGAGCGGCGATCGTCTTCACGGCTCGCCAGAGCGCGACGATTGCTGAGCGCCATCCGGGAAAGCGGATCGCCCTTCAGCGCGTCGGCTCCGCAGACAATGACGATCGCCTGCGGGGCGAAGCGCAGGAGAAGCGGCGAGACGGCGTTGTCGATGAGCCAGTCGAATTCGCTGTCGTTGAGCGCTTCGGGCACGGGAAGATTGAAGGCCCGGCCTTCCCGCCGGTCGTCCAGGGCGCCGCTATAGGGCCAGCGGCCCCGCTCATGAATCGAGACCGTCAGGACCCTTTCGTCGTGCGCGAACGCCTCTTCGACGCCGTCTCCATGGTGAGCGTCGAGATCGACGAATGCGATCCGGGACAGGCCGAGGTCGAGGAATTCGAGCCCCGCGAAGACCGGATCGTTGAAATAGCAGAAGCCGCTTGCGCGCGCCCTGAGCCCATGATGCGTGCCGCCGGCGGGATGAAAGACGATCCGTCCCTCGGCCGCGAGGCGCGCCGCGAGAACCGAGCCGCCGACGGCCGTCGCGGCGCGATCGAAGACGCCTCGAAAAACCGGGTTCTCCATCGTTCCGAGACCAAACCGCTCGCGCCACGGCCCCGGCGTGTAGCCGTCGGAATCCGCCTGCCGGAGCGCATCGACATAGGCGGCGTCATGGAAGCGCAGGAGTTCGGCGCGCGAAGCGGTCGGACTCGCCACGAAATCCTCGTTCAGCCAGCCGAGCGCGCGGCAGATGTCCTCGACGGTTTCGGCGCGTCGGATCGCCAGCGGGTGATGCGAATGATAGGCGGGTTTTCGATAGACTTCCGCGCCGATATAGATCGGACGCAGCCCCCTTGACGCATGGGCGCATGCGGCTCCGTCGGGGTCTGTTTGAGGGAAAAGAAAATTCACGCGCGTCAGGGGGCTTGCGAGTATCAGTCTTTTCTAATACATAAGGTTCTAATTCATCAAGAGCGGAATTTGGTCTCCGCCGGGAGGATTGCAATGAGTGCGGCGAACGAATCTTTAGGCGCCAACACGAAGACGATGACGATCATCGTCACCAAGGGCTCGCTCGACTGGGCCTATCCACCTTTCATTCTGGCCACCACCGCCGCGGCGATGGGCGTCGACGTGACGATGTTCTTCACGTTCTACGGCCTGCCGCTGCTGTTGAAGAAACTCGACCTCCAGGTCACGCCCCTCGGCAATCCGGCGATGAAGATGCCGATGATGGGGATGCATATGGCCATGCCCAACGTGGTCGGCATGTTGCCCGGCGTGAACGCCGCCGCGAGCGTCATGATGAAGAATCTCATCAAGAAGAAGGGCGTTGCTTCGATTGAAGATCTGCGCGAGGCCGCGGTCGAGTCGGATATCAATCTTATCGCCTGCCAGATGACGATGGATCTTTTCGAATACGACAAGAAGGATATGATCGAAGGGATCAAGCTCGGCGGCGCTGCGACCTATCTGGAGCAGGCGCTGAAGTCAGACATCAATCTCTTCATCTGAATAACAACAGATTTAATACGGAGCTAGAGGAAGACCAATGGCCGATGTAGTCTTGGACGCGAAAGGACTGAATTGCCCACTGCCGATTCTTCGTACGAAGAAATCGCTGAAAGACGTGCCGATGGGCGGCACGATCGAAGTGCTCGCCACCGACCCAGGCTCGGTCCCGGATTTCGAAGCGTTCTGCCGGACGACCGGGAATGTGCTGAAAGAACACTCGCAAGACGGCGGGGTGTACCGTTTCGTGATCATGCGAGCGTGACGATGTCTCGCATTTGCGAGGCTTCGTGAAGGGCGGGCGCGCTCCGGCGGCGGACGCCCCGACGATCCGCCGCCTTGGCGCGCCCTGTCCTCATCCTGCCCATCCAGGCGATGACGGTCGCCTTTTTCCACGAGACGATGCGAATTTTCCGGCGGTGACGCGCGCCGATCCATGAGGCTATGCTGGGCGGTCATCCGACCGGGGCCGTTTGGACATGAGCAGGCGAGGGCGAGCCGGGAGAACGGGAAGGCCGCGCCCCGGCAAGGCGCCGGTCGTCGAGCATATTGTCACGGATGTCCGCGAGAGCTTCCTGTGGCGCCTCGACGATTATCCGTGGGCGCGCAACGTCTGGAACGTCCACCCGGAATACGAAATCCATCTCGTGCGCAAATGCGTCGGCGTGGCGCTCGTCGGCGACCACATCGAGCCTTTCGAGCCGGGGCATCTCTCGATCGTCGGGAGCTATCTGCCGCACGACTGGGTTTCCGCGACCGCGCCCGGCGAAATGATCCCCGGACGCGACATCGTGCTGCAGTTCGACCCCGAGCGCGTGCGGACCGCGGCCGCGAGCCTTCCCGAGCTCGCGGAGATCGACGCCTTTCTCGACCTCGCGCTGCGCGGCCTTGCCTTCACCGGCGAGACCCGTCGCAAGGGCGCGGAAATCATGGAGGCGATGGGCGAGCGCGTTCGGCGTCGAACGGCTGGCCCTCTTCTTCAACCTGCTCGCCTGCCTTTCGAAGGGCGAATACCGCGTGCTTTCGTCGGCCGACTTTTCTCCGAGCCGCGACAGCGCAGACCGGGGCTGGATCCAGTCGGTCGTCGCCTATCTCGTCGAGAATTTCGCGCAGGACATCCGTCTGCCCGACATCGCCCAGCGCTTCGGCATGAACGAATGGACCTTCTCGCGGCGGTTCCAGAAGAATAGCGGCAAGAGCTTCACCGATTATCTGACGACGCTCCGGCTCAGCCAGGTCTGCAAGCTGCTCGCGGATTCGGAATTGCCCGTCACCGACATCTGCTTCGAGGTCGGCTACACCAACGTGTCGAACTTCAACCGGGCCTTCCGCAAGGCGCGCGGGATGCCGCCGACCGTCTATCGCCGGCTGGCGCGCCAGCGGGTGACGCAACGGACCGCCTCCGTCGATAGTCTTGTGCGGTAAGGGCGCCGTTTTTGCGCCGCACAATGCATAAAAGTATCAGTTCTCTGCATCTTGCATGCTAGCCAAGGCGGACGCCCTCTTTACGATGGCGGGCGACGGACGCTTTATGCCAGGGTCTCGCGGGATCGCTTCCGGGCGGGGCGCGCGCAAAAATCCGTCGCCTGGAGGC
Source organism: uncultured Alphaproteobacteria bacterium (assembly GCA_963741845.1). Lineage (GTDB taxonomy): Bacteria > Pseudomonadota > Alphaproteobacteria > Rhizobiales > Beijerinckiaceae > Roseiarcus. The sequence goes on from CAVUJV010000023.1 coordinate 121,721, forward strand.
CGGGATCGCCCCCGGCGAAGAACCGCAAGAGGAGGAAACATGCTGTCGCTACTCCGTAATGTGAGCGCCGCAGCGATGCTCATGGCGGCCGCCGTCTTCACGGCGCCGGCCGCTCACGCCGAAGCCTGGGACATCGCAAAGGCCGCCGCGCCCTACAAGGGCACGCAGCTCAACGTCATTTTCCTGGATCGTCCCGGCTATCGCGCCATCATCAAGCTCCTGCCCGAGTTCGAGAAGGCGACCGGCATCAAGGTCAATTACGAGATCGTGCCTTACGAGAACACGCGCGAGAAGGAAGTCCTGAACTTCAGCAGCCAGGGCGACCTGTCGATCGCGCTGGTCGATCTCGTGTGGCTTGGCGAATTCGCGGAAAACGGCTGGATCGAGCCGATCAGCAAGTTCTCGGGCGACGCTTCGATCACCGATCCGAATATCGATCTCAAGGGATTCTTCCCCCTGCTGCTCGACGCTTTCGGCACCTGGGGCGGCAAGGTCTACGGCCTGCCGTTCGACAATTACTCGGGCCTGCTCTTCTACAACAAGTGCATGCTCAAGGACGCGGGCTTCGACAAGCCGCCGGCCACCTGGAACGAGCTCAAGGACGTCTATGGGCCGAAGCTCACCAACAAGGACAAGAACCAGTACGCCTATGCGCTCCAGTCGCGGCGCGGCGAGACGCAGTCGGCGGACAGCTTCATGCGCAGCCTCTGGCCGCATGGCGGCTCGCTGCTCGACAAGACCTTCCACTCGAACCTCATGAGCAAGGAGAGCCAGGCGGGACTTCAGTTCCGGCAGGATCTGATGAAGGACATGCCGCCCGGCATCGTCTCGTGGGATCATGCGGAAGCGGTGAATGGCCTTGCGCAGGGTCAGGTCGCGATGATCACCGAATGGTCGGCCTTCTATCCGACGCTGACCGATCCGAAGACCTCGAAGATCGGCGATTGCCTTGGCGTCGCGCCCGAGCCCGCCGGCGAGGCCGGCCGTCTGCCGGCGCTCGGCGGCTTCTCGCTCGCCGTCGCGTCGCAGGCGCCGGAGAAGGTCCAGAAGGCGGCCTGGATCTTCATCCAGTGGGCGACCTCGGACGCCATCGCCAAGGCCTATGTCGAAGCGGGAGGCGTCTCGGGCCGCATGGCGGTCTATAACGACCCCGAAATCAAGTCGAAGTACATGTTCGTCGAGCCGATGGTCGCTTCCTGGCAGAAGGGCGTGCCGGAGTTCCGTCCGCGCTTCCCGGCCTGGCCGGCCATCTCCGAGATCATCGCCGAGTTCGGCACCAAGATGATGCTCGGCGAGGTCTCGGTCGAGGCGGGCTCGAAGGAGATCGGGACCCGCATGGAGGCCATTCTCAAGAAGGAAGGCTATTACGACGGCAAGAAGCCGCTGCTGCAGTAACCCCTCCTGACGCACGACCCGGACGCCTCGCGTGAGGCGTCCGGGCTCTTTTTCGGATTGAAGGATGGCTGCGGAGATCCGCTCGTCACGTCTCGCCCATGGCCGCTGGACGCCCTTCTGGTTCCTGGCGCCCTCGGTGTTCGCCCTGGCGCTGATCGGCCTCTATCCGACGATTTTCGCGCTCGTCACCTCGCTTCGGCAGTACAATCTGACCCGGACGCGGGATGGCTTCCCCTTCGTCGGGTTCGACAATTACGTCACGGCCCTCACCGACCCGACCTTCTGGCAGACGCTCGGCCGGACGGGATATTTCTTCATCTGCGTCATGCCGATCGAGGTCGCGCTGGGCCTCGGCATCGCGCTCCTCCTGCATCAGCCGGGCCTCGGTCTTTTCCGGTCGGTGGCGCGGGTGTCGCTGGTGATCCCGCTCGCGACGACCTACGCCGTCGTCGGCCTGCTCGGACGCCTCATCTTCAATCTGGACTTCGGCGTCGCCAATTCGGCGCTGCGCCTCATCGGCGCTCAGCCGGTCGACTGGCTCGGCAGTCCGAACGGCGCCTTCGCGGCGATCTGCGCGATGGACGTCTGGCAGTGGACGCCCTTCTGCGCCCTGATTTTCCTCTCGGGCCTCTCGATGGTGCCTGTCGAGATCGAGGAGGCCGCGCGGCTGGAGACGGGCAGCAAATGGGCGCTGCTGAGGCACGTGCAGCTTCCCTATCTCTGGCCGGGCCTCACCGCCATGCTGATCCTTCGGTCGGCGGACGTGCTGAAGCTCTTCGATTCCATCTTCACCATGACGCGCGGCGGCCCGGGCGCGGCGACCGAACTCATCTCGATCTATATCCAGCGGGTCGGCTTCCGCGTGTTCGACATGGGCGTCGCCTCGGCGCAGGCGCTGCTCCTCCTCGTGCTGACCATCGTGCTTGCGCGCCTCTATATCCGTGTCTTCTATCGGGAGATCGACTGATGTCGTCCCGCCTCATTCGCCGCCTGCTGCATGGGCTCGGCCTTGCGGCCGTCTTCGCCTTCGCCGTCTTTCCGTTCTACTGGATGGTGTCGTCCTCGTTCAAAACGCAGACGCAGATTCTGGCGTCGCCGCCGATCTGGCTCTTCAAGCCGACGCTCGCCAACTACGCGCAGGTTTTCGCCGACGAGAAGGTCGTGCGCGCGGTGATGAGTTCGCTGATCGTCGCGGTCTGCAGCACGGCGCTGTCGGTCGCGCTCGCGGCGCCGGCGGCTTTCGCGCTTGCGCGCTACGAGTTCCGCGGCAAGGCGGACCTCTGGTTCTGGTTCATCTCGAACCGCTTCATCAGCCCGATCGTGCTCGCGCTGCCGATCTACATCATCGCCCGGAACCTCGGCATCCTCGACACGCATCTCGTGCTGATCCTCGTCTATGTGACCTTCATCCTGCCGATCGTCGTGTGGATCACGACCGACTATTTCCGCTCCATCCCGAAGGAGCTCGAGGAGGCGGCGCGGCTCGAAGGCGCGAGCCAGTTCGACATCTTCTGGCGCATCTATCTTCCGCTCGGCGTTCCCGGCATCGCGGTCTCGGCGATCTTCGGCTTCATCTTCTCGTGGAACGAGCTTCTCTACGCCCTGGTGCTGACGCGGCGCGACGTGCAGACCGCGCCGGTGGTCGCGACCTCCTTCATGTCCGGCTACGAAATCCCCTGGGGCAAGATCATGGCCACCGGCACGGTGATCGTATTGCCCGTGACCATTTTCGCGCTGCTCGTCTCGCGTCACATGGTCCGCGGCCTGACGATGGGGGCGACAAAGTGAGCTACCTCCGGCTTCAGGGAGTGGAGAAGCGCTTCGGCGCCGTCGATGTCATCAAGGGCGTCGACATCGAGGCGGAGAAGGGCGAATTCGTCGTGTTCGTCGGGCCCTCGGGCTGCGGAAAGTCCACGCTTCTGCGCATGGTGGCGGGGCTCGAGGAGGTCTCGGCGGGCGAGGTGTTCATCGACGGCGCGAAAGTCACCGACGTCGAGCCCGCGAAGCGCCAGGTGTCGATGGTGTTCCAGAGCTATGCGCTCTTTCCGCACATGAGCGTGCGCGACAACATCGCCTTCGGCCTCAAGATGAGCAAGACGCCGAAAGCCGAGATCGAGCGGCAGGTCGCGGAAGCCGCGCGCATCCTGCAGATGGAGCCGCTGCTCCACCGCCGTCCGCGCGAGCTCTCCGGCGGCCAGCGGCAGCGCGTCGCCATCGGCCGCGCCATCGTTCGCCATCCGAAGCTCTTCCTGTTCGACGAGCCGCTCTCGAACCTCGACGCGGAGCTTCGCGCCCAGATGCGCGCGGAGATCGCGCGCCTGCATCGCGCGCTCGGCGTGACGATGATCTACGTCACCCACGATCAGGTCGAGGCGATGACGCTCGCCGACCGCATCGTGGTCTTAAGGGCCGGGCGCGTCGAGCAGATCGGAACTCCGCAGGACCTCTACGACAGGCCCGCCAACATTTTCGTCGCGGGCTTCATCGGCTCGCCGAAGATGAATTTCCTGAATGTGAAAGTCGCAGGCGTCGAGGGGAACGCGCTCGTCCTCTCCCATCCGGGCTTCGCCGCGCCGGTTCGCGCGACTCCCCGCAGCGGCGCCGCGACGCAAAAGGCCGGATCGGACGTCATTCTCGGGCTGCGGCCGGAGCAGGTCCTGTTCGAGGGCGGGCAGAACCGCATCGCGCTCAAGGCGGATCTGAGCGAGAACATGGGAGGCAGCACGCTGATCTACGGGCAGACGGCGGGCGGCGAAGCCGTGACGCTGCAGACGGCGGGGCGGCGGCTTCTGCAGAAGGGCGAGAGCTTTTCCGCAGGCTTCGATTCGCGCGACGCTTATCTCTTCGCGCCCGATGGACAGGCGCTCTGACGGATGCAGGCGATGACTTTCAAGGACAAGACAGTTCTGGTGACGGGCGCCGGCAAGGGCATCGGGCGCGCGACCGTCGGCTATCTCACCGAGCGCGGCGCGACGGTCGTCGCGCTCTCCCGTTCGCCGGACGACCTTGCCGAGCTTGAGGCGGCCCACGGTTGCAGGACCATCGCCGTCGACCTCGCCGACCCCGAGGCGACGCGCGCCGCCGCGCGCGCGGCGCTGCCCGTCGACTATCTCGTCAACTGCGCCGGGATCACCGAGTTGCAGTCCGTGCTCGACACGACCGTCGAGGCCTTCGATACGGTGATGGCCGTCAATTGCCGCGCGCCGCTCATCCTGTCGCAGGAATATGCGCGCGACTGCATTGCGCGCGGCGCGAAGGGCGCCATCGTCAACGTGTCGAGCATCTCGTCCTTCATCGGCTTCGCCGACCATGCCGCCTATTGCGCGTCCAAGGGCGCGCTCGACGCGCTCACGCGCGTCATGGCGAACGAGCTTGGGCGGCAGGGCATTCGCGTGAACGGCGTGCATCCGGTCATCACGCTCACTCCGATGGCCGTCAAAGCCTGGAGCGATCCGGCGAAGTCCGATCCGATGCTGAAGCGCATTCCCCTGGGGCGCTTCGTCGAGCCTGAGGAAGTCTCCGCCGTGATCGCCTATCTTCTCTCCGACGAAGCCGCGATGGTGAACGGAATCGACCTTCCGATCGACGGCGGCTTCCTCATCAACTGAGCCGCTTCGTCAAGCGGCGCGAACAAGAGGTGACTATCATGAAAGCCAAGGCGCTCGTTCTGGAAAAGGTGCGCGAGCTTTCCTTGCGCGACATCGACCTGCCGATGACGGTCGGGCCGGACGACGTGAAGATCAAGATCGACACGGTCGGCGTCTGCGGCAGCGACGTGCATTACTACACGCATGGGCGGATCGGCTCGTTCGTCGTCAACGCGCCGATGGTGCTCGGCCACGAGGCGGCGGGAACGATCGTCGAGGTCGGCGCCAACGTCCATAATTTCAAGGTCGGCGACCGCGTCTGCATGGAGCCGGGCGTGCCCGATCTCTCCTCGCGCGCGTCGAAACTCGGCCTCTACAATGTCGATCCCAAGGTCGTCTTCTGGGCGACGCCGCCGGTCCACGGCGTGCTGACGCCCTATGTCGTGCATCCGGCGGCCTTCACCTTCAAGCTGCCCGACAATGTGAGCTTCGCGGAGGCCGCGATGGTCGAGCCTTTCGCGGTCGGGCTTCAGGCGGCGGTGAAGGCGCAGATCAAGCCCGGCGACACGGCGGTCGTCACGGGCGCGGGCCCCATCGGCATCATGGCGGCGCTGGCCGCGCTCGCGAGCGGCTGCTCGCAGGTGATCGTCTCCGATCTCGTGGACGAGAAGCTCGCCATCGCGGGGCGCTATCCGGGCATTTCCACGGTCAACATCAAGAAGCAGAAGCTCGTGGACGCGGTGAACGCCGCGACCGACGGCTGGGGCGTCGACGTGCTGTTCGAGGCCAGCGGCTCGCCGCGCGCCTACGACGACATCCAGACGCTGATCTGCCCGGGCGGCTGCCTCGTCGCCATCGGCATGCCGGTCGAGCCCGTGAAGCTCGACATCTCCTCCATCGCTTCGAGGGAGATCCGGATCGAGACCGTGTTCCGCTACGCCAATGTGTTCGACCGCGCGCTCGCCATGATCGCGTCGGGCAAGGTCGACCTCAAGCCGCTCATCAGCGACACGTTCTCCTTCGATGAGAGCATCGCCGCCTTCGAGCGCGCGGCGGAAGGGCGCCCGAAGGACGTGAAGCTGCAGATCAAGATGTGAGGTTTGGGGCGCGCCGCGCACTTTCGGAAACGCGAGACCGGCGCGCCGCCCCCACCACCGCGCTGACGCGCGGTCTCCCTCCCCCGCTTTCGCAGGGGAGGATTTCGCCAAACGTTTGGCCGTTGGCGATCCTCCCTTGCGCTCGGAACGAGCGCGGGGGAGGGGCCCGATGCGCAGCATGGGGAAGGGGGCTGCGGCGACAATCACGCCTTTGTATAGCGATCCGTAGCTGGCACCGGAGAACGAACAGTTCGGCACGCGGCGCAGAAGGCGGCCTATTTGATCCGGCAACCGAAGAGCGAATTGAGCGCCTTCGTGGATCGCGCGCAAATTGCGATCGATGTGCATCCGCCTTTTGATCATTTGGTCTTCATGGACAGTACTAAGAAACACTGCGAGGCGCTTCGTGCGCTGCAAGTGAATAATCCCGACAGGGACATCGAAGTGCTCGAAGACGATGCAAACGAGGCCATCGGCGCTGCTCAATAGTCGTCGCTGGAATAATACGCGAGCGGTGATGTTTTTGGACCCCTATGGCATGAGCGTGAATTGGACAACGCTAGAAGCAATTCAGGCGACCGAGGCGATAGATGTCTGGTACTTGGTTTCGTTGTCCGGACTCTTTAGGCAGGCTCCGTTGGATAAGCGCGCTTTAGATCAATCCAAGCGATTAGCGCTTACTCGGATGCTCGGAACCGACAAGTGGGAATCGGCGTGGTATCAGCGAACCGAGCGGCCAGATCTTTTCGGTGATGTGCAAGCCGACCACGAGCGCGCGGCAGACGTCGATATGATGGAGCAATTCGTTCACAAGCGCCTAAGCGGGCTCTTCCCAAAAGTCTTAAAGCCGATGCGCCTAAAGGACGACCGAGGAGTTCCGATATTTGCCTTGTTTTTCGCGATATCCAATCCCGACGGAAAAGCGATTGGGCTCGCGACGAAGATCGCAAATCACATTCTTAATTCTGGTAAATCGTCCCAGGTTCGTCCGCGATAGGACCGACCGCTCGCCTTCTTATTGTTGCCTCCCCATTGCTTGAAAAAGAATGCCGTGCCGGCTCGCTCGCACATCGAGTGTATTTCATTTAGCCACTCGACCTTCATCGGGCGCGCATGGGGTCCGGACTCCCCGCCAACAATCGCCCAATCAATGCCGTTGAGGTCCGCAGCGCGAACCGAGCCAATCAACGGCTCAAACGAAACAAACCGGACTGCCGCTCGCGTCTTGCGCAGTTCATCGAGCCGATCCAGCGTCGTAGAATCCTCGACGCTCGTGCCCAACCAAACGTTCGCAAGGCTCTCGAACAGAGCATCGTTACTTAGAACTAACGCCATTCTCTCCGGGCGTTTCGTGAGGATCTGAAACGTATGCTGAGGCGCTGCGGCCATGGCCTGCCAAACGCGGGCTATAAACGTGGTAGGCACGTCCTCATGGAAAGTCCGCCATTGAATTAACGAATACCCTCTTGGCCTTCTTCCATCTCGTTGGGATTTCGAGCGCTTTCTCATCGAGTTGAACTTTCCGACCAAACATGGCGACCGCCGCTCCGACGTGTCAGCCCCTTGTATTTCTCAATCCCATTGCCTCTAGGCGGGCAGCCATCTTCATAGCGTAGCAATTTGTGCAGCCAGCAGTCACGATTGTGCAGCCCGCAACCGGGTTCCAAGTCGCATCCGTCCACTCAATCGAGGTGTCTGCCATCCGCTCCCCTATGGTGTCGGTCTACTTTGCATAGCCATGCTTAACGTCAAATGAAACAAGAGGGTTTGTACCTGTTTTGTTCAGCTTGTCGTATTTCCATTCGGTTGTCCAATAGGACCAATCCAGCGGACATGCCCGGGCCCCATGATCGGGCGCTTAGTGGATTCTGGAACAGCTTGGGCAGCCCGGCCATGACGCGGTCCCAATGCCAAGGGCCATGAGCCGCCGAATTATGTTTCTAAAATACCAAAATTATGATAGTGTCAATTTTCCATTCTGGAGAATTGTCGAAATGCAGCAGCCGACCGCCAAACCCCGCCGCCAGCGCGCCACGCAGCGAGAGCTTGTCCTCCGCGACGCAAGGATTTTCGAGCGGTTCGCCGCCGGGGCGACGCTGGAGGAAATCGCTCTCAGGGAGCGGCTCACGCCCCGGCGCGTCCGCGAAAGGCTCACGGAGATTTACGCGCGCCATGCGGAACAGTCCCCTGCGGAAATCGCCCAGTTGCAGCTTCGCCGGCTCGGCGAGGCGATGCTGGTCTCATGGAGCGCGATGAGCGGCGGCAATCTGGACGCGGTCGACCGCGTCGTCAGGATCACGCGCGAAATGGACCGCTACCACGGCTTCTCGATCCGCCAGCTTGCGAGCCTCCGCCTTGCCCCCGAGGCCCCGCCGGCGGCGCTCGCCGCGCCCTCGGCGCCGCTTGCCGTCGAGCCGGTCCGCGAGCGGGAGGAGGCGTCCTGAAGGACCCTGCGCCCTCGCCGACGTGACGGTGACGCGTAAGGCCGCGACGCCCCCTCCACCGTCCTTCGGACGGTCCGCCCTCCCCCGCTTCGCAGGGGAGGATTTGCGGCGGCGCCGTTTCGATCCTCCCATGCCGCGAAGCGGCGGGGGAGGGGGACCGCGCGTCAGCGCGGTGGAGGGGGCGGGCCGCTCATTGAGGGGTTTTCGCAGACGGATGAGCGATCCCGCCAGTCACAGTCACACGCGACGACGTGACGCTAAAATCGAACCGAAGTCTTTGAAATCATGGAAACGCAAACGCTAAATTGTGGCGCCGCGCCCCAATTGTCCGGCCGTCGATTCCGCTAATCCCCGTCGTCCTCGTCCGGCTTTTCGCCGCGCTCCGAGCCGGGGATGACGTAATTGCCCTTCAGCCAGCGATGAAGGTCGATGTCGGAGCAGCGCTTCGAGCAGAACGGGTCGTAGCGCGCATCGCGCGGCTTGCCGCAGATCGGGCAGGCGCGCGCCGCGGCCTCTTTCCCGGCGGGCTTGCGCGCTTTCGGCGCGCGGTTGTCGTTGGCGTTCATTTGAGGAGGTTTGCCGCCCAGAGCCGGTGCGGCGCAAGCCCCTCGCCGGTCAGGAGGGCGCTCGTCTCCGCGAGCGGCAGGCCCACGACGTTCGTATAGGAGCCGACCAGCCGCACGACAAAGGCGCCGGCGAGCCCCTGAATCGCGTAGCCGCCCGCCTTGCCGCGCCATTCGCCGGAGTCGAGATAGGCGTCGATCTCTTCGCGCGACAGGCGCTTGAAGCGCACGCGCGTGTCGACGAGCCGCTTCCGCACGGAGCCGGAGGCCGTCACCAGCGCGAGCCCGGTATAGACCCGGTGCGCCCGGCCCGAGAGCAGCCGAAGGCACGCCTCGGCCTCGTCGCGGATCTCGCATTTCGGAAGGATGCGCCGCCCGACGCTCACCACCGTGTCGGCCGCGAGCACGAGGCAGGGCGAGAGATTTTCAAGCTTCGCAGCGATTCGCGCCGACCGCTCGGCCTTCTCCGCGGCGAGCCGCTGCGCGAGCCCGCGCGGCGATTCCCCGCGGCGCGGCTCTTCGTCGATCTCCGAGGGGAGGACGGAGTCCGGATCGATCCCGATCTGTCCGAGCAAGGCGAGCCGGCGCGGCGATCCGGAGGCGAGCACGAGGCGCGGACGGATGGAGGGAGAACTCATGAAGGGAGAACTCTTGGCCCTGGGCCGCGCGTCCCGCTCGCTCGAATCACTTGAATCGGTAAGTGATACGGCCCTTGGTGAGGTCGTAGGGCGTCATCTCGACCAGAACCTTGTCGCCCGCCAGAACGCGGATGCGGTTCTTGCGCATCTTGCCTGCGGTGTGGGCGATGATCTCATGGTCGTTCTCAAGCTTGACCCGAAAGGTCGCGTTCGGAAGCAACTCCACCACGTATCCCGGAAACTCCAGCAATTCTTCTTTCGACATAGGGCTCCTTCATCAACTCCCCGCGAGACAATGCAGGCCGCGGACGGCGGATGCGGCGACCCTTGATGGATTGCGCGCGAGGCGACGCCACTGTTTGCAAGCTCGTTCCGCCGGCGGACCGCCAGCGCTTTCGGCCGCTCGACGCGGCGGCGGAACCTAGCCTATTTCGGGAGCAAAGGGAAAGCTTTCCCTCGCCGGACGTTGGGAGACGGCGGAGCCCCGCGTTCGGGCGAGGGGTTGTCGGTTCGGGAGGCTGGAGCGGCGTTGGGCGTTCAGCCGCCGATCGGGATGTCGGGCGAGCGCCCCCGCGCAAGCGGGCTTGTCCCCGGCGGTCCGGGCAAGGCCGCCTCGCGGGCGGCCTCCCATCCCGGACCCGGAGACCTTGGACGCTAAAGCGTGTTCGAAATCGTGGTGAACGTGTTGGTGATCTTGCCGCCGAGGGCGGTGAGCGCCCCCACGATGACAATGGCGATCAGGCTGGCGATGAGGGCGTATTCGATGGCGGTCGCGCCGGACTCGTCCTGGATCAATCTGCGAAGGGTGCTCATGGTCTTTCTCCGGAAGGCTTCTCGTTCGGGCTGCCGCCCGGGGGAGCCGGGGGCGCTTTACGAGCACACAACCTGAGCGAGAGCTTCTAAGGAACCGTGAGAGTCATCGGGAGACATTGAGCGATCGCGCAGTTTCTCGCAGCGCCCCGCTCCGGGCTTCAGCCTCCGCCGGGAGCGGATCGCTCGAACGCGCGGTAGCTGCGGATCGCGAGCGGGATCGAGGCGAGGTAGGCGAGCGTCACGGCGACCAGCGTCTGCATGGGAAAGTTGAAGACGAGCAGGAGCGCCGCGGCGACGCCGACCAGCACCACGGCCAGATGCTCCCGGGGAACGCGGCCGAGCGACTTGCCGGAGAAATGCGGAACGCGGCTCGCCATCAGGAGCGCGATCAGGAGGACATAGGCGCATTCGATGAGGGCGAGGCGCGGTCCGGGCGCCGGAAGGTCGAAGGCGAAGCGAAGGTAGATCGGCAACAGGCCCACGATCGCCCCGGCGGGCGCCGGCATGCCGACGAAGAAGTTCCTGCGCCAGACGGGCTGGTTGGGCTCGTCGAGCATCACATTGAAGCGGGCGAGGCGCAGCGCGCAGGCCATCGCGAAGAGGAGAGCCGCAACCCAGCCGAGATTTGGAAGCGCATGGAGATCGGCCAGGAACAGCACCAGGGCGGGGGCGACGCCGAAATCGATGAAGTCGGCCAGCGAATCAAGCTCGGCGCCGAACCGCGACGTGCCCTTCAGCGCCCGGGCGATCCGCCCGTCGAGCCCATCCAGCACGGCCGCCGCCGCGATTGCGGTCACCGCCCAGACGACCAGGCCCTCCGCCGCCAGACGGATCGCGGTCAGGCCGAGGCAAAGAGCCAGCAGCGTGACGATATTGGGGAGGAGCAGCCGCAACGGCACGGGGCGAAAGCCGCGCCCGCCGGTCCCGGCGGGCGACGCATCCGCAGGAGGCGGAGGCGCGGCGGTCACGGGAGTCAGCTCCTCTGGAAGGGGCGCGCGTGAGCTCCGCCGGACAATTGCGCGATCACGGTCTCACCGGCCACTGCGCGGGAATCGACGCCGACGAGGATCTGCGCGCCCGCAGGCAGATAGACGTCCACCCGCGAGCCGAAGCGTATGAGGCCGAACCGCTCGCCGGCCGCGAGCCGCGCCCCTTCCGTCGTGAAGCAGACGATGCGGCGCGCCACGAGGCCCGCAATCTGAACCACGCCGAACAGGCCGGCGGGTGAGGAGATCACGAGGCTGTTGCGCTCGTTGTCCTCGCTCGCCTTGTCGAGATCGGCGCTGAGGAAGAGGCCCGGATGGTAGGCGATCCGCTCGACGCGTCCGGCGACAGGCGCGCGGTTCACGTGGCAGTCGAACACGGACATGAAAATCGAGACGCGTTGCAGCGGGCCCATGCCGAGCCCCAGTTCCGGCGGCGGAGCTGCAACGCCGGCGAAACTGACGACGCCGTCCGCAGGCGCGATCACCAGATCGTCGCCCTGCGGCGTCACACGTGCGGGATCGCGGAAGAAATAGGCGCACCAGAGTGTCGCGACGACCCCGATCCAGCCCAAGGGCGCCCATAGCCACCATAGGATCAGCGTCGCCACGGCGAACCCCGCGACGAATTTGTACCCCTCCGGGTGGATGGGCGCGAGGCTGCGGCGTATCGATGAAACAACGCTCATGGAGGGAACTCGGGGAGGACCGGGGCGCACTCATGGCGCCAAACGAGCCGGATGTCACGGCGTGAGCGGCGGTTCCGCTGGATCGCCCAGGATAGCGAGATCCTCCCGCGGAGGCTCCTCGGACGCTTCCGTCTTGCCGGCTTCGGCCGAGGCCGCGCGACGCAGCGTGGCTTCCGCGGCGTCCACTTCGCGCTGCCGCCGCCAAAGGGACGCGTAAAGGCCGCCGCTGCGGATCAGCGCCTCGTGAGTCCCGCGTTCGGCGATGAGCCCCTTGTCGAGCACGAGGATTTCGTCCGCATTCACGATCGTCGAAAGCCGATGAGCGATGACGATGGTCGTGCGTCCCTCGGATACGCGCTCGAGCGCGGTCTGAATCTGGTGCTCCGTAAAACTGTCGAGCGCGGAGGTCGCCTCGTCGAGCACGAGAATAGGGGGCGCCTTGAGGATCGTCCGCGCGACAGCGACGCGCTGCTTTTCTCCGCCGGAGAGCTTCAGCCCACGCTCGCCGACCTGCGCCTTGTAGCCCAGCGGCAATGTGCGAATGAAAGCGTCAATCTGGGCGTTTTGCGCCGCCTCGCGGACATCCTGTTCGCCCGCGCCCTCCCGCCCGTATCGGATGTTATATTCGATCGTGTCGTTGAACAGAACCGTGTCCTGAGGAACCATACCGATGGCCGCGCGCAGCGAAGCCTGGGTTACCTTCGAAAGGTCTTGGCCGTCGATCAGGATGCGCCCTGATGTCGGCTCGTAGAAGCGGAAGAGCAGGCGCGAGATTGTCGACTTTCCCGCCCCGGACGGCCCCACGATTGCGACCGTGCGGCCCGTGGGAACCTCGAAGGATATTCCGCGCAGAATGGGGCGCGCGGCGTCGTACGAGAACGTCACATTTTCAAACCGGACTTCGCCCGCAGTAACCGAGAGGGGTCTTGCGTCCGGCGCGTCCTCGATTTCGGGATGTTGGCCCAGGATGGCGAACATTGCCTCGATATCGACGATCGCCTGCTTGATCTCGCGATAGACCATGCCCATGAAATTGAGCGGCTGGTAGAGTTGCAGCATCATCAGGTTCAAAAGAACAAAATCGCCAACCGTGTTCCTTCCTGCTCTGATGCCGTAGATGCACATGATGAGCACGGCGACGAGGCCAAACGTGAAGATGATCGCCTGGCCTGCATTGAGGACAGCCAGCGACACGTAAGTGCGCACGCTCATCTTTTCGTATCGCGCCATCACCTTATCGTAGCGAGCAATCTCGCGCTGCTCGGCTCCGAAATATTTCACGGTCTCGAAATTGAGCAGGCTGTCGATCGCCTTCGTGTTGGCGTCCGTGTCGCTTTCGTTCATGGAGCGCCGAATTCCGATGCGCCAGTTCGTGGCGACGGTCGTATAGGCCAGATAGGCGGCGACCATTGCGCTGACCGCGACGACGTATCGCCAGTCGAAAGTCAGAAGGAGCGCTCCGACGACCAGCACAAACTCGACGATCGTGGGGACAGCCGTCAGCATCGAAGTGCGGATGATCGTTTCGATGGCGTTGCGACCGCGCTCGAGGACCCGGGTCAGCCCCCCGGTCTTTCGTTCAAGATGAAACCTGAGCGACAACTGGTGCAGATGCGCAAAGACCTCGATCGCGAGCCTGCGGACGGCATTCATTGCGACGGAGGCGAACAAGGCGTCGCGTCCCTGTTGGCTCAGCGCCATCAGCATGCGCAAGCCCCCGTAAATCGCGGTCAGAGAGACAGCGCCGGCAAGGAGGGAGGGAAGCAGGCACGGCGTCGAGAGACAGCTTTCCCGCCAACGTATCCGTCACCCATTTGAACGAATAAGGGATCGCGATCGTTACGAACTTCGAGGCGAACATTAGCGTGATCGCCAGCGCCACCCTTAGTCTCAGATCAGCCCGGTCGGACGGCCAGACATAGGGCAACAGAAGACGGGCGGCGCCGGAAAGCGTAACGCGGCGGGAAGCCGGCGCTTGCGACGACGGGGCGTTTGAACGGGTGAAAAGACGCATGAGGCTTCGCGAACTCGCTATCCGGAGTGTTGAGAGCGCATATGGCGTTCCAAACGCCTTTCGTCATCCCGAGAGTTGCAGTCAGACTCGCGAAGACTTGCGCTGATCAGTGGTCTTCCATATCTGTGGATCGAGCGCCAGACCAACGCTTAAGCCGACCGATAATCCGCAGGCATTTGGGTGTGGCTGGATCAGCGGCAGCGCCTCGCGGTTCCAATCCGAAGAGCGTCCCGATCCATAAGACTTTGAGTCGGCACGCTGTCCTCTCAATGTCAAGAGTAGTCCGAATTTTTATCGCGGGCGGCTATCGTCCGGCAAATCCGGCGCACAGTATTCGCTTCAAATCATTGTGTGTCGATCAAAAAATCGAGTTTAAAAACTGAAGTGTCGCCTTGTTTGTTTCTATTGGCTGCGCTATAGCCCGCCTAGGTCCGAAACGCCATACGAGGCGAAAGTAAGATCATGTTTGTAATGGCCGGCACAACAGACTGGCCTGATACCGATGAGCGCCCCGGGCGTTTCTTCACCGGTTCCGTTGGGAGTTGAGAAGGCAATGAATGAATCCACAAACCCCGTCGAATTGGCAGCGGAGATTGTTTCGGCCTATGTGTCGAACAATTCCGTGCCGTCGAGCGAGCTTCCGGCGCTCCTGAGCGACGTCCATGCGGCGATCGTTCGGGTCGCGACCGGGTCGCAGCCTGTGGTGGCCGAGGCGTTGAAGCCCGCTGTCCCGCCGAAAAAGTCGGTTACGAGCGAATACATCGTCTGTCTGGAGGATGGACGCAAGTTCAAGTCTTTAAAGCGGCATCTTCGCACGCAGTATAACCTGTCTCCTGAAGAATATCGGGAGAAGTGGGGCCTCGCCTCTGACTATCCGATGGTCGCCCCGGCCTATGCGAAGGCCCGGTCGGCGCTCGCCAAGCAGATGGGTCTGGGCCAGCAACGCCGCCGCCGGAAGTAAGCGCGGACTGCAACCTTCGCGCCTCTCCGCTCCGCCTTGGGGACGGGACGGGGAGCGCGGTGGATGCTTCCCAGAATATCCGTTCGCCGGGGCGGCCGACCTATCAGGAAGCCGCTGGGCGCGTTGCGAGCCCGAAGGGCTCATTTGCTCCTTTATTTTGTCCCAAACATTCTGTCGCCGGCGTCGCCGAGACCCGGCACGATGTAGCCGTGATCGTTGAGGCGCTCGTCGATGGCGGCGGTCCAGACCTCGACGTCCGGGTGGGCCTTGGTCAGTCTCTCGATGCCCTCGGGCGCGGCGAGCAGGCAGACGAAACGGATCTCCTTCACGCCTCGCCGCTTGAGCCGGTCGATCGCCGCGACTGCGGAATTGGCCGTTGCAAGCATCGGGTCCATGACGATCACCAGGCGTTCGGCCACGTCGGCCGGGGCCTTGAAGTAATATTCGACCGCCTCCAGAGTCTGCGGATCGCGGAAAAGGCCGATATGCGCGACGCGGGCGCTCGGCACGAGATTGAGCATCCCGTCGAGAAAGCCGACCCCCGCCCGCAGGATCGGCGCGAATACAAGCTTCTTGCCGGCGATGGTCGGCTGCATGGTCCTGGCGAGCGGCGTCTCGACCTCGATCATCTCCAACGGCAGGTCGCGCGTCACCTCGTAAGCCAGCAGCATACCGATCTCGTTGAGCAACTGCCGGAAGCCTTTGGTCGAGACGGTCTTGTCCCGCATCAAGGTCAAGCTTGTGCTGGACCAACGGATGACTGACGACGTGTACGTTCGACATGGACGGCTCCGGACTTCAAAATCGGCAAATGTTTAGCCGAAGATCACGGATGTCCGCGAAGGCGGCGCCGTCCGTCCCCAGCTTTGTGGATCGCTCTTGCATTGGCCGGGTGAAGCGTCCAGTGCTGTCGAGATGGGCGACCTTCGGGCGGGAACCGCCGTCTCCATCGATTCCCGTTTCGCGCTTGTTTCGCAGGATTCCATCTTTTCATAGGTCTTACGCGTCGATTTGTTTCGCGTCTTCGCGCTCTCATTCTCGTTCCGCCTCCGCCGCTCCAGACGTCCCTATCGAGGCTGCCTCCCGCTCGCCGCCGATTTCAATGTTCCCTCATAGCGGCTCGAGCGGGCGAGCCCAGCTGACGTTTTCGGATTATCAGACAATTCTGGGCGCTTGGCAAGAAAATGTCGAAGGCAGCCCCCTCGTTTGCGGCTGGATTTCTTGGAGCTTGCCCCGATAAAGTCCGCCTGCGGCAGCCCCTCTCCCGGTCGGTTCGAGCCGCTGGCTTTCATCTCTAGCGTGGGATTCTGATGTCCGGCAAAGCTTTGCTGATCACTGGCGCCTCGCGCGGCATTGGCCGTGCGTGTGCGCTTCTCGCGGCCCAGCATGGCTGGGCGGTAGGCGTAAATTTCCGTGCGGATCGCGCTTCGGCCGACGCTGTGGTCGAAGAGATCGCGAAGCATGGCGGGCGAGCCGTCGCCCTCGAAGGCGACGTGGCTGTCGAGGATCAGGTCGTGGCGATGTTCGATCAGGCGACCAACGCTTTGGGACCCCTCAGGGCCGTGATCGCCAACGCGGGCATCGTCGCGCCGAGCGCGCGTCTCGTGGAGATGACGGCCGAGCGCATGCGCCGCATCTTCGAGGTCAATGTGCTCGGCGCCTATCTCACCGCCCGCGAGGCGGCGCGCCGCATGTCGGATTCGGCCGGGGGCTCGGGCGGGTCGATCGTGCTCATGTCGTCGGCTGCCGCGCGGCTCGGCTCGCCTGGCCTCTATGTCGACTACGCCGGCTCCAAGGGAGCCGTCGATACGCTGACGATTGGCCTTTCGCGGGAACTTGGCCCCGAGGGGGTGCGGGTCAACGCCATTCGTCCGGGGCTGATTGACACGGAGATCCATTTGAGCGGCGGAGAGCCGGATCGCGCTCATACGCTCGGCCGATCGGTTCCGCTTGGGCGGCCGGGAACCGCGAACGAGGTCGCCGAGGCTGCGATCTGGCTCATCAGCGATGCCGCCTCCTATGTCACCGGCGCAATCCTCGACGTGACCGGCGGCCGCTGACCGGGCGGCTGCGAAAGGGGCAACTGGCGCCGGGAGGGGAAAGCCCCCATCTAACGGTCGAAACGACGCGGGCAGACCGCGACGCTGCAACGACCAGAAGAGACATGCCCCGGATCAACAGCGCGAGCGAGAGGCGCGTGCGAGCGTTTCTGGCCATCACGCTTGCGGTCGCCCTTGGTTTTCCTGTGGCCCCGACCCGGGCCACGGAGCCCGGAGGGGATCGGGATTCGGTCGCCGCGTCGCCTCAGGCCCCTGTTCCCGTAAGGTTCAGTCACGCCGAGCTCCGCAGGCTTCTGGCGCCGATCGCTCTCTATCCCGATGCGCTGCTGGCGCAAGTTCTGCCGCAAGCGCCTATCCGGTGCAGATCGTCCTCGCGAAGCGCTGGCTCGACACTCATCGGCGGCAGGTCGCCGACAACGATTATTCCGGGATCGACATCAGGGACTGGGACCCGGCGGTGAAGGCGCTGGTGCGCTTTCCGGCCGTACTCGGCAGATTGAACGCCGATCTCGAATGGACGGCCAATCTCGGCGACGCCGTGGTCAATCAGCCGCAGGAAGTCGCCGAGGTCATCCAGGAGCTGAGATCCGAGGCGGAAAAGTCCGGCGCGCTGAGGACGACGTCGCAGCAGGTGGTGACCACCGTCTCTCCGAGCTATATCGTGATCGAGCCCGCGAACCCCGCTTTCATATATGTCCCAACCTACGACTGGGGCGCCGTCTATCAACCGGCTCCGCTCGCGCCGGTGGTCACCTTCGCCGCCGGCGTGGCGGTTGGCGTGCTCTGGATCGGTCCCTGCTGGGACTGGAAGACCGGCGCGATCTATCCGCCTGTCTGGCCGGGCTACCCGGCCTGGCGACCGGGACCGCCTCTGCCGGGCGTTTCTCGCACCCCTCCGCCTCAATCTGCCGTTCCGCCCCTCCCACCGGCAGTTCCCGTTGTTCCGCCGGGCGCCGTTCGCCCGCCTGCTGCTTCGCTCGGGGCTCGACCGACCGGCGCCGGTCCGAGGCCGTGGCGCCCGGGGCCGGGCTATCGTCCGGGTATAGGCGGCAATTGGCCCGGAATGCCCCCGCGTTTGCCTCTCAGCGGAGCGCCGCCTCTTCATCTGCCGAGCGGAGCGCCTGTTCCGGGCGCAATCCGCCCCGGCGCGGGGGCGCGTCGCGCCCAGCGGACCGCGACAACCGCTCCCGGGCGGACCGCCGGCTTTCCGTCCGCGGGTTGGGGCGCCCGTTCCAGGCGTGATTCGTCCCGGCGGGCCGCCAGTTCCGCATCCTTCGTTCCAGCGTCCTTACGTCAGGCCGGTCACGCCCTTGCCGATGGCGACGCCGCCTGTTGTCGTTCCCCGCGCGACACCGCCGGGACCGATCAATCCGCCGGCGGTGGGTGGATTCCAGAACAGAGGCTCCTTCGGCCGCGGAGGCGTGGGGCCGCCGCCAGCCGGAGGGGCTCCGTTCGGCGGCGGACGTCCTGGCGCCATGGGACGGGGCGCCTTTCCGGGCAACCCTGCGATGCGCGGCGGATCGCCAGCTGGACCGTTCGTGGGTCCGGGCGGCGGCCCTGCGATCGGTCCGGGAGGCCTTCCCGGAGGGAGACACTGAAGTGACGCGCGAAAGGCGCGCCGCAAGCTTCACATCGGGCGCCAAGGTGGCGACGTCGCTGGCCGAACAGCGGCGCCGTGCCGCATGGACGCGAGCCGCGGCGCGCGGTAAATATGTGAAAGGTTTGGGCGGACGCGCTTTAGCGGGCGGGAGGATCAATGCCGCAGTCGATGAGCAGGTCCTTCAGACGGGCGCGGGCGGTTCTGACTCTGGCGTTTCTTGGAACGCTGGCCGCGGCGCCTGCCCTCGCCCAAGCCCAGCAAGGGGACGCCCAGGCCCAGCCGGGCAACACCCCCGCGCAACAGAACAGCGCCCAGCCCGCCCCGGACGCCCAGGCGGCAGCGCCTTCGGCGCCGCAGGGCGAACAGCCTCCGGCGACTGCCCAGTTCAGCCGCGAGGAGTTGCGCAAGCTTCTGGCGCCGATTGCGCTTTATCCCGATCCCTTGCTGGCGCAGCTCCTGCCGGCGAGCGCCTATCCTGTCCAGATCGTTCAGGCGCAGCGCTGGCTCGACAAGCACAAGAAGGAAGTCGCCAACAACGACTATTCCGGGATTGACAATCAGGACTGGGATCCGGCGGTGAAGGCGCTGGCGCGCTTCCCGCAGGTCATCGAGAAAATGAGCGCCGACCTCGACTGGACGACCGACCTCGGCGACGCCGAGGTCAACCAGCCGCAGGACGTCGCCAGCGTGATCCAGGAACTGCGCGCCGAGGCGGAGAAGTCCGGCGCCCTCAAGACCACGGCGCAACAGACGGTCAGGAGGACGGCCCCGGCCGGAGGCGGAACCTCCGCGCAGGCCAGTTACATCGCCATCGAGCCGGCCGACCCGGCCGTCGTTTACGTTCCGAGTTATGATCCCGGCGTTGTCTATGGGCCCACCGCGGCTTCGATCGTAACGCCGCTGCTCACCTTTGGCGCGGGCGTCGCGGTCGCTTCGCTCTGGAACAACAATTACTGGAACTGGGGCTCGGGCGCGATCTACCCGCCCGTCTGGGCCGGCTATCCGGGCTGGCGTCCGCCCTATGCCGGGTGGCGTCCGGGCCAGCCGGTTTGGCCGGGCGGCCGTCCGCCAATCAATACCGGCAACATCAATGTCGGCAACGACATCAACATCGGCAGCGGGAATATCGGCAACAATGTGAAGCCCTGGCGTCCCAACGGCGACTATCGGCCCGGAATGGGCAGCAAGCCGGACATTGGCGGGCCCGGCCGTCCCGGTGGACCTGGCGGCGTTGGCGGGCCCGGCCGTCCCTGGCGGCGTTGGCGGCCCGGCCGTCCCGGCGGACCTGGCGGCGTTGGCGGCCCCGGCCGTCCCGGCGGACCGGGCGGCGTTGGCGGGCCCGGCCGTCCCGGTGGACCTGGCGGCGTTGGCGGGCCTGGCCGTCCCGGCGGACCGGGCGGCGTTGGCGGCCCGGCCGCCCGGCGGACCGGGCGGCGGGAACATCGGCGGCGGCAATCGCCCCGGCGGCGGCGCGGCGACGAAGCCTGCGACGCGCCCTGCGGGCAAGCCCGCGACGCGTCCGGCCGCCAAGCCCGCCGCGCGGCCTGCGGCCAGACCCGCTGCGCGTCCTGCGGCCCGGCCGAGCGTCAGCCGACCCGGCTCGTCCGCTCTCGGCGGCATCAACATGGGCTCGGCCAACGCGGCCTTCGCCAATCGCGGCGCCATGAGCCGCGGTCCGGCGCGAAGCGCCTCGATGGGCCGTCCGGGCGGCGGCTTCGGCGGAGGCGGTCCCGCCATGCGCGGAGGCGGCGGCGGCATGCGCGGCGGCGGAGGCGGTGGGCGTGGCGGCGGCGGGCGAGGCGGCGGTGGCGGGCGGCGCTCCGACATGCGCCTCAAGCACGATGTCGTGCTGCTCGGACGTCTCGACGACGGCCTCGGCTATTATCGCTTCGTCTACAACGGCGGACACACCGCGTATGTCGGGGTGATGGCGCAGGAGGTGCAGACCGTGGCGCCGGAAGCGGTGACGCGCGGCGCCGACGGCTATCTGCGCGTGTCCTACGAACGGCTTGGATTGCCGTTCGGGACCTATGCGGAATGGGTCGCGACTGGCGCGCATCTGCCGAGCGTAAAGCCGCTCGCGCCTTGACAGACGGCGCCGCCGTCGCTTGCGGCAGGCTCGGGGCAATGCGGGAACGCGGATGATGACGAGGACGAGGACGATGAGGACCTGTGTCATTCTTGCGGCGGCCGCGATGATCGCCGCGGCGGTCCCGGCGCGCGCGCAGCAGGCCTATCCGACTCCGGAAGCCGCGGTGAAAGACCTCGTCGACTCCGCCAAGGAGAAGACGCCGGGCTTCGGCGACCGCATCCTCGGCAAGGAAGGCGCGGGGCTCCTGAGGTCGGGCGACACCGACCAGGACGCGCAGAACCTCGACACGTTCAACACGGCGGCCGCGGAGTCGACGGCCATCGACGACGGCCCGGACGGAACCAAGGTCCTGCGTCGTCGGCAAGAACGGCTGGACCCTGCCGCTGCCGCTCGTCAAGACCGCTGCCGGCTGGATCTTCGATCCCGTCCGCGGCAAGGAGGAGATCGCGGATCGCCGCGTCGGCTTCAACGAGCTTAGCGCGATCGCGGCGTGCCGGGCCTATGTCGAGGCCCAGGACGAATATTACCGGCTCGATCCGGATGGACTGAACTTCCGCGAATATGCGTCGAGAATCATTTCGAACTCCGGGCACGCGCGACGGCCTCTACTGGCCGCCCGAGAATCAGGCCGACCTCTCGCCGCTGGACGGCTTCGCGGAAGACGCGAAGCTCACAAAGCGCACGGGCGCGAAGCCCGAGCCTTACAACGGCTATTACTTCCGCATCCTGACCGGGCAGGGTCCCGCGGCCCCGGGAGGCGCGCATTCCTATCTCATCAACGGCCACATGATCGCGGGCCACGCGCTCCTCGCCTGGCCGGCGGCCTATGGCGACACGGGCGTCAAGACCTTCATGTGCGGGCAGGACGGGACCGTCTATCAGAAGGATCTCGGGCCCGGCACGGCGACGCTTGCGTCGGGGATGACGCAATACAATCCCAATTCGTCCTGGACCCAGGCGGAGTAGCGCGCGCTTTTCCCGCGACTTCGCAAGCGGAGCGTCTCGTCAGGTCGAGCCGCTTCCGGCGCCCTCGCAGAGATGACGCCGCCAGTGCGCGTGGCAGACGTTCTGGCGCATTTTTGATGCGATTTTGGGTCCGATTTCAGCGTTTTTCGCACGAAACGAAGCGTTTTTCAGCGATTGGCAGCGGAAAATCGCGCGAAAATCGTGCCGTTTCCTTCCGCGAATCGGGACTTTTCAGAGACTTGCGCTGACATTTCCTTCCGGCGACATCGCAGTCGATGGCTCCGCGATGGCCGAAAGATGGCTAAATCGTGGCTGACTGGGCTCGCGGCAGGGACGGTGACTTCAGCGAATTCGCGCATCTGGCGGCTTCCGGCTTGACGACGATCACGCATCATACGGCGTTTGCCAGAAAAACAGAAGGAAATGTTTTTCGTCTTCTCTCTTTCAAAATCTCAGAGCCGCACGAAAGCGAGCGCTCCGGAATGTGTCGCTTCCCGGCTTCCACGGGGCGCGGCGAGGATCGGCCCGACACACGGCCGCATCGTTCTTTATCCGAGGAGCGGCGAGAGGAAGATGGCGACTGCCACGAGCTGGCCGAGCGTGAAGGCCGCCGAACGGATCGGCTGGTTGCGGGCGATATAGGCCGCCATGTGGCCGACGCGAATAAGCAGGTAGAGGACCGCGAGACTGTCGGCCAGTCGGCTCGGACCGCCGACCATATGCGCGACGATCACCGCCGCCGCGAAGAAGGGAAAGGTCTCGAAGCCATTCAGCTGCGCTCCATAGGCGCGGACCGAACGCGGGTCGAGTTCGGCGATATGGGCGCGCGGCTCGTTGCGGTCGATGCCGCGCACATAGACGAAGGGGAGATAGGGCAGCATCGCGGCGATCAGGATGCACCAGATGGCTATGGTCATGGGGAACTCCAGGCCGGAGGCGTCGTGGCGCCCGGACAGTCGCGTCGCGCGCCGGGCAAAGTCAATGCGCGACGGCGGTGACGCCGTCGATCACGAACTGCACCGCCATGGCTGCGAGCACGAGGCCGAACATGCGCGTGAGCACCACGGAGCCGGTGACGCCCAGCGCGCGGGCGACGCGCCCGGCGCTGAGGAAGACGACGAAAGAGATGGCGGTCACGATGACGACGACCGCCATCAGGCCCGTCATCGCCCGCCAGTCGCCAGCCGCGCGGCCGGCAAGCAGCATCGTCGCGGTAATCGCCCCCGGACCCGCCATGAGCGGAATGGCGAGCGGGAAGGCGGCGATGTTGCGGATGTGGTCGATCGACACGGCGTCGGTCGCGATCTCGCGTTTCCGCTCGCCGCGCAGCGCGAACAGCATGTCGAAGGCGACGTAGAAGAGCAGAAGCCCGCCCGCGATGCGAAAGGCGGGCATGCCGACGCCAAGCGCCTCCAGCGCCGCCCGTCCGCCGAAAGCGAAAGCAGCGAGGACCATGAAGGCGATGAGGCAGGCGCGCCAGGCGACCGCGCGTTTCTCGGCGGCGGTCATGCCGAGCGTCAGGGCAAGGAACATCGGCGCGAGCCCCGGCGGGTCGATCGTCACGAACAGGGTCGCGAAGGCGGTCTTGAGTTCGTCGAGCGGCATCGCAGGCGAGCGTTCGACGGGTCGGCGGCGGCGGTCAAGGGCGGGGGCGGGTGAGGGCGTGATTTTGTCCCGCCGGGGCTGGTTTCGCAGGAAAGCGGGGTTCGGCGCTCTTGCGAACGCGGCGGATCAAAGGGCGTGCGCCGGCGGGATCCGCAAGCGGTCTCTTCACCCGCGACCACCGTCCGCGCGTCGTCGGGTCAAATTGGCGGCGGAATAGGTCAAAACGATAATGTGTTAACATAACGAATTGAAATTCCGAGAGAAACTGGTCTTGGCTGAGCGCCTCCGGAAAACTGGCGCGCGGCTCCGGAATCGGCTAGACAAAGCCCAAAATCCCGAGGCTTTTCCATTGAGCGACACCCGCGACGACCGGCCGGGGCCTGAAGGCCCCGCCGACATTAAACCCGTATCCATTCTGGATGAAATGAAGCGCTCCTACCTCGATTACGCGATGAGCGTGATCGTGAGCCGCGCGCTTCCCGATGTCCGCGACGGGCTGAAGCCCGTGCACCGGCGCATTCTTTACGCCATGCACGAGCTGAACTTCACGCCGGAGCGTCCCTACAACAAGTCCGCCCGCACGGTCGGCGACGTCATCGGCAAGTATCACCCGCATGGCGACCTCGCCGTCTATGAGGCGATGGTGCGCCTCGCGCAGGACTTTTCAATGCGCGCCCCGCTCATCGACGGGCAGGGCAATTTCGGCTCGGTCGACGGCGATCCGCCCGCGGCGCAACGCTACACGGAATCGCGCCTCGCGCCGGTCGCGATGCCGATGCTGGACGATCTCGACAAGGACACGGTCGACTTCCGTCCGAACTACGACGAGAAGGAGGAGGAGCCGGTCGTCCTGCCGGCGCGCTTCCCGAATCTTCTCGTCAACGGCGCGGGCGGCATCGCGGTCGGCATGGCGACGAATATCCCGCCGCACAATCTCGGCGAGACGATCAACGCGCTGCTCGCCATGATGGACAAGCCCGACATCACGCTCGACGAATTGATGGAGCATATCCCCGGCCCGGACTTCCCGACCGGAGGGGCTATCCTCGGCCGCGCCGGCATCCGCCAGGCCTATGCGACCGGGCGCGGCTCGATCATGATGCGGGCGAAGGTCGCGGTCGAGGAATTGCGCAAGGACCGCGAGGCGCTGATCGTCAGCGAGATCCCGTATCAGGTCAACAAGGCGACGCTGGTCGAGAAGATCGCCGAGCTCGTGCGCGAGAAGCGCGTCGAGGGTATTTCCGACTTGCGCGACGAATCCGACCGCGACGGCATGCGCATCGTCATCGAGATCAAGCGCGACGCGGTCGCGGAGGTCGTGCTCAACCAGCTTTGGCGCTTCACCGCGCTCCAGTCGAGCTTCGGCGCGAACATGATCGCGCTGAACGGCGGCAAGCCGGAGATGCTGACGCTTTCCGACATGCTGCGCGCCTTCCTCGACTTCCGCGAGGAAGTCGTCACGCGGCGCACGAAGTTCCTGCTTACGAAAGCGCGCGACGGCGCGCATATCCAGGTCGGCCTTGCGATCGCGGTCGCCAATATCGACGAGGTGATCCGGCTCATCCGCACCTCGCCGGACACGGCCGCGGCGCGCGCGGCGCTCATGGAGCGCGCATGGCCGGCGCGCGACATGGCGCCGCTCATCGCGCTCATCGCCGATCCGCGCCATACTCTGAACGCCGAGGGGGCGATCCGTCTCTCCGACACACAGGCGCGCGCCATCCTCGAACTGAGGCTCGCGCGCCTCACGGCCCTCGGCCGCGACGAGATTGGCGAAGCGCTGGAGAAGCTCTCGGCGGAGATTGCCGACTATCTCGACATCCTGAGCTCGCGCGCGCGGCTTATGGGGATCATCCGCGACGACCTCGTGAAGATGAGGGACGAGTACTCCACGCCGCGCCGCACGGAGATTCTCGACAGCGACGCCGACATGGACGACGAGGATCTCATCCAGCGCGAGGAGATGGTCGTGCTGGTGAGTCATGGCGGCTACATCAAGCGCGCGCCGCTCTCGACCTATCGGGCGCAGAGGCGCGGCGGCAAGGGCCGCTCCGGAATGGCGACGCGCGACGAGGATTTCGTCGCGCGGCTCTTCGTGGCCTCGACCCATCAGCCGGTGCTGTTCTTCTCCTCGGCCGGGCAGGTCTACAAGGAGAAGGTCTGGCGCCTGCCGCTGGCTGCGCCGCAGGCGCGCGGCAAGGCGCTCGTCAATCTCCTGCCGCTCGAGCAGGGCGAACGCATCACCACGATCATGCCCTTGCCCGAGGACGAGTTCGACGTGGGAGGCGCTCGACGTGATGTTCGCGACGACGCGCGGCACAGTGAGGCGCAACAAGCTCTCCGACTTTGCCCAGGTGAACCGCGCGGGCAAGATCGCGATGCGTCTCGACGAGGGCGAGCGCATCGTCGATGTGCAGATCTGCTCCGACGTGCAGGACGTGCTGCTCACGACGGCGAAGGGACAATGCATCCGCTTCCCCGTCGGCGACGTGCGCGTGTTCAAGGGCCGCGACTCGATGGGCGTGCGCGGCATAGCGCTCGAAAAGGGCGATCAGGTCATCTCGCTCGCGATCCTCGATTCCTTCGAGGCGAGCTCGGAAGAGCGGACGGCCTATCTCAAGCAGCGCCGGGCGCTTGCTGGCGAATCCGCCGACGAAAGCGAGGCCGAAAACGGCGAAACGAACGGCGCGGAGGCGAACGGGAGCGCGGGCCTTTCGGCGGAACGCTTCGAGGCGATGCGCGAGGCCGAGCAGGTGATCCTCACCATCTCGGAAAACGGCTACGGCAAGCGCACGGTCAGTTACGAATATCGCGCGACCGGTCGCGGCGGCAAAGGCATCGTCGCCATGGCGGTCAACGAACGCAACGGCAAACTGGTCGCCTCGTTCCCGGTGGACGAGGGCGACGAGATCATGCTCGTGACAGACGGCGGACAGCTCATCCGCGTGCCGGTCGCGGGCATTCGCATCGCCGGCCGCGCGACGCAGGGCGTGATCGTCTTCAACACGGACGAGCAGGAGCGCGTCGTCTCGGTCGATCGCATCGGCGAGACGGAAAGCGAGGAGGAAGAGTAGCGGCTTTCCGCGCGACGCCTCTCCCCAAGCCAGCGCGAAAGGCGCCAGGCCTGGGGGAGAAGGACGCTACCCCGGAGATAGGGGGCGGCGCTCGCTACTTCTGCATGGAATCGCCCTGCATGGAGTCGCTCTTCATCGTGTCTTTCTTCATCATGGTGTCCTTGTGCATCGGCTTCTTCGCGCTCTTGTGCATGGACTTCGACATGTTCGTTGAATCCGACTTCATCGAATCCGTGGCGTAGGCGACGGGAGAGGCGAGAAGGCCGAGCGCGAGAAGCGAGCCGGCGAGCGCAAAAGTCCTGGTCATGGCTGAAACCTTTCATCCCTTGCAGGAGCGCCGCAGAGAGAGGCCGCTCCGGATCGTGGCCAATCGCCACCTTCCCGGTTCGCGGCGAGGAGCGGGCTGGTTACAGCAGGCGCCGGAAAAATTTGCGGGCTTCAGCCCCGAAGCTTCTCCACGATCGCGTCGATCGTCTCCGCATTGTCTTTCGCTTTGCACGCGGGCTTCGTCGGGATCAGCGAATCCTCGATATAGCGCTTGGCCTCGCCCGAGAGCGTCCAGTCCATCGGCGGTTCGTAGTCCCTCAGCGCCCCGTCGACCTCGATCTGTCCCTTGCAGAGCACGAGCGCCTCGTAATCGAGGTCGCTGTCGGTCTTGCGGGATTCGTAGGGGTCGCCGTCCGTTCCAATCGGCTGGCCCTCGAGCTTCATTTCGCGCGCAAGGTGATTTTCGTGCGCGGCCATGCTGGCGTAGAGGCCGAACAGCGGGGCGAAGACGTCGTTGAAGGCGAGCGCGGGCGTCGGTTTGGCGGCGTTGGGATCGCGATAGCCGATCAGCACGAAGACGATGTCGAGCTGGTCCGCGGAGCCGCCCGGCAGCGCCCGTATGGCGCGCATCATCTCGCGCAGGGTTTCGGCGCCGGCGTTGTCGAAATAGCCGCCGTCGAGGATATGATCCGTCGTCTTCGTCGCATCGTCCTTTTTGCAGCGTCCCGCGGGCCGCTGATAGTTCGGGAAGGTTCCGCCGGGGCTGATCAGGGGAAAGCGCGCGCCGTTGAGGATCGCCGTCGACGCAGCGACGTCATGGCCGGAGCTCGTGAGAAAATCGTCCGCGTCGATCTCGTCGCAATTGAAGGCGACGCCGCTCGTGAGCACGCGCCGGCCGCTGTTCTCGCTCGCGCCCTGCACGATGAGGATCGGCCTCCAGGGCTCGCCGGACTTTGGCGCAAGGCCGAGGAAGGGATCGCTCATGAGTCCGGCGGACCCTGATTTCGGGTCGATCACGCTCCAGGACGCTTCCCAGGATCTTTCGAGCGCTTCAGCGCGGTCGGGCAGAAGAGCCACGGGCACGAAGCGCTGGAGAAGATCCGGGAACAGGAAGCCCGTCATCGCCGCGCCGAGCCCGTCGGCGCCAGCGAAGCGCAGGAGTCTGAGGTTGAAATCGGGCGCGTCCGGCCAGGCCTTCAGCGAGGCTACGTAGCCAACCGCGCCGACGCTTCCGCCCGAGACCGTGCTGATCGCAAAGATATGCGGATCGAGGTCGACCCCTTTCGCCTTCGCAGCCTCGCGGAGTTTCGCCAGCGCCGCCGCTGTCCAGTAGCCCGCCCGCGACGCGCCGCCCTGCACGGCGACGAGCGCCATCGTCTTTTTGCGCCCCGGAGGCTGCTGCTTCTGCCAGAGATCGAAAGCGCCGGGCAGCGAGAGCCGATCGATCGGCCCTGTCGTCGGCCGTGGCGAAGGCGCGCCGGCCCACGCCATGATTGTCCATCCAGAGTCCGAAGACGACGGCCGCGAGCAGAAGCGCGCTCCCGACGGGAAGCCGCAGGGCCGCGCCCATCTGGATTGCCGTCACAATCAGCGGAATGATGAAGCCGAGGCCGAGAAAGACAACGGCCGGGGCGCCGAGCCACGCCCCGAATTCCGCCGGCCACAAGGTGGCGAGGATCATCGCGATCGCTGCGCCCGCGAGGCCGAAGATCGTCCAGTAGCGCTGGAAAAGAGGGAAGGGCCTACGTCCCGGCGCCCGCATGCGGGCGCGAAAATCCTGCCGCCGCACGACGAATGCGAAGAAGAGGAGGCCGACGAGGCAGAGTCCGATCACGAATCCGGTGTTGCTCGCCGGATTCATCCAGAGCGCGATTGCGGCGCCCACGAAGGGGACCGCGCCGAGCACGCGCGGCGTCCACACCAGGAAGGCCTTTGGCTTCCATTGCTCGCGGTCCGGGCCATAGTTCGACACGATGATGAGCCGGGACCAGCTCCATGCCTGAAGCCCCAGAAACAGGAGCCCAAGCGCGAAGGCGACCTGCAGGAGTCCCGAGGGCCATTGCAGGAAATAATCTTCGGCGACGCCGCTCACCAGATCCTGGCCCTGCCTCATGAAGACGAGGATGGCCGACACGCCGAAGACGAAGGCCGCGATGACCGGAATGCCGGCGGTGTGCGCGAAAACGTCCCGGAAATCCTGCCACAGACGGATCCACGCGCCGTCCACGGAGGGCGTAGGCGCGACGCCGCCCGGCACAGCTTCGAGGATCACCGATCCGGTGTTGTCCGGGTATCCGCCCAGCTCGTCGTTGCCGAAGGCGATGAGCCTTCCGCTCGCGGTGAACGTATGCGTGCAGCCGCAGCCGATGGGAAAAAGCGTGTCCGGCCGCCCCTCGATCTGGCCCATGAGCTTGAGCCACGGATAGCCCTGCGCACGGGGCTCGATCTGGAAAGCGTCGGCCAGAAAGCTGCGGTAACCGTCCGGCCCGCAGGCGATGAGGCTGTTCTTCCAACGGCCGGAGGCCGAGAAGGACCAGGTTTCGCCTGCCCGAACATCCATGACGATGGTCGCCGGCGCGTCGGAAGCTACGGAAGTCTTCATCATCTGCGGCAAATTTCCGCGGCGTTGCTTACAAGGGTCTGGAAAAAGGAAGCTTACAAATCGAGAGAACGCCTGATCGAACGCTTTCCGTATTTGCGAAAGTCTACTCCTTTGCCAACGCGTCTCAAGCCCTTTTTGTGACCGGCGAACCTTTGTTCACGATTCCGCGGCGCGCCACGCCTCGACGAAGGCTGCTGCGCGCGTCTCGACCTCTGCGGCCGACAGACCAGGCTTATAGAGCGCGCCGCCGATTCCGAATCCGGCGGCGCCCGCCTTCCGGTAAGGCGCGATGCGCTCGGGCGTAATTCCGCCCACCGGGAAAAGCCGCGTCTCGCCGGGCAACACGCTCAGCCACGCTTTCACGACCTCGGGCGGCATGCCTTCCGCCGGGAACATCTTCAGCCCCGACGCGCCATAGTCCAGCGCGCGGAAAGCCTCCGTCGGGGTGGCGACGCCTGGCAGCACGTCGACGCCGTGCTTCAGAGCCCTTTCGATCACCTCGCCATTCATGTTGGGCGCGACGATCAACCGGCCTCCGGCAAGGACGACGCGTTCGACCTCGCTGGGTGACAACACCGTGCCTGCGCCGATCAGCGTCTTGTCGCCGAAGCGCCTGGAAAGCGCCGCGATGCTCGCGAGGGCGTCAGGCGAATTGAGCGGAACCTCGATGGCGCCGAACCCGGCCTTGACGAGCACGTCGGCTATGGCCTCCGCCTCGTCCGGTTTCACCCCTCTGAGGATGGCGACAAGATTCGTGGGTGCGAAAGCGATCATGCGATCAGTCCGGCGCTGCGTGAGAGAAGGAAAAGGCCGCGCGCCGCCGCGAGCCTCGGCGCGGCGCTTGCGTTTCGCCCGAGCGCGGCGAAGGCGGCGAGATAGCGTTCGACGAGCGCCGGCGCGCCAGCGATCTGTGGCGCGCCGGTCTGGAACAGGCGCTCCCCCTCCGCGATCTCGGCTCCGATCATGAGACCGGACAGATATTCGCCCGCGTCGTCCTCCGCCAGTTTGCCCATGAGCGGCAGAGTGCGCGCGCTGAAAAGCGAGCCGATGAAGCCCGAGCCTGTCTCCCCCCGCGCAGCGGCGGCGCCCGTCCGCGCGCCGAGGGCAAAAGCAGCCCCCGGTTCCCTGGGTCGCGCGGCGCGCGCGAAGGCCCCGAACAGCGTATGGTCCCTTACGGCTGCGAACAATTCTCCGGTGACGAAGGTGCGAAAGCGCAGCACCTGACCGCCTTCGATTTCGGCCCATTTCGAATGCGAGCCCGGGAGCACGACGAGCTTCGCGCCCGCATCCGCGATGCCGAGAATTTCGACTTCTTCGCCGCGCATCACGTCGGGGCGCCCCGTCTCGTCCTCGTAGGCGAGGCCGGGGACCAGGTGGAGACGCGCGCCTTCCGCTTCGACGCTCACAAGCCCCGCCGCAATCGTCGCGGGGTCAGCCGGGCAGCGCACATAGGGCGCCTCGCGCCAGCCGTTGCGGCTTCCGACCATGCCGGAGGCGATCGCGGGCACAACGGGGTAGGCGTCGAGCCATGCGCCGACAAGCCGGCGGTAGGCTGCGGCGAAGCCGCCGGAAGGCACGGTCGAAATCCCGTCCGCCGATTCGATCGTGTCGAGGATCGCGCCATCGTTGGCGATGAGATAGGCGCGGAAGCTGGAAGTGCCCCAATCGATGCCGATAAGGGCGGGTTTGGCGTCGGTCAAAGCGTATCCTTCAGATGACGGCGAGCGGAAGCCGGTGACGGGCGCTTTTCTGCCCGCGGGATCGAAAAGATCGGAGGCCATTGGAGGGAACGATAACGGCTAAGCGCCGATCTCGCTCTCCGCCTGACGTTTGTGCGCGGCAAGCGCCATGAGCCTCCGGTCGCGCCAGGCCTGCCGTTCGCCGACAGCGTTCGCAGGCAGGCGGCTGCGTCGCTCCGCTTCGATCCCGTCCATCGCCGGCCCCGTCCAGTCGATGCGTCGCTGGGTTGAGGGAAAGATCTGCGCATAGATCTTCTCGTATCGCTCGGCGTAGTCGCGGACGCCGCCCGGCGCATTGAGGTCGATCGTCTCGAACGGCCCGATGAAGGACCAGCGCAAGGCGAGTCCCTCTCGAACCGCCGCATCCACGTCCTCCGTCGTCGCAAACCCGTCGGCGACGAGACGGAATGCCTCTTCGAGCAGCGCGCCCTGCAGGCGGTTCACGACGAAACCGTCGATTTCGCGCTTCATCGCGATCGGCGTATGGCCGGCCGAGCGCATGAAATCCACCGTGCGTTCGGCGACCTCCGGGTCGGTCCACGAGGCCGGAATGATTTCGACGGCGGGGATCAGATAAGGCGGGTTGAGCGGATGCGCGACAAGACAGCGCGCGCGGCCCTCGAGCCCCTCGCTGAACAGCGATGGCAGGATCGCGGAGGTCGAGCTTGCGAGCACGGCGTCCGGATCGGCGATCCGGTCGAGGGTCGCAAACACCCTCTTCTTGAGGGCGAGGTCTTCGGGCGTGCTTTCCTGGACGTGGGCCGCGCCGTCGAGCGCTTCTTCAAGCGAATGCGCACGGCGCATCCGGGCGCGCACGTTGATCGGCGCCTCCCCGTTGAGAAGTCCGTGGGCGTCGAGGTCGGGCAGGATCTTGTTCACGAAGCGGAAAGCGTCGTCGATCGCCTCCGCCCGCTCGTCGAAGATCGCGACCTCATGGCCTGCGCGCGAAAAGCTGACGGCCCATGCCCGGCCGACGAGGCCGAGCCCCACGAGAGCGACCTTGGCCATTGCGAGACTTCCTCCCTCGGCCCCTGCGGGCCGCCTCGCGCAAATTCGTAGCAGGCGTCCGGCGTGCAATCCAAGCAAAATCAGCGTGATCGCCTCGGGGGATCGATCTTACCTCGGAGCGGTTGAAGGGTTTGGCCCATCGAGCCCGCTCCGTTAAGGTCCGCCGCCATGACGGAAGATGACATCGTCGCGCTCTCGGCCTGGATCACCGAAATTGGCCTCAAGGGCAAGACGGAGACCGTGCTGCTGAACGGATTCTGCGAACGCCTGATCGCGCGCGGCATTCCGCTCGCGCGCATCCTGTTGCTCATGGATACGCTCCACCCGATATACGAGGGGCGGGCCTACCGCTGGTCGCGTGCGAAGCCGGAAGCCGAAATTATCGAATACGGCAGCACCGCGGAGGGCGAAGCGGCCGAGCGGTGGCACGCGACGCCCTTCTATCGCATGCTGGAAACGAGCCAGCCGAGCTTTCGTGCGCGCATCGACGACGCTTTTTCAGCCGAATATCGGGCGCAGGCGGACCTCAAGGACGAGGGCCTCACCGAATATGTCGCGATGATCCGTCGCTTCGCCGCGGACGGCGTAATCGGGGAGATGGACTGTTTCTATGCGTCCTGGATGACCGACGCGCCCGAGGGCTTCGCCGACGCCGACGTCGCGGCCCTCGAACGCCTCACGCCATTCCTGGGCCTCGCGATCAAGGCGGCGTCGCTCGGGCGGATCGCCGGCACGCTCGTCGAAACCTATCTCGGCCGGGACGCGGGACGCCGGGTGCTCAGCGGCCGCATTGCGCGGGGCGTCGCCGACCGAATCCGGACAGTGCTCTGGTTCAGCGACCTGCGGAACTATACCCGCATCTCCGACAGCGCCGAGCCGGAGCAGATCATCCCGCTGCTCAACGACTACGCGGATGCGATCGTGACCGCGATCGACGCCCATTCGGGCGACGTTCTGAAGCTGATCGGCGACGGGGTGCTCGCGATCTTTCCGGCCGAGGACCGGGCCGCCGCCTGCGCGGCGGCGCTGGAGGCCGCCCGGGAGGCGAGGGCGGCGGTGGCCGCGCTCAACGCCCGCCGCACGGCCGAGGGCCTGCCGGCGACCGACATGTATCTGGGACTTCATCTCGGCGACGTGTTTTACGGCAATATCGGCAGCCAGGAGCGGCTCGACTTCACGGTGGTCGGGCCCGCGGTGAACGAAGTCGCGCGAATCGCCGCGATGTGCCGTTCGGTGGACCAGCCGGTCCTTGTTTCGTCGGCCTTCGCCGAATCCTTCGGCGATGGCAGGCGTCCGTTCGTCTCGGTCGGTCGCTACGCACTGCGCGGCGTCGGGCGTCCGCAGGAACTCTACACGCTCGACGCCGAGCCTTTCGAGCGCGGGCCCGAGGAAGCGGAGGCCCGGTCCTGATCCGGGGCCGGCCGCCTTGACGCGGGCGGCCGCCCGCTTGATACGGGCGAGGCATGTCGTCCCCGCCGCCTCCGGTCCTTTCGGTCGAACATCTCGGCAAGTCCTATCGCTCCTTGCGGGCGGTCGAGGACCTGTCGTTTCAGGTCTCGGCGGGCGAGATCGTCGGGCTGCTCGGCCCGAACGGCGCGGGCAAGACGACGACGATCAGCATGGTCCTCGGCGTGCTCGCGCCGAGCGAGGGGAGGGTGGTGATCGACGGCGTCGATCTCGCCGTGGACCGGAGCGCGGCGCTCGCCAATACCAATTTCGCCGCCGTCTACGCGCCGCTGCCCGGCAATCTGACGGTCGAGCAGAACCTGCGCGTGTTCGGCCTGCTCTACCAGGTGGAAAATCTGGCGGAGCGCATCGAGCGGCTCCTCCACCGATATGACCTGACCCGGTACCGGCGCACGAAGGCGGGGGTCCTGTCCTCCGGCGAGCAGACCCGGCTTGCCCTCGCCAAAGCGATGCTCAACAAGCCCCGGCTTCTGCTGCTCGACGAGCCGACCGCCTCGATCGACCCGTCCGCGGCGAGGGAGATCCGCAACGGCCTTTCGATCCTCGTCGATCAGGGCCATTGCGGGGTCCTGTGGACCAGTCACAACATGGTGGAAGTCGAGGCGGTCTGCGATCGCGTGCTTTTCCTTTCCCGCGGGCGGATCGTGCTCGAAGGCGATCCGAAAACCCTGCCCGGCGAGCATGGCGTAGGGACGCTCGACGATCTCTTCGTCTCGGTCGCCAAGGAGACGCTCGGGCAGGAGCTGGCGCGGTGAGCGGCAGGCGCATCGCAGCGGTCCTGCTGAGGATCGTCTATCTCTACCGGGGCAGTCCCGCCCGCGTCTTTCCGCTCTTCATCTGGGTCGCGGTCGATATCCTGCTTTGGGGCTTCCTCACCCGCTATCTGAACGCGGTGTCGGGAGGAGGCGTCAACTTCGTGCCCGCGCTCCTCGGCGCGGTGCTGCTCTGGGATTTCCTCACCCGCGTCATGCAGGGCGTCACCATGGCCTTCTTCGAGGACGTCTGGTCGCGCAATTTCCTCAATTTCTTCGCCACGCCCCTGCGCATCTCCGAATATCTCGCCGCGCTGATCCTTGTGTCGGTCGGGACGAGCGTCGTCAGCCTCATCGTGATGATCGTCTTCGCCGGGGCCGCGTTCGGGCTGTCGTTCCTGGCGTATGGGGCGGCCCTGGCGCCCTTTCTCATGACGCTGTTCGTGACCGGAATCGCTTTCGGCGTCGCAGCGGCCGCGCTGGTGCTCAAATTGGGGCCGGCTTCCGAATGGCTGGTCTGGCCGATCCCGATGATCGTCTCGCCCTTCGCGGGGTCTTCTATCCGGTCTCCGTCCTGCCCGGATGGATGCAGGCGATCGCGGCGGTTTTGCCGCCGGCCTATGTCTTCGAGGGGATGCGCGCTGTGGTGGCCGGCAAACCCGCCCCCTGGGGGCGGCTCGCCGTCGGGGGCGGGCTCGCGCTCCTCTATCTGGCGCTCGCCTGCTTCGCCTTCGCGGCGGTCTATCGCCTGGCGATTCGCACGGGGCTCATTGCACGCTACAGCGCCGAGTCGGTGAGCTGAACGCGCCCTATCGGCCACACTCCCCTTGAAATTGCTCCCTCTCACGGGGGCAGGCTTCGGGAGAGGCTTGCGCGGTTCGCGCGGGGCGGGCAGAGTGCCGCGCGGATTCGGGCAAGACCGGTCGCCGGAGAGGCGATTTTAGGCGGGGCGCGATTGATGCGTATTGTTTCCATGATCGGACTGTTGCTGGCGCTGTCTGGCTGCGCCAGCGAGCGGTCCATCAATTTCATCTATTATCCGAACCGGCCCGTCGGCGATAAATTTCCCACCCCCTCGGAATTGCAGGCCGAGGCGCAGAAGGAATGCGCCAAATACGGCCTTGTGGCGGAGCATGACTGGGACAGCTGGACCACGTTCCAGCGCGTCCGCTCGAGCTGGCGCTGCGTGCAGCCGAGCTATCGGGCCTATTGAGCAGGGTCTCGACGCCTGACCGCTGACCTTTTCCTGACGGAAAAGGAGCTCACTTGCCGTAGGTGAGCCGCATGGAGCGTGGCTGCCAGCCCGGCGGCGCGGGGTAGGGGGCGGCTTCGGCGATTGCCGCCATCACCGCGAGATCGAGGCTCTGCGATCCGCTTGACCTGGTCACGCGGCGCTCCACGAGATTTCCGCCCTCGTCCACGGTGAAGACGACAGCGCCGCTGTGGGTTGGCGTCACACGCGGCGGCTCGCGCATATGATTGCGGATCATGCCGTAGACGATCGTGAAATAGCGGGTGTCCGCGTTCCCTCCGACGATGGGCGATTCCGTCGCAGCATGGGCGAACTTCGGCTCAGGCATCTCCATGGGCTCCGGAATCGGAACCCCAGGCGGGGCCTTGACCGGAGGGGCGGGCGGCGGCGACGGCTTGTCGTCGACCTTCGGCGCCGGCGGGGCGGCGTCGGCTTCCGAAGGCTGGGAGGTCGGCGCGGCGGACTGATCCGCGTCTGGCGCGGGCGCGGCTTCGGCTGGAGGCGGAGGCGCGGAGGCGGTCTCCTTCGGCGCGGTCTGCTCGTGCTCGGATGGGGGCGGCGCGCCCGCCTGCTGATCCGGCTGCGCCTCGGTCTTCGGCGCCTGAGACTTTTCTTCCTTCGATTCGCGGTTTGCCTTCTCCTGGGTCGCGGCGCTCGGCGCGTCATAAGCCGGCTTTTCGTCGTCCGGCGAAGGGGGCGGCGGGGGCGGTTGTTCCTTCTTGGGCTCGGGCTGCGGCGGCGGCTCCTCAACCAGTTCGACGGGGATTTCCTGAAGAGGCGGGGCAGGCCGCGGCGCGAGCAGACCATAAACGAGGAATGCCACCGGAACGATCACATGCAGTGCGGCGGCGGCGATCAAGGCAAACGCCAGCCCCCGGCGCTCCGCCGCGGTCGGCGGGGTCGGTTTGTCCAGGTGGTCGAGCGCGTCGACGTGAATGACGGCGTCAGACGGCGTCATGCGGCGCGAAAAGCGCAAACTCCGAATTGTTGATCTGTCCCCTCCTTGGTGCATAGGCGGGCGCGGGTCAACGGCGGTTCGCTTTTAATATCGCTTCAAATCTGGGTGATCGTTCGCCCCTTCTTTCCGCGACGGCGCGTTTCGCGTATGCCGCTGGACATGGAGCGCGGGGACGGCGGGAACGGACAGCAGGGCGAAGCGGGCGGGGGCGGCGCGCGGAAAGCGCTCGTCTTCGATTCGGGCCTCGGGGGACTTTCGGTGCTCGGCGAAATCCGGCGCCTTCGGCCCGACGTCGGCATCGTCTATGTGGCCGACGACGCGGCCTTTCCCTATGGGAGGCTCAGCGAGCGTGAGCTGATCGAGCGAGTAGGCCTGGTAATGGCTCGCGCCATCCCGGAGCATGACCCCGACATTGTGGTCGTGGCCTGCAGCACGGCCTCGACGCTGGCGCTGCCCGGTCTGCGCGCCGCCTATCCCGAATTGCCCTTCGTCGGCGTCGTGCCGGCGATCAAGCCGGCAGCGAGAGCGTCGCGCTCGGGCCTCATCAGCGTCCTCGCGACGCGCGGAACCGTCGCGCGCGACTATACGCAGGCGCTGGTGCGCGACCACGCCGCCGATTGCGAGGTGACGCTGGTCGGCTCTTCGCGGCTTGCGCCGATCGCGGAGGCGATGATGCGCGGCGAACCGGTCGACGAAGCCGCCGTCGCCGCGGAGATCGCGCCCTGTTTCGTCGAGAAGGACGGGCGACGGACGGATTGCGTGGTGCTCGCCTGCACGCATTATCCGCTGCTCATCGACACGCTGAGGCGGCTCGCGCCCTGGCCGGTCGAATTCGTCGATCCCGCTCCCGCCATCGCCCGCAGGCTCGACTCCCTGCTCGGACCGCCCGCGCCGGGCGCGCCTCCAGCAGGCCTCGGGGCCATGATTTTCACCAGCGGCGTAGCGCCGCACCCCGATCTCCAAAAGGCCTTGCTTCGGTACGGATTGGCGTTTACGCCCTCCCGCGCAGTCGGTGTCGCGGCGGCCTGAGCAGGGACTTGCTGGCGGCCGGGCTGGTTATGCGCCGTGCGGCGCACTCAAAACAGAAAACGCCCTTCGAAACTGCCGGAAAGGCCTGCGCCCATGCGCACATCGGTCGGTCAGCCTGTTCGCCTCAGCGATTATCGTCCGCCCGATTTCCTGATCGATCGGGTCGATCTCGACATTTCGCTCGACCGCAACGAGACGCGCGTCGTCTCGACTCTCTCCCTTCGGTCCAATCCGGATGGCCGCGCCGAGGCGCCGCTGGTTCTCGATGGCGACGAGCTCGCGCTTGTCTCCGTCGAACTCGACGGCGCGCCGCTCCCCTCATCCGATTTCGAAGCCGACGCTTCGGAGTTCCGCCTTCCGAACCCTCCGCGCGGGCCCTTCACGCTTCGGATCGAGACGCGCCTGAACCCCGCGGCCAACACCAAGCTCATGGGGCTCTATCGTTCCGGCTCGGCCTATTGCACGCAGTGCGAGGCCGAAGGGTTTCGACGCATCGCCTATTTTCTCGACCGGCCGGACGTGCTCTCGACCTATCGGGTGCGGCTGGAGGCCGACCGCGCCGAAGCGCCGGTGCTTCTGGCCAACGGCAATCTCGAGGACGCGGGCATAGCCGAGACGCCAGGCCGGCACTGGGCCGTCTGGGTCGATCCGCATAAGAAACCGTCCTATCTCTTCGCCGTCGTCGCGGGCGACCTCGCTCATATCGAGGATTCCTTCGTCACCGTCTCGGGCCGGACGGTGAAACTCGGCATCTATGTCGAGAAGGGTCGGGAGGCGCGCGCGGATTACGCGATGGATTCGCTCAAGCGCTCGATGGCGTGGGACGAAGAGACCTACGGGCGCGAATACGATCTCGACGTCTTCAACATCGTCGCCGTCTCCGACTTCAATATGGGCGCGATGGAGAACAAGGGGCTTAATGTCTTCAACGACAAATATGTCCTCGCCTCGCCCCAGACGGCGACCGACGACGACTACGCCGGCGTCGAGGGTGTGATCGCGCACGAATATTTCCACAACTGGACGGGCAACCGCATCACCTGCCGCGACTGGTTCCAGCTCTGCCTCAAGGAAGGGCTGACCGTCTTCCGCGACCAGGAGTTTTCCGCCGACATGCGCTCGGCTCCTGTGAAGCGCATCGCGGAAGTCCGCGTGCTGCGCGCGGCGCAGTTTCCTGAGGACGCGGGACCCCTGGCCCATAACGTGCGCCCCGAGGTCTATAGCGAGATCAGCAATTTCTACACGGCGACCGTCTACCAGAAGGGCGCCGAAGTGATCCGCATGCTGAAGCGCCTGATCGGGCCCGAGTCATTCCGCGCCGGCATGGACCTCTATTTCGAGCGCTACGACGGAACGGCGGCGACGGTCGAGCAGTTCATCGGCTGCTTCGCCGAGGTTTCCGGCCGCAGCCTCGACCATTTCATGCGCTGGTACGCGCAGGCCGGCACGCCGAAGCTCACCGTGCGGACGGCCTACGATCCGGACGCGAAAACGTATCGGCTCGATGTTGCGCAGACGCTTGGGCCGACGCCGGGGCAGCCGACGAAACTGCCCATGACGATGCCGCTCGCGCTTGGTCTCGTCGATCCGCAAGGTGGCGAATTCGCGCTTCGCTCGGCCGACGCGGATCCGAAAGAGCTTGCCGAGGGCATGTTCGAGCTTAAGGCGCCGGAGCGCTCGCTTCTCTTCACGGATGTTCCGCGCCGTCCGACGCTGTCTTTCCTGCGCGGCTTCTCGGCGCCGGTCAAAGTCGACGACGACCTGACCGAGGAGGATCTCATCGTCCTCTCCCGGCACGACTCCGATCATTTCAACCGCTGGCAGGCGCTCCAAAGTCTCGCCACCCGCGTTCTGCTGCGCGGCGTGAAGGCGATCCGCGCCGGCAAGCCGCCGGAGCGCAACGCGGGCCTCATCGCCGCCTTTGGCGGCGTCATCGAGGACGCGCGGCTGAGCCGCATCGACCCGGCTTTCGCGGCGCTGGCGCTGGCGTTGCCGACCGAGGCCGACATCGCGCGCGAGATTGGCGAGGACGTCGACCCGGACGCGATCTACGCCGCGCGCAAATCGTTGCGCGGCGCTCTGGGGCGCATGCACAGGGACGCGCTCCTTGCGCTTCACGGACAATTCGTCTCGCCGCAGCCCTTCAGCCCGGACGCGGCGAGCGCGGGGCGGCGCGCCCTGCGCAATGCGGCGCTCGCCTTCTATGTCGACGGCGACGTGATCGACGGCCTCCAGGTCGCCCATGCCCAGCTTGCGGAAGCCGACAATATGACCGAGCGGCTTGCCGCGCTGGCCGCCATCGCGATGAAGCCCGAACTCCGCCCGCGAGCATGCGCTCGAAGCCTTCGGGCGGCGTTACGCCATGGAGCCGCTGATCCTCGACAAATGGTTTGCCCTTCAGGCCCAGATCCCGGAGCGCGAGACGCTGGATCGGGTTCGCGGCCTGATGAGCCATCGCGGATTCTCGCTCGCGAACCCCAATCGCGTGCGGGCGCTGATCGGCGGCTTCACGGCCAATCATACGCAGTTCAATCGCGCCGATGGCGCGGGGTTTGCTCTCCTCGAGGAGATCGTGGTCGGGCTCGATCCGAGCAATCCGCAGATCGCCGCCCGGCTCCTGACGGCGATGCGCTCGTGGCGTTCGCTCGAGGAAGCGCGGCGCCGGCAGGCCGAGGCGATGCTCAAGCGCATCGCAGAGCGCGAGACGTTGTCCCCCGACGTGCGGGACATCGTCACGCGAAGCCTGGGCTGAAGCGGCGCCTCACCTTCGGCGATTTCTGGCGCTCCATTCGACGAAATTCCGGCGGGATCGCGTCGGGCCGCTTCGTGAATTTTGTCTTAACGAGCCCGTCAAGGGGCTGGACAAAGATTCGCACAAGGATTCTTATCGTGCTGATTCGGGCGGGATTGCGGTCGCCCGTGCGTTAAATTTGACGGCATCTGGGAGCGACGATGACGCGTGAAAGCGCGGCAATTGCGGCGGCGTGCCCGGACAGGGGCGCCGAGGCGCGGGAAGAAGAGCGGTCGTCACCAGCGCCCGACTGGCGTCGCATTTTCTCCCGCGCGGACATTCATATCATCGAAATCCTCCGCCCCTTCGTGGACTGGCGAGGGGCGTC
Organism: uncultured Alphaproteobacteria bacterium; assembly: GCA_963741845.1. Lineage (GTDB taxonomy): Bacteria > Pseudomonadota > Alphaproteobacteria > Rhizobiales > Beijerinckiaceae > Roseiarcus. The sequence continues at coordinate 162,495 of CAVUJV010000023.1, forward strand.
GCGAACTGCGGCCATGGTGCTAGCCCTGTCGATCGTGGGGGTTGTCGCGATCACCGCCCACTATCTCCGCTTCGAGCGGAGCCTCGCTATTCGGGTGGCGGCCCGCGAGGTCGATATGCGCGCGACCCTGCTCGCTGAACGGCTGGACGCGGCGTTGAAGGCCGCGCCGGCCGCGGCGGCGGCTGACGTGTTCAGGCGGGTTCTGGCTTCCGATCCCGACCAGCGTTTCTCCCGAGCCTATCTGATCAGCGGCAGCGGCAACAGGATCGCGGCGACCGCGACGGGAGGCGAGGGGACGTCGCCAGCGGATTTCCTCGGCCCGGACGAGCTGACCCGGCTCCCTCCCAACGGCGTCGTGCGCCTCGCCGCGGGAATGGAGGGAGACGGTTTCGTTGCGGTGCGGTCGCTTCCCGCAAGTGCGGGAAGGGTCGCCTTCGCTTCGCCTGTGGGGCTTCACCTGGTGGCTTGGCGACGCGCCGCCGCGATGACCATTGGCCTGCTCGCGTCGACGGTCGCGCTCATGCTCGCCGCCGGCGGCCTCTATGCGCTCGACGTGCAGCGCCGGAAGCGGCGGATCCGCGAGGAGCGGGCGCGTCGCGCGCGCATCGACCTCGCGCTCAATCATGGCCGGTGCGGGCTTTGGACCTGGGATCTGCGCCAGGGCCGTATCGCCTGGTCGCCCTCGCTGTTCGACCTCGTCGGTCTGACCGGGCGGAGGGCCTCCTGGAGCGTGGACGAACTGCAGGAAATCCTCCATCCGGAGGATCCTGCGCTTGGCGAAATCGTGCGCCTGGCCGGCCGGCGCCGCGGTCAATGCGTCGATGTCGAATTCCGCGTAAAGGCCGCCGACGGACGCTGGATCTGGCTCAGGAAGCGGGCGGAGCTGGTGGCGGACGAGGAGTCCGGCGCCGAGTCGCTGGTCGGCATCGCCATCGACGTGAGCGACCGCAAGCGCGAGGCCGAGGAGAGCGCCAAGGCGGACGAGCGGCTTCGCGAGGCGATCGAGGCGATCTCCGAAGCTTTCGTCCTGTGGGATTCCGACAACCACATGGTGCTTTGCAATTCGAAGTACCAGCGCCTCAGCGCGCTGGCGCGGCCGGCGCACGAGGCCGCCTGTGCGGACGGCGCGGACCTGATCTCGACTGGAGTCCGGAAGCCGGACCCGGAAGGGCGTAACGCGCGAACCTACGAGGCGTGCCTGCCGGACGGCCGCTGGCTCCAGGTCAACGAGCGGCGGACCCGTGACGGCGGATATGTCTCGGTTGGCGCGGACATCACGAAGCTCAAGGAGCACGAGGAGCAACTCATCGATTCGCAGCGCCTCCTGCTTGCGACAGTCGCGCAATTACGCCAGTCGCGGAAATCGCTTGAAGAGCAGGCGAGGCAACTCGCCGATCTCGCCGGCCGATATCAGGAGCAGAAGCTTCAGGCCGAGGCCGCCAACAGGGCCAAGGCTGAATTTCTCGCCAATATGAGCCACGAACTGCGGACCCCGCTCAACGCCATCATCGGCTTTTCCCAGCTCATGGGCAGCGAGACTTTCGGGCCGCTCGGGTCGGGCAAGTATCGCGACTACTGCGGCCACATCCTTACGAGCGGCGAATATCTGCTGAACGTGGTGAGCGACATCCTCGACATGTCGCGCCTTGAAGCGGGACGCGAGCGGCTCGATTACGCGCGCTTTCTTGTGACCGAGCCGGTCTCCCGCGCCGTCCAGGACGTATCGCAAACAGCGCGCGCCAAGGACGTCGTGATAGCCGTCAACCTCTCCGCCGACCTCGTGATCGAGGCCGACCCTTCCGCCGTCGAGCGGATCCTGACCACGCTGATGCGCAACGCCGTCAAATTCGCCCCGCCGGGCGGCCGTGTCGAGATCGGGGCGGAGGCGATCGACGAGCAGGTCTATTTTTACGTCGAGGACAATGGACCCGGCGTCGCGGCGGAGGACATCGACCGGCTCGGGCGTCCCTTCGAACAGGGCGAGGCCGTCATGGCCAATGGAATGAAAGGCTCGGGACTGGGGCTGGCCATCGCCAATTCGCTGGTCGAGCTCCACGGCGGAGCGCTTCGGCTCGGCTCGCGGCCCGGCGCTGGGGCTGTCGCTGTCGCGACCTTCCCGCGCATTCCGCCGGGCGCGCGAGCGCTGGCTCTGCGGCAAGTGGCCTGATGGCGATTTCGCGCGGCCCGTCCGGCCGATCGTTTTTCCAACGTCAGTGTGTTTTGTCTGGCCGTGGCCCTTCGCTTCGCCATAGGGTAGAAAGGGGCTGCTTCGACACGTTCGGGGCGAGAGTTAGGCTTCTTTTGGACCAGGCGCGGGTGGACTGTGGCGAGACCCAAAAATGAGATTTGGGCGGCCTTGCGATTTCCGCCGTCGATCTTGGCGACGGGGACCGAATGAAAGGCGCCCAGACCGTTTATGTTATCGACGATGACGAGGCCCTTCGAGACTCTATCCGGCTTTTTCTGACCAATGAGGGGCTTGAGGTCCGAACTTATGGGTCCGCGCTTGAGTTTCTAAACGACCTGGATGCGCTTCCTGGCGGCTGCGTCGTCACAGACGTCCGCATGCCCGGGATGAGCGGCATGGAGCTTCTGGCCCGCATTTCCGCGCGAACGATGCCGGTGATCGTTGTCACCGGGCATGCCGATGTCCCCCTGGCGGTCACGGCGATGAAGGAAGGCGCAGTCGATCTCCTCGAGAAGCCTTTTCCGGCAGAGGACCTGATCGGGGCCGTTCGCCGGGCTCTCGCGCTTGGCCAGGACGCGATGGAGAGCGTGGCCAGCGCGGAGGAGGCCAGAGCGCGCCTTGCGGCGCTGAGCCTGAGGGAAACGGAGGTCCTCAATCGTCTCGTCAAGGGACAGCCGAACAAGGTGATTGCCTATGAGATGGGGATCAGCCCGAGGACGGTCGAAGTTCATCGCGCCAATGTGATGAAGAAGACGCAGACAGCCAATCTCTCGGAACTGATCCGTCTGTTCCTGAATGTAGACCTTGGCGGAGCGGAGGGCTTGGACTGACCCCTCGAAGGCCGGCGCGGAATATCCGCTTCGCGCACGGCGTCCGCGGCTTTTCGGCGCCGCACTACGTAGAATCCCGTATTGGTCGAAGTCCGGGCTGTCGGTTAGGCTGATCCCAGATCGATCCACGGGCCGCGTTTGTGCGGCCTCTTGCTGTTGGGAGGATGCACATGGACGCGCGCGACGTCGTGCACGCCTGCTCGAATGCTTCCGTCGCTCAGGCCGCTGTTTTTTCGATCGGAGGCCCTTTTGTCACGCATTTCGCCTTCGAGGCGAATCGCCAGCGGCTGGGCTGCGGCACCTACGCTGCGCGACTTGTGAAAGACTTTGCCCGCAACGCCGACGATGCGGACTGGACGCGCGCGAATGAAGCCGCGCGGGGCGTGGACCTGCCGGTGCTCTCCTGCCTGCGCTTCATTCTCGATCACGGGCTCGCAGTGCAATCGGGGGCGTACGCGGGCTGACCGGGTTACACCGCCCGGTTCTGCCGTCTTAGACGCTCCGCCAGCACGCGCATGACACGAAGCGCGAAAAAGGGCGTGTGCCGGACGAGAAACAGATATTGCTTTTCGCCGACCGGAGCGACGACGACGTCGGTTTTTGCCACGACCGTCGCGCTGCGCGGTTGATCGTCGATCAGCGCCATTTCTCCGAAGATCTCATTGTCTCCGAGAGTTTCGAGGAGGCGATTGCCCGTCAGCACCTCCACTTGTCCATGCTTGATCACGAAAAGCTCGTGGCCGGGGTCGCCCTCCCGGAAAATCGTATCTCCGGCCTTGAAGCTCAGCGTCGGGACCTGCTCGCCCAGGAGAATATGAAAATCGTCCGCGTCGCCCGACATCTGATATTCCTCGACTGTCCAGATTTATGACCGCACGTCGTCGCACATCGCGACGCTGCGGCCGGATTGATCGTCTCGTGCGCGTCACCCGATCGTCACGACGATCCGTCCGCGCGTCTCGCCCTTGAGTATCCGGCGCCCGGCTTCGAAGGTTTCATCGAAGGGGATCGTCTGCGTCATCGCCGCGAGCTTGTCGCGATCGAGTTCCGTCGCGAGCCGGCGCCAGGCTTCGAGCCTCAGCGGCATCGGGCACTGGACGCTGTCGACGCCCGCGAGCGTCACCCCGCGCAGGATGAAGGGCGCGACCGTCGTGGGCAGGTCCATGCCGCCCGCAAGCCCGCAGGCGGCGACCGCGCCGCCATAGCGCGTCTGGGCCAGCACGTTCGCCAGCGTCGTTGAGCCCACGCTGTCGATCGCGGCGGCCCATTGCTCCTTGCCGAGCGGCTTTCCCGGCGCCGAGAGCGTGGCCCGATCGATGATCTCGGACGCGCCGAGCTTCTTGAGGTAATCGGCTTCGCCCGCGCGTCCTGTCGAGGCGATCACCGTCCAGCCCTTGCCCGCGAGCAGCGAGATCGCCGTCGAGCCCACTCCGCCCGCAGCGCCCGTGACCAGCGCCGGGCCGGAAGCGGGGGTGACGCCAAGCCGCTCGATCGCCATGACCGACAGCATCGCGGTATAGCCCGCCGTTCCGATCGCCATGGCCTCTGCGCGGGACAGGCCCTTCGGGAGCTTGACGAGCCAGTCGCCCTTCACGCGCGCCTTCTCGGCATATCCGCCGAAATGGGTCTCGCTGAGGCCGTAGCCGTTGAGGATCACCGCCTCGCCGGGCGAAAAATCCGGATGATTCGAGGTCTCGACCACGCCTGCGAGGTCGATGCCGAGCACCATCGGAAAGCGCCGGATGACCGCCGATTTCCCCGAGAGCGCGAGGCCATCCTTGTAGTTGACGGTCGAGTGGGTGACCCGCACCGTGACGTCGCCGTCCATCAGTTCGGACTCGTCCATGGTCACGAAGCGGACGTCCTGTCCGGCGTCGGTTTTGTCGGCGCGGATGGCGCGAAACGTCATGTCCAGATGTCCCTGGGTTCAGCGTCTCCGCCGACTTTATGCGGCGCTCCGGGGAATGGCTACTGTCGCGGCGAGACGGAGAACTCACCGGCCGCCGTGCGCTCGGCCAGGCGCGTCGCAATGCCCGCGGCGCGGTCTTCTCCGTGGACCGCCACGAGTTCGCACATGGCGGCGCAGAGCGCGGCCTCGGCCACGGCTTCCGGCTCGACGCCGTCGAGGGCGGCCAGCGCGAAGGCCTCGCCGACGTAGGAGAGCGCGGCCCGGCGCGCGTCCTCGCTGAGGCGATCTTTGAGAGCCATTTGCGCGACGGTTGACATCGCCCGATATATAGAGCCCGTCTTCGGGGAAGGCGACGCAAGTCCTTAGAAAGGGTTAACCGGAGGCCCCGTGGCTCGCCGTCCCGGACGGGGAGCGCCAGGTCGAGAAACGCATGTGCGGACGATACGCCATCACATTGCCGCCGGAGGCGGTGCGCGGCTATTTCGCCTATCGCGAGACGCCCAATTTCCCGCCGCGCTACAATATCGCGCCGACCCAGCCGATTCCGGTCGTGACCGCGGAACCGTTCACGCATGGCGCCGGGCGTCATTTCCGGCTCATGCGCTGGGGTTTCCTGCCGGGCTTCGCCAAGGACCCGAAGACCTTTCCGCTCATCATCAATGCCCGCATCGAGGGGGTTGTCGAGAAGGCGAGCTTCCGCGCGGCGATGAAGCGCAGGCGCTGCCTCGTCATCGCCGACGCCTTCTATGAATGGCGGAAGTCCGCTTCGGCCAAGCGCGGAGAGCCGAAGCGGCCCTATCTGATCCGCCGGGCGAGCGGCGAGCCGATGGGTTTCGCCGGCCTTTACGAGACCTACATGGACCGGACCGGCGGCGAGATCGACACGGCCTGCATCATCGTGAGGCCCGCCAACCGTCTCGTCGGCCTCATCCACGACCGTATGCCCGCGATCCTCGATCCGGCGGATTTCGCGGCCTGGCTCGATTGCGACGGCGTCGGCGCGGAGGAGGCGCTCGCGCTCGTGAGGCCCACGCCTGACGAGGCGCTGGAGATGGTCGAGATCGGCGCCCGCGTGAACAGTCACGCCAACGACGACGCTGGCGTTCAGGCGCCGGTCTCGTCACCCTTGCGCGCGAAGGCGGGCGAGTCGCAGATGCAGCTCGAACTGGCGCTGGACGGGACGCGGCCGCCGCGTTGACCCGCAGACAGAAGAGGGACGGATGCCGGATAAGGAAAAGCCGCCGCGGCCACGCGTCGCCGCGCATGGCGCGGACGGCAGGCTGCGCTGTCCGTGGCCCGGCGAGGATCCGCTCTATGTCGCCTATCACGACGAGGAATGGGGCGCGCCCGAATATGACGATCGCGCGCTTTTCGAGAAGCTCGTTCTCGACGGGTTCCAGGCGGGGCTCTCGTGGATCACCATCCTGCGAAAGCGCCCGGCGTTCCGCGCGGCCTTCGACGGCTTCGACCCTCACAAGATCGCCCGCTGGAGCGACGAGAAGAAGGCCGCGCTGATGCAGGACGCCGGCATCGTGCGCAACCGCGCCAAGATCGAAGCGACGCCGGCGCTCGCGCGCATCTGGCTCGACCTCATGGAGAAGGGGGGATTCGCGCGGCATCTCTGGGGCTTCGTGGACGGCAAGCCGATCCAGAACGCGCGGCGCAGCCTCGCGGACATTCCCGCCGAGAGCGAGACGTCGCGCGCGATCGCGAAGGATTTGCGCGCGCGCGGCGGAAATTTCGTGGGGCCGACGATCATCTACGCCTTCATGCAGGCGACCGGCATGGTCAACGATCATCTCGCCGACTGCTGGCGCTGCGAGGCCTGCCGCGCGCTGGCCCGCGAATTTCCCGCCCGGCCGGAGGCGAAATGAGCGAACGCCGACTGGCGCGCGCCTGGCAGCGGATGCTGTCGGGCCGGCGGCTCGACCTCATCGACCCGTCGCCGCTCGATATCGAGATCAGCGACATCGCGCATGGGCTTGCCCGCGTCGCGCGCTGGAACGGCCAGACGAAGGGGCCGGAGATCTTCTCCGTCGCCCAACACTCGCTCTTGGTGGAGGCTTTGTTCGCGGCCGGCGCGGAGGAGCCGCCCGCCGCCAGGGCGCGCCTCGCCGCGCTCCTGCACGACGCGCCCGAATATGTCATCGGCGACATGATCTCGCCCTTCAAGGCGTCGATCGGCGGCGAGTATCGCAAGGTCGAGGCCCGGCTCATGCGCGCGATCCATATCCGTTTCGGGCTCCCGGCCGATTTGGCCCCCGATCTCGCGAAGCGCATCAAGGCCGCCGACCGCGTCTCGGCCTATATGGAAGCAACCGCGCTCGCGGGCTTCGGCGAAGCGGAGGCCATGCGTCTCTTCGGCAAGCCGGGGCTTCCGCTCGCGCCTTTCGCGGGGCGCCTCGAGCCGATGCGCCCGGCCGATGCCGAGGCGCGCTTCCTTGAGCGCTTCGCCGAACTCGACGCGGCGGCCGAGAGCCCTTAAAGCATCCGCGTCAGGGGACCCTTTCCATGCCTCGTCTTCACGTCTGCTCGCTCGCCCTCATCACCGACACCGTCACGCAGACCGGCGCCCGTTCGCTGGTGACCCTTTTGAGTCCGGGAACGCCGGTCGAGCGGCCCGGGCCGATTGCGCCCGAGCGCCATCTTTATCTCGCCGTTTCCGACATCGTCGCGCCGATGCCGGGACAGGTGCTGCCGGGCGCGCCCCATCTCGACGAGCTCCTCGCCTTCGTCCGCTCGTGGGACCGGGCGGAGCCCATGGTGATCCATTGTTTCGCGGGCGTCAGCCGCTCGACCGCGGCGGCCTTCATCGCCGCCTGCGCGCTTGCGCCGGACCGCGACGAATTTGCGATCGCCCAGGCGATCCGCGAAGCCTCGCCGACCGCGACGCCGAACGCCCGTCTCGTGGCGCTCGCCGACGAGGCGCTTGGCCGAAGCGGCCGCATGGCCGCGGCGATCGAGGCGATCGGTCGCGGCGAGGAGTGCCTGGAGGGCACGCCTTTCGTGCTGGAGCTCACCTGAGCGTAAGCCCTGTCAGGTTGGCCGCCAGCGCGGGCGCCCGCTTGCGGGAGAGTGGCTGACGTTTTGAGACGTTTTCGCTGCAATCGGGCGCTGGTTTTCGGCGTTTTTGGCAGGAAACGAGGCGTTTTCGGGCGATTCGCAGCGCAAAAGCGCATCAAAATCGCGCCATTTCCTTCCGCGAATCAGGACTTTTCAAGGGCTTGCGCTGACATTTCCTTCCGGCGTTCACGCCTCACGCGTCACGCGGACTATGAACAGATTTCGCGGGACTCCATATTTTCAGGGCTTTGGCGGCTGTTTTGTTTCGCACGCGTCACGGGTAACGACCTGCCGGTCCTCGCCCTGAGGAGCGCCGCTGAAGGCGACGCGTCTCGAAGGGCGGCCCGGGGCGCCCGCCCGGATCCGCGCCTTCGACGGCGGCTTTGAAGATTTCGTGCACAGGGCGGCTTCCGGCTTGACGGCGATGAGGCATCATAGCCGGAAAACCAGAAAATTGGAAGCATAAGGTTAGAAAATTCTAATTTTCTGAAGCGGTCGGCGCGCGCTCCGGCGCCCTACTTCTTCATCGCCTGCGCCATCGCGTCCTGTTCGGACGGCGAGGGTTTGCCGTAGAAGAAGGGCGAATTGTTCTTGCCGCCGAGCGCGCCATAGGCATGCGCGCCCTTATCGTCGAACAGGACGACGAACCTGTGCTCCGCGCAATCCGAGGGCTTGCAGACGAAGGACAGCGAATAGGGCTTGCCGTCGATCGTGACGTCCGTGACCTGCCCGGCGACGCCGTCGAAATTCTTGTTGAACTGCGTAAGCCAGTCCGGCGTGGGCTGGACCTGCTTCATGAGCCTTTCCCACGAGACCCGGTATGCGCCCTTGCCGTGCAGCGCGTCGAACAGGAACTGCGTGTTGTCGGCGCGCCCGGGAGTAGCGATCAGGGCGAGCGTCAGGGGCGCGAGCGCGGCGCCAATGCGAAATCGCGGATCGGGCGCGGGACACTCTATGGGCGTCAAAAATCAATGCCTGCTCCTTGGCCTCGCCTTGGCGGCTCGCGGTGTTCAGAAAGCCTTGAAGGTGATGATGGTGCGGGTGTCCACGATGCCCGGAATCACCTGCACCTTGTGGCCGACGAAATGGCCGATGTCGACGTCCTTCTCGACATAGAATTTGGCGAGAATGTCGAAATCGCCGGCGATCGAATAGATCTCGGAGGCGATCTCCGCCTCGGCGAGCGCGCTCGCCACTTCGTAGGTGCGGCCGAGCGCGCATTTGATCTGTACGAAGAAGGTCTGCATCCCCTCACTCTTTGTCGTTCGGCGCCGATTCGGTCGGCGCTGCGATGTCGGGCTGTCCTTCCTTCTCGTTCTCCTGAGCGACGACCTCGACGTCGTGGTCCATACCGGACTTCACCGCGAAGGTCGACTGATAGGTCTTGGCGTCATGCCTTGCCACGGCGACATACTCGCCCTCGGCCAGAACGAGCGAGGGAAAGGCGCCCATGAGTTCCCGGATCACGTCGCCGCCGGGCGTCAGCACGGTGAATGTCGTGTTGGGGAGCGCTTCGCCGCCCGGCCGGTTGACGAGCTTGAGCGTCAGTTCCGCGCACCGATGCCTCAGCGCGACGTCGATCAGCTTGCCCGACGTAACCCTGATGTCGGCGTTGACGATGGAGTTCGAGGGAAGGGCCGCGGACGGACCCGAGGTCGGCTTGCCCGCCTGGGGATTGGCCGAGAATTTCGCGCTTGTCGTGTCGAGAAAGGTGGACACGATGTGATAGGCGCCTTCCGGCAGGCCGATGATGTCGCCGGCCTTCGCCTTGCCGTAAACGAGCTTGCCTTCCGGATTCCGTCCCTCGGGCACGTAGATCGCGAGCGACAGCTTCGATGGGTCGATCGGGTGGTCGGCGACCGTTCCCTCGATCTTGAGGCCGCCGGCCGAAAGCATCAGCCGCTCGGATCGCACCTCGGCTCCCAGGATTACGCGCTTCGTCGCGCTCGCAAGGCCGAACGCGACATGGACGACATAATCGCCGGCAGGAAGGGTCAGGGTCGGCGCCGCGAGCGTGGATTCGGTGATGAGCGGATGCGTGCCGTCGTCCTCGGGAGTCGTCGCGAAGATCCTCCAGCGGAGGCCGCCCGTGAGCGGCGTCAGGCCCCCGTTCAGGCCAGCCGACAGATTGAGCGTCGCCTGGGCCACGGCCGGCGCCGGGGCGGGGGCGGGTTGCGCCGGTACGGGCGCCGGCGCGGTCTGGGCCTGCCCCTCGGCCGGGACCGGCGTTGCCGGGGCCGGCGCGGGCGAGGTCGCCGCATCGGCGGGATTGGGCGCGGGCGCCGGCTGCGCCTGCGACGGGGGACTCGCGCCCTGCTTGTCGGGGGCGGCCGGCGCCGGGGAATCCTGCGTCTGAGGGGCAACCGCGGGCGCCGCGGCGGGCGCGGGCTGCGCGTTCGCCGCAGCCGCGGCAAGCCCGATCCAGATCAGGGCGGTCAGCGCCGCCGTTACGCGATGAAGTCTTGTCAAACTGCGTCTCGTTTGCCGCGAACGCGCCCGTTCGCGGCCCGGAAGGGTGAAGAGCCCGGCTCGTGCCGCGATAATGAGGCGGTTCAAAGGCGATTTACAGCGCGCGGGATTTCAGCCAAGCAGCGCTTCCAAAGGATAGCAAGCCGCATGAACGAAACGATCGCGCTTCTGAAAAGCCGGCGCTCGACGCCGCCCGCGCTGATGACGGGCCCCGGTCCCTCGGCCGAGGAGATGCGGACGCTGCTGACCGTGGCCTCGCGCGTGCCCGATCACGGCAAGCTCGCGCCGTGGCGGTTCGTTCTGTTCGAGGGCGCCGGCCCGCGAGCGGGCGGGGCGTCTCGCGCTCGATATCCGGCTCGCCGACCACCCGGACCTCGACGAGGCGAAGCGCGCCGAGGAGCTTGCCCGCTTTTCGCGCGCCCCGGTCGTCGTCGCGGTCGTCTCCCGCGCCGCGCCGCATGTGAAGATCCCCGAATGGGAGCAGGTGCTCTCCTCGGGCGCGGTCTGCATGAACCTGATCGTTGCGGCCCGCGCGCTCGGCTATTCCGCGACCTGGATCACCGAATGGCCAGCCTATGACGCCCGCTTTCGCGCCGCGATCGGGCTTGAGCCGCATGAGCGCATCGCGGGCTTCATCCATATCGGCAAGGGCCCGGCGATCGAGGACCGGCCGCGGCCGCCGCTCGGCGAAATCGTCACGCATTTTCCGGCCTGAGGGATCGGCGCAAATGTTCTACGAGACGGACCGTCGCGACAAGACGAAGCTGCCCCACGATCCGTTCAAGGCCATCGTCGCGCCCCGGCCGATCGGATGGATCTCGACCCGGGCGCTCGACGGGCGGATCAATCTCGCCCCTTACAGCTTCTTCAACGGCTTTGGGAGCGCGCCGCCGATCGTCGGGTTTTCGAGCGACAGCGGCTCCAAGGATTCGGCGAGCTTCGCCACGGAAAGCCGCGAGTTCGTCTTCAACCTCGCGACCCTTGCGCTGCGCGACAAGATGAACGCTACGTCCGCGCCCCTGCCGCGCGGCGAGAACGAGTTCCTGCACGCCGGGCTCACCATGGCGCCGTGCAGTCTCGTGGCCGCTCCGCGCGTCGGAGAAAGTCCGGCCTCGCTCGAATGCAAGGTTGTCGAGGTCGTCCAGATTCGCGACCGTCACGGCAAGCCGAGCAGCCATGTGCTCATTCTCGGCGAGGTCGTCGGCGTCCACATCGACGAGGCCTATATTCGCGACGGCCGCTTCGACATCACATTGGCTCATCCCATCGCGCGCTGCGGCTATCAGGATTATGCGGTCGTCGACGCCGTCTTTTCGCTTGCGCGCCCGAAGGGTGGAGGGGACGCTTGATAGGAACGCGGAGCGGTTCCTTCAGGCGTCGGCAGGCAACGGTCGATCAGTTCGTTGACCAGCTTCCGGTGTTTCTCGCTCGTCGGGCTGAGCGTGTGTCCCGACCAGTCGACGACGTGGACGCCCCCCGGATTTTTTCGATTCGGCGCGCTGTAGGTTTCCCGGACGAGTCCGAGGACGCACAGGAGGTTCTTCGGTCGATAGGCCGTCGGCTTCCCGCCCAGCTGAGATCGACGCGCCAAGGCGCTCGAGCGCGGAAATGTGGATCATTTCGCCGATCGGTTCGGCGTGCCGGTCGTGGCACACGGCCCCCTCCCGGAACGCAAGGTCTCGAACGGGACGGTTCGCGATGCAGCGATAGGCGAGCCGCTCGAGGCGATAGGGTCCGTCCCGCGCTTCGTGCTGTATGGCGCGAGCCCATTGCGAGTCCGCTGCCCGCCATGCCGCCCGATGAAACGGGAAGTCGGGGAAGTGATGCGTGACGCGCCTCAACATCCAGTCCAGCGTGATGTCATCGAGCCCGCGGATCTTGTCTGCTTCCCTTGCGTGATCGGGAATTAGGCCGCCGCCGATGTCGGAGTGCGAACCCGAAAACCAGACCTGTTCCGTCTTGCTTGCATAGCGCTTGAATTGCGGCTTTCGCCAGAGGGTCGCTTCAAACGCGAGTCGGTGTTCGTCGATCGCGAGCGCCTGCAAATTGACCTTCGTGATCGAGGAGAGATCGACATTGTGAAAGGAATACTTGTCGCGGTTGATGCGATCGAACCGTTGGAACGGGATTCCGAGCGCGCCGACTGTGTCGAAAACGCCGACGCAGTCGACTTGAAGACTGTCTCTTTCGTGGACATGCGGTTCCAGTTGAACGTATGTCCCGGGAAGGCGCTGGTCCGGCGGCGTGCGATAGTAGCCCCAGGCGAGCGCTTCGTTCTCGACGGTGCAGGTCTCCCGTCTCAAGAGGCCGGAAGACGCAATGAAACCGACCAGGGATCGGGCCGTGAAGGCGCCGCGTGAGAAGCCGAAGATGAAGAGTTGATCGCCCGGCTCATACCAATAGGAGATAAATTTGTATGCGCTGCGGATATTCCGGTCGAGACCGTCGCCAAAAATTCCGCCCGTATACCGATCCAGGCCACCTGTTCCGATGCCGCGCTGATAGAAAACGTAATTTTCTCGATCCTCACCCGCTACAAAGCTCTGTACAAGCTTTGTCGTCTCGTTTGAGACAGTTTTTGCTTTTCTCTTACTTTCTTCTCCGTCCAGACTTTTGACGAGGACCTGCTGAAGCCTGACGATGTTGGTATCCGAGTTGCCAAATTCTCTGTCGTTCCACGTTCCGTCAAGCAGGAGAATTAAGCGCTTGGAATTCATTGGAACAGCCTCCCTGGCGAGTCAGCTGCGAGAAAAATTCACTGTAAATTCACCTTTAATCTAGCCCTCCCCAACCCCGCATACAAGTTGCATGGCGCGAGGCGCCGCGGGCGCCAGCCGGCGCATCTGCGCGGTCGCGCCCGAGGTCGATTCCCGCTAAGGGCGAGGGCTCGGACCCCGGGGGGAAGCCTGAAACATGCGCACCGCCTATTGCCTGACGCCGGACAGCCGTTTCTTTCCGCCGGCGGTTCGCGCCATCGCCTCGATGCTCGATGCCGAGCCCGATTTTCCCCATGCAATCGTGCTGGTTTGCGAGCCCGAGGACGTGACGCCCGGCTACGAGAAGCTGCCGAGGGCTTTGCGCGAGCGCATCACGCTCAAGACCCTCGACTTCTCGATTTACGACCGGGAGCTGACGCCCAAGGGCCGCTTCTCCCGCGCGGTTTTCCGCAGGCTGTTCCTCGACCAGATCCTGCCTTCCGAGTTCGAGCGGATCGTGACCGTCGATTCCGACATGCTGGCCGTGCGCCCCGGTCTCTCGCGCCTCGCGGATTTCGACTTCGGCGGGCGCCCGCTCGCGGCCGCCTATGACATGATCTTTCTCATGGACTTCAAGGGCGACGCGCTGGCGCGGCAGTTCCAGGCGTCGCGCCGCTCGCTCGGCATGGCGCTCGACACGCCCTATTTCAACGCGGGCCTGATGGCGATCGACCGCAAGGCGTGGCGGGCCGAGCGGATGACCGAGCGGGTGACGCGGGCGCTTCGCGACGACCCGGCGCGCTATCCCTTCATGGAGCAGGACGCGCTCAACGCCACGCTCCAGGGCTTCTTCGCGCCGCTCTCGCCGCGTTTCAATTTCATGGGGGACTTCTTCCTCCTCGACCTCGAGCGGAGGATCGAGCCCATCGTTCTTCACTTCGTCATCCCGCCAAAGCCGTGGGAGCCGGGCTTCCGGGGCGAGGCGCGTTTCGCCGAGGCCTATCGAAGCTGGTTCGCCGCCTCCCCCTGGCCGGATTGGGCGAAGGACGACGGCAAGCGCGCGGCGCGGCAGGCCGGCGCGGACCCCCATCCGCCGCGCCTTCTCCGAGCGCCTCGCGGCCTTTCTGGCCGGGCAGCCCTTCATCGACGGCAGGCTCTCGCTGCGCGACTGATCGCGGAGCCGCGCTCCAGCCACGCTCAAGGCTTGCGGCTGAGACTGGCCGGGCCGTCCGTCGGAGGCGGCGTCCGTTCCGGGGCCGAAGATGACGCTTGCCAGAGCTTCCGCCGTCGCGATGCTGGCGATGACGACGCCGGCCGTCGCCGCCGATCTGCTCGGGTCCGCGCCGATGTTCGCCTATCCGGCCTCGCAGGCCGCGACGGCGGTCGAGGTCGGCACGAACTGGTATGTCCGGGCTGACCTCGGCGCGGCCTTCGACGCCGCGCCGTCCATCACGCTTCCCGCGCTTTCCGCCGCGCCCTGGACTTTTGGGGCGCCCGGGTCATCGAGCGGCTCGGCGACCGCCGGATTCGCGGGCGACCTCGGCTTCGGCTATCGGGCCAACAACTACGTTCGCTTCGACGCGACCTGGACCTACTGGGCGGGCGTCGACCGCACCCGCAGCTTCGCCGCCGGTTGTCCTTTCGTCGGCCAAAGCGTCTATCAATGGAGCGGCGCGCCCGGCGCCTATGCAAGGGACGCGAGCCAGAACTGCACGGATTCGGTCTCGCTCAATCAGCACAACAACGCCTTCCTCGCCAACGTTTACGGCGACCTTGGAGCCTACGGCGGCTTCACGCCCTATGTCGGCGGCGGGATCGGGGCCAACATGCACACGATGGCGGGTTCCGGGACCTTCCTCGGGACCGACGCGGCAAACGGCGACGTGACGCAATACTGGACGCGCACGATCAATTCCACGAACTGGAGCTTCGCCTGGTCGCTGACGGCCGGCTTCAGCTTTCAGCTGACGCCGAGCATCGCCCTCGACGCCAGCTACCGCTACCTGAACGGCGGCCAGTCGACCCTGCCCGTCGACCCGATGACGGGCCTTTCCGTGAAGCAGACCAACGCGACGCAACTCGTCATGGTCGGCTTCCGGCTCGTGCCGCAATGATCGGGGCTGCGCCTCGCCGGGCCCTCATCCCCGGAAGCGGCGCAAAGCATCGCGTTTCGCATGGATAATCCGGGCGGCTTGACGCGCCCGGCATTTCCTGCGCCCTGTCCGCGCCCTTCCGCTTGAGGACGCCAGGCTTTCATGTTCCGGACGCTGATGACCTCGCGGCGCTTCGCGCCGCTGTTCTGGTGTCAGTTCTTCTCCGCCTTCAACGACAATTTCGTCCGCAACATGCTGACGATGCTGATCCTCTTCCGCCTCGGCGGGGAGGGGGCGAGCAGCAGGATCCTGCTCGCGACGATGGTCTTCGTCCTGCCGTCGATCCCGCTCTCGGCGCTCGGGGGCGAGATCGCGGATTCGCATGACAAGGCGCTGATCGCGCGGCGGCTGAAGCTCGCCGAGATCGGCGTGCAGATCGTCGCCGCGGCGGGCTTCGTCTTCTCGTCGCTCGCGCTCCTCTATGTGGCGCTGTTCGGGCTCGGCTGCGTGGCGGCCCTGTTCGGGCCGATCAAATACGGAATTCTGCCGGATCACCTTCGCCGCGAGGAGCTCGTCTCGGGCAACGCGCTGGTGGAAGGCGCGACCTTCGGCGCCATCATCCTCGGCCTCATCGTCGGCGGCTTCGCGGCGGCGGAGGGACGGTCGGCCGCCAGCGTCGTCGTCCAGCTGATGGCGGTCGCGCTCGCCTGCTACGGCGCGTCGCGCTTCATCCCGCCGACCGGCGTCGGCGCGCCGGGCCTGAAAGTCCGGCGCAACGTCTTCGCCTCGACTGTCGCCCTGATCCGCGAGGTCCATGCCGACGACCGGCAATGGGTCGGCGCGCTCGGCACGAGCTGGTTCTGGACGGTTGGCGCGCTTACGCTCTCGCTCCTGCCGGTCATCGTGAAGGCGAAGGCGGGCGGCGGGATCGACGTCGAGATCGCGATCAACCTCTTCTTCGCCGTCGGCATCGCGGCCGGATCGCTCGGCGCGGCCATGCTGTCGCATGGGCGGATCGAGCTTGCGCCCGCGCCGCTCCTGCTGCTCGTGATGGCGGCGCTGGCGATCGACA
Organism: uncultured Alphaproteobacteria bacterium; assembly: GCA_963741845.1. Taxonomy (GTDB): domain Bacteria; phylum Pseudomonadota; class Alphaproteobacteria; order Rhizobiales; family Beijerinckiaceae; genus Roseiarcus. The sequence continues at coordinate 178,815 of CAVUJV010000023.1, forward strand.
TCGGGCTCGCCACGAATGCGATGCCGCCCGCGACCCACGAAGTCTCGCTCGTCGCCTTTTTCACGAGCGCGGCCGGAATCCGGATCGCCCTCGAAATCCTCGTCTATTCCGCGGCGGCGGGTCTGTTCGTCGTGCCGATCTTCGCCGCCGTTCAGGCCTGGGCCGGGGAGGACCGCCGCGCGCGCGTCGTCGGCGCGGTCAATGCGATGAACTACATCGGGATGGTCGGCGGCTCGGTCGTCGCGATGATCCTTCTGCAGGTCGTCGGTCTTTCGGAGTCGATGACCTTCGTAGTCCTGGGTTTCGCCAACATCGCGGCGGCCGTCTATTTCTTCCGCCGGCTGCCCGCCAATCCGGTCGCCTTCTTCCTGCGCGCGCTGTGGCGCCTGCTGTTCCGACTGGAGGTCCGGGGCCTTGAGAACCTGCCGCCGCCCGGCGAGCGGCGCGGTGATCGCCATCAATCACGTCTCCTTCCTCGATGCGCCGATCGTCCTGTCGCTGATGGAGAGGCCGCCGGTCTTTGCGATCGACCACGGCATCGCGCGGGCTCTGGTGGGTGAAGCCCTTTCTTCGCATCGCCGACGCGCGGCCGCTCGATCCCACGCGGCCCTTCGCGGCGCGCGCGCTGGCGCGCGAGGTGCAGGCGGGCCAGCAGCTCGTCATCTTTCCGGAGGGCCGCATCACGGTCACCGGCGGGCTGATGAAGATGTACGACGGCGCGGCCCTCATCGCGGACAAGGCGGAGGCGCTCATCACGCCCGTGCGGCTCGAAGGCCCGGAGCGGAGCTACTTCTCCCGCCTCGACGCGGCAAAGGTCGGACGGCGGCTCTTTCCCAAAATCGTCGTCTCGATCCTTCCGCCCCGCGCCATCGCGGTTCCGCCCGAGCTTCGCGGGCGCGCGCGCCGCCGCGCCGCCGGAGCCGCGCTCTACGACATCATGTCGGATCTCGTGTTCGAGACCGCCAACATCCGGCAGACCCTTCATCGGGCTTTCGAGGAGACCGCCCGGTCCGCCAGACGTTCGCAGATCGTCCTGCAGGACCCGCTCTCGGGCCCGATGAGCATGGGCAAATTCCGGATCGGCGTGCGCGCGCTGGCCATGAAGCTCGCCGCCGATGCATCGGAAGGCGAAACGGTCGGGCTCATGCTGCCGAACGCCAATGGCGCCGCGGTCGCCTTCATGGCCCTGCAGGCCGCGGGCCGCGTGCCTGCGATGCTCAACTACACCGCGGGCGCCCAGAACCTCGCCTCCGCCTGCGCCACGGCGAAGATCGGGCTCGTCGTGAGTTCGCGCGCCTTCGTGGAGAAGGGCCGTCTTCAGCCGGCGGTCGAGGCGATCGCCACGGTCGCGCGGATCGTCTGGCTGGAGGACATCGCGGCGAGCGTCACCACGGCCGACAGGTTGCGGGCCGCGCTTGCCGCCGGCCGGCCGCTCGCCGAGCGGAGCCCGGACGATCCGGCCGTCGTGCTCTTCACCTCGGGTTCGGAAGGCGCGCCCAAGGGTGTCGCGCTCTCGCACGCGAACCTGCTCGCCAATGTCGCCCAGCTCGACGCGCGCTTCGACCTTACGCTGACCGACATGATGTTCAATCCGCTGCCGGTCTTCCACGCCTTAGGGCTCACGGGCGGCCTGCTGCTCGGCCTTCTGCGTTCGATGCGGGTGTTCCTCTATCCGACGCCGCTGCATTACCGGCAGATCCCGGAGATGGTGTATGGCTATAACGCGACCGTGCTCATCGGCACGGACACCTTTCTCGCGGGCTATGCGCGGGCCGCCAATCCTTACGACTTCCGTTCGCTCCGCTATGTGATCGCCGGCGCCGAGGCGGTGAGGCCCGAGACCCGCAAGGTCTATATGGAGAAGTTCGGCCTCCGCATTCTCGAAGGCTATGGCGTGACCGAATGTTCGCCGGTCGTCGCGGTCAACACCGCGATGTTCAATAAGTCAGGGACCGCCGGAAAGCTGCTTCCGGCCATCGAGCTCCGGCTCGAGCCCGTGCCGGGCATCGACGAGGGCGGCCGCCTGCATCTGCGCGGGCCGAATGTGATGCTGGGCTATATCCGTCCCGACAATGCGGGCGAGATCGATCGCCCGGAAGAGGGCTGGTACGACACCGGCGACATCGTCGTCATCGACGCCGACGGCTTCGTCGCGATCAGGGGGCGGGCGAAGCGCTTCGTGAAGATCGCGGGCGAGATGGTTTCGCTCGCCGCGGTCGAGGATCTGCTCGCGGGCCTCTGGCCGGACAACCGCAAAGCCGCCGTCGCCGCGCCCGACCCGCGCAAGGGCGAGCGCATCGTGCTCGCGACCGACAGGCCCGGCGCCTCCCGCGCCGAGGTCCAGGCCTGGCTCAAGGGGCGGGGCGCCTCTGAGCTCATGATCCCGGCCGCCGTCGTCGTGCTGGACTCGATCCCGCTGCTCGGCTCCGGCAAGACCGACCATGTCGCGCTCGCCCGGGTGGTGCTGGAGAGGCTGGGGTAGGGCGGAGCGTCAGGCCAGCCCGATCTCGGCGAGAATCTCGGCCTGATGCTCGCCGAGCTTCGGCGAGCGGCGGTCGAGCGTAAGCGGGCTCTCGCTCATGACGAGCGGCGTGCGCACGCCGGGAACGCCCTGCGGCGCAATCTGCATGCCGCGCGCCTTGAACTGCGGATCGGCGAAAAGGTCGGCGACCGTATTGATCGGCCCCGCCGGCACGACGGCGGCTTCGAGCGCGGCGAGAAGGTCGTCGCGCTTCCAGACCCGCGTCCTTGCGACCAGCGCCTGCTCCAGCTCGTGGCGGTGAGCCACCCGCGCGGCGTTGGAGACGAAGCGGGGATCGCTCGCCAGCGCCTCGACGCCAAGCGCGCCGCAAAGCCGCGCGAACTGCCCGTCGTTGCCGATCGCGACGATGAACCAGCCGTCCGCGACGGGCAGCGTCTGATAGGGCGCGAGATTGGGATGCGCGTTGCCCATGCGCTTCGGCGCGACGCCGGAGGCGAGATAGTTCATCGCCTGATTGGCGAGCATCGCGCCCATCGTGTCGAACAGCGAAAGGTCGATGTGCTGTCCGCGCCCCGTGCGCTCGCGCGCGATCAGCGCCGCCTCGATCGCGATCACGCCATAGAGGCCGGTGAAGAGATCGCAGACCGCGACGCCGACCTTCTCCGGCGGCCCGTCCGGCTCGCCGGTGATGTCCATGTAGCCGGACATGCCCTGAATGAGAAAGTCGTAGCCCGCCCTCTTGGCGTAAGGCCCTGTCTGGCCGAAGCCGGTCAGCGAGCAATAGACGAGACGCGGATTGACCGCGGAGAGGCTCTCGTAGTCGAGGCCGAATTTCTTCAGGCCGCCCACCTTGAAGTTCTCGATCAGCACGTCCGAGCGCTCGGCGAGCCGCCGCACGATTTCCTGCCCCCGCTCGGTCGCAAAATCGGCGACGACGGAGCGCTTGCCGCGATTGCAGGCGTGAAAATAGGCCGCCGCCTGCTCGCCCTCCGTCGAGAGGAAAGGCGGACCCCAGCCGCGCGTCTCGTCGCCCTGCGGGCTTTCGACCTTGACGACGTCGGCGCCGAGATCGGCGAGCGTCTGGCCGATCCACGGGCCTGCGAGCACGCGCGCCAGTTCGAGGACGCGGACGCCTTTGAGCGCGCTCATCGGCGCCGCGCTCAGAAGAAGGCCTGCAGGCCGGTCTGCGCGCGTCCGAGGATCAGCGCATGGACGTCATGCGTGCCCTCGTAGGTGTTGACGGTCTCCAGATTGGCGACGTGGCGCATCACCTGGAATTCGATCTGGATGCCGTTGCCGCCGTGCATGTCGCGCGCTGCGCGTGCGATGTCGAGCGCCTTGCCGCAATTGTTGCGCTTGATGAGGGAGATCATCTCGGGCGCCGCGTGGCCTTCGTCGAGCAGCCTGCCGACGCGGAGCGCCGCCTGCAGGCCGAGCGCGATCTCGGTCTGCATGTCGGCGAGCTTCTTCTGGAAGAGCTGCGTGCCGGCGAGCGGCTTGCCGAACTGCTTGCGGTCGAGGCCGTACTGGCGGGCGCGCGTCCAGCAATCCTCCGCCGCGCCCATCGCGCCCCAGGCGATGCCGTAGCGCGCGCGGTTGAGGCAGCCGAACGGACCCTTGAGCCCCGAGACATTGGGCAGAAGCGCGTCCTCGGGAACCTCGACATTGTCGAGCACGATCTCGCCGGTGATCGAGGCGCGGAGCGACAGCTTGCCTCCGATCTTCGGGGCGGAGAGACCCTTCATGCCCTTTTCGAGGATGAAGCCGCGGATCTTGCCGTCATGCGCCGAGGACTTCGCCCAGACGACGAAAACGTCGGCGATCGGCGCGTTGCTGATCCACATTTTCGCGCCCGTCAGCCGATAGCCGTTCGCCGTCTTCTCGGCCCGCGTCTTCATGCCGCCGGGATCGGAGCCGGCGTCCGGCTCGGTCAGGCCGAAGCAGCCGATGAACTCGCCCGTCGCGAGCTTCGGCAGATATTTCTTCCGCTGTTCCTCGCTGCCATAGGCGTAGATCGGATACATCACGAGCGAGCTCTGCACGCTCATCATCGAGCGGTAGCCGGAATCGACCCGCTCCACCTCGCGCGCCACAAGGCCGTAGGAGACATAGCCCGCGTTGGCGCAGCCGTAATCCTCGGGCAGCGTCACGCCGAGGAGGCCCGCGTCGCCCATGAGGCGGAAGAGTTTCGGATCGGTTTTTTCTTCGAGATAGGCGTCCTGGACGCGCGGACGCAGCTCCTTCTCGGCGAAGTCCCGCGCCGTGTCGCGAATCATCCGCTCGTCCTCGGTGAGCTGGCTTTCGAGAAGCAGCGGATCGTCCCACTGGAAGGGGCCGAGGTCGGGACCGTGATAGGACATCGAAATCGCTCGTTGGGGGCTTCGGTTCAAGGGAGGGGCGATCTATAGGCGCGCTTTTCGCGGGGGTCGAGGCCCCCGAAGCCGCCGGCGCGGGACGGCGGGATTGAGGCGAGGGGTTCCCATCGCGGAGGCGCGACGTCATAACCCCGGCGTAAGGAGTTTCGGCCCCCATGCAGAACGATCCCCTCTCGCACGGCCTTTGGGAAGCGACGGCGCCCCCCGCGCCGCCGACGTCCCCGCTCGCCGGCGAAAAGACGGCGGACGTCGCGATCGTCGGTTGCGGCTACACGGGGCTCTCGGCCGCGCTGAGGCTCGCTGAGGCCGGGGCGAAGGTGATCGCGCTCGAAGCGGTCGAGGTCGGCTTCGGCGGGGCAGGGCGCAACGTCGGGCTCGTCAACGCCGGCATGTGGGTGATGCCGCGCGAGTTTCCGGCCGCGCTCGGCCCGGACTACGGACCCCGCGCGCTCGATTTCCTCGGCGCCGCGCCCGCAGCCGTGTGGGAGACGATCGAGAAACACGCCATCGCCTGCGATCCGGTCCACAACGGCACGCTGCATTGCGCGGTTGGCGCTCGGGGCTCAAGGAGACTCGAGGAGCGCGCCGGGCAATGGGGCGAGCGCGGCGCGCCGGTTCGCCTGCTGTCGCGCGAAGAGACGGCGAAGCGGGTCGGAACGGACGCCTACGCCGGCTCGCTTCTCGACATGCGCGCCGGGACCATCCAGCCGCTCGCTTACGCGCGCGGCCTCGCGCGCGCCGCCCTCGGAGCGGGCGCGGAGATCCACACGCAAAGTCCGGTGCGCGCGGCGGAGCGAATCGGCGCGAAATGGAGGCTCCGCACCGAACGGGGTAGCGTCCTTGCCGACCACGTCATCGTCGCGACCGACGCCTATGGCGAGGGAACGCCCTGGCCGCAGCCTCGTCGCGAGCAGGTCCGGCTGCCTTATTTCAACTTCGCGACGGCGCCGCTTTCGCCGGAGGCGCGCGCAGCCATCCTGCCGGGGCGCGAGGGCTGCTGGGACACGAAGACGATTCTGAGCTCATTCCGCTACGACCGCGACGGACGACTCGTGTTCGGCAGCGTCGGGGCGCTGCGCAACGCGGGCTTGTCGGTGCATCGCGCCTGGGTTCGGCGCTCGCTGAAAAGGCTGTTCCCCCGCATCGGCGACATCGCCTTTGAGCATCAATGGTACGGCATGATCGGCATGACCTCGGACGCCCTGCCGCGCTTTCATCGCCTCGCCGAGAATGTGCTGACCTTCTGCGGCTATAACGGGCGCGGCATCGGCCCCGGCACGGTGTTCGGCCGAACGCTCGCCGACCACATCCTCGGCCGCATCGCGGAAAAGGACCTGCCGCTGCCGCTGACAAAGCCGGAAGCGCCCGCCCTTCCTGTTCTCCGGGAAGCCTATTACGAAGCGGGCGCGCAGATCGCTCACGCCGTCGGCGGCTGGGTGTGAGGAACGCCGCCGGCCGCGACCCAGCGACATGAATTCACCACGTTCCCGCCCTAGCTGATCTTATCGATGCCCGGCCGGCTTTCGGCGTCGCCTTAGCGACGTGTCGGCGGCATGCTCGGCGCCGATAGCGGACGCCTCCCCCCTTGCTTCCGCTGGACTAACCTGACTGAACGGGAACGATCTATGGCTACTGGAACCGTCAAATGGTTCAACGCGACCAAGGGTTTTGGCTTTATTCAACCTGACGATGGCGGAAAGGACGTCTTCGTCCATATCAGCGCCGTCGAGCGGGCGGGCCTGCGCGAACTCAGCGAAGGCCAGAAGCTCGCGTACGAAATCATCGCGGACAAGCGCACCGGCCGCGCCTCGGCCGGCAATCTGAAGGTCGGCTGAGCCGTCTCCCCTTAAACCCCGGCCCGCGCGCCGGGGTATTTTTTTGCGCGGACTCCAACTCGCAGACCGCCGTCACACCCGCATGAGCGCCGCCGGCGTGAGGTCGGCGATCCTCGGATAGCCGTCGATCGCCATCAGCGCGTCGGCCTCCGCCAGGAGGCAGCGCAGCACATGCGCGGCGCCCTCCGCGCCGCCGAGCCCGATCCCGTAAGCGACGGGACGGCCAACGCCGACCATTTTGGCGCCGAGCGCCAGCGCCTTCACAACGTCGGTCCCCGAACGAACGCCGGAGTCGAACAGGACCGGCGTCTTGCCGCAGGCCTCGACGACCCCCGGCAGGAAGTCGATCGCCGCCGCGCCGCCATTCGCCTGACGCCCGCCGTGGTTCGAGCAATAGATCGCGTCCACGCCGGCGTCGATCGCCCGGCGCGCATCGTCCGGGTGGCAGATCCCTTTGAGGATCAGCGGCAGCTTGGTCAGCGAGCGCAGCCACGGCAGGTCGGCCCAGGTCGAGCGGGCGCCCGAAGATGCGCGCCCAGAGCTGGATCGCCGCCGCGGGGTCTTCTTCGGGCGGCTTTGCGAGGAGCGCGCGAAAATTCGGGTCGGTGAAGTAATTGGCGAGCGCGACCCCGCGCAATTGCGGAAAATTGGCGATGTTGAGGTCGCGCGGCCGCCAGCCGAGCAGCCAGGTGTCGAGCGTGACGACGATCGCCTTGAAGCCGGCCGCCTCCGCGCGCGCGACGAGGCTTTCGGCGAGCGCCTTGTCGGTCGGGGTATAGAGCTGGAAGAACCCGGTTCCGCCGTCGAGCGCCTTCGCGACGTCCTCGATCGGGTCGTTGGAGAGCGTCGAGGCGATCATCGGAACGCCCGTTGCGACGGCGGCCCGCGCCGTCGCAAGGTCTCCACGGCCGTCTTTCGCGCAGGCTCCGATCACGCCGATCGGGCAGAGGAAGAGGGGCGAGGCGAAGCGCATCCCGAAGAGTTCGACCGAGAGGTCGCGTGTCGCGCAGTCGACGAGCATGCGGGGAACGAGGCCCCAGCGGTCGAAGGCGGAGACGTTGAAGTCCTGCGTGCGCTCGTCGCCGCAGCCGCAGGAGACATAGGAGTAGATGTCCGCCGGCATCTCGGCGCGCGCCCGCGCCTGAAGGTTCGCGAAATCGACAGGCAGCCCGGGCTTCTCGCCCATGAGTCCCTTGAGATAAATTCCGATCTGGTAATCGTTGAAGGCGCTCATGGGGTCGCGTCTTTTCCTCGGGGCGCGCGCGCGTCAGGGCTTCTCCGGGAGGCGCTTCGCCGACCGGCGCAACAGATCGCCAATGCTTTGCTCGCGTGCGCGCGAGACGACTCCGGACGTTCCCTCGTTCATCGCCTCTTTTCCTGTCAGGCTTTCGGCGCTCTGCATATCACGTCCGACGCGCTTCGCCAGTGGGGGCGGGATCGCGGCGGCAGGCCAGAGAATCTGGCAGGTTGGAAGTCCTATAAACTTAAACTATATTGCGACGCCGCCCGGCGCGACGGCGCTCGACGGATCATCATCGGGAAGGAAGCCATGCTCGGTCCGACCGCCCATGTCGATAGTTTTGCGCGGGACAATCTGCCCCCGTTCGAGCTTTGGCCGGACTTTCTGCTCGATGGCTTCGACTATCCGGATTATCTCAACGCCGCCGTCGAACTCAGCGACCGGATGGTCGAGCGCGGCTTCGGCGACCATGTCGCCCTGATCGGACATGGCCGCCGCCGCACCTACAGGGACCTCGCCGACTGGAGCAATCGCCTCGCGCGCGCGCTGGTGGAGGATTACGGCGTAAAGCCCGGCAACCGCGTTCTGATCCGGTCCGCCAACAATCCCGCGATGGTCGCGTGCTGGCTCGCCGCGACCAAAGCGGGCGCGGTCGTCGTGAACACGATGCCGATGCTGCGGGCCGGGGAGCTTACGAAAATCATCGACAAGGCCGAGATCGCGTTCGCCCTCTGCGACACGAGACTTCTCGACGAACTTGTGGCCTGCGCGAAGCAAAGCCGCTTCCTGAAAAGCGTCGTCGGTTTCGACGGAACGGCCAATCACGATTCGGAGCTCGACAGGATCGCGCTTAAGAAACCTGCCGACTTCGAGGCCGTGCGCACGGGGCGTGACGACGTGGCGCTGCTCGCCTTCACTTCAGGCACGACCGGCTCGCCGAAGGCGACGATGCATTTCCATCGCGACCTTCTCATCATCGCGGACGGCTATGCGAAGCATGTGGTCGAGGTTCGGCCCGACGACGTCTTCGTCGGTTCGCCGCCGCTCGCCTTCACCTTCGGGCTCGGCGGGCTTGCGGTCTTTCCGCTGCGTTTCGGGGCGGCGGCCACGCTGATCGAGACCGCGACCCCGCCGAATCTCGTCAAGATCATCGAGACCCACAAGGCCACGGTCTGCTTCACGGCGCCGACCGCCTATCGGGCGATGCTGAACGCGCTGGACGAGGGCGCCGATCTCTCCTCCCTGCGGGCCGCCGTCTCTGCCGGAGAAACATTGCCCGCGCCGGTCCACGAGGCCTGGACGGAGCGGACCGGCGTGCCGATCCTCGACGCGATGGGTTCGACGGAAATGCTGCATGTGTTCATCGGCAGCCGTCTGAACGAACGGAAGCCGGGCGTCACCGGACGTCCCGTTCCCGGCTACGAAGCGAAAGTCGTCGACGACGATTTCAACGAGGTTCCCCGCGGCGTCGTTGGCCGTCTCGCCGTGCGCGGCCCGACAGGCTGCCGCTATCTCGCCGATCCTCGCCAGCGCGAATATGTGCAAAAGGGATGGAACGTGACGGGAGACGCCTTCACTGAGGACGAGGAAGGCTATTTCCGTTTCGCCGCGCGCAACGACGACATGATCATTTCCGCCGGCTACAACATCGCCGGGCCGGAGGTCGAAGCCGCGCTTCTGAGCCATGCGGCGGTCGCGGAATGCGCGGTGATCGGCGTCGCCGACGAGGAGCGCGGGCAGATCGTCGCGGCTTTCGTCGTGCCGAAAGCCGGAGTCGTCGCCGATGAGGCGACGGCGCTGCGGCTTCAAAATCATGTGAAGGCGACGATCGCGCCGTACAAATATCCGCGGCTCGTCCGCTTCGTGGAGGCGCTGCCGAAGACGCAGACGGGCAAGATCCAGCGCTTCCAGCTCAGACTTGACGAAGCGGCCCGGCGGGCCGCGGCGACATCTTCCGGCCCCTGACGCTTTCGGCTAAGGGTTCCGCCTTCAACCGGGAGGAGCCCCAAAAATGGCGCAAGCGCATCAGACGTTTCTCGGGCTCGACATCGGCACGTCGTCCGTCAAGGCCCTGCTGATCGACGCCGACCAGCGGACGATGGGCGAGGCGACGGCGCCGCTCGGCGTCTCCCGCCCGAAGCCCCTCTGGAGCGAGCAGGACCCCGACGACTGGGTCGAGGGCGTCGAGGCGTCCGTCGCCGCGATCCGGCGCAACGCGCCGCAGGCCTTTGCCTCCCTCGCCGGAATCGGCCTCTCCGGGCAGATGCACGGCGCGACGCTGCTCGACGCAAACGACAAGCCGCTGAGGCCGGCGATCCTGTGGAACGACGGGCGCTCCTTCGCGGAATGCGACGAGCTCAAGCGCCGCGTCCCCGATCTCGAGCGGCGCACCGGCAATCTGGCGATGCCGGGCTTCACCGCGCCGAAGATGCTGTGGGTCGCGGCGCATGAGCCGGATGTCGCGAAGGCGACGAAGCGCGTGCTGCTGCCCAAGGATTATGTTCGCCTGCGTCTGTCCGGCGAGGCGGCGTCCGACATGTCCGACGCTTCGGGCACGCTGTGGCTCGACGTGGCGCGCCGCGCCTGGGACGAGACGCTTCTGGCCGCGACGGGCCTCACGCTCGCCGCGATGCCGAAGCTCGTCGAAGGTTCGGAGGTCTCGGCCTACCTCTCGCCGGCGGTCGCCAAAGCCTGGGGCCTTGACGGGCGGCGGATTCCGATCGCGGGCGGAGGCGGCGACAACGCGGCGTCCGCCATCGGGGTCGGGGCGACCGAGCCCGGCTCGGGCTTCGTCTCGCTCGGCACGTCGGGCGTCGTCTTTTCCGTCACCGACCGTTTCGTGAGCCTGCCCGAGCGCACGCTGCACGCCTTCTGCCACGCGTTGCCGCATCGTTGGCACGGCATGTCGGTCATGCTCTCCGCCGCTTCGTCGCTCTCGTGGATCGCCGCGGCGCTCGGCCGGGAGAAGGACATCGGCGGGCTGGTCGCGGGCGCGGAAAGCTTCGCCCGCTCGAAGGCGGCGGTCGCCTCCGCGCCGGTCTTCCTGCCCTATCTCAGCGGCGAGCGGACGCCTCACAACGACGCGGAGGCGACGGGCGTGCTGGCCGGGCTTCGCGCCGAGCATGGCGCGGACGCGCTGGTCTATGCCGTGATGGAGGGCGTGGCTTTCTCCTTTGCCGACGCCGTCGACGTGCTCGACGCGGCCGGCGCGCGGCCGGTCCGGCCGCTGCTGGTCGGAGGCGGCGCGCGCTCCGATTTCTGGGGCCGCATGATCGCGGACGTGACGGGCCTCACGATCGACGTCGCCGCGGGGGCCGAAGCGGGCGCGGCGCAAGGCGCGGCGCGACTCGGCATGCTCGCGGCGGGGGCGGGGAGCGTCGCCGAAGTCTGCAAGCGGCCGCCGACGCAGCGCAGCTTCGAGCCCGACCCGGAGCGCGCCGCGGTCGCCGAGCCGCGGCTCAAGCGCTATCGCGCGCTCTTCGCCGGCGAGCGGGCCGCGCGCTTCGGATAAAGCCCTTCGCCATTGCGCCGAGCCGCGCCGGAAATCGGCGATCGAGCGCGCTGCGATCGGGATGAAATTCTGTCGGGCCGAAAGGTCTCATTGTCGCCACACGAGAGGCGCATCCAGCCGGGGAACCGCGAGGCCATCAGCGCGGATTCGTTAAGGAAATCTTAAGGATAGACGAATGTTGGGTGCGCGCGGCCCCGGCGCGACGAGCGTTCGCGCGCTCGGCCTGTTTTCGGCGTTCGGCGCGGCGCTCTGCGTCTCGGCCTGCATCGGCCCGGACATGGCGGAGATGGGCGACTTCTCGCCGTTCCGCGCCGACCTCAACGCGCCCGGGCCTCGCATGGAGCAGATCTTCATCGCCTCCACCCGCAAGGGTGAGACGGGCGGCGGGGCGCGCGAACTGGCGCCGGAGGCGCATTTCGCGCTGGCGACCATGACGATCCCGCCCGGCCATCGGCCCGGCTCCATCGAGGAGCCGCTCTGGGGCAAGGCCAACAGCGCCAACGACATCGTTGTAACCGCGGAGCGGCCGCTCGATGGCGACGAGTTCCGGCAGGAGCTTGCGTCCCATCTTTCGGGACGCATCGGGGCCAACCGCGACATTCTGCTTTTCGTGCACGGCTTCAATACGAGCTTCGACGAAGCGCGGCAGCGCGCGGCGCAGATCGTGGCGGATTCCCATTTCGGCGGCGTCCCGGTGCTCTTCACCTGGCCCTCGCAAAGCGATCTCTTCGGGTATGTGTCCGACAAGGACAATGCGACCGCATCGCGCGACGCGCTGCAGGCGCTGATGCACGACCTCAGCCAGACGCCGGGCGTGGGGAAGATCCAGATCCTCGCCCATTCGATGGGAGGGTGGCTCTCGATGGAGGCGCTGCGCCAGTCGGCGATCGCGGGCGACCGGACTCTCGGCGGCAAGCTCGGCACGGTGATCCTCGCCTCGCCCGACATCGACATGGCCGTGTTCGGCTCCCAGATGGCGCGCGTGCGCCCCGCCAGGGTCATCGTTCTGGCGACGCCGAAGGATCGCGCGCTCTCGCTTTCGAGCGCGCTCGCGCTGTCGCGTCAGCGGGTCGGGGCGATCGACGCGTCCAAGCCCGAGGATCGGGCCGAAATCGAGAAGCTTGGCGCCAAGGTCGTCGACATCTCGGCCTATGCCGACGCCGACCGTTTCATCTCGCATGCCGTCTATGCCGATTCGCCGCAGGTTCTGGCGGCCATCGGCTCGGCGTTCCGGCGGGTGAGCCCCGAGGATGCGAACAAAGTTTCCGACATGGACGCGCGGAACTATCCGGACGCCAACGCGAACCCCAACGCCGTCATTGCCGCGCCGGGCTCGCCGGAAGCGACTGCCGTCTCCGTTACGGCGCTGCCGCCGCCCGGCGCCGCGCCGGCGACAGGACAAGCGGCTGCAACCCAGCCGGCGACGGGACAATCGACGCCCGGGCCGACGGCGACGGAACAAAAGCCTGCCCCCTAGGCTTGAAAAGCAGCGCCGCAGGCGCGATGCTTCGGTCACGAAAGATCGCGTCAAGCGCGATCCTTCCCGCCGTCCTTCCGTGAGGAAACCTCCGTCATGCCGAACAAGCTCGAGCAATTGCGTCAGATGACGACCGTCGTCGCCGACACCGGCGACATGGATTCCATGCGCGCGTTCAAGCCGACGGACGCGACCACCAATCCGTCGCTCATCCTGAAGGCTTCGGAAATGCCGGCCTATGCGAAACTCGTCGAAGAGGCGATCGTCGTGGGGCCGCAAGAAGGGGGCGGAAGTCGGCGACGTCACCGACCGCGTCGCCGTGAATTTCGGCACGGAGATCACCAAGATCGTGCCCGGCCGCGTGTCGACCGAAGTGGACGCCGACCTTTCGTTCGACAAGGATGCCGCGATCGCCAAGGCCCGCAAGCTCATCGGCCTCTATGAGGAGCGGGGCGTCGGCCGCGACCGGATCCTCATCAAGCTCGCCTCCACCTGGGAGGGCGTCGAGGCCGCGCGGGTGCTTCAGGCCGAGGGCATCGACTGCAACATGACGCTGATGTTCTCGATGGCGCAGGCGATGGCGGCGGCGGACGCCGGCGCGTTTCTCGTCTCGCCCTTCGTCGGGCGCATCCTCGACTGGCACGTGAAGGCGGGCGGCGGCCCTTATACGTCCGAGAACGATCCGGGCGTCGAGTCGGTGCGCGCGATCTACTCCTATTACAAGGCAAACGGGATCAAGACGGTCGTGATGGGCGCGTCCTTCCGCAACCCGGGCGAGATCGAGGCGCTGGCGGGCTGCGACCGGCTCACGATTGCGCCGCCGCTCCTGGAGACGCTCTCCAAGGACGACGGCAAGCTCGAACGCAAGCTCGATCCCGCTCATCTCGGGCCTGCGCCGAAAAAGATGGCGCTCGACGAAAAGGCTTTTCGCTGGATGCTCAACGAGGACCAGATGGCGACGGAGAAGCTCTCCGACGGCATCCGCCTCTTCGCCGCCGACCTGCAGAAGCTCAGGGCCGTCGTGCAGCAGCAACTCGCCAAGGCGGCGTAAGGGCGACGAAGGCGCGTTCGTACATCGGGCGACCGCGCCTTGACGGCCTCTTCCTCTGCGCCAAGCTCGCGCCATGAGCCGTCGGGCTCGCCGCTCGAGGTCCTGCTGGTCTTCCTGAGGCTGGGGCTCACGAGCTTCGGCGGCCCGGTCGCGCATCTCGGCTATTTTCGCGACGCTTTCGTCGTGCGCCGCGCATGGCTGGGCGACAGGGCCTATGCGGATCTCGTCGGTCTCTGCCAGTTTCTGCCCGGTCCCGCGAGCAGCCAGGTCGGCTTCGCCATCGGGTTGATGCGCGCCGGCTGGCTGGGCGCGCTGGCGGCCTGGGCTGGCTTCACGCTGCCTTCGGCTATCGCCATGACGCTGGTCGCCTATGGCGCCGGGCTCCTGTCCGGCGCCGCGGGCGAGGGGCTGCTGCATGGTCTCAAGCTCGTGGCGGTCGCGGTCGTCGCTCAGGCCGTGCTCGGCATGGCGCGTTCGCTCGCGGCCGATGCGCCGCGCGCGGGGATCGCGGTCCTCGCGATCTGGCTGATGGCGCTCGCGCCGGGCGCTGTTGGGCAACTCGGAGCGATCGTCGCGGGGGCGCTGCTGGGTCTCGCGTTCTGCCGGGTCGTCCCGGCGGCGGATGGGGACGAGCCGGGCGCGCATCCGCCCGTTTCGCGCGCGCTGGGCCCTGTCTTTTTTGGGGCCTATCTCGGCCTGCTTGCGCTGGCGTTTGCGCCCTGGCGCTCGAGCGCGCTCGCTTTTCTTTCCGCCATCTATCGGTCGGGCGCGCTGGTGTTCGGCGGCGGGCATGTCGTTCTGCCGCTCCTGCAGGCCGCGGTCGTCGCGCCGGGTCATGTCGCGCAAAGCACTTTTCTGGCGGGCTACGGGGCGGCGCAGGCGATGCCCGGTCCCCTCTTCACCTTTGCCGCCTTCCTGGGCGCGGCGTCCAGCGCGCCGCCCGGCGGCCCGCTGAACGCGGCCGCCGCGCTCGTCGCGATCTTTATTCCCGGACTGCTCGTCCTCCTCGCCGCGCTGCCGTTCTGGCACGCGCTTCGCGCGCGTCCGGGCGCCCGCGCCGTCATGGCCGGGATCAACGCCGCGGTTGTCGGGCTTCTCGCGGCGGCGCTCTATGACCCGGTATGGACAAGCGCGGTGCGCGGCCCGACCGATTTTGCGCTCGCCGCCGCCGGTTTCGCCGCTCTGGTCGCATGGCGCGCGCCGCCGCTCGCGATCGTCGCTGGAATTGGCCTCGCGAGCGTTGCGCTCAGCCTTGCGGCTCGATGAGGGCGGCGGGAGTGGCCTTCAACGGATCTCCTTCCAGTTCTCCGCGACGAAGCCTTCCGGGTCGACCGTTACGAGCTTGTTGCCGGCGAACGGCCTGTCCTTTGGTGCAGCGCCAGTCGTAGATCGTTTCGTGCCCGGTCGCGAACATCGGGATGAAGTCCGAATCCGGGTTTTCGCGGCACCAGGCGGTCGCCCCGGGCAGGTCGCGTCGCGTATCCGCTTTGCCGCAATTGAGGTTCGCGCCGACCGTGCAGGCCATCAGCGTTTTTCCCACACAGCGCATGACGGAATTGCGCGCCGCTTCCCGGCGCGATCCCGAAAGCTTTGACGACTGCCGGCTGAAGCGCGGCCGGGACCGGCTTCACCCCCTTGAGGCCGGGACACAGCGGAGCGGCCGCGGCCGGCAGGCTCACGATTGACCCAAACGCCAGCGTCGCCGCGGCGAGATACAGAAAACGGCGCAACAGCGAAACTCCTTTCGGCTTCATCGGCAGGGGCCCGCGCCCCACACGCGATCATAAGGGCGTGGATGGAAGGACGCATCCCGAGAGTCATCGCCGCGGTACGCGGGCCGTCATCGGCCGGATGAAGGATCTCTCGGAAAACGTCGGCCATATCGCCTGTCGCGGGTCGCCGCACTTGTCTTTTCCCGCCGCACGAGCATGGTCCGCGCGGGCAGGACCGCAAAGGGGACTCGGGTCGTGGCTGCTTTGCCCCCAGGGGTCGAGGAAGGCGATTTCGAACTGATCGAGGCGGCGGTCCGCGAGACGGCGCGGGGACGCTGGTTTCTTGACGAGTTCGTGCGCCGCATGCGGTCGGCGGAGATCGCCGAACTCGTCCGCGCGATCGACAGGCTCGACGGCCGCGCGGCCGTCCAGCCCGAAGACGAGGCCGCGCGCGAGCATATCCATCGCGTAATGGCCCTGCTCATGCCGCTCGTCGACTATCTCGACGCACGGGCCGAGAATTCTGCCGGGCAGGCCCCGCCGTCCGAAACCGCACACGGCGACGAGGCGGCGCTGCGGGCGTTGCTGGCGCTCGACGCTCTAAGCGTCGCCGACAAGCTTAAGCTCTTTCGCTGAACGAGGCGCGCGCCGCGCCTGCGTCGCTTCCCTTCGCGCGGTCGCGATATTGTCGAGAAACTGCCGCGCGCTCTCGGCCCAGGTGAACTCGGCGGCGCGCCGCACGGCGGCTTCCCGGGGAATGGCCAGCGCCTTGAGGCAGGCGGAGCGAAGATCCTCGCCCAGCACGCCCGAGTTCCGGACCGACCACGTCGATCGGACCCGGGACCGGAAAGGCCGCGACCGGCAGCCCGCACGCCATCGCCTCCAGGAGGACGATCCCGAATGTGTCGGTGCGCGACGGGAAGACGAAGACATCGGCCGCCGCGTAGATTCCGGCCAGCGCTTCGCCTTTCTTGACGCCGAGGAAATGGACCCCGGGAAAGCCGCGCTCCAAAGCGGCGCGCGCCGGGCCGTCGCCGACGATCACCTTCGAGCCCGGCAAATCCAGCCGCAGGAACGCCTCGAGGTTCTTCTCCACCGCCACCCGTCCGACGCACAGAAAGATCGGACGAGGCAGGTCGAGGGCGTCCCTCCCGCGCGGGCGGAAAAGATTGTGATCGACGCCGCGCGTCCAGAGCCGGACGCGAGGAAAGCCGCGTCGCTCGAGGGCGTTCACGATGGTCGGAGTCGGGGCCATCACCGCCGCGGACGGACGATGGAAAAAGCGCAGTCCGGCGTAGGTCAGGCTCGCCGGCAGGCGGGTTCGCGTCCAGACATATTCGGGGAAGCGCGTGTGGTAGCTCGTCGTGAATGACCGTCCGGTCTTCAGGCAATGGCGGCGCGTGAGCCAGCCGATTGGCCCCTCGGTGGCGATATGGACATGGTCCGGCGCAAGGTCTTCGATGCGCTCGACGGATCTCGGCGGGCCGCGCGAGGGCGAGGCGGATATCGGGATAGGTCGGCATCGGCGCCGTCCACATTCCCTGCGGGGTGAGAAAGTCGAAGCTCGCGCCGAACGCGGCCGCGGCTCTGGTCATCTGCTCCAGCGTCGAGACGACGCCATTGACCTGAGGCCGCCAGGCGTCGGTCGCGATCAGGATGCGCATCACGCCGCTTCCGCTTGCGCCTCGTCGGGCTTCTCCTCGACCGGCGCCTCGACCTCGACCGGGGCCGGGATCTTCAGGGTCCGGGGCCAGCGAAGCACTTCCATCCGGCCGTCCCAATGCTCGACCACCAGCGAACAGGATTCGACGAAGTCTCCGGTGTTCACATAGGTCACGCCGTCGATGTCGCGGATCACGGGATGGTGGATATGTCCGCAGATGACGCCGTCGACCCCGCGGCGGCGGGCCTCCGTCGCCAGCTCCTTCTCGAAGGAGCCGATGAAATTTACGGCGTTCTTGACCTTGAGCTTGGCCCAGGCCGAGAAAGACCAATAAGGCAGGCCGAGCGCGCGACGGGCGGCGTTGAAGTGGGTGTTGATGAAAAGCGCGGTCGTATAGGCCCAGTCGCCGAAATAGGCGAGCCACTTGGAATGGCGCACCACGACGTCGAATTCGTCGCCGTGAATGATAAGATAGCGTTTGCCGTCCGCGCCGATATGAACCGCGTTGCGCCGGATTTCCATGCCGCCGAAAGACAGGCCGAAGAACTGGCGGGCGAATTCATCGTGGTTGCCGGGGACGAACACCATGCGCGCGCCACGCCGGACCTTGCGCAGGAGCTTCTGGACCACATCGTTATGCGCCTGCGGCCAGTACCATCCGCCGCGCAACCGCCAGCCGTCGATGATGTCGCCGACAAGATAGATCGTGTCGGCCTCCACATGACGGAGCATGTCGAGGATCAGATAGGCCTGACAGCCGCGTGTCCCCAGATGGAGGTCTGAGAGGAACAGCGTCCTGTAGCGATGCGTCCCGCGGATGTCGGACAAACCCCGCCTCTCGCCTGAAATCCGTTCGATGGGACGTCTTAGCGCAGATTCTCGTGTCGGCTCTGTGACGCGAGGCGCCCCGATTCGTTATAGGTCGCCCGATATGGCCTGTCGAGAAGGGGTATTCCGACAATGGATCTGGGTATTGCGGGACGGAAAGCGATCGTATGCGCATCGAGCAAGGGGCTTGGGAGAGCCTGCGCCTCGGCCCTTGCGGAAGCCGGATGCGAACTTGTCGTCAACGGCCGGAACGCCGACGAACTTCGGCGGACTGCCGACGAGATCCGGGAGGCAACCGGCGCGGCGGTCATCGAGATTCCGGGCGATCTGAACGAGCCCGCGACCCGCTCCGCGCTGATCGCCGCGTCGCCGGATGCGGACATCCTGGTCAACAACAACGGCGGGCCGCCATTCCGCGCCTTTGAGGCGATCACCCGCGAGGACATTCTGAACGGCGTGGAATCCAACATGCTGACGCCGATCGCGCTCGTTCAGGCGCTGCTTCCCGGCATGGTCGCCCGCAAATTCGGCCGGATCGTCAATATCACATCGGGTTCGGTGCGGACCCCGATCGCCGGGCTCGACGTCTCCTCGGGAGCGCGGGCGGGCCTCACCGCCTTCCTCGCGGCGGCGGCGCGGGAACACGTGAAGGATAATGTGACGATCAATTCGATCCTGCCCGGATCCTTCAATACGGACCGCATCCGCTCCTCGCTTGCGCGAACCGCGGCGCAGCGCGGGATCCCGGTCGAGGCGGCGCGCAAGGAAGCGGAGGCCCGCAATCCGGCGGGACGCTTTGGCGAGCCGCACGAATTCGGCGCGCTCTGTGCGTTTCTCGCAAGCGCTCACGCGGGCTTCGTCACGGGCCAGAACATCCTGATCGACGGCGGGGCGTTCCGCTCCACATTCTGAAGCCGCGCGGCGGAGGCGCCGAACTTTCCGTTCGGAACGGGCGGGCGGATTCAGAATTCAGTTGACCGCCGTTTGCGCGCCGTCCTACGCAAATCCCATCGCCACCCCAAACTTGGGAAGGCGAAATAAGGAAACCCAAGGAAGGAGCCCGATCATGGCGTGGTCGACCCCGGAAGTTCGCGAAGTCTGCGTAGGCATGGAAGTCACGGCCTACGTCTCCGCTTCGATGTAAAAAAGAACGCCGCCTGGCCTGAGGCCGGGCGGCGTTTTTCTTTCTGTTGCTTTGATTTCAAGAACGCGGCGCCTCAGTGCGCCGCGTTCTTGCGTTTGGGACTACCCTACCTGATGGGAGGGATCATACCCGGGAAGACGAACTGCTGCAGCGCGATCAGGACGCCGAGGATCAGCGTCATGATCACGCTGTGCCAGAAGGTGCGCGCGAACACGTAGCCTTCGTGTCCTCTGAGGTCGGTGACCGCGCAGCCGGTCGCGATGTTCTGCGGCGAGATCATCTTGCCCATCACGCCGCCCGAGGAATTGGCCGCCGCGAACAACACCGGATCGAGCCCGAGCTGTTTGGCCGCCACGACCTGCAGGTTTCCGAACAGCGCGTTGCCGGACGTGTCGCTGCCCGACAGGAACACCGCGATCCATCCGAGGAAGGGCGAGATGAACACGAAGGCGTGCCCGACCGAAGAGGCGCCGAGTCCGAGCGTATAGGCCATGCCGGAATAATTCATGAGATAGGCGAGGCCGACGATCAGGCACACCGTGATGATGGCGATCCAGGACTGCCGGAACGTGCGTCCGATGCAGGCGAAGAAGTTGCCCACGCTCATCTTGACCACGAGCGCTGTGATGATCGCTGCGACCAGGATGGCGGTGCCCGTGGACAGCGGCTGGAACGCCCAGATCGCGGCGTAGGGCTTGTCGTTGTAGAGGGTGATCGAGATCGCCTTGTCGAGTCCAGGCCACGGGATGGCGATCTGGCCGATCGCGAAGATCTTGAACGACGTCCAGATGATGACCACGGCGGTCACGATCAGCCAGGGCAGCCAGCCCTGCCAGGGCGAAAGATGCGAGCCGTGTTCCGCGCGCTCGAGGACGTCCTCGCGGATCGCGAATTCCGGATCGGGGGCCGGCTTCCAGGCCCGGAGGAAGAGCAGCGTGACGATGAGCGAGCCGAGCGAGGAGAGCACATCGGTCAGCGCATAGTCGATAAAGTTCGAAGTGATGAACTGGAAGATCGCAAAGGAGCCGCCCGCCGCCAGAAGAACCGGCCAGAGCGCCTTGAGCGAACGGACGCCGCCGTAGAGGCCGATCACGTAGAAAGGCAGGAGCAGGGCGATGAACGGCAACTGGCGTCCGATCATCGCGCCGAGAACATTGGGCGGCAGCGAGGTCACGGCGCCGAGCACGGTGACCGGCACGCCGAGCGCGCCGAATGCGACGGGCGCGGTGTTGAAGATGAGCACGAGCACAAGCGCCTCGAGGGCAGGAAAGCCGACGAGAATCAGAAGCGACGCGGTGATCGCGACCGGCGTGCCGAAGCCGGAGATCCCTTCGAGCAGCGCGCCGAAGCAGAAGCCGATGACCACGAGGACCACACGCCGGTCATTCGGCAGATGTTGCAGCACCCATTCGCGGAAGGCGTCGAACCGCTTCGATTCAACGGCGACATTGTAGAGAAGGAGCGCATTGAACACGATCCACATGACCGGCCAGAGCGCGAAAACGACTCCGTTGGCTACCGAGTTTACCGCCAGATGCGTCGGGAGCCCCCATACGGCGACCGCCAGCAGAAAGGCGACGATCAGTCCCGCCAGCGACGCCTGCCACGCGGGCCGGCGCGCCACGCCGAGCAAGATGAGAACCGCGACAACCGGCAATGCCGCTACAATGAACGACAACAGCAGGCTGTCGGCGACCGGCGTGAGCAACTGGCGAAACATCTATCCCTCCCATTTGTACCTGAACATGGGCCCTGCCTTGCCCCGCGGGACCCAAACCCGCCATCGTCTTCTACGCTGCTTTTTCACTCGCCGGGAGGCTTGCCCACGGTGATCGGGATCGCAGAATAATAGGCGGCGAGATTCTCGATGTCCGCATCCGTCAAATCTTTGATGACGATGGACATCATTTCGTTCACGCGCGCGCCGGACCGGAAGGCGTTGAGCTGTGCGATCAGGTAGCCCTCGCTCTGTCCGGCGAGATTCGGCGCTTCCGCGATCTTCGACAAACCATCGAGCCCATGACAGGTCGCGCAGACATCAGCCTTGGCGCGGCCCGCCTTCACATCGCCCGCCACCGCCGGCCCCAGCGCGAGAAACGACGCCAGGCCCATCGAGATTGCGACTGCCGCCTTGAGATCCGCCCTCAGGCGATGAAAGCGCATGCGTGGCCCTTCGACTCGAATTTGCGGGAAAAAACGGGCGGCTCCCGCTCCCACGGAAAGCCGCCCGGCGTTCTTCTTTCAGGGATTACTTGCCATCATACCAGATGCGATAGATGGCGCCGTCAAGGTCATCGGAGACGAGCAGGGAGCCGTCCCAATATTGCTGGACGTCGACGGGACGGCCGAGATAGTGGCCGTTGTCGTTCCAGCCTTCCGCGAAGGGGATCGACGGCCCGGCGACATGACCGTCATCCTTGAGGAAGGTCACCATCAGGCGCGCTCCGACCGGCACGGTGCGATTCCACGACCCATGCTGCGTCGAGAAGATCGCGCCCTTGTACTTCGAGGGGAACATGTCGCCGGTGTAGAAGCTGAGGCCGAGGTCGGCCGCGTGCGCGGCCTGCTCGACTTCAGGGAACACGACGTCAGCCGGAGGCGTCTCGTCGGCAAACTCCTTGGTGCGGACATGGCCGCCGCCGTACCAGGGGAAGCCGAACTCTTCGCCAGCCTTGTCGATGCGGTTCATTTCGCCCGGCGGCTGATCGTCGCCCATGCCGTCGACCTGGTTGTCGTTGCTCCAGAGCGACTTGTCGGCCGGATTGAAGTCCATGCCGACCGGATTGCGCAGACCCGTGGCGTAGACCTCGCGGTTCTTGCCGTCCTGGTCCATGCGGATGATGCCGCCCATGCCGATCTTCCGGTAGAGGTCGGCCTTTTCCTTCGACGGCACGTTATAGGGCTGGCCGAGCTGGATATAGAGCTTGCCGTCCGGTCCGACGCGGCACTCGCGCGCCGTGTGGTTGAAGCTCTCCTCCGACTTCGGAATGAGCTGGCCTTCGGGAACGATCTCTCCGACGGCGACGTCCGGGCTCTCGTAGAAGAACTCGGCCGCCGGATATTGCAGCACGCGGTTTTGCTCGACCACGTAAAGGAAGCCATCCTTCGAGAAGCACGGACCGTTCGGCAGTCGCTTCGTCAGCGTCGGGGCGAATTCCTTCACCTCGATCCCGCCCTCGGCGCCGGTGCGCGACCGGTCGGTCACCGCATAGATCTTGGTCTTGCGCGTGCCGACGAAGGTCACAACGCCCTGCGGGCCGACCGCCATGTGGCGCGCGTCGGGCACGAGCGCATAGAGGTCGATGTGGAAGCCCGGCGGCAGCTTGATCTTTTCCTTCAGGATTTTCCTGATCGCGTCGGCCTTCGGCCCGTCCTGCGGAATCGTCGGCCAATCGACCGGCGCGGTCATATGCATGCCTTCCAGCGTCTGTAGCGTGTCGTCAGCGCGCGCGGCGCTTGCGCCCACAATCAGGGCTGTCAATGCGACAGCCGAAGCCCATCCAGTTTTCATGGCGCGTTTACTCCTCGGTTTCCTCCACGAGATTATCTCTCGGCGCGGACGAATGTTTCCACTCAGCCGCGGCTTGCGCCACCTGCCCAACCAGCCCGTGCGGATTTTGCCGTAGCCCGTTTGCGGTCGCTGCTGGAATGTTAGCGGCTTAAATGATTTTTTTCCAGCCACCGGAACGAAAAAAAACAATCCGGCGATTGCCGCTCCTGCCGCGTCGCCGTCGGCCACAGCGATTGCCTTCCCGGGCGCGGCCCGCTCGGAGCGGGGATTGTCGTCGCCGGGGGCCTGGCGATGCTGTGGGGCGAGCGCCGGGCGCTAAAGGATAAGGATGCGGACGCAGACACGGAGCGCCTGACCAGAAATCGTTCGATATTCCGGACGGACTTTTCTATTGTCCCCGCCGTTCAGCGAGGATCTCCAGAAGATGGGCGTCGAAGGCAAGGACAAGGCGAAGGTGCTGGAGGCGGGGGCCGCGTCGGTCGCGAATCAGCTCGGGCACGCGGTCCAGAACCTCAGGAAAAGCTATGGATTGTCGCTTTCCGACCTCTCCGGCCAGTCCGGCGTGGCGAAGTCGATCATTTCCCAGATCGAGCGGAACGAGACCAATCCGACGCTCACCACCATCTGGCGGCTCGCTCACGCGCTCGACGTCTCGATCGAGTCGATGCTGCAGGGATCGGAGGACAGCCCTTTTATCGAACATCTCGGGAAGGGAACCACGCCGATCTTCGTTTCGGATGACGGACTGTGCCGGCTTGCGGTGATCGGCTGGCTCAGGACCGTCGACTGGTTGCAATGGTACGATTTTCAGGCCGATCCGGGCGGAACGCTGGAATCGGCCGCGCATGCGCGCGGATCGGTCGAGTGTCTGTCCGTTCTGGAGGGCGAACTCGAGGTCGAGGTCGGCGGGGCCATCGAGAGGGCTGGCGCCGGCGAGACGCTGCGATACCGCTGCGACCGGCCCCATTGCATCCGCAATCGCGCGACGACCCGCGCCCATGCCACCATGGTGTGCATCCTCAAAGCGGCGATGATGGACTGAGCCGGGCCGCCTTAACCATTCGGAGCATTTCGCGCCGGACACCGGCGCTGTCCGCTTGCCTTCGCCGCGGCGAGCGCTCCGGATTCGCGCGGAGCCGATTCCGGCCCGGTTTGTCCCCCCTTCAATCCGCCGCGTTCCAGAACGGACGCATCCGGGCGCGGCGCGCGCAACCCTTCGGCAACCCTGTCTTGAGGGCCCGGCAATTCCTCGCTTGCGTTTGGGGTGGTCGATGGCGCGCGGTCCGGAGGCGGCGATTCGAGCCGTGATTTGTACGCGAGCTGGTCTCTTCGTCCCGCTCTGGGTCGTTTCGAGATAGGCGAAGTTGACGATCGGTTCAGGTTGATGCGGCGCCGGCGCCACGCTTCCCGAGATTCGACTCGCTTTTCTCTCGAATCGGAGTCCCGATCGGAGAGTCGCCAATTCGTACCGGTTTCGTTGTTGTCCTGATCGCTTCGGCTCAGCTCGGGACAGCGGGGGCGCGCCTCGACAGCATCGATCCTTCGCGATAACGGTTTTTTATAAACCCGAGCCTTTCTGGAGCGATCTTTGTCCGACGCGCCCTCCGTGACGCGCAAGGCCGACGCTGACCGACTGATCCTGTCGCTGGCCGGCGACTGGATCATCGGTCAAGGCTCGCGGCTGGAGACGAGCGCCGATTCGCTGAAGGTGGCGGAAGCCGAGCATCCCCGGGACGCCGTGCTCGATCTCTCCGGGGTGGAGCACATGGACACGGCCGGCGCCTGGGTCATCGACCGGGCGCGGTATCAGTTCGCCGAAACGGGCGTTCCCGCGGCCTATCGCGGCGCGCGCCCGGAATATGCGCTTCTCCTCAAGGAGGCGGGCTATCATCAGCCCGAGGCGCCGAAACGCATCCATCCGAATCCGTGGATCGCGATCCTGATCTCGGTCGGCGAGTCCGTTTACGTGACAGGGCAGGACGTCGCCGAATGGATCAGCTTTTTCGGCGAAGTCGTCGCGATGATCGTCCGGCTGCTGCCTTTCCCGATGCGGTGGCGATGGACTTCGATGACCTATCATCTGGAAAGCTATTCCCTGCGCAGCGTGCCGATCATCCTCCTGATCAATCTTGTGGTCGGGGCGATCGTGACGCAACAGGGCATCTTCCAGCTTTCCCGCTTCGGGGCGTCCTCCTATGCGATCGACCTGGTCGGCGTACTGGGCCTCAGGGAAATGGGCACCCTCATGACGGCGATCATGATCGCCGGGCGCACCGGATCGGCGATCACCGCGGAGATCGGCTCGATGGCCATGCGCGAGGAGGTCGACGCGCTGAAAGTGATGGCGCTCGATCCGCTCGAGGTTCTGATCATCCCGAGGCTGATCGCGCTCGTGATCGCGCTTCCCGTTCTCACCGTCATCGCCGACATGGCGACGCTGGCGGGCGGGCTGTTCGTGGCCTGGATCTATGCCGGCATGGGGCCGCCCGCCTTCATCGCGCGGCTTCACAACGCCATCGGCGTCCACACCTTTCTGGTCGGCCTCATCAAGGCGCCTTTCATGGCCGCGATGATCGGCATCATCGCCTCGATCGAGGGCCTGAGCGTCCGTGGATCGGCGGAGTCGCTCGGTCGCAACGTCACCGCCTCGGTGGTCAAGTCGATCTTCATGGTCATCGTGATGGACGGTCTGTTCGCGATGTTTTTCGCGGCGGTGAACTATTGAGCGCGGCGGCCGAGACTGTCGCCTCGAATCGCGAGGCCGTCATCCGCGTGCGAGGCCTGAAAGTCGGCTTCGGCGACCACCTCGTCATGGACGGCCTGGACCTCGACCTTTATCGCGGCGAGGTGCTGGGTTTCGTGGGGCCATCCGGCAGCGGCAAGTCCGTGCTGACCCGCACGATCCTCGGCCTCATTCACAAGCGGGCCGGGACCATCGAAGCGTTCGGGCAGGACCTGGACGCGCTCACGCCGCACGAACGCCTGATGGTCGGCGAGCGATGGGGCGTTCTCTTCCAGGAGGGCGCGCTCTTTTCGAGCCTCACCGTCCGCCAGAACATTCAGGCGCCCATGCGCGAGCACCTGAAACTGTCGCAGGGCATGATGGA
Source organism: uncultured Alphaproteobacteria bacterium (assembly GCA_963741845.1). GTDB lineage: Bacteria > Pseudomonadota > Alphaproteobacteria > Rhizobiales > Beijerinckiaceae > Roseiarcus. The sequence continues at coordinate 204,751 of CAVUJV010000023.1, forward strand.
CGGGCTCGTGGCTCAGAAGCTTTCGCTCGTCGGCCTGACGCAGGACGCGGCCGACAAATTTCCGAGCGAGCTTTCAGGCGGCATGACGAAGCGCGTCGCATTGGCCCGCGCTCTCGCCCTCGACCCCGAGATCGTCTTTCTCGACGAGCCGACGTCCGGGCTCGACCCGATCTCGGCCGGCGATTTCGACGATCTCATCGGGACGCTGCAGCGGACCCTCGGCCTCACCGTTTTCATGGTGACTCACGATCTCGACAGTCTTTTTGCGATCTGCGACCGCGTGGCGGTGCTCGGCCAGGGCAAGGTGATCGCCGCGGGGGAGATCGACGAGCTCTTGCTTTCGGACGATCCGTGGATCAAATCCTATTTCCACGGGAAACGTGGAGTGGTCAGGGCCGGAGCCAGAGGCGCAAGTCCGCGCGTCGGCGCGGAACAGGCTAGGGCGTGAGGCGCTGACGGTATGGAGACCCGGGCCAATTTCGTGCTGATCGGCGCCTTCACAATGGCTGCCGTGGTTGGCGCGTTCCTGTTCGTGATGTGGATCGCAACCGTCGGCACGGGCTCGCACCGCCGCTATCAGATTGTCTTCAGCGGCTCGGTGACGGGCCTCTCGACAGGCTCCTCCGTCCTGTTCAACGGCCTCAAGGTCGGCGAGGTGACGGGGCTCGGTTTCGTGGCGGGAAACCCCAAACAGGTCGTCGCCGATATCGACGTGACCAACGCCAGCGCGCCGATCAATTCGAACACCAAGGCCCAGCTTGAGTCGCAGGGGCTGACGGGAAGCGGGGTCGTCGCGCTTAGAGGCGGCGAGAAGGAGGGGGCGGCGGAGCTCAAGGGAAATCCGCCCATCATCCCGTCGCTGCCGACCGCGACGCTCGCGGACCTGCAGACCAAGGCGGGTTATGTGCTCGACCTCGCCAACAAGATTTTGGTCGACAACGCCGAGCCGATCCATCGCACGCTCGAAAATGTCCAGAACTTCTCGCAGGCGCTCGCGAGCAACACGGAAGGAGTCGACGCTGCGCTCAAGGGCGTGGCCGACCTCGGCAAGACCATCCAGCCGCTGGCGACCAGGCTCCAGTCTCTGTCCGACCACGCCGACAGGCTCGTCGCCGCGATCGACCCCGACAAGGTCCACGAGATCGTGCAGAACGTCGAACAGGCGACGGCGAAGGCCAACGCCGCGTTCGATCAGGCGAACAAGCTGATTTCCGACAATACTGTCGCGGTACGGTCGACGCTCGAGAACGTCAACTCCTTCACCCGCATGCTCAATGACAATCGCGGCAATGTGGAGGAGGCGCTCAAAGGCGCGGCCGACTTCGGCAAGTCGGTGCAACCGCTCGTGGCGCAACTCCAGGGCTTGTCCGAGAACGCCAACCGGATCGTGACGGCGATCAACTCGGAAAAGGTGAAAGCCGCCCTCGCCGACGCGCAGACATTCACGAGCGCCCTGGCGTCGAGTTCCGGCGACTATCAGAAATTGATGCGCGACGGCGCGGATTTCGTGAACAAGATGAACGGCGCGTCCGAGAAGATCACGTCCTCGATCGGCGACGTCGACCGGATCGTCAAGGCGGTCGACCCGGCCAAGGTGTCCAACGTCGTCAATTCGCTCAGCGACGTCGCCAACACGCTGCGCGACAACCGCCCGAACATCGACGATACGATCCGCAACGCCAGCGACATGATGGCCAAGCTCGACAAGTCCGCCGACAAGGTCGACGGCGTCCTGTCGAGCGCCCAGAGTTTCCTCGGCTCGCCCGGAACGCAAGGCGCGGTGCAGCAGATCGGCCAGGCGGCGCAGTCGGTCAGGCAGCTCGCGGACAACCTCAATTCCCATGTGAAGGACATTGCGACGGGCCTCAGCCGCTTCAGCAATTCGGGCCTTCGCCAGTACGAGGCGCTGGCCGTGCAGGGGCAGCGCGTGCTCGACGACATCGACCGTGTGGTGCGCTCGTTCGAGCGCAATCCGGGTCAGATCATCTGGGGAGCGCGACCTTCGCTGCCCGAGTATCGGGGTCAGCAATAGATGCGAGCAGGGGGCACGAGGGGGCTCGAAATTCGCGCTGGCCGCGGGGCTGGCGCTCATGACGGCCGCCTGCGCGAGCGGGCCGCCGGCGGCGATCTACGACATCACGCCCTCGCGGCCGCCTGCGACGCGTCCGTTGCGCGCACAGATCCAGATTGCCCAGCCCGTCGCCTCGCTGGACCTCGACAGCGAGCGCATCCTCGTGCGCGATGGGCTCGCGCTCTCGCTGCTGCCGGGCGGCCGCTGGCCGCAGCAGCTGACCTCGCTCTTCCGCCAGAGGCTGGTTGCCTCGTTCCAGAATGCGGGCCTGACGCGGTCGCTCGCGGGCGGCGGCGCTGCCGCGGATTACGAACTTGACACGGATATTCGCAACTTCGAGGTCGACGCCCGGACGTCCGAGGTCCATATCGACGTGGCCGTCCGAGATCGCCGATCTGAGAAGCGGGAGGGTCGTCGACGTGCGGATCTTCACGATCCGCGAGCCGGTCACGCCCATCGACGCGCCGGCCGTCGCCTCTGCGCTCGACCACGCCGCCGATCAGATCATGACGAAGATCGTCGCCTTCGCCGCGCGGACGCTCTGAAGCCCGGCCCGAAAGGCGCGCCCCGTGGGATCGCGAACTTCCCTGTTCGCCGCCGCTTGGAGGCGCGGGGCAAAACGTGTACAAGTCCAGGATTCTCCTGCGGTCCGCCGCGTGAAGAGGCCTTGAACAGATGCTCGCCGAAGCCGTCGCTGACGAAAGTCTGTACGTTTCGATCGTCCGCCATGGCGCGGATTCAATCCGCAACGGGACGCTTTACGAGAAGCCCTATCCGCATCTGATTTTCCCTAACTTCTTCCCGGAGGAGCTTTATCGCCGGCTGCTCTCGAACTGGCCGGACACAGACCGATATGTCGATCTGAACGCCGCGCGCACCCGCAAGCAATATACGTTGTGGGACAAGCGGGTCGAAGCAGGCGATCCGGAACGCACGGCGCTGTGGCGGGCGGTCTCGGACGCGCTCTCCGCCCCGGAGATTGAGCAGGCGCTGCGCGAAAAGCTCGACAAGGGGCTGCGCATCCGCTCGAAAGGCAGCGGCGAAGGGTGGCCGGTGCCGATGTATCCGCAGCCGGTGCTTTACGCCGACTTCGACGGATATGCGATCAAGCCGCACCCCGACACGCGCCGCAAGGTGCTGACCGTCCTCATCTACATGCCCGAGGACGCAAGCCACCCCGAACTCGGCACGAGCGTGTTCAAGATTTCGCCGATGGGGGTCTTCCACTGGAAGTCCTACGGTCTCGTGAAGGAGAAGACGGCGCCCTTCGTTCCGAATACGGGCTTCGCCTTCGTCGTCATCCACCCGGCGCACAGCCTCCTGCATACGAGCTGGCACGGCCGCGACACCATTTCGATCGACAATTCGAAGCCGCGGATGACGATCCTCAATACCTATTACGCCAAGCCTCCGAAGGACGGCGAGGAAGAGAACGCGTACAAGTAGCTGCAATTTGGCTTAATTCCGCACGGCTTGTGAGCGAGAAAGGCTCGGCCGCGCGCGCCGCAGCCAATCGTCGAAGGCGCTGCGAAAATCGTGGCATTGCCCGAGGCCATGGCGAATCGGTCAGACCGGACCGAACGATCCCCTGTGAAGGGCTGCCGCGCACGGCAGCATGGTTTGGCACTCTCTTGTAACGAGTGCCAATCGTAGCCATGTCTGATGGGTTGGACTGCGGCCGAGAGCCCGAGGCAAAGCCTTTCGGGCCGGCGCGCACGTCGACTGAAAGCGAATCTCATGAAATTCCGTCCCCTCCACGACCGCATCGTGATCCGCCGCCTGGAAGGCGAGGACAAGACGAAGGGCGGGATCATCATTCCCGACACCGTCAAAGAGAAGCCGCAGGAGGGCGAGGTTGTCGCCGTTGGCCCTGGCGCCCGCGACGAGAACGGCAAGGTTCAGGCTCTCGAACTCAAAGCTGGCGACCGGGTCCTGTTCGGAAAATGGTCAGGCACGGAAGTCAAGATCGACGACCAGGACCTTTTGATCATGAAAGAGTCCGACGTGATGGGCGTGCTCGAAGGTCGCTGCCGGCGCCAAGAAATTGGCAGCCTGACGCTGTTGGGCTCAACTCACGAATTTCTATTATTTCAACTTAGGAATTGAAGATCATGTCCGCAAAAGATGTCAAATTCTCCAGCGACGCCCGCGATAGGATGCTGCGCGGGGTCGATATTCTCAACAATGCCGTGAAGGTGACCCTGGGTCCCAAGGGCCGCAACGTCATTCTCGACAAATCCTATGGAGCGCCGCGCATCACCAAGGACGGCGTGACGGTCGCCAAGGAGATCGAGCTCTCCGACAAGTTTGAGAACATGGGCGCGCAGATGGTGCGCGAAGTCGCCTCGAAGACCAATGATCTCGCCGGCGATGGCACCACGACCGCGACCGTGCTGGCCGCTTCGATCATGAAGGAAGGGCTCAAGCTCGTCGCTGCGGGCATGAACCCGATGGATCTGAGGCGTGGAATCGACATCGCCGTTACGGCGGTCGTGAAGGACATCGAACGGCGCGCGAAGAAGGTCCAGTCGTCGGAGGAGATCGCCCAGATCGGCACGATCGCTGCGAACGGCGACAAGTCGATAGGCGACATGATCGCGAAGGCGATGAAAAGGGTCGGCACGGAAGGCGTGATAACGGTCGAAGAGGCGAAGAGCCTCGAGACAGAACTCGACGTCGTCGAGGGCATGCAGTTCGACCGTGGCTATCTCTCGCCCTATTTCATCACCAACGCCGAGAAGATGGTGGCGGAGCTCGAAGAGCCCTACATCCTCCTGCATGAGAAGAAGCTGTCGTCGCTACAGCCGTTGCTGCCAATCCTGGAAGCGGTCGTCCAGACCGGAAAGCCGCTCCTGATTATCGCGGAGGACATCGACGGCGAGGCTCTGGCGACGCTCGTCGTCAACAAGCTGAGAGGCGGCCTCAAAGTCGCAGCGGTCAAGGCGCCTGGCTTCGGCGATCGCCGCAAGGCGATGATGGAAGACATCGCGATCCTGAGCGGCGGCACGTTGATCGCCGAGGACCTTGGCATCAAGCTTGAAAATATAACGCTTCCTATGCTCGGCCGCGCCAAGCGCGTGCGCATCGAGAAGGAAAACACGACGGTCATCGACGGCGCCGGCAAGAAGCCGGACATCCAGGCGCGCATCGCCCAGATCAAGGCGCAGGTCGAGGAGACGACCTCAGACTACGACAAGGAGAAGCTGCAGGAGCGCCTCGCCAAGCTCGCGGGCGGTGTTGCCGTGATCCGGGTCGGCGGATCGACGGAAGTCGAAGTCAAGGAGAAGAAGGACAGGGTCGACGACGCCATGCACGCGACCAAGGCGGCGGTCGAGGAGGGCATCGTTCCCGGCGGTGGCGTCGCGCTCCTGCGCGCCAAGGCGGCGATCGGCAAGCTTGGTGCGGAGAACGCCGACATGCAGGCGGGAATCAACATCGTGCTGAGGGCGCTCGAGGCGCCGCTGCGCCAAATCGTCGACAACGCAGGCGTCGAAGGCTCGGTCGTCGTCGGCAAGATCCTTGAAAACAAGTCTCAGACCTTCGGGTTCGACGCCCAGACCGAGCAATATGTCGACATGCTCGGCGCAGGGATCGTCGACCCGGCGAAGGTCGTGCGGGTCGCCTTGCAGGACGCGGCGTCGGTCGCCGGCCTCATGATCACCACGGAAGCAATGGTCGCCGAGCGGCCGAAGGCCGACACTCCCGCGATGCCGGGCGGCGGCATGGGCGGGATGGACTATTGATCGCCTGATCCAAGCGAGGGCACGGCCGGCCGCGATGGCGCGGCCGTGCCCGGACTGGTCGGGCGATGTTCATTTGGAGAGGAATTTTTTCTCCCCAAAAATGGAGGAAATCTCATGCCAACATCTGATTGGCGCCGGGGAGAGTCGCTGAAGCGTCTCCTGCAAGGCGTCGCGGTCGGCGCGGTTGCGACGATCGCGCTCGGGTTTGGATGGGGCGGGTGGATGCTTGGAAGCTCCGCAAAGACGTTGGCCGACAGCTCAGCGAGCAGCGCCGTGGTCGCGGCGACAGCGCCAATCTGCGTCGACCAGTTCCAGCGCAGCGCCGAGGCCGCCGCCAACCTCGCGGAGCTGAAAAAGGCCGAACTCATGGCAGCGGGCCGCGTTTGTCGAAAAAGGCGGTTGGGCGAGGATGCCCGGCAGCAAGGTGGTTGATTCCGGCGTGTCGCAAGCCTGCGCTGCGATACTGAGCGACTTGAAGTAACGCCCTGGCGGAGTTCGAGCGCGACGGGATGGGGACTTGGCGCGGGGGGCAAAAGCGTCAAGCAACCTCTATGGGTGAGCGTTTATCTCGCCCCGCTCTGCTTCTCGCCCTTCCAGCCAGGCCGCCACGCTCTCTTCCGGCATCGCGGCGGCGAAGAGCCAGCCCTGACCTGCGGCGCAGCCGTCGCGCCTGAGCTGATCGAGTTGTTCGATGCGCTCGATTCCTTCGCCGACGCAGGGCAGGTCGAGCCGCCGCGCGAGATCGACGATCAATTCGGTGAGGCTCGCGATTTTCGGATCGTCGCAGATCCTGGCGACGAAACTCCGGTCGATCTTGATGGCGTCGAGGTCGAGATCGCGCACCTGTGCGAAGCTCGAATAGCCTGCGCCAAAATCGTCGAGCGCAACCCGCACCCCGGCCGCGCGCAGCGCCTCGACGGTTGCGCGCGCGGCTTCGAGATTCTTCAGGATCGCCGTCTCCGTGACTTCGATTTCGAGCCGCGCGGGCGCAAGGCCGACCTCGGCGAGCAGAGCGAGAATCTCGTCGCTGGCGTCCGGCTTCGAGAGCTGCTCCGCGGAAAGGTTGAAGGAGAGCGAGATGGCCTCCGGCCAGCGCGTCGCTGCGAGAGCCGCCATTCGGAGCAGATCCGGCGACAGGCGACCGATCAGCCCGATCTGCTCGGCGACCGGGATGAAGACGGACGGAGGCACGGCTCCAAGCTGCGGGTCGCGCCAGCGCGCAAGCGATTCGAACCCGGTCACGCGACCGCTCGCGAGATCGACAATCGGCTGAAACGCGACTTCGATCCTGCCCCCGGCGACGGCGCTATGGAGGGCCTGTTCGAGCGCCGTGCGCTCGACGGCGGCCTTCTCGTCCTCGAGGTCGAAGACGCAGACGTTGCCTCTGCCTTTGGCCTTGCCGCGGTAAAGCGCGGCGTCGGCCAGCCGCACGAGCTGATTGGCGTCGCGCGCCGCTCCCGGGAAGAGCGCGAAGCCGAAGCCGCCGCTCAGATGCACCGTCTTTCCGTCCACGACGAAGGGCTCGGCGAAGATCGTCTGCAACGCGCGTCCCATTGCGGCCGCCTCTTCCGGCGAGCCGACCCCCTCGCAGATGACGGCGAATTCGTCGCCGCCCATGCGCGCGGCGTGGCCGCTGCTCCCGATCGCCGTGGTCAGCCGTTGCCCGACTTCCCTCAAAATCTGGTCGCCGGCGAGATGGCCGTGGATGTCGTTGATCGGCTTGAATCCGTCGAGATCCATGAGGCCGAGCGCGAAGGGGCTGGCGCCTTCCGCCTCGACCCGTGCGCCGAGGAAGGATTGAATCCAGCGCCGGTTCGCGAGACCGGTCAGGTCATCCGTATGCGCGATGAGCGTGGCGGCCTGCTTGGCGGCTTCCGCCGCCCGGTGCTTCTCCGCAAGCACGAAACGGGAGCGCACCATGTCCTCGAAGGCGCGATAGGTCTCGCTCAGCATCAGGATCAGCAGGCAGGATACGGCGAGCAGGAGCGCGGCGAGCCAGAAGGTCATGCCGCTCCTGGCGAGGAGCAGCAGAACGATCAGCGGGGCGCTCGAACTGAAGATCACGAGCACCGCGGCATGGGCGACCCGCATGAGACAGAAAGCGCAGGCGACCGCGGTGGCCCACAGGCCGAAGAGGGCAAGCGCCCGCTCGGCCGCGTTGTCCGGCGGCAGCGAGGCTGCGGCCGCAAGCGACAGAGTGAACGTCAGAGCCGGCCCGACAATGAGCGCGACTCTGAGGTCCCGCCGCATCACGCGTTCGTCCCGGTTCTCGACATCGCGCCTTGCGCGCAGCCAGTAGAGACTTCGCAAGGTGAGCGCTGCGACGAGCGCGATCGGCGTCGCGAGGGTCCATAGAGGGGAAGCCGAACGCCGGGTCGCGATCGCGAGCAGCACCGACGCCAGCATCACGAAGCCATAGAGGAAAGGCGCAAACCGGACGAGCGAGCGATATTGCTCGCGCAGCAGCGCCTCATCGAGTTTGGCGTCGGCTGCGGGGTCGATCGTCTCCACGAGACGTCGCCCGAGCGCGCGGGACTGGAAGTCGGCCAAGGTCATTCGAAATCCGCAATCGTCAAGACTGCCAATATCCGCAATGGCGCACTATGAACGCAGGCCCCTGGCCGTTGTGTTAATCAGGACGCTTCGGGCTGGTCACAACCGCCTGGTTGGTTAATCGCGCCTTGACGCGGAGAAGAATTGCGCCGGCGGCGCGCAAGGGAGGAGAGTCAGAAATGACCGGCTTCATCGACCCGACGAAAGAAACATTCGCGGCGTTTCGCGCCGCGAATCGCCCGGGGCCGATCCATATGCTCAACCTCGTTCGCTTGCGCCCGCGCGCGGCCTATCCGGACGGACGGGAGGCGACGGGCGCCGAGGCCTATGCGGCCTATGGGCGCGAGAGCGGACCGGTCTTCACGCGACTCGGCGGATCGATCGTCTGGCGCGGCAGGTTCGAGCTCATGCTGATCGGCCCGGAGAGCCGAGCGATGGGACCTCTGCTTCATCGCCCAATATCCGAGCGTCGAGGCCTTTGTCGAAATGATCCGCGATCCCGTCTATCGCGAGGCGGTGAAGCACCGGCAGGCCGCCGTCGAAGACTCCCGCCTCATCCGGCTGGAGCCGGGCGCGGCGGGAGTTGGGTTCGGCTGAAGGCGAACGGGTCGCCTTGCGAATGATTACGGGTTTGTTTTGCCTGACGTCGGGGACGATGAGCCGGCCGCGCCGTTCATGGCCCCTGCGGGATGTTGGGCGTCGCTGGCCGACTTTTTGCCCATGTTATCTTCGGTAAGCTCGGTGATGGAATCCGGATTGATGACCATCATCACGGGATGGCCAGCGGAGTCCTTCGCGCGCACGAGGAAGGAGGAAGGCATGATCCTGATGTCGGTGAAGCCGGCCTTGTCGAGATCGTTGCGCAGCTTTTGCGCGATATGAAGATTCGTCGAGTTGTTCATCGGGCCGGGGCTCGTTGCGGCCTGGCCGCCGTTGGTCGTCGCCGCTGGGGCGGCTGTCGAATCCGCGCTTGCTGCGAATGCGGGCGCAGAAAGTCCACCGGCCAAAAGAAGGGTGCAGGCAAACATACCAAGATTTTGCATGATCGGCCTCCTGGAGGTTTTCCCCCGGCCGTTCGTGCAACGCGGCGCCGGGCGGGCCGTTCCGAAGGTTAACGAACTTTAAGGTTGCCGAGAGCCCTTGAGGCGAGAGCGTCTTTGAGAGAACGGCCGAGGGCTGCTCGTCCCAAGATGTCTAACGCGCCTTCTATGGGGTCAGCGTGATCAGCAGCTCGTACCGGCCCCGGCTCAGCATCAGGCCCGTCTGCTGCCCCTGCAGGCGCATGATGACGCCGTGGTTGTTCTTGAGCCAGATCTCGCCGGGGAGGGGTCTCAACGAAGCGGTGACGGCAAGCGGGCCCGTCCCCTGAATGTAGCTGCCCGAGAACTGGGACGGATCGGTGAGATTATAGACCGTCCCGGAGGCCTCCAGCGCGGAGATCGCGCCCGGACCGATCAGCGTGCCGATCATCGTGAAGAAATAGGTCCTGCCGCCGAACGCGAGCTCGCCGCTGCCAGCGCCCGTTCCCGAGATGAAGAACTGCCTCATCGTCACGGTTCCTGACGGCTTCAGGCCCCGGATGTTCTCCGCGGACGGTATGCCGGTCGGCGGCTGCGCACAGCCGGCAAGCGAAAGCCCGGCCGCCGCGGCGAGGGCGGCTGCGAGGAGGCGAGGCGTGAGGCTGCGGGTCATGGCGTCCCTTGTTCGACGCGCCTCGTTCGAGGCTGGCTTTCCGCCCGATCATGGCCCGATCGGGCGGCGTCAACAAGCGGGCGTCGCGTCCCGGGCTCGATCTGCGGATTGTGCATAGCAGCATCTCATTGTGCGATGCATCATAATTTGGCGATAATTCCAGCCGAAAGAGGGATTGCTCGAGATCCACACCGTCGAAGGAGAAAGCGCGATGCAGCATTTCGACTTACGCAACCTTGAACGGATCCGCGATGCGCTGCCCAACACCTGGGCGACCGTGCGCTTTGACGATGTCCTGACCTTCAGCGAACTCGTCAGGAACGGCTTTCATCTTGTCGACATGACCGGCGAGGTATGGACGCTGCTCCGGGCCGGTTAGGCCGCGAGGAAAGCGCCCGCCTTGGTTGACGCCCTCGTCCCGCGCCGCCAAACGGAATAGAAGGCGGCGCGCTTCGCGTTTTCATTGCGACAGGCCCTCGGGGGTCTCGGCGCGCGACGGCCACGCTCGAATTGAGGCACTGGCGATCATGGCGAAAAGCCCGACCAAGCGGACCGGCGCGGCGCGCGAGACGGTCCAGATCGACCTCGCGCTGCAGGGCGGCGGATCGCATGGCGCCTTCACCTGGGGCGTGCTCGACCGGCTGCTCGAGGAGCCCTGGCTCAAGATCGAAGCGATTTCCGGAACTTCCGCGGGCGCCATGAACGCGGCGGTTCTGGTCAGCGGCTATATGGAGGGCGGGGCGCAAGGCGCCCGCGCCGCGCTCGATTTCTACTGGCGGCGCGTCGCGGAAGCCGCGCAATTCAGCCCGATCCAGCGCTCGCCGCTCGACCGCATGATGGGCCAATGGTCGCTCGACACCTCGCCCGCCTATCTCGCGATGGACCTGATGTCGCGGGTGGTGTCGCCCTACAGCCTCAATCCGCTTGGCCTCAACCCGATCAGCGACATCCTGCGCGACAGCATCGACTTCGCCCATCTGGACGAAGCCTCCATCAAGCTCTTCATCACCGCGACCAATGTTCACACCGGGCGCGGGCGCGTGTTCCGCAACAAGGAGATCACGCCCGAAGTTCTGCTCGCCTCCGCATGCCTGCCGACCATGTTCCAGGCCGTCGAAATCGACGGCGAGCCCTATTGGGACGGCGGTTTCGTCGGCAATCCCACGATCACGCCGCTCGTGCGCGAGAGCGAGGCCTATGACGTGATGCTCGTCCAGATCAACCCGCGCGTGCGCGTGGAGACGCCGCGAACGGCGGCCGAAATCCTCAATCGCGTGAACGAGATCTCCTTCAACTCGCCGCTGATGAAAGAATTGCGCATGATCGCGCTTTTGCGGCAGGCCGCCGATCCGGGAACGGGCGAGGGCGCGCGCTGGGCGCGGATGCGAACGCACCGGATCATCACCGACAGGCTCGCCGAGTTCGGCGCCTCGTCGAAGCTCAACGCCGAACCCGCCTTCCTCGACATGCTGAAGGAAGAGGGCCGTCAATGCGCCCAGCGCTTCCTCGAAGAGCATGGGGACGATGTCGGCAAGCGCTCGACCGCCGATCTCGACACGCTCTTGTCGGAGGTCTGAGCGATGAGCGAATTCATTGGCCTCCTCGGCATTCTGGTCGGACTTGCCCTGCTGATCTGGCTCGCGTTCCGCGGCTGGAGCGTGCTCATGCTGGCGCCGATCGCCGCGATGATCGCGGCGTTCTTTGCGCGCGAGCCTTTGCTTGCGCACTGGACGCTCACCTTCATGCAGAGCGCGGCGGGATTCCTCGCGCAGTTCTTTCCGCTGTTCCTGCTCGGCGCGCTGTTCGGAAAGCTCATGGAGGATTCCGGCTCGGTTACGGCGATCGCCAATTACATGACCGGGAAGCTTGGGACGCAGCGCGCCATCCTCGCGGTGGTGCTTGGCGGCGCGATCGTCACCTACGGCGGCGTCAGCCTGTTCGTCGCCTTTTTCGTGATCGCGCCGATGGCGCAGAATCTCTTTCGCGCGGCCGGGGTTCCGAGGCGGCTGATGCCGGCCGCGATCATGCTCGGCACCTCCACCTTCACCATGTCGGCGATGCCGGGCACGCCTTCGATCCAGAATACGATCCCGATGCCCTTTTTCGGCACGACCCCGTTTGCCGCGCCGGGCCTCGGCGTGCTGGCCTCGCTCATCATGTTCGGCTTCGGCATGTGGTGGCTCGCGCGGCAGGAAGCGTCGGCGAGAGCGCAGGGCGAGGGCTTCGGCGACGGCGAGCCGCCGTCCGTCGAGGCTTTGACCGGCGACGAAACGCTGCGCGAGCGCGCAACGACCGCGCGGGAATTCGATCCGGCGGAGATCGGGCACGGCGACACGGCGGCCGAAGGGCCGTCGATCGCGGTCGCCGCCGCGCCGATCGTCGTGGTGATCCTCGTCAATCTTCTGCTCTCGCTCATCGTCCTGCCGCGGATGGATTTCGGCTTCCTTGGCGGGGCCCAATGGGGCGGCGTGTCGCCTTCGGCCGTCGTGGGCATCTGGTCGGTGGTCACGGCCCTGACCTGCGCGATCCTCACGGCGCTCGCGCTGAATTTCCGGCGGATCCCGGAGATCCGCGCGACGATGGACGCGGGCGTGAACGCCTCGGCCCTGCCGGTGATCAGCGTCGCGAGCCTCGTCGGCTTCGGCGCGGTCGTGGCGGCGATGCCGGCCTTCGCGGTCGTTCGCGACGCGGTGCTCGGGATTGGCGGCGGCCCGCTCGTGTCGCTCGCGGTCGCGACCAACACGCTCGCAGCCCTCACGGGCTCTGCGTCGGGCGGACTGACGATCGCCCTCGACGCGCTCGGCGCGACCTATCTTCAGCGCGCGGCCGACATCGGCATGGACCCGGCGCTCCTGCATCGCGTGGCGGTGATCGGCTCGGGCACGCTCGACAGCCTGCCGCACAACGGCGCGGTCGTGACCCTGCTTGCCGTCTGCGGCTCGAACCACAAGGAAGCCTACAAGGACGTGTTCATGGTCGGCATCGTCGGCGCAATCGTCGCGCTGGTCGTGGTGATCGTGCTCGGCTCGCTGGTCGGTTCGTTCTGAGGGCCGGCGCGGCTGCGACGGATCGGGATACGGACGAACGCGCGCGCAGGCGTCAGATTTCTGATAATTTGTTGCTATAGAAAATTATCTTCTGTTTTTCTGACTATTCCGCTATGATGGCCTTCTCGCCGTCGAAACGGATGCCGTCAATGCCTGTCGCCGCCACAGCCTGCCGCCCAGTCCGCAAGCGCGTCCGGCCATCCGCTGCCGTGCGCCGGAAGGAAAAGCCAGCGCAACCCTTTGAAAAGGCCCGATTCGCGGAAGGAAATGGCGCTATTTTCGGCCGCTTTTTCGCTGAAAATCGCGTCGAACAGGCTTCTTTTGGCGCGTTAGACGCCAAAATGAGCGCCGAATCGCATCAAAAACGCGCGCAAATGCTGGCGCCTCTGCCGCGGCGGCGGAGCCATTCGGGACGGGAGCCGAACCCTGCGCCAGGCGGCTACTTAAGCCCGGTTTCTCACGGCGATCATCGCATCGCGCAGCACGTTCGCCTCGTCGCGCTGCTCCTGCCAGCGCCATACCATCACATCGCGGATGGACAGCATGCCGACGACCTTGCCGTGGTCCATGACGGGCATGTGGCGGATGCGATGCTTGTGCATGAGCTTTTCGGCATCGAGCATGGTCGCGTCGGTGTCGCAGGTCACGACCTCGGTCGTCATGAGGTCGCGCACATGCTTGTTGGCGAGCCATCCTCCCTCCTTGGCGAAGGCGCGCACGACATCGCGCTCGGAGATGACGCCGACCAGCCTCCCGTCATGGGAGTCGCAGACCGGGAACGCGCCGATGTTCAGCGAACTCAGCCGATTGCAGATGGAGGTTATGGATTCTTCCGGAATGGAGGTCGAAAGCGACTGACGGTTCGATTTGAGCACGTCCGACACTCGCATGAGCATCCTCCCATGTATGGGGCTCGAACGATTGCGCGGGAGTTGGTCCGAATGAAGGCCGGGCCGGCCTGTCACGAAAACGTTACCTTTGGTCTTCCGGCAGGTCGTCGTCGCTGATCGCCCGCCAGGCCGCGCCTTCGAGATCGTCGAACTGGCCTTGCTTGAGCGCCCAAAGGAAGGCCGCGAGGCCGAGGCCTCCAAGTCCCAGAGCGATGGGCACGAGATAGACGAGAACGCTCATCGCGCGCTCCTTCCTGCCGCCCGGGCGCGCAGCGCGTTGAGGGTGACGAGAATCGACGAGCCGGACATGGCGAGCGCGGCGATGAGCGGCGTCACGAGGCCGAGCACCGCCAGCGGCACCGCGATGGCGTTGTAGAGCGCGGAGAGCCAGAGGTTCTGGAGCATCAGCCGGCGCGCCTTGTCGGCGAGCCGGAGCGCGTCGGAGACCGGACGCAGGCGCTCGCCAAGGAAGAGCGCGTCGGCCTGCGCCTGGGCGAGATGGGTGGCCGAGATCGGCGAGATCGACACATGCGCGGCGGCAAGCGCCGGCGCGTCGTTGAGGCCGTCGCCGACCATCAGCGGACGCTTGCCTTCGGCGGCGAGCTCGGCGAGCCGCGCGATCTTGTCGGCGGGCTTGAGCCCCGCCCGCCAGCGCTTGATCCCGAGCGCCTGGGCGACCAGAGCGACGGCGGGCTCCCGGTCGCCGGACAGGATTTCCACCTCGCGGCGGGATGCGATGTCGCTCACGACCTCGCGCGCATCGGAACGCAGCGCCTGCCGCACGGCGAAGACGATCCTGCGGGAGGGCGTCCCGAAGGCGATCAGCGAGGCGTCGGGGAAGCGCGCCGCGACGGGCGCGGCTTCCGCCTCGGCCCCAACCCACGCCACCGAGCCGAGCCGCAACGGCTCGGCGCGGCAGACAGCGCTGACGCCCGCGCCGGGAACTTCCTCCGCGGGCAGGGGAGAGACGGCCCCCGCGGCGTCGGCGATGGCCTTCGCCAGCGGATGGCGGCTGGAGAGCGCGAGCGAGCCCGCCAGCGCCAGATCCTCAGGCGCGATGTCGCCGGCGTTCGCAAGCGTCGGCTGCGCCTGCGTGAGCGTGCCGGTCTTGTCGAAGACGACCGTATCGGCCTGCGCGAGACGCTCCAGGGCCTCGCCGGAATTGAGGATGAGGCCGTGGCGGAAAAGGGCCCCGGCGGCCACGACCTGCACGGCGGGAATGGCGAGCCCGAGCGCGCAAGGGCAGGTGATGATGAGCACGGTGATGGCGACGACGAGGGCTTTCTGCCAGCCGGCCCCGATGAGAAGCCAGCCGATGAAAGTCGCCGCCGCCGCGATATGGACGACCGGCACATAGAGCGCGGCCGCGCGGTCGGCGAGCGCGAGATAGGCCGAGCGCTGGTC
Organism: uncultured Alphaproteobacteria bacterium; assembly: GCA_963741845.1. GTDB lineage: Bacteria > Pseudomonadota > Alphaproteobacteria > Rhizobiales > Beijerinckiaceae > Roseiarcus. The sequence continues at coordinate 220,151 of CAVUJV010000023.1, forward strand.
CGCCGCCCTGGCGAGCAGGCCGTTCACTTCGTCGATGAGCGTGCCCTTGGAGGCGGCGCGCACCAGGACGCGCAGCGTCCCGCTCATGTTGACCGCGCCGGCATAGACCGGAGCGCCGGGCCCGACCGCGACCGGCGCGGTCTCGCCCGTGACGAGGCTCTGGTCGATCTCGGAGCGGCCGTCTTCGATGGTCCCGTCGACCGCCACCCGTTCGCCGGGTCGCACCAGCACGATGTCTCCGGGCTCGATCGCGGCGAGCGGCGTCTCGCGCGCTTCTCCGTCCGCCATCAGCTTCATCGCCCGGTCGGCGCGGATCGCCGAAAGATTGACGGCGTAGTCGCGCGTGCGCCGGCGCATGCGCTGGTCGAGATAGCGACCCGCCAGCAGGAACATGAGCAGCATCAGCGCGCTCTCGTAATAGGCGACGCGCTCGTGTCCGACCGTCTGCAAAAAAGACATGGCGAGCGCCAGGATCACGCCGAGCGAGATCGGCACGTCCATGTTGAGCGAGCGGGCGCGCAAGGCCCGCGCCGCGCTCTCAAAGAAGGGCATGCCCGCATAGGCCGCGGTCGGCAGGGCGACGAGCGCCGAGAGCCAGTGGAAGAGGTCGCGGGTCGAGCCGTTCGGATCATTCTCGGCCCCCGCCCAGAGCGAGACCGAGAGCAGCATGACGTTCATGGCGCCGAAGGCCGCGACGCCGAGGCAGCGCAGAAGCCTCTTCTCCGCCGCAAGCTCCTCGCTGTCGCCCCTTCCCGCGTCGAAGGGATGGGCCGGATAGCCCAGCGCCTCGAGCTTTTCCAGGATCACGGGCGGGTCGAGCGCGCCCTCGTCCCATTCGACCGTGACGCGCTTCGACGCGAGGTTGACGCGCGCGCCGCGCACGCCGCGCTGGCGTGCGAGACCCTTCTCGATCGTCGTGATGCAGGCGCCGCAATAGACCCCGTCGACGACAAGATCCATCGCGGCGACGCCGTCTGCCGGCCGCCGGACGAAGAGCGAGAGGTCGGCCGCCGCGGCCATTGCGCGTCCCGTCTCAGTTCACCGCCGTCGTGTCCGCGACAAGCATCTGGTTCTCGCTGCGGAAAAGGCGCTGGCTTCCGCGGCTCGCCTCGATCACCAGGGTCCACCGCCCCGGCGGCACTGACGAGACGGTCCCTTCATAGCCTTCTCCGTCAGCCGCGAGCGCCGTTTCGGCGTCCCGGGTCGCGTCGAACGGATGCTCGAAGCGCGCGATCACCTTGAGGTCTTCGATCGCCTCGCCGTTCCTGTCGCGGAAGGTGCTCACGATGCGCTCGCCCGCGCCTTCGGGCCGCGCGGTCACGTCCACTTTCCAGCCGCGCTCGTCCTGCGCGCGCGCGTCGGCGATGCGCCTGTTGAACGCCTGGCTCGCGTCATACGGGTTCTCCATCACCTCGCCCCGGAGGTTATGCAGCGCGAAATAGATCAGCACGCCATTGGCCGCGAACACGGTCATGAAAAAAACCGCGAGTATCGCAAGGACGCGCGCCCCGGTGAGTTGCTTCGGCATCAGGTCCACTCCCTGCGGCGGAGCCGCTTCAGCAAATCTCCTCAGGCTTCGCTCATGGCCCGAAGAAATTGTCAGTCACCACGCTGTGCTCGCCCGTCTTCAGGTCTGTCGCCGTGAAGGTGATCGGGGTCGATTTCGGCGCCGTCACATTGGCGGGCGTGCTGACATAGACGGGGATTTCGAGCGTCGCGTCCGCGTCGACGCTCACCGCGAGATGGCCGTTCGGCAGGGTCTTGGCGAGGACGCTCGTCAGCGTCGCTCCCGGAAGACCGTTGATCGCCAACTCGAAATCGGCCGGCTCCGTCCGCTTGTTGAGGAACCGCACGGTGTAGCCGTCGCGCACCCCGCCTTCGGCGGTCTGCGTGTAAAGCGGCGCGCGCACGTGCAGGACGCTGAGATGCATGTTGCCGCGGGTCGCCAGCGCATAGAGCATGACGCCGCCCGTGACTGCGATCAGCACGGCGTAAAGGATCGTGCGCGGACGAACCAGGCGATAGACGTTCTTCTCGCCATGCTTGCGCCGCTCGCGATTCTCGTCCGTGTCGTAGGCAATGAGCCGCGTCGGGCGGTTGACCTTCGTCATCACCGCGTCGCAGGCGTCAATGCAGAGCCCGCACTGGATGCAGCCGAGTTGCGCGCCGTTACGGATGTCGACGCCGGTCGGGCAGACATTCACGCACTGGAAACAGTCGATGCAGTCGCCCGCCGGCTGGTTATGCGCCAGGGCGCGATCGTGCTGCTTCAGCGACATGCGCGGCTCGCCGCGGTCAAAACGATAGGTGACGTTGAGCGCGTCGTTGTCGGTGAGCGCGGCCTGGATGCGCGGCCAGGGGCACATGTAGAGGCAGACCTGCTCGCGCATGTGGCCAGCGAGCGCGTAGGTCGTGAAGGTAAGGATGCCCGCCCAGATATAGGCGATCATCGGGGCCTGGAAGGTCACGAACTGCTTGAGCAGGGTGGGCGCGTCCACGAAATAGAGCATCGCGGCGCCGCCGGTGAGCAGGGCGATCACGAGCCAGGCCGCGTGCTTGGCGACCCGCTTGATGATCTTGTCGGTCGTCCAGGGCGCCGCGTCCAGCCGGATGCGGTCGCGCCGGTCGCCTTCGATGACCCGCTCGACCCAGAGGAACAGGTCCGTCCAGACCGTCTGCGGGCAGGCATATCCACACCACACCCGCCCGAAGAGCGCATTGGAGAGAAACAGGACGAGCGCAGCGATGATCAGCAAGCCCGTGAAATAATAGACCTCCTGAGGCCACAACTCGATGAAGAACGCATAGAAACGCGAATGAGCGATGTCGACGAGGACAGCCTGGCTCGGTTCATTCGGCCCGCGGTCCCAGCGGATGAGGGGCAGAACGTAATAGACGCCGAGCGCGATCCACAGGACGGCCCATTTGATGCGGCGGTAGGTCCCCCGCACTTTCTGCGGGTAGACCTTCTTCGCCGCCTCATACAATGGAGAATCGTCCGATAGCTCCTCTAGATTGATAGACACGGATTCATTTGCCTCACTTGCCGCCGCCCAGACTGTGCACGTAGATGGCGAGCGACTTGATGGTGACCGGATCGAGTTCGGCTATGCCACGCCGGCATCGTGCTGTTGCGGGCGTAGGTGATCGTATAGATCAGATCCTTGAGGTCGGACCCATACTGCCAGACCTTGGTGGTGAGATTGGCCGAGCCCATCTCGATGTTTCCCTTGCCGTCCGGCCCATGGCAGGCCGAGCAATTGTCCTCGAAGATTTTCTTGCCTGCCGCGATGTTGGCGCCCGGCTCCGGCTGGAAACCGCCAAGCGTGCGCACATAGTTGGCGACTTCGCGAATCTCTTCGGGCTTCAGGATTCCATCCTTGCCGAAGGCCGGCATGGCGCTCGTACGCGTGTCTGCGTCGTTCGGCGCGCGGATGCCATGATCGATCGTCGTGTGGATCTGTTCGAGCGTCCCGCCCCAGAGCCAGCGTCCCGCCGTGAGGTTGGGATAGCCGGGCTGGCCTTGACCGCCCGAGCCATGGCAGGGCGCGCAATTGTCGCCGAAGGCGGCCTTGCCTTGAGCGAGCGCGATCTCAAGAAGCTTGGGATCGGCCTCGATCTGGGCGAGGCTCGCTTTCTCGAGACCGGCCGCCCGCTCCGCTCGCTCGGCCTGCCCCGACGCAAGGTCCTTGGCGACCTGACCTCTGTTCGTGTAGCCGAGCACGCCCGGTATATAGGTTCGAAAGAACGGCCACGACGGATACATGATCCAGTAGATTACCGAAAAGACGATCGACAGATAGAACAGATAGAGCCACCAGCGGGGTAGCGGTGTGTTCAGTTCGCGAATGCCGTCCCATTCGTGGCCGGTCGTCGTCTGGCCCGAGACATGGTCGACCTGACCCTCGTGCGTGGTCATGGATCAGTCCTCCCTCAGCGGCATGCGGGCCGCTTCCTCGAAGCGGGCGGCGTTGCTCGGCCATAGGGCGTAGACGAGCACGCCGAGGAAGAGAACGAAACAATAGACCGTGCCGCCCCACTGCGCGAAATGTGCAAGCGCTTCATAAGTTGTGGCCATCGTGATTTCCTTCGGTCAGCGCAGGTTGGCCTTGTCGTTGTACTGCTTGAAATCGACGAGCGTTCCGAGCATCTGCAGATAGGCGATGAGCGCGTCGCCCTCGGTGACCGAGGTCGAGCCTGGATTGAACTTCCTCACCACCGCCTTAGGGTAGCGCTTGACGAGTTCGGCTGCCTCCGCAGAGTCAGGCTTCACCTGCGCCTGCAGATCAGTGAGCGCGTTCTTGACGTCGTCATCCGTGTACGGAACGCCGACCTCGCGGTTCGCCTGCATGTCTGCGACAATCTCCCGCGTTTCGAGGGGCGTCGTCATCAGGAAGCCGTAGTCCGGCATGATCGACAGCGGCACCACCGAGCGCGGGTCGGTGAGGTGGGCGACATGCCAGCCGTCGGTGTATTTGCCTCCGACGCGCGCCAGGTCAGGCCCCGTCCGCTTCGACCCCCACTGGAAGGGATGGTCGTACATGCTCTCCGCCGCGAGCGAATAGTGACCGTAACGCTCGACCTCGTCGCGCAGCGAACGGATCATCTGGCTGTGGCAGAGATAACAGCCCTCGCGAACATAGATGTCGCGGCCTGCGAGCTCGAGCGGCGTGTAGGGTCGCATGCCTTGCACCTGCTCGATCGTCCCCCTCACGTAGAAGAGGGGAACGATCTCGACGAGCCCGCCGATCGAGACAACGATAAGAATGCCAAGCAGGAGCAGAAGCGGGCTCTTCTCGAGAACCTGATGCCTGGCGAACAAGCCGCCGCCCTGCGGCGCATGCGGAATCTGGGTGCTCATTGAATCTCGCTCCTCATTCCGCAGGCTGGAGGGACGGCTCAGCCGCCGGCGCCGCAAGTTCCGTCGCCTTGATGGTCATGTAGACGTTGTACAGCATAAGGCAGTAGGCGATGAGGAAGAGGCTGCCGCCGAGCGCGCGGATGACATAAAACGGGTGCATCGCGGCCACGGTCTCGATGAACGAGTATTCGAGATAGCCCTCCGGCGTGTAGGTCCGCCACATCAGACCCTGGAGGATGCCCGACACCCACATCGAGGTGATGTAGAGCACGATGCCGAGCGTCGCGATCCAGAAGTGCCAGGCAACCAGGCGGATCGAGTAGATCTCACGCTTGTTCCACAGCCATGGGACGAGACAGTAGAGCGCGCCGAACGATACGAAGGCGACCCAGCCGAGCGCGCCTGAATGCACGTGGCCGATGGTCCAGTCCGTGTAGTGCGAGAGCGAGTTGACCGCCTTCACCGACATCGCCGGTCCTTCGAAGGTCGACATGCCGTAGAAGGCCACCGACACGACCAGCATGCGCAACACAGGATCGGTGCGCAGCTTGTCCCAGGCGCCCGAGAGGGTCAGGAGCCCGTTGATCATGCCGCCCCAGGAGGGCATCCACAGCATGATCGAGAAGGTCATGCCGAGCGTCTGCGTCCAGTCAGGGAGGGCGGTGTAGTGCAGATGATGCGGCCCGGCCCAGATGTAGAGGAAGATCAGCGCCCAGAAGTGGATGATCGACAGCCGGTAGGAATAGATCGGCCGTTCTGCGCGCTTCGGGACGAAATAGTACATGATCGCGAGGAAACCAGCGGTCAGGAAGAAGCCGACCGCGTTGTGGCCATACCACCACTGGAACATCGCATCCTGCACGCCGCTCCACGCGATGACTGACTTCGAGGAGAAGATCGAAATCGGCATTGTGGCGTTGTTGCCGACATGCAGCATCGCAATCGTCAGGATGAAGGCGAGATAGAACCAGTTCGCCACGAAGATGTGCGGCTCTTTGCGGCGGTAGATCGTGGCCATGAATACGAGCAGATAGACCACCCAGACGACGGTGAGCCAAAGGTCCGCGTACCACTCTGGCTCGGCGTATTCCTTGCTCTGCGTGATGCCGAGCAGGTAGCCGGTGCCGGCGATGACGATGAAGAAATTGTAGCCGAGCACGACGAACCAGGGCGCAAGGTCGCCTGCGAGCCGGGCCCGGCAAGTGCGCTGCACCACATAGAACGAGGTGGCGATGAGCACATTGCCGCCGAAGGCGAAGATGACCGCCGACGTATGCAGCGGACGTAGCCGCCCGAAATTGAACCACGGCTGGAAATTCAGGTGCGGGAAGGCAAGCTGCCAGGCGATGTAGACGCCCACCGCCATGCCGGCCAAGCCCCAGAAGAGCGAAGCGATCGTTCCGAACCTGATGGGACCCCAGTTGTAATTGGGCAATCCATTGATTTCGAGCGCCGGCCGTTCTGGACTGCGGATGTTGTACCGCTGGAAGATCGCAAAAATGCCTAGCCCGCAGGCCAGCACGGCCAGACCCATGTGGAAACCATAGGCCGGCTCGATGGTTCTCGCGGCGATGAAGAGGCAGAGCATCGCGAGAAGCGCGAGCACCACGATGAGGCCCAGTTCGCCGCTCCAAAGCGGCTTTGGCTGTGTCACTGACTGCATCCCTGATCCCCAATCCCTGAGGCTTGATGTTCTCTTGCCGGCGGCGCCGGATTCGCTGGCTCGCGTGTTGGCCCTCGCAATGCGAAGCCCGACCAGCGACCGCCGGAAGGCTTCGGGGACCAAGGGCCCGAAACACTACGTCCATGCAACGCGTCTGAAGGTCGCACCTCCCGCGCGCGCACTCAAAAATCCTGCAGGACTGATCTGAAGTCGACGCCCCGCAAGCCAAACCAAACTCGGCCTTTTTCACGCCACAATCAAGGGGTGTCTAGGGAGACAATTGGTCGCATTGCGGCGCACTCGCGTTGCTTCTCTTCGGCGCGATAAGTCTCGACAGCCAGGTCGTAAGCTGCCACTTCCGAGCCCATGGCCAAGATTCGTTCTTCTTATGTCTGCCAGAACTGCGGCGCCGTCACACAGCGCTGGCAGGGCAAGTGCAAGTCCTGCGGCGAATGGAACACGATTATCGAAGAGGCCGCGGCCCTCGGCGTGGGTGGGGCGGCTCTCCGACGCGGCGTCTCCGGACGGCCGTTTCCGCTGGAGGATCTTGGTGGTGAATCTTCGCCCGAGCCGCGGGTCGCGACAGGGATCCTCGAACTGGACCGGGTCGCGGGCGGCGGCTTCGTGCCGGGTTCGGCGACGCTGATCGGCGGAGAGCCCGGAATTGGCAAGTCGACGCTGCTTATCCAGGCGTGCGCCGCGATCGCACGGACGGGCGCGCGCACGGTTTATGTTTCGGGCGAGGAATCGACCGCGCAGGTTCGTCTCCGCGCGGCGCGGCTCGGGCTTTCGGAAGCGCCGGTGCAACTTGCGTCCCAGACCCTGGTCGAAGACATCGTGGCGACGCTGGGATCGGGCGACCCGCCTCGGTTCGTCGTCATCGATTCGATCCAGACCATGTGGAGCGACGCGATTGAATCGGCCCCCGGCACGGTCAGCCAGGTCCGCGGTTCCGCCCAGGCGCTGATTCAATTCGCCAAGGCGAGCGGGGCGGCGCTTCTGCTGGTCGGCCACGTCACCAAGGAGGGGCAGATTGCCGGCCCGCGCGTGGTCGAACATATGGTCGACGCCGTCTTCTCGTTCGAGGGCGACGGAGCGCACGCCTTCCGGCTTCTGAGGGCCGCCAAGAACCGGTTCGGCGCGACCGACGAGGTGGGCGTGTTCGAAATGACCGGGGGTGGACTGGCGGAAGTGCCCAATCCCTCGGCGTTGTTCCTCGCGGGCCGTGAAGGGGGGGCCAGTCCGGGCGCGGCGGTCTTCGCAGGCGTCGAAGGCGCGCGCCCGCTGCTCGTGGAAATTCAGGCGCTAGTCGCGCCGACGACGCTCGGAACGCCGCGCCGGGCGGTTGTCGGCTGGGAGCCCAGCCGCCTTGCGATGGTGCTCGCGGTGTTGGAAGCTCACGCCGGGCTGAAGCTTGGCCAGTACGATGTTTATCTCAACGTCGCGGGGGGCCTGCGCGTGGCCGAGCCGGCGGCGGATCTTGCGGTCGCCGCCGCGCTCGTGTCGTCGCTGACAGGGGCGGCGCTGCCTCATGATGCGGTCTATTTCGGCGAGATCGCCCTCTCTGGCTCCGTGCGGGCGGTCGCGCATACGGGTCTGCGCCTCAAGGAGGCGGCGAAGCTCGGGTTCACGCGCGCCATCGGTCCGGCGCCGTCGCGAGCGGACGGGGATCATGCAAAAATCGCCACAAACCCGATCAATTCAGTTGCCTCGCTGGTCGCTGAGATCGCCGCCGCCGCTGTGGAGGCGAGGCCGGCGCGCACCGTGAGAAGCGCGCGGCGGGGTGACGAAGCGGGGGGCCTTGGCTATAAGGGCGCCGCCGGATGACGCGCGGAGGTTAGACGCGCAATTTCTTGGGTCCCCGACGAGGTTCGTTCATGCCGTCATATCTGGATCTCGCCGTCCTTGGGATCGTGCTTATTTCGGCTCTTCTGTCCATGTTGCGCGGCTTCACCCGCGAGGTGCTCGCGATCGCGTCCTGGGTGGCCGCCGCCGCCGCCGCCTATTACTTTTATCCCGTTGTCGTCCCCTATCTCGCTCCCTATATCCATAAAGAGCTGATCGCGGCCGGCGTCGCGGCGGCTGTCGTCTTTTTCGTGACCCTGATCGTGGTGTCGCTATTCACAGTTCGCCTGTCCGACGCCATCCTCGACAGCAAGATCGGGCCGCTGGACCGCTCTCTCGGTTTTGTGTTCGGGGTCGCCCGGGGATTTCTGCTGGCCGTGGTCGCCTTTGCGATCTTCAACTGGTTGGTCGCCGAGCGCCAGCAGCCCGAATGGGTCAAGAACGCCAAGACGCGCCCCGTCCTGATGGAGACAGCCAACAAGATCGTCGCGATGCTGCCGGAAGACGCCGCCGCGACTGTCGATTCCTGGATCAAGTCGCGCACCGCCAATCTCATGCCTCCCACTACGGACGAGCCGACGGACGAAGCGCCGGCGACGACCGCGCCCGCTTCGCCGTCCTCGACGACGGAACCCATTCCGCAAAAGAGCGCCGGTTCGGATAAGAAGCTCGATCCGATCGGCAGCATGATCAACAAGAGCGTTCCTGCGCCGGCGCCCGCAGCTCCGGCTGTGGTCCCAAAACACTGATCCGCCTGGGGCCGTTGGCCTCGACGGCGGGTTGAGCGAGGTAATGAGGTGAGCCCCGATTCCGACGGCGCCAAAGGCGTCGATCTCGACGAGGACAGGCTGCACGAGGAGTGCGGCGTCTTCGGAATTTTCGGCCATCCGCACGCTGCGGCGATCGTCGCGCTCGGCCTGCACGCGCTCCAGCACCGCGGACAGGAGGCGGCGGGCATCGTCGCTTTCGATGGCCAGCGATTCCATTCGGAGCGGCGGCAGGGCCTGGTCGGCGACCATTTCTCGAGCGCCGCCACCATCGACCGCCTGCCGGGCCAGTCGGCGATCGGACATGTCCGCTATTCGACGACCGGCGAAACGATCTTACGCAACGTCCAGCCGCTGTTCGCGGAGCTTGACGCCGGAGGTCTCGCGGTCGCCCATAACGGCAATCTCACCAATGGCCTCACGCTGCGGCGCGACCTCATCCGCTCGGGCATGATCTGCCAGTCGACCAGCGACACCGAAGTGGTGCTCCTGCTCGCGGCGCGCTCGCGCCGGCTGCGGATTGTCGACCGTTTCGTCGAGGCTCTGGCCGAGATCGAGGGGGCCTACGCCCTGGTGGCCCTGACGAACAAGAAGCTCATCGGAGCGCGCGACCCCCTCGGCATCCGGCCGCTTGTGCTCGGCGAACTCGACGGCTGTCCAATTTTGTGCTCGGAGACCTGCGCGCTCGACATCATCGGCGCGAAGTTCGTCCGCGACGTTGAGAATGGCGAGGTGGTCGTAATCGACGCCGAGGGCGTAACGAGTTTCTTTCCGGGCCCGCGCCTGCCGGCCCGGCCCTGCATCTTCGAATATATTTATTTCTCGCGCCCCAATTCCGTCGTGCACGGCCGCTCGGTTTATGACGCGCGGAAGGCGATGGGCGCGGAACTCGCCCGAGAGTCGCCGGCTGAGGCGGACGTGGTCGTGCCTGTCCCCGATTCGGGCGTGCCGGCCGCCATCGGATATTCCCGCGAATGCGGCCTGCCGTTCGAACTCGGAATCATCCGCAACCATTATGTCGGACGCACCTTCATCCAACCGACGCAGTCGATCCGCGAGCTTGGCGTCCGGATGAAGCACAACGCCAATCGCGCCGTGGTCGAGGGCAAGCGGGTCGTCCTGATCGACGATTCGATCGTGCGCGGGACGACGAGCGTCAAGATCGTCCAGATGATGCGGGAGGCGGGCGCGCGAGAGGTGCATTTCCGCATTTCCTCTCCGCCGATCACGCATCCAGACTTTTACGGCATCGACACGCCCGAACGGGAAAAACTGCTCGCCGCGCGCATGGATCTCGAAGCCATGCGCCGCTTCATGGGCGCCGACAGCCTCGCCTTCCTCTCGGTCGAGGGAATCTACCGCGCCATGGGCTATTCGGGCCGGGACACCGTGCAGCCGCAGTTTACCGATCATTGCTTCACCGGCGATTATCCGACGCGATTGACCGATGTCGAAGGCGAATCGAGCCGGCGTCAGCTTTCGCTGCTGGCCGAAGCGAGCTGAGGCGGGCCGCGCCCGCGTCGCCAGGCTCAGTAGAACAGCTTCATCGCGTTCTGCAGGGTGCCGAAGACTCCCCAGATCAGGGGGATTCCGACAAAACCCCAGGCGAGTACGAGTTGGATCGTCGTCGTCCCGCCGTGTTCGCTATCGGCCATGCTTGCCTCCCTCAGCCCACGCCGATCACGTCGTCAGCGGTTTCCGGATTCATGTGGTGGCGGTCATCGACCGCCTTGATCAGGAAATTGGCGATGAAGCCGACCACCAGCAGTGCAGCCATGATGTACATGGTCACGTTATAGGCGTGCGCCTTCGGCACGCCGCTGTCGATCTGATATTGCCTGATGTAGTTGACGAGCACGGGGCCTAGCACCCCCGCTACGGACCAAGCGGTAATGAGCATCCCGTGGATCGCGCCCACGTACCGCGTCCCGAACATGTCTCTGAGATAGGCCGGAACGGTAGCAAATCCGCCACCGTACATGCTGATGATCACGAGGAAGCACAGGATGAACAGCGACAGATTCCCGGCGGAGCCGAAATAGGGGACGAGCGAATAGAGGATGATCCCCAGCACAAAGAAGATCGCATAGGTGTTCTTGCGGCCGACGTGATCCGAAATGGAAGCCCAGAAGAAGCGGCCAGCCATGTTGAAGAGGCTGAGGAGCCCGACGAAGCCACCGGCGGCAACGGCCGTCACCCGGCCCGGAAACATCTCCTGAGTCATCGCCGAGGCTTGGCCGAGCACGCCGATGCCGGCCGTGACGTTCATGCAGAGCACGACCCAGATCAGCCAGAACTGCGGGGTCTTCAGCGCCTGGTAGACATAGACGTCCTTGGTCGTGACGAGCTTCTTCGGAACCGCCGGGGGAACGAAGCCTGCGGGCCGCCAGTTAGGCGGAGGCACACGCACGATCGCGGACCCGACGAGCATGAAGCACGCGTAGACGAGTCCGAGCACGACGAAGGTCTCGGTGACACCGACATGGGTCGGAGTCGAAAAGCGGCTCATCAGCCAGACCGAGAGTGGCGAGGCGATCATGGCGCCTCCGCCGAAACCCATGATGGCCATGCCAGTCGCCATGCCGGGGCGGTCCGGAAACCACTTCATCAGCGTGGATACGGGCGCGATATAGCCGAGGCCGAGACCGACTCCGCCGAGCACGCCGTAACCGAGATAGACGATCCAGAGCTGATGGAGCCAGACGCCGAGAGCGGCGACAAGAAAGCCGCCGCTGAAGCAGAGCGCTGCGGCGAACATCGCTCGGCGCGGTCCTCCCTCCTCGACCCAGCGTCCGAATACCGCCGCCGACGCGCCGAGGAAGAAGATCGCGATGGAAAAGATCCAGCCGAGCTCGGTGAGTTTCCAGTCTTCAGGCGCGGATTTGGTGATCCCAATCAGTCTCGTCATGGGCAGGTTGAACACGCTGAACGCATAAGCTTGCCCGATGCACAGGTGAATGCAGAGCGCCGCCGGCGGAACCATCCACCGGTTGAAGGCCGGCGGGGCGATTGTCCGGGTTCGGTCGAGAATTGACGTGGCTGACACTGGCGTTCCCCAAAGACTCCGAGGTCAGCGGAAGCCGCTGCCGGCCCGGCGTCGCGCCGGCCGATCGTCCTTCCTTAGACGACGTTCCTTCCCTGTCGTTCTTTTTCTCGCGAGCGTGAACTCGCATGACATTGTTAAATGACGGAATGCAAGTTTGGCAACTCTCGACCGCGCGCTCCAAGTCCGCGGCCACGAGATGGGCGCAGCAGCCGTTCAAATCCCGTCATCAACGGCTCAGCCCAGGAAAACGCGCCGTCGGTCGCGACGCTCCTGGAGAACGCGCGGCCAGAGGAGCTGTTGGCGGGTTCCTTACGCTGCCGCCTCAGCCTTGCCGATCGTGTCGAGCCGGTTCAGCGCCTCGCTGGGCAGCGTGAGCTCCGCCGCGGCGAGATTCTCGCGCAAATGCGCGAGTGAAGAAGTGCCCGGGATCAAGAGCACGTTCGGGGCGCGTTGCAGGAGCCACGCCAGCGCGACCTGCATCGGCGTCGCGCCAAGGCTCGCGGCGACGTCCGCCAAGGTCGAGGATTGCAGCGGGGTGAACCCGCCGAGCGGAAAGAACGGCACATAGGCGACGCCCGCTTCCGCGAGCTCGTCGATCAGCGTGTCGTCGCCGCGCTGGACCACGTTATAGAGGTTCTGCACGCAGACGACTTCCGCGATTCCGCGCGCCTCCCTGACCTGGGCGGAAGTGACGTTGCTGAGGCCGAGATGTCGGATGAGGCCCTGTTTCTGGAGGTCGGCGAGGGCGGAGAAGCGCTCGGCGACCAAGTCCTCGGTCGGCTCGTGTACTGCGCCGAGGACGCGCAGGTTCACCACATCGAGCGTCTCAGTCTTGAGGTTGCGCAGATTGTCGTGGACCGCGGACTTGAGTTCCGCCGGGCTCTGCGCCGGAAGCCATGACGCGTCCGAGCCGCGCCTTGCGCCGACCTTGGTTACAACGACGAGGTCTTCGGGATAGGGATACAGCGCCTCGGCGATGATTTCATTCGTGACGTGCGGTCCGTAGAAGTCGCTGGTGTCGATATGGTTGACGCCGCTGGCGACGGCTTCGCGCAGCACAGCGACGGCTGCGCCGCGATCCTTTGGCGGACCGAATACACCCTTGCCAGCAAGCTGCATCGCCCCGTAGCCCATGCGGCGCACGGTGCGATCGCCAAGCCGGAACGAGCCGGCGGACGCGATGTCGATCATTAACAGTCTCCCTGCTGCGTCCGCCTATAATCGGAATGGGCTGTCCTGAATATCGAACAATGGCGGAACTCGCAGACCCCTCGGCGTTTCTGCTGATGGCCGGATTCTCGCTCTCGGAAAACGCTCATCGAGTTCGCGCGATTAAATCATTTTTGAAAAATACGGACTTGAAGCGCTGAAAAAAGCGTGTTTCGTTGTCGCTGGTAAACATCCGTTTATCAAAAAATCAATAGAACGGGGACATAGGGGACGAAACATGAAGCGATCAGCAATTTTTTCGGCGGCGACGGCCATTGGACTGATGGCATCCTTAGGGTCTGTGTCGGCCAAGGCGGGCACACTGGTGGTGACTTGGACGGAGGCGACCCGTGGCATCGATGTGTCGTGGGAGCAAAGTTCAACGCCTACGCCGAATTACTATGGGAATGGGATAGAAACGGACGTGCCGGTGTGGAATTTTACTTCGACCGGTTCGACGTCTGTGGGTCCGTACAGCGCGATCGAATACTTAAACGGCGCCCTAACTGGCATGTTCTATACGCCAGGCAACGGGTATATCGTCGACGGGCCGCAGATATATAGCGGCAGTGAGTCGGCCCCGATCTTCACGCCGGGAACCTATACGGGCCAGGACGAGTTGTACGGGTCGGCCGCGCAGGTGACAGTGGCTGAGGTCACTTCAGTTCCTGAAGCTTCAACCTGGGGGATGATGCTCCTTGGCTTCGCTGGACTCACGCTTGGAGCCTACCGCAGGCAAGGGGCTCGCGCCGCCTGATTAAAGAACTCCGCTGGCCCTGCCTTTCGCGCATTGCACTTTTGCGATAGAGGCGGAGGACAGGATCGATGTCCATGCCCCGGAAGGTCCCGCAAAAGGGCCTTCCGGGGCCTTTCGTTTCGGCCTCGACATCCTCGTCTTGGACGTTGCGGTTGAGCGTCGGAAGCTTCTATCCTTTGCATCGCATCAATCAGGAGAGGCAGCCCGTGCCGGCCGAAAAGTCAGGGCGCCGGCGTGGCGTGCTGCTCGTCCTCATCGCGACCGTCATGTGGAGTCTGGCCGGCGTTTTCGCCCGGATGGTCGCCCACCTCGATGTCTGGACAGTCGTTGGCTGGCGGGCGCTCCTGGGTTCGGCTTCGATTTCGGTCGTGGGCTTCGTCGAGTGGCGGCGCGGACGGCTCGACGATCCGCTCGGTTTCGGCCAGCTTTCGCCTATCGTCGCGCTGCTCGCGATGATCGCCATTTCGGCCTACGCCGCCTCGGTGATGACGACGACCATCGCCGACGTGATGGTGGTCTATGCGACGCTCCCCTTCATCGCGGCGGGTCTGGGGTTCGTGATCAATAAGGAGCGGCCGTCGCCCCGGACGCTGGTCGCCTCGACCGTCGCGCTCGCCGGCATCGTGATTATGGTCGCGGCGGGCCTCGGGTCGGGCCGCCTGCTCGGACAGGCGCTGTCCGCGATCATGACGGTCGCCTTCGCCGGCATGATCGTGCTGCAGCGGCGCAAGCCCGGCGCCTCGATGATCGCCGTCAATGCGGTCGGGGCTTTCGGGGCGGGAGTCCTCGGCCTCCTCAATTCCCCGCATCCGCCGATGAGCGCTTTCGACTTCGCCGTGCTTTTCGCCTTTGGTTTCACCACGATAGGGGTTTCCTTCGTTCTGTTCATGGAGGGAGCCAGGCTGATCCCCTCGGCCGAGGCGGGGCTCATCAGCCAACTGGACGTTGTGCTCGGGCCGATCTGGGTGTTTCTTGCCTTCGGCGAGAATCCGGGACTGGCGACGATTCTCGGCGGCGCACTGGTTCTTGCGGCTGCGCTCTGGCGCATGGCGCCGGATCTCGTGCGCCAGCGAATCATCTGAAAGGGAGGAAACATGGGAAGCGAGGAGCGATTCGCGCTGGTGACGGGCGCTGGCGTCGGCATCGGCAAGGCTACGGCTCGGGCTCTGGCGCGCGCGGGATGGCATGTGGCGCTGGCGGGGCGCCGGCGCGACAAGCTCGAAGACGCCGCGCGAGACGTCGCGACGGCTGGCCGCCGCGCCCTGATCGCGCCTTGCGACGTTTCCGATCCTCAGGCCGTGAAGGGCCTGTTCGCCCTGATCGAGAAGGAATTCGGTCGAACTCGACCTCCTCTTCAACAACGCCGGCGTCAGCGCGCCCGGCGTGCCGCCCGACGAACTGACCTTTGAGCAATGGAAGGCGGTGGTCGACGTCAACCTCAACGGCGCCTTCCTGTGCGCGCAGGGCGCCTTCGGTCTCATGAAGCGGCAGACCCCGAAGGGCGGCCGCATCGTCAACAACGGCTCGATCTCGGCCCATGCGCCGCGCCCGATGTCCGCGCCCTATACGGCGACCAAGCACGCCATCACCGGCCTCACGAAGTCGCTGGCGCTTGATGGCCGCGCTCACGACATCGCCTGCGGCCAGATCGACATCGGCAACGCCCTGACCGAAATGGCGTACAAGATGACCCAGGGCGTTCCCCAGGCGGATGGGCGCATCGCCGTCGAGCCGACCATGGACCCGAACGAGGTCGCCGATGCGGTCGTCCATATGGCGAGCCTGCCGCTTTCGACCAACATCCTCACCATGACGATCATGGCGACCAAAATGCCCTTTGTCGGGCGGGGGTGAGCTTCCGGAGGGGCAGCACTGCGCGCGCCCGCGTTTTCGACGGTTGAGCCTGTGCCAAAACGGGATGGAAAGCGTTGCCGTTACGCAACGGTCTGGAAATGTGTTCGGCGTCACATCGCTTTTGAAGAAATGATGCGATAGACGGACCGCGTCCGCTTTGGGGCGTTGTGGATCAGGCAAGGGTCTGGGCTGGGGGTTTCAAGTGCGGCTCGTGTTCGTGCTTCTTTTCGCTGCCGCGATGGGTTGCGGGCTCGCGGCGAGCGTGACGATCTCGATGGCGCCCGCCTATGCGGACAACGTCGGCAAGGGTTACTGACGGACCCGATATCGCGGGCGTCGCACCCGCCGGGATCGAGGAAGGCGAGGCCGCCAAGGAGCCCCGGCCGATGGCGTCGGGCTGGCGCGAGTGATCCGCTTCGGGTTGAAGCGCCTTCCGGTCCGGATTTGTGCCGCCGTGGAGAGAGCGGCAAGCGTTTTCGCGCGCTTTTGGCGCCATTCCGCGCTCATTTCGGCGTCTGACGCGCCAAAAGAAGCGTATTCGGCTCGATTTTCAGCGAAAAACCGATCGAAAATCACGCCATTTTCTTCCGCGAATCGGGACTTTTCAAAGGCTTGCGCTGGCTTTTCCTTCCGGCTTCCGGCTTTTCGACGCCGGCGTGGGACGCAATTCGGGTTTTCGATGCGCTCGGCGAAGCCATGATGGGCGCCGGACGTGCGCGAGATGTGGCGTCGAGGTGGCGGGGCAACCAGGCTCGGTGGCTTCGGCGATTGCATAACATGCGGCGGCTTCAGGCTTGACGGCAATGAGGCATCATACCGGGAAAGTCAGAAAATCAAAAGGAAATGTCTTGTGTTTCTATTTTTCTAAATCAAAGAACACGCCAGCTGCGTGAATCAGCTTCGTGGCGCGATGTCGAGCGCCATTCGAATCGCGTCCGGCTTGCCCCTCAGTCCGGCGCGCGAGCGAGCGACTTGGGCTGGACCTGTCGCGGCTTTCTGGACGAGGCCGAGCGCCTCGCGCAGTTGCGCCCAGGAGCGGATCGTGAGGAAAGGCCGCTCGAACAGTAGAAAGAAGACGTAGGCAATCGCCAGCGCGGTTGGAACCACGACTGCGCTTGCGGTGAGATAGGAAAGGTAGGGACTGCTCCTCGGCCCGACCCAGAGCAGCGACAGGATCAGGGCGAGAAGAGCGCCGTGCGTGAGATAGAGGCTGTAGGCGAACTCCCCGAGTTTCGAAAGCGGCCATAGGGAAAGCAACGATCCGAGCGCGCTTGGGCCTTGGGTCAGGCCGACGAAAAGCATCGCGACCGCCATCCCGACCACGATGTCGACCCAGAAAAAATTGGCCGCCACGAAAGGCACGCCCGCGAACCAGAAAAACACGCCGATCGCAACCGAGAGGAGCGCGCCGATTTTCAGCATCGGCAGGCGCAGCGTCGGATCGGCGACCTCGTTCGCCGCCCAGACGCCGAAGCAAAAAGCGATGAGAAGCTGCGGCGAAAGGTGGTCGATGCGATGGAATGGCGGCCCGGTCATCGCGAGAAGGTGCGCCAGTACGACCACAACGAGGACCGCCGCCGCCATGACCAGCGCCGAATATCGCTGGGCTGCAATGATCAGTCCCGGGAAGAGGATGTAGATCTGCGCCTCGACGGCGATCGACCAGAAGGCGCCGTTCGGCGTCTGCGAAGGAATGATGTCCTGAAGGAGCAGTCCGAAGACGACGAGCGATCGCAAATTAGCGGAATGCTCCGGGAGATGGGCGAGCGCGCCAGTCAGGAGAAACCTGTCGACCAGCAGAGACAGGACGAGCGCGATCCAGTAGGGCGGCAGAATGCGCCAGGCTCGTCGGTGGTAGAACTTGGCCGGGCCGTGCTTGACGTCGTTGCGGCGCCGGGTGGGTCCCAACCCCAGCGAAAAACCGGAGACGACGATGAACACGACCACCGCCAGGTGACCGTACATCAGGAATCCGAGGGCCGTCGGGCCAGTGTTCGTGGGGAATCCGGGGAAAACGTGGATATACGTATGATGAAGGACGACGAACAACGCTGCGCAGGCGCGTACTCCGTCGAGCCATTCGATCCTGTGAAAGCGCGGCTTCGCCTCGCTCGAAGCCACAGTCCCGTCGGTCGCCAGCGTCGTTTCAGAGCCCATGATTTAATGTCAACATGATGCGCTTCCCAACGCAAGCCTTGAAGCGCGGCGCACAAACTTCACAATACTGTGACGAATTGTTGGCTTTGGGCCATGTTTTACCCTTGCGGCGCCGGCTTGATCTGAATCGGACGGTCGGGTCCGTGCGCGGCGTGCCTGTCGAGGCGGGGCCTGCGCGCCGAGATCACGCGCTCGGTCTCCGAGGTCCAGCCGGGCGGCGCTGGCGAGGTCGGGCCGGTTCCCGGCCCGGGAACCATGTGCACGATCCTGTAGCCGTCGGCCTTTAGCTTTGCGAGCAGCATGGGAAGCATCGCCGCGGTCCAGGGATGGCTGTCATGCAGAAGCAGCATGCCTTTGTGCCCGTTGCGTTCGAGCCGGCGCATCACGAGCTTGAGCTCGGCTTCGGGCGTCTGCGGAACCCAGTCCGACGCCCAGAGATCCGTCCCGAATACGCCTACATTGTTGGCCGCGAACCAGTCCATGAGGTCCCTGGTGTCGGCGAAGCCCGGGAAGCGGAAGAAGGGCGCGTGCATTTTGAGGTCTTCGAGCCGGGTCGGCTCGCCGGACGGGAACGTCTGTCCATAGGCCGCCTTCTCCACGGCGATCATGCCCTTGAGCACGTCGGCGCGGGCGGCCCCGGGCGCCATGAAGCGCAGGGTCGGCTGCGGATGGGACCACGTGTGAAAGGCCACCGTATGACCCTCGGCCACCTCGCGCCGCGCAAGCTGCGGCAGGCCCGCCGCATTGCGGCCGATCTCGAAGAAGGTGGCGCGGACGCACTGCTCCTTGAGCGCGTCGAGGACTTTCGGCGTGTATTCCGCGGTCGGTCCGTCGTCGAAGGTGAGGATAACCTCATGATCCTTGAGCGGGATCGTCTGCGGATAGGTCTTGAGCCCGACCGCCAGTCCGCCCCTGGTTCCAACCTCTACGATACGCGCCGTTCCGAGCTTGTCCGGCCCGCATTCGGCCGCGACGCCTGCGCCCGCGCCGAGCATGAACGCCGCCAGCGCCAGAGCGACCCGCATTGACAATTCCCATCCGGACAGTTTAACGGCGGGCCATCGCAGGCTTCGCGTCGGCGGTCAAGGCTTCCGGTTTTCTGATTCGGTAACGAAGCGTTACCTGGATCGCTCTAAAGTGTCATTGCGTGCAAGACGCCCAAGGTTTTTTAAGCGGCGGGGATCAACGACGATCATGGCGGACAGGCGGACGGTCTCCCTTCGCTTTGCGGTCGCAACTGCGGCGGCGCTCGGCCTGGGGCTCCTCCTTTCGGGTTGCGGCGGCGGAACCGGTCCCCTCGACATGGTCGGCCAGGATCATCCGCACCCGCGCGACTATCCGGTGCACGGCATCGACGTGTCGAAGTTCCAGGGCCCGATCGACTGGAACGCGGTCGCCAACAGCGGCGTGAAATTCGCTTATATCAAAGCGACCGAGGGCGGCGACCATCTCGACGACCGCTTCCAGGCGAACTGGGAAGGCGCGAAAGCGGCGGGCATCCAGCGCGGCGCCTATCATTTTGTCTATTGGTGCCGTCCGCCGATGGAGGAGATGGCCTGGTTCGAGGCGAATGCGCCGGTCGATCCGGACGCGCTGCCGCCGGTGCTCGACGTCGAGGCCACGCCGACCTCGAAGACCTGCAAGCGGCGCCTGACGCAGGCGTCGGCCATCGCCGACATGAAGGTGATGCTCCAGGAAATGGAGCGCCACTACGGCAAGCGGCCGATCATCTACACAACCGTCGATTTTTACGAGGCGATCCTGGCGGACGGCGCCTTCATCGACTATCCGATCTGGGTCCGCTCGACGAAATATCACCCAACGGTGAAATACGGGTCGCGCCCCTGGATCCTCTGGCAGTACCAGTCCGACGCCCATGTCGCGGGCATCGGCCCGAAGGTCGACCGCAACGCCTTCTTCGGCACGCGCCAGCAATGGACCGCGTTCCTCAAGGAGCCGGCCGTACGGCCCCAGTTGCCGAAGGCGATCGAAACGGAACTCGCCGGAAAGACCCCGCCGCCCGGGCCGACGACCTGGAGTCCCGAGACGCCGACGACGGAAGCGAATGCCGAGAGCGGGGGCGGGCAGGTCGAACAGCCAACAACGGCGGCCGCCGAAGCCTCCGTGACCAGCGCCGATCGGACGGCCCGGGCGGAAGCGCTGGCGGATGCTCCCATGCCGCCGGACGATGGCGCACCGAGGCCTCCGGCCACGGTCTCCCTGTCCGCGGACGACTCCCGGCAATAGACGCGGCGCCAGTTCCGCGGCGGCCGGCCGTCGCGAACGACAGGCAAAAGCCTCCGAGCCCGCCGCGGCGGCCCTCCGCCCATAAGAACTGTCGGCTCGCCGCAGGCGGTCCTTGTTCGCGCGCGCCGAATGCGGCAACAGTCGCCCACGCTTCAGGAGGAAGCCGCCCATGTCCGAATCGAACGCATCCCAGCTCAAATCGGACGCGCTGCATTTTCACGCCGAGCCGCGGCCGGGCAAGCTCGAGATCGCGGCGACGAAGCCGCTCGCCAACCAGCGCGACCTCGCGCTCGCCTATTCGCCGGGCGTCGCCTTCCCCTGCCTCGCCATCGCCGCCGATCCCCAGGCGGCCGCGACCTATACGGCGCGGCAGAATCTGGTGGCCGTGCTGTCGAACGGAACGGCCGTGCTCGGTCTCGGCGACATCGGTCCGCTCGCCGGCAAGCCGGTGATGGAAGGCAAGGCGGTGCTGTTCAAGAAATTCGCCGGCATCGACGTCTTCGACATCGAGGTCGCGGAGAAGAACGTCGACCGGCTCGTCGACGTGATCGTCGCGCTCGAGCCGACCTTCGGCGGCATCAATCTCGAGGACATCAAGGGGCCGGAATGTTTCGAGGTGGAGGAGAAGGCGAAGGCTCGCATGAGCATTCCCGTCTTCCACGACGATCAGCACGGCACGGCAATCATCGTCGCGGCCGCCGTGACCAACGCGCTGGAGCTCGCCGGCAAGACGATCGGGAAGGTGAAGATCGTGTGTTCGGGCGCTGGCGCCGCCGCGCTCGCTTCGCTCAACCTCCTCGTTTCGCTCGGCGCCAAGCGCGAGAGCATCACCGTCTGCGACATCGAAGGCGTCGTCTACAAGGGCCGCGAAAAACTGATGGACCGCTGGAAGGCGGCTTACGCGCAGGACACCGCCGCGCGCACGCTCGGCGAAGTGATCGACGGCGCGGACATTTTCATCGGCCTCTCTGCGGGCGGCGTGCTGAAACCCGAGATGGTCAAGCGCATGGCGCCCGATCCGCTCGTGATGGCGCTCGCCAATCCCACCCCGGAGATCATGCCCGAGATCGCGCTCGAAGCGCGGCCCGACGCGATGATCTGCACCGGCCGCTCGGACTATCCGAACCAGGTCAACAACGTCCTCTGCTTCCCTTACATCTTCCGCGGCGCGCTCGACGTACAGGCGAGCGAGATCAACGAGGCGATGAAGAAGGCCGCTGTCGCGGCGATCGCCGGGCTTGCGCGCGAGACGCCTTCCGAAGTCGCGGCGCAGGCCTATGGCGGCCAGTCGGTCTTGTTCGGCAAGACGTCGCTGATCCCGAGCCCTTTCGATCCGCGTCTCATTCTGCGCATAGCGCCCGCGGTTGCGCGCGCCGCGATGGAGAGCGGCGTCGCGCGGGCGCCGATCGTAGATTTCGGCGTTTACGCGGACCAGCTCAACCGCTTCGTCTTCCGTTCCGGCTTCATGATGAAGCCGCTCTTCGCCAAGGCGCGCGCCGCGAAGAAGCGCGTGATCTATTCGGAGGGCGAGGACGAGCGCGTCTTGCGCGCGACTCAGGTCGTGCTTGAGGAAGGCATCGCCGAGCCCGTCCTCATCGGCCGCCCGGACGTGATGCGCGACCGCATCAAGCGTTTTGGCCTCACGATCAATGTCGGCGACGATTTCGAGATCATCAACCCGCAGGACGATCCGCGCTATCGCGACTATGTGGCGACTTATCTCAAGGTCGCGGGCCGCAAGGGCGTGACGCCCGATGTCGCGCGAACGGTGGTGCGCACGTCGCCCAGCGTCATCGGCGCGCTCGCGCTCTATCGCGGCGAAGTGGACGCGCTCATCTGCGGCCTCGAGGGCCGCTTCACGTCGCGTCTCAAGCACATCCGCGACATCATCGGACTTGCGCCCGGCGCCAAGGATTTCTCGGCGCTGTCTCTCGTCATCGCGTCCGCCGGCGTTTATTTCCTCGCCGACACGCATGTGCGCTACGACCCAAGCGCGGAAGAGATCGCCGACACCGCGATCGCCTGCGCGCATCACGTGCGGCGCTTCGGCATCGAACCGAAGATCGCGCTGATCTCCCACTCCGACTTCGGTTCGGCCGACACGCCCTCGGCGCGCAAGATGCGCGAGGCCTTGCGTATTCTGGAAACCCGCGCGCCCGAGCTTGAAGTGGACGGCGAGATGCAGGCCGACGCGGCGCTGTCGCTCGCCGCGCGTCAGCGCGTCGTCTCCAATTCGCGCATTCAGGGCCCGGCCAACGTGCTGATCTTCCCGAACCTCGACGCAGGCTCGACGGCGCTGCAGCTCACGCGCGTCATTGCGGACGCATTGCCCGTCGGTCCGATTCTTATTGGCCCGGCGAAGCCCGCCCATGTGTTGACGCCAACGGTGACGGCGCGCGGCATTGTCAACATGACGGCGATTGCCGCCGTCGAAGCGGCAGGCGGCTAGACGATTTGTCACATGACCGAGAATTCATTTGACAGTTCGTGTCATCGGGCGAGAATGTCACGTAGTCGTCATCAAGCTCGCTGAGCGGTGGCGACGTCGCGGAGGCCGTCTTCCGGAAATAAGACGGCGGAAATCGAGGTGGGAATGACGCCACCGGACCAGAGTGCGTGACCTCGTCGTATCAGACGAGGTCAGGGCGCTGAGGCAGCCCGACATGCCAGGGCGAAACGGCGCTCTTGAAATACATCACTGGATACATCTTTGCGGCTGAGACCCGCGAAGGCCAAGTGGGGCCCTCCGCCGAGAGATCATCTGCTTCCTAACAGACGTTTCGTGAACCGAAACAGGGCCCCGCATTCGCCAGAGCGCGACGGGGCCCATTTCACATGTCTGGATCTGCGGCGGTCGTGTTCTACGCCCCCGTGACCCTGACCGGCATCCTCACCCAGCCGCGCAGCGTGTTGTTGAACAGGGGCTCCGCTTCGCCGTCAGACTCGATGGACACGAAGGCGCGGGCGAAGGCGGCGAGAAGCGTCTCGCCTTCGAGCCTCGCGAGCAATTGACCGACGCACATATGCACGCCGCCGCCGAAGGCGACGTGGCCGGCCGTTGCGCGGCTGATGTCGTAACGATCCGGATCCGGCCATTTGCGCGGATCGCGGTTGGCGGCGCCGAGCAGCATCAGGATCTTCGACCCTTCCGGGATCGTCGCGCCGCCGAGTTCGGCGTCGCGGGTCGTGGTGCGGAAGAAGGTCTGCACCGGCGACTGCAGACGAAGCGCTTCCTCGAAAGCGCCGCGCGCCCGCGCAGGGTCGGCGCGGAGCGCCGCGAACTGATCGGGCGCATCGAGGAGGCAGCGGATCGCCGCGCCGATTCCGTGGACCGTCGTATCGAAGCCTGCGCTGAGGAGCGAGCGCACGAGAAGCTCGGCCTCCTCGCGCGTCACCTCGCCGGCGTCGGCGGCGGCGTGGATCATCGCGCCGATGCCGCCGGGCGAAAGACTCTCGCGTTTGCATTGCGACGCGACCCAGGCGACATGCGGCGCCATCTGCGCGACCGCCGCGCGCCTGAGCGCATTGTCGGGGCCGAACATGTTGAACACTGTCGCGGCGTAAGGCAGCAGGTGCTCGCGGCCTTCCTTCGAAAGGCCCACGGCGTCCGGCAGAACCATCATCGGATAGACTTCGGCGCAGTCGGCGATGGCGTCGAATCGGCCCTTGCGGGCGAGGTCGGCGGCGAGCGTCTCCGCGGCCTCCACAAAGCGAGCGCGCAGCGAGCGCATGACGGTGGCCGAGAGCGCGCGGTTGAGCACGGCGCGGGCGCGTTCGTGCTCGGGCGGATCGCGTTCCAGCACGAGGCTTGGCGGCCGCCATGGCTTCTCCTTGGCGAAGTCGCTCAGGCCCACGCCGCGGCTGGAGCAGAAGGTCTCGTGGTCGCTGAGGATCTGCCGCACTTCCGCATGGCGGGCGGCGGCGTAAGCGCCATAAGTCCCCAGCCAGACGACAGGTCCTGCTTCGCGCAAGGCTCTCATGCGCGGGATGAGGATTGCGCAGGAATTCGAGCGAAAAGGGGTCGATAGGCGAGGTGGGAATTCCGACCTCGGGACCGCGCGTCGCGGCGGCTTGCGGCATGGCGTCTCCTCCAGTTCCGGCGGAGGCTAGAGCCGGGCAGACCGGTCGCACAAGAGCCGCTGAAGGTTTCGCGCGCCCGCCTGCTCAGGACAGGAGCTTCCCGAGCCGCTTTGGCGCCGTCATGCGATAGCTGCGGCGTACGAAAGCGTCGATCTCGCGCCAGTCCGCCGCCTCGTCGAGGCCCATGCCGATCCATCCTTTGGCGCCGAAATAAGGGGGCACGAAAAATCGCGACGGATTGGCGGCGATGATGAAGCTCGCGCGTTCCCTCGGGAACCTTGCACCAGAGCGCGAGCCAGTCGCCCCAGGGGCGCTCGACAGTGAAAATGCGATCCTCGATGCGGTAGGAGGGACCGCGCTTCATCGGCTCCTCGTAAGCCTCTGGCAGCTCAAGGCAGATCGCGCGCAGCCGCGCGCTGATCGCGGCCCTCGACATGGCTTTGTCTCCTCAAGGCGCAAGCAAAACTACCATGACGGCCGGCGTGTTGCGAAGCATATTGCGGGTCGCTTGCGACGCCGCTACGCATCGTCCTTGCATGACGCTCGATCTTTCGCGCTTCGATCAGGACATTCTCGCAGGCGCGCATGGCGGCGGCGCCGCCTTTGCGATGCGGCTGCTCGTTCGCTTCGCCGAGGCGGTCGGGGCGCAGCGCTTCCTCGACATCGAGGCGGCGCATGTTGATGGCTGCCTCTATCTTGGGCGCGCGAGCCTCGACTTCGTCGAGCGCATGATCGCGCTCGGCGGAAAGGTCCGCGTTCCAACGACGCTCAACGTCGGATCGATTGATCTCATCCATCCGGAGTTGTTTCGGGGCTCGAACGAGGTTCGAGAGGCTGGCGCGCGTCTCATGCGGGCGCATGTCGAACTCGGCTGCGCGCCGACCTTCACCTGCGCGCCCTATCAGACGACTTACCGGCCGCGGTTCGGCGACCAGATCGCATGGGGCGAGTCCAACGCGATCGTCTTCGCCAATTCGGTGATCGGCGCACGCACCAATCGCTACGGAGACTTCATCGACCTCTGCTGCGCCATGACGGGCCGCGCGCCCGGAATATGGCCTCCATCTCGCCGGGAACCGCTTCGCGCGGGCGCTGATCGAGATCGGCTCGACGCCGGAAGGATGGGACACAGAGCAGGTCGCCGTTGCGGTCGGGCATATTGCCGGGCGGCGATGCGGGCGGCTCGTTCCCGCGATCGTGGGTCTGTCGGACGATACGAGCGAGGATGATCTGAAGGCGCTCGGGGCGGCGGCGGCTTCGTCGGGGGCGGTCGCGCTGTTCCACGCCATCGGTCTCACGCCCGAGGCGCCGGATCTTGCCAGCGCGACGGGCGGGCTTGCGCCGGAGTTGGTGCTCCGACTCGGAGCGGAGGATCTGCGAGAAGCCGCGCGTTCGCTCTCCACCGTGCCGGAGGGCGCGCCGCTCGGCGCGGTTTCGCTCGGCACGCCGCATTTCTCGCTTCGTGAGTTCGAGCGGCTGATGCCGCTCATCGACGGACAGCGGTTCGCGGTCGACGTCTGGATCAATTGCGGCCGGGCGACGGTTGACGTGCTGGCGGAGCGCGGCTGGAAAGAGCGGCTGGAAGAGGTCGGCGTGACGCTCGTCGCCGATACCTGCGTCTATGTGACCACGCTCCTGCGCGCAAAGGCCGGCGCGGTCATGACCAACTCCGGCAAATGCGCCTATTACGCGCCGGGCAACCTTGGCGTGGAAGCCGCCTATGGTTCGCTCGCCGAATGCATAGCCTCCGCGCGCGCCGGAAAGGTCGTGCGGCTGTGAGCGCGAGCGTGACTGCCGAGACGCTTGCGCCAGGCGCTGCTGAAGGCGCTCCGTTGAAGCTCGACGAGCCGTTGAGCTTCTGGGGCGGCCTCGATCCGGCGACCGGGCTCATCATCGACCGCCGGCACCCACAACACAAAATGAGCGTCGCGGGCCGCGTGCTGATGATGACCGCGGGTCGCGGGTCGAGTTCGGGCAGCGCGTCGCTCGCGGAGGCGATCCGCCTTGGGCGTGGTCCGGCCGCGATCCTGCTGCTCGAACGCGACGCGATCGTCGTCGTGGGCGCGATGGTCGCGGCCGAGCTTTACGGCTGCGAATGCCCGGTCGCGCTCGTCGAGGCAGGCGACTGGGAGCGTCTCGCGGCCGCGCGTCGCATCAAGGTCGATGCGTCGGCGGCCGGCGCGACGATGGCGCTTACGCCATAGGCTCAGGCGCGCCGCTGGCGCGCATCCGCCTTCGCGGGTCTGTCGGGCTTCCGGCCGCCGCGCAGCCACGCGGGGACGTCCGCCCGCTTGCGCGCCGGTCCTCCTCGCTCGGGCTGCGGCGTGCGCTGGCCTTCGGGCCGCGGTGTGCGTTGGCCTTCGGGCCGAGGCGTGCGCTGGCCTTCGGGCCGCTGCTGCGCGGCGGTGGACTTCGGGGCGAAGGCGCCGCGGCGGTCGATCTTCGGCAGGTCGAGCCGCGTCAGACGCTCGATGGCGCGCAGGAGATCGCGCTCGGCGTGATCGCAGAGGGACACCGCACGGCCGGAAGCGCCGGCTCTCGCGGTGCGGCCGATGCGATGCACATAAGCCTCCGCGACCTCCGGCAGTTCATAGTTGACGACATGCGTGACGCCGTCGATGTCGATGCCGCGCGCGGCGATGTCGGTCGCGACAAGCGCGCGCGTCGCGCCGGAGCGGAAGGCGCTCAGCGTGCGCTCGCGCTGGCCCTGGCTCTTGTTGCCATGGATCGCGGCGGCGTTGACGCCGGCCTCGCCGAGCGACTTCGCGACCCTGTCCGCGCCGCGCTTCGTCCGGGTGAAGACGATGACGCGCGACATTGCCGCGTCGCCGAACAGCTCGACTAGCAGCGCAGGCTTCCGCGCCGACTCGATGAGCACGATGCTTTGTTCGACGCGGTCGGCTGTGCGGGCGGCCGGGGTAACCGAGACCTCGATGGGATCGCGCAGCAACTCGTCAGCGAGCGCGCGGATATCGCGGGGCATGGTCGCCGAGAAGAACAGGTTCTGCCGCGACTTCGGAAGCTCGCTGACGATCCGGCGGATGGGCTTGACGAATCCGAGGTCGAGCATCTGGTCGACCTCGTCGAGCACGAGGAATTCGACCGCGCGCAGATTGGCGACGCGCGCCTCGATATGATCGAGCAGCCGTCCGGGCGTGGCGACGAGCACGTCGACTCCCGCCTGGAGCGCGCGGATCTGCGCGCCATGCGGAACGCCGCCAAAAATGACGGCGACCTTGAGCGGCGCCTTCTTGCTGAGATCGCGAAAGCTCTGCGCGATCTGGCTGGCGAGTTCGCGCGTCGGGCAGAGGACGAGCGCGCGGGCGCCGCCGCGCGGCGCGGGCCGGCGGTCGGAAGCGAGCTTGTGCAGGATTGGCAGGGCGAAGGCGGCCGTCTTGCCGGTTCCCGTCTGGGCGACGCCGACCAGGTCGCGGCCCTTCATGAGCGGGGGGATGGATTGCGCCTGAATGGGGGTGGGACGCGTGAAGCCGAGCTCGGCCAGC
Source organism: uncultured Alphaproteobacteria bacterium (assembly GCA_963741845.1). Taxonomy (GTDB): domain Bacteria; phylum Pseudomonadota; class Alphaproteobacteria; order Rhizobiales; family Beijerinckiaceae; genus Roseiarcus. The sequence goes on from CAVUJV010000023.1 coordinate 248,140, forward strand.
GCAGAGTTAAGGGGCGCGGCGAGGCCGAACCCGTGAAAGTCGTTCAAGAGGACCTGTCTTTCAAAATGCAGCCGCGGCGCGTTCTCGCGCATGTCGTGGCAGCGGAAGTTTGGGAGGCGCCCCGCGTGTCCGGGCGCCGAAGTGATTTTCATTCGAGAGCGCCGGAGGCGGGCGTTGAACCCTCACGCGGCCGGAGCGCCTGATGGCCAGACCGAGGCGGGCTAGCGCGGGTCTCGTGAACGATAAGGCGCGAAAAGTCAACGAGATTCGGTTGCGGAACGCAAATGAAAGCTCGCCGCCCGGTCAGGCGCTGACGGCCAGATAGCCGTGGAAGCGCTGCCTAAGCTCCGTCTTGAGCAGCTTGCCGGTCGCGGTATGGGGCAGACTCTCCACGAAGGCGACGTCGTCGGGCAACTGCCATTTCGGCAGCCTCTCGGAGAGGAAGGCGATCAGCGACTCTTTCGTCGGCTTATGGCCCTCGCGCGGCTGCACGATAAGGAGCGGGCGCTCCTGCCAGACAGGATGCGCGACCGCGATGACGGCGGCCTCGAAGACGTCGGGATGAAGAAGGGCGAGGTTCTCGATCTCGATCGAGGAGATCCATTCGCCGCCGGATTTGATGACGTCCTTGAGACGATCCGTGAGCTGCACATAACCGTCCGGATCGATCGTGCCGACATCGCCGGTGCCGAACCAGCCGTCGTCGTCGACGACCTTGCCGCCTTCGCCCTTGAAATAGCCCGAGATCACCCAGTTGCCCCGCACTTTCAGCTCGCCGACGGAGACGCCGTCATGAGGCTGGTCCTGCCCGTCCCGGCCGACGATCTTGAGTTCGATCCCGCAGACCTGACGTCCCTGAGTCGCCTGCACGGCGGCTAATTCGCTCGCCGGCGCGGCCTCGTGCTTTGCGAGCGGCGCGGCGACGGTGGCAAGCGGGCTCGTCTCGGTCATGCCCCAGGCCTGCATGGTGGTGACGCCGAGGAGATCGCGGAATTTGTCGATCGTCGCGCGCGGGACCGCCGCGCCGCCCGAGATCACCGTTTCGAGCTTGATCTTCTCAAGATCGAGCCGCTCGCGATTGGCCTCGACCCAGGCGAGATAGTTGAGCCAGATCGTGGGAATGCCGAGCGCCTTGGTGCATTGCTCTTGTTCAAGAAGCATATGGATGCTTTCGGGATCGAGCTTCGGGCCGGGCAGCACGAGCTTTGCGCCGCACATGGCGGCGGAGAAGGGCACGCTCCAGGCGTTGGCGTGGAAGAGCGGCACGATGACGAGAATCGAGTCGCGCGCCCGCAAGCCGAGCGCGTCCGCCGCGCAGGCCGCAAAGGCATGCAGCACCGTCGAGCGGTGGCTGTAAAGCACGCCTTTCGGATTGCCGGTGGTTCCGGATGTGTAGCAGAGCGTCGAGGCCGTGTTTTCATCGAAGGTTGGCCAATCGAAGTCGGGCGAAGCCTTTGCGATCAACGCCTCGTAGACAAGCGGCTGCACGTTCTTCATTTTCGGCGCGAGGCCGGGCTCGCAGAGCGCGATCCAGCCGCGCACGAGAGGAAGCCTCGGCGCAAGCTCATCGACCAGCGGCGCGAATACGGGGTCGAAGAAGACGAAGGCGTCTTCAGCGTGATGCATGATGTACTGGAGCTGCTCCGGAAAGAGCCTCGGATTGACCGTATGCAGGATGCGTCCGGAGCCAGTCACGCCGTAGTAGAGTTCGAGATGGCGGTGGCCGTTCCAGGCGAGCGTCGCGATCCGTTCGCCTCGGCTTGCGCCGAGCGCCTCGAGCGCGTTGGCGAGCCGCTTCGCGCGGGATGCGACCTCGCGATAAGTCGAGCGATGAAAGGTCCCGTCGGGATAGCGGGAGACGATCTCACGGTCTCCGTGCCAATCGGAAGCATAATCGATAAGCGCCGAAATGAGCAGCGGACGCTCTTGCATCAATCCCAGCATGCGTTTCTCCCCTTGGCCATGTCGGGTTCCCTCGTTGATCGAGGGATGTGAAGGCCTTGAACCGATTGGCAGTTTATTCGCGACGATCCCGTTGGCAATGGCCCATCAAAGAGGCCCGACTGGACTTTGGGGCGGAGAGGCTGAAAATTGCCCCGAATTGAAGGAGACCGTCGACGTCTTACGAATTTCGGGAGGAAGGACCTATGCCCCGCAAGGATATCCTCGACCGGGTGCAAAAATATGTTGATCCCTTTCGCGTGACGAAAGGCGGAGATTTCCGTCTCAAGGATTACGACCCAGGCGACACGCTTGGGCTCAAGATGGAAAAGAGCGAGGCGGCCGAGCTTCTGGAGAAAGGGTCGGAATGGCTCGCGATGGAGCAGGACATTCTCTACGCGCAGGACTCCTGGTCGGTGTTGATCGTCTTTCAGGCCATGGACGCGGCCGGCAAGGACAGCACGATCAAGCACGTGATGTCGCGCGTAAACCCCCAGGGATGCGACGTCCATTCGTTCAAGCAGCCATCGGACGAGGAGCAGTCGCACGACTTCCTTTGGCGCTATTCCGCGAAGGTTCCCCAGCGCGGCCGCATCGGCATTTTCAACCGTTCCTATTACGAGGAAGTCCTTGTGGTGCGGGTTCATCAGGCGCTGCTCGCCGCCCAGAAGATCCCGCCAACGCTCGTCACCAAATCGCTCTGGGACGAGCGGCTCGCAGACATCGCGCGCTTCGAGGACTATCTGGCCCGGCAGGGCGTAGTCGTGCTCAAGTTCTTCCTGAACCTCTCCCTGAAGGAGCAGAAGAAACGCTTCATGGAGCGGCTCGACAAGCCGGAGAAGAACTGGAAGTTCTCCGCGGCCGACGTGCGCGAGCGCGGCTACTGGGACGACTACATGCGCGCCTATGAGGAGGCGATCCGGGCGACGGCCTCCAAAGGCGCGCCGTGGTACGTCATGCCCGCCGACAACAAATGGTTCACCCGCCTCGTTGTCGCCGCGGCGATTGTGGAAGCGGTGGAGAAACTCGATCTCGCCTATCCGACGGTCTCGCCGGAGGCGATGAAGGAGCTTGCCGCCGCCCGCGCCGAGCTCGCGGCGGAAAAGTGAGCGGCGCTTCGCGAAAGCAGGGGCCTGACGCCCGGCGCTCGCTCATGAACCAGACAGCAGGCGGAGGCGACGATGAGCGATACGGCAAGCGCGGCTCCAGCGGAAAGGGAGATCCCCTGGCACGCGATGCCAGCGGAGGAGGCGGAGAAGCAGCTCAGCACCAATGTCGCGTCTGGGCTTGACGCCGCCGAGGCCGCCGCGCGTCTTCAGACCTATGGGCCGAACCGTCTGCCGGAAGGCAAGAAGCGCGGGCCACTTCTTCGCTTTCTGGCGCAGTTCAACAATATCCTGATCTATGTTCTGCTGATTGCCGGCTTCGTCAAGCTGATGCTGAGCCTCTGGCTCGACGCTTCGATCATCTTCGCCGTCGTCATCCTGAATTCGCTCCTGGGCTTCATTCAGGAGGGCAGGGCGGAGAAGGCGCTCGAACTCGATCCGCAACATGCTGTCGGCGGAAGCGCGAGCCCTGCGTGGCGGAGAGACACGGATGCTCGCGGCAGAGGACCTCGTTCCTGGCGACATCGTGCTCCTCGAGTCCGGCGACCGGATTCCAGCCGACTTGCGGCTCGTCGATGCGAAGAACTTCCGCACCGAGGAGGCGGCGCTGACCGGCAAATCCGTGCCGGCGGAAAAAACGACTGCGCCCGTCGCGGCCAAGGCGACCGTTGGCGACCGCGACAACATGGCGTTCTCGGGCACGATGGTCGTCTCCGGCCGTGCGACGGGCGTCGTCGTGGCGACGGGCCCCACGACCGAGCTTGGCCGCATCAATCAGATGCTCGCGGATGTGAGCGTGCTCGAGACGCCGCTGCTCAGGCAGATCAAGACATTCGGCTATGTCATCACCGCCGCCATCGCCATCATCGCCGTGCTCCTGTTCTCCTGGGGTCATTGGCTCGGCCACATGACCTTCGTGGAGCTCTTCCAGGCAGTCGTCGGCATTACGGTGTCGCTGATCCCGGAAGGCTTGCCCGCTCTCATCACGATCACGCTTGCGATCGGCGTGCAGAGGATGGCGCAGCGCAACGCCATCATCCGTCGGTTGCCGGCGGTGGAGACGCTCGGCTCCGTGTCGCGCATCTGCTCCGACAAGACGGGCACGCTGACGCTCATGGAAATGATGGTCACGTCCGTCGTCACGGCGGAAAAGGCTTATGGCGTCACCGGCGACGGCTATGCGCCCGACGGCGAAGTGCGCCGCGACGGCGCCAGGGTCGGCAAGGAGCCGGTGCTCGAACTGATGGGGCGCGTATCGATGCTCTGCAACGACGCGGAGCTGTTCGAGCACGAGGGCAAGTGGAAGGTCGAGGGCGATCCGACCGAAGGCGCGCTCTATCCCTTCGCGGGCAAACTCGGCATGGACCGCGCCGCCGAGGTCGCCGCCGCGCCGCGCATCGACGCCATTCCCTTCGAATCCGAGCACAAGTTCATGGCGACGCTCAATCGCGGCGCGAGCGGCGAGGAGATGCTGCTCGTCAAGGGCGCGCCTGAGGTCATTCTCGACCACTGCGACCGCCAGCAGACGGCCGCCGGCGTCGAGCCGATCGATCGCGGGCATTTCGCGCGGGAGGGCGACCGGCTCGCGGCGCAGGGCGAGCGGGTGCTCGGCCTCGCATGGCTTCCCGCTCCCGGCCTTGAGGCGGGAAGTCTCAGAGCGGCGGACCTGCCGAAGAACCTTGTGCTGCTCGAACTCGTCGGCCTCATGGACCCGCCGCGGAAGGAAGCGATCGAGGCGGTGAAGGAGTGCCACGGCGGCGGCATCCGCGTGACCATGATCACCGGCGACCACAAGATCACGGCCGCGGCGATTGCGAAAATGCTCGGCATCGGGGACGGCAAGACGGCGGTCGCGGGAACCGAGATCGAGGAGATGAACGAGGCGGCGCTGCAGGAATGCGTGCGCGAGGTCGATGTCTTCGCCCGGGCAAGTCCGGAGCACAAGCTGCGGCTGGTCAAGGCCATTCAGGCGAACCGGCAGATCGTCGCGATGACCGGCGACGGGGTGAACGACGCGCCCGCGCTGAAGAAGGCGGACATCGGCGTCGCGATGGGGATCAAGGGGACGGAGGTCACGAAGGAGGCCGCCGGCATGATCCTCGCCGACGACAATTTCGCCTCGATCACCGCTGCGGTGAAGGAGGGCCGCACCGTCTACAACAATATCGAGAAGGCGATGCTCTTCCTTCTGCCGACCAACATCGCGCAGGGCGCGGTGATTGCGGTGGCGATCGTGTTCGCCTTCACGCTGCCGCTCACCGCCCCGCAGGTGTTGTGGGTCAATATGGTGACTTCGGTCGCGCTCGGTCTCGTGATCTCGTTCGAGCCGCATGAGGACGACGTGATGCTGAGGCCGCCCCGCGCGGTCGACCGGCCGATCGTCACCGGCTTCGGCATCTGGCGCATCCTGTTCGTCGGCGCGGCGCTTGTCGTCTATACGCTCTGGGTCTTCGCCTGGATGAAGGCGGACGGCGCGTCGGACGGGATGGCGCGGACGGCCGCCGTCAACGCGATTAGCCTCGGGCAGGTCTTCTACCTGCTCAACAGCCGCTACCTGATCAACTCGTCGCTTGAACCTCAGGCTCATGCCGGCAATCCCTATCTGTGGTACGGGATCGGCGCGGTCGTCGTGCTGCAGCTTCTCTTCACCTATGCGCCGCCGTTCCACATGATCTTCGGCAATGAATCGCTTCCGCTCTGGGTCTGGCCCTGGCTGATCGGCGGGGGCGTTGTCTTCTTCCTCGTGGTGGAGCTGGAGAAGTTCGTCATCCGCTCGATGCCCGTCCTGCGGAAGGCGGCGACGCATTCGGAGGAGCGGCGCGCCTTTACGGGTTGAGCCGGATCGAATCCGGGCGCCACGGGCTGGCGCGCGCCTTCGCCCGTTGGTAAGGGCTCCGCACCCATCAGGGAGGAGTGTGAACCGATGAATCTTTCCGGCATAGCGGCGATTGTGACGGGCGGCGGCTCGGGACTCGGGCGCGCGACCGCGACGGCGCTTGCCGCCAGGGGCGCGAAGGTCGCCGTCGTCGATCTCAATGCCGCCGCGGCGGAGGAGGCGGCCAAGGCCATCGGCGGGATCGCCGCTCGTCGCCGACGTGGCGGACGACGCCTCGGCCCGCGCCGCTGTCGCCAAAGCGGAAGAGGCGCATGGGCCCGCCCGCGTGCTCATCAACTGCGCCGGCATCGGCACGCCGGTCCGCATCGTCGGCAAGGAAGGCGAGCCCGCGCCTTTAAGCGATTTCGAGAAGGTGATCCGCGTCAATCTCGTCGGCACCTTCAACATGATCCGCCTCGTCGCGGCGGGCGCCGCGAAGCTGGAGCCGATCGAGGGCGAGCGCGGCGTGATCGTCTCGACCGCCTCCGTCGCGGCCTTCGAGGGGCAGATCGGCCAGGCGGCCTATTCGGCCTCGAAGGGCGGCGTGCATGCGATGACGCTGCCGATCGCCCGCGAGCTCGCGCGCCTCGGCATCCGCGTGAACACGATCGCGCCCGGCATCTTCATGACGCCGATGCTGGCGGGCCTGCGCGAGGACTTTCAGGCCTCGCTCGCCGCCTCCGTCCCGTTCCCCGCGCGGCTCGGCGCCCCGGACGAATATGCGGCGCTCGCGGTCCACATCATCGAGAACGGCTATATCAACGGCGAGACGATCCGCATCGACGGCGCGCTTCGCATGGCCCCGCGCTGACCGGGAGGAGCGGCATGGCCGGGAGGCTCAAGGGCAAGGTCGCGCTCGTGACGGGCGCGGCCTCCGGGATCGGCCGTGCGACGGTCGCGCTCTTCCATGCCGAGGGCGCGAAGGTCGCGGCGGCCGACGTCAACGAAAAGGGCCTCGCCGAACTGGGCGATGCGGCCGACCTCAAGATCGTGCTCGACGTGACGGACGAAGCGCGCTGGCGCGAGGTCGTCGATCAGGTCGTGGCCGCTTTCGGGCGGCTCGACATCCTCGTCAACAGCGCAGGGATCGCGATGCTCGGCACCATCGAGACGGCGACGCTGGCGGACTGGCGCAAGATGAACGCGGTCAATGTCGAGGGCACGTTCCTCGGCTGCCGCGAGGCGGTGCGCGCGATGAAGGAGACGGGCGGCGGTTCGATCGTCAACCTGTCCTCGGTCGCGGGCGTCATCGGCGACGCCAACTCGGCCGGCTATTGCGCGAGCAAGGGCGCGGTGAGGATGCTGACCAAATCCGCCGCCCTCCATTGCGCCCGCGCGGGCTACAAGATCCGGCTCAATTCCGTGCATCCTTCCTTCGCCGAGACGCCGATGGTGCTGGACGGCATTGCGCGCGCTTCGAACCCGGAACGCGTGCGCAGCGGCCTTGAGCGCGCGGCGCCCATGGGGCGCCTCGGCAAGCCGGAGGAAGTCGCCAACACCATCCTGTTTCTGGCGAGCGACGAATCGTCCTTCACGACCGGGGGCGAGTTCATGGTGGATGGCGGGCTGACGGCGCAGTGAGCGGGAGCGCGGGCGCTCGCGAGTTCCTTCGAGCGGGCGATCTGTAGGGCGCGGTCGCTGACCGCGCCGGCCGGGTCAACGACCCGGCCCTGCAGGGCGCTCCTGATGAATCTGCGTCAGGGCGAGCGGCGCCGCTGACGGGGCCGCGAGAGCGCGAGCGCGGGCCGGCCTGTTTCGCCGGATTGAAGTCCATCAAGGACTTGCGAGGCGATTTGTTTCGCCTCTCCCGCGAGCGGCCGGAGGTCGCGGGCCGTGAAGCCGTGGTAGCGGTCGAGTTCGCGCACGATTTTCACGACGCGGTCCACGGCCCCGAGATTGCCGCCGCTCATGGCGCCGAAGGAGACGACGAGCGCCTCCTGCAGGCGGCGTCGTCTGAAGCTCGATGAAATGCTCCGGCAGGGCGTCGCGCCGCCGGGCGAAGATCGCCTTCGTCAGTTGCTGCATGCGCCGCAGCGACAGGCCCTCGCGGCGGGCGATTTCGGCCGCGTTCACGCCCGCCGTCAGCAGGCGGATGATGCGCTGTTCGCGCGCGGCCATGGCCTTGCGCGCCAGACGCCGGCGGGGCCCGGACGGGAGCGGGCTTTTCGCAGGTTTCGGTCATATCGTCTCCTTTTCAGAAGACAATGGCAAGCGATATTTCTGATTATAGGAAGTTTTTGTTGCGCGCTATCCGCGCAACTTCGGGAGAGGGGTCGGGGTGAGGGAACCCGGGCGGCCGTCGCCCGAAGCCAGCGCGACAGCGGCGTGATCCTCCGCCGTAAGCTCGCAAACTACGTTATCAACGGACGAGACTAAAGACGCGGACATTGCCGGAAGGCAATCATCGATAGCCGGTAACGTTGATCAAAGTTGATCGTGCAACGCTTCTCACTGAGCCTGTCATCATGCACAATCGCCCAACGTACGGCCATTCGCACGCGTATGGCTGAATTTGCGGTCTGCGACCACGATAGTTCGCGGCTCAACCTCGATTGCTCGTGGATCACACTGGATGAGCGTTGACTAAGGATTGCTGAGATGGCGCAGATCGAATGCGTTTGCGGCATCGCAGTCCGAAGTCTACCGCGTAATTATACAAATTTCATGTGCTTAGTCTCTGACCATTGTCTGAAGGAGCGCTTCCGAGATGTGATTAGCTTCTTGAGATCGTTCCCGACAGAAATTGACATTAGCTCGGAATTGACGCATTGGCTTCAGTTGCCGTGGCAGCACATTTGACGCCGTGACTTATGGCAGTGGCCGCTCGAAGAGCTTCGTTTAAGTCCTGTTGTGTTTGTCTGAAACGATGAGATTATTACTGATCCATTCGGCCCAATTTAGCGTCGCTACAGCGTATTCGACTTTGGATGTTTTCTTAATGTCATATTTGACAGTGATAAAGATCTGTAAGCGAACAGCTATGTCAATGCAATGCTGTTGACGCAACCTGCGCTCAGATCCGCGTTTGACAGTCAATCGATCCATGATAAAGGTCCCAAGTGCACTTTTCTTCCAATGTCTCGACCTAGCGTTGCGAGCAGATTTAGGTCTAGATCGAGCTCTCTTGCTACGCGTCCTGAACAATCTGCCGTGCCACGCTTTGGCCGAGCGAAGACTTAAGGGGTTGCCTGCGCACCAGCGGACGATTCTTTCCAGCGCGAAGAGGTAGCAGCAGGCGCTGGCCCATATCTCAACAATGAGCGGATATTCTAGATCCGCAATGCGGTAGCTTATCTTGCGGCGACATCACAACCGTGCGGTCTTGGCAAGTCTGAAGCCCAGTACAGGCATTGAACGGGCGCGTCAATGCTCCTCTTCTGTTCTAGGCGATCGGTCAACTCAGAGACCCGAGGGTCGATAGGCGCCCAAGAGAATCAGTATTAACAGCGAGTGGCATAGTCGCGATCTGGCCCGACGCGCTTCTCTGAGCGGCGAGCCGGGACGTCCCCTGTCCGGGACAGACGAACGGTGGCGTCGACGCGCCTCCGACCGCACGGATGCGTCCGAGTCGGTCTCGCCTATGCGTCGTACGGTAGGCGCTTCGCGAGCGCTTACCGACTACGCAGCTTCCTCTACTCCCTCCGGATCTTCTCGCAGACGTTCATTCTGTGCGGATCGCCGTCGAGTTCGCAATTGTAGCCGCATTCATAGTCGCCGCCGGTCTTGACCTGAATTTTGGTCATCGTCTCTTTCGCGGCTTCGAGGCAATACGACACCATCGTGAAGTGCGGCGTGACAACGAATTTCGTGCGGTCGGTCCGATCCGGATAGACAATCGCGGCCCATCCGCCCGGCCGGTCGTCGCAGCCAGCCAGCACAAGGAAAACGAGGGGCAGAAGACTTCTCACTCCGTCTCCTCCGGTTCCGATTCCGGCAGTCATCTACTCACGAAGACTGTGATTGACACGTCTTGAAGCCGGGACCAAGATTGGCCGCTGCTTGGAAATTCGTCCTGCGAGCCTTCGCGACAATGCCCACGGCTCACATCACAAATATAAGCCGGAGTACAGTCGGAAACATTCTGGAGTAGAACAGTCCTTTATTACGCTTGACCTCGGTTCGGTTCTTCATCGCAGAGGGGAGACATGCGATGTTCAAATCTCGAATAGGATTGGCGATTGCGCTGACCGGTTTGCTTCCCGCAATGCCCGCTGCGGCGAGCGTGTTTTTCTTCAGCACGGGCGCCCCGGACGGCAAGATAGCGACCGCTTCTCGCCCGGCCAGCGCGGGAACCTTTGAGATCGAGTCCGCCGACGACTTCGTGCTCACGGGCGGAACCTCAATCACCAGCGCGACTTTCACGGGGCTAATACCGTCGAATTCGAGTTTGGCGAACGTCCAGGGGGTGCGGGTCGAGATTTACCGCGTCTTTCCTCAGGATTTGGATGTCGGACGGACCAGCGGCGCCCCGACGTTCTCGACGGCCCAAGTCCCGACGCGGGTCAATTCGCCCTCGGATGTTGCGCTCGCGGATCGCGATTCAACGAGCGGCGGTCTGACCTTCGCGCCCGGGATCCTGTCATCCAGCTTCACGGCCGCCAATTCGGTCCAGCCCGGCGGCATCCATCCGCTACCGAACATTTTCACCGGCGGCGATGGCGCGGTGACCGGCGAAGAGGTGCAGTTCGACGTCACCTTCACGACCCCGTTCGACCTAACCGCCGGGCACTATTTCTTCGTGCCCCAGGTCCAACTCGCCAGCGGCGATTTCCTTTGGCTTTCAGCCCCCCGGCCTATCGTGCCTCCGGGCACGCCGTTCCCGCCGGGCTCCACCGATCTGCAAAGCTGGACACGCGATCAATTTCTCGATCCGGATTGGCTGCGGATTGGCTCGGACATCACCGGACAGGGTCCGTTCAACGCCGCGTTCTCGCTAACGGGGGCCGCGGCGCCTGAACCCTCGACCTGGGCCATGTTCCTCATGGGATTGGCGGGCCTCGGCTTCGCCGGCTATCGCCGGCGCAAGCGCGGCGCGGCAATCGCATAGAGCCAGGGGCACAAGCTGCGTCACGGCGCGTCGCCGTCAGGTCGCCGGCGCCGCGCGTCCGTACCAGTCCTTGCTGTTGTTGACGATCCAGACGACCGACAGCATCACCGGGACCTCGATCAGGACTCCGACGACGGTGGCGAGCGCCGCGCCGGATTCGAAGCCGAAGAGCGAGATCGCGGCGGCGACCGCCAGCTCGAAGAAATTGCTGGCGCCGATCAGCGCCGAGGGCCCCGCGACGCAATGCGCCTCGCCGCTCATCCGGTTGAGCAGATAGGCGAAGCCCGCGTTGAAATAGACCTGAATGAGGATCGGGACCGCGAGCAGCGCGATGACGGCCGGCTGCCGAAGGATCTGGTCGCCCTGAAAGCCGAAGAGCAGAACGAGCGTCGCCAGCAGCGCGACGAGCGACAGCGGCTGCAGCTTCGCAAGCAGGCCGGAAAGCGCGGCCTCCCCGCCCGAGGCCAGCACGCTGCGGCGCACGATCTGCGCCGCGATCACAGGGATCACGATATAGAGCGCGACCGAGAGAACAAGCGTGTCCCACGGCACGGTGATCGCCGAGAGGCCGAGCAGCAGACCGACGATCGGCGCGAAGGCGAAGACCATGATCGTGTCGTTGAGCGCGACCTGCGACAGGGTGAAGTGCGGCTCGCCTTTGGTGAGGTTGCTCCATACGAAGACCATCGCCGTGCAGGGCGCGGCGGCGAGCAGGATCAGGCCGGCGATATAGGAGGTGATCTGGTCGGCCGGCAGAAAGGGCCGGAAGAGATGCCCGATGAAGAGCCACGCGAGCGCGGCCATCGAGAACGGCTTCACCGCCCAGTTGATGAAGAGCGTGACGCCGATCCCGCGCCAGTGGCGGCGCACTTCGCCAAGCGCGGCGAAGTCGATCCGGATCAGCATCGGAACGATCATCAGCCAGATCAGCACGGCGACGGGCAGATTGACCTTCGCGAACTCGATCGCGCCGATGGCGTGGAAGACGCCGGGCAGGACATGCCCGAGCGCGACGCCGGCGACGATGCAGAGGCCCACCCAGAGGGTGAGGTAGCGCTCGAATACCGACATCAGACAGCGCCCTGCGGCGCCTGGGTCGACCCCTCCATGCGCCCGATGTCGCGGAGCCTGCTCTGAAGCGACAACGCGTCGAGGCTCCGGATCGGCAGCGCCGTGAACGCGCCGATGCGATTGCGCAGATAGCGGAACGCCGTGTTGAAGGCGCGCTCCTTTTCGACGTCGGAGCCCTCGACCGCGGCGGGGTCTTCGATGCCCCAATGCGCGGTCATCGGTTGGCCCGGCCACACCGGGCAGGCTTCGCCCGCCGCGCTGTCGCAGACGGTGAACACGAAATCCATCCGCGGCGCGCCGGGGGCGGCGAATTCGTCCCAGCTTTTCGAGCGAAAGCCGTCGGTGGGATAGCCGTAGGCCGCGAGAGTCCCGAGCGCGAAAGGATTGACGACGCCCTTGGGCTGGCTTCCCGCCGAGAAGGCGTTGAAGCGGCCCGCGCCGTCCTTGCGCAGAATGCTTTCCGCGAGAACGGAGCGGGCCGTGTTGCCCGTGCAGAGGAAGAGGACGTTGAAGGCGCGGTCAGCCACAGGCGGATTCCTTGGGTGGGCAGCAGGGAACGAGATCGGCGATCAGCGGCGCGCAGATTTCCGGCCGCCCGTCGCAACAGTCCCTGAGCAGGAAGGTGACGACAGCGCGGAAGCGCGCGAGGTCGGCGCGATAGAGGATCGACCGGCTCCGCCGCTCGCCCGTCACGAGGCCCGCGCGCGACAGGACGGCGAGATGCGCCGAGAGCGTGTTTTGCGGGACGGCGAGGAGGCGCGCGAGCTCGCCCGCGGGCACGCCGTCCGGCTCGCGGCGCACGAGCAGCCGGAAGGCTTCGAGGCGCGTCGGCTGCGCCAGGGCGGCGAGGGCGTCGATCGTCTCATGTGATTCCATATATCCAGATTTATGGACATATGGATGGAAAGGCAAGCGTGGGGTAAAGGTTGGTCATGAGCGCGACGGATCGTCAGGCCCACTGGGAAAACGTGTACCGCACGAAGGGCGAGGCCGAGGTCAGCTGGTTTCAGGAAAGCCCCGCTCTGTCTCTGGACCTGCTGCGGCTTGCCGGCGCGACCCCGCAATCCGCGATCATCGACGTCGGCGGCGGCGCGTCGCGGCTGGTCGATACGCTCGTCTCCGAAGGCTACGAGGATGTGACGGTGCTCGACCTGTCGGCGGCGGCGCTCGCGGCCGCGCAGGCGCGGCTCGGCGAGAAGGCGAGCCGGGCGCATTGGCTCGTCGCCGACGCCACGACCTGGGAGCCCTCGCGGACCTATGATCTCTGGCACGACCGGGCGGCCTTTCATTTCCTGACCGATCCGCAGGACCAGGCCGCCTATGTCGCGCGGCTGAAGCGGGCGCTGCGCAGCGACGGCCGCGTCATCATCGGCTCCTTCGCGCTGGACGGCCCGGAAAAGTGCAGCGGATTGCCGGTGGCGCGGCACGACGCCGAGAGCCTCGGCCGGGCGCTCGGTCCGGAGTTCGCGCTCGTCGATACGCGCCGGCACGAGCACAGGACGCCGTGGGGTGTGGTGCAGCGCTTTCAGTTCAGCACGTTCCGGCGGGTCCGTTAGACCCGGGACGGCGGGAGTCTCACAGAAAAATCGCCTTGTCCCGCGCGATGGCTTTCGCGAGATGTTCGGCGACGGCGCGGATGCGCCCGAGGCCGCGCGTGTCCTCGTGGGTGACGAGCCAGTAGGCGCGGGTCGCGCGGCGTTCGGGCAGGACGGGGACGAGGTCCCTGAAGCGGCGGGCGATGAAATCATGCGCGACGCCGAGGCCGAGCCCCGCCCGCAAGGCTTCGAGCTGCGTCACCGCGTTCGTGCATTCGAAATGCGTCGGCGCGCCGCCGTAGAGCTCGCGCACATAGTCGAGCGCGTCGGAAAAGATGTGCTCCTCGACATAGCCGATGAGCCGGTGGCGCTTGAGATCCTCGACGTCCGCGGGCGCGCCATGCCGCTTGAGATAGGCGGCGGTCGCGTAGATGCCGAGCGTATAGTCGGTGAGCTTGCGGGCGACGAAACGGCCGGTCTCCGGCTTGTCGAGGCCGATGACGATATCGACCTCGCGGCGCGCCAGCGGCGTGAGCTGGGGCAGGGGCAGGAGTTGCAGGCGGACGCCCGGATGGCGCTCGGCGAAATCGCGCAGGGCGTGGCTGAGGTAATAGGTCGAAAAACCGTCCGGCGCGCCGATCCGCACATCGCCCGTCAGTTCGAGGTCGAGGCCGGACATTTCCCCCTGCGCGTGCAGGAAGGCGCTCTCCATCTGCTCGGCGGCGGTGAGGAAGCGTTCGCCGGCGCTGGTCAGCTTCGCGCCCGTGGTGCGCCGGTCGAACAGCTTTGCGCCGAGCGCGGCCTCGAGCGCGGCGATGCGGCGGCTGACGGTCGCGTGGTCGAGCCGCAGGCGCTTCGCCGCCGCCACGAACTGGCCGGCGCGGGCGACGGCGAGGAAGACGCGGACGTTGTCCCAATCCATGCGGACGACTCTATAGCGATTTCCGGGACCGCGACGACGCCTCTGGGAACGCCCTTGAGCCGGCGGGGTGTGTATGCTAATGTCATACACATGAGCAAGACGCGGGCGGCGACCTCGATCCTGAGCGTCCGGGTGAACCCGGAAGAGCGTGAGCTGCTCGACGCAGCCGCATCGCAGACCCGCACCTCGATCAGCGATTTCGTCCGCCGCGCGGCGGTCGAGGCGGCCGAGATGGAGGTCCTCAACCGGTCAAATGTTATAATTCCGGCCGAATCCTGGGAAGCGTTCGAGGCCTGGGCGGCGCGGCCTGCGGAAGTCCTTCCGGGATTGAAAGCGCTGATGCAGCGCAAACCCACTTGGGAACGATAGGATCGAGTCCGGTCTCGCCGCCGCGGCCCCTTGCGGAGACCGACGACCGGAGGGCCTTCGACTGCGGGCGCTCCTCCATGAACGAATGGTTCGTCCGGCACGCGTTGAACAATCACAGGAGCGGCGCGTCGCGCGTCAATGTCATAGCCGAAATCGGGACGGACCGGATTGTCGGCTTTGTGACGCTCAGCGCCGCGCCAGATCGAGCGCGCCTTTCTGCCGAAAGCGCGCCAGCGGAACCAGCCCGATCCCGTGCCGGTGACGCTTCTGGGGCAACTGGCGGTCGATCGCGGCTGGCAGGGGCAAGGCCATGCGGATTCGCTGGTGCAGTTCGCTTTGTGGACCGCGCTCAAGGCGGCCGAGAGCGTCGGAAGCTTCGCCGTCATAACGCACCCGATCGACGATGCGCTCCGCACGTTCTATGCGCGTTGGAATTTCAGCGACCTTCCCTTCGATCCAAGGCGCGCGATGATCCTCCGCATGGCGGACATCGAACAAACCCTGAGATCGTGAACAGGATTAGCACATTTCCGCACAGCCGTTGCGCAAACTCATGCGTTGCTGTGCGCAAAAGCGTGAGCGATAAAGCGCCCAACGCCGGGTCCCGGCGACGGCAATCTCGGGAAGGAGACATCCCATGATCGAATACGGGCATTTCATCGGCGGCAAGGCCGTCCCCGGCAAGTCCGGCCGCACCGCGGACGTCTTTCAGCCCATGGACGGAACGGTCCGCGCCCATGTCGCGCTCGCCTCCAAGGCGGAGGTGCGCGCCGCGGTCGAGAACGCGCTCGCCGCGCAGCCGGCCTGGGCGGCGGTCAATCCGCAGCGCCGGGCGCGCGTCCTCATGAAGTTCCTCGAGCTCATCGCGCGCGACAACGACAAGCTCGCCGACGTGCTCGCCCGCGAGCACGGCAAGACCATCCCCGACGCGCGCGGCGACATTCAGCGCGGCGTCGAGGTCGTGGAGTTCGCGCTCGGCGTGCCGCATCTGATGAAGGGCGAATATACGGACGGCGCGGGCCCGGGCATCGACATCTATTCGATGCGCCAGCCGCTCGGCGTCGTGGCCGGCATCACGCCCTTCAATTTCCCGGCCATGATCCCGCTCTGGAAGCTCGCCCCGGCCATCGCCTGCGGCAACGCCTTCATCCTGAAGCCCTCCGAGCGCGATCCCGGCGTGCCGATGATGCTCGGCGAGCTGTTCGTCGAGGCGGGCGGGCCTCCCGGCATTCTCAACGTGGTCAACGGCGACAAGGAAGCGGTGGACGCGATCCTCGACGATCCGGACATCCAGGCGGTCGGCTTCGTCGGCTCGACGCCGATTGCGCATTACATCTATTCGCGCGGAACGGCGTCGGGGAAGCGCGTGCAGTGCTTCGGCGGCGCGAAGAACCACATGGTCGTGATGCCCGACGCCGACATGGACCAGACGGTCGATGCGCTGATCGGCGCGGGCTACGGCTCGGCGGGCGAGCGCTGCATGGCGATTTCGGTCGCGGTGCCGGTCGGCCAGAAGACGGCCGACGAACTCGTCAGGCGGCTGATCCCGCGGGTCGAGGCGCTGAAGGTCGGCCCCTCGACCGACCCGACCGCCGACTACGGCCCGGTCGTGACCAGCGCCGCGCTCGACAAGATCAAGGGCTATGTGGACATCGGCGTTCAGGAAGGCGCGAAGCTCGTCGTCGACGGGCGCGGCTTCAAGATGCAGGGCTACGAGAACGGCTTCTACATGGGCGGCTGTCTCTTCGACAACGTGACGAAGGACATGCGCATCTACAAGGAGGAGATCTTCGGCCCCGTGCTCTCGGTCGTGCGCGCGCATGACTATTCCGAGGCGCTCGGCCTCTGCAACGACCACGAATACGGCAACGGCGTCGCGATCTTCACCCGCGACGGCGACGCGGCGCGCGATTTCGCGTCGAAGGTCAAGGTCGGCATGATCGGCGTCAACGTGCCGATCCCGGTGCCGCTCGCCTATTTCACCTTCGGCGGCTGGAAGCGCTCGGGCTTCGGCGACCTCAACCAGCACGGCCCGGATTCTGTCCGCTTCTATACGCGGACCAAGACCGTGACCGCGCGCTGGCCCTCGGGCATCAAGGAAGGCGCGAACTTCAGCATCCCGACGATGAGCTGATCCCACAAGACAGGACGGCGGCCGGGGGCTTATGCTGCTCCCGCCCGCCGCCCGCGCGGCGAAACGCTCGCAAGGCAAGCCCATGTCCACCGCGCTCAAACGGATGACGGTCGATGAGTTCCTTCTCTGGGCCGAGGGGAAGGACGGACACTGGGAGCTGCACGACGGCGTCCCGGTGATGATGTCGCCGGAGCGGCTGGCGCATGCGCGGACCAAAGGTGAGGCCTCTGTGGCCCTCCGAGGCGCCGTTCAGCAGCGCGGGCTTGCCCTGCCGCGTCTATCCGGACGGCATGGCGGTCAGGATCGACGCGCGAACGTCTTACGAGCCGGACGCGTCCGTGGCGTGCGGGCGGCTCGCCGCCGGACGACGCGCTCGCGATCGACGACCCCATTCTCGTCGTCGAGGTCCTCTCGCCGAGCACGGCGGCGGTCGACCATGGACGCAAGCTCAGCGGCTATTTCTCGCTGCCGAGCGTCCAGCACTATCTCATCCTCGATCCGGAGCGGCGCGTCGCCATCTGGCACAAGCGCGGATCCGCCGACGCGATCGAGACGCGCGTGGTGTCGGGCGGGGATATCCGGCTCGATCCGCCGGGCCTTGAGCTCGCGGTCGCGGCGCTCTTCCCCGCGGCGGAGGGCTGACGCCATTCGCGCCTCGCCCGACAGAAGAGCCGCCCGACGCGCCGGGGACTTCGGG
Organism: uncultured Alphaproteobacteria bacterium; assembly: GCA_963741845.1. Classification (GTDB taxonomy): domain Bacteria; phylum Pseudomonadota; class Alphaproteobacteria; order Rhizobiales; family Beijerinckiaceae; genus Roseiarcus. The sequence continues at coordinate 265,837 of CAVUJV010000023.1, forward strand.
CGCCCGAACGGCCTATCAGAACCGGAAGAGCGGGATGCCGGGACCGTCGAAGCGGTTGTTGAGGATTGTCTCGCGCCCGCGCCAGTTGCCGAACGTGCCCACGTCCGGGCTCGGCGGCGAGAACGTGTCGAGCACGTAATTGTTCGAGGAGGTGACGGCCGGGCTGTCGGCGCCGCCAAGGGTCAGGTAGGAATTCGCGTTTTTGCGGACCGTGATCTGGCGCCCCTTGTCGGTCGTCGGTCTTGGTCTTGGCCTTGGCGGGCCGGTGACGGGTCTGCTGGCCGGGGGGCGGAGTCGTCTGCGCCTCGGCGACCGAAACCGCCCCGAACGCCGCCGCCATGGCGACGACGCCCGCGAGGCGAAGCAATGAAGTCATCAACCAACCTCTTCCAGTCGCTGCGCGGACTCCTGCTCCAGGGGAACAGGGCCGCCGGCGGTTCGGGACCGAAGTCCCCCGGTGTATCGCGCTCCAATGCCGGTTTCGGCGCGCCGAAGCAACCGGACCGATCGTCTCACCTGCCGGGAATATGAGCCTGCGATGTTCTCCCTGACTGCCGATCACCTCGCGATCCGCGACATGGCGCAAGCCTTCGCGGACGAGCGCATAGCCCCGAAAGCCCTCGAATGGGACGAAACCGGGCATTTCCCGGTCGATGTCCTGCGCGAGGCGGCGGCGCTCGGCATGGCGACCATCTATGTGCGGGAGGAGAACGGCGGCAGCGGCATGACGCGGCTCGACGCCGCGCTCATCTTCGAGGCGCTCTCCACCGGCTGCCCCTGCGTGGCGTCGTTCCTCTCCATCCACAACATGGTCGCCTGGGTCGTCGACCGCTTCGGCTCGGACGATCTCAGGGCGCGCTATCTGCCGAAGCTCGCGACGATGGAGATGATCGCGAGCTATTGCCTCACCGAGCCGGCGGCGGGCTCGGACGCCGCCGCGCTGACGATGCGGGCGCGGCGCGAGGGCGATTCCTTCGTGCTGGACGGGGTCAAGCAGTTCATTTCCGGCGCCGGCGCGAGCGACGTCTATCTGGTGATGGCGCGCACCGGCGAAGCGGGACCGCGCGGCGTCTCGGCCTTCATGGTCGAGAAGGATTCGCCGGGCCTCAGCTTCGGCGCCAACGAGAAGAAGATGGGCTGGAAGGCGCAGCCGACCCGGCAGGTCATCATGGAGGGCGTGCGCGTGCCCGCCGCCAATCTCGTCGGCGAGGAAGGCGGCGGCTTCAGGATCGCCATGGCCGGCCTCGACGGCGGTCGGCTCAACATCGGCGCCTGCTCCATCGGCGGCGGACAGGCCGCGCTCGACAAGGCGATCGCCTATATGCGCGAGCGCAAGGCCTTCGGGCGGCGCATCGCCGACTTTCAGGCGCTGCAATTCCGCGTCGCCGAGATCGACATGTCGCTGGAGACGGCGCGCTCGATGCTGTGGCGGGCGGCCGCCGCGCTCGACGAGAAGGCCCCCGACGCGACGCGCCTTTGCGCGGTCGCCAAGCGCGCCGCGACCGACGCGGGCTTCAACGCCGCCAACGACGCGCTGCAACTCTTCGGCGGCTACGGCTATCTCGCGGACTACGGCGTCGAGAAGCTCGTGCGGGATCTCCGCGTCCACCAGATTCTCGAAGGCACGAACGAGATCATGCGGATGATCGTGGCGCGCGGGCTGATCGAGAATTAAGCTATCGCGGCCGATCCCTCTCGTACCCCTTGCTATTCCGCGATTGTCTGACGCGGCACGGCCTCGTACGGATCGACATAGTGAACGTCAGATATTGTGACGTCGGAACCTCTGGCCTTCGTCCCGGGCATGATCTCGAAACGAGGATCGAAGTCGACCATGGTTGATGCAAGTTGCTTCAACACTCCGGCGTCGCCCGCGACTTTTGCGGTTCCATCCAAAATCTGGGCTTCGAGCGTCTTCGCCCCCATCATCGTTTGCTCCAGATCGGAGCGATTGATCGTGAGGGTTAGCGTTGGATTTGGCGCGAGGAAGCCCTTGATGTTCGTGAGGGTCGCATTCTCCATCTCGACAATAAACTTCTCGCCGTTGTCAGGCGTGATGAGGTTGATCGTGAAGCGCATGCCCTCCGCCTTGCGGCTATCCATGCGAATGCCGAGAAAGTTGAGAAACAATTCGGTCGACATCGCCCGGATGACGTCGGGACTGCTGGAGTTCGACCGTCTCTCCCTGCGGAATCCCCGTCCGGAGTTCGTAGGCGCCAGCGAGGAAGCTGTTCCGCAGGCCCGGATTTTCCTGCTGATATCCGATCTGTTCGAAAATGTCGGCCAGCAGATCCTTGGCGGCCTCGTTGTGAGGTTCGGCCTGCACCAGTTTGTTCACGATCTCCTGCGCGAGCAGATATTTTCCTTCGTCATGCAGTTCACGACCCCTGGAGAGGATATTCCGGGAGCCGCCCATCATCTCGACATAGAGCGGCGCCGAGTCGCCCGGCGACAGCGGGATGAGCGTCGCGGGGTTGCAGTCCCAGAAACCCAGATAGCGCTGAATGACGCCACGGCTGTTGTGCTCGGGGGAGCCGTGATAGCCGCGACAGAACCACTTGGCCTGAAGGCCCTTCGGGACCTCATAGACGTTGTGGACTTCGTTGATGGTCACGCCCTGATTGGCGAGATGCAGCACCTGGTTGTTCATGTTGGCGTAGAGATCGCGCTGGCCGCGAAGAACTTCCTGAATCCGGTCGTTGCCCCAGCGTGGCCAGTGATGCGAAGCGAACATGACCTCGGCTTCAAGACCGAAGCGATAGAGAGCCTCGCTGATGTATTTCGACCAGCGCAGCGGATCGCGCACCGGAGCGCCCCGCAACGTGTAGATATTGTGCAGCGATGCGATGACGTTCTCAGCCATCCAGAGCGCTTTCATGTCGGGAATGTAAGTGTTCATCTCCCGTGGCGCTTCGGTGTTCGGCGTGTTCTGGAAAATCATCCGGACGCCGTCGACCTCAATTTCCTCGATATCCTTTTCGACGTACCGGTTGGGCGCAATGAGGCCCATTGCGCCGGCCGACACGCCCTGGCCAAGGCCCTGACCGACGTAACCGTGCGGACTCGCGGGCAGCAGAAGGCCATATTGGTAGAACAGGCGCCGGTTCATGGCGTTGCCGGCGTAGACGTTTTCGGAGACTGTGAATTCCATGAAGTCGATTGGAGCGATGACCGGGACTTTCCCGGACCGCACATCCGCTTCATCCACAATGCCGCGCACGCCGCCCCAGTGGTCGCCATGCGTGTGCGAGTAGATCACTGCCGACACGGGAAGGCCCCCGCCGACGTGCTCCTGAAACAGTTTCCAGGCGGCGCGAACCACTTCCTTCGTCACCAGAGGATCGAAGACGATCCAGCCGGTTTTTCCGCGAACGAAGGAGATGTCGGAGAGGTCAAAGCCGCGGACTTGATAGATGCCCGGAACGACCTCATAGAGCCCGTAATTGTTGTTGAGCACGGACTGGCGGTGCAGGGACGGGTGGATGCTGTCGAACTCGTCCTGAGATTCCAGGAATTGAAACCGCTCCATGTCCCACGCCACATGACCGGCGTCCGCCATGATCTTGAGGTCTTTCATCGGAGCAATGAGTCCTTTCTTTTGCTCCTCGAAATCCCGCGTGTCGCCGAAAGGCAGCGTGGCCTTAGCCTGCGTGAGAACGTCCAGCGTGTACTTGGACGGGGCTTTGCCCTTCGGATGGAAGTGGCCTTTCAAAGGAGCCGCCTCCTGAGCCTGAGCGCCGCTCTCATTGAGGATGACATGACCAGCAGACTGCGAATGCTGTTCCAACGGCAGGAATGGACTTGATAAACTCTCGTCTTGTTGACATTATAAATTCCCTTGGTCTTTCATATTATTCACCGCGATCGGCTACTTTGTTTTCGGTAGACGAAGGCGCGCCATCCAAATTGACGCCGCGCGAGAGACCGCGCTCGCGGTTACGGCAAAGGCCATTCGGCCGCGTGGTCGGCGCCCTTGCAGGCTCTTCGCGACCGGCATTCCGGCTCAGGCGCCAAGCGTTCGATTTTGACAAGTCGCCGCGATCCGCGCGCCTCTCGTCGCCAAGGCAGGAACGCGAAGCCCTACTCGTCGTCATCCTCGTCGTTCGAGGGATCGCTCGGCATTCGCATTCTGTCGGGCCAGCCGCCCATCATGCCGGCTCCGCCCATCATCCCGGGGCCGCCCATCATCCCCATGCCGCCGGCGCCGCCGCCCATCATCCCCATGCCGCCGCCGCCCATCATGCCCATGCCGCCGCCCATCATGCCCATCCCGCGGTGGCCAGGCCCCATCATGAACATTCCCCGGCCCAGCAGGCCGAAAAGCCTCTTCTGGGAATCGTTCAGGCTTGCGTACAAGGGCTTGCCCGCGTCAGCGATTTTCTTGACGGCGGCGCCACGCTCCGTCAGTCGCTCGGCCATGGTATCCAGTCGGTCGATCGGCGAAACCGTCTGGCCCTCGGCCAGCGACTGCCGCATCTCGTGCATGGCCTCGATGCGGTCCATCATCGCGTTCATCCGCATTTTCGCGGCGTCGCGGATCGCCGCCTCAAAGGGCGGCCAAAGCTTTTCCTGATCGGCGGTCAGCTTCAGGCCTGCCTTGAGCCCGGCGAGCCTGGCGTCCAATATCGCCTCGTGGTCGGCGGCCCAGTGCTGCATCCTCTCCATGGCGGCCGGGCCCGGGGAGGCCGCCTGACCCGCCTCTGCGGCGGCGCTGAATGCGCAAAGAGAAAGAGATAGCGCGATGAGGGACGGAAAAACGGACCTGAGCATCAATGTCTCCTTCGGCTTGAAAGCGAGGATTATTTTGGAAATTGTAGACCCATGGCGCGCTTCGGGCGCGTGTCAAATTGACGCTGCCGCGGATTGACCGGCCGGTGGTCGCCCGCGAGCGTGGCTCAAGACTTTCGCGGAAATCGGGCGCAACGATTTTCCAGTCCGCCCTTCCCGTGACATTCCGGCCCGGATTCCAGAGGGTGGATTTTGATCGTCAGCGCCGGGCTTCGGTCACGTCGAGGCGGCAAAGGCCACGATGGCCGCTAGGAGCTGTCGGAGCTCAGCTCAGTAAAATCAGCCTATTAGGTCGTATGGAAATCAAGTAACAGGAAAGCGCAGTTTCCTCCTCCTGGTCTAAGGAAAACAATGTCCAAGATCGCGTTTCTCGGCCTCGGCAACATGGGCGGGCCGATGGCCGCCAATCTCGTCAAGGCGGGGCATTCGGTTGCAGGTTTCGACCTCGTCGAGACGGCGAAGACGGCCGCCGCCAGCGCCGGCGTGACGATCGCGGCCGATGCGCGCGAGGCGGTCGCGGGCGCGGATGTCGTCGTCACCATGCTGCCCGCCGGAAAGCATGTTCTCGCGGCTCACGCCGATTTCCTGCCCGCCGTGACGCGCGGCGCGCTCGTCATCGACTGCTCGACCATCGACGTCGAAAGCGCCAAGCGCGCGCACGATGCAGGCGGCGCGGCGGGCGTCGCGACCCTCGACGCGCCGGTGTCGGGCGGGGTCGGCGGGGCGACCGCGGGCACGCTCACCTTCATGTGCGGCGGCGCGGACGAGGCCTTCGCGCGGGCGAAGCCCGTGCTCGAAGCCATGGGCAAGAAGGTCGTCCATTGCGGCGGCGCCGGGAGCGGGACAGGCGGCGAAGATCTGCAACAACATGATCCTCGGCGCGACGATGATCGTGACTTGCGAAGCTTTCGCGCTCGCGGAGAAGCTGGGCCTGAGCGCCCAGGCCCTCTACGACGTGGCCTCGACGTCCTCGGGACAATCGTGGTCCCTGACGACCTATTGCCCCGTGCCGGGTCCGGTTCCGAACGCGCCTTCCAATCGCGACTACAAGCCGGGTTTTGCCGCGAACCTCATGCTGAAGGATCTTCGGCTCGCGCAGGAGGCGGCGGCGAGCGTCGGGGCCACGACCCCGCTCGGGGCCGAGGCGGCGCAGCTCTACGCGCTCTTCGCGGCGGCCGGCCACGGCGGCGACGATTTCTCCGGAATCATCAATTTTCTGCGCGGACGATCCTGACGCGCCTGCCGGCTCCGCACAACTTGCGGCTGGCGCGGAACCATCCGGCGCAGCCTCGTGTCCGCGCGCGCCGCGCCGTCCTGAACGCGTATGTTCCATTATGATTGATTATTTACCCGGCGAGGGCCGCTCGAAAGCCTAGAACTTTGGGGCAGGTTGCATAGTTCTACTTCAAGGCGTCGCGGACTCGCACGCACCGGGGTGTCATGACCCGGGAGGAGGTATCCCATGCGTTATTCGATCAGGAACACACTCGTAGCGGCAGTCGCCGCGCTCGGCCTGGCGACAATGGGCGCGGCGACGCCCGCTCAGGCTCAATGGCACGGCGGCGGCGGCGGCTTCCACGGTGGCGGCGGCGGTTTCCACGGTGGCGGCGGCGGTTTCCGTGGCGGCGGATTCGGCGGTTTCCACGGCGGCGGATTCCACGGCGGTTATGGCGGTTTCCGCGGCGGTTACGGGGGCTTCCGCGGCGGCGGCTGGGGGCGGCCCGGTTGGGGTGGATATGGCTGGCGCGGCGCCGGCTGGGCGCCTGGCTGGGGCGCTCCTGGCTGGGGCTATGGCGGCTGGGGCGGACCCGCCTATGGTTGGGGCTATGGCGGCGGCTGCTGGGATTGCGGCTGGGGTTGGGGCTGGGATCCGGGTTTGGCCATCGCGGCCGCCGCTGTCCCGTTCGCCGCGGCCGTTGCGACATCGCCGGGCTATGTGGACAACAGGGCCTGCTGGGTGCGCCGCCGGGTGTGGACCGCCGGCGGTCACTACCTCGGCCGGCGGCTTGTGAACATCTGTATGTGAAGGCGTCGCGGGCGGGCGGCTCAAAGGGGCCGCCCTGCCGCGACCATCCGCTTCAGGCGATCGTATTGAATTGGTAACCCTGAAGCGAAGTCCGCTACCGGTATGAATATCTGTTCATCGAATACTGTGAATATTCGTTCATCTCTTCGGCGATAGGTTCGCGGGAACACGAAATTCTCGCCTGGGACGCCCGTCGGCCACGCCTGCATCACACGGTCGCCAGAATCCGGCGCCAGCCTTCGGGAACCTTCCGCGGGGAGAATCGGTTGTGACGGAGGCTGTGTTTCAGCCGGTTCTCTCCGAACCGGTTGTTTGGAGGTTGGGATGAACACGATTTCGAAGGCGATTGTCGCGGGCGCGGCGGCGCTGTCGCTGTCGGCGTCCGTCGTCGCGACGGCTACGCCGGCGGCGGCGCAGTGGCGCGGTCCGGCCGGTGGCTGGCATGGCGGTCCGGGCGGCTGGCATGGCGGTCCGGGCGGCTGGCATGGTCACGGACCCGGCGGCTGGCGCGCCGCCGGTCCGGGCTGGGGTCCGCGTCCAGGCCCGTGGCACGGCCCGGGCTGGCGTCCCGGTCCGCCTCCCGGCGCCGGCTGGGGCTGGCGTCCCGGCTACTGGAACAGCGGCGTCTGGTACAACGGCTGGTGGGCGCCGGCAGTCGCCGCGGGTCTCGCGACCGGGGCGATCATCGCGACCGCGCCCGCCTGGGGCGCTCAGGGCTGCTGGCAGAATCGGCCGATCTACGACGCCTACGGCAACTGGATCGGAAACCAGAACGTCGACGTCTGCGAATAAGGCGCGGGTCCAGCGCCCGGAATTGGAGAGGCCTCGCGAAAGCGGGGCCTTTTCATTTCGGGGCCGGCCAGAACGCGCCGCCGGTCATCGGCTCGGGAACCCCGGTTGTGGTTGGAAAAGAGAGCGGCAGGCCCCGCCGCGAGCGGATCGCGAGATAGGCGAAGCACTGCGCCTCGATCGCGTCGCCGTCGAAGCCGAGGACCTCGACGGGCTCGACCGATACGCCGAGCCGCTCCGCGAGCTTTCGCATGAGAAAGCGGTTGCGCCGCCCGCCGCCGCCGACCAGCCAGCGCCTCGGGCTTTCCGGGAGAATTTTCAGCGCCGCCGCCGTCGCTTCGATCGTGAAGGCCGCGAGCGTCGCCGCGCCGTCGGCGTCGGCGAGGTCCGCGACCCTCTCCGCCGCGGCGGAGAAATGGTTCCGGTCGAGCGATTTCGGGGCGGGGCGGTCGAAATAGAGGTCGCGCATCATCGCTTCGACCCGCGCGCTTTCGACCGTTCCGCTCGCCGCCAGCGCGCCATCCGCGTCATAGGCGACGCCGCGCCTTTTCAGGAGGAAATCGTCGATGAGCGCATTGGCGGGGCCCGTGTCGAAGGCGACGATCGCGCCGTCCGCGCCGAGATAGGTGACGTTGCCGACGCCGCCCCAGTTGAGGACCATGAGCGGGCGTTCGAGCCCCGCCGTCATCGCCGCGTGATAGGCGGGCGCGAAGGGCGCGCCCTCGCCGCCGGCGGCGACATCCGCGGCGCGAAAGTCGCAGACGACGTCCATCCCGAGCGCGGCGGCCGCGCGCGCGCCGTCGCAGAGCTGCCGCGTGAGGCGCGCCTCGGGCCTGTGCAGGATCGTCTGGCCATGCAGGCCGGCGAGCGCGACCTCGCCGCGCGCAACGCCGAACCTCTCCATGAAGGCCTCGACCGCGGCGACATGCGCGTCGGTGACGGCGCGTTCCAGTTCGGGCTGCGGCTTCTCCGCTTGCGCCGCGTCGGCGACGACGGCGCGCAAGGCGCGCGCCGTCGGCTCGGGATAGGGGAAGGTCGCGGCCGGCCCGGTCTCGACATGCGCCTCGCCGTCGCTGCGGATGAGCGCGACGTCGATCCCGTCCATCGACGTGCCGCTGATGACGCCGATCGCGGCGGTGAGGGCAGGGGGGCTCATTGCGCGTGCGTCTGCGAGGCGCCGGGCGTCCAGAGCACGTCCGAGCGGCCGAAGTCGTTGGCTGCGCGCGCCGCGACGAAGAGATAGTCGGACAGGCGGTTGATGAAGGCGAGCGCCGGCTCGCTGACCGCCTCGCCCTCGATTGCGGCGAGCGCGACCATGGAGCGTTCGGCGCGGCGGCAGACGGCGCGCGCGTGGTGGAGCGCGGCCGAGGCGGGCGTTCCGCCCGGCAAGATGAACGAGCGCAGCGGGTCGAGGTTGTCGTTCAGCGCGTCGATGGCGTGCTCCAGCGCCTCGACCTGCGAAGGGGCGATGCGGAGCGCCGAGCCCGCCGCTTCACCGGGCGGCTGCGGCAGGCAGAGATCGGCGCCGAGATCGAAAAGGTCGTTCTGCACGCGCGCGAGCACGGTGTCGATCGCCGCGAGCGGATAGGCGTCCGACGTCTGCGTATGAAGCCTCGCGAGGCCGATGACGCAGTTCGTCTCGTCCACGTCGCCCATCGCGGCGATGCGCGCGTCGTCCTTTGGGCGGCGCGTTCCGTCGCCGAGGCCCGTCGTGCCGGCGTCGCCGGTGCGCGTATAGATGACGTTGAGGCGGACCATGGGTCTCCTGAGGCGGGTTCGGGCGGCGAGGATAGCCGATTTCGGCTCGAAAGATCGGCGGAAGCTTCGCTCGCGGCTTTCCGCCGACGCTTCATAGCCTCTTTCGCATGTGAACCGCGACGCCGCCGTTCAGCGGCTCCTCGCGCTCGATTTCATAGCCGAGCAGGCGTAAAGCCTGACGTTCTCCTCGAAGCGGGCGTTCGTATAGAGCCTGACCGCAGGAAGGCCGGCCGCCGTCGCGAGGCTTTCGGCATGCGCGAGAAGGGCGCGCCCATAGCCGCGCTTCTGAAACGCCGGCAGGACGGCGACATTTTCTATGAGAAGACAATCTTCGCGAGGAACGGTCTCGATCAGGGCCGCAAGCTCTTCGTCCGCGAAGAGAAGGTCGAAGCGGTGGAGCTTGAACGCTTCGCGGTAGTCGGCCTTCATCGGAAGCGGCTCGCGCCCGATCACTTGCACCCATTTCGCATAGGCGGCCCTTGTCAGGGACCCGATTGCGTCGATGTCCTCGGCCGTGGCGACCCGGATGGTCGGGGGCTTCATCGCGTTTTCCGCAGCATTGAAGGGGCGTCATTCGGGCGCGGGCGCCAGGGGGCGAGTCTCAGTCCCGCTTCATCAGCCGTTCGAGATAGTCGCGCTCGTCGAGCGGGCGGTTCGGGTCGGCGAGGCGGCGGCGCAGTTCCTCGAGCACGCGCCTTGCGCGCTCGGCGCGGCCTTCGGCGCCGCGCAGCGTGCCGTCCTCGCGCCCCATGTTGCCTTCGCGGCCGCGCCCGAGCGGATCGTCCCCCGGACGTTCGCCGGGGCGCATACGCCGCACCGTACGGCCTTTTCCGCTGCCCTGTCCCTGTCCCTGGCTCATCTGCTTTTCGAGCCCTTGCGCGCCTTCCCGCAGCGCCTGAAGCGCGCGCCCCTGCGCGTCCACCGCCGCGCCCTTGCCCGACTGGCCCTCCTCGCCGTCGCCGGGCTGGTTTCCTTTGAGGTCCTGCTCCGCGTCCTTCATGTGCTTCTGGGCGTCGTCGAAGCCCTTTTCGCCCTTCATGCCGAAGCTTTTCAGCATCTTCTGCAATTCGGCGAGCCGGTCGCGCAGCGCCTTCTGGCGCTGCCCGAGCTTCCCGGCGTCGTCGCTCTGGGCGGAGTCGGAGTTCTGGCCGTCCTGCTGCTTCCCGTTCTGGCCGGACTGGGAATCGTCCTCCTGTCCGTCCTGTCCCTGCTGGTCCTGGCGGCGCTGCGGCTGGTCGCGCTGTTGGCTCTTGTAGGTGTCGTCGCGCAACGCCTGCTGATCGCGCAGCAGCTTTTCGAGTTCGCCGATCTGCTTGCGGAGCGCCTTTTCCTCGGGGCTCTCCTGCTGGTCCTGAGCGCTGCGCATGTTCTCGAACATGTTCTGCAACTGATCGAGCATGGCCTGCGCCTCTTCGCGCGAGCCGTTGCGCGCGGCGTCCTCCATGCGGTCCATCAGCTTGTCGAGGTCCTGCGACTGCGCGTCCTGGTCCTGAGCGGTCTGATCGGATTTCTGCGCCATCTCGTTGGCGAAGCGCTTCGCCGCCTCGCGCAGTTGATCCATGAGCTTCTTGATCTCGTCGTCGCTCGCCCCGCGCTTCAGGGCGTCGCGGAGCGCCTGCTCGGCCGCGCGCAGGTCGCGCTCGGCGGCGGTGGCGTCGCCGTTTTCGAGCGACTGGGCGATCGCCCACAAAAGCCCGGCGACGTCGAGGAGATCGGCGTCGCTATGCGCCGAGGCGAGCAGGGTCTTCGCCTGATTCATGCCGAGATACGCGTTGGCGGGCGTTTTGAAGAGCTCCGGCGCGATGGTCAGCGCGTCGAGCGCGGTCGCGACGGTCTTCGGCGCGTGATCGGGATCGAGGATCAGGTTGCGCCGCTGTTCGACCAGCGCCCGCGCCAGCGGATTGTGGAACGGGCGCTGCGGCAGGGTGACCGCGATGGGCTCGCTCTTCCCCGTCTTGCCCGAGACGCTGGTCGCCGAGAGGGTCATGAGCACCTGCGCGCCCGCCCACGGATGCTCGGAGAGATCGACGGTCGTGCGCGCTTCGCCTGCGCCAGTCTCGGTCGCCGGAACCTGCAGCGCCGCCTGCGGCGGCTCGGCGAGGCTGCGGGGCGCGGGCTTTCCCGGCTCGTGCGGCAGCGCGAATTCGGCCCGGGCCCCGGCGACGCCGTAGCGGTCCTCGATCTTGTAGGCGAGGGTCATCGTGCCGCTGAGATTGGCCTCGGGCTCGCCCGTCAGCGCGATCTTCGGGACGCCGGCGGGCGTGACCGCGAAGGAAAGCTCCGCCGCCTTCGCGCCTTCCCGCAGGATCGTCGCCTGTCCGTCGCCGGAGATGGTCCAGCGCTTCTCGGTCTTCTCGGTCTTCTCGGTCTTGGGCTCGGCGGAGGCCTTCGGATCGACCGGCTGAAGGCCGCCCTCGACCTTCGTCTGGACCACGGCGGGGTCGCCGCGCACGACGAGGACGGAGCCTTCGTACACGGCGAGCCTCTGCGGGTCGGCCGACTTGAAGTCGATGACGAGCGGCGGGCGCCCCGCGTAAGCGGGCGGGTCGATCCAGGCGTCGATCCGGCTGCTGGCCGCGGCGGCGGCTGCTTCGCCCGAGCGCCAGTCGAAGGCGGAGGCGAGCCGTCCGTAGAGTTCGGGGCCGGCGAGGACGGCGGCGGCGAAGGCCAGAATGACGGCGGCGAAGCGGATGGCGTAGGGGTCGCGCTCGGCCATGCGCGGCGAGGGCGGGGCGACCCGCGCCTTCTCCAGCGCGCGGGCGAGCCGGGCGCGATGCGCCTCCCACAGCGCCTGGGCGACCGGGTCGTCGCTGTTGGCGAGGCTGTCGTCGAGCGAGGCCGCCGGCCGATGGGCGATCCCGGAATCGCGGTCAAGCCGGTCGGCGACGTCGCGGACGGACGGCCAGCGCAGCCGGACAAGCGGGCTCAGCGCGGCAAGCAAGGCGAGCGCCGCCAGCGCCACGCCCGCGATCCGCATCCAGCGGGGCGCGAATTGCCACGCGCCCGCCCAGGAGATCGCGGCGAACAGCACGAGGACGGTCGCGGCGACGACGATGCGGCGGCCAGACGCGCTCGACCATGAGCGCGCGCCCGGCATGTCTTGCGAGCGCGGCAAGCCTTCCGCCCTGCGGGGCGGCCGAGGTGCGGGGCTTGGCCTTCGGGTCCTTCGTCAAATCTCCATTCACCCGTTCATCGACCGGTCACGGGTCAAGCAAGAAGCTCACCAAACTCACTCTAACCACGGCGGAAGTGTGTCCAGCCTGATCATTTCCTCGTAGCTCGGCCGGGCGCGGATCACGGCGAATTCGTTTCCGCGAACCAGAACCTCGGGGATCAGCGGGCGGGTGTTGTAGGTGCCGGCCTGGACCGCGCCATAGGCGCCGGCGCTCATGACCGCGACGAGATCGCCCGCCGCGACCTCGGGGATGTCGCGCGCGAGCGCCAGATAGTCGCCGCTCTCGCAGACCGGTCCGACGACGTCGGCGCGGATCATATGGGCGGAGCGGGGCGCGGGCGCGCGCACGGGCAGGATGTCGTGCCAGGCGTCGTAAAGGGTCGGCCGGACGAGGTCGTTCATGCCGGCGTCCACGATCACGAAGGTCTTGCCCTCGCCCTTCTTCACGAAGACGACGGACGCCACGAGAATTCCGGCGTTGCCGACGATGAGCCGTCCCGGCTCCAGAATGATCTGGCAATCGAGCGGCTTCGTGTGGCGCGCGACGATCTCGGCATATTCGCGCGGAAAGGGCGGGGGCTCGTTGTCGGTGCGGTAGGGGATGCCGAGGCCCCCGCCGAGATCGACATGGTCGATCGCATGGCCGTCGGCGCGGAGCGTCCGCACGAAATCGGCGAGCAGGGCGAAGGCGTCGTCGAAGGGCTGGAGGTCGGTGATCTGCGAGCCGATATGCATGTCGACGCCGCTGATCCGCACGCCGGGCAGCTTTCTCGCGCGCGCATAGACCTCGCGGGCGGTGGAAATCGGCACGCCGAACTTGTTCTCGGACTTGCCGGTGGCGATCTTGGCGTGGGTGCGGGCGTCGACGTCCGGGTTCACGCGGATCGCGATGGGGGCGACCGTTCCGTGGGCGACGGCGACGGCGGAGAGCGCTTCGAGCTCCGGCTCCGACTCGACGTTGAAGCAGAGGATCCGCTCGGAAAGACCGAGCTCCATCTCGGCCCGCGTCTTGCCGACGCCGGAGAAGACGATCCGGTCGGCCGGCACGCCGGCCGCGCGGGCGCGCCTGAGCTCGCCTTCGCTGACCACGTCCATGCCCGCCCCGAGCCGCGCGAGGGTGGCCAGCACCGCCTGGTTGGAATTGGCCTTCATCGCATAGGCGACAAGCGCGTCCTGCCCGGCGAAGGCCTCGCTGAAGACGCGGTAATGCCGTTCGATGGTGGCGCTCGAATAGCAGTAGAAGGGCGTGCCGACGTCGCGAGCGATGTCCGGCAGCGCGACGTCCTCGGCGAAGAGCACGCCGTCGCGATAGGCGAAATGATGCATCGTTTATTTCAGCAGGAAGTCGATGGGAAGGTCGCGGATGGGGGGCGTGATCGGCGGGATTTTGGCCCGCGCGTTCAGGTTCTTCGCCTGGTCGGCGGGATTGCCCGTGTTCTGGTTGGTCGATTTGGGCACGCCGCCCGGCGGCTCCAGAGGCCCGATCCGCCCGCAGCCAGCCAGCGCCAGCGCGACGAGCGCGGCGAGCACAGGCGCCGCGCGCCCGCGGACGGCAGGGGACAGGACATGGACGGACAAGAAAGGCTCCCGATCAGACGCGGGCCACTCTATACCGAATACGCGGGCGCGAAGCGAATGGCGAAGCCGTGGCCTGCGCCTGGCCCGCGCGGTCCGGCAGGGCTCCGGGCTCGTCACGGCCTCGCCGCCACATAGTCGAGGCTGCCCGCCTCGGCCGCGGCCTCCATCGCCTTCGGCAGATCGGCGAGCGGGAAGACCCGGCCCTTGAGCGCGCCGAGGTCGAGAAGCCCGGCGCGAACGAGTTCGGCAAGGCGCCCGTAGGCGTTCGGCGGATACATGAACTGCCCGAGGATCTCCCAGTCGTTCAGCATCATCGCCGTGTAAGGAACCGGCAGGTCGACCGTCATGCTGCCCATGAGCACGAGCCGTCCGCCGCGCCGCAGGCTCATGAGCGCCGCGAGCGTCGAGCGCGGATCGGTCGCGCCGCCGACCATGTCGAAGGCGATATGCGCGCCGCCGCCCGCCGCCTCGCGAATCGCGCGCGTGTCGGCCGGGACGTCGCCGGTGAGCGCGACAGTCGAAAGGCGCGGCCCTGCCGCCTCCGCGAGACGGGCGAGGGCGCTCGCGTCGCGCCCCGCCGCGACGATCCGCGCCGCGCCCATCGCGACGCCGAGCAGGGCCGCGGCGCCGCCATAGGCGCCGGTCGCGCCGTTGACGACGAGCGTCTCGCCCGCCGCGAGCCGCCCGCGCAGGAGACCGCCATAGGGCACGACGAAACGGCTCAGGGCGACGAGCTTCGTCGCGTCCATGTCCTCGAGCCCGTCGAGCGGCGTGATCGCCTCCGCCGGGACGAGCGCATATTCGGCGAGCATGCCGTCGCCCCACTCGGCGAGCATCGGCGCCGCCTCGGGGCTTGCCGTGAGCCCGATCAGAATTTGCGGCGGGTCGGCGACGTTCTCGCGCGCAACGACATGCGAGGAGACGATGACCCGCTGTCCGGGCTTCAGCGCGACGACGCCTTCGCCCACGGCTTCGATCGTCCCGACGGCGTTCGTGCCGATGGTGAAGGGGCGGTCCGGCGGATTGTAGAAGGGCAGCTTTCCGTCGACGTAAGCCTTCAGATAGGACATGAGCGCCGAAGCCTCGACGCGCACGAGCGCCGCGCCGCGCCGGAGTTCGGGAACGGGGATGTCCTCGAACGCGAGGCGTCCGCCGAGTTTTTCGAGCCGCCAGGCCTTCATGGCGTTTCCTTTGCGCCGATTTTCGTGAGAGCCTGCCTTTGCAGGCGGCCGCGGGCCTCAGTCAAGAGCAGCGCCGAGCGAGGCAGGGCGTTCGGAGGCGAGGCGCACGGGCGTCGGAGGCGGCCCACGGAGAAGGGAGACAATCGTGCCGGTCGATGGGCTCACAACCATTCGCAG
This sequence comes from uncultured Alphaproteobacteria bacterium, assembly GCA_963741845.1. GTDB lineage: Bacteria > Pseudomonadota > Alphaproteobacteria > Rhizobiales > Beijerinckiaceae > Roseiarcus. The sequence continues at coordinate 281,309 of CAVUJV010000023.1, forward strand.
CGCGTTCGGGCAGGAGGAGACGGTGCGGAGGCTCGAAGCCGCGATCGAAGCAAGCGGCATGACGCTCTTCGCGCATGTCGATCATGCGGCCGGCGCCGCGGCGGCGGGCCTTTCGCTGCGCCCGACCGATCTCCTGATCTTCGGCGCGGCGAAGGGCGGCACGCCGGCCATGCAGGCGGCCCAGACGATGGGGATCGACCTGCCGCTCAAAGCCCTCGTCTGGCGGGACGCCGAGGGGACGACCTGGCTTTCCTGCAACGATCCCGGTTGGCTCGCCGAACGGCATGGGATCGACGCCGCGCTTGCCGAGCCCTTGCGCAAGGCGCTGGCCGCGCTCGCGGCTTCCGCGACCACGGCGTGAAAGAAAAAGGCCGGCCCGAAGGCCGGCCTCCTTGATGCCGAAGCGGGTGCGCTTACGAGCCGCCGCCGACGCAGGTGTCGGCGTTCTTCGGCGTGCAGACGTCGAGACCCGTATAGGTCGGGTCGGCCGGCGCGGCCTTGCCGTCCTTCATGTCCTTGAGGAAGTACATCGCCTTGTAGCCCATCTCGAACGGCCGCTGCCCGACCTGTCCGGCGGAGAGGCCCTTCTTCATGAGGTCGATCTGGACGGGCAGCGTGTCGGCGACGACGAGCGCCAGCTCGCCCTTGGCGATCTTGTCCTTGAACTTGCTCGCGACCTTCTCGTAGGCGTCGGGCACGAACTGCGGGAAGCCGCCGGTCGGGGTGAAGGCGTCGAGGTTCGGATATTTGCCGAGGATGTCCTCCATCTGCTGCACGGCGACGGTGAAGTCGTCGTTGGTGTAGAGCGGGCAGCCTGCGACTTCGGTCCAGCCGTTCTGTCCGGTCAGGCGAACGCCGGGCGACTCGTCGCTCTTTTTGCCGGCGAGCGTGTCGCGGATGCCCTGCATGCGCTCGTTGTGGTTGGCCGCCGCCGCGCCGCCCGACTGGATGCAGATCGTTCCGCCCTTCGGCTTGATCTGCATGACGAGCTTGGCGATGTTCACGCCGATGTCGTAGTTGTGCGTGCCGACGTAGGCCGCGCGCAGCGCCTTGTCCTGCGGCAGAAGGTCGGAGTCCCAGGTCAGGACGGGGATCTTGTTCTTGGCCGCGTCCTTGAGCGCATTGGCGATCGCCGGCGCATTGGCCGCCGAGACCGCGATGCCGTCGACCTTCTTGGTGACGAGGTCGGCCACGATCTGCGCCTGCTCGTCGCCGCCGCCATGTTCGCCCGGGCCGATATAGAGGCACTTCACCGCGCCCTTGAGTTCCTTTTCGGCCTTCTTGCAGCCAGCCAGCGCCTGGTCGAAGAAGGGATTGTTGGTGTTCTTCGGCACGAGCGCGAACGTGTAGGGTTCGGCGGCCTGAGCGGCCGCGGCGCCGGCCACGAGCGCGCCTGCGGCGAGCGCGCCCAGAAGTAAGCTTTTCAACATGCCAATCCTCCCTCGTTTCAAAGAAGCGCGCAGCCTTGCCGGCTAATCGCGCCTGGCTCCTCGGACTTTCCCGAGATAGACCGCCGCGATGAGGAAGACGCCGACGAACGTGCCCTGCCAGTTCGAATCGACGCCCGCCATCAGCAGCGAATTGCGTATGACGAAGATGAGGGCCGCGCCGATGAAGGCGCCGTAAGCGCTCGCCTCGCCGCCCATGAGATTGGCGCCGCCGATCACGGCCGCCGAGATCGCGAGCAGCTCATAGGTGACGCCGAGCGCGTTGATCGCCGAGCCTGTCCAGCCGACGCTGAGAATCGCCGCGAAGGCGGCCGAGACGCCGGAGACGACATAGGCCTGCACTTTGATGCGGTTGACCGGCACGCCGGTCAGGAGCGCCGCCTGCTCGTTGCCGCCGACCGCGAGGACGTGCCGCCCCCAGGCGGTCATTTTGTAGATGGCGGCCATGATGATCGTCAGGACGATCAGGAAAAGGAGCGGGTAGCTGAGCTGAAAGCCGAAGCCGACGTTCAGCGCGCCGCTGCCGAGCGCCTTGAAGGCCGGGCCGCCGGGGCCGAAATGGTAGATCATCCGGTTGCCCGACAGGACCACCGCGACCGATCGCGCGATCGAGAGCATGCCGAGCGTCGTCACGAAGGGCGAGACGTCGAGATAGGCGATGATGACGCCGTTGATGAAGCCTATGAGCGCTCCCGCGAGGAGACCGACGCCGACCGCCGCCCAGGCCGGATAGCCGGCTTCGAGCATGAGGCCGCAACTGACCGCCGTAAGCCCCATGATCGAGCCGACCGAAAGGTCGATGCCGCCCGTCGCGATCACCACCGTCATGCCGAGCGCGATGATGCCGATGAAGGAGAAGTTGCGCGTGATGTTGAAGAAATTCTCGGCCGAAGCGAAGGAGGTCGGCTGAAGCACGCTCATCACCACGCAGATGATGAGGAGGGCGACCGTCACCCAGAAGGATTGCGCGCCGAGGATCCGTTGCAGGAACGTGTGCTGCTGCACGCCGAGAACGGTATCGATCGAGACATTCGCCGGAGGAGGCGGCGGGCTGGCGGTGTTAGCGGACATTGCGCTTCCTCATGCGGCGTGAATCGCCCCGGTTATCAGTCCGGTGACTTCCTCGGGCGTCGTCTCCTTGATCGCCTTGTCCGCGACCTTGCGCCCGCGCCGCATCACCATCACCCGGTCGCAGACGGCGAACACGTCCGGCATGCGGTGACTGATCAGGATGATGGCGAGCCCCGCTTCCTTGAGACGCCTGATGAGTCCGAGCACTTCGGCCACCTGCCGGACGGAGATGGCGGCCGTCGGCTCGTCCATCAGCACGATCCTCGCCTTGGAGAGGCGGGTGCGGGCGATCGCCACCGCCTGCCGCTGACCGCCCGACATCTGCCGCACGAGATCGCGCGGCCGGGTTTCCGATTGCAGCTCCTTGAACAACTCGCCCGCCCGCTTCGCCATGGAGTTGTGATCGAGCCAGCGGAAGGGGCCGACGCGCCGCTTGACCTCGCGCCCGAGAAAGACATTGGCGGCGGCGGACAGATTGTTGCAGAGCGCGAGATCCTGATAGACGACCTCGATTCCCTTCTCGCGCGCCTCGACGGGGCGGTGGAAATGGACTTTCTCGCCCATCAGGCGGATGTCGCCGTGGGTCGGCGGAAAGTTCCCGGCGATGACCTTGACGAGCGTGGACTTTCCGGCGCCGTTGTCGCCCATCAGGCCGAGGACTTCGCCCTCTTCGAGGACCATGTCGACGTCGTTCAGCGCGTGGATCGCGCCAAAGTGCTTCGACACCTGATGCAGTTCGAGAACATTGCCCAAACGCTTCCTCCGCATCGATCTATTGTCGGGGGCGCGTTTGGCCGCGCTCTCCTTGCCCTAAATCGCTAGCAACGTGGCATGTCAGTTGTCAAACAGAAGGCGCGGGGACGAGAAAAGAAAATCCCCTCCGGGTCCGGGCGTGGCCCGCCGCCGCTCACCGCCACATCGCGCGCATCCGCGCCGCAAGGTCGACGCGCGGCCCGTCGGCGGCGGCGCGCCGGGGCTCGGGCGCGGCCACGGGCCAGGTCTGCCGGTCGAAGCGCCCGAGGAGCGGCGCCGGGATGAACCGCGTCCGGCTCGCATAGACGCTGCGGTCGCCTCTCTTCGGCTGGCCATGCACATAGAAGCGCTGGGGCGTGACGAGCGCGAGCTCCTCCTTGGCGCGCGTCATCGCGACATAGAGGAGCCGCCGCTCCTCCTCGATTTCCTCGGAGGTTCCGGTCGCGAGATCGGAGGGAATGCAGCCGTCGACGCAGTTCAGCACGAATACGGACCGCCATTCCTGGCCCTTGGCGGAATGGATGGTCGAGAGAATCGCGTAATCCTCGTCGCGGTGCGGCGGGCCCGCCTCGTCGCTGGTCGTGTCCGGCGGGTCGAGCGCGAGGTCGCTCAGGAAACGCTCGCGCGTCGGGAACGAGGCTGCGATCCGCTCCAGCGCTTCGAGGTCGTTCATGCGGATGGAGGCGTCGTCGTAGCGCATGTCGAGCCGCGGGGAGAGCCAGGCGACGGCGTCGGCGAGTTCGCCGGGCCAGGGCGAGGCGCGCGCCGCGAGCCGGCGCATGAGCTCCGCGAAGGCCGCAAAGCCCTCGCGCGCCCTCGCGGGCAGCGTGAGCTTCGCCATCGCCTCGAAGCCGTCGTCCGCCGCGGCGGCCGAAACGATCGTTTCCGCGATCTTCGGGCCGACGCCCGGCAGAAGCTGCGCCACGCGGAAACCCGCGATCCGGTCGCGCGGATTCTCGGCGAAGCGCATGAGCGCCAGCGCATCCTTCACATGCGCGGCGTCGAGAAATTTCAGGCCGCCGAATTTGACGAAGGGGATGTTGCGGCGGGTGAGCTCCAGTTCGAGCGCAGCCGAATGATGCGAGGCCCGGAAGAGGACCGCCTGCGACTTCAGCGCCGCGCCCTTCTCGCGGTTGGCGAGCAGGGCGGTTGCGACGAAGCGGGCCTGATCGGCCTCGTCCGCGACCGTGACGAGGGCAGGGGGCGCGCCATGCTTCCGGTCGGTCCAAAGCTCTTTCGCGAAGCGCTCGGGCGCGAGCGCGATCACCGCATTGGCGGCGGCGAGGATCGGCGCGGTCGAGCGATAATTGCGGTCGAGCGTGACGACGCGGGCAGGGGGTTCGAAGCTCTTCGGAAAGTCGAGGATGTTGCGCACGGTCGCGGCGCGAAACGAATAGATCGACTGCGCATCGTCGCCGACGACCGTGAGCCCCGCGCCGCCTGGCCTCAGCGCCAGCACGATCGCGCCCTGAAGCGCGTTCGTGTCCTGATATTCGTCGACGAGCAGATGGTCGAAACGGCCCGCGATCTCGCCCGCAATCCCGGGCTCCGCCAGCATCTGGGCGAAATAGAGCAGGAGGTCGTCGTAATCGAGCACGTTCTGGCGCTGCTTGGCCTCCACATAGGCCGCGAACAGGCCGCGCAGCGCCGCCTCATGCGCAGCCGCCCAGGGAAACCATTTGCCGAGCGTCGCGCTCAAGTCCCCGCGCGCATTGACGACGCGCGAATAGATCGCAAGGCAGGTCGCCTTGGTGGGAAAGCGCTCGCGCGTCTCGGTGAGGCCGGCCTCGTGGCGCGCCCAGTTCATGAGGTCCGCCGAGTCCTCCCGGTCGTGGATCGTGAATTGCGGATCGAGGCCGATCCTCGGCGCGTATTCGCGCAGGAGCCGGGCGCCGATCGCGTGGAACGTGCCGGCGTAAGAGGGGATCGCGGCGGCCGCCGCTTCCGGCGCGAGCTTGCGCGCCAGCAGCCGCTCGACGCGCCGCGAAAGCTCCGCCGCCGCCCGGCGCGAGAAGGTCGCGAGCATGATCCGCTTCGGATCGGCGCCGGAGAGGATCAGCGCCGCGACCCGGTGCGCGAGCGTCGCGGTCTTGCCGGAGCCCGCGCCCGCGATCACGAGCAAGGGCCGCGGGTCGCGCGCCTCGCCGAGCCCATGCTCCACGGCGAGCTGCTGCGCGGCGTTGAGCGCGACGGCGGGCGTCTCACGAATCACGGCGAGCGACATGGCTGATGGAATCATGTTTCGCGCTTTGTTCGCAAGAGCCGGCCTGATCATCCGCGCCGCTTGCGCGCCGTCTCATGTTGCGTCGCAAAAAACCGCTGAACGATTTCGACTGGTCGGCTATATTCGAGCGGGCCGGTTCTCCCGGCGAGCGGACGTTCGGCGAAGAGAGGGATCTGAAGGGCATGGCGTCGGCCGATATCGAGGATCAGACATCTGCGGCCGCCGGCCGGCGAGACGCGGTCTTGCCGACCGTTTTCATGCTGCTCCCCCTGCCGGCCACCGGCAAGGGCGTCTCCTACGGCTGCGCCTCGATCGCGCGGAATCTCGCGAAGATGGCGTTCGTGATCGAACTGTTCACGCCCTACGGGAACGAGACATCGTCCGGCCGATACCGGATGACGCAGACGCTGCCGTTTCCGCTTCCCCAGCTTCCCTTTCGCAAGGTCCGGAATCTCGTCTACCGCGTGCTCCGCAGTTTCGCCGTCGCGCGCAACGAGGCAGCGATGCGGAAGGCGGCGCTCCGCGAGCGCGCGACCGCGCATCGCCTATGTCTGGCCGGAGCCCTCCGCGCTCGACGCTTCAGGCCCTGCGCGGCGCCGGAATCCCGATCGTGCGCGAGATGATCAATTCCCATGTGGGATCTGCGAAGGCGATCCTCGACGCCGAATACCGCCGACTCGGCTTGCCGCCTGGCCATCGTCATTACGGACGCCGCCATCGAGACGGAGCTGACGATCGCTCGAGCCTCTCCGACTATGTCTTCTGTTCGAACCCCCTTTCCGAAAAGTCGGTCATCGACGCTGGCGTTCCCCCGGCCAAGGTACGATCGGTGAGCTTCGGGTGGGATCCCGCGCGTTTCGTAGGCGAGGGGCGGGCGCTGAGCCCGATCGACGGAGCGACCTTCCTCTATGTCGGGCTCATCTGCGTGCGCAAGGGCGCGCATCTCATCCTGCGCTATTGGGCGGAAAGCGGAATTCGCGGGACGGCTGGTGATGGTCGGGACGATGGAGCCGGCCGTCGAGAAGGTCTGCGCCGAATATCTCCGGCGCGACGACGTGATAATCGTCAACTATACGCCGAACATCGGCGATTATTACCGTTCGGCGGATGTCTTCGTATTTCCCACGCTCGAAGAGGGCGGGCCGCAGGTCACCTACGAGGCGGCGGGGTGCGGGTTGCCGTTGATCGTCTCCCCGATGGGCGCGGCGCGCGTCGCCGACGCATCAACCGGCCATGTGGTCGATCCGCACGACCAGCAGGGCTGGATCGAGGCCATGCGCGCGCTCGCTGAGGACTTGGAGGCCCGCCGGCGCTTCGGGGCGCAGGCGAAGAGGGAAGCCTTCAAATACACGTGGCCTGAGGTCAGCAGGATGCGCGGCGAACTCTTCGAGGAAATCGGGCGCAACAGCCGTCGATAATCTCTCTGGGGTCTTTACTCGCCCAAGCTCAACGCCGGAGCCACCCGCGTGTCGCCGTCGCTGTGCACGGCATAGAGCAGCCCGAGCGGGTTCCTTTCCTTTTGGAGAAACGCGTGAGGACTGCGAGGGCCGCAGGGCGCATGGTTCTGTTGACGTCGACAGCCTGGCGCTGCGCGGGATCGCGACACGCGACCCTGGGTTCTCGACGAGATTCGCCGGCGTCCTTCTGCGGAGAGGCTTATTGACAATTGTCGCACTCTTCTGTCACTTGTGCGGAGTTGGCGTCGGAGCCTTTTTTCGGAGCACGATGCCGTCCGTCAGAGCGACGACGCCCGAATGCGCGCGGCGCAAGCGTCCGGCGGAAGAACAAGCGAACGGGATCAGGAGGAAACAATGAAGCATTTCGCAGCCGCGCTGGGCGCCTTCGCCCTTGCGGCGGTTTCAAGCGCCGCCTTCGCCGCCGACTATGAAAAGGCGGTCGCTGACTCCGTCGGCTCCTTCGCCACAGGGGGCGAATTTTCAGGCGTCACGCTGAACGTCGCCTGCCGTCGGCTGCCGGCGATGGATTTCATCTTCGCCCACAAGGATCTGTTCGAGAAGGCGACCGGCGCGACGATCAAGCTCACGAATTATCCGGAGAACGATCTGCGCAGCAAGATCGTCGCCGACGCCTCCAATCACGTCGGCGGCTTTCAGGTCTACTGCCTCGACAACAACTACATTCCGCTGTTCGCCTCGAACAAATGGGTCCAGCGGCTCGATTCCGCGATCAAGCCCGCCTACAAGCTCGACGACATCTTCGACAGCCTGAAGACGTCCTATTCCTGGCAGGGCGCGCTCTACGGATTGCCGATCTATTCCGAGGTGACGATCCTCTACTATCGCAAGGACCTGCTTGACGCCGCCGGAATCCGAGCCGCCCAAGACTCTCGACGAGCTCGAAGCCGCGGCCGCCAAGCTGACCAAGCCGCCGCAGGTGTTCGGCATCGCGCTCCGCGGCCTCCGCGGCGAGGGCATGAACGTCTATACGTGGACCGAGTGGATGCGGTCCTACGGCGCGAATTTCCTGGATCCCAAGATGCATCCGGCATTCAACTCGCCGGAAGCGGTCGAGGGCACGGAGCACTATTCCAAGCTCATCAACAAATACGGAGCTCCGGGCAACGGCACCTGGGGCTGGGACAAGGTCTCGTCGGCCTTCGCCTCCGGCCGCGTGGCGATGATCGTCGAATCGACGGCGTTCTATCCGGTCTTCAATGATCCGAAGCAGTCGAGCGTCGCCGGCAAGGTCGGCTACGCTGTCGTCCCGGCAGGCCCGAAGGGAGCGTTCCCCGCGAACTATTCGATTGGTCTGGCGATTCCCTCGACGGTCGACCCGAACAGCAAGACTTTCCAGGCTGCGGCCGCCTTCCTCCAGTGGGCGACTTCGAAGGAGATGGAGTTTGCGCGCACCGACAAGGACATCGGCAATGAAGATCGCAAGTCGGTCAACCAGTCGGATCTGCTGAAGAGCAAGATCGACGCGGGCTATATCAAGGCCGTGTCGGACGGTCAGGCGATCACCAAGACGCAATATCGTCCGATGATCCCCCAGTGGCGCGAGATGGGCGACATCATCGGCGCGGAGATCGAAGCCTCGTTCACCGGCGGCAAGTCCGCCAAGGACGCGCTCTCGGCCGCCGCGGAGCAGGTGACGTCCCGCTTCAAGGAACAGGGGCTGCTCGATACGCCGCGCGCTTATCCGGAGGTGTTCCCGGACAAGTAAGCCGATGTCGAAGACGTCCGGAGCCCGCCTTGGGGCGGGCTCCGTGTCCTCGCTGCCCGCCTCCGTTCCTCCCGTGTAAACTCATGAACGCGACCGCCGTGTCCTCCCGCAGAGTTGTCGCCGCCTCGCGCAAGGTTCGGCGCGAACGGGGCGAGCTCCTCCGATGGCTCGTCCCGCTGCCCGGTTTCCTGTTGCTGCTGGCGCTCACGCTGCCGCCGTTCGTGTACGGACTCTACCTGGCCTTCGTGAATGTCGACATCACGGTGCCCGATCGCGCCGTGCGCTTCATTGGCGTCGACAATTTTCGCGAGGTGCTGTTTACGAGCGGCGGCCTCAATGCGATTTTCAATACGCTCGTCCTTTCTTTCGGATCCACCCTGCTGTCGGTCGCGATCGGACTTGTGACTGCCTATCTGATCGCGCTCTATGCCGGGCGGCTGTCGTCCTTCATTGTCGTCTTCGTCCTCATTCCCCTTTCCGTCTCTCCGGTCGCCGTCGCGCTCGTGTTCTCGCTGATGCTCGACCCGCTGTACGGGCCCATTCCCCAGATCTCCTACGCGCTCACCGGCGCGCTGATCGCGCCCACCGCGAACGAGATCGGCGCCCGCGTCGTCATCATTCTCCTGCAGGCCTGGCAATGGTCGCCGATTGCGGTGATCCTTCTGCTCGGCGGCATCCAGAGCCTGCCGCGCGAACCGATCGAGGCGGCGCTGATCGACGGCGCTACGCTGTTCCAGACAATTCGGCGCGTCCATATGCCTCTGCTGCGGCCGCTGCTCGCCGTCACGACGATTTTCGAATTCATTCTCTGCAGTCAGGTGTTCGCGGCGACGCAGCTTCTCACCAATGGCGGCCCCGGCATTTCGACCGTCGACCTGTCGCTCTACATCTACAAGGTCGGCATCGCCGAGGGCGGTCGCGTTTCGGTGGCGGCCGCGGCGGGAATCGTCGCGCTTCTGATCGGCCTTGTCAGCACCGCTCTTTGGCTGCGGGTCACGCGTTGGGAGACGGAGATCTACCGATGAGCGGCGCTGCGGGCTCCGACATTTCGGCGGTCGCTTCGCTCGGCGGCGGCCGGCTCGGCGTATGGGTCGGGCGCATCGTGCTCGGCTGTATTCTGGCGGTGTGGATCGCGCCCCTCTATTGGCTCGTCAACACCGCCTTCAAGGTCAAGGTCCAGATCCAGAGTCCCGCTCCGATCTGGTTTCCCAACCCGGTCACATTCGAAAACATGCAGTGGGTGTTCGAGAATCTCGACCCCTCGGCCTTCACGCGAAGCCTGCGCGTCGTGGCGATCTCGGTCGCCATAGCGATGCTGCTCGGCCCGAGCATGGCTTATGCGCTTTCCCGCTTCCATACGCGATGGAACGGTCAGATCGAGAACTGGATCATCTCGACGCGCATGACGCCGCCGGCCGCGATGATCATGCCTTTCTATTTTCTCGCGCTTCGCGCCCATCTGCTCAATAGCGAGTTCGGCCTCATCATCCTCTACATCGCCATCAACCTGCCCCTCACGGTCTGGATGATGCTCGCGTTCCTGCGCTCCATTCCGGTGGATTCCGAGGAGGCGGCCTATATCGACGGATGCGGTCCATGGCAGGCGTTCTTCCGCATCGTTCTGCCGATGATGCGGCCCTCGATCATCTCCGGCGGGCTTCTCGTTGTCATCCTGACGTGGAACGAGTTCTTCATCGCTTTCATCCTGATGTCGTCGAACATCACCTTTCCGGTCCAGGTCGGCAGCTTCCTCGCGGTGGGCCTCAATCCGGAATACGGGCATATGGCGGCCGCTGGTCTGCTGTTGTCTTTGCCGCCGATAATCCTCGCCATCATTTTCCGGAAGTCCCTGCTGACCGGCGTCCACGCCTTCGCAGGCGGAAAGTAGCCTGGCCTTTCATCACGACTGCTCACGAGACGCTTATGGCCTCCGTCGAAATACAGAACGTTCGCAAGTCCTACGGGCCGCTGGAGGTCGTGCATGGCGTTTCGCTCGACATTCCAGACGGCGCTTTCGTCGTGCTGCTGGACCGTCGGGTTGCGGAAAGTCGACCCTGCTGCGGATGATCGCCGGGTTGGAAAAGGTGACGTCCGGCGACATCAGGATCGGCGGGCGCGTCGTCAACGACGTCCACCCGAAGGATCGCGACATCGCGATGGTGTTTCAGAACTATGCGCTCTACGCGCATATGACCGTATTCGACAACATGTCCTTCTCGATGAGCCTGCGGAAGGCGCCGCAAGCGGAGATCGAGAAGCAGGTCAGATGGGCCTCGTCGATCCTCGGGCTGGACCCCTACCTCGAACGGTTGCCGCGTCAGCTTTCCGGCGGTCAGCGCCAGCGCGTGGCCATGGGCCGCGCGATCGTCCGCAACCGGCGGTGTTCCTGTTCGACGAGCCGCTTTCGAACCTCGACGCGAAGCTGCGTGTGCAGATGCGGACGGAGATCAAGGAACTCCATCAGCGGCTAGGCACGACGACGGTCTATGTGACGCACGACCAGATCGAGGCGATGACGATGGCCGACGTGATCGTGATCCTTCGGGACGGCGTGATCGAGCAAGTGGGGAAGCCGATGGAAATCTACGACAGTCCCGCCAATCTCTTCGTCGCGGAATTCATCGGTTCGCCGGCCATGAACCTCATGCACGGCGAGATGGTGGGCGGCGACGGGGCGTCCCAAGGTGCACCTCGGGGAGGGACTGGTCCTCGACGCTCCCCCGGGCAGCGAGACTCAGCCCGGACAGAAGGTCGTGCTCGGCATCCGGCCGGAGCATCTGCGGCCGGCCAAAGGCCCCGGCCTTCGCGCGACGTGAACGTGCTCGAGCCGACCGGCGCGGAAACGCATATCTACGCGAAGCTTGGACAGACGGAGGTCTGCGCGATCACCAGCGAGCGCCTGCCGCTTCGGGCGGGCGAGACCGCCATGCTGACCTTCCCGCCGGAACGCGCGCATCTTTTCGATGCGGCCAGCGGGGTCGCCATTCGTGGCTAGGATCGCGATCCTCGGCGCGGGCGTGATGGGGTCGGCGATGGCCGTTCCCGCCGGGGAACTCGGCCACGACATCGAGCTCGTCGGCACGCATCTTGACGAGACGATCATTCGCTCGGTGTCGGGCAATGGCCAGCATCCCCGCCTTGGCCTCACGTTGCCTCAAACGGTTCACGCGCGGCGCTGGACCGAATTCGCTCCGTCATGGCGGAAGCCCCCGATCTCCTGGTGCTCGGCGTGTCGTCGGCGGGAGTCGGCTGGGCGATCGAGCGGATCGCCGAATCGATGCGATCTCCAGTCCCAATCCTCATGATCACCAAGGGCCTCGCGCCGAACGGCGAGACCCTCGAGGCGCTGCCCAATGTCGTGCGTCGCGGAATCAAGGCGCGGCCCGGATTCGAACCGAAGGTCTTTGCCGTCGGCGGCCCGTGCATCGCCGGAGAGCTCGCCGCGGCGCGGCCGACCCGCGTGGTCATCACGGGAGACATGGCCGAGAGCGCGCAGGAAGCGGCGGCCCTGTTCGCCGCGCCATTCTACCATGCAGCGTCAGCGACGACCTGATCGGCGTCGAGATCTGCGCGGCCTTCAAGAATTTCTATGCGCTCGCCGTCGGGGCCGCCGCAGGCCGGCTCGAAGGGCAAGGGCGCGCGGAGAACGGCGCGGAGATGCATAATGTCGCAGCCGGGCTGTTCACCCAGGCGATCTCCGAAATGGAGACGCTGGTCGAGGCGCATGGGGGCAATTCCGCACCGTCGCCGGATTCGCGGGCGCGGGCGACCTCTATGTCACCTGCATGGCCGGACGAAACAGCCGCATGGGCCGCCTGCTCGGCCTCGGCCGCCCTTATAGCGAGGCGAAGGCCAAGGAAATGCCGGACGATACCGTCGAGGGGGCGGAACTCGCGCGCGCGCTCGGTCCGACGCTGGAACTCATGGTCGAGAGCGGCCGATTGCCCCGGGAGCGCTGCCGCTGATGGGCGCGGTGTCTGGCCGCCGTCAATCGCGACCCGCCGCTCGCCTTGGATTTCTCGCGGTTTTGAGCGCGGGCTGCAAGGGCGCGCAGGAACGCTCAGGTCCGCGTTTGACAAATGTTATGACGATGTGGCATTTGTTCGAAAAAGGGGAACAGACGAGATGACGGCAAATATCCGTCTCAAGCCTCCCGAGGGCGGGTGGAATGCGCTGATCGACGAGATCGTCGCCGGCCGCTGGCGTAACCCGCAAACCGGCGAGATCGCGCGCGTCCCTTACGAATCCGTCGTGCTCGCGCCCTCGCTGGAGGGCCGCGAAGCCGAACTCGTCGGCGCGCTGAGGCTCGGGTCGCGCTTCGCCGTCGTTTGCGACGAGGCGACGCGGGCGGCGATGGGCGCGCGCGTCGCCAAAGCGCTGCGGGGGCTGGGGCCGGTCGAGGAGATCGTGCTCGACCATCCGCACGCCGACATGGGCGAGGTCGAGCGGCTGACGGAGAAGCTGGCGGGATTCGAGGGCGTCATCGCCGTGGGGTCGGGCACGATCAACGATCTCTGCAAATATGTCACCGGCCTCAACGGCCGCCGCTACGCCGTGTTCGGCACGGCCGCCTCGATGAACGGCTACACCTCGACTACCGCCTCGATGACGCTGCCGAGCGGCCTCAAGGTGTCCTTGCCCTCGCATGGGCCGAGCGGCGTTTTCTCGACCTTTCCGTGAGCGCCGCCGCGCCGAAGCATCTGGCCGCGGCGGGCTTCGGCGATTGTCTCGTCCGCTCGGTGGCGCAGATCGATTGGTGGATGTCGCATCGCCTGCTCGGCACCGCCTACACCGACCTGCCTTATCTGCTGACGACGCCGGATGAGATCGCGCTCAACGCGCGCGCGGCGATCTTCCCAAAGGCGACGTCGCGGCGGTCGGCTATCTGCATCGGGTGCTGACATTGTGCGGCTTCGGCGTCTCCTTCACCGGCGTCTCCAATCACGGCTCGATGGGCGAACATCAGATCTCGCATTACATCGATTGTTTCGCCGGGCCCCGCCATCCCGGCACTTTGCACGGCCAGCAGGTCGGCGTCGCGACGCTGACGCTGGCGAGATTGCAGCAGAAAATGCTCGCCAGCGAAGCGCCGCCCGTTGTGCGGGCGACGAAGATCGACGCAGCCGACATGGCGCGACGCATGGGCGCGGAAGTCGCTCAGGGCTGTCTGGCGGAATTCGCCAAGAAAGCGTTCGACGCCGAGGGCGCGCGCGCCTTCAACGCGCGGTGGAGAAGCTATGGCCCGAGCTGCGGCGCGAGTGCATGGCCTTCGCGCTCGACCCGTCACGGAGATGGAGCGCCTGTTGCGCGCCAGCGGCGGGGGGCCGACGACGGCGGGCGAACTCGGCCTCGGCGAGGGCTTCTATCGCGAGGCGGTCGTGCATTGCCGGGAGATGCGCAACCGCTTCTCGTTCCTCGACATCGCCGCCGACGCCGGGGGGTTCTCGAAGCCTTCGCGCAAGGGGAAACCTGGAAATGCGCCCGCTCGCGGAACTCGCGCAGGCGGACGGGGGTGGCGCGTGCGTACTGGTGCTGACCGACATCGACGACACGCTGACCCCCGAGGGCCGTCTCCCGGCCGCCGCCTATCGCGCGCTGGAGGCGCTGACCGAGGCCGGCTTCGCTGTTGCGCCAATCACGGGCCGGCCGGCCGGCTGGTGCGACATGATCGCCCGTTTCTGGCCGGTCGCCGGCGTCGTCGGCGAGAACGGCGCGTTCTACTTCGCCTATGACGCCGCGAACCGGAAGATGCGCCGCGCATACGCTGCGAGCACCGCCGAGCGCGCCGAAAACCACCGCCGGTTGGAGCGCGTGCGTGCGCGCGTACTCGCCGAGGTTCCCGGCGCCGGCGTTTCGGCCGATCAGGCCTATCGCGAGGCCGATCTCGCCATCGACTTCTGCGAGGATGTCGCGCCGCTGGCCCGCGCCAGGCGGTCAGGCGCATTCAGGAGATATTCGAGGAGGAGGGCGCGACCGCCAAGATTTCCTCGATCCACGTCAACGGCTGGTACGGCGCCTATGACAAGCTCTCAATGACGCGCCGCTTCGCGCGCGAGATCCTCGGGCTCGACATAGATGCTGAGCGCGAGGGTCGCGCGATCTTCGTTGGCGACAGTCCCAATGATGCGCCGATGTTCGGCTTCTTCCCGCTCGCCTGCGGCGTCTCCGGCGTCCGCGCCTTCGCCGACGAGATCGAGACGCCGGGCCCGCTATGTCACGCAAGGGCGCGGGCGGCAGCGGCTTCGTCGAGGTGGCGGAGCGTCTGATCGCGGCAAGGCGGCGCGCGGCGTCATGAGCGCGCCCTTCGACGTCGCGGTGATCGGCGGCGGCGTCAATGGCGCGGGCGTGGCGCGCGACGCGGCGGGGCGCGGGCTCAAGACGCTGCTGGTGGAGAGGAACGATCTCGCCTCCGCCACGTCCTCGGCTTCAACCAAGCTCATTCACGGCGGCTTGCGCTATCTCGAACATTACGCCTTCCGCCTCGTGCGCCATGCGCTGGAGGAGCGCGAGAGTTTTGTGGGCGGCGCGCCGCATATCATCTGGCCGATGCGCTTCGTGCTGCCTTACCGGGCGGGGCTGCGCCCGGCCTGGATGCTGCGCTCGGGCCTGTTTCTCTACGACCACATCGGCGGCCGCCGGCTTCTGCCGCCGACCCGCACGCTACGCCTCGACCGCGACCCCGCCGGCGCGCCCTTGCGCGACGTGTCGCGTCTCGGTTTCGAATATTCCGATTGTTGGGTGCAGGACGCCCGTCTCGTCGTGCTGAACGCCCGCGACGCGGCGGACCGGGGCGCCGACGTGCGCGTGCGAACCGCCTTTTAAGCGCGGAGCGCGAGGGCGGGGAATTCTGGCGGCTCGACCTCGAAGGCCCGGGCGCGGGGCGAAGAGACGGCGCGGGCGCGGGCGATCGTCAACGCCGCCGGCCCCTGGGTCGGCGAGGCGATCCGTCGCGTCGCCGGCGCCGACAGCCAGCGCCAAAGTGAGGCTCGTGCAGGGCTCGCACATCGTCGTGCGCAAGCTCTACGATCACCAGCGCTGCTATTTCTTCCAGAACCCCGACGGCCGCATCTTCTTCGCCATACCCTACGAGGAGGACTTCACGCTGATCGGCACCACGGATCGGGACTTGCCGGCGATCTCCATGAGGTGCGCGCCAGCGAGGCCGAAATCGCATATCTGATCGCCGCCGCCAACCGCTATTTCCGGAGGACGCTCGCGCGCCCGAGGATGTCGTGTGGAGATATTCCGGCGTGCGGCCGCTCTACGACGACGGCGCGAGCGCGGCCAAGGACGCGACGCGCGATTATGTGCTGAAGCTCGACGGCGAGCGGGGTCCCGCGCTCCTCAACGTATTCGGGGGCAAGATCACCACCTACCGGCGGCTTGCCGAGGATGTGCTGGACAAGCTGGCCGGCGCTGCCCCAGGCGGCGCGCCGCGCCGGCTGGACGGCGCGGGCGAGCCTGCCCGGCGGCGATTTCCCTGTCGACGGCGCCGGGGCGCTCGCCGCCGAATGGCGCGGCGGAATGGCTTCCTCACCGCGCGAGAGGCGCGCCGTTATGTGCGCCACTACGGCACGCTGACGCGGCGCTTCTGGGCGCAGCCGGCGGCGCGAGGATCTCGGCCGCGATTTCGGCGGCGATTTGACGGAAGCGGAAGTCGACTATCTGATGGACAACGAATATGCGCGAAGCGCGGAGGACGTCGTCTGGCGGCGCACGAAATCGGGCCTGCGGATGCGCGCCGACGAAATCGCGGCGCTCGGCCAATGGATGGCGGCGGGTCCGGGAGAAGGGCGGCGGCGACCGTCTGAACAAAGGGGAGGCAAGCGCAATGGAGCGGGATCTCGTCATCGGCGTCGATTCCTCGACATCGGCGACCAAGGCTATCGCCTGGGACGCGCAGGGACACCCGATCGCCGAGGGCCGCGCCGCGATCCCGCTGGCCAATCCCGCGCCCGGCTATTTCGAACAGGCGCCGCAGGACTGGTGGCGCTCGACCGCGACGGCGCTCAGCGAACTCTGCGGCAAGATCGACCCGCGCCGCGTCGCGGGCCTCGCCATCTCCAACCAGCGCGAGACTTTCGCGCCTTCGACGAGGCGGGGAGCCGCTGCGGCCGGGCATGGTCTGGCTCGACGACCGCGCCCAGCCGCAGGTGCGCCGCTTCGGCGAGACCTTCGGGGCGGAGCGCTCGCACGCCATCAACGGCAAGCCGCTCGACGTGATCCCCCGTCTGTTCCGCATCCTGTGGATGCGCGAGCATGAGCCGGAGATTTTCGCGCGCACGCACAAATTCGCCGAAGTCCACGCCTTTCTCTGTTTTCGTCTGACCGGCTATTGGGTCGCCTCCACGGCTTCGGCCGATCCGACCGGCATGCTCGACATCCGCAGCTTCGATTGGTCCGACGAGATCCTGCAAGCCTCGGGCGTGGCGCGCGCGCAGATTCCGGGCCTCGCCCGGCCGGGCGAGAGGATCGGCGAGGTGACGGGCGCCGCAGCGGCGGCGACGGGGCTGCCGGCGGGGCTGCCGGTGTTCGCCGCCGGCGGCGACGGGCAATGCGCGGCGACCGGCGTTGCTGGGCTGCGGCCGGGGCGCGCTTACGCCAATCTTGGCACGGCGGCGGTCGCCGGCCTCTATGGCGCGGCGCCGGCGATCAATCGCGCCTTCCGCACCGAGACGGCGGTCGCCGACGAGGGCTACATCTACGAGATGTGCCTGCGCGGCGGCACGTTCGTCGTCGATTGGATGCTCGAGGCGATGTTCGGCCGCGACGGCGCGCAACGCCGCAAGGCCTTCGCCGCCTGGAGGCCGAGGCGGCGCGGCTGCCGGTGGGGGCGGGCGGCCTTCTCGTCCCCTATTGGCAGGGCTGCATGACGCCGCACTGGGACGGCGACGCGCGCGGCGTGGTCGCCGGGCTCAGCGGCTCGACCGAAGCGCGCGCATCTGCATCGCGCCACGCTCGAAGGCATCGCGCTGGAGATCGCCGTCTGCATGGAGCAGGCGTCGCGCAAGTCCGGCTGCGCGCTCGATCATTATGTCGCCATCGGCGGGGGCGCGGCCTCCGACCTCTGGCTGCAAATTCTCGCCGACGCCAGCGCCAAGCCGGTGTTTCGCTCGACCACCGCCGAAGCCTCGGCGCTCGGCGCCGGCATGGCGGCGGCCAAGGGCGTGGGTTGGAGCCCGACCCTGCGCGAGGCGTCCGAGGCGATGGCGGGCGAGATCGTCTCCCGCTTCGAGCCGATCGCCGCCAATGTCGAGCGCTACCGCGAGCTGCGGGCGATCTACACCGAGTTCTGGCCGCTTATGGCCGCGTGGAACAGGCGGCTGGCCGAATTCGCGCCGGGCGGGTCATGACGGATCATTACGACTACATCGTCATCGGCGGCGGCTCCGCCGGCTGCGTCGCCGCGACCCGGCTCGTTCGCGACGGCGGCGCGCGGGTTCTCCTGATCGAGCGAGGACAGGAGAAGCAGCCGCCGATCCTGCAAATGCCCGCCGGCTACATGAAATATCTCGCGCGCGAAGACTATTTGGAGATGCACGAGACCGTCGCGCAGCCGCAACTCGACGGACGCGCGCCGATCGTGCCGCAGGCGCGGATTCTCGGCGGCGGCAGCTCCGTCAATGCGATGGTCTACATGCGCGGCCAGCGCGAGGACTTCGATGGCTGGGACACCTTTCTCGGGGGCGGCGCCGGGTGGTCCTATGCGGACGTTCTGCCGCACTTCCGCGCCATGGAGGGCAACACCAAGATCAATGACTGTTATCACGGCGTCGACGGCCCGCTCTGGATGTCCGACCCCGGCCGCATCGACCCGCTGACGGAAGCCTTCATGCTCGCCGTGCAGGGGATCGGCGTCCGCTACAATCCCGATTTCAACGGCGCGCGGCAGGCGGGCGTCGGGCCGATGCCGCACACGATAGGGCGGCATCGCCGCTGCCATGCTGTCGACGCCTTTCTCTCGCAGATCCGGCGAGACCGCCGGCTCGCCCTCGTCACCGGGGCGCTGGCGACCCGCGTGCTGATCGAGAGCGGCCGAGCCGTCGGGGTCGAGTATCGGCAAAGCGGGGTAATGCGCCGCGCCTATGCGGATGCGGAAGTGCTGGTCGCGGCGGGGACATACAACACCGCAAAACTGCTGATGCTGTCGGGGCTGGGCCCGCCGATCATCTCGCCGCTTCGGCATGCCTGTCGTCTGCGACTTGCCCGGCGTCGGCCAGAATTTGCAGGACCATCACGAAGTTCCGGTCATCAGCTCCATTCGCGGCCCCGGCGGATATTTCGGCCAGGATCGCGGCTGGCGCATGCTGCGGAACGGACTGCAATATCTGCTGTTCAAGTCGGGGCCCGTCACGACGACCGGGGTCGAGGCCTGCGCCTTCGTCGACCCGGACGGATCGGATCGCCCGACGATCCAGCTCTATTGCGTGCCGACGGTCTATCTCGACCGGGACGTCAGGAACGTGAAGCCGACGCATGGCGTCACGCTGACACCGTGTCTGCTGCGTCCGAAAGCGCGCGGATCGGTGCGGCTGCGCTCGGCCGATCCCTCCGACAAGCCGGTGGTCGACAGCAACTTCTTCGGCGATCCCGAGGATCTTCGCTTGACGCTGGCGGCGATGCGCTTGCCCGCCGCGTGCTGCCGCGGCGCCGCTCGCCTCGCTGGTGCGAGAGGAAATGCTGCCCGGCGCGCGGATGCCTGCGAGCGACGCCGATCTTGCGCCCTATGCGAAGCGCATGGTCAAGACCAACTACCATCCGGTCGGCACAGCGCGGATGGGACAGGACGGCGACCCGGCCGCCGTGCTCGATCCGCGATTCGCGTCCGGGGCGTGGAGAGCTCTGCGGGTGATCGATTGCGCGGCGATGCCGCTGATCGTGTCCGGCAACACCAACGCAGCCGCGATGATGCTGGGCGATCGGGCGGCGAGCTTCATTCTCAAGTCGCAGGAGCCCGTCGCTAGTACCGCTGGCGGGTAGGGGTGATGCAGATTTCCTGCACAAGCGCACGCTGCGGAAGGTTGTAGGTCTGAAGCATCAGTTCGGCGATCGGCTCAGGTCCGATGCCGCCGTCGATGGCCGCCTTGTTCGCGCGGTAGTTCGCAAGCGTCGTCGGATCGGTGACGTGATCGAGAACTTCGGTCTCGATGATGCCCGGCGACAGCACGACGACGCGTACGTCGTAGGCGGAGAGATATTCGCGCAGGCCTTCCGAGACCGCGTGGACGAAAAACTTGGTGCCGCAATAGACCGTGTGATCCGGGTAGACCTTCCTCCCGGCGATTGAGCTCATCATGAACAGGGTGCCGTGTCGCCGCTCCATCATGCCCGCCATCACGGCATGGACGCTGTTCATCACGCCTTTCGCGTTGATGTCGATCATCTCGTCCCACTCCTCGGGACGCTGGCGGCCGATATCGGCGAGTCTGGCGACGCCCGCGTTGGCGAACATCATGTCGGCGGGGCCGAACTTTGCCTCCGCGTCGCGCACGGCGCCCTGAATCTGCGCTCGGTCGCGCACGTCGACCTGGCGACACATCGCATTCGGAAGGCCGAGCGCCTCCATGCGGTCGATCCGGCGCGCCATCAGGAGAACGGGATGGCCGGCCGCCGAAAAGGTCTTGGCGACAGCCTCGCCAATGCCGGAACTCGCGCCCGTCACGGCGATCAAAGGTTTTGCGTCCATGGGCGCCCTCTCCGGGGTCATGCGTCGCCGGCGTTCTGGAACGGCGATTCGGTTGTCGTTCTCGCGCCGGAAGAGGCGCCCAAGCAAAGGACATAACACGCCGACATATGTCAACGCGTGAGGCGTCTCAGGACGCGGCGCGTCCTGACAGCAGTTCGGAAGCAGCGTCCTCGTCCGTCACCAGATGCGTGACATAGCCGCCGCGCAGGGCCGCCCGGAGCGCTTCGACCTTTTCAGGTCCGCCCGCGACGCAAAGGCGATTGGGCAGCCGCTTCAGTTCCTCAAGCGTGATGCCGATCAGGCGGTCGTCGATGTCGCCGAGAACCGGCTGGCCCTTCTCGTCGATGAAGCGGCCGATCAGCACGCCCCTCGCCCCACGCCGCACATAGGCGTCGATCTCCGTCGGACTCGCGAGATGGGCCATGCGGATGGTCGCCTTCGAGGCGACGTCGCCGACGCCAAACAGCACCCTGTTGGCCGAGCGAATCAGTTTGAACTGATTGATGAGAGCCGGCTCGTCCAGAAGCAGTGCGCGCAGCCTCTCGCTGGAGAGTACGGCGGGCGCGAGCAGGTTGGCGCAGCGCGCCCGCATGCGGCTCGCGAGCACGGTCGAGCAGAGCTCCGGGGAAAACTCGGCGGCGCTGGCCGGGGAGCTGCCGCAGATTTGCACCACCGTATAAGGGCCCGGCCGCTCGGGCGCCTGCATGGATTCGGCCACCGCCATCACCGTGCGTCCCCACGCCACTCCAATGATGTCTCCCGATTGCGCTTGGGTGCTCAGGACCCTCGCGCCGGCCTCGCCAAGGCGTCGCGTGAGGGGCGCGTCCGGCAGCCTCGGGATCACGTAGGCGGCCTCGAGCCCGTAAGCTTCCGCCAGCGCCCGCGAAAGGCGCGTGCGGGCCGACGCTTCCGGGTTGATACGGATCGTGACCGCGCCGCGCTCGCGCGCGTCCTGCAGAAGCTTCACGATCGTCGCGCGCGATAGGCCGAGTTGATCGGCAATCTCGCTCTGAGTCTTCTGATCTACGTAGTAGAGCCAGGCCGCCCAAGCAATCATGTCGTCGAATTCGGACGGAACGGACACGGGCCCGCCTGATGCGCTGTCCGGTTTCGCGACGGTTTTCATTCTCCAATCCTTAGGAGGCGCCCAAAGACCTGTCGAGGGGTGAATGAATCTTGAGAAGGAGCAATCAGAACGGCAGTCGCAATTCTCTGCCGACCGGGGGGCATCGCAGAATCTTCCCGAAAAAGCGCGCTGAAGAAGGACCCCATGATCAAACGCGGTTTCTATAGCTCATACGGGCGTTCGCCGCGATATCCCACCCTTCTCCCGGAAGGAAATGGAGCCTCCGCTCATCCCGGCGGCCGTCCAAAGGGCATCGAAGATCGGCTGGGGCATCGCCGTGTCGCTCACCGACGTTCAACATCGCCTCGGACTTGCCAATCAGAAGTCGGAGGGAGATCAATTTCAGCCAGGGCGCCGCATGGAAGGCGCTCATCAATGCATACATCAGCGTCATCCCGTTCAAGGGCGACGCATCCTGCATCCCCATGCAGAGCATGTCGGGCTGGCCGCTGAATAAGCCTGTCCACAGCGCCATGATGGCAAACGTCGGCGAAGCGGCAAGACCGAGCCAACCGGCTGCGCCGGAGGCGGCATGGCCGCCCCCGGCACAGGTCTCGACGTCACGGCGCCCGACGGAAGAGATCGGCGCGTTAAACACGCCCGTACTCGTCGTGACGACGCCACCAGATGCCCTGCTCGTTGCGCCCTTTGGGGGCGCGATCAAGCCACTGATAGGCGCCCCAGAGGCCGTCCAGCCCGCGCGCATAGGTCGAGTAGGTATGATAAACGGCATCACCCTCGCGCACGAAGGCGCTCATGCCCGGCCGGTCACGCCGGTAGGTGGCGCCGTCGACGCCACAGGTCGCCGCGAACTGTGCGACGGCCGGCGGAACAGGGGTCACGTCCATCGCGTGGGCGCCGCGCGCATAATTGTACTCGACCGGCCCTTCCTTCTCCTGCGCCTCGGTGAACGAGACATTGAAGTCAAAGTTGAAGTCGCCGCCACGCGACGACGCCCAGGGGAACGTCCAGCCCATGCGCTGCTTGTAGGCCGTGAGCTTGTCCAGCGGCGCACGCGACACCGCCATCAGCGTGACATCGTGGTTGGCAAGGTGGACGGCAAAGCCGTCGAAGCCGTCGGCGATCATCGAGCAGGACGGGCAGCCGGCCTTGTAGTCGGGCCCGAACATGAAGTGATAGACGAGAAGCTGCGAACGCCCATCGAACAGGTCCTTCAGCGTCTTGCCGCCCGCCTCGGTGTCGAACGTGTATGGCTTGTCGATCCGGACCCAGGGCAAGCGCTGGCGCAGCCGTGCGACGTCGTCGCTCCGCCGCGTCAGGTCCTTCTCGGCGGCGAGCAAATCGCGCCGCGCCTCCAGCCACTCTTCACGTTCTGCGGTCATATGTGTCGTCATCTCTTCTCTCCTTTCGCTGCCCGGGACGCCGACCGCGTTTCTGCGGCGGCTTGCCCGGCGGTGAATGCGGGATAGATTTACCGTCGGTCGTCGGACGACCGGGAGTGACAAGTGTGTCGGGATTTGGATGGACTCGCTGATTGCGGCCGCGGCGCGCGCGCTCGCGTTGGGTGATGCGCTTGGCGCGCTGAACCACATCGCCTTGCGCGACGATCCGCCGGCGCTCGCGCTTCGCGGCATAGCCATGGCCCAGCTCGGCGATCTCGGCCGCGCGAAAACGCTGGTGCGGCGGGCAGGGCGCGCCTTCGGTCCGCGAGAGGCTCTCGCTCGCGCGAGATGCGTCGTCGCCGAGGCCGAGATCGCGCTCGCTTCGCGCGACCTGGGCTGGCCCGCGAAGGCGCTCGCCGCGGCATCGGCAACCCTGGAAGCGCATGGCGACCGGGCGAACGCCGCCCATGCGCGCTATCTCGAGGTCCGGCGCCTGCTCCTGATCGGACGCCTCGACGATGCCGAGCGCGAGCTTGCGCAGCTCGATCTCTCGGCTCTTGCGCCTGCGCTGCGCGCCATCCATGAGCTCGCGGTCGGCGGGATATCCATGCGGCGTGTCCGCGCCACGGCGGCGCGCGCGGCGCTCGCCCGCGCCGAGGAAGCCGCGCGCCGGGCGGGCATTCCGGCGCTCATGGCGGAGGTCAATCAGGCCAGCGCCATCCTCGACATGCCTGCGGCGCGGCTGATCGCGCGCGGCGAGGAGCGCCCGCTCCTGCTCGAGCAAGTCGAAACGCTGCTCGCTTCGAACGCGCTTGTCATCGACGCCTGCCGCAATCTCGTGCGCGAGCGGAACATCCTCGTGCCGCTTGCAGGGCGCCCGGTGCTGTTCGCGCTTGCGCGCACGCTCGGCGAAGCGTGGCCTGGGGACGCGCCGCGGGATGTGCTGCTCGCCCGCGCGTTCGGCGCGAAGCATGCCGACGAATCGCATCGCGCGCGATTGCGGGTCGAGATCGGGCGGCTCCGCATGGCTGCTGCGGGCAGTCGCCCGCGTGAGAGCGACAAAGACGGGGTTCGCGCTCCTGCCCCGCGCCGCGCGCGAGGTCATCGTGCTGGCGCGGCCGGTCGAGGAGGAACATGCCGACGTGCTTGCCTTCCTCGCCGACGGCGAGTCGTGGTCGAGCTCTGCGCTTGCGCTCGCGCTTGGCACAAGCCAGCGCACGGTACAGCGGGCGCTCGACTCCCTTGCCGCGTCGGGCAAAGCGCAGGCGTTCGGCCGCGGCCGGGCGCGGCGCTGGATGACCCCGCCGCTGCCCGGATTCACGACGACATTGTTACTCCCGGCGCCGCTTCCGGGCGGCTAGGATGGAAGAATGAGAACATCGAAGGCAGAGGTCATCCGCGAATACGGGCCCTTCCCCGAGGCCGAGCAGGTCGGCGGCGTCTCGTTCGACGGCAAGCATGTCTGGTTCGCCTCCGGCGCCCGTCTGAACGCCTTCGATCCGGGGAGCGGCAAGATGGTGCGCTCGCTCGACGTCGCCGCGCATGCAGGCACAGCGTTCGACGGACAGCATCTCTTTCAGATCTCAG
Organism: uncultured Alphaproteobacteria bacterium; assembly: GCA_963741845.1. GTDB lineage: Bacteria > Pseudomonadota > Alphaproteobacteria > Rhizobiales > Beijerinckiaceae > Roseiarcus. The sequence goes on from CAVUJV010000023.1 coordinate 305,730, forward strand.
AGAGCCGCATCCAGAAGATCGACCCGAACACCGGCCGCGTGCTCGCCACGATTCCGGCGCCGGGCGGCGGCGGCGACTCGGGACTCGCCTGGGCCGAAGGCGCGCTCTGGGTGGGCCAGTACCGGGAGAGGAAGATCCATCAGATCGACCCGGAGACCGGAGCGATCCTTCGCACCCTTGAATCCAATCGCTTCGTCACCGGCGTCACCTGGGTCGATAGCGAGTTGTGGCACGGAACCTGGGAAGGCGACGAGAGCGATGTGAGGCGCATCGATCCGCGAACAGGAGAGGTGCTGGAGCGGATCGAGATGCCGCGCGGCATCTCTGTATCGGGACTCGAATCCAATGGCGGCGACCAGTTCTTTTGCGGCGGCGGAAGCAGCGGCAAGGTGCGAGCCGTCCGCCGTCCCAGCCGAGGGGCCGGAGTAGCGATGAGGGGATCTGTCGCAAACGATCAGGTATTTGGCCGGTTGCAACGCGGCTCCCCTATGCGGAGCGCTCGGATGCCGGCGCGATGAAGACGACTTGTGTCGGTATGTCGCCTTTGAGACGATCGACCTGAATGCGCCGGGCGGCGTCCGCGATTACGCCGAGCGCTATCAGGGGATCTATTCCGGCATCTTCGACCCGGTCCAATGGCGCGCGAGTCTCGACGTTGATCTGCGTTCAACAAGCCGAGCCGGCAGGATGATCTGCGCTTCGCAGAGGCCGAGCCGTCCATCGGCCGCGCCCTGGAAAATCTTGATCGTCTCCTCGACCATCAGCGGCGCGTCCTGCACGAAGGTCGTGAGGTCGTAACCGGCCCAGCCCGCCATCGGAATGTCGTCGAAGCCCGCGACGAGCACATCCTCCGGCACGCGCAGGCCCAGGCGGCTGCGGATCGCATCGATGGCGCCGATGGCGAGGAGGTCGTTGGCGCAGAAGATCGCCTCCGGCGCCGTTGCGCGCTCGCACATGGAGAGCGCCGCCTGAAACCCATCCTCGTAATGGAAACGGCCCTGCGCGATCTGGAGCTTCCTGTAGCCGCGCGCCGCGAGCGCGCGCCTGAAGCCCTTGAGCCGGTTGTCGCTCGCGGGACTGTCGACCGGGCCCGTCACGAAGCCGAAGGAGCGGGCGCCGCGGGCGATGAAGAGATCGGCGATCTCCGCGCCCGCGCGAGCGTTGTCGGTCGAGACCGACGTCACCCACGCGTTCCGCACCTCGGTGTTGAAGGATATGACGGGAACCCTGAGCTTCGCCAGCGAATCCGCCGTTTCAGGCGAGAGCACGGCGAGCGCGCTGACGATCGCGTCGACGCGGTAGCCTGCCAGCGTCGGAAGCGCGGCGTCGAGCGAATGTCCGCTATCGACCGGGACGAGCAAAACCTGTCGTCCGCTCGCATGAAGCTGAACCGTGAACTCTTCGAGCATGCGGGCGTAGAACGGATTGTACATGCCTCCAATGACGACCGCCACCAGATGCGAGCGATGGTTGAGCATGATCTGCGGAATCATGCTCGGCCGATACCCAAGCTGCTCCGCAGCGGCGAGAACCTTTTCGCGCGTGCGTTTTGAGATGCTCGCCCCGGGCCTGTATGTCCGCGAGACCGAGGACTGCGACACGCCGGCTAGCCGCGCAACGTCTGTCGAGGAGGCGTATCTGGGCATGCTGGAAAAAGGGTTGCTCGTTTCGTTCTTGACCCTCACAGGTGGTTATGACTAGCTAGTCAAGCGGACATAGTCCATCCGACCGGGAGGAGCGATGGTAGGCCAAACGCCGATGCGCGGCATGACGTCGGCTTGCGGCGTCGAACCTCCTGGCGAACTGCGGGTCATTGACGGATGTCCGGGGACATGACGGCGGACCTTCGGGCGCCTGCTCTGCGAGTTGCCGGGATCACGAAATCCTTCGGCGCTTCGAAAGCCCTCACCGAGGTCAGCTTCGATGTCGCGCCCGGAGAGGTGCATGCGCTCGTTGGCGAAAACGGCGCCGGGAAGTCCACGCTGGTCAAGATCATCACCGGCATCCTCGAGCCCAACGCTGGACGGATCGAGCTCTATGGCGAGCCGGTCCGTTTCGCGACGCCGGTCGAGGCGAGGCGCGCAGGTGTCGCGGCGGTCTATCAGGACCCGAAGCTCTTCCCGCATCTCGACGTCGCGGAGAATATCAGCATGGGCGCGACGCCGGTGACGGCGCTCGGCGCGATTGATCGCAAGGCGGTCGTCGCGCGCGCTCGCAAGTCGCTCGCCAGGATCGGCGTTCAAATCGATCCGCACGCGCTCATCGCGGAGCTCTCGGTGGCGGAGCTCCAGTTCGTCGAGATCGCCCGCGCTCTCGACGCGGATCTGAAGCTGCTCATTCTCGACGAGCCGACTTCCTCGCTGACACCGGCCGAGGCGCAGAAGCTGTTCCAGATCGTGCGCGACCTTCGCGACAACGGGACCGCGATCATCTTCATCACGCACAGACTTGAGGAGCTCGCGCTCATCGCCGACGCCGTCACGATCCTCAGGGACGGCCGGCATGTCGTGACCCGCCCGGCCGCCGAGCTCTCTCGCGCGGAGATCGTGCGCACGATGGTCGGCCGACCGCTTGAGAGCATGTTCGCGGGGCGGACGAAGCGAACGCCCGGACGCGAGCTCCTCCGCATCGAAGGGCTCACGCGCGAAGGCGCGTTCTCGAACGTCTCCTTCGCGCTGAGGGCGGGCGAAATCGTTGGCATGGCGGGGCTCGTCGGCTCCGGCCGCTCGGAGATCGCGCAGGCCTGCTTCGGCCTTGCGCCCCCGACGGCGGGCCGCGTCGTGATCGACGGCGTTCCGGTGACGCCGCGCAGCCCGAAACAGATGCTTGCGCTCGGGCTGGCCTATCTGCCCGAGGATCGCGACGGCATGGGCCTGATCATGTCGGCGCCGATCGTCAGCAACGTCACGCTGCCGATCCTCGAGCGGCTCGCGAGGCTTGGCCTCATCGACGACGCGGCGGGACGCAGGATCGCCGCCGAGGCGGTTGAGACCTATCACGTCCGCACAACCGGCGTCGATCAGCTCGTCTCCGACCTGTCCGGCGGGAACCGGCAGAAGGTCGCATTCGCGCGGTGGCTGTCGACCAAGCCGAAAGTCCTCATCCTCGACGAGCCGACCCACGGAGTCGACGTCGGCTCGAAGGCGCAAATTCATAGGATAATCGCGCAACTCGCCGACGATGGACTCGCCATCCTCGTCATTTCCTCCGATCTCCCGGAAGTGCTCGGCGTCAGCGACCGGGTCCTCGTCGTCGCGGAAGGGGAACTCGTGGCGGAACTCGATCCGTCCGCCGTCGATCAGGAGGCCGTCATGATGGCGGCTACCCGCAATGCGCGAGACGCCGCCCATGTCCACTGAGGGCGCGGCGCTGACCGAGGACCGCAAGGCGCGCCGAGGGCTCGGACAGTTCGCCCTGCGGTTCCGCGTGAGCGGCGTCGCCGGCTTCCTGCTTCTGTTGTGCCTGGCTTTCGCGCTGCTGAGGCCGCAGTTTCTGACGCCTGGCAATCTCAGCGCGATCGTCTCCAACGCCGCCATTCTCGCAATCGTCGCGGCGGCGCAGGCGGTGATCCTCATCACCCGCAACCTGGACGTTTCGGTCGGCTCCATCATGGGGCTCGCCGCTTATCTTACCGCCGACTTCGCCGCACGCCACCAGGGCGTCGGCGGCGCGCTGGTGCTCATGCCGCTCGTGATCGGCGGGGCGCTGGGCGCGCTGAACGGCCTCCTTGTCGCCTACGGCCGGGTGTCGCCGCTGATCGCGACGCTCGGCACAATGTCCGTCTATCGCGGAGCGACCTATGTTTACGCGCGCGGTCAGGAGATCACCTCCAGCCGCCTGCCTCACTGGATGAACGAACTCCCCGAAATGCGGCTCGGCGGCGTTCCCCTGCTCGTCGTGATCGCTGCGGCGCTCGTGTGCCTGCTTGCGGCCTTCCTGCGTTTCTATCCGCTCGGGCGGCGCATGTACGCCGTGGGCTCGAATGTCTCGGCGAGCGCCTTCTTCGGCCTGAGGACCCAGCGTATCGTGCTCTTCGCCTATGCGCTGGGGGGCGTCCTCTGCGGCCTCGCCGGGTTCCTTTACGCGGCGCGGGTCGGCACGGTGACGGTCGTGCTCGCGTCCGGCTGGGAGCTGACGTCGCTCGCGGCGGCGGTCATTGGCGGCGTCAGCGTCGCCGGCGGCTCGGGCAACGTGATCGGAGCCGCGCTCGGCGCCGTGATTCTCGCGACGATCGACAACGGCCTTGTGCTTCTCGGCATCCCCGAGTTCTGGCGCATGTTCATTCAGGGCTCTGCGATCGTGCTGGCGGCGACCGCCGACGTGATCATCGGCGCGCAGGTCCGCAATTCGCTTCGTGCGCGCCGGCGCATCGCGAGGACATCGCCATGATCCGCAAACTGCCGCAGTGGGAGCTGACGCTGGTCGTGCTGACCCTCGCCGCGGCGGCGTGGTCGGCCTATCTGTCGCCCTACTATCTGAGCCTTGACCAGATCGCCGAGTCGACACGCCAGTTCGTCTATCCTGGCATCCTCGCCATCGGCCTCGCGGTTGTCGTCATACTCGGCGAGATCGACATTTCGCTCGCCTCAACGCTCGCCTTTGGCGCGGTGCTGTTCTCGAAATTCTCGGAGTTCGGCGCGCCGATCTGGGTTGCGACGCCCCTCGTCGTGGCGGCCTGCGCGGCGCTGGGGACGCTGAACGGCCTCCTGGTCGCTCGCCTCGGCCTGCCCTCGCTGGCCGTCACGCTGGGAACGATGGGCGCCTTTCGCGGACTTGCGTTCATCCTGGGCTCGGAGACGGGCTATACGAGCTTCGCCGATCCCTATCTTTTCGTGGGGTCGGAGCAGGCTTTCGGGCCGGCGCCAGCCTCGTTCGTTCTGTTCCTCGTCGTCGCAATCGCGATTGGCGTCTTGATGCGCCGCACCGTTTTCGGGCGTCGCTGCTACGCCATCGGTCTCAACAAGGAAGCCTCGTGGGCTGCGGGGATCGACGTCGCGCGACTCAAGATCGAGGCCTATGCGCTGGCGGGCGCGCTCGCGGGTCTCGCGGCGCTCGTCTGGATCGGCCAGTACGGCTCGGCGCGCGGAGACAATGCCGACGGCGCGATCCTGTTCGTGGTGACCGCGGTCGTTCTCGGCGGCGTGGACATCAACGGCGGGCGCGGCGGCATTCTCGGCGTCGTGTTGGCGCTCTTCCTGCTTGGCACCATGCGCAACGGCATGGGCCTCGCCAACGTGCCCGGTCCGACCCAGACCATCGTCCTCGGCGCCCTGCTGATCGTTGGCGTTCTGCGCCCGATCCTCTTCCGCGGCGTCGTTCGCGCCTATCATTTCGTGTTCTCTCGGCCGGCTATCGCCTCGAGCTGAAGGGGGCTTCGACCCATCACGGGAATCGGTGCGCACAGCGTCCAATGTGCGATCGGTGACACAGAAGGAGGAAACTTATGAAGCTGCATACAACTCTACTCGCCGGAGCCGGAGCGGTTCTCGCGCTAGGCCTCGCCGTTTCGGGCGCTTACGCCAAGGACTCGGGCTTCAAGATCATGATGACGCCGAAGTGGACCGGCTTTCCCTATTTCGAGGCCGCGGCGAAAGGCGGCCGGGAGGCGGCGGCCGAACTCGGGGACCAGTTCGTCTACGCCGGCGCCGATCACGCGGACGTCAGCCTCCAGGTCGAGACGCTGCAGAACTTTCTGACGCAGAAACCCGACGCGATCGAGCTTGCGGCGATCGATCTCAATGCCGTCGCTCCCGTGCTGAAGCAGGCGCGCAAGCGAGGCATCGTCGTGACCACGTTCGACGCCGACGCGGCGCAGGACGCGCGCGACATGTTCGTCAATCAACTGTCCTACAAGCAGGCGGCAAAAACCATGCTCGACTGCGCGCTCATGGACGCGCCGCAGGGCGGCGAGATCGCCTTCGTCGCCGCTTCCCCTACGGCGCCGAACCATACGGCGCATATCAAATACATGAAGGAATACATCAAAGACGACCCGAAGTATCAGGTCTTCAAGGTGGTCGACACGCAATACGCCAACGATGACGACGCCAAGAGCTACGACGTGGCGGTCAATCTCATGCAGGCGCATCCGAACCTGAAAGTGATCATCTCGTCCTCGGCGGTCAGCGCTCCGGCAGGCGCGCGCGCCATCGCGGCGAGCGGGCACGCCGGCAAGGTGTTCTCGACTGGCTTCGCCCTGCCGAGCGCGATCAAGAGCTATCTCAAAGACGGCTCGGAGAAGTGCTTCGCTCTCTGGAACCCCGAGGAACTCGGGTATCTCGCAACCTATGCGACGCATCTGAAGCTCGCCGGGAAGCTGGACCTCAAGCCCGGCACGACCTTCAAGGCGGGCAAGGCCGGAGAGTACACCGTCGGCGAGAATGGTGAGATCGTCTACGGCAAGCCCCTGATGTTCACGAAGGACAACATCGATCAGTTCAACTTCTGAACCGGCGCTGGCGGGGCCGCTTGTGCGCAATACGCGCGGGCGGCTCCCCTCGCCATTCATGAGATCGAGCGACTCCGACGAGCCCTTTCGCCCTAAGCGATCTGCATGGCTTCGCCCATTCAGACTTTCCTCTCGCTCTTGAAGGCCACTCGGAGTGAGGCCGCTCACGCAGACTTCGGCGGGTCTTCCGGCGGGTAGATCGACACCATGTCCGGCGGCAGCTCCTGATAGGGACAGTTGCCGAGCTCGTAGACAAAATCGAGCTTGGGTTCCGTGTTGAGATAGAAGTGGAAGTCCGCGACGAACTGGCCGGTCTGGGTGACCGCGATCCCCCTCGCGTCATAGTCCTCCACGATCGCCGCCATCCGCTCGTCCGGAATCTTTTCCTTGATGTGGTGGAGCCCCTCGCCCCGCCGTTGGATATAGTCCTCATAGATCATCGGCCCGTGGACGGGCTGGATGAGTTCGATCTCCATATCCCCGACATGCGTGATGGCGATCCGGAACTCGAAGGGTCCTTCGACCGGTTTGCCGCCGACCTTCAGATTCTTGACGGTTTTGTCCGTGAAGCGGAAGACGCGCCACGGACCGATCCGGAGGACGTCGATCCACGCCTGCATCGACTTTTCGAGATCGCGCGTGAGCCATGCGATCTGCTGAATCCGTCTCGTCTTGTTGAGCGCACGCAGTTCGTCGTTCGTCATCGGTCGCGGTCCTGGTCACGGAAGGTCGGCGCGCCGCGGAAATACCCGGCGGCGCGCCAGGGGCTGCTACTTGTCGTAGGCGCTCAGCATCTCGAAGAAGCGAAGCTCGACCGGTTTGGCGAGATATTCGCCCTGCTTGGCGAACCAGTCCTTCTGATAGCCGAGCGCGATGTGGCGATCGAAGTCCGCGCGCTCCGCCCAGTTCTCGTAGAAATAGAACATGTTCGGGTCGTCGAGGCTGACGTGGAAGTGGTAGTCTACGCAGCCCTGCTCGGATCGCGACTTGCCGACGAAGCTCGTGAGGAGTTTGAGCAGTTCGTCCCGCTTCTCCGGCTTGGCGTGGAGTGTGGCGGTCAGGTTGAACTTGGGCTGCATGTCTGTCTCCAGGTGCGTTCGAGGCGTCTTTTCCGCGCCCCACGGTTCTCTTCGGAGCGACCGAAAGGCTGGGATTCCCGACTGCCGCCAACTTATCGCTGTCAGCGAGCCTCCTTCAAACAGATTCTCTCGAAGCGACTACGCAAGTCGCGGCGCAGGACTTTGCCATAGGCGTTCTTGCGAAGCTCCGCCAAGAATTCGATCCGCTTGGGCTTCTTGAAACTCGCGAGGTGATCGCGGCAGAAGGCGATCAGCGCTTCCGCGTCGAGGTCTGCATGATCCTCGACGAGCGTGTGCGGGCGGGGACTGGTGCGCAGCTTCCAGCTTCCGCGTCTGTTCCGCGGGCTCACCGTCGCCGAGAATTTGCGCGTGCCGTTCTTCTTCGCGGGAGGGCAGGGGCGCGACGACGGCGAGATTTGACGAAGCGCTCGAATTCGTTGGCCTCGCCGTCCGACGGGATGCGATGCCTTCCGATCTGACCCAGATCAGAACGCCACTTTGTCGCCGCCCTTCAGTTCCAGGATCTCGCGCGCCTCGTCGGGCGACGCGATTTCCAGACCCAGCCCTTCGATGATCTGGCGCGCTCTAAGAACCTGCGCGGCATTGCTTTCCGCCAGTTTGCCGGCGCCGATCCACAGGCTGTCTTCCAGGCCTACGCGCACGTTGCCGCCCATCGCAGCCGCCATCGCGGCGATCGGCAGTTGATTGCGGCCGGCGCCGAGCACGGACCATTTATACTGTTTGCCGAACAGGCGGTCGGCTGTGCGCTTCATGTGCGCGACGTCCTCGGGATGCGGACCGATGCCGCCGAGAATGCCGAAAACGGTCTGCACGAAAAGCGGCGGCTTGACCAAGCCCCGCTCCAGGAAATGCGCGAGATTATAGAGATGCGACGTGTCGTAACACTCGAACTCGAACCTCGTGCCTGAATCGTTGCAGGTCGCGAGCACGTATTCGATGTCCTTGAAGCTGTTGCGAAACACCAAATCCCGCGAGGCTTCCAGCGCCGGCCGCTCCCAATCGTGCTTGAACTCGGTGAACCGGTTCAGCATCGGAAACAGACCGAAATTCATCGAGCCCATGTTGAGGGAAGCGACTTCCGGCTGAAACACCGCGGCGGGCCGCACGCGTTCTGCGACGGTCATATAGGGCGCGCCGCCGGTGGTAAGATTGACGACTGCGCTTGTGCGCTGCTTGATCTGCGGCAGGAAGCGGGCGAAGGCTTCCGGCGACTGGTCCGGCTTGCCGGTCTGAGGATCGCGCGCGTGCAGATGCACGATCGCCGCGCCAGCTTCCGCAGCGCCCACGGCGGCGTCGGCGATCTCCTCAGGCGTCACCGGCAGATAGGGCGACATCGACGGCGTATGGATCGCCCCGGTCACGGCGCAGGTGATGATAACCTTCGGTGTCTTGGCCATTCCCTGCTCTCCTACGAGCCAATTTCGGTTTCGGCGTCGCGCTTCTGCGCGACCAAAGCCATCAGACGCCGGTCACGCCAGCGGGCGCGTTCCGGCAGGTCGCTCGCCGCCAACGCTTGCCGGCGTTCGGCGTCGACGCGCTCGGACAGCGCGCCGCCCCATGGGACGATATGTTGCTGCGTCTGCCACAGCGTCTTGTAAAGCCCTTCATATCTCGCGATGTAGTCGGCGACCCCCGCTGGCGCATTGAGGTCGATCGTCTCGAACGGTCCCATGAACGACCAGCGCAGCCCAAGTCCGTCGCGAATGCCGATATCGACGTCCTCCGTGCTCGCGTAGCCCTCGGCGACCAGACGAAACGCTTCCTGCAGCAGTGCGCCTTGCAACCGATTCATCACGAAGCCGTCAATCTCCTTGTTCATCATGATCGGCGCATGTCCAGCCGCCCGCATGAAGTCGCCCACGCGCGCCAACACCGCCGCATCCGTCCAGGGCGCCGGCACCACCTCGACGGCTGGCACCAGATAAGGCGGATTGATGGGATGCACCACGAGACAGCGGGAGCGCCCCGGCAATGTCTCGGTGAAACGCGATGGCAACAGCGCCGAAGTGGAACTGGCGAGCACCGTCTCCGGCGCGGCAAGCTGGTCGAGTTCGCGAAAGACCTCGATCTTGGTCTCGAGACGCTCGGGTGTGTTTTCCTGAACGTGCACCGCATCCCGCAACGCGTCCGCCACAGTCGCGGCCACTTTGATGCGCTCGCGCACGGCGGCTGGCTCGTTGCCGTTCAGCAATCCGTTGCGATTCAGATCCGCCAGAACGGTATCGACGAAGCCAAGCGCGGCGTCCGCCGCGCCAGGCGTCGCATCATACAAGGCAACATCGTAGCCGGCGCGCGAAAAACTGATCGCCCAACTCCGGCCGATCAAGCCGCTGCCAATGACCGCTACCTTGCCCGTCAAACCCGCCTCCCCTGAATGCTTCCCCGGTCGTCCGGCCCTCAGGACGAGAGCGGCGCGCGATAGGTTTCGAAGTTGCCGCACACGCCGATGGACTGGCCGGTGATGTGCTTCGCCTGGTCGGACGCAAGGAACACCGCGAGCGCCGCGATCTCGTCCATCTCTATCATCGTGTGCATGGAGATGTTGTGCAGCACGAAGGGGAGATACTCTTCGAGCGTCATTCCCCGAAACTTCGCCTGCTCCTCCATCACCCGGCGGCCTCGCGGGCCGTTGACCAGACCCGGAAGGATGGCGTTGACGCGTACATTCAGCGCGCCCAGTTCCACGGTCAGCACATCGGTGAGGCCGCGCACGGCGTATTTCGAGGTCGAGTACGGCGCCCGCATCGGCATCCCCATGCGACCCGCCACCGAAGACATATTCACGATGGCGCCCCCTCCCGCGCTGCGAAACATCGGAACCGCGGCGCGTACCGCATAGAACTGGCCGGTGACGTTAACTGCCAGCGTGCGATTCCACTCCTCATCGGTGATCTCTTCGACCGGCTTGGTCGGGCCAGAGATGCCTGCGTTATTCACCAATACGTCGAGACCACCGAAGCTCTGCTGCAAGATCCCGAACATATTTGCGACATCGGCGGAGACAGCGACATCGGCGCGCAGCGTCAACAGCTCTGCAGCTTGTCGGCCGCAATCGGCAAGGGCGGCGTCATCGACATCGCAGACGGCGACGCGCGCGCCTTCAGCCAGAAACCTCTGCGCGATGACGCGTCCAATGCCAGCGGCGCCTGCGGTGACGAGCACGCGTTTGCCGCTCAGATTGAGATCCATCATGGTCCTCCCCGCCATGGCGCGGCGTTAAGCGTTTGCCGCCACAGTGCACGGACGAAAATGCGACGTCAACAAGCGGACCCGTGCGACACATTGCATTTTATGCCAGTTGAACATCTCGCTGCTCTGTGAGACGTTTCCAGCGAATGGCTGCCCGCCGTGGCGGCCAAACAAAAAATGGAATGGAGGACGCGCCCATGGTCGACATCCGCTTGCTGGTGGACTGCAAGAACCACCTCGGTGAAGGTCCGCTCTGGGATGTCGAGGAGCAGCGGCTGTATTGGATCGACAGCTCCGCCGCCGAGATCTGGAGCTGCCGTGCGGATGGCAGCGACGTGAAAACCTATTTCGTGCGCCGGCATATTGGCTCCATGGCGCTACGTGAGAAGGGCGGCGCCGTGCTGGCGCTGTCCAATGGCTTCAATCTCTACGACTTCAAGACGCAGAAGGTCGAGCATATCGGCGACCCCGAAGCCGACGAGCCGGAGAACCGGCTGAACGACGGCAAGGTCGATCGCCGCGGTCAATTCCTGGCTGGATACATGTCGTACGATCACGACCGGGAAGATGCGGCTCGCGGGCAGCGGCCGGTTCGCAACTCGGCGCTATACCGTCTTGATCCCGACCTCACGATCCATCGCCTCGAGTCGGGAATCAAATGCTCAAACGGGCCGTGCTGGAGCCCCGACAATAAAACATTCTATTTTTGCGACTCGTACGATGACGTCATGTACGCATACGACTACGACATCGACACTGGCGCCATCGCCAATCGCCGCGTGTTCCTGTCTGCGCGCGACTACGCCGGCACGTTCGACGGTTCCACCGTCGATGCGGAGGGCTTCATCTGGAATGCTCATGTGTTTGGCGGTCGCATCATTCGCTACGCGCCGGATGGTCGCATCGACCGCATGATAGAATTCCCGGTGCGCAACCTGACCAGCGTGATGTTCGGCGGGCCCAATCTTGATGTCTTGTATCTCACCAGCATGGGGCGGCCGATCAAGGGCATTCCGCAGAAGGAACCGAACGCCGGGGGCGTGTTCGCGGTGTATGGACTCGGCGTGAAGGGACTTCCGGAACCGCGCTTCGCCGGCTGATTGCTCCACGTCGGCTCAGGCCCGGCCAAAAAGGGAAGTGTCATGAAAGTCGAAATGCTCGCGGACGGACTCGGTTGGCCCGAAGGTCCAGCGCCCTTGCCCGATGGGCGAATCCTCTTTGTCGAAACCTATCGCAGCCAGGTCTCGGTTTGGCGGCCTGGCCACGCGGTCGAGCAGTTCGCCTATGTCGGCGGCGGACCAAATGCGGTGCTGGCTGCGGCCGACGGCTATTGCTATGTCACGCAAAACGGCGGCGTGATCGGGCCGTGGCGCGCGACCGATAAGCGCCCGCCATCGATCCAGCGAATCACGCCAAGCGGCAAGGTGGAAGTCCTGGTCACGGAAGTCGCGGGGCACACGCTACGCGCCCCCAACGATCTCGCGTTCGGTCCGGACGGTCGACTCTACTTCACGGATCCCGGCGGAGCGTTCGACCCCGTGAACCGGCCCGATCCTTCGCGCATCTTCGCCCTCAATTCCGACGGAACCGGCGAACTGATATTGGAACTCGAACCTGTCTACTCCAATGGGATTGTCATCGAGGCTTCCGGCGATATCGTTTGGGTGGAAAGCTATACCAACGCGGTGAAGCGCCGGACCAGGGACGGGCGAATCGTCGAGTTGTGCGTGCTGCCGGAGAAGGGCAAGCCCGACGGATTGAAGATCGCAAAGAATGGCGATTTGTATATCTCGGCCCTGCTCGCAAAAGGTCTCGACGTCGTGAAGCCTGACGGAACCTATGCCGGTTTCATCCCGGTCGGCCGCGCGCCGACCAATTGCGCCTTCGTCGGCGGCGATCTGTATGTCACGGACGGCGGCCACCTCGGACTGTCTGCGACTCCCGAAATGGCGGGTGCGCTCTGGCGAGTCTCGCTTGACGATGCGGCGGGCCTCGATCTGTTCCAGGGCCACGTCGGCGGCCGGGAGTAGCCCCGGAACGCTGCTCAGTCCGGACCGTTGTCTGCATCGACCAGAACGGCCATCAGCAGCGCGTCTTCCGTGCCGTTATTGACCCAGGCGTGATTCGTACCCCGCTGAACGACGACGTCGAGCGGCTGCAGATCCACCTCCTCCGTATCGAGCACCAGCGTGATCTTGCCTTTCAAAAGGATGATGTAGTCGGTGGTCTTGGACTGATGCATCGCCGGATGCTTCGTGGTGTCCGGTTGCAGATGCCCGCCCTTCATCTCGGCGAACCACTCCCTCGCGAGTCGATAGCGTTCTTCCTTCGGCAAGTCGCTGGTCAGGCTTTCCGGCGCGATCTGGAAATAGCGAAACAACGTGCCGCGGCGCGGTGGTTCGAGCTGATCGGACTTTGTCGCATTGTCGAAGTGGCCATCGTTGCTGGCGGGCGTACGGTCGGTGAGCCATAGTTCGGTCAGTACGCCGATTGTGTTGCTCGCGAGCCCGTCGATGAGCACTTTTGAACGCCCCTTGGCGTCGTTGGTGGTGACAATTCGACGAACGGGTTGCGGCATGGGTGCGATCTCCGCCAAATTGAAAGGAGAGTGTCCGTTATCGGTCTCGGAGGGCCACGACGGAGACGAGAACCACGGCGCCAAAGATGATGTCACGCGCTGCGTGCGGCCATGTCGTTCCGGCGAGCAGCGTTTGCAATGCGGTTAGCAACAAGACGCCGCCAATCATGCCGAGATAGTGCCCGCGGCCGCCGGTGATCAACGTACCGCCGACGACGACCACGGCGATCGACGGAAGCATGAAGTCATCACCCATGCCGAGGCTGGCCTGGCCGCTGAAGCCGGTTGCGAGAATGCCGACAAGAGCGGAACAGAAACCGCTCAGCATATAGACGCGGGTGATCGTCGAATTCACGTTGACTGCGGAAAGGAAGGACGCACGCGGGCTATTGCCGACGGCATAGACCGAGCGGCCGAACACCGTGCGATCCAGCAGCACCACGGCGAACACGCCGAATGCGAGCACGAGGAACACCACAGGCGTCAGCCCGGCAAGTGATCCGGTCAAAAGCCAGCGCAATGACGGCGAGGCGAATCCAGCTGGCGTGCCGCCGCTGAACAGCAACGCCGCACCTTGCAGAATGCCGTTCGTGGCCAGCGTGATGACAATTGGGGGCAACCCGAGCACCGTGACGCCGAGGCCGTTGAACATGCCGATCAACGCGCCGGCCGCCAGCACGAGCGGTACGACCCAGAGCGTCGCGACGTTCGACCCCTGGATCAGCCCTGCGGCGAGAATGCCGCAGAACGCGATGGTCCAGGGCACCGAAAGGTCGAGCCCCCCCGCGAGGATCACGCTGCCCTGGCCAAGCGCAAGGATCGCCAGGAAAGTGCTGAGAACAAGCAATGAATCATAGTATTTCAATGACAACACGATGTTGTCGTGGGACACCAGCGCGGTCGCGACGATCACCAGAATGAACGAGAGATAGGCGGGAGTCGTATACCGAACGAATTCGGCATGCCGGCTCAGCCACGAGGCCTGATCGGCCGGTCGCGCCTCCGACGTGCCGCGAGCGCGCAGCGGCAGCCCGGCATCGATGCCCGTCCGAACCTGACGCGCCAGCGTCCCACGTGAGCGGGCGCGCAGCCAGTCGCGCGCGTGCAGAACCGACTGCAGCGCGATCGAGTCGCGACCGAGGGAAGACGCGAACACAGCGAGGATCAGCACGATGCCTTCGGCGATCGTTGCGTAATAGGCCGATACGTCCAGCGCGAGCAGGATATTGATCATCAGCATCAGCGTGTAGGCGCCGAACACCGAACCGACGGCGCCGCCGCTACCTCCGCCGAGCAACGTCCCGCCAAGCACCACCGCAGTGAACGTCTGCAGCAGCATCGGGTCGCCAACCAGCGGATCGGCGGCGCCCGTCTGCGCGGCGATGAAAACGCCGGCGGCGCCATAGAACGTTCCGCCGAGGACGAAAGCCGCAAAGCGGGTCCAGCGGACATTGATGCCGGCCGCATAGGCGGAGTCCGAATCGCATCCGGTTGCGAACAGAGCCGTGCCGAAGCGCGTGCGCTTGAGCGCCAGCCAAATGCCGATCGCGCCCAGGATCACAATGGCCGGCGCAGGAAGAACGCCCGGAATGGCAGAACCCGTGAAGAAGCTGGTGAGTTCGTGCGCAACCGCGCCACCTGGGTCCGGAAGGATCAGCAATGTGATGCCGCGCACCAGAAACATGGTGGCGAGCGTCACCACGATCGGCTGGAGCCGCACAAACGCGACGAAGAAGCCGTTAAATGCGCCGACCGCCGCGCCGACTGCGAGTCCGGCGAAAACGACGCCGATCTGCGCGGCGGTCGTTTCCTGCGGCGTCGTGGCGACGAACGCGTTCACCAGCGAGATAACGGCCCCCGCCGAAAGGTCGAAGCCGCCGACCAGGATGACGAATGTCTGCCCGATGGACGCGAGCGCGAGCGCGGCGCCGCTGCCGAGGATCGAATTGATGTCGTAGTAGCCGAGCGAGACCGGCGAGATCAGGTCCACGAACGCCAACAGGCACGCGAACACCACAACGATCGCGATCAACCCCCAATTCTTGGCCAGTGCGATTCGAAAGTCCGACTGCCTGGGCGGAGTCAACGTCATCGCGCTCATGATGGCATGCTCTCGCTCTCCGCGTGCGCGGCCGTGGTCTCGCCGAGGGCGGCGCGAATGAGCACTTCCTCGTCAAGTTGGGCGGCCGGAATCTCTCGCACCATGCGTCCGCCGTACATCACAAGCACGCGGTGGCAGAGGTTCACCAGTTCGGGTATCTCGGTGGAGAACAGCAGAACCGAACCGCCTGCCTCGGCGAACTGATGAATGAGCAGGTAAATCTCGTGCTTGGTGCCGACATCCACGCCGCGCGTCGGGTCATACATCAGCATCACGCGGCTGCCGGCCAACAACCATTTGGCGATCGCAATCTTCTGCTGGTTACCGCCACTGAAGGCGCCCACGCGCGTGTATAGGGCGCGCCCCTGCACCTGGACGATATCCATGACCTCTTCGACGGCCGCAGTCTCCGCCGCGTCGTCGATCAGACCGAAATGCGTGAACCGCTCCAACACCGGCAATGATATGTTGCGCCGGCCATCGAGCTTGAGGAACAGGCCTTCGGTCTTGCGGTCCTCCGGGATCAGGCTGATGCCGATATTTGCACGCACCGCGTCGCGCGGCGACATCAAAGTCACCGGCTTGCCATTCACCTCGATATGACCCTCGCTCAACGGCGCGGCTCCAAAGCAGCCAAGAAACAGTTCCAGCTGACCCATGCCCTGGAGGCCGGAGACGCCGAGGATCTCTCCCGGCGCTATCTCGAACGAGACGCTGTGCAGCCGTTCGGCGACGGATAGCTTGTGCGCCGCCAGCGCTGGGTCCGGGGATTTGCGAATGGTGTCGCCGCGGGGCGGGAATGTCGCTGTAAGCGAGCGGCCGATGATCATACGGATGATCTCGTCCTCGGGCAGTTCGCCGACGCGGGCGGTGCCAACGTCCTTGCCATTGCGCAGGACCGTGAGCAATTCGCAGAATGCGTTCACCTCCGGCATGCGATGCGAAATGAAAATAACCGATGCGCCCCTCGCCTTGGTGTCCGCGATGATTTGACCGAGCCAGTCGATATCCCGGCCAGACAACGTGGACGTCGGCTCGTCGAGCACCAGCACGCGCGGATTTCTAAAGACTGCGCGGGCGATTTCCAGCTTCTGACGAACCGGCAGCTCGAGGTCGCGAATCTCGCTGCGTGGGTCGATGTAGCCGAGGCCGAGGCGTTCGAGGTGCTCAACCGCGCGCCGCTCACCCTCGCGTCGGCGAACGCCTCCCCAGCGGTTGATCGGTTCATCCGGCAAGAGCAGATTTTGCGCGACGGTAAGATTGCGAATCTGCGTCATTTCCTGGAACGCGGCCTGCAAGCCGAGGCGCTGGGCGCTCCGTGGGCTGTCGACGAGAAGAGGCTCTCCAAACAAATCGAGCTGACCGGAATCAGGCCGCACAAGCCCACTCAGGATCTTGACAAGGGTCGATTTGCCGGCGCCGTTCTCCCCCAACAACGCATGCACCGTTCCGGGTTCGACCGAGAACGACGCGTTGTCCAGCGCGATGGTTGCACCGTACGCTTTACGAATGTTGCGGGCGGAAATGGCGAGCACGGGCATGCAACCAACCGTGGACGAAAATGGCCGGCGGACAGACGCCCGCCGGCCTTGTCGTGGAGTCTCAGTTCTCAGGCTGGCCGACAAGCGCCGCCTGGAAACCGACCTGGGGAATGTCGGCCAGGTAGACAGACGCGAACCAGCCCGGGTTCGGCACCAACGCCGGCGGAAAGGCGTTGCAACCCGCCTTTAGTTCCGTCCAGGAGCCCGTCTCGCACATCTTCACGGTCTCGTTTGTCACCGCGCCCGGCGAAAGCAGCGTCAGCTTCTCAGGAGACTTGCCTTCGAGCTTGTCCACCGCAATCTTCAGCGCCATCGCGCCCGGGGTCACCTGCGAACTGGCCGAGATGCTGGGCGCCCCCATCGGACGATAGGTGCCGTTGGCGCCATCGACCTTCGCCGATGTCGGCAACATCTGGATACGGTGCCCGTTCGAGCCTTCGCCTGCGCAGGGCTTCAGCTTGTCGTCGGCGATGCCGGATTCGCTCTGCATCGAGAAGGCAGTGTAACAGCCGGCCTGCATCCACAGCCCGTTAATCGTGTCCCACGGATGCGTCGCGATGATCTTGGACAATTCGGTCCGCGCCACCGCCTGGCTCCACATGCCGTTGGCGTCGGCGACCACTTTTATCCCGGGATATTTCGCGAATACCTCGTGCGCCGCTTTGTTGCGCAGCGTGTCCACCGAGGTGCCGGCGACACCCGTGATCATCACGACGTTGCCCTTGCCGCCGAGTTTGTCGACCAGCCACTGAGCGGTCAGCTTGCCCCACTCATACTGGTCCACATGCACGTTGTAGGCGCACGGCTCCTCGATCACGCCGTCATACGCGACGATGACAACGCCTTTGTCGCAAGCCGCCTTCACCGCCTCATTGAGCGCGGTCGGCGAAATTGGGTAGACGACGATCGCTTTGGCGCCCGACTGCACCATCGCGTTGATCTGCTGGATCTGCTTCTGAGCGTTCGGTCCGGCCACCTGGACCTTGAGATCGACCTTGTCCTTCATATCTGCCGACGCCGCCATGGCCTTGACCATGTTCGCCGCCTCGGCCTGCCAGTCGTTCCCGATGTAGCTCATGCTGAGATAGATCTTGTACTTCTCAGCCGCCTGCGCCGTCCCGATTGTCGTCACGGCGGCGGCGAGCGCAAGCGCTGCCCCCATTGTTTGCAGGAATTTTTTGCCCTTCATGTTTTCCTCCTCCGCGAGGCCACATCGGCCCCGATTTTTGGTCGACTTCTTATCTGTTCCGCCACCACCCGTTCGCCGCCGGGCAAGCACCTCCTGACATGTGGCCGGCCGCGCTTACTAGATATCGGTTTGCCGCGTCTGGCGGAAGCTTTTGCCGGCCGACGCGGCGCACGACACTCACTTGATCGCGACGACGTTGACCGGAGAGCCGGTGGCGTCCACGACCTTCAGCGGCGCCGCCACGTACAGGAAGTCCCATTGCCCGTCCTTGTGGCAATCTGGCGCCAGCTCTTCGAAATTGCAGATCTCGTTGAAAGCGATGCCGAGATTACGCATCAGGGCGCAATGCAGCGGGATCTGCACGCCGACGTCGGGGTCCAATTCGCATTCATTGCTGATGGTGTCGGTGCAGAGCGCCGGGATCTCCATCTTGTTGAACCAGTCCACCAGCTCGGGGCTATAGGTCAGACCGGGTTCGTTGAAGTCCTTGTAGAACTGCTCTTTCGACTGCTTGAGGCGAAGCTGCAAGAAGCCGATGCGCAAGCAGAGAATATCTCTCTTCTCGATGGTGACGCCTTGCTTCTTGGCGGCGCCGAGGAGGTCCTCCAAGCCGAGCAAGTCACCCTTGTCGAGTGCAAACTTGCCCTTGTAGGCGGCCATGTCGAGCAGCACGCCACGGCCGACGATACCCTTTTCGGCGATCGGAAGCACAGAGGCCTTCGCCATACCGCCGACCGTCGCGGAGGCGGGATAGCCGTTCCAGATTTTATTGTCATACCAGACGTGGCCGAGCGCATCGAACTGCGTCGAACCTTGCAGGAACATGGTCATCTGGTCGTCGGCGTATTCGACGCCGCCGGGAAACGCCTTTACGCGGCCGGCGTCGTAATAACTCTTGTCGCGCACATTCACGCGCGAGGTCGGCGCCCGGCCTGGCCAGATGGGATCGCCAGCCAGTTGCCCGATCTGCTCGCCGCAGGTGAACACCTTGCCCTGCTTGACAGCGCGGACACCGCGCAGCACCTCCTTATCCGTGAGGAAGTTCAGCGCGCCGACCTCGTCGCTTGACCCCCAGCGCCCCCAATTCGATGGCGAGCCAGCGAGAAGCTGGCCCATCCGAAGGTCTTCGTTCTTGCCCAGGGCGCCCTTGGCGGTCATCTACGTTTCCCTCCACATGGTTGATTGTTCTATGTTCGGAGTCTGCCGCGTCAGGCCGCCAGGCGCTCGCGCAATTCGCGCTTGAGCACCTTGCCGTTGGCGTTACGCGGAAGCGTCGCTTCCAGGAAGTGGAAGGCCTCAGGCACCTTGTAGTCGGACAGCACTTTGGCGCAGTAAGTCGTCAGTTCACCATCCTCGACGGAATGGCGCAGCACCACGAAAGCGTGGACTCGCTCGCCCAGCACGGGACAGGGCTTCGCGACGACCGCGGCTTCGAGCACGGCGGGGTGATCGAGCAGCACGTTCTCGACTTCGGAAGCGAAGATCTTGTAGCCGCCACGGTTGATGACGTCCTTAATGCGGTCAATCACACGTAAGTAGCCTTGGGCATCCATGATCCCGAGGTCGCCCGATTTCCAATAACCGGCTTTGAACTCGCGGGCCGTCGCCTCGGGATTGTTCCAGTAGCCAGGGACCACCATCGCGCCGCCGATGTAAATCTCTCCCGGCGCGCCATAGGGGACCTCTACTCCCTCGGAGTCCATCACGACGATGTGGCCGCAGGGCACGGTGAGGCCGACATATTCCTTGCGCGCGACCGCCTGATCTGGCGGCATAAACACTGCAGGCGACGTCGTCTCCGTCGAACCATAACAGTTGATCAGCTTCAGCCGCGGGAGCTTTTCCGCAATCCGCTCCAACGTGACTTCTGGCATGATCGCGCCCCCGTAGCCGGACACACGCCAGTTCGAGAGATCGGCCGTGTCGAAATTGGGCGTCAGCAGACAGAGGTTGAACATTGCCGGCACGATCAGCGAATAGGTGATGCGGTGGCGTGCGGCGAGGTCGATGAAATCCGTCGCCTTGAACGCCGGCATGATAACCAGCGCGCCGGCGCAGTGTATCATCGTGTCGATCAGGGCGATGACGCCGGTGACATGGCTCATGGGCACTGCGAGAAGACAGCGGTCATCCTCGCCGAGTTCCATAACCCACTTATAGTGAATGACTGAGGTGATTGTGCTGAAATGAGTTAGCATTGCTCCCTTAGGGCGACCGGTCGTCCCCGACGTGTAGAGGATCGTAGCAGCCTCGTCCTCGGAGACAGGCGTCGACTCGGTGACCGGCTCTCCAACCAGGAGGTCGGCGAGTGGCTCGCCACTGTCCCGTCGCACGGGGATCGCGTGCTTCAGGCAGGCGAGCGTGCCAGGCGTCGGCGTTTTGTCCGAAAGGTCATCCTCGTGCACGACGACCTTGGCGGCGCAGTCCTCAATGATATGACGGTTTTCCGCGAGCTGATGGCGGATGTTGAGCGGTACGGAGATCGCCCCAAGTCTGGCGATCGCATACATCACCGCGACGAATTCGATGCTATTTCCGATAACCATCGCGACCCGGTCGCCTTTCGCGACGCCAAGATGCTTGAGACCGCCAGCCAACCTTGCGACGAGGCGATCCAGTTCGCGATACGTCACAGTTTCGGCGCCGCAGATCAGCGCGACGCCCTCGGGTCGGCGCGCGACAGCCAGATCGAGCATTTCGTGAACGCTATGCGGTCGTTCGGTGAAGCTGCGAACGATGCGACTGTCGTAATGAAGTTCGAACCGGGTCTCCGGCACCACACTGCGCTCGAACCAGCTATCCATGGCGTTCCCCTGATCTTGCTCTGTTCACCGAGCTTGATCGAGCCCTACTTCCGATTGCCGGCTTGTCGGACAAACGAATTAACGCAAAAATCGCCGTTGCTGTCAACGCGGCGCGAGGGAAATCCGGCAATTTTTCCGCGCTATCAGCGGCGACTCGATTAGCCGTCAGCAAGCGCGCGCGGCAGATCGATTGGCAGATCCAAACTCAGCTTCGACATTTCCCAACCGCGTCGGAAATCAACGATGTGTTTGCGCATCCACGTCTCCGCGCCCGGGGCGTCCGCCGAAGCGATAGCGTGGGTGATCCGGCTGTGCGCTTCGAGCATCCGCCCGACCGCCTGCGGCAATAACGGGATGAGAATTTCGAATGCGGGATACAAGAGCAGGCCGACCGGCTCGCGCGATAGCAACAGCGCCTTATTGCGAGCGCCCGCTGCGACCAACGAGTGGAATTCTGTGTCGAGATCGGTGCAACGATGCACGTCGTCGAGGCCGATGCGGGTGCGTTCGAGATTCGACTCCAGGGCGGCGCCAATTCCGTCGCCGCCGTGCATCGCGCACAGGGATGCACAGGCTGGCTCGAGCACAAGGGCTACTTCCCAAAGTTCCTTGAATGTAACCTGACGCATGACGAGGGCGCGCGTCGCCTGAGGCGCAAGGTTGTTGGAGCTGGGCACCGACACAGTCAGGCGCTTGCGCCCTTCCCGGCTGACGAGCCCCTCATTCTCGAGCTGCCGAATCCCCTCTCGCACGGTTGAACGGTTTACCCCGAACAGTTCCGCAAGTTCCGTTTCCGTAGGTAGCTGAGCGCCGGCTTTCAGGTCCCCGGACAAGATCATGCGCCTGAGTTCCCGGGACACGACCCGGTAGGCCGAAAGGACGTTCAGCTTTTCGAATTGAAGGGTCATTTTGAAAACCGCGCCATCGGTTCCATGAGTCCGAGTGTCCAATCCGGGCTCAACCATTCACAACTTGCGTTATCATCCGCCAGAAAGCCGCAGCACCAGGAATAGAAGGGCTCGGCGATGCAGCGGCCATCTCACGCGCTCGCTCGAGAGCCTCTGGTCGAAGACCAGGCGCAAACGGGCAAGGCAGACGAAGACCGGGTTCGTTCGCGCCCCCACGCGGCGAAGGCGTGCATTGCCGCCGCCCGATTCATCCCCGTTGCTTGAGGCCTCGCAGCGCCAGTTGACGGCTCTTCAACGATATTCGATAGTATGTCTGTCGGACAATCGGACGTCAACAGCTTCCTTGATTAAAAAGGAACAGGTAAATCGCTCCGAGCGGGAGGTGGGCTTGTCGAAAAACGACATCGTGGAAAAGGTCGAGCCCGCCGACGGGCCCCCCGATTTTGATCCCGCCTTGCTTCGCAGTTTCCGCGAGCGCCGCGCGGCCGTCTTCAAGGGGCGGTAAGGCAAACCGCCATGTGCATCGTCTGTGGACCGGGCGGAAACCGCTTCTTGCAAGCGATCTCGACTCGCTACGGCGGCTCGCGGCGCCAACGCTTCGTGGCGGAAGAGGTCTCGCGGGAAACCATGCCTGCCCTCGATCCCCTCAATCGTGAAGACCTCCAGGGGTCTGCCGACGTGATCCTGCGGGGGGGCGCAATCATTTCGATGCGGCGCCCCGGCGAAGTCGTCGCAGCGATGGCGTTGCGGTCTGGACGTATCCAGCGTCTTGGCGACGAAGACGACGTGCTGCCCCTGCGAGGTCGCCTCACCCGGGTCATCGACCTCGCGGGTCGAGCGGTCACGCCTGGTTTCATCAACGCGCATTGGCATGCCCCTCTAAGCCTTCTCTGCGACTGGCTGGAATGGATTGATCCGGCGTCGACGGACACGGTCCTCGCGGCCGGGCGGAGCAGGCCCGGGGAATGGCTCGTCGTCCAATGCGCGCAGAAGGACACGCACGCGCGCGCAGCCGCGAGGGACGCGCTCGGACGCATCGAACGACCGGCCGTGCTGGTCGACGAGAAGTGCGACGTCGACTTTGCGAACGCACTGGCGCATGCGAATCCGGGCGCAGCGCTTGCGCTCGCGGCCGCTCCGGCGCATGTTTCTTTGCTGCTTGCTCAGTTTGCCGAGCGTCTTGCCGTCTCGCGCCGACCGCTCACTGCCCGCCTGCGCAGCGCTTTCGAAGATCTTGCGCGTTCCGGCTTTACGACCGTGCGCTTCTGCGGACTCGGCGGCCTCATTGGCGAAAGTGACGTTGACCTCGTACGCGCGGCGCTCGACGGTCCTAATCTTCTGCGCATACGCGGCGCACTCGACATAGCGGGTGTTTGCCGGCTCCGCTGACCCCGCGCGGAACGCAGCGTTCGGTGACGATACGTTCCGGGTGGACACGGCAACAGCCTGGATCGGCGACAGGGAATCGGAAAACGCCAGGTGCATCAAAGCGGCCAGCGAATGCCACGCACGGGGCTGGCACGTAACTTTGCACGCGCAGGGTGAAGCAGCGATCAGCGCCGCGGTTGCCGGCTTCGCGGCGATGGACGGGGCGCCGAAGCGCCTGACTGGCGCCGACGGTCTGGAATGCAGCTTGCGTGACGGCGAGCTTGCCGCAAGCCTTTCGGCCGGCCGCGGATTTTCATTCGGGCTTGACCGATGGCGAGCCGGCGGATTTCGATGCGTCCGCGGTTGTTCGTGCGTGCGAGGCCGGAGACAAACCGTTCTCGATCTCGGTTGACCGCATGGTTGGCGTCGCGGGGCCGCTGGAGAGCCTGTCGATCGCAGCCCATGGGTCATGCGCCGACGTGACGCTGTCTGACCAACTCCCTGTCGTGACCACGGGCGCGGCGCGGCGCTGCGGGGTGGACACGATCCTCGGGGTTCTCGACGTGGGCCGCTACGCCGACCTCGCGTTTCTGGACGCCGACCCTCGGGTGACCTCGGCAAGCCGAAGCGGCAAAGTTCGCTGCATTTCTACCTGGGTGGGAGGCCGGGAAACATAGCGATATCTCGATATTCATCGCCGGCGCTGACCGGACTGAAGCGGATCTTCGAGCGCCTCCGGCACCAGTATGGCTTCGCGGGCGACCTCACGATTGTTCAGGATTACGTCTCCGGCTGGCGTCAGCGTGCTCAAGAGATGTTTGCGCCGTTGGAGCATCTGCCCGGAAATGCCACGGCTGTTGGAGTCCAACTCGCCGCGCCCATCCGCAAAGAAGCGGACGAGCCCGTCAGATCATCACGATCGGCGCGCGGGTGATCGGGGCCGAACTGGCGAAGTCGATCGCGGACACTTTTTTGAAGGAAACGTTCGCTCATCAGGCCTGCTTCGCTTGCAACGTCGCCCCCGTCGAGACCAAGTATAAACGCCTGTCAATCAAAGTAGGCGACCGAGCAAGGATGCGTCCGGCGGAGACGCGTACATTCGTGACCAATCGGCTGCGCTCGGCCCGACTGCGGCAGGTGTGCGCTGAAAACGATGTCGGACCGCAAGGCTTGGATTGGACGAGAAGCGCGTTTTATTTTCGGAACCAACCTGTTGCGTGCAAATCAATGTTCGATTAGGGTTTGATTCGCCAGATAAACGAAAAAGGCGCGAATGCATGCGCCGGCCAAAAAGTGGGAGGAACAAAATGACGTGGAGGTCACTGCTCTGCGCGTCGGTCTTGACGGGCGCCGCGCTGTTCGCCGCTGGCGCCGCCATTGCCGCAGATGTCGAGCTGTTGCCGCAGGGCCTAATGGCGCCGGCTTCATCCGAACAGGTTCCAGCCGGAAAGTTCAAGAAGGACCCGCCCTGGGTCATCGGAATGTCATGGCCGGGCGTTGGCAACACCTGGATCGTCCAGACCATCCAGGAGATCAAGTATGCGGGCAGTCATGATCCGAACATCAAGGAGTTTCGCTTCGTCGAGGCGAACTGGCAGCCTGCCAAGCAGGTGGCCGACATCGAAGATCTGATGGCGCACAAGGTCGATGCGCTCATCGTGGCGCCGATCGCCGTCGATCTTGTCAAGGCGCAGGTTGACGCCGCGGCCGCCTCCGGCATTCCTGTGATCGTTTTCAGCCCGGGCGGAACCTTCACCAACGCGACCGTGTCGGTCTATGGCGGCGGCGAAGCCTTCGGGAAGACCGGCGGCGAATTCTTGAAAGACCGTCTGCATGGCAAGGGAACGATCTGGGCGTTCCGCGGCGTCGCGGGCGTTGGCGAGGAAACCGCCCGCTACAACGGACTCAAAGAGGCGCTCAAGGGCACGGATATCAAGATCGGCGCCGAGGTCTACGGCGACTGGAACTACGCAAAGGGCAAGCAGCTCTGTGAGAATCTCGTGGCGTCGGGCCAGCCTGTCGACGGCATCTGGTTCTCCGGCGCGGACATGACGCGCGCCTGCTTCGACGTCTTCAAGGAGATCGGGAAACCGCTGGTGCCGATGACCGGCGAAGCGAACAACGGGTTCCTTCGCGCCTGGAAAAACGCGTCTGCCGACAGCATCGGACCGATCTTCACGCCGGGGCTCGGTCCGGCCATGGTGAACGCGGCCGTCGCTCTCCTCGAGGGCAAGGCGATGTACAAGGCGTATTATTCCGACCCCAAGCCGATCACCTCGGCAAATTTTGATCGGTACTATCGTCCTGACCTAAACGACGCCTTCTGGTTTCCCTCGACGCTGCCGGAAGACGTCATCAAGGAAACCTTCAAGCGTTAGCCGACGCTGGAACGATCGCATCCGATGTCCCCCGGCGAGACACCATCGCGAACCTCCGCGCGAGAGCCCTGGGTCGAATTCCGCGACATCACGAAGCGGTTCGGCTCAATTCAGGCGCTCTCGAGCGTATCGTTCGCCAGTTACGCGGGAAGCGTGCACGCGGTGACCGGTGAGAACGGCGCCGGCAAGTCGACGCTGATGAAAATTCTGGCCGGCGTCTATTCGCCCGATTCCGGTCAGGTTCTGATTGGGGGCCGCGAGATACGGTTCGCGGGCGCAGCCGACGCCAGGGCCGCGGGAGTGGCGACCGTCTTCCAGGAGCTGACGCTTCTCCCCAATCTTACGATCGCGGAAAATCTCTTTCTCGGCCGCGAACCGCGAAGAGCCGGCTTCGTCGATCGAACCGCGATGCGGAAAGCGGCGAGGGCGGTGCTTGACCGCGTCGGCGTCGATCTCGATGTCGACGTGATGTGCGGCGACCTCGTTATCGCGGAACAGCATCTGGTGGAGATCGCCAAGGGCTCAGCTGGCGACTCGAACGTCATAATTTACGACGAACCGACCGCTGCGCTCGATGCGCCAGGCGTCGACAAGCTCGTGCGGCTGATCGGCGAACAGAAGCGAGCGGGTAAGCTCATCTTTTACATCAGCCATCGCCTCGACGAGATATTCCGGCTCTGCGACACCACGACGGTGCTCAAGGACGGCCGGCACGTCACGACGTGCGCGACCGCCGACCTTACGCGCAACTCGCTGGTCTCGTTGATGGTCGGGAGGGAGCTCGGCCAGCTCTATCCGAAGCGGCGGGCGCCGGGCGCCAGCCGAAGCGTCGCGCTAAGCGTTGCTGATTTCGTGCCCGAGTCGGGACGGCCGCCGGTCTCGTTCGCCATTAACCGCGGCGAGATCGTCGGCCTCGCGGGCCTCGAAGGGCAGGGCCAGCGCGAAATCATCCGCGCGCTCGCGGGCCTCATTCCTCCGGCGTCGGGTTCTGCGCAAAAGATGAGGGACAGGGGTGGCGCGGATCCGGTCGGCGCCTCCGTGGTCGACACGGTTTGCGCGGGCGCCGGCTTCATCCCGGAAGATCGCAAGTCGGAAGGCCTGTATCAGTCCCTCTCGATCGAGCAGAACATCGGCCTCGGGATGCTGCGACGGACGGCGATGACCGCGGTTGCGAGGATCGACCGAAATCGCGTCAAGGCTCTCATGCAGGACATGAACGTGCGCGCTCGCGACCAGGGCCAGCTGGTGTCGTCGCTGTCCGGCGGAAACCAGCAGAAGGTGATGATCGGACGGTGGCTCGCGTCGGGCGTCGACGTCCTGCTCGTCGAGGAGCCTACCCGAGGCGTGGATGTCGGCGCCAAGGCGGAGATTTATCGGCTGCTGCGCGCGTTCGCGGACGAGGACGGCGCGGTCCTGATCACCTCAAGCGAGCTCACCGAGCACCTCGGGTTATGCGACCGCATACTGGTCGTTCGCGACGGCGCGATCGTTGCGGAGCTCGACGGCGACGCCGCCACAGAGGAGGGCGTCATGCGATACGCGCTGATGGGGCACGCCGCGGAAGGAGCGCCTGCATGACCGCGCATCGAGTTCGCCGTTTTGGCCGCACGGGTCTCGGCTTCATCTCGATGGGGCTTCCCGTCGTGATTTTCCTGTTTCTTTCGCTGTCGGCGCCGGAGTTCTTCTCGCTGCGGAACATCGCCAATGTGAACAGCCAGATCACGGCGCTGCTCCTCGTCGCGCTCGGACAGCTGATGGTGGCGCTCATCGGCGGCATCGACATTTCGGTCGGCTCTGTCGTCAGCCTGACCAGCGTCCTGATCGTTTCGCTCGATCCCCCGCTCGGCGTGCCTGCAGCGCTGTTGCTTGGGGCGGCGGTCGGGGCCGCCAACGGACTGGGCGTCGCCTACTTCGGCATCCATCCGCTCATCATGACGCTCGCCTCGATGACTTTCGTACAGGGGCTCGCGCTTCTGCTCCTCGCGGGCGCAGGCGGGACGGTTCCAGCGCCGCTCATTCTGATGGCCAAATCGAGCATCAGCGGCGTTCCGGTGGCGTTCTTCTGGTGCGTCGCCGCGATAGTCGCGGCTTCAATCCTTCTCAACCGAAGCCGGTTCGGGCTAAGGATCTTCGCGATCGGCGGCAATGCACAGAGCGCGGAATTGAGCGGGATTCGCGTACTGGCGCCGCGCCTCGTCTGCTATATCCTCTGCTCGCTTGCGGGCGTCGTCGCGGGGATCTATCTCACCGGCCGCATCGCCTCCGGCGATCCAACGTTAGGACAACCCTTCGGCCTCAACTCGGTGACGGCGATCGCGCTCGGCGGCGTGCAACTTTCGGGCGGGGTCGGCAGCGTCGTTGGCGCAGTGCTCGGGACGATCACGCTCGGGCTGATCGCGAACGGAATGAATCTGCTGGGCGTTTCGCCCTTCTTCCACGCGGCTCTGACGGGCGTGCTTCTTCTTGGCGCGGTCAGCCTGCAGCGGCGGAAGGTGATCGGCATATGAGCGAGACCGTCATGGACGACTCCGCCGTAGGCCCGGGCCGGGCGCGAACGCTCGGCGCACGTCTCGCTGGGCTTCCGGTGTCCTACTACGGGACCGCCGCGCTTCTCGTTTGCGCCGGAATTGTCCGGCCCAATCTGCTCCAACCATTCCTTCTGTTCCTGATCCTTCGACAGGCGGCGCCCCTCGGCGTCGCCGTCATCGGCCAGTCGCTGTGCATCCGGCTCTTGTCGCTCGACCTGTCCTTCGGAGGCGTGGCGATGGCGGTCAGCTACATTCTGACCAGCGGCTATTTCCCGTTTTCGGAGCCGGTCCTCATCGCGATATGTCTTCTGTTTGGCGCCGCGGTGGGCGCGGCGAACGCCTTCTTCATCACCAGATTGCGCGCGTCCTCGGTCATCGTCACGCTGGCGATGGTGCTCATCCTCGGCGGCGTGGTTACGGCCCTGAGCCAACTGCGCGCGCCGGGCGATTCGCCGGAAATGCTCCGCTACATCGGGCAGGCGCGCATCGGCGTGTTGCCGGTGACCGTCCTGGTCTGGATCGCCGTACTGATCCCGATGGCGCTTTTCCTGCGCTTCTCGGTGTTCGGCCGCTATGTGGATGCGATTGGCGCCAATCCGAGAGCTGCGTGGGCGTCTGGCATCCCCTATGTGCGAGTCATCTTCGCCGCGCATATTCTGTCGAGCCTTTTTGCAGTTCTGAGCGCCTT
This sequence comes from uncultured Alphaproteobacteria bacterium, assembly GCA_963741845.1. Lineage (GTDB taxonomy): Bacteria > Pseudomonadota > Alphaproteobacteria > Rhizobiales > Beijerinckiaceae > Roseiarcus. The sequence continues at coordinate 334,550 of CAVUJV010000023.1, forward strand.
TCTGCTTGTGGGTTTCGTTGGCTTCGGCAGCCTCAGCATCGGCGCTGATTTGGCGTTGAACTCGCTTGCGTCGGTCATTCTGGGGGGCGTCACGTTCGGGTCGGGCAAGGGAGGCATGTTCGGGCCAGCGGTCGCGGCCTTCATGCTGATGTTCTCCTTCAATCTTTTGACCAGCATCGGACTCGGAGAGGCCGGCAAAGAGATGGCGCAAGGCGCAATCATCGTGCTTGCGGCGATCGGCTATGCGGCGCGCGGCGCCCGGCATAGCCTCTAACAGCGGAGGAAACCGTATGGTTGCGGTGATGAAGGATGCGGAGCCGTTCGCGTTTGAGGGCAACGACACCGGCGTACTGGTCATACACGGGTTCACCGGCTCGACGCAGAGCATGCGCTACCTCGGAGAGGGACTGCACAAGCGCTTCGGCTTCTCCGTCATCGGGCCCCGGCTGCCGGGTCACGGCACATCCCCCGACGATATGGAGACGACCGGCTATCTTGACTGGGTCGGGGAGGCGGAGGGCGCGCTGCGCGAACTCGCCAGACGCAAGAAGCGGGTGTTCGTCACCGGCCTCTCCATGGGCGGAGCGCTCACCCTCAACCTTGCCGCGCGCTGCCCCGACATCGTGGGCGCCATTGCGCCGATCGCCGCCCCGGCCGGCATTCTCTCCGATGCGATCGCGGACGTGCTTTCGCTCAACCCGCCGCCGAAGCGGATCCCTGGCATCGGCTCGGACATCAAGGCCGCCGGCGTCAAGGAACTCGCCTATGAAGAGACGCCCGTGGCCTGCCTGCGGGAGATTTCGGTGCTGATCTCGCTGACGAGGGATCTCCTGCATCGGATCGTCTGTCCGGCGCTCGTGATTCAGTCGCGCGAGGATCATATCGTTCCGGCGGCCAATGCTATGGAGATCGTGAAGGCCATCCGGGGCGACGACATCCGTCTCCTGTGGCTCAATAATTCGTACCACGTCGCGACGCTCGACAACGACAAGGATCTGATCCTCGAACGCGTCGGCGGGTTCTTCACGGAGATGGCGAAGGCCGTTCCGGCCCGACAGGCGGCGTAAGCTCGACGCACGGCGCTCCCCACGAAAGCAGGCTGGCGCCGCCGGCCTCGGCGTCCGCGGCGCAGATAGATCTTGCGGAGCTCGCCGACGACGGGTTTGCGGTCCTTCCAGGACACGAAATCCAGCGAATTGCGGATGAGATGGACGATGCAGGTCTGGACCGCCGTCTGTGGAAAGACCGCCTCGATCGCCTCCGGAAAGCCCTTCAGGCCGTCGACGACGGCGACCAGGATATCCTCGACCCCGCGGGCCTTCAGATCGTTCATCACCTTGAGCCAGAATTTGGCGCCCTCGGTCGCCTCGATCCAGAGGCCGAGGATGTCCTTCGTCCCGTCCGCCGTGACGCCGAGCGCCAGATAGACGGCCTCACATGAGGAGTTCAGGGTCAAGGGCATAATGCAGTCGGCAGCGAGTTCTCCTTTGGCGGGATCCATGGTCTGAGCCCGTTCAAATAGTACGAACTCGCTGCCGAGCCGGTCGCGTCGCGATTTGTGTTGGAATTGGCTAGCGCGTCTTCGGGCGACATCAGGCTATCCGATCATGCGGCGAGGTCAATGACCTGATCGTCTGGTTTTTCTGCCAGGGTTTGCCATCCGTCGACTTTGCGCATGGTAATCTGGCCGGAGGCGAGCAGCGCCCAGAACAGCATGGCGGCGGTTTCGGCGCAGGGCAGGACAGTTTGGGTCTTGATCCTGCGTTTGAATTCCTCATGCAATCGCTCGATCGCGTTCGAAGTGCGGATGGATTTCCATTGGCTCGGCGGAAAGCGCGTGTACGTGAACAGCTTGTCGCCGGCTTCTTCTAGGCTGTCGGCGACGGCGCGACATTTGAGGCGCCATTTGCGGATGAAGGCTTTTCGCCGCGCCTCGATCTCCGGCCTCGTCTGAGCGTAGATCATATCTTTATAGTCGTTCGAGATTTCCTCATGCAGCCGCTCGGGCGCATGGGCGAGGAGATTGCGATGCTTGTGCACCGTGCAGCGTTGGACAGCCGTGTCGGGCCACAGCGCCGCCAGCGCCTTTTCCAAACCCGGCGCGCCGTCGACGATGACCAGCTCCGGCGTCGGCAATCCGCGCCTGACGAGATCGTCGATCAGCGTGCGCCAGGCCGCCTCGCTTTCCCCGCCCATGGTCTTGATCGCGAGCAGCACTTTCTGGCCGGCCGCCCGCACGCCAAGCGCGACGAGCAACGAGACCGAGGTCGCCCTTCTGTCGAGCCGAACGCGTGCGACCGTCCCATCCAGGATCAGCCGGACGATCGGCTCGTCGGCGAGCGTGCGCGCGTTCCAGGCATCCCAGTCCCCCTTCACCTTGCGCCAGGTCCGGCTGACCACATCCTTGCCGACCGACCCGGCGAACGCCGCGGCAAGCGCGCGTCGAACCCGCCGCGTATTGGTTCCGGCAAGATAGGCGCCGGCGATCAAGGCGTCGGCGGCCCGGGTGCGGCGCTGGTAGGCCGGAAGCGCGGCGCTCCGCCATTCGCGCGTCTTGCCGTCCCCGCCCATCATCCGAGCGCGCGGTACGGCGATCCGTGTTTTGCCGAATGTCCCTGTCAGCGTCCGTTCACGATGGCCGTGCCGGACGCCCACAACCGGCGATGCGCCTTCTTCCTCAAGGAGGGCCTCGCGCCTCCCTTGAGCGGATGGCGGCGAGGCCGAAGCCGGCGCGGACTCCGCCAGACGCCGGAGCCGGGCGGCATCAGGCGCAGAGATGCCCCTGGGCGGTTGCAAGTCACCCGCAACACATTGCATCTGATCGGTTGTAGTCTGACCTGCGTGATTTTGACGCAACCTGAGTTGTAATCCATACGAGCGCCGACCCCGTTTAGCGTCATCACTACGCGCGTGCACTGGCTCTAATAGCCTAGAAGTGCTGGCGAACTGGCAATTTGACGCCCTTTTGTGGCGACCCCGAGGAACGCGGGTCCAGCAATACGATGTGATTTGACAACCGATAGGTTGCGAAATAGGCTTTTAACGCTGCTCGAAATGAGCAGGAGTTCTCCGAAGTTGCGTAGGGTTTGCCAGGGAGCTTCCGCAGTGGAACGAGCGGTAATTTTTAGGATGCGAGCCGGGCCATCAGGCCACCGTTGGGAAACGGCTCGCGGCGAAATTCGCGGGAGAGCAGATATGAACAGATGGAAATCAGGAATAGCTGGCGCGACGTTGGCCATGGCGGTTGTGGCCGGCGCGGCAGCCCCCGCCTATGCGGACGTCACGTTCCTCTTGGGGAACAACCCGCAGCCAGGCGAGGAAAACATCCTGTTTGGCGCCAAGGAGACTGGAACGACGATCACTGGCGCGACCAACCAGTCTAACGTCCCTGTGGTCTTCACATCGACAGATACGCTGCTCCAGAATTCTTCCGGTCAGGCGCAGATCCTGAACAATGCCGGCGGCAATCTAACCGACATCGCCGTTTCGGCGCCGGGCTACACGTTCACGGACTTCATCGTCGACCTGAACAAGGCCGGCACAACCCAGAACCCGAACCCCATCGACGTCTCCGTGCTTGCGAGCGACGGGACGTTTACGTTCACGGTGCCCGGCGGGCCGGGCTCCAATTTCCTGACGATCCTGGCGACGAACAACGAAACGATGTCGTCAGTCAGCTTCTCGAGCGACGGCGGCTGGGAGCAGTTCAAGCAGCCCCGCATCTCGGGCGTGGCGGCGGTTCCGGAGCTTTCGACCTGGGCGATGATGGGCTCGGCTTCGCGGCCCTCGGCTTCGCAGGTTACCGCTCGCGGAAGGGCAGCATCAGCATCGCGTAAGCGACGGCTCTTTCACCTTTGCAGGGCCGCCGCTTTGGCGGCCCTTGTTTTGCCCTCCGAACGATTACGAAGCTTACGGGTAGAATGGATTCGCACAATACAGGATCCTATCAGCCGTCGATCTGAGCCCGCTCGGAGATCGGCTTCGCGAGGCCAAGAGCTTCGCATCGATGTGATTTTTCATGGAATAGGGACCCCGCTACGGGGCTGATTTGCATCCAATCGGAACCCTGGCGGCGCCGGGTTCACATTGGCCTTCCGATGACTGGGAGGCTTGGATTGGAATGCTTGTTGTGGAAACGATCGCGAAGATACGGCGGGCCTATTTTTCGCAGGGGAAGGCGATCAAGGAGATCTGCCGGGACCTGCATGTTTCCCGGAAGGTGGTTCGGAAGGTCATTCGGTCGAACGTCACCGAGTTTCGCTACGAGCGGTCGCAGCAACCGTTGCCGCGGATTGGCCCCTGGCGGGCGCAGCTCGAAGCCCTGCTTGATGAGAACGACGGCCGGGCTCCTCGCGAACGTCTGACGCTGATCCGGATTTTCGAGGATCTGCGGGCTCTTGGCTATGGAGGCAGCTACGCGGCGGTCAGGCGCTATGCGATCGCCTGGCGGGAGAAGCGCGTGAGCACGACGGCTGACGCCTATGTTCCGCTGAGCTTTGCGCCGGGCGAGGCCTACCAGTTTGATTGGAGCCATGAGATCGCGCTGATCGGCGGCGTGACGACGACCCTGAAGGTCGCGCATGTGCGGCTCTGCCACAGCCGGATGATGTTCGTGCGCGCCTATCCTCGCGAGAGCCAGGAGATGGTGTTCGACGCGCACGAGCGCGCCTTCGCGTTCTTCAAGGGCGCCTGCGCGCGCGGGATTTATGACAACATGAAAACGGCGGTCGATACGGTGTTCGTCGGCAAGGACCGGCAGTACAATCGCCGCTTCCTGCAGATGTGCTCGCATCATCTGGTCGAGCCGGTCGCCTGCACGCCGGCGTCGGGATGGGAGAAGGGTCAGGTCGAGAACCAGGTCGGGCTGGTCCGGGAGCGCTTCTTCACCCCGAAGCCCCGCTTCAAAAGCTATGATGAGCTCAACGGCTGGCTGCTCGACCGATGCCTGGTCTTTGCGAAGGCCCATCCTCATACCGAATGGCCGGATCGGACGGTCTGGGAGGTTTTCGAGGAGGAGCGGCCGAGGCTCATCCCGTATCGCGGCCGGTTCGACGGTTTCCACGCCCTGCCGGCCTCGGTGTCGAAGACCTGCCTCGTCCGTTTCGACAACAACAAATACTCGGTGAGCGCCAGCGCGGTCGGACGCCCGGTCGAGATTCACGCCTACGCCGACCGGATCATCATTCGCCAGGACGGCCGGATCGTCGCCGAACACGAGCGGTCCTTCGGCCGCGGCAGGACGGTCTATGATCCCTGGCATTACGTGCCTGTGCTAGCCCGCAAGCCAGGCGCGCTGCGCAACGGCGCGCCGTTCCGGGACTGGGTTTTGCCCGGCGCCCTGGAGAGGATCCGGCGTAGGCTGGCCGGCTCTGACGACGGCGACCGGCAGATGGTCAAGATTCTCGCCGCCGTCCTGACCGACGGCATGTCCGAGGTCGAGGCGGCCTGCGCCCAGGCGCTGAGCGAGGGCGTCCATTCCGCCGACGTCGTCCTCAACATTCTGGCGCGCCGCCGCGATCCCGAACCGGCCGAACCGATCCACACGCCTGCGGCGCTACGGCTGCGCCATGCCCCGGTCGCCGATTGCACCCGCTACGACGCCTTGAGGAGCGCCTGACGATGGAGCGGACCGAAGTCCTCGACATGATGGGGACCCTCAAGCTCTACGGCATGAGGGCGGCCTACGATGAGACGCTGTCCGTCGCTCTCAAGCGAAGCCACGAGCCGCAGCGCTTCGTCGGCGACCTTTTGCGCGCCGAGATCTCGGAGAAGCAGGCGCGCTCGATCAAGTATCAGATCACAGCCTCCAAGCTGCCGCTCGCCAAGGACCTCGACGACTTCGCGTTCAAGGGCACGCCGATCAACGAGGCGCTCGTCCGCGATCTCGCCGGCGGCGGCTTCATCGCCCAGCAGCGCAACGCCGTGTTTATCGGCGGAACCGGAACCGGCAAGACGCACGCGGTGATCGCCATCGCGCGAAGCTGCATTCGCGCCGGGCGGCGCGGCCGCTTCTTCACCACCGTCGATCTCGTCAACCAACTCGAGGCCGAGACCCGCGCCGGGCGCCAGGGCCGCATCGCCGATTATCTCACCCGCATGGACTTCGTCGTCTTCGACGAGCTCGGCTACCTGCCGTTCGCTCAGGCCGGTGGCCAGCTTCTCTTCCATCTCATCAGCCGGCTCTATGAGCGAACCTCGATCCTCGTCACCACCAATCTCGCCTTCGGCGAATGGCCGAGCGTTTTCGGCGACCCTAAAATGACCACCGCGTTGCTCGACCGTCTCACTCACCACTGCGACATCGTCGAGACCGGCAACGAAAGCTGGCGCTTCAAAAACCGCGCCTGAACTCTACAAAAATCCGAGCCTCACCGACCCGCGCCCGCCCCGGCTGCGCAACCCCAGCCAGCTCCGCCGGGGCAAGCGCTGCCGGCCGCGCGCGTCTCAATAACGGGGTCCCTATTCGGCGAAAATCCGGGGTCCCGTTTCCGCGATCATTGACAGCGATCGTGAAGACGGACGCGTTTGAGGCTATTCGTCTCATCGTGCCAACCGGCCATGAGATCCCTCCGCACCAGGTTCCTGGGCCCATTCTTCTCTAACGCCTCGAGGGCCGTGTTCTTCTTGGCGCCGGCGATGCAAGTCGCGAACTCAAGACGGGCGAGTGGATGTATGTCGACCGCGGCGTCAGACACTGGCTAACGGGGATTGAAGACGCGTCCTTGCTGTTGACGATCCTGCCTACCTGCTGACCGGCCTTTGGATTGGCCGCGGTGTCGTTCCGGGTTTGGGTGGTCTCACGGATCGGCGTGATCCACGGCTTCCGATCCGCCGTCATGAAGCGGGCGCATCCGCGTCGCGCCGCCGATGGCTTGTCTCGCCTCCTCTTGTAGCGCGCGGTAACTGCGTTCCCATTCGCCCTCGCGCGGCGTCGTCAGGGCGATCCGTCGCAAGACCTTTTTCAGAGCGACGACCACGTCCGTCGCGTCATCGAGCCGCGACACGACGGACGCGTAGTCGGAGAATTCGACCATGCGCACTTTGCGGTCCTCGCAAACGCCGATACAAGGTTGCGGCGCCTCGATGCGGCCGCAGCCGATGCAGCGCCAGACGTCGAAGACAGGCGCTTCCATCGCCGGATCGCTCTCATCCATCATGCGCAGTCTCCCTCGTGTCGAAGGGCAACGGAGCGGCGGGCAGCCCATGTAGGCCTTTCCGCATTCCGCGGCGCGGCGAGCGCCCGCTGAACCAATTTGGATCTTGACGGCGCTGACGCCGTGCGCCGAAACGGCGCGCAGCGCCCGTCACAGCAGGCTCGGGTCACGCGTTTCGCGCCTTTGGGCAACACCGCCCAATGACGAAGCTTTGCAAAGGCGCGATCGAGCCAAGTTTGGCGCTGATGGTCGCTAGACATTCTTCTTTGCCGAAGGCCGTGTTTGAGCGGCGACAATCGCCATTTGCTCGTCCGGTCGCTGTGCAGCGGGGTAGGTGACCCTCCCGGTGGCCTCCAAGGACAGCGCCTGGAGTCATTCGGGCCGGTTCGAGGCGGCCCCTGCCCATGATATGAAAGACCATTTCGCCACTGGCGATAAGATAGTCAGCGACAATTCGGCGGTGGCATCGCCACCACACCGCCTCCGAGCACATAATCGCGCAACGCCGCTTATGCCCCTGAGCGAGCAGGCGCTCGAAGCCGGCTTGAAACGGCGACGAGAGCGCGTAGTCGGCGTAGTTGTGGAAGCTGTCGTTCGTCCATAACCCGTTGACCTCCGAAGACACCCTCTGCGTCTTTCCACGAAGACCGCCAAGGGCCTCAATGTGTTCATAAGAGATGTCCTGGGTCCCCAGAGCATGGGGAAGCGTCTCCTTGTTGAACTGCGGATTGGTTCGGGACCTCGGGATCGTTCGGATATCGGCGAGCAGAGCGATATCGACCTCCTGCAAGAGCTTGAGGAACTCCTCGAGACTTCGATTGGAATGGCCGATGGTGAAGAACGGAAGCGTCACACGCCGCCTGCCTTAGATATCCTTTCAAGAGCGCCGCCCTTGTGGGCCGCGATATGATCGGTCTTGTCACTTTTGATTTCGTATTGAGGGTCCTCTTCGGAGCCGTGACGTCTGTGGCCCTTGTAGGTGAAGTCCGATGTGTGGACAGCAATGATTGTTCCCGTCACGTGCCCGGCCTCGGAGTTCCATCTCACCTTGTCGCCAATTTCGAATTTCTTCGCCATCGCGAGTTTCCTCTGCGGTCTGTGGCAGCCGTAGAAATCGATCAGCCGACATCCGATCCAATCAGACCTATGCCGGCAGTCGCCCGCCCTTGCCATCAATGCGAGACCGCACTGCGGGCGGAGATGTTGGCTACCTCCCTCGACGATATCTTATGCGTCTCGCTCCAGTAGACGGCCTCTGACCATTTCAGGTGCGCGCTAGGATGTTCCCTGCCGATCCCCGCTGGCCTTTTCTGCAGGTTGCGCCTCAAAGCGGGGGAACAACACGCCATCCTCAAGCCGGATGTGCTCGGCGAGATCGTCCGCAAATTTTGCCAGGCCGCCGTAGAGCGCACGCCAGTCGGGGTCCGCCGACGCGGGTGGCGTGAAGGCATTGGTCATCTGCCGGAGGATAGCCATGTCTTTCTCGTGGTCGCCATGCTCCGCGTGCAGGACCGCAAGCGGCCGGTCAAGCGGAGCGCCGCCGCCGCGGCGCATGCGCGGGAAGACAACGATCTCCTCCTTGGCCATATGGGTGACGAGCTCGCCCATGATCCGCTCGGTTAGCGCCGCCAGACCCATTGGCCAGTTCGCGTCTCCGGTGTGATTCGCCTCGAGCTGCGCGGCGAGCCGGGACAACTCCGGCCCCTCCCGACGGTGAGTTTCATGAAACCGTTTGAGGATCAGGTCGATCAATGCGCCTGTCTCACTCACCTCGCCGC